>NZ_CP188260.1:2881872-4322808 GCF_049994385.1 Rhodanobacter sp. Col0626
CTGGCAGCCGGCTTCACGGAAGTGGATCTGATGGATACCTGGGCGGTCGTATCGGCCACGGCTTGGCTGCTGCCCTTGCCGTCGGGGTAGATGTCCAGCACCAGGCGATAGTTGCTGCCGCTGGTCGGCTTGAGCACGAAGCTCTTCAATCGACTGACCGGATCGACCTTGGCCGTGACCAGCAGGCGCTCGCCGATGCGGGCATGGCTCATGCCCCGAAACAGGCCTTGCGCGGCCGGATCGGAAAACTCATGGGTCACCCGGCTATCGGACAGATCGATGACGATTTCGCCTGTTTTCTGGCTGATCGTGTACTGCAGCGGACCAGCGGCATCGAAAACCACACGGGTGTATTCGGGACCCGCCCAGACACGGGCGCCATTGAGCTCCGCCGCCCGGCTTGCCAAAAACGGCATCGCCGCCATGATCGCGATGGCGACAAATCCACCCCAGTTGTTCAGGTATCCCTTCATGAGCCGCATTGAAACGCAGTCATTCGTCGAATGCAAGCAGGTTTTTCCTTGAATATCCATGACCTGCAGGGCATTCATCAGGTCGCGTCAAGTTATCGCCCGCAAGTCGCACATTCCGAACAGATCCTTTCCATAATGGCTGGATCGAACATTTCCCAAAGAGAAACCACTACTTAGCTTCGCCCGGGCAGCCTGCCCAGCAATCGTTCACCGCGCACGGTGAAAGCGCGCAGCAACGCCTGACGGCCGGATTCGAGGTAATCCAGACGAAGCTCCAAGTCCGCGGCCGGCAGGGCGCCGGCGCCGCGTTCGGGCCATTCCACCAAGACCAGCGCCGCCGGATCGGCCAACGCGTCCAGGCCCAGCCATTCCAGCTCGCCCGGATCGGCGATCCGGTAGAGATCCAGATGCCAGGCCAGACGGTCCCGCGCGGCGTAGCCTTCGACCAGGCTGTAGGTTGGGCTCTTGACCCGTTCATCCACACCCAGCGCCGTCAACAGGGCACGGGCGAAACTGGTTTTGCCGGCACCCAGCGGGCCGTGTAAATACAGCACCAGCCCCTCATCGAGCACACTCGCCAGTTGCACGGCCAACGCCGCCGTGGCAGCTTCATCCGGCAACGGCCACTCCCGTCCGAATTCGATGTGATCCACCCCGGCGTGCTCAGTCATGCGCACGCTCGCTACCCGCCACGCCATTGCCCAGCGCGCGCAATGGATCGAGCAGGTCGCTGGCCAGCAGGCCCCGCTCGCCCGATAGCGCAGCGCGATCCCCCGCGCGCGCGTGCAGGCTCACACCAAGACAGGCTGCCTGCCATGCGCTGCAGCCCTGAGCCAGCAAGGCCGCCACGATGCCGGTAAGCAGGTCGCCCATGCCACCGGATGCCATCCCGGGATTACCCCACGGACAGACGTCCAGACGTCCAGATGGATCGGCAACCAGGCTGCCGGCTCCCTTCAACACCACGACGGCGGCGTGGCGTTTTGCCAATTCCCGTGCGGCGGAAAAACGATCCTGCTCGACGACGGTCGTGGACACGCCGAGTAATCGTGCGGCTTCGCCCGGATGGGGCGTCAGTATCGTCGGCGCAATGAAACGGCGCGGTTCGCGCACCAATAGGTTAAGGCCGTCGGCATCGAGTACCAGCGGCTTGTTGGCATCCAGCGCGGTCAGCCACAACGCATGCCCCCAGGCGCCCTGCCCCAGGCCCGGGCCGAGCGCCAGCACGCTGGCACGCTCGAGCATCGGCGCCAGTGTCTGCGGACCATCGACCCCACGCACCATCAGTTCCGGGCGCGCGGTGTTCAAGGCAAAAACGTGTTCGGCACGCGTCGCCACGCTGACCAGGCCAGCGCCGGTGCGCAACGCGGACTCACCAGCCAGCCGCGCCGCGCCGGCCATGCCATGCTCGCCGCCTATCACCAGTACATGGCCGTAATCGCCTTTGTTGGCGTAGCGCGCCCGCGGCGGCAGCGCTTCGGCGAGCACTAGTTGCGCATCGGGCGGAGCATCCATGTACACACTGTCAGGCACGCCCAGCGTCGCCAGTTCGATCATGCCCACTTGATCGACAGCGCGTCCGGTATGCAGCCCGCGCTTGCCGGCGATGAAGGTCACCGTCACATCCGCGCGAACCGCTGCGCCGGGACAATGGCCACTATCGGTGTCCAGTCCGCTGGGCACGTCCAACGCCAGCACGGGCTGTCCGCTGAGGTTGATCTGTTCGATCAGCCGACTCGCTGCTGTGTCGGGAGCACGGTTGAGACCGATGCCATACAACGCATCCACATGCAGCTCCACCTCGGGCAACTCACCTTCCGCATCCCACAGCAGCACCCGGCCGCCGTTCGCTTGCCACGCCTCGCGTGCCACGGCCGCTTCACCGCGCGAGGAGGATGTCAGCGCCACCAGTTCGACCCGCAGTCCTGCCTCGCGCGCCAGCACGCCGAGCAGAAAACCGTCGCCACCATTGTTTCCCGGTCCGCAATGGATGCAGATATGTCGCACCGACGGCCAGTGCCGACGCAAGCTGTTGAGCGCGGCGCTGGCGGCACGCCGCATCAGCTCCTGACCGGAAATACCCAACGCCGACCGTGCGGCCTGCTCCATGGCATGCAGTTGCTCGACGGTATGGAGATCACGGCTGTAGGGATGGGCAGGCATGCGTGAATTATAGGCATGGGCCGCCTTTACAATAGGCGGATGTCCAGCACCGACATCCATCCCGCTCCCGATTACGCCAGCCTCGCCCGCGACATCAAACGCTGGGCGAGCGAGCTTGGCTTTGCCGAGGCCGGCATCAGCGGCACCGATCTCGGCGAGGACGAGCAGCACCTGGAACGCTGGCTTGCGCACGGGCACCACGGCGACATGGAATACATGGCCCGGCACGGCAGCAAGCGCACCCGCCCGGCCGAGCTGGAACCGGGCACGCGACGGGTGATTTCGGTACGCATGGACTACATCCCACCGGGCACCGCCAACGCCTGGAGCGTGCTGCAGGATCCCGAATCCGGCTACGTTTCGCGTTACGCGCTGGGCCGCGACTACCACAAGCTCATGCGCAGCCGGCTGCAGAAACTGGCCGAACGCATCCACGACGTGGTCGGCGACTTCGGTTACCGCGCCTATGTGGATTCTGCCCCGGTGCTGGAAAAGGCACTGGCACGCAATGCGGGACTGGGCTGGATCGGCAAGCACACCGTGTTGATCAATCGCAGGGCTGGCTCCTACTTCTTCCTCGGCGAGCTCTACACCGACCTGCCGTTGCCGGTGGATGAACCCGCCAGCGCGCATTGCGGCAGCTGCAGCCGCTGCATCGAGATCTGCCCGACGCAGGCGATCGTGGGGCCCTACCAGCTGGATGCAAAACGCTGCATTTCCTATCTCACGATCGAGTTGAAGGGCAGCATTCCGGAAGAATTCCGCACACCGATCGGCAACCGCATCTTCGGTTGCGACGACTGCCAGCTCATATGCCCGTGGAACAAGTTCGCACAGGAAACCACCGAACCGGATTTCGCGCCGCGCCACCGTCTGGACGGTGCCAAGCTAATCGAACTGTTTGGCTGGAGCGAGGAAGAGTTCCTCAAGCGCACCGAAGGCATGGCGATCCGCCGCACCGGCTACGAAGGCTGGTTGCGGAACATCGCGGTGGCACTGGGCAATGCGCCGCCATCAGAGCTGGCTCGTCAAGCGCTCGATGCACGCGCCGACCACGCTTCGGCGATCTTGCGCGAACATGTGGCCTGGGCGTTGGCGAAACAGCAGCGCTGAACGCGAACGCGACAACTCAGGCAGCGGCCATCTGCTTGGGAATCGAACGGTTGGTGTGCGAGATGCCGTTCTTCGCATCGGCATAGACCAGGGTCGGCTCGAATTTCTCAAGCTCCGCTTCGCTCAACTGCGCGAAGGCGGCGATGATGAGGAGATCGCCGGCCTGGGCGCTGCGCGCTGCGCTGCCATTGACCGAAATGATGCCCGAACCCTCTTCGGCACGCAGTGCGTAGGTGACGAAGCGCTGGCCGCTGTTGACGTTCCAGGCGTGGATCTGTTCGTACTCGCGGATGCCGGAGGCGTCCAGCAGCAGGCCGTCGATGGCAATCGAGCCTTCGTAGTGCAGCTCGGCGTGGGTCACCGTGACGCGATGGATCTTGGCCTTGAGCATGTTCAGGTGCATGACGTTCTTCCGGCAGGGGCTCTGCAAAGTCGACGATTATCGAACCGATGACGCTGCACCGCAACATCATCGACATCGGCCCCGATATGCGGGCGCCTCAATCGAACAGCAAGTTGTCGATCAGGCGGGTACCGCCCAGGCGGGCGGCAACCAGGGCAATCAGGCCATCGCGCTGGCCCGGGACGGGTTCAGCCAGGTCCTCGATACGGCGGATCACCACGTAATCGGGGACAAAACCGGCACGCACCAGGCGCGCGGCCGCCGTCTGCTCAAGCGCCTGCCACGGATGCCCCTGGTCGAGCAGTTCGCGCATCTTCTGCAGGGTGTCGTGAATCAACGGGGCGCGCGTGCGCTCTTCGGTGCTCAGGTACTGGTTGCGCGAACTCAATGCCAGGCCGTCGTCGGCGCGCAGGATGGGCGCGGCCATGACTTTGATCGGCAGCGACAGGTCGCGCACCATCCGTTCGATCACTTTCAGCTGCTGGAAGTCCTTCTGGCCGAACACCGCCACGTCGGGTTGTACCAGGTTGAACAGTTTGCAGACCACCGTGGCCATGCCATCGAAGTGGCCCGGTCGATGCGCACCTTCCAGCGTATCGGTGATCTGCGGCACGCGCACGCTGACACTGTGTTCGGGGCCGAACGGATACATCGTTGCCACGTCGGGCGCAAACAGCAGATCGCAATCCTGCTCGGCCAACGCCGCCTGATCCTGCACCAGGGTGCGCGGATAGCGCTCGAAATCCTCGTTCGGACCGAACTGGGTCGGGTTGACGAATACGCTGGCAACGACCCGCTCGGTGCGTGCCCGCGCCAGCTTGATCAGCGATTGGTGACCTGCATGCAGGTTGCCCATGGTCGGCACGAAGCCCACAGTCTGGCCCTTGCTGCGCCAGCCGCGGATGGCGGCGCGCAAGGCGGGGGCGTCTTGGACGGTTTGCATGCTGTGTCGACTCGTTGATCAGTTGAAACAATGTTCGGGTGCGGGGAACGCGCCGCTGCGCACATCCTCGGCATAGGCGGCAATCGCCGCGCCCACAGAATCGCGCCCCGCCAGGAAATCCTTGCTGAACTTGGGTCGCTTGCCTGGCGTGATGCCGAGCATGTCGTGGATCACCAGCACCTGGCCGTCGCAATGCGGGCCGGCGCCGATGCCGATCACCGGGATGTTCAGCGCCGCGGTCACGCGCTGGCCAAGCTCGACCGGCACACCTTCCATGACCAGCAGGTTCGCGCCCGCCGCCTGCACGGCCAATGCATCGGCCAGCACCCGATCCGCCGCCGCCTGCTCGCGGCCCTGGATGCGGAATCCGCCGAACTTGTGCACCGACTGCGGCGTGAGGCCCAGATGTGCACAAACCGGGATCGCCCGCACAGTCAAGGCAGCGATCGCTTCGAGGATATGCGGTGCCCCGCCTTCGATCTTCACCATCGCGGCGCCTGCTTCGCCGACCAGTCTCGCGCCAGCTTCCAGCGTATGCGCGACATCGCGATCGGCCATGAACGGCAGGTCCGCCACCAGCAGTGTCGCCGACAGTCCACGCGCCACGGCAGCGGTGTGATAGACCATGTGATCGAGCGTCACCGGCAGCGTGCTGCGATGTCCCTGCACCACCATGCCGAGCGAATCGCCGACCAGCGCGATATCCACACCGGCCGCCTCCAGTTGCCAGGCGAAGCTGGCGTCATAAGCGGTGAGCATCACGATGCGCTGTCCCTGCGCCTTCATCGCAAGCAGGCCGGGCACGGTCACTGGCTTGCGGTCGGGGACGCTGGCGTTCTGCACGTACACGGCAATTCCTGGAGTGGGAGGTGGGCGTCGATTATCCGGCACGCCACCAGGAGTTCAAGGCAGTCTTTCGCAACCGGCAAGATCGAGCATGCCAAGTCGTTCGGCCACCGTATGCTGGTCAGGCAGCCGCAACGTTGGCGCAATGTCATGCAACGGCAGCAGCACGAACGCGCGTTCGGCCATGCGCGGGTGTGGCAGGGTCAGCCGGGCATCATCGAGTTGCACGCCGTCGACGTGGAGCAGATCCAGGTCAAGCACGCGCGGTCCGTTGCGCTCGCCACGCACGCGGCCGGCGCGTTGCTCGATGATCAGCAAGGCGTCCAGCAAGGCGTGCGGCGACAGGCCGGTGTCCAGCTCGACCGCGGCATTGATGAAGGGTGGCTGTTCCAGCACGCCCCATGGCGGCGTGCGGTATAACCGCGAACGCCGCAGCAAGCGGGTGTCGGCAAGGCTGGCCAGCGCGTCCATCGCAGCGAGCAGTTGTTGTTGCGGATCGCCGAGGTTGCTGCCCAGCGCGACGTAAGCCAGCGTCACACGGAGTCCGATTTGCCCGGTTTGCGTCGACGCCTTCGTGGGCGCGGCGGCCGCGCCGCCACCGGTGCAGCTACATGGGGTTCGGCCGCACCGCCGCCGGCAGGCAACGCCGCCGCCAGCACGTCCTGTGGCAATTGCTGTGCATGTGCCCACCATTGACCCAGCTCGCGCATGGCTGGCGATTCGTCCGCACGCAACAACAGAAAGTCGAACGCAGCGCGAAAACGCGGATGGGTCATCAGGCGGAATACCCGCTTGCGCTGGATCTGCTCGAACCGTGGCTGGAGCGACCAGATCTCTTCCATGGTGAAGGTGAAGCGGCGCGGGATCGCCACGCGCTGGCATTGCTCGCCAACCACCTGGGCCGCGGCGCGTGCCCAAGCCTCGTTGCTGTCCTGGCCGCGGGCGATCCAGTGGTGCGCCACATCGCGCACCTCGCCCCACAGCAATACCGCAAACAGGAACGCGGGAGTCACCGACTTGCCTTCGGCAATGCGCGCATCGGTGTTCGCCAGGCCATGTTCGACCAGCGATCGCAGCGCCTCGTCACCGCGTTTGAGCGCACGCGCGGTGGCGGGGAACAGGAACTTCAGCAGGCCGCATTGCTCCAGCATGCGGAAACTTTTCAGCCCGTTGCCGCTGAGGAACATTTTCAGCGATTCGTCGAACAGTCTTGCCGGCGCCGCGTCGGCCAGCAGCGGACCAAGCGATTCGAACGGCGCCATGGCCGCCGTGTCGATGCGCATGTCCAGCTTCGCAGCCAGACGCGCCGCGCGCAGCATGCGCACCGGATCCTCGTGGTAGCGGACGTCCGGATCGCCGATCAGCCGCAGTACGCGATCGTGCAGGTCGCGCATGCCGCCAACATAGTCGCGCACGGAGAAGTCGCTGATGTCGTAGTACATCGCGTTGACGCGGAAATCGCGGCGGATCGCGTCCTCTTCGATGGTGCCCCAGATGTTGTCGCGCACGATGCGACCGTCGACGATGTGGCGGTCACCCTCGCCACCCTCCTCGCCAAGGCCGCGGAAAGTCGCCACCTCGATGATCTCCGGACCAAACACCACGTGGGCCAGGCGGAAGCGGCGGCCGATCAGGCGGCAATTGCGGAACAGCTTCTTCACCTCGTCCGGAGTGGCGCTGGTGGCAACGTCGAAATCCTTCGGCTGCAAGCCCAACAGCAGGTCGCGTACCGCTCCGCCGACCAGGTACGCCGTGTAACCGGCTTCGTTCAGGCGATACAGCACCCGCAAGGCGGCCTTGCTGATGTTCCTGCGGGAGATGATGTGCTGGTCGCGCGGAATGATCCGCAGCGCGGGCGTGAGGTCGGTCCTTGATTCGGGATTCAAGCGGTCGAAATCCTTGCGGGGCGATGCCGCCCTTGGTTGTTGAATATCGCGATGCGCGGCACCGCGAACCGCTCCACAGCACGCATGATGCACGACCGGCGGAGCATGCCTCGCGAGGTGCAGGCCGATGCATGCCAAGCCATTGCCGCGCGAAACAATTCCGTTATACTAGCGCGCCTCGCAGCATAACGCTCCCTTCGTCTAGTGGCCTAGGACACTGCCCTCTCAAGGCGGGAACACGAGTTCGAGTCTCGTAGGGAGCACCATCTGCCTTTGCCATCGTTCGTGATTGCCGTTATCCGGAAGGGTCTCGATAACCGCATCTGCCGGCCAGTGGCCAGACCAAAAGCGGGCACCATGGCCGCACTCTTCACAAGAGCCTCTCGACCGCCACCTTACAGGTGAATTGCTTTCATGACTTTCGTCGTCATCGACAACTGCATCAAGTGCAAATACACCGATTGCGTTGAGGTCTGCCCGGTCGACGCCTTCCACGAAGGCCCCAATTTTCTGGTGATCGATCCGGACGAGTGCATCGATTGCACCCTGTGCGAGCCGGAGTGCCCGATCAACGCGATTTATCCGGAAGACGACGTGCCTGCAGGCCAGGAAGCCTTCGTGGTGCTCAATGCCGAGCTGGCCAAGGGCTGGCCAGTGATCACCGAGCGCAAGGACAGCCCGACCGACGCCAAGGACTGGGAAGGCAAGCCGGACAAGCTTTCGCTGCTGGAACGTTGAATCTCTCGCTACATGCAAAAAAACGCCGCCCCTGAGGCGGCGTTTTTTATGCGACGAGGCCGCGAAGGATCAGCCTCCGAGACTCGATTTCAACGTGTCGATCAGCTTGGCCACTGCCGCGGCATCGCCTTGGGCACGCACCTCGCTGGCATTCGCGCCACTGCTGTTGATGCTGACCTGCACCTGATGCGACGCACCGCCCGCGGCGCGATCGGAAACGTCCTTGTGACGACCGAACATGCGGCCGAAGAAACCTCTCTTCTTCTGCTTGGCCATCGCGTCGGAAACGTTCAGCGTATAGCTGTGCGTGGCATCGTCGTGACCGGCCAGCTGACCCAGGTTGCCGCCCTCCAGCACCTTGCCCACGCGCTGGTAGGTGTTGTCGACGTTGTCGGCCACCACAAAACCATCGGTGATCTGGCCAGCGGCACTGGCAACGCTCGCCGTCGCGCCATTGGCCGTCGGCTGGTTCGCACCCGGCGGCGGGATCACCAACGCTTCACTGGTCGAAGGCCGATCGAGGTTCGGCGGAATCTCGAGCGGCGACTCCTGCTTGGCGGTATCCCACGCCTTGTGCGAGCGAAACGCGCCGCATCCGGTGAGCAGCAGGCCGCTGAGAGCCACGGCCGGCAAGGCCAGGAGGAGCGAGGTTTTCTTCATGTAATCAGATTCCGTGAGTAAGTCAGGCAACCGTCAACCGGCCGCAGTCGTCAAGGATGCCAGACTGGACAGCGCTTGGTGCAATCGAGCGCGATCCGGACCGTCGTTCAGTTCCACCAGTGGCAGCCTGGGCAAGGCCAATCCCAGCCCCAACGCCAGCAGCCCGGCCTTGACCGCCATCGGGTTCGGCGCGCAGTCGAGCGCCTGCACCAGGGGTTCAAGCGCCGCATGACACCGTTCGGTTGCCGCCCTGTCACCTGCCGTGGCCGCATCGCATAGATCACGAAAGGCCCGCGGCACCAGGTTGGCCACCACTGAAATGGTGCCAGCGGCGCCGGCCAGCATGGCTTCGCCAGCACTTCCGTCGTCGCCGGACAGATAGACGAAATCCGTGCGCACAAGTTCCGCCAGCGCACAAATCCGTTCGCGATCACCGCGCGCCTCCTTGATTCCGACGATCCCCGGATGATCGCGCAGGCCAGCCACGGTCTCCGGCAACAGATCGCAGCCGGTGCGGGTCGGCACGTTGTACAGCAACACCGGCAGACCGCCATGGTCGGCCACTTCGAGGAAATGCCGGCGCAGGCCATCCTGTGTAGGACGCACGTAATACGGCACCACCACCAGCGCCGCATCGGCGCCCAGTGCCTGGGCACGGCGAGTCATCGCCACCGTCTTGGCGGTACCCGCCTCGCCGGTACCGGCAATCACCGGCACTCGCCCAGCCACGTGGCTGACCGCGAACGCCAGCAGACGATCGAATTCGGCGTGCTCCAGCATGTGCGCTTCGCCGGTGGAACCGGCCACCACCAACGCCTGCGTGCCACCGGCCAGCTGATGGTCGAGCAACCGGCCGAACGCGGCCAGATCGAGTCCGCCATCGACCGTAAATGGAGTAGCCAGCGCGCAGATGCTACCGCGAATGTTCAAGACTCGATTCCGCTACAAGGCAAGCCTCGCATGTTACTTGCCGCCTTGCGAGGCGGGCAAGTAAGCTCGAACAGAGTAGTCTCGTGATTCCGCACCGCGCGGCTGACATCGTCCACAGGCAGACCCTTTTGAAACCTTCTTCCGGATCATCCTCTTCCGTGTCAGCGCGCCCAGGCAACGACAACCAGTTGCTGATCCAGGCGCTCACCCCGGCGAGCAAGTCGCCGTTGCTGGCGCTGGCCAGACGCGTCGCCGATGCCGGTTGCAACCTGTCCGAATCGCGCGTCTCGACGATAGGTACGGAAATCTCGCTGATGCTGTTGGCCAGTGGCGCATGGGATGCGCTGGCCAAGCTCGAAACCGCGCTGACCAAACTGGCCCGCGACGAGAGTCTGCGGCTGGTGCACTACCGCACGGGATTGCGCGAAAACAGCTCGCACCTGCTGCCGTATCTGGTGGAGGTAGTGGCGGCCGACCGGCCGGGCATCGTGGTGCGGATCGTGGAGTTCTTCACCCAGCACGGGATCAGCGTGGAACAACTGAACTCGACGCGTTACCAGGCCATGCAGACCGGTGCGGAGATGTTCCAGGCCCAGTTCACCATCGGCATCCCGGCGGAGATACATATTGCCGCGCTGCGCGATGACTTCCTGGAGTTGTGCGACGGCCTGAATCTGGACGCCATCATGGACCCCGTGAAGTTCTGAGCATCGCGCGATCCCTGTCATCTGACAAGGACTGTTTTCTGCTGCCCCGCCCGCGCTAGTCTGTGCCCGTGAACTGCCGGAGGGTCGTTGCATTGCAACCAGCGTGTCGATTCATGCCCCATTGCCCCGGACGCACGCAAGCGTCCCGTCGGCTCCGCCACGGCGCAACGCTTCCCGGCCACTTCACCAACCCCTTTTCCATTCACGATCGTGGCGTGGTACCGCCGCGCAGGATCCCTCATGCCTGATATCGGCAAGAAACCACCTCCGCTGAAAGGCCTCACCGGCGATGGCACCGAACTGAAACTCACCGACCTCAAGGGCCAGTGGGTCGTGGTGTATTTCTATCCCAAGGACAGCACCCCGGGCTGCACCAACGAAGCGAAGGATTTCCGCGACCTCTATCCGGCTTTCCGGCGAAGCCATGCGCAAGTCATCGGCGTGTCACGCGATTCGGTGAAATCGCATGCAAACTTTGCGGCGAAGCAGGAACTGCCGTTTCCGCTGGTATCCGACCCTGATGAAACCTGGTGCAGCGCATTTGATGTGATCCACGAAAAAGTCCTTTACGGAAAGCGCCACATGGGAATCGTGCGCAGCACCTTTCTGATCGATCCCGAGGGAAAGCTGGCCTGCGAATGGCGCGGCGTAAAAGTAACGGGCCACGCCCAGATCGTGCTCGACGCCATCGCCGCCCAGTGACCCCGCCGCCGTTCATCATTCTCCCCCGTGCCCTGCGCCAACGCGTGGCCTTCACCGGCCGTGCGTTTTCATCCCTTCATCCACCCACCAGCGAGGACACTTCCGCATGACCGGAAGCAAGCGCATCTACGCTCTCGACACCAACGTCCTGCTGCATGACCCGACATCGCTGTTCCGCTTCGAGGAACACGACGTCTTCATCCCGATGACCGTGCTGGAGGAACTGGACGAAAAAAAGAAGGGCGCCTCGGAAGTCTCGCGCAACGGCCGTCAGGTCAGCCGCTTCCTCAACGAACTGATCGAGCTGGGCAAGCAGCACGACCTCGCCGACGGACTGGAGCTGAGCAATCCGCAAGGCATCAAGCTCAAGCGCGGCGCGTCCGTCGGCCGCCTGTATTTCCAGCATCGCACCAGCAGCAACGGCCACGCCAAGGCGGACAACCAGATCCTGGCGGCGGTGATCGAACTGCGCGACCAGAACCCCGAACGCAACGTGATCCTGGTCACCAAGGACATCAACCTGCGGATCAAGGCGAGCATCAATGGGCTCGTCGCCGAGGACTATGAGAACGACCGCGCGCTCGACGATTTCGCCCTGCTCTATACCGGCTCTGCGGAACTGCCGGAAGATTTCTGGGACCAGCACCCGGAAGTAAAGTCGTGGACCGAGCGCGGGCGCACCTTCTATCAGGTGGATCGCCGCGAGCAGGACGCCTGGTATCCCAACGAATGCCTGTTCCTGCCCGGCGAGAACGCGGTCGAATTGCGCGTGCTTCACCTCGACGAAACCAGCGCCACCCTGGTGCTGCTGGACGATCACTCGCACGCCAACCATCACGTGTGGGGCATCGGCGCGCGCAACCGCGAACAGAATTTCGCGCTCAACGCCCTGATGGATCCGGATGTCGATTTCGTCACCCTGCTCGGCAACGCCGGCACCGGCAAGACCCTGCTGGCGCTGGCCGCCGGCCTGGCGCAGGTGATGGATCAGCAGCGCTACCGCGAGATCATCATGACCCGCGCCACCGTCTCGGTCGGTGAGGACATCGGCTTCCTGCCCGGTACCGAAGAAGAAAAGATGACGCCATGGATGGGCGCACTGACCGACAACCTCGAGGTGCTGGCCAACCCCGAGGACGGCGGTAGCTGGGGTCGCCAGGCCACCAACGACCTGCTCGCCTCGCGCATCAAGATCCGTTCGCTCAACTTCATGCGCGGGCGTACCTTCCTGTCGCGTTACCTGATCATCGACGAGGCGCAGAACCTCACCCCGAAGCAGATGAAAACCCTGGTCACTCGGGCCGGCCCCGGCACCAAGATCGTCTGCCTCGGCAACGTCGAGCAGATCGACACGCCCTATCTCACCGAGACCACCTCCGGCCTCACCTATGCGGTCGATCGTTTCAAGAACTGGGAGCACTCGGCACACATCACGCTGCGTCGTGGCGAACGTTCGCGGCTGGCGGACTTCGCGGCGGAAACGTTGTAAGTACGCACAATGCCTACACTGTGGGAGCGGCTTCTGCCGCGACGGAGCGAATCGCGACTGAAGCCGCTCCCACATCCAGCCGAACTACCTGCATGCCAGCCTCGACGCCTCCTCAGATCGCCCTCACCATCGCCGGCTCCGACTCGGGAGGCGGCGCGGGCATCCAGGCTGATCTGAAGACTTTCCATGCGCTCGGGGTGCACGGGCTTACTGCAATCACCGCCATCACCTCGCAGAACACCCGCGGGGTCAGCGCCGTGCATGCGGTGCCACAGGCGCACATCCGCAGCCAGATCGCCGCACTATTCGACGATTTCCCGATCGCCGCGGTGAAGACCGGCATGCTCGGCAGTGCCTCCATCACCCGCCTGGTCGCACGTGAAATGGCTGCGCGCAAACCGGCGTGGCTGGTGGTCGACCCGGTGATGATCGCCACCAGCGGCGCACGCCTGCTGGACGAGGCCGCGATCGACGTGCTGCTCGGTGAATTGGTTCCGCTGACGGACATTCTCACGCCCAACCTGCCCGAAGCCGAGGCACTGCTTGGTTGCCGCATCCGGACATCCGCGCAGTGCGACAAGGCCGGTGCCGCGTTGCTCGCACTCGGCGCAGGTGGCGTGCTGCTCAAGGGCGGTCACGCCGATGGCAGCGACGTCGTCGATCGTTATTACGACGCCCGTGGCGTACTGGAACTGCGCCACCCACGGCTGCCACTGGAAGGTCACGGCACCGGCTGCACGCTGGCCGCAGCGATCGCCGCGGAACTGGCACGTGGCCGTACGGCAAGATCGGCGGTGCGACGCGCGGTGGCGTATGTGCATCGGGCGCTGCAGCGTGCCCATCGGCCGGGCGGCGGCGATGTCCACGTCCTGCGACACTGAACGGGTTATCTGGGCAAACCGTTGCCCACATGCAAACGAGTAGAATGGCAGCCTGATCGCACTGCCATGGTTGTGTCCGTCGAATGATCCTCGCTCCCCGCCTCGTCCTGCTGGCCCTGTTCGCGTTCTTCGCGCTGTGCGTGTTGCTGGTGCATTTGCGTGGCCGCGTGCGGCTGCGTTTCGATCGCCAGCTGGTCGATCACTCGGCGATCTTCGCGCCTTACAACCTGTTGATGTACGCATTCTCCGCGGTGCCGGCAAAACCCATCCTCGATCGTCGCGGCTTTCCGCAGCTGGACCTGCTGCAGGCAAACTGGCAGGTGATTCGCGACGAGGCAAACCACTTGTTCGACGAGGGTTACATCCGCGCCGCCGCGAAGAACGACGACGCCAGTTTCAACAGCTTCTTCAAACAGGGCTGGAAGCGTTTCTACCTGAAGTGGTACGGCGAGCCGCTGGCCTCGGCCGAGACGCTGTGCCCGCAGACAGTGGCCTTGCTGAAGTCGATTCCCAGTGTGAAGGCAGCGATGTTCGCGCTGCTGCCACCGGGCTCCAAGCTCAATCCACATCGCGACCCGTTCGCCGGATCGCTGCGCTACCACCTGGGCCTGATCACGCCGAACTCGCGCAGCTGCCGCATCTTCGTCGATGGCGAGGAACACGCCTGGGGCGATGGCAAGGACGTGGTATTCGACGAAACCTATGTGCACTGGGCCGAGAACACCAGCGGACAGACAAGGGTGATCCTGTTTGCCGACATCGAGCGGCCGTTGCGCACGCGCTGGATGAACGCGATCAATCATCGGGTTGGCGTGTTCATGGGCAAGATCACCGCCTCGCCCAACACCGAAGGCGAAGCGGAGAAAACCGGCTTCGTGAACCGCCTGTTCGCGCTCAGCCAGCGTCGCAAGGGCGCCGGCCACCGCTTCAAGGTGGCGTTCAAGAGCCGCAACAAGAAACTCTACAAAGCCTGCAAGTACGTCGGCATCCTGCTGCTGATCTGGCTGATCTTTCTGGCGCCCTGGCCGATCTTCCGCTGAGCGGTCACGTTCGGCCCCACTCGTGCGTCCTGGTAACGTCCTTTCCCCGGAGCGTCCCATGGATCCGCAAACCGCCCTGTTCCAGCAACACCGCCAGCGTCTGTTCGGCCTGGCCTACCGCATGCTCGGTACGCCCACCGATGCGGAGGACGTATTGCACGACGCATGGCTGCGCTGGCATGCGCAGGACGTCGGCGCGCTGGACGATCCGGAGGCATGGCTGGTCACAGTCACCACGCGCATTGCGCTTGATCGCCTGCGCCGCGCCAAGACCGAGCGCGCACACTATTCCGGGCCGTGGCTGCCGGAGCCGCTGACCGTCGATGCCGATCAACCCGAGGCACAGCTGGAACGCGCCGAAAGCCTGACGCTCACCTTCCTGTTGCTGCTGGAGCGGCTGAGCGCCGAGGAACGCGCCGCCTTTCTGTTGCGCGAGGTGTTCGACTATAGCCACGCCGAGACGGCCGCCATGCTCGACATCAGCGAGGATGCCTGCCGCCAGCGCGTGCACCGGGCCAAGCAGCGATTGCGCGAAGACCGGCCGCGCCAGCCACTGCCGGATAGCGGCACGCAACGCCGCTTGCTCGAACGCTTCGCGCAGGCACTGCAGCAGCCCGATATACCCACGTTGCGTGCGCTGTTCGCCGAGGATGCCATGGGCGTTTCCGACGGCGGTGGCCTGGCCCGGGCCATCCTGCATCCGCTGCACGGAGCCGAGCGGCTGGCCCGGCTGTATATGCAGGTCGGCCTGCAGCAGCAGCGCTACGGCGTGCACCATGAGATCCGCCAGCTCAACGGCACCCCAGCCTTGCTCAGCTGGCATGGCGACACGCTGATCTCGGCCAGCTGGATCGACGACGACGGCGACCGCATCACCGCGGTGCACGCGTTGCGCCACCCCGGCAAACTCGCCCGGCTGGCAGCTGTCACGAAATCGACGACGCCCACGTCCTTGCACTGAACGGCCCATCCTGGCCGCACCGTACAAGGAGAACCCCATGCCCCGTTTCAACGTCAACAAACGCCTCGACGCCGTGAAGCCACTATTCGCCCTGGCCGAATACGTCAAGAATTCCGACCTCGAACAAAGCCTTATCGAACTGGTGCTGATGCGCGTCTCGCAGCTCAACGGCTGCGCCTACTGCCTGGACATGCACAGCAAGGACGCCCGCGCGGCCGGCGAAACCGAGCAACGGTTGTACGTATTGCAGGCCTGGCGCGAGGCGCCGTTCTACAGCGCTCGCGAGCGTGCCGCGCTGGCCTGGGGCGAGGCGGTGACCCGGCTCGACCCGATCCATGGTGTGCCGGACGAGGTCTACGAACAGGCACGCGCCGAGTTCAGCGAAGAGCAGCTGATCGACCTCAACATGGCGATCATCCTGATCAACAGCTGGAATCGCATCGCCATCCCGTCGAAGGCGGATGTAGGCAGCTACAAGCCGCCGAAACACTGACGCTCCAGGCCATGGCCTCGATCAGGCTTTATCGCCACCCGGACTGCGCGAAGTGTGCACGCTTTGCGCGATGGCATCGTCGGCTGGACTGGCTGGGCCGTTTCGAGGATTCCACGGGCGTCTCGCCCGTGGGTACCTTACGCCCGGGCGAGGTCGTGGTGCAGGACCTGCGCAGCGGCACGACCTTGCGCGGCGCTGCCGGATTCGCCCTGCTGTGCCGACAAATACCGGCCTACTGGCCACTGCTGCCCGCCCTGCGGATTCCTGCCGTTCGCCGCCGCATCGAACGCGAGTTCGGTGGTTGCGGCGGCGGTCGTTGCGACATGCATTGACGTCCGATCCCGGCGGATCGCACCTGCGCCGCCCTTCGCCGCCGTACGATTCCGCCGGATCGGACGATGCCCGACGCCACTTCGCCGATGCTGGCCGCCCCGACAAACCCGGATCAGGCGGACCACCATGCGCTTTCTGAAAATCTCTCTGCTCGCCCTGCTCGTCCTCGTCATCGCTACCGCGGCCTGGATCGGCCTCGTTGGCAACGACCTCATCCGCACCGCCACGAACTCGGCCAGTCATTCGCTGTGTGCGAGTGCGTTCCTCGCCCGGATCGATCCGGACCGCACGTTCGGGGAAGAACAGTTGCCGCTCATGGGCGCCGTCGGCCGCGCGATCCATTACGACGTGGACCGTCGCCGGCGCGAAGTGCGCACCACGTTCCTGGGCGGTTTTGCCGCACGCGCCGTGTTCCGCGACGGCCTGGGCTGCCTGCTCGCGCACGGGGATGGCCCGGTGCCCGAGGCCGCCGGCTTCCAGCCGGATGTCATCGCCGGCGGCTTTGCACAGACGCAAGTGGTCGAGGCAACCGACCGGGCCATCCGCAAGGCGCTCGACCAGGCGTTCGCCGAACCCGACCCCGCGCACCCGCGCCTGACCAAGGCCGTGGTGGTGCTGCACGACGGCAAGCTGATCGCCGAGCGCTACGCGCCGGGCTACGGACCGGACACGCCGATCTACGCCCACTCGCTGACCAAATCGGTGGTCAACGCGCTGATCGGCATCCTGGTTCGCCAAGGCAAATTGCAGCTGGACCAGCCCGCGCCGATCGCCGCCTGGCGTTCACCGTCGGATCCGCACCACGCCGTCACCCTCGACCAGTTGCTGCGCATGGACAGCGGCCTGCCGTTCGACGAAACCGCCGGCGCGCTCAGCCCGATGGCGCACATGCTGTTCCTGGAATCGGACATGGCCGGCTATGCGGCGGCGATGCCGCTCGCCCATCCGCCAGGCACCGTCTGGGGCTACAGCAACTTCAGCTATCTGCTGCTTGGTCGGGTGGTCCGCGATGCGGCCGGCGGCAACGCGGTGGATGCCGAACGCTTCGCGCGTCGCGAACTGTTCGGGCCGCTGGGCATGCGCGACACGGTCATCGAGACCGACGCCACCGGTACACCCGTCGGTGCCAGCAACGTCTACGCCTCGGCCCGCGACTTCGCCCGCTTCGGCCAGCTCTATCTCGACGATGGTGTGGTCGACGGTCGGCGCATCCTGCCCGAAGGCTGGGTCGCCTACAGCCACTCGCAGACGCTGAAGACCGGCTATGGCGCCGGCTTCTGGACCAACCTCGTGAGTGAGGGCAGCGTACCGGTGTGGGATGCGCCCTGGGGGATGCCACGGCTGCCGAAGGACATGTACTACGCCCGCGGCGCGTTCGGGCAATACGTGGTGATCGTGCCTTCCGAACATCTGGTGGTGGTGCGCATGGGCATCTCGCTCGACTACGGCACCGGCACGGAGGACATGATTGTCGCGATCATCGATGCCCTGCACCACCAGCCAAGGGATCGGCCCGCCGTCGCCGCAGCTACGAGGTGAGGTTTGCCGATTTCCGATAGCTGCTCGGGGTTTCGCCGACCTGCCGTTTGAAAGCCGCATTGAACGTGGACTTCGAAGTGAAGCCGCAGTCGTAGGCGATGTCGAGGATGGTGCGCGCGTCCGCAGGGTCGGCAAGATGCGCGCGCACCGCCTCGACACGCAGGCGGTTGATGTAGTCCCAGAAGGTGCCGCCGAAGCGCCGGTTGATTACCGTCGACACCAGGTATTCGGGATAGCCGCTGCGCTTCGCCGTCTGGCCGATGGTGAGCGCCGGTTCGCGATATAGCGCTTCCTCGCCCTGCATCAGCTGCGACAGGCGCGCCTCCACCGCGGGAAAGCGCGCATCGTCGATATCGGCCGACGCTTCACTTGCTCCATTTGCATCAGGCACCTCCGGTTCGTTCACCACCGGCGGCTGATTCAGGCTGAACCAGCCGACCACGCACACCCAGGCGGCGATGGCACCGAACAGCAGGCGATAGTCAATGCCGGGCAGCGTCGCCAGCCATTGCATCATCGCGATGATCCAGATGACGACCTGGCAGCCGGCCATGACGTCGACCCAGCGCAACGACATGCGGTCGGCATCCGATCGACGCTCACGCAGGTGACGGCGATAGCGGTGCACACGCACCAGTGCCGCCGCCACGTAGGACAGACTGTAGGCGAACAGCGGAACGTCGAACCACGAGCCGATGGTTTTTTCGCCGGCCACCCAGCGCGAAGACAACGACTGCATCTGCGCGTCGTTCATCAGCAGGACGTGCGCGTTCAATACCAGCATCACGCCGAAACCGAGCAGGTGGATGCCGTCGCGCAAACGGAACCTGCGCGCATCGACCAGCGCACGGACATAGATGAAGAACAGGCTGCCGTAGAGAAACGGGAACAGCGCCACGAAGCGATAGGCCCTGAACCATTCCGGCAGCAGCGTATCCCAGTACACCGCCTTGACCGCCAGGTCCAGGCCAGTCAGCGCCACCCACACCGCCAGCACGCGGTTCGCCTCGGGATTGACCGACCGCCGCCACAGCGCCAGTGCCAGCAGCGCGGCCTGCAGCGCCGCGGCGATATACACAAAGACCCAGATCGCGTAGGCGTGGTTACTGCTGGCTTCTGGCATCGAGGGACTCATCAAGCGACAACGTGATGGAAAATCCTAACGGTTCAGCCCCCTTGGATCCAATGAAAAAGCCGCGGCAGGACCGCGGCTTTTCATGGCGACACCAACCGGACTCAGGCAGCCAGGTGGCGCACGATCGCATCGGCGAAGCTGTCGGTCGTGCCTTTGCCACCGATATCCGGCGTTACGCTGGCACGGTCGTCGGTCATGGTGGTGCGGATCGCCTGGCGCAGCTGGTCACCCTTGGCCATCATGTCCAGGTAATCGAGCATGTCGGCGGCAGCCAGCAACACTGCGCATGGATTGGCGATGCCCTTGCCGGCGATGTCCGGTGCCGAGCCATGCACGGCCTCGAAGATCGCCGCCGTGGTACCGATATTGTCGCCCGGTGCCAGACCCAGTCCGCCGACCAGGCCGGCGCACAAATCGGACAGGATGTCGCCGAAAAGATTGGTGGTGACGATCACGTCGAACTGCTCGGGCTTCATCACCAGCTGCATGCAGGTGTTGTCCACGATCATCTCGTTGAATTCGATCTGCGGGTATTCCTTGGCAATCTCGCGCGCCACGTTGAGGAACAGGCCCGAGCTGGTCTTGAGGATATTCGCCTTGTGCACGGCGGTGACTTTCTTGCGGCCCTTCTTCACCGCCAGCTCGAACGCGTAGCGCACGATCCGGCTGCTGCCCTTGCGCGTGTTGCGCGCAACCGACTCGGCGATCTCGCCGTCGGCCGACAGGGTCTGACCCTCGGAGCGGTAGGCACCTTCGGTGTTCTCGCGCACGGTGATGATGTCGATGTTCTCGTAGCGCGACTTGGTGCCCGGGAAGCTCACCGCCGGACGCACGTTCGCGTACAAATCGAAGTGCCGACGCAGCGTTACGTTGACCGAGGTGAAGCCATCGCCGATCGGCGTGGTCAGCGGGCCCTTCAGTGCCACCTTGTGTTCGGCGATCTTGTCCAGCGTGGCCTGCGGCAACAGCTCGCCATGTTTTTCCAGCGCGACCATGCCGGCGTCGACCATTTCATAGCTGAGGCCGCAATCAAGCGCATCGAGTACGCGCAGCGTGGCACTCATGATCTCCGGGCCGATGCCATCGCCCGGGATCACGGCTATTGTCTTGCTCATGGGGAAACTCCTTGAACGGAACTGACGAGCGGCACCTGCAGAGGGGGAACGGGCAGGTGTCGAAACCGGTCAATTATCGCCGATAGAGTGCGGTGCGAACAGTGCGGGAGGCGCGCAAGGCGTTGGAAATACTCGCACGCAGCGTTGCAAAAAGCCGCAGACAGCCGACGTTGTGGGCGAATGTCAGCGGCTTCGTCGCCGCAACCTGTCTGTTCAGGCGTGATCGGCGCAGGCCGTTGCGTCGGTACCGTCGACGCCAGATTCAAGCTGGTCGAGCAGATCCACCGCTCGGCGCAAGTGCGGAATCACGATCGATCCGCCCACCACCAGCCCCACGCTGAACACTTCGAAGAATTCGTCACGCTGTACACCCGCCTCCTTGCACTGGGCCACGTGATAGCTGATGCAGTCGTCGCAGCGCAGCACCATCGAGGCGACCAGGCCAAGCATCTCCTTGGTCTTCACATCCAGGGCGCCGGCCTTGTAGGTCTGCGTGTCCAGCGCAAAGAAGCGCCGCACGACCTGGTTGTCCTCGGCCAGGATGCGTTCGTTCATGCGCTGGCGGAACGCAGTGAATTCGGCAAGCTTGTCGCTCATGCGCCCTGCTCCAGCAGTTCGGCCAGCTTGCCGCTGCGATCGGCCGCGACCAGATCGTCGAAACCGCCCACAAGCTGGTCGTTGATGAAGATCTGCGGCACCGTGCGGCGACCGCCGCTGCGGGCCAGCATGGCGTCACGCTGCACCGGGTCGGTGTCGATACGCACTTCGCTCCACTCCAGTCCCTTGGACTTGAGCAGGTTCTTGGCCGCCACGCAGTACGGGCACACTGCCGTGGAATAGACCTCGATCTTGGACATCACAACGCTCCGCAACTTGGGGAAAGACCACCATCAAATGGGGCCGCGACGCCACCAGCTCAAGCAGCGGTTTCGCCGCAGGCCGGGCGGCGAACCACCGCCACGGTGCTATTGTCTCTCACCTTATGAGCAGCGCACCACGACGATTTGCCCCACGCCTGCTGACAGCGCTGATCGGCGCAGGTCTGGCCTTTGCCGCGGGCGCGCAACAGGATGTCCGGCTGCCCGACCTTGGCAGCTCGGCGAACGCCCTGATCTCGCCGCAGGAGGCGCAGGATTACGGCGCCTCGATGCTGCGCCAGATGCGCGCGCTGGACATGGTGGTGGACGACCCGTTGCTGGACGACTACATCAACGACCTCGGCTACCGGCTGGCCGCCAGCAGCGACAAGCCGAAGGATCACTTTGCGTTCTTCGTCGTGAAGGATCCCGAGATCAATGCCTTCGCCGCACCCGGTGGCTATATCGCGGTGAATTCCGGGCTGATCGCGATCACCCAGAATGAAAGCGAACTGGCCGGTGTGATCGCGCACGAGATCGGCCACATCACGCAAAACCACTTGCAGCGCGCCTTCGAGGACTCGAAGAAGGACGCGCCACTGTTGGCGCTGGTTCTGTTGGGCGCCATCGCCGCGGGAGCCGGCGGCCATGGCGGCGACGCGCCGATGGCCGTACTGGCCGGTGGCCAGGGCCTGCTGGCACAGAAATCGATCAATTTCACCCGCAAGGACGAGATCGAAGCCGATCGCGTCGGCATCCAGACACTGGCCAACGCAGGCTTCGACCCGAACGCGATGGCGAACTTCTTCCAGCGCATGGAAGACGCCATGAGTGCCGGCGCCGGTGGAGAGGACGTCCCGGCCTTGTTGCAGACCCACCCGGTCACGACCATGCGCATCAGCGATGCCAAGGCACGCGCCAGCGCCTTGGTCGCTGCGCAGAAACTGCGTCCGTCCGGCACCGCGATGGATCGGCTGCAATGGGAGAAAAGCACCGCGCCGATCGCCTTCGTGAAGGATCCCAGCACCCTTGTCGCCACGCCAAGGGGCGGGAGCCTGGGCACCTATGCACTCATGCGTGAACGCGTACGCGTGCTCGCTGGCGATGCACCCAAGCTGGCTACTTATTACAACTCCAACCTGCAGACCCGGCACGGTTTCGACACACCCGCCAACCGGTACGGCTATGCACTGGCACTGACCCGCAGCGGCCGTGGCGCGCAGGCGATCGAGCAACTGCAGCCGTTGCTGCGATCGTCGCCGGAAAATCTGATCCTGAAGCTGGCGCTGGCCGATGCGCAGCTGCAAGCCGGTCAACAGGCCGACGCGCTGGCCATCTACAGCGCGCTCAACACCCAATCCCCGCGCAACCGGGCAGTAGCACTCGCCTACGCCAAGGCGCTCACCAACAAGGGCGGCAAGGATCAGGCCCACGTCGCCGCCAACCTGTTGCGACCGCTGCTGGACGACGCCAGCGAACCGGATATCTACAGCACCTACGCCCGCGCGAGCGACAAGGCTGGCGACAGCGTGCGTGCCGGTGAAGCGTTTGCCGACGCCAGCTATTACTCCGGCCGTCCGTTCGATGCGATGGAACAATTGAAGCGACTGCTCAAGCGCGACGATCTGGACTACTACGCGCGGGTACGCATACAGGCGCGCATCACCGAACTGACGCCGCTGGTACTGGAGCTGCACAAACGCAAGATCCAGACCGAGGACAATCCGGACGGCCGGCAACAGTGGCAGTCGAGCGGCGACTGCGGCGGCCGCTGGTGCTTCGGTCTGGGCGCCGCGCCGGACGCCGTCACACAACCGTGATCGAGGCCTCTGTCACATGGTCCTTGTCATCGACGCGTAACATTCATGCGTTGCAATATCCCCGTCACAAGCCACTGGCGGACCCAAGGCGTGCACAAACGCATTCTGATCGTTGAAGACGAAACCTCGATTCGCGAGATGATCGCTTTTGCCCTGCGCAAGGCGGGCATGGACGCGATGCAGGCGGCCGATGCCCGGGCTGCCCAGCTGGCGATCGCCGAACAGGTGCCCGACCTGATCCTGCTCGACTGGATGCTGCCCGGAACCAGCGGGCTGGATCTGGCCCGCCGCCTGCGCAAGGAGGAGCTGAGCCACGAAATCCCGATCATCATGCTCACCGCCCGCGGCGAAGAAATGGACCGCGTGAACGGGCTCGAAGCCGGTGTCGACGACTACGTGGTCAAACCGTTTTCCACCCGCGAGCTGGTGGCGCGGATCAAGGCCGTGCTGCGGCGCAGCCAGGGCGACGACGGTTCTGGCGTGGTGGAAATGGGTGGCCTGCGCATCGACGGCCCGGCGCACCGGGTGTTCGCCGGCGACGACCCGGTGGCGATCGGGCCGACCGAATATCGCCTGCTGTACTTCTTCATGACCCACCCCGAACGCGTCTATTCACGCACGCAGCTGCTTGACCACGTGTGGGGCGGCAGCGTCTACGTGGAGGAACGCACGGTCGACGTACATATCCGCCGCCTGCGCAAGACGCTGGAGCCGTGGAAGCTGGACGAGCTGGTGCAGACTGTGCGCGGCACCGGCTACCGTTTCTCCGCCAGCATCTGATTCCGGCCAGCGAACTTGCGGCAACCCCGGCTTTTGCCGATGCTGGGCTTGCCGCCCCGCCGCTTCGATGCCTGCCTGAATGATCCAGCCCGCAGCACCTTCCTGGAAACTCCCCGCCGCGCTTGCGGCCGCGCTGCTTGCCGGCGCGCTGCTGGGTTGGCTGGCCAACCGGCATGTGGCGGCGGGAATCGCCCTGGTCGCCGTGGCCGAAGTCGTCTTGCTGCTGACCCGGAACCGTCATCAAACACGGCTCATGATGACGGCCCCGGTTGCCAGCGACCCTCTCCAGCATGACCGTTTCATGACGCGCTCCCGCCGTATCGCCTCCAATCTTCGCGACGTGCGCAATGCCGCCAGCCAGCTGCCGGATGCAGTCGTACTGATCGACCGGCAGCAACAGATCCGCTGGTTCAATCACGCCGCCGAAGACCTGCTCGGCCTGCGCCGACCGCATGACCGCGGCGTGCTGCTGCAGCAGCGCCTCGCCGGTTCCGAACTGGCCGACTGGTTGCGCGATGGCGCACGCGAGTCCCTCAACGACGTCGTCGCCCCCGGACAGGCAGAGAGCCAGCTCAGCGTCAGTCTGCTGCCGTTCGGCGATCACGAGCAGCTTCTGCTGGCGCGCGACATCAGCCATCTGAACCGGCTCGAACAGATCCGCCGCGATTTCGTCTCCAACGTCTCGCACGAACTGCGCACGCCACTGACGGTGATCCATGGCTATCTCGAACTGATCGACGCCGACGACGTACCCGAATTGGCGCCGGTGCTGGGCGAAATGCGCGCGCAGTCGAAGCGGATGGGCCAGATCGTCGAGGACCTGCTCACCCTGTCCCGGCTAGAGACGCAGCACGAGGTCGTCGACGAACGCGTGCCGATGTCCGGCCTGCTGTCCACCGTACGCAAGGAGGCCGAAGCGCTCAGCCAGGGCCGCCATCGCATCACCCTGGAGTCCACCGCCGAGGCGGATCTGCTCGGTTCGCCGAAGGACCTGCACAGCGCATTGTCCAACCTGGCCAGCAACGCGGTGCGCTACACCCCGGCCGGCGGCAGCATCACCATCCGCTGGCAACGCGAAGGCGATGGCGCGGTGTATTCGGTCATCGACACCGGCTTCGGCATTCCAGCCTCGCACCTGGCCCGCCTCACCGAACGCTTCTACCGCGTGTCCTCCAGCCGTTCGCGCGATAGCGGCGGCACCGGGCTGGGCTTGTCGATCGTCAAGCATGTGCTGAACCTGCACCAGGCGCAGTTGCAGGTCGAAAGCACGCCAGGCGCGGGTTCCACTTTCTCCTGTCATTTCGGTGCCGCGCGACTGCTGGTTGCCGGCGGCAGCGACGAAATGTGAGGTGTGACGGCGCGGCGTGTATTGATCCGCGCCATGCGGCAGAATGAGGCATGCAGCCACCTTCCACGTCTTCCAGCACTACCGACCTGACGGCGCCCGGGCTGTATCTGAGCCGCGAACTGGCCGCGCTGGAATTCAATTTCCGCGTGCTGGCGATGGCCCGTGACGCTGCCGTCCCGTTGCTGGAGCGGTTGCGTTACCTGAGCATCGTGGCCAACAACCTCGACGAATTCTTCGAGGTGCGGGTGGCGATGCTCAAGCATCACCACGCCTACGGCTCGGCCGCGCCGGGACCGGACGGCGTGCCTTCCGGCGAGTTGCTGGCACGCATCCGCAACCGCGTGCTGGATCTGGTTGCCGAGCAATACGCGGCGTGGCAGGAACAGATCAGCCCGCAACTCGATGCCGAGCAGATCCACTTCCTCACGCGCAAGCACTGGACTGCGCGCCAGCGGCGCTGGTTGCAGGGCTATTTCGAGCACGAAGTGCTGCCGGTGCTGTCGCCGCTGGGATTGGACCCGGCGCATCCGTTTCCGCGCATCCTCAACAAGACATTGAATATCGCGGTGGTGCTGAAGGGCCGCGACGCGTTCGGGCACGAAGGCCACATGGCCCTCGTGCGAGCGCCGCGCTCGCTGCCACGGATCATTCGCGTGCCGGCGGAGGTCAGCGGCACGGGCGAGCATTTCGTGTTTCTGGCCGAGCTGCTGCAGGCATTCGTGGACCTGATGTTTCCCGGCCTCAAGGTGGTCGGCTCATACCAGTTCCGCGTCACCCGCAACAGCGAACTGATCGTCGAGGAGGCCGAGGTGGAGAACCTCGCGCTCGCCCTCAGCGAGGAACTGGTCGGCCGCGGCTATGCGCGCCCGGTGCGGCTGGAGATCGCCAACGATTGCCCGAAGGCGATCACCGCGATGCTGATCGAAAACTTCAAGCTGGAAGAAACCGATGTGTACCGCTGCGACGGTCCGGTCAACATCATTCGTGCCGGACTGATCTACGACTGGCTGGATCGGCCGGAGCTGAAATTTCCGCGCTTCAATCCGCAACTGCCCCCGGCGCTGGAAAGCGGTCGCAACAAATTCGACCTGATCAGCCAGCGCGATGTATTGCTGCACCACCCGTACCAGAGTTTCGCCGCAGTGATCGACCTGTTGCGCCAGGCCACCGCCGATCCGCAGGTGCTGGCGATCAAGCAGACCCTGTACCGCGCCGGCGAGGACACACCGCTGGTCGACCTGCTGGTGGAAGCGGCGCGCCACGGCAAGGATGTCACCGTGGTGATCGAGCTGCGCGCGCGTTTCGACGAAGAGGCCAACATCCGGCTGGCGACGCGGCTGCAAGAGGCCGGCGTGCAGGTGGTCTACGGCGTGGTCGGCTACAAGACGCACGCCAAGATGATGCTGATCGTGCGACGCGAAGGCCAGACGCTGCGCCGCTACGTGCACCTGTCCACCGGCAACTACCACCAGGCCAACAGCCGGATGTACACCGACATCGGCCTGATGACGGCCAATCCCGAGATCGGCGAGGATCTGCACAAGGTGTTCCAGCAATTATCGGGGCTGGGCCCGATGATCGAGCTGAAGCGGCTGCTGCATTCGCCGTTCACGCTGTATCCCTGCGTGTTGGCGAAGATCGAGCGAGAGACCTCGCATGCGCTGGCTGGCCGTCCCGCGCGCATCGTCGCCAAACTCAACGCGTTGAACGAGGCACGCGTGATCGAGGCGCTGTATCGCGCCTCGCAAGCCGGCGTGGAAATCGACCTGATCGTGCGCGGCGCCTGCACCCTGCGCCCCGGTCTGCCCGGCATCTCCGAGCGGATTCGCGTACGCTCGATCATTGGCCGCTTCCTCGAACACAGCCGGGTTTACTGGTTCGCCAACGACGGCGACGCCGAGATCTACTGCGCCAGTGCCGACTGGATGGAGCGCAACCTGATGCGGCGGATCGAAGTGGCTTTCCCGATCCTCGATCCCGAACTGGCCGCTCGGGTGTTCGAGGAAACCCTGGCCAATGGGCTGGCCGACAACACCCAGGCGTGGCTGCTCGATGGCGACGGTCGCTATGTACGCGCCGAGCCCGGCGACCATTCGCCCTACAGCGCGCAGCAGGGCCTGCTCGAGCGGTACTGCCAGTGAGCCATCGCATGAGCCATCGTCTTGTCCATTTCAGGTTCACGCGTGCATGCGAAAATCCGCGCTTTACCGTCGCGGGAGCCCAGGCGTGAGTCCAGCCGAACAGACACCGATCCGCGATGGCGAACTGATTGCCGCCGTGGACATGGGCTCGAACAGCTTCCACATGGTGGTGGCACGCATGGAGCACGGCGAACCGCGGGTGATCGACCGTCTGCGCGACACCGTGCGGATGGCAGCCGGCCTGCGCGCCGACGGCACCCTGGATGCCGAGCGGCGTGCCCGCGCGATGAACTGCCTGGCGCGGTTCGGCCAGCGCATTGCCGGCCTTCCCTCGATCAGGGTGCGCGCGGTGGCCACCAACACCGTGCGTCGGCTGGCCTCGCCGCAGGCATTCCTGACCGCCGCCGAGGCCGCACTCGGACATCCGATCGAAGTCGTTTCCGGACGGGAAGAAGGTCGCCTGATCTTTCTCGGCGCCGCACACGATCTACCCGCGTCGCGCGAACCGCGTCTGGTGATCGATGTCGGCGGCGGCAGCACTGAATTCATCATCGGCCGTGGATTGGCCCCGCTGCACACCGAAAGCGTCCAGGCCGGTTGCATCGCCTCGACCCTGCGTTTCTTTCCGGGCGGCAAGCTCACCCGCAAGCGCTGGCAAAGCGCGCGCAGCGAGATCGGCGTGTTGTTGCAACAGTTTGCCGAGGACTACCGTGAATCCGGCTGGCAGGACGCCTATGGCTCGTCCGGCACCGCCAAGTCGATTGGCGCCGTGGTACAGGCATTGAAGTTCTCCGACGACGGCATCACCCCGGCATCGATTGCCTCGCTGCGCGATGTACTGATCGAACACGGACAGATCGGCACACTCAAGCTGCCCGGCCTGATCGAGGATCGCGCGCCGGTGATCGCCGGCGGCGTGGTGATCTTCGAGGCGGCATTCGCTGCACTCGGCATCGAGCGGATGCGGGTGTGCGAAAGCTCGATGCGCGAAGGCCTGCTGTGGGATCTGCTTGGCCGTGCCGGCGGCAGTGATCCACGGACAGCCAGCATCGATGCGCTGGCCGCACGCTATGGCGTGGATCGCGCCCAGGCGCGCCGCGTGGAATCAACCGCGCTGATGCTGTTCGATCAGGTCGCGCGCACATGGAAGCTGGATGCCGATGCGCGCGAATGGCTGTCATGGGCCTCGCGCGTGCACGAAATCGGCCTTGCCATCGCGCACAGCCAACATCACCATCACGGCGCTTACATCCTGCGCCACGCCGATCTGGCCGGCTTTTCGCGACAGGAACAGCAACTGCTCGCCGCCGTCGTCGAAATGCACCGGCGCAAGCCGGACAAATCCATGCTGACGGCCCTGCCCCAGCGCTATCGCCAGCTGGCGCGGCAGATCACCTCGTTGCTGCGCCTGGCCGTCCTGTTCCGCCGTGCCCGCCGGGCCGAATCGCTGCCGCAAATGCGACTCGCCGCCAGCAGCAAATCCCTGCGCCTGACCTTGCCGGCGGCCTGGTTCGAGCAACATCCGCTGACCGAAGCCGATCTCCAGCAGGAGCAAGCCCCGATGGCCGAGCTCGGCGTGAAGCTGGACATCATCAGCCATTGAGTATGCGCTGCGGCAAGCCAAGCTCCGCCATGGCCGCGTATCATGTCCGCACGTCCGTCCCGACAGTTTGATGCCCATGTTGAAATCCCTGCTTGCCACCCTGCTCCTTGTCCTGCCGTTGACGCTGACGGCGCAAACCGCCAAGCCGGCAACGCCCGCCGCCGCCACCGCACCACCAGCGCAGGTGCTGCTGCATACGTCGCAGGGTGACATCACGCTGGAGCTTTATCCGGACAAGGCGCCGAAAAGCGTCGCCAATTTCCTGCAATACGTGCGCGACGGCTTCTACGCCGGCACCTTGCTGCATCGGGCCATCCCCGGTTATCTGGTGCAGGGCGGCCTGTACACGCGGGACCTGCAGCCCAAGCGCACACGTTCGGCCGTACCCAGCGAAGCAGACAACGGACTGTCGAACCTGCGTGGCACGATCGCCGTTGCGCGCGGCGCCGATCCCGATTCGGGCACCGCCCAGTTCTTCTTCAACCTGGTCGACAACCGCCGGCTCGATTTCGCAGGCAACCAGAGTGGACTGACCTGGGGTTACACCGTGTTCGGCAAGGTGATCAAGGGCATGGACGTGGTCGACAAGATTGCCGCGCTGCCCACCCGCGCGCTCGGTCCGTTTGCCGGCGACGTGCCCAACCCGCTGGTGTTGATCGAAAGCGCCACCGTGGTCGGCGAGGAAAGTCCCACGTCCGGTGCCAGCAGCGCAGCGCCGGCGAAGGCCACCTCGACGTTGACCAAACCCGCCGTCACGACACCACGCAAGAAAGCCACCAAACGCGCCACCAAGGGCTGACCGGACGATGGCCACGCTGTTTATCGCCGACCTGCACCTCGACCCGAGCCGGCCGCGGATCACCGAACTGTTCGAGACCTATCTCGCCAGTGATGAAGTCCGGCACGCCGATGCATTGTACATCCTCGGCGACCTGGTCGAAGCCTGGATCGGCGACGATGACGACGCCGAACTGCCGCAGCGCATCGCCAACGCCACCCGCAGTGTCCGCGATGCCGGCGTACCGGTTTACTTCATGGTCGGCAACCGCGACTTCCTGCTGGGCGAAGCCTTTGCCGGACGCGCAGGCATGACCCTGCTCGACGACGGCACGGTGCACGACATTCACGGCCAGCCCACCCTGCTGATGCACGGCGACGTGCTGTGCACCGACGACGTCGCCTATCAGGCCGTGCGGCAGCAGGTACGCAATCCCGAATGGCAGGCGCAGATCCTGGCGATGCCGCTGCAGGCACGTCGCGCGTTCGCCGCCAAGGCACGCGAGGACAGCAAGGCGCACACCGGCAGCACCATGGAAAGCATCATGGACGTGAACGGCGACGCCGTGGCCGATGCCATGCGCAAGGCCGGAGTGACGCGACTGATCCACGGGCACACGCATCGACCGGCAGTGCATTCATTGCAACTGGATGGAAAAGACGCCGCACGCATCGTGCTGGGTGACTGGTATGAACACGGATCGGTGTTGCGGGTGGATCGCGACGAGGTCGAGCTTCGCGGACTGGCGATCGGCTGAGTCGTCGCCGGCACCGGAGCTATTTCCAAACGTTTCTTGCCGCTCCCGCTTGCAGGGAAATACCCTGACCTTGCTCCTCCCCTGCGCGCAGGGGGGGTGGGGTGGGGTCGCCGTTGATCTTGTGTCAGTAGAGGATTCGTTTCCACCTCTCTACCAACGGAAACGCAAAACGCTCGCTTCGATGGCCGATACGGTGGCCGATACGGTGGCGCGGAGTCCGCGAGGGATTGTTCGGCCCATCCATGGGCCTCACCCTTCCGCGCTGCGCGCTCCAGGGCCAGCCTGCGGCTGTCCAAAATTGTTCCAGACCATTTTGTCGAACCGTGAGCTCGTCCACCACCTCTCTCCGCCAGATACGCAAAACGCCCTTTTCGGGGGACGCGCGATGGCATGAAGTTCCGAGGGATTGTTCGGCCCATCCATGGGCCTCACCCTTCCGCGCTGCGCGCTCCAGGGCCAGCCTGCGGCTGTCCAAAATTGTTCCAGACAATTTTGTCGAACCGTGAGCTCCTCCACCACCTCTCTCCGCCAGATACGCAAAACGCCCCTTTCGGGGCGTCTTGCGTATCTGGCGGAGAGAGAGGGATTCGAACCCTCGATAAGGCTTTTGACCCTATACTCCCTTAGCAGGGGAGCCCCTTCGGCCGCTCGGGCATCTCTCCGGGGTTTTTGTTCCGCATTGCTGCGGAGCCGGCAAGGATACTGACCGGCGCGGTCGAGGTAAAGTCTTAATTCACACGATCAGTGTTCGGCGGACTCATCAGGCACATGGCCGGCTTCGTGCTCGCCCTTGATCCGCTGATAGATTTCTTCGCGGTGAACAGCCACTGTCTTGGGCGCATTGATACCGATACGCACTTGATTGCCTTTCACGCCAAGAACGGTAACGGTCACCTCGTCGCCGATCATCAGGGTCTCACCGACCCTGCGGGTCAGAATCAACATGATTACTACTCCATAAATGCTGTTGGTCACAGGCCTGCGGATTGACGGTGCCTCACCCCTGAGCGCCCATCCATCCACAGTTCGACGATTGATCCGTCGAAGGCCCTACCGCCTTCCCGGCTCACAGCCAAAACACTCCTGAGCGTCCTGACTGGCGACGCCATCGTTACCGATGGCGCCGACACTCTGTCGATAGTAACTGAGCGTCATTCACCTGTGCAATGAGCCTGGATCGTGACAAATGGCACATTCAGGTTGCATCATTGTTGGTTACTGCGCCGCAACCCAATCCGGCAATGAGGCAAGAAGGGCTGACAGGTTGGGCGCATCCGTGCCGCCACCCTGAGCCATATCCGCCCGGCCGCCGCCCTTGCCGTCGATCTGCGCGGCGACGTGCGCTACCACGCTGCCTGCCTTGATCCGATCCAGTGCCTTGCCGTGCACTCCGGCGATCAGTGAAACGCGACCGTCGGCTGCGCCGGCCAGCAACACCACGCAGTCGCCAAGCTGCTGCTTGAGCTGGTCCACGCTGTCGCGCAGCGACTTCGCATCGAGTCCTTCCAGTCGCGCGGCGACGACCTTGATGCCGCCGATATCCTTCGCGGAATCGGCCAGGTCGGCGGTAGCGGAACCCGCCGCCTTGCTGCGCAACGATTCCAGTTCGCGCTCGAGTTTTTTCTGGCGGTCGAACAGCTGGCGCAGTTTTTCCACCGCGTCGTCACCACTGCTGGAAAGCAACTGTGAGAACTCGGCCAGTCGGCGCTCCTCGTCGGCCACGTAGGCCAGTGCGCCGGCGCCGGTAACAGCCTCGATGCGGCGCACCCCGGAAGCCACGCCGGCTTCGCTGACGATCTTGAACAGGCCGATGTCGCCAGTGCGGCCGACATGGGTGCCACCGCACAGCTCGGTGGAGAAATCACCCATCTTCAGCACGCGCACTTCATCGCCGTATTTCTCGCCGAACAGCGCCATCGCACCGAATTCGATCGCCTGGTCGTAGCCCATGTTGTGCACTTCAGCCGCTGCGTTGCGACGTACCTCGGCGTTCACCAAGGCCTCGACCCGGGCCAGCTCATCGTGGCTCATCGGCTTGTGCTGCGAGAAATCGAAACGCAACCGTTCCGGCGCTACCAGCGAACCCTTCTGGGTGACGTGGGTGCCAAGCACCTGGCGCAACGCGGCGTGCAGCAGATGGGTGGCCGAATGGTTCAGCACGATCGCCTGGCGTCGCGATGCGTCCACCTGGGCCTCGACCACGTCGCCGGTGCGCAACGACTGCGTACCGTGCCAGCGACCGGCGTGGCCGAAGAACACCCCGCCCATCTTCAGCGTATCGCCGACCTCGAACCGCCCGGTCGGACTGGACAGCGTGCCGGTGTCACCGACCTGACCACCCGACTCGGCGTAGAACGGCGTGCGATCGAGGATCACGAAACCTTCCTCGCCCTCGCCCAGTTGGTCGACCTGCTTGCCGCCACGCACGATGCCGAGCACCTTGCTGCCGGCATTGTGCTGCGCCTCGTAGCCGAGAAACGCGGTCGGCGCGAGCTGGCTGGCCAGCTCGGCCGGCATCTGGCCCTTGGCCTCGAAGCGGCCGGCGGCGCGGGCGCGCTCGCGCTGTTCGTTCATGGCCTGCTCGAAGCCGGCCATGTCCACTTCCATGCCGCGCTCGCGCGCGATGTCGGCGGTGAGGTCGACCGGGAAACCGTAGGTGTCGTACAGGCGGAACGCGTCGACGCCGGGAATGGTTTTCCCCGACTTCGCCGCGACCTCGTCGAACAGGCGCATGCCGTGTTCCAGCGTCTCGCCGAAGCGTTGTTCCTCGGTGCGCAGCGCATCCTCGACGAAGGCCTGCTTCGCCGACAGTTCGGGATAGGCCTGGCCCATTTCCTCGACCAGCGGCTGCACCATCTTCCAGAAGAAATCGCCGCGCACGCCGAGCATCCAGCCATGCCGCAAGGCGCGACGGATGATCCGGCGCAGCACGTAGCCGCGGCCCTCGTTGGACGGCAGCACGCCGTCGACGATCAGGAACGAGCAGGCGCGGATGTGGTCGGCGATCACACGCAGCGACTTGTTGCCGAGGTCCCGGGTACCGGTGAGTTCACCCGCCACGCGGATCAGGTGCGCGAACAGGTCGATCTCGTAGTTGGAATGTACGTGCTGCAACACTGCGGCAAGACGCTCCAGGCCCATGCCGGTATCCACGCAAGGCGCCGGCAGCGGGCTCAGAGTGCCATCGGGTGCACGGTCGAACTGCATGAACACCAGGTTCCAGATCTCGATGTAGCGATCGCCATCTTCGTCCGGCGAACCGGGCGGGCCGCCGGCGATATCCGCACCGTGGTCGAAGAAGATCTCGGTGCACGGACCGCAGGGACCGGTGTCGGCCATCTGCCAGAAATTGTCCGAGGCGTAGGGCGCGCCCTTGTTGTCGCCGATGCGCACGATGCGTTCGGCTGGCACGCCGACCTGCTTGTTCCAGATGTCGAACGCTTCGTCGTCGGTGTGATAGACGGTGACCCACAGCTTGTCGGCCGGCAGTTTGAACACGCCAGTGAGCAGCTCCCACGCGTAGGCGATCGCGTCACGCTTGAAGTAGTCGCCGAACGACCAGTTGCCCAGCATTTCGAAGAAGGTGTGATGGCGCGCGGTATAGCCCACGGCATCCAGGTCGTTGTGCTTGCCGCCGGCACGCAGGCAGCGCTGCACGTCGGCCGCGCGCACGTAACCGGGCTTTTCGCTGCCCAGGAACACGTTCTTGAACTGCACCATGCCCGAGTTGGTAAACAGCAGGGTCGGGTCGCTGGCCGGCACCAGCGAGCTGGACGGCACGATGGTGTGGTCCTTGGAGCGAAAATAATCGAGGAAGGCGGAGCGGATTTCGGAGGTTTTCATGCGGATCGTGATGGCAGGCGAAAGAGGCCACACCGCGGCCATGCCGCCCGATCGGTTCCATCGTCATCCCGGATGCGGGATTTCAGGACATATCGTCGGCAGCTTCGTCCACATCGGCGTGGGTAACACTCCGTACTGTGGCGGCGGCAAAGCCGCGGCGCAAGAGGAATTGCGCCCGACGGCTGCGTTCGGCGAGGTCCGCGGTGCCAGCCCCGCCATAGCGCCGGCGCAGTTGGGCGGCGGCCGAAGCGTTCCAGTCCACCTCCGCCTCATCCAGCAGTTCGCGCACGCGGGCGTCTGACAGGCCATGGCTTTTCAGCTCCACGCGCAGGCGCATCGGGCCGTAACCCTGGGCAATCCGGCTACGCAACAACACCTCGGCGAAACGGTCGTCGTCCTGATAATGCTGTTCACCGAGACGGTCGATCGCGGCGCTGGTTTCCTCGCCCTCATAGCCGCCTTGGCGCAGCTTGGTTTTCAATTCCTTGCGCGAGTGTTCGCGCCGGGCGAGCAAGCCCAGCGCCTTGTCGTAGGCGGAGCGTTTCTTTTGCTTGTCAGAGTCGTTGCGTGACACTGGCTTACCCTACCCTCAGCACTGGATGTTGATCCAGCCCATGGCAAACCCGGTGATCACAGCAAGCACGATGCCGCAAATCAAACCAACACCGATCACCAGCACATAGGTGAATACACACCCCGACGAAAATTTCCGCGGATGGACATCATGCGTCGTCTCGTTGGCTGAGGACCCCAATAGCTTCATGGTGTTACGACCTGACAGGCCGTGCGCTGACCCGTGCCGTGATTTCCGTCGCCAGATCGTCAGCAGACTGACCAGAGGAACGCACGGCAGCCAGGATAGCGGCCGGTTCGAGCCCGCCCTGGCGCGAGGCCTCGGCCAACGCCCATGTACGGGCAGCGCGCCGACCGCTATGGCAATAAAGCAGAATCGGTCGAGCGGATTCGGTCAACAAGTGACCGAGTTGCTCAACCGATGCTTGCGGAATATCTCCGTGAGGCACCGGTACGTAGCCGAAGCCGAGGCCATTGGCCTGTGCTGCTTTCGCCATCACCGACGAAGATGGCTGGCCAGAAACCTCGCCATCGGGCCGCAAATCGATCACCGCGCGAATTCCGTTGCGAGGCAATGCGGCGAGCTGCACGGGCGTCATCTGCGCGGCAACCCAAACGTCGCCGGAAAGTTTCACAATGCCGGCCTGCGATGCGGCACCCGTCGGTGATCGCCACGCGATGAACAACACCCCCGAGAATCCGAGCAGCAGCGCCAGCAAAAAAGTCCATTTCAGGTTCGGCATTCAGATTTCCCCGGCCGTGACTCACGCTTCCTCGAGCGCCTCTTCGGCGGCAGCTGCTGCAGGCTTGCCGACCGGAACCAGCAGACGGGCGCGCAGTTCGGCATCCACCTCGTTGGCAATGGCTGGATTGTCGCGCAGGAACTGGCGTACGTTTTCCTTGCCCTGCCCGATGCGGTCGCCCTTGTAGCTGTACCAGGCGCCGGACTTGTCGATCAGGTTTTCGCGCACGCCCAGCTCGATGATCTCGCCTTCGCGCGACGTACCCTCGCCGTACAGGATTTCGAATTCGGTCTGGCGGAATGGCGGCGCCACCTTGTTCTTGACCACCTTGACGCGGGTTTCCGAACCGATGATCTCGTCGCCCTTCTTTACCGCGCCGATGCGGCGGATGTCGAGGCGCACCGAGGCGTAGAACTTCAGCGCGTTGCCGCCGGTGGTGGTCTCCGGGCTGCCGAACATCACACCGATCTTCATGCGGATCTGGTTGATGAAGATCACCAGGGTGCCGGACTTCTTGATGTTGGCGGTGAGCTTGCGCAGTGCCTGGCTCATCAGACGGGCATGCAGGCCGACGTGGGAATCGCCCATCTCGCCCTCGATTTCCGCCTTCGGTGTCAACGCGGCGACCGAATCGACGACGACCATGTCAACCGCACCCGAGCGCACCAGCATGTCGGCGATTTCCAGCGCCTGCTCGCCGGTATCCGGCTGCGATACCAGCAGGTCGTCGACCTTGACGCCCAGCTTTTCCGCATAGGTGGGGTCGAGGGCGTGCTCGGCGTCGATGAAGGCGGCAGTGCCGCCGGCACGCTGACAACTGGCGATGGCCTGCAAGGTCATGGTGGTCTTGCCGGAGGACTCCGGGCCGTAGATCTCGACCACGCGGCCGCGCGGCAGACCGCCGACGCCAAGCGCGATATCGAGGCCGAGCGAACCGGTGGAAACCGTCTCGATGGCTTCGTTGACACGGTCGCCCATGCGCATGATCGCGCCCTTGCCGAACTGCTTTTCGATCTGGCCGAGGGCGGAGGTGAGCGCCTTGCGCTTGTTGTCATCCATCGTCTTGTATTCCGGTTGGGCTGTGGTTGGGATGCATCATGCCCGGATCGCGTCTCACGGGCTGCGATCAACACGCGACCGCTGCAACACATCAAGTATCCCACACTGGTCAAGCCTGTCTGAAGGCAGGCGGCGCTTCATTCGGTCAGCGTTTTCCGCACACCGATGAGCGCCGCGGCCACGGTTTGCCGCCGTACTGCCTCACGATCGCCCGGAAAATGGAACAGGCGGGCGTGGGCATAACCACCGCGACGTTTCCAGCCGATCCAGACCGTGCCGACGGGTTTGTCCGGCGTGCCACCCGATGGCCCGGCGATTCCGGTCACCGCCACCGCCACGCCCGCCCCGAAACGCGCCAGCGCGCCGGAAACCATCTCAAGCACGGTTTCCTCGCTGACCGCACCAGCGTGTTCCAGCGTGCGTGGATTGACCCCGAGCAGGGCCTCTTTCGCCTCGTAGCTGTAGGTCACCACGCCGGCATCGAACCAGGCCGAACTGCCCGGCAAGTCGGTCAGCGTCTTGGCGATCCAGCCGCCACTGCACGATTCGGCCGTCACCAGCATCAGCCGGCAGCGCTGCACTGTGTCGGCCACCTCGTGGGCGAGCCCCAGCAACTCGGCATCGGTAGGAAACGCGGATGGCTGCATGAATGGCTCCTGATGGATGTTGTCGCGAATCAGGTTCGCCGCAACAATTCGAGCGCATGTTGCATGCAACGCGCCCGCAACGCCACACATGCCTGAACGGAGAAATCGGTCCGGTCGTTCAATCCGCCTGACAGGATTCAGGCCGCGGCAAGTCCACAATCCCGCTCGACTCGGGCAATAGTACCGACAGACCGTCGATGTTCCCGTGCCATTGCCCATAGTCGTGAGCACACAGAACCTTCGACCACAGCGCTGCATCTTCCACCACATAAAATGTATCGGCCTCGGACTTGCCCTCAGCCAGCAATGCCTCACGACGCGTTCGCGCGGCCGCCAGCCGGGACAAATTCAGTCTCGCCAGATAAGCCGTATTGATGCTCATCCCGTGGAGCACGGCGTAATGAGCAAGGTTCTTGTAATGGGGAATCCAGCCCACGAGGTACGGTGAGAAGCCAGCGGTCGACAGGTAAACCACGTGTTTGTAATTACCGGCCATACTTTTCCATGCCGGCGCCTTGAGTACCGAGCGATAGTGTGATCGTTCGGCAATATCGCGGTGCACATGGTTTGCCATGCCCGACAGATCCACGCATTGTACGATCAGCGCAAAAGTGAGCGCGGCACGCGAGCAGCGCACACCCAGCCGGGAGACCACCACGCCGAGACTAAGCAACAGCAGCAGGTACCACATCGGCCATTCCATCCGCGGCGCGGCCCGAAACATCTCCCACAGTCGCTCGATGGGCCCAGGCAAGCGAAATGACAGCAGCAGATGATTGCCCGCACGAATCTCGTTGCCAAAAGCAAAAGCGAGCAACGCTAGGCTGGCCAGGAGAGGCGGCTTCCACAGCCAGTTCGCCGTGAACACCGGCTCGGCCCGTCGGCGTTGTGCCAGCAAGATCAACGCCAGCAACACCAACAGCAGATACCCCAGACCAAAATAGCCGAAACCCTCGCCGGATTTGAGCGCGACCTCTGACGTGAGCGGTAGACACGGCAGCATCGACGACCATTGCTCCGACCCGCAGCTGCCGGTCCAGACCGGCGTCAACAAATTCGCATGACCGACGTTGGGTGCAGACTCGATCGACGACGGCACGAAATAGCCGGCGGCCCACATCACAAGTACCACCGCCACCAGCGTCAGCACCATAGAGCACGCGAGCCGTGGCAGGCGCTCCGTACGCCGGAGAGCTCGTCCGGCGATAGCCACCGACCAGATCGCACCGGCCATCACCAGCAGATATGCATGCACCAGCGAAGCCGCCACCAGCAGCACGCCCCATGACCACGGACGCCAACGTTGATCAAGCGACAGGTACAACGCCGCCAGCACGATCCATTGACCTGCAAGAGCTGGATGCAGATACACCCGCATCAGGAAGATCGACGAGGCAAGAAAGAACCCGCAACCGAGCAAGCGTATCCAGGGATCGAATGTCAGCCGCCCCGACAACCGGTAACCGAACCAGGCCTGCAGCATGAAGCAACAGAAAATCCAGAAGCCGAGGTACTGAAAATCCGCTGGCAACCACGCGCTGAAGGGCTTGAGCGCAAACGCCAGCAACGGCACCACATCGGCCAGCACGATCGTGCCGGGTGCATCGCTCCCGTACGAGGGATTGGCGCCAACTGGCCATTGCCACCACGGCGCGTGGCGAAAGTACTCCCATCCCAGATAGTGCGTTGGCGTATCCCATCCCGACATGACCCAGCCGACATGCACGGGCGACAGTACGTGACCACCATCCCAGGCGACGAATGCCAATAACCCCAGCAGCAACGCACCGATGGCGGGGGCGTTGTTGCGCAACGACTCACGGTGGTGGTTCAAGTGCGATCCCGGCTGAACGTGCTGACGCGAAACTCACGATACTACGGCACGCTCGCTGTCCAGTCGGCTCATAGCCAGGAATTCAAGCACGAATGCCTGCATGTCCCAGCGCCGCGTTAACATGGATAACTAGTCCGTGCCAGACTCCCCCTCCTTCAACAACTTCTTCCCGGGGTTTCGCCGGCCAGTTGCGTTGTTTACTCCAAATTCGATCGCATGACCCAAGACGACCTCACCAAACATACCCCGTTCATGCGCCAGTACCTTTCGGCCAAGGCCGAGCATCCGGAGGTGTTGCTGTTCTTCCGCATGGGCGATTTTTACGAGTTGTTCTACGACGACGCACGCAAGGCGGCGCGGCTGCTCGACATCACCCTGACCCAACGCGGGCAGTCGGCCGGCGCGCCGATCCCGATGGCCGGCGTGCCGTACCACGCGGCGGAGAACTACCTGGCGCGGCTGGTGCGGCTGGGCGAATCGGTGGCGATCTGCGAGCAGATGGGTGATCCGGCGCTGGCCAAGGGCATCGTCGAACGCAAGGTGGTGCGCATCGTCACCCCTGGCACAGTGACCGACGCGGCGCTGCTGGAAGAGCGTCGCGACAACCTGCTGCTGGCGATCGCCGCCGGCGCAAACGGCGCCTACGGACTGGCCTGGGTCGATCTCAGCAGCGGTCGCTTTCTGCTCAGCGAAGTGCCCAGCGCCGAAACGCTGGCCGCCGAGCTGGCGCGGCTGCAACCGGCCGAAACCCTGGTCGGCGAAGACATCGCCTGGCCGAAGTTGGTCAGCGCACTGCCCGGCCTGCGCAAGCGTCCACCGTGGCATTTCGATGTCGATGCGGCGAAGCGCGAATTGAACCGCTTCTTCGGCACCCGCGACCTCGGCGGTTTTGGCGTGGACAAGCTGTCGCTGGCGATCGCGGCCGCCGGCTGCCTGCTTGGCTATGTCGAGGAAACCCAGAAAAGCGCGTTGCCGCATCTCACCGGCATGGCGGTGGAGAGCGCCAGCGAGACGATCGCGCTGGACGCCGCCACCCGGCGCAATCTGGAGCTGGATACCCATCCCAGCGGCCGCACTGAATACACCTTGCTCGGCGTGCTCGACGAGACGGTGACGCCAATGGGCGCACGGTTGCTGCGCCGCTGGCTGACCCGTCCACTGCGTTCGCGCGAGCTGCTGCGCCTGCGCCACCAGGCGATCGGCACGCTGATCGACAGCCGGCGCCACGAACCGCTGCGCGAGCAGTTGCGCGGCATCGGCGACCTCGAACGCATCCTGGCTCGCGTCGCCCTGCGCTCGGCCCGACCGCGCGATCTGTCCACACTGCGCGATGGCCTTGCTGCGGCGCCCATGCTGCGCGAACAGATCGCCTCGCTGGACAGCCCGCTGCTACATACCCTGATCGAGCGCATCGGCGACCACGCCGACAGCGCCGCCCTGCTCGCCCGCGCCGTGGTCGAACAGCCGCCCGTGCTGCAGCGCGACGGCGGCGTGATCGCGGACGGCTACGATCCCGAGCTGGACGAACTGCGCCGCCTGTCCACCCATGCCGACCAGTACCTGGTCGAGCTGGAGGAACGCGAAAAGGCTGCCAGCGGCATCAGCACGCTCAAGGTCGGCTACAACCGCGTGCACGGCTACTACATCGAAATCAGCCGGGGACAATCGGACAAGGCACCCACGCACTACACGCGCCGCCAGACGACCAAGAACGCCGAGCGTTACATCACCGAAGAACTGAAAACGTTCGAGGACAAGGTGCTGTCGGCGAAGGAACGCTCACTGATGCGCGAGCGGGCGCTGTACGAGGCACTGCTCGACACGCTCACTGAAAAACTCGAACCACTCAAGGCTGCCGCCAGCGCGATGGCTGAACTTGACGTGCTGGCCACGCTGGCCGAGCGTGCCGAGGCACTGGACTGGAGTGCGCCGCAGCTCACCGACGAACCCGGTATCGCGATCGAACGTGGCCGCCACCCGGTGGTCGAGAAAGTCCGCGACGAGCCGTTCGAGCCGAACGACCTGAACCTCGGCGACGCCCGCCGCATGCTGGTGATCACCGGCCCGAACATGGGCGGCAAATCCACCTACATGCGCCAGAACGCGCTGATCGTGCTGCTCGCCCACATCGGCAGCTACGTGCCGGCCAGCCGCGCGGTGATCGGTCCGATCGACCGCATCTTCACCCGCATCGGCGCGGGCGACGACCTTTCGCGCGGCCAGTCCACCTTCATGGTGGAGATGAGCGAGACGGCCAATATCCTGCACAACGCGACTGCCGACAGCCTGGTACTGATGGACGAGGTCGGCCGCGGCACCAGCACCTACGACGGTCTCTCGCTGGCGCGCGCCGCCGCCGTGCACCTGGCGCGCAACAGCCGCGCCTACACCTTGTTCGCCACCCACTACTTCGAGCTCACCGAGCTCGCCAATGAGTTTTCCGCGATCGCCAACGTGCACCTGGACGCGGTGGAACTCCACGACCAAAAGCGCGGAGAGCAATTGGTATTCATGCACGCGGTGAAGGAAGGTCCCGCCAATCGCAGCTTCGGCCTGCAGGTGGCCGCATTGGCCGGCCTACCGAAATCGGTGATCGCCGATGCGAAGCGCACCCTCGCCGAACTCGAACGCGGCATGCACCAGCACGCCAGCGCGTCGGCATCTGCTACCGAATCCTCGCCGCAGCTGGGCCTGTTCGCACCGGCGCAACCCTCGGCCGTCGCGCGTGCGCTGGAAGACATCGATCCGGACGCACTGACCCCGCGCGAAGCGCTGGAGGCGTTGTACCGGCTGAAGTCGCTGGACTGAGTTCGCGATGTCGCAGAATCCCGATCCCCACGATCGGGAGGCCATCGGTCAGACGAGGCTATGAAGTGCCTGCGAGGTTACCGTCGACACGGCTCGATGCGGCAGAACCTCTGCGTCGGGCATCGCGATATCGGGGATGCCGATCAAATCCTCGGCCGACAGTTCCGCCGATGGCAACGCTGGCTGGGGTTCGCCGTCGGGTATCGACGGTAGCCGGGCGGCCAGCCGTCCCGACTTCACCAGCTGGCCGATCCGCAGGTACACCTCGTCGCGATCGAACGGTTTCTGCATGAAATCGTCGGCGCCGAAACGCTGCACGTAGAATTGTTCGGTGGCCTGCGGATTGCCGCTGATCATCACGATCGGAATGTGCCGGGTCCGCGGGTCATGCCGCAGTGCGCGGAGCACGGCGAAGCCGTTCATTCCCGGCATCACGATGTCGAGGAAGATCAGCGTCGGCTGCTCGTTGCGCGCCTGCTCGATCGCGTCAGCGCCATCGGTAGCCTTGAGCACGCTGTAACCGTCCTGCCGCAGCATCTTGCCGAGCACCGCGCAGATCGTGGGCGAATCGTCGACCACCAGCATGCTTGCACCCAGTCCGGCCTGCAGGCGCTGGTCCGCGCGATGTTCGCCCGCGCTTGCGCCGCCAAGCAGGCGTTTGAAGAAATCGATGCCATTCATCAATGCGTGTCCGTCCATGCAAGTTCCCGTCTTGGGGAAGCGGCATACCGGCGCCGTTCCCATGGATTTGCATGGATACTCCCGCAGATCCGGGTGGCAATCTGCGATGCACTGCTCAGCGCGTACTCTTGAAGCGCTGCAATTCACGCCGCGCGTGCTTGTCCGGCCGCTTCAGCGGGCCGCTGGCACCAATCAGCCGATGTTGTTCGCGAGCAGCTTCACGCGCAAGGCGGCTGGTTTCAGTCTCGCCATACAGCTCCATCGCCGCGCTGGCCGGACCACGCTTGTCGGACAACGCCAGCACTTCGACTTCCAGCCGCTCTTCGCCGCGGCTGATCTTGAGCATGTCGCCCACGCGCAAGGTCTTCGCGGCTTTGCAGCCGAGGTCGTTGACGTCGACACGGCCGCCGTCGATCGCCTGCTTGGCCAGGCTACGCGTCTTGAAGAAGCGCGCAGCCCAGAGCCATACGTCGACACGCGTGCCGGCTTCGGTGGAGGTTTGTGGTTTGACCATGACAGGATTATCGCGCCATGCCATGCGTGCTGCATGGCGCGTGGTCCGTCGTCGGGATCAGTGCTGCCCGATTGGTGGCTCGGCCAGGTCATGCGGATCGGGCATGGCGATATCCGGAATCGCGGCGTGCTCGGCATCGCTCTGCGCCGATTCCGCTATCAGCACCGCTTGTGCTTCCCGCTCGCGCACGACCAACCGGCCGCTGGTCGTGAGGTGCTCGATGCGCGCGAAGACTTCGCCGCGGCCGAACGGCTTTTTCATGAAATCGTCGGCGCCGAAACGCTGCACATAGAATTGCTCGGTCGCCTGCACGTTGCCACTGATCATCACGATCGGGATGTCCCGCGTCTGGGGGTCGTGGCGCAACGCGCGCAATACGGCGAAGCCGCTCATGCCGGGCATGACGATATCGAGGAAGATCAGGTCCGGGCCATCGCGACGCGCAATCTCCAGCGCGCTCTCGCCATCGGCGGCCTTCAATACCACGTGGCCGTTCTGGGCCAGCATCTTGCCCAGCACCGCGCGGATCGTGGCGGAATCATCCACCACCAACACCCAGGCTTCCCTGGGTATGCCGCTGCGAGGAACGGCGCGGCGCTCCCCCGGAGCATTGCCGAAGAACCGTCGGATCAGTTCAAAACCTGCCATGGCACGAGCTCCCCCACCCGAGAATCCAGCGGCTAGTCTCGGCGCAGCCGGAGCACTGCGCAAGCGGACGGATCAGCCGCCCAGCAGCAGATTGCCCAGCGGTACAGTGATCAGCGACAGCACGATGCCGGCGCCCAGCACGGCATTGGCCAGGGTCGGCTCCAGTTCGTACTCGTCAGCCAGGATCGCCGCCGACACCATCGGCGCCATCGCCGCCTGCAGGACGCCCACCGTGAGCACCAGTCCGCCAACGCCCGTGGTCGCGCCCATTGCCCAACACAACAGCGGCGCCAGCAGCAGCTTCCAGCCCAGGCCGAGCGTGGCGGCGCCGAGTTGCCGCTGGCCCGGATGAAACTTGAACTGCAACCCCACCGAGAACAGCGCCAGCGGCGTCAAGGTGGCGCCGATCGGTGCAAACACGCCGTCCAGCAACGTGGGCCAGCCGCCGCACAAACCCGCCACGATGCCCACCAGCAACGCGACGAACGGCGGGAACGTGCCAATGCGCCGCGCAATCAACCCTGGTTGCGGCGTGCGCCCGGAATACATCGAGGCAACTACGATGCCGGCCGAGGCCAGCACCGGAAAGCAGCCCAGCTGGTCGGCGACCACAGCCAGCGCCAGGCCTTCCTCACCGTGCAGCGCCTGCATCAGCGGATAGCCCATGAACGACGTGTTGCCCAGCCCGCAAACCAGGATCAACGCGCCGGTGCGCTGCCGTGACCAGCCCAGCCGAGGACCGAGCAGCCCGAACAACAGCCATGCACCGCCGAAGGTGAGCCACATGGCCGCCACCGGAAACCACAGTTGCGGATCGAACTTCACCTTCGGGATCAGTTCCAGCACCAGGGCCGAAAGCGCGACATTCAGCACCCACCAGTTGATCCCCTGCACGAGCCCCGCCGGCGGTTTCGCGAAGCGCGCCACCAGGGTGCCAAGGATCAGGCAGACGAACAGCAACAACATCGCGCTCATGGACGGGGTATCGCAGGGAGATCGGTCCATTAAACGCGATGCCGCTCCCGTGCGAAAGCCGGTGCGACGACCTTATCGGCGATAATCGCGGACCTGCCGCCAGCGAAAACCGATTGCCGTCATGAACGACTCCACCCATCTCGCGCACGGACTGGCCGGCGACAGCACGGTGCCGGACTGGCCCCCGCTGACGGCGGGCGAGATCGAGACGCTGCTGCGAGGCTATCCGACCCTCGGCACACCACGCCGTATCGACTGGCACAGCCCGCGTCCCCTGTCGGCCGCCTGCCTGGTCGAGACGGATCGCGTCAGGATCTTCGTCAAACGCCATCATCGCGACGTACGCTCCGTCGCCACGCTTGGCGAAGAGCATCGCTTCATCGCCCATTTGCGAGCGCATGGCGTGCCGATGCCTGCCGTGCTGGCCGATGCGCAGGGACACACGGTCGTGGCACTCGGTGAATGGGTTTATGAAGTGCATGAACACGCCACCGGCGTCGACCTGTATCGCGAGGCGATCTCCTGGCAACCGCTGCCGAACCTGGCGCACGCGCTCACCGCCGGCCGCATGCTGGCCGTGCTCCACGATGCCGCTGCGAGCCATGCGGCACCCCAGCGCGGCACCCATATCCTGGTCGCACGCAGTGAATTGATCCGTGCCGCGGATCCAATCGCCACGCTGCACGCGCAACTGCCGCAGCGGGCAGGTCTGGCCGACTACCTCGACGGACGCGACTGGCAACGCGATCTCGCCGAACTGCTCGCTCCCTGGCACGCCGCCGCGCAACCCCGGCTGGCACGGCAACCGCCGTTGTGGACGCATGGTGACTGGCACGTCTCCAACCTGTGCTGGAATGGCGACGGCACCGCCGCGCAAATCACCGACGTGCTCGATGTCGGCCTCGCCGCAATCAACTTCGCGCTGTTCGACCTGGCCACGGCCATCGAGCGCAACGCGATCGCCTGGCTGGCGCTCGATACCGACGCCGACGCGGGCCACCCGGACATCGCGCTCGCGCTGATCGAGGGCTATCGCCAGCAGCGACCTTTGAGTTCCGCCGACATCCACCTGCTGGCCGACCTGCTTCCGCTGGTGCACGTGGACTTCGCCCTGTCGGAAGTCGAGTACTACCACGCCATCACTCGCTCCCGCGCGAACGCCGACGTCGCCTACGACACCTTCCTTCGCGGCCACGCGGCGTGGTTCCGCACGCCTTCGGGGCGGGCTCTGCTGCAAGCCATTCACGCTATCGCCGAGGCACGGCCATAATGGCGATCCCGGCAGGCGTCGGCCCTTCCGTGCTTAAATGGACGTTCTTGAAGCGGGGGTGCCCGGCGTTTGCCAGGCTGAGAGAGTCCCTTGGAACCTGACCCGGTTAGCACCGGCGTAGGGAGCTTGCAGATCCAGTGCGCCCATGTGGCGAACCGGGTCGCCGTCGCTTCGTCCGCTCCACCTGAAGACGACGACGATGCCCCTCCCCCGCACTTCCCTGCTCCTCGCCCTGCTCGCGGCCATGGCACCCGTCCATGCCGCCGACACCACCACGCCGCAGACCACGCCGTTGGCGCCGGTGCACGTGCATGCTGAAAGTGTCGACGGTTACCACGCCGATACCTCGCAGTTGGATACCTTCGGCAGCTTCGGCAACGCACCGCTGCAAGACACGCCCGCCGCGATCACCGTGATCACCCGCGACCAGATCGACGATCGCCAGCCGCGCACGCTGAGCGAACTGGCCCGTGCCGACGCGGCGCTGGGCGACAACTACGCACCGGTCGGCTACTACCAGGACATCGCCATCCGCGGCTTTCCGCTGGATCTGGCCACCGGCTACCGGCTCAATGAGTTGAGTCTGGTCGGCGAACAACCGATTGCGCTGGAAGACAAGCAGCGGGTGGAGATCCTCAAGGGCCTCGGCGGTCTCGAAGCGGGCGTGGTGGCGCCTGGCGGACTGGTCAACTACGTCAGCAAGCGCCCGGCCGATGTGCACACCGCCACCGTCGGCACGGATTCGCACGGCTCGCGCTACCTCGCGGTGGACGTCGGCGGCTGGCTCAGCCCGAGCTTCGGTGTCCGCGTGAACGCGGCACACGACGGCATCCACTCCTACGTCGACCACGCGGACGGCCAGCGCAATGTCCTGTCAGTGGCTGCCGACTGGAAAATCAGTCCGAATGCCACCCTGCGACTGGACAGCAACTATCAGGCCAGCTCGCAGCGTTCCGCCTCCGGCTACCAGCTGCTCGGCGGCAACACGATTCCCGCCCACCCCAGCCGCACCCGCATGCTGGGTTTCGAACCGTGGCAACAGCCGGTGGGCGTCGATGCCAGCAACAGCACGTTGCGCTTCGACTACCGCTTCAGCGACGCCTGGAGTGCGCAGCTCTCGGCCGGCCACAGCCGCGCCGTGATCGACGACAACGTGGCCTTCGCTTACGGCTGCTTCTATTCGGCCGATTGCGCCAGTGGCACCACGCCGGGCTGGTTCTTCGCACCGAACGGCGACTACGACGTCTACGACTACCGCAGCCCCGACGACACCCGCATCAACGACGAAGCGCGCGCGGTACTCAAGGGCTCGTTCGACACCGGCGCGATCAGCCATGAAATCAGCGTGGGCACCAGTGCGTTCCGCCGCACCATCGACCGCCGTCCCTACGTCTACGACTACGTCGGCACCGGCAACATCGACCAGGTGGATCCGCCGTACTTCGCGCCGTCACCGAACCAGCCAGGAACTTCGGTGCGTCGCCTCACCAGCTGGCAGCATTCGGTATTTGCGCTCGATCGCGTGCACCTGGGTCCGCAATGGCAACTGCTCGCCGGCGGCCGTTTCGTGCGCCTGCACGAACGTGCCTACAACGACGTCGGCGTGCCCGAACGCGATACGCGCCTGAGCAAATTCCTGCCGCAGGCAGCCGTGCTGTGGCAGCCGACCGGCAAAGTGACCACCTACCTCAGTTACAGCGAGAGCCTGTCGCTGGGCAATGAAGCGCCGTACTGGACCTCCAATGGCGGCACCACGCTGGCGCCGTTGCTGTCGCGACAGACCGAGGCTGGCGTGAAGTACGCATGGAGCGATGCGTTGAGCCTTTCCGCTGCGCTGTACCGCATCCGCCAGCCGTACCAGTTCGCCCAGCCGGACAGCAGCGCCGAGGGCTTCACCTTCGTCCAGCGCGGCAACGAAGTGCACAGCGGACTGGAGCTCAACGCCGCCGGCCGCGTCAGCGACAACCTGCGCCTCACAGCCAGCGTCAACCTGATCCAGGCCCGCGCGCAGGACACCGGCACGCCTGATTACGAAGACCACCAGGTCGTCAACGTGCCACGTCTGCGCACAGCCGTGTATGCGGACTACCGGCTGCCGTTTGCCGCCGATATCAGCCTGCTTGGTGGCTGGCGCTACGCCAGCAGCAACGTCGCCACGCCGGACGGAACTACCCGCGTGCCGGGTTACCACGTGTTCGATGCGGGCCTGCGCTACGCCACGCGCTGGAACGACCACGCGCTCACCGTGCGGCTGAATGTGGACAATCTGTTCAACCACTTCTACTGGCGCGACACCGGCAGCTCCGGCGGCGACAGCTATCTGTTCCCTGGTGCACCGCGACTGGCGCGGCTGTCCGTGACTTACGCTTTCTGACATGACGGCGATCGAACTCATCGGAGCGTTGCTGAGCGCGTGGGGCGTCTGGCTCACCGCGCGGCGCAAGCCATGGTGCTGGCCGGTGGGACTGGTTTCGGTGCTGGTCTACACGTGGATCTTCGTCGACGCCAAGCTTTATTCCGACGCCCTGCTGCAACTGGCGTTTGCGGTACTGATCCTCTACGGCTGGTACCGCTGGTTGCAGCACCTTGGTGATGACGGTCGCGTCCAGGTGGCGGCGCTGCCGCGGCAGCAGGCCATCACGCATATCCTGTTCGGCGTGCTCGGCGCACTGGTGCTGGGTTTCGCCATGCACCGCTGGACCGATGCGGCCCTGCCCTGGCTGGACGCCGCCCTCACCGCGTTCAGCCTGGTCGCGCAGTGGTGGCAGGCGAAGCGGCACGTCGCGGCATGGTGGCTGTGGATCGTGGTCGACGTGATCTACGTCGGCGAGTACGTCTACAAGCACCTGCTGATCACGTCGGTACTGTATGCGGGGTTCATCGTGCTGGCGGTGATCGGGCTGCGTAGCTGGCAGGCAAGCCGGCATGACGCATCGATTGCGGGTGCTGCGTAAATCACGCGCGGGCCCTACGCTAACCGCGGGTCCGGCCGCCCGCCCGAGGCAACGTGTCCTCTCAACACCTCATTAACGCCGCAACGGTGCAAAATGACGGTCGCCATGAAAACCTCACTCCCTGTAAAACTGTGCATCGCCTTCCTGCTGCTGATCACTGCGCAGGTCGCCACGGCACAAAGCATCTACAAGTGCACGCGCGGCGGCCAGGTTGCCTACACCGACCGTCCCTGCCCCAACGGCGCGGGTGAACTGATTCACCAGGCCGACGACAGCGAAGTCATCGACCAGTATCTCCGGCTGGGCCAGGACGAACTGGCGAAGCGCTACGCGGACTCACACCACCTCGAAGCGCTGTACAAGGAGCACGTCGCGGCCCGCCAGCAGGCACAGGAAGAGAAAGCACAGCGTCAGGCCGAAGATGCCCAGGCCGCGCAACAGCGCGCCGAGCAGGAACAGCAGCAGACGTTGGTCGACGAAGCGGCCGAGCGCAATCGCCTGCAAGGCGAGAACGAGGTGCTGCGCCAGCAGAACGACGCCTACCAGGATCAGCTGCAGCAACAGACGTACAACCCGCCGCCCGCCTACTGGGTGCCCTACCCGAACCGTCGCCCTGACCGTGACCACGATCACCACGGTGATGGCGATCATCATCGGCCGCCACCGAAAGATCCGGTATACCATCCGTGCCGGCAGTTGGCCGGTGGGCGCACGGAGTGCTGATGAGGCCGGGCGAAACGAAGTAACGCCTGATCGTGAGCCGACGCGCCGGGTCGCCGCCTTGAAAGTCAGGGCAACGCGGGAATTTCCAGACTGCGTTCGGCGTCGCCGGTGGCACCGGTGCGCAGATTCGGTGGCAAGTGCCCCACGTCGCCCACCGAAATGACCTTGAAGCGGCCATCGGCCTCGACCAGGATCCTGGTGATGCTGGCATTGCCCACCGACATCTCCAGCCAGGCCTTGCTGTCCACGCCGAGTGCGCGCACGACCATGTTGCGGATCACGTTGCCGTGGCAAACCATCAATTCTGTCTGCGGATGCCCGGCAGCCGGCGTGAAATAGCGGGCGAACAAGCGGTCCAGTTGCTGCTTGCACGCGGCGAGATCGGCCGGCTTCTCTTTTGCCATGGCCTCGACGCGGCGCGTCGGTGGCATGCATTCGGCAAGGTCGTCCACCACCTCGAAGTGGCGCCCGGGGAAATCGCCCGCGATGATCGCGGCGGTATCGCGTGCGCGCTGCACCGGGCTTACCAACATCGTATCGAAACGAGTCGGCAAGCCAGCCAGCCGTGCACCGACGAGTTGCGCCTGGGCCACCCCGATCGGTGCCAGATGCGGACCCAGCCTGGAATCGGCGGCGGGATCGGGAAGGTAATAACCGTGACGCACCAGCACGATGGTTCGCGTCGCCGGCGCCGAACTCTCCGCGGCGCATAGCGGTGCAGTCAGCAACAGGCAGGAAAGCATCAGCAGAAGACGGGGAAGCATGGCGTGTCTCGGTACAGTTGATGACCGGAGTATCCAACGGGAACCCGACACGGACCAACTCTTCTGCCAAAGCGCCATCAGCGACCCGACCTTACTTTCCTTCCGGCACGAAATGCAGATCCTGGTAATCCCAGCTGAAATCGGCGACCGGTGAGATAGCCCGCAACGTCATCTGCTCGATGCTGCCGTCGGGATGCAGTGCGAAGGTGACGTAGGCATCTTCCATACCTGGTTTTTCCCAGTGCGTGCGGAAGGTGTCGTATTGCACGTGCTCCAGCGGCCCCTGCATGCCGGGTGTGCGATCCATGCTGATGCGCAGGCCTTTGGCATCGTGGGCGATCGTGGCCGTGCCATACCAGAGATCGCGGAACACACCGGCATAACCGTTCGGCGACAGCGACGGACCACGTTCGGGATGCGTCTTCGTCTGCGCTTCCTGCACGGCTTTCAAGGCGGCGGCTTCATCGAGTTTTTCCACCTGCAGAAACTTGCCTGTCCAGTCGCTGGGCGGCAGGTCGAGGTAGTGGTCGAGCAGGTGATAGAACATCGACATCAAGGTGCCGGCATCCTCGGAATTGAGCATGATCGCGAACGCGACATGCTTCTCCGGGATGATCGCCACCACCGAATACGCCCCCAGCACGCCACCCGTATGCATGATCAGTGGGTGGCCCCGGTAATCGCGCACGAACAGTCCCAGCGCATAAGCCTGGTAGGCCGGCTTGGTCAGTGCCAGCGGTGCGGGCGGCGCGCTGATCGGCACCAGGGTCTGCGGCGTCCACAACGCCTGTGATGCCGCTTCGCTGAACAGCCGCTTGCCGCCATCGAGCGCGCCACGGGCCAGTTGCACGCGCAGCCAGTGCGTCATGTCCTCGGCGCTGACGCCGAGTGCTCCGGCCGGCGCGCCGACATCGCTGGACAACACCGTACTCAGTACCGACGGCGGGCCCATGCCGCGCAACGGTCCGGAAATCTTGCCATGCAAGGACACGCTGTCCGGCCCGTGTCCATCGATGCTCGTCAGCGTGTCATGCATGTCCAGTGGCTGCAGGATGTGCTGCTGCACGAAGTCCTCCCAGCGTTGGCCGGACACCGCTTCGATCAGCTCGCCGGCGACGCTGTACAGCACGTTGTCGTAAGCGAAGCCGCTGCGGAAACCGGTCGCCGGTTTCAGGTAGCGGATGGCATGCACCAGCTCGGCACGCGAACGGGTGGTCGAAGGCAGAAACATCAGGTCGCCCTCGCCCAGGCCAAGTCCGCTGCGATGCACCAGCAGGTCGGTGATCGTCATGTTTTGCGACGTGTACGCGTCGTACATGCGAAAGCCGGGCAGCTTGTCGACGACCAGATCGTCCCAGTGCAACTTGCCCTGGTCGACCAGGATCGCCAGCGCCGCGGCAGTGAAGGCCTTGGTGTTGGAGCCGATCGGGAACGTGGTGTGTGCATCGACGCGCGCGGGTGCACCGAGTTTCCGGATGCCATAGGCGTGGGTCGAGGCTTGGCCGTTGTCGACGATCGCCACCGCCATGCCCGGCGTGTCGAAGGCCTTCATCGTCTTGGCGGCGAAGGCATCCAGGTCCTGCGGTGTCGTGGCCGTTGCCGGCGCACCGATGCCGACCAGGACGGTCACCAGCAACGGTGCCAGGAATCGGGGCAGGGATAGCCGTGGCGTCTTGCAGGTCATGGTCTTGCCTCGCTCGAGGGTGTCGTCAGCGCCGTTTCGCCGGCTTCTTCGCGCCACTGTCCTTTTTGGCCTTTTCCGGCTTGCTCTTGCCGGACAGCGACGGCCCGTCATAGCCAATGAATTTCTGACGCAGCTCGGTGATATCGCCGATGCGGCCGAACACGTCGCCCATCTCGCGGATCACCGCGTTGATCAGCAGGCTGAACAGGCTGGTGAGCGTGCCGAAGCTGTGCCACGCACGGCCCGTCTGCATGGGAATCGTCAGCACGTGCGGGGTCAGCTGGCGCGCCCAGTAGCACTGCGTGTCGGTGATGATCAGCAGCGGAATGCCGCGCTCCACCACCTCCTCGGCCAGCATGCGGAAATGGCGCGAGTAGCGACGTATGTCGATCAGCACCACGCAGCTTTTCTCCGTCGAGTCCAGCAGCATGCCGGTATAGGAACCGTCGCCCCCCGATTCAAACGAAACGCGCGGCCGGACGTGCTGCAGCGAGGAGGCGAAGCCCAGCCCGAGGAAGGATCCGTGCTGGAAACTGGCCACCGAAACGCGATCGGCCGATACCAGCATTTTCACGATGGGCGCCCATTCCTCGGTTCGCGCCAGCGCGTAGACATCGTTCAGGCTGCGGATCTCCGCCTGCAGGCTCTCGCTGACGTAATCGGCATCGGTGGAAGGTTCGGAAATCTTGTACAGCTGCATCCAGGGCGCATCGCCGCGCAACTCTTCTTTCAGGTCGCCGACACCGGCATAGCCGAGATTGCGCAGGAAGCGGCCCACCGTCATCGCGCTCACGCCGACGCGCTTGCCCAGCGACGCCGCCGTCTCGAACGGGATGCCGCTGATGTTGTGCAGCAGGTAGCTGGCGATTTTCTGCTCGGCCGTGGTGAACGTCTCCCACTGGCTTTTCAGTTTTTTCTGCAGGTCCTTGGTCATCGTCATCCGCTTATCTGGCCAGCACCATGGTAGCGCTCGCCGTTCCATGACTTTCCACGTCGCCCAGGCGACGACCGAGCATATACAACAGCGTGGCCGATACGCCGGCCACGGCCGCGATCATGGTAAAGAACCACGCGTGAGTAAGTTGGCTCCACAAGGTGCCCAGCGCGCCGGCCAGCAAATTACCGAAGAAGCCGGCGAAGAACCAGGTGGCAATGCTGGTGGCGCGGAAACCTTCCGGTGCCATACGTCCGAACAGACCCAGGCCCACCGGCAGGATATAAAGCTCGCCGGTGGTCATCAACACGAACCAGCCAACCAGCCAGACCCAGCTTGCCCGCGTGCCATGCGCATCGCACCAGGCCGCCACCAGGGCCAGCATCAGATAAGACGCAGCGACGGTCGCCGCGCCAAAGGCCATCTTGGCCAGCCACGGCGTTTCCACCCCGCGCTTCGCCAGACGTGCCCAGCGCGCCACCAGCAACGGCGTGAAGGCAAACACGATCAGCGAGTCCAGCGCCTGGAACCAGGTCATCGGTATCGTCCAGCCCACGGCCACCTCGCGGTCCACGCCGCTGTCGGCCCACAACGCGATGGTATTGCCGACCTGCTCGTAGGCGCCGCGGAACACCACCACGATGGCAGCGATAGCGATCAATAGCGCGAAACGATCGCGCGCCGCACGATCGAGTGACGGCCGTGCCGAGCGCGGTACGACGCCGCGTGACGGTTCCGGTGGCAAATAACGGGCACCGGCCAGGTAGATCACCAGCGACAACAACATGCCGAAGCCGGCCGCGGCGAAACCCCAGTGCCAACCGTACGTTTCGCCCAGCGTGCCGCATACAAACGGCGCCAGGAAGGCGCCCAGATTCACACCCACGTAGTAGATGTTGTACGCGTTCTTGCTGCGCGAGTCGCCATCGCGATACAGCCCCTCGATCTGGCTGGCAAGACTGGGCAGGAACAGGCCGTTTCCCAGCGCGATCGTGGCCAGCGCCGGATAGAACAGCGGCTCGGAGGCCATCATGAAATGACCCAGCGCCATCGTGGCGCCGCCGATCATCACGGCGTTGCGCTTGCCCAGCCAGCGATCGGCCACCATGCCACCAAACACCGGCGTGAAGTACACGAAGGCCGCGTACGCACCGTAAACCAGCGACGCATACTCCTGGCCCATGTCCAGGTGCTTGGTCATGTAATAGACCAGGATCGCGCGCATGCCGAAGAAGGAAAACATCTCCCACATTTCGGTGAGGAACAGCACGCTCAGTCCGCGCGGATGGCCAAACCAGTTGCGCTCGCGTGCTGGAATCATGTCTCCCCCCGTGCCCACCAGCATGCGGCCACTATGCCGCAACGGGCAGCGGGCCGCCCCATACCGTATCCGCGCACCAGATACGGCCGTCCTCGTAAACCACGCCCGGCGAATGGTCGCCGGTGAGGAACATCGGTCCGTCCAGGTCCACCACCGCACACGACTGGCCCAGCACGAAACCCGGCGCCATCGACAGCGACGACCCGGACATGTTGCCGACCATCAGCTCGAAGCCGAGTCCGCGCGCCTGTTCGGCCATGGCCAGCGCCTCGGTGAGGCCGCCGCACTTGTCCAGCTTGATGTTGATCATGCCGACGCGGCCGACCAGTGTCGGCAGGTCGTGGTGGTCCTGCACGCTTTCGTCCGCCGCGATGCGGATCGGACTGTCCAGACCATCGAGCCAGGCTTCTTTGCCGACCGGAAACGGTTGCTCGACCACCGCGACCCGCGTCTCCACCAGCGCCGGCAGCAACTGCGCGAACGACTCGCGCGTGAAGCCCTGGTTCGCATCAACCATGATCCAGGCGTCAGGATGCACCGCCCGCACGGCACGCACGCGATCCGCGTTGAGCTCGTCGTTGGTGAGTTTCAACTTGAGCGCACGGACGTTGGCAAAGCCGCGCGCCGTTTCGGCCATCCGGGCCGGTTCGTCCGCGCCGAGGGTGTACGTGGTCAGCAGTGGCCGGGGCGTCTCCTGGCCGGCCAGCATCCACACCGGCCGACCGCTGCGCTTCGCTTCCAGGTCCCACAACGCGCAGTCGATGGCGTTGCGCGCGCCGCCGGCGGGCAGCAGTTGCAGCAGTTGTTGCCGCGTCACGCCCGCCTCGATCCGCTCGCGCAGCGCCTCGACCTGCAACAGCATCGAAGCCGGCGTGTCGTGGTGGTAATAGACGCCCAGCGCCTCGCCCCGACCACTCCTGCCATCCTCGTGCAGGGTGACTACCAGCGTTTCGATCTCGGTGAAGGTGTAGCCCGTAATGTGAAACGGCGCCGTCATCGCCCACTTCTCGATGCCCACCTGCAACCGCAGCGGCGCGTGTCCTTCGGTACTCATGATGTCTCCCGGTCGTTTGTGTCGTTGCGCGTGCGGGACGGCTGCCCGTCAGAACCTCGCGTTGAAACTGATCAGCCCGAACGCCACGATGAACCACGCCAGGTAGATCGCCGCCAGCGCGAGCAAGGTTTCGCCCGCACGCACCCAGCGGCCGCGCCGCGGTGCCAGCCACGTCCGTACCGCATGCACGACCACCGCCAGCGCACCCAGCAGTGCCGGCACACCCAGCACGTAGAGCAGGTATAACCACGGCGTGCCGGAACCATCGAGCAGCAAGGTTTCATCCGACGACATGACGACGAGGAGCACCGCCCAGCCAAGCACGGCAACGACCAGCGCCAGCACGCCGAAGCGCGACAGCAGACGCGTGCGCCGCTGGCTGGCGCCCAGCTCCAGCGTCCGCCGGTAATGCCGGCGCACCCACCACCCGCCGAACCAGACCAACAAGGTCGCCAGTGCCAGCACGATCGACAGGCCAAGCAGCGGTCCGACCGAGCCCAGACTCTTCGCCGCGGACATGCGCTGGAACACGAACACCGGCACCTCAGCGTCGGTGGCCCAGTAGCGGATCGCACCCTGCGCGTCGGCGACGAATTCCAGTTGCGCCTTGCCGTTCACCTCGGTGTAGTGCAGCGGTCCGGTCGCACGCCAGTGCAGCGGCTTGCCCGCATAGTCGGTCAGCATCGACACGGTCAACGTGTCGTCCGGTTGCGCTGCAACGTTGACTTGGCCCAGCAGGTAAAGCATGCGCAACGCGCTGTCGTTGCGACGGCTGGACTGGTACCAGCCGGCCACGCGTGCCGCATCGGCCTTCGCAGTTGCCACCGTCGGTGGCGATACGACGGCGTGCGGAAAATAGCGATCGAGGAAGGCCTGGAAAATCGCCTTGCGGATCACGTGGGCGCCACCCTCGTTGCCGGCGCTGTTCAACGAAATGAACATGCCGACGTTCGCATCCAGCAGCAGATGCAGGTCGCTGTGGAAAACCACGGTATCGCCGCCGTGGCCGATGATGCGCTGGCCGTTGCTGTCTTCCTGGTAGAAGCCCAGGTCGAATCCGTTCAAGCCCGGCGCCGCGGTGTGCTGCGGGCTGTGCATCAGCTCGACAGTCGCCGGCTGCAGGACTCGCGTGTCACCGAAACGCCCGCCCTGAAGCTGGGCGATCATGAAGTTCGCCATGTCCAGCGCCGAGCTGCTCATCGCACCGGCCGGTGCCGGATCGACCAGTTCGAACGGCTGCGGTTTGCCGTCCGAGGCGCTCTTGTAACCCTTGGCCATCAACGGTGCCAGCGCCGCCGGCAGCGGCATCGCGAAGCTCGAGTGATGCATGTCCAGCGGATCGAAGATGTGATGCTTGATGTACTCGTCGAAGCGCTCGCCGGAGACGCGCTGCACGATATAGCCGGCCAGGCCGCAACCGTAGTTGGAATACGCCACGATCTCGCCGGGCGCGAAGATGCGCGCCGGGATGTGCGTCTTCAGGTAACGCTCCAGGTCGACATCGGCGATCTTCGAGGGCAGCAGGCCCCGCGCGGTGTCCTCGAAACCCGCGGTATGCGTCATCACCTGACGCAGGGTCACCGGCTTGCCGTCGCGCGGCGGGATCTTGAAGTCGAGGTAATCGTTGACGTCGTGGTCCAGATCCAGCTTGCCCTGCTCGACCTGCTGCATCACCGCCGTCCAGGTAAACAGCTTGGAGGTGGAGCCAGGACGGAACAACGTGTTTTCCGGTGACACCGGCGTGCGCGCCTTCAGGTCGGCATAACCGTAGCCCTTGGCAAACAGCACCTTGCCATCCTTGACGATCGAGATCACGCCGCCGGCAACATCGCCGCGCTGGAGTGCGAACGGCACCAGGCCATCGAGGAAGTTCGACAGGTCTTCGGCGGTCAGCGCATGTGTCGCGTCGCCGGGACGGGTCGCTGCCGACGGGGCGGCGATCGCCGCAGCGGATGGCGCCAGCGTCGAGGTCGCAGGCGCCGGGTTGAGCGGCTGCGGTACCTGCGCCATGGCAATGCCCGCGGCAAAGGTGATGGCAAACGCCGCGGCGAGTTTCGCATAGCGGTTCATGGACGCACTCCGGATACGGTTTGACGAAAAGGCATGCTCAGAAATCGACACTGGCGGACACTCCCACCGTGCGTGGCGATATATAGGAGGCACTGAACGGATTGGCGTCGGGGTCGGTGGTTTGCGCGCCAATCGCGGTGATGCCGCGTTCGTTGGTCAGGTTCTTGACGTAGGCCTTGATCGTCCAGTTGCCGTAGTTGACGCCGGCGCGCAGGTCGACACCGTCGTAGCTGGGAACCTCCTTGCGCGGCCCCGGCACGGCGCGGAAGTCGGACGTGCGCGAACCAATGAATCGATAGTTGCCACCGACAAAGCCGGACCATCCCGAGGCCAGCGGAAAGTCGTAGTCGATACCCAGGCTCGCATTCCACTTCGGCACGTACGGCAGGCGGTCACCCTTGTAGCCGAACAACCCCTCCTGCGTATCCGCGGACAGCTTCGGATCGGTCCAGCTGGCATTGGCCGACAGCACCAGGCCGCGCGCAGGCGCGAACTGCCATGCGGCTTCGAGGCCCTGGCTCTTGGCCTTGCCGCCATTGCCGAGGAAACCGAAGCCACCGGCGCTGACGGTCAGCTGGATCTTGCTCCAGTCGATGTAGAACGCCGCCACATCGAACGTCATGCGCCGATCGAGCACGGTCGACTTGAAGCCCAGCTCGTAGCTCACCAGCTTGTCGGGGCCGAACGTCAGCGGGGCGCCAAGACCCGGCGGCACGCCCACGTTCGGGCCGCCCGGACGGAAGCCCGAGGCGACGCGCACGTACGCCATCATGTCGTCACTGAACTTGTAGCTGGGATTGAACAGAAAGGTGGTCGGGCTGTCCGAACCACGGGTGGTGAAGTTGGTCGGCCCGACCAGCAGGCCGTCGCCGATCTGCGTGTACGCCGTGCGGTCCTTGGTGTAGCGCGCGCCCACCAGCACACTCAGTTGCGATGTCGCGTGCCAGGTCACGTCGCCATAGGCGGCCCACTCGGTGAAGATCGCCGGCCCCACGCCGATGTCCGCCAGTTGCGGCAGCGCGATCGGCACGCCGGTGGTCGCGTCGAAGCTCGCCATGTGCTGGAAGTTGTGGCTGTGCTCGCGCGTGTAGAACACGCCGGCGCGCCATTCCAGCGTCTGCGTTTCAGGCGACTGCAGACGCAGTTCCTGGGTGAACTTGCCCAGCGTGATGGTGTTGTCCAGCGCATAGCCGCCGTTGGACAGGCCGAACAGCGGATTCAGCAGCGGTCCGTAGGCCTGCGTGTAGTCGACGTCCGAACGCATCGCCTCCGTGCTGTAGGTGCTCGACGAAATGAACCGCGCCCAGCCCATGTCGGCGTTCAGCGACGCGTCGTACATCCGGTACTTGATCTTGAACAGCCCGGTGCCGGCGGCGCGGTCCTGCTGCAGGTCGCCGTGCAACGGCCGCAGCGTGTCGCGGTCCACGTCGACACCGACGTTTGCCAGGCCATCGCTGGATAGGTTCTGCGCCAGCGCGGACAACCGCAGCGACACGCGATCACTGGGCGTCCACAACACCTGCGCACGTGTACCGCTCACCTTGGCGCCATTGACGTCGGACCGGCCGGTGTTGCTGTTGTCGACGTAGCCGGGATCGTTGCGCTGGTACGCGTTCACACGCAGGCCGAGCTTGCCCTCCACCAGCGGCAGGTTGGCCATCGCGCGGCTGCTGAATCCGCTGCCGCCGCCGGACATGCTGCTGTAGCCGGCGCCCACGCGAGCGGAAGCCGTTGAGGTGTCCGGCGGCGTGGTGACGAACTTGATCAGTCCGCCCAGCGTGTTCGAACCGTACAGCGTCCCCTGCGGGCCGCGCAGCACTTCGATGCGCTGCAAGTCATCCGGATCGATGTCCGGGGTCAGCACCCCGCCGGCGGCATACACCGTGCTCGATCCATACGGCGCATCGTCGATGTAGGTACCCACCGTGGCATTGCCCTGCCCGCTGCCGGACGTGATGCCGCGCAGCACCAACTGGGTCCAGCCCTGACCATTCGAGATCACGTTGAGGCCAGGCACCCGCGTGGCGTAGTCCGCGAAGTTGACCGCGCTCTCGCGTTCCAGCTGCTGGCCTTGCAGCGCCGATACCGCCATCGGCACGTCCTGCAGGCGCTCGCTGCGCTTGTTGGCGGTCACCACAACGGTGCCCAGATCGGTTGGCGCGGTGCTGCTGGAAGCAGGCCGCGACTGCTGGTCCGCGACAGCCGCGTCACTCGATCTGTCACTGGCGGCTACTCGCGCCGTGGAGTCCGGCCCGACCGGATCCAGTGGCTGTGCCGCGACACCGAACGACCCCAGCAAGGCCACGCCAATGGCGATGCTGATACCGCGACGACCGTACTGCAGATGGCGAAATTCCATGACGTTCTCCCCCGAGATAGTCGCGTGGACAGTCCACGATCGCAGTGTTATCTGATTAACATTATCGTGTCAATGATATTTTGATATCACGACCAACCCACCCCGCGATCGCCGGATGCGCTCCACCTGTAACTGCAAAGTTTACCTTTGTAGTTTTCCTTCATAACTGGCAAACTTCGCAGATGAAGAGTCCCGCGAAAGATCCGGCAGCCGCCCGCGACATGGCCACGGCGGTCGAATTGCGTGTACTGGTCGGAAAACTGCGACGGCGGCTGCGCCAACAGGCGAATTTCGGTGGCCTGCCGTGGTCGCAGGTATCCGTACTCGGCCATCTCGAGCGTGACGGACCGGCCACGGTAACGACACTCGCACGCGCCGAAGGGATGCGTCCGCAATCCATGGGCGCGAATGTTTCGGCCCTGCTCGAGGCGGGACTGGTGCGCGGCGATCCGGATCCCGACGACGGGCGGCAAACCGTGCTTTCGCTTACCCCCGCCTGCCACAAACTGATCAAGGCAAGCCGCGCCGCGCGTGAAGACTGGCTGTTCCATGCCATCCAGACGCGGCTCGCGCCGAAGGAACAAGCGCAACTTGCCAGCACCGTCGAACTGCTCAAACGCCTCGTCGAATCGTGACGGCAACGCCGCACAACGCGTCGATCCCGTAGGAGCCCGCTAGCGGGCGATGCCTTTCGTTATGTGGAAAAGCATCGCCCGCCAGCGGGCTCCTACAAAACTTCCCCAAAGGACATCCCCATGGCCCTCACCACACTCGATCCGAACATCGCCCTCGTCGTCATCGATCTGCAGAAAGGCATCGTCGCCTACCCCACCGCCCACCCGACTGCCGACGTGGTGGCCCACGCCAGCGCGCTGGCCGATGCGTTCCGTCAGCACGATATGCCGGTGGTGCTGGTCAACGTGACCGGTGGCGCACCAGGCCGCACCGAACGTCCGCGCAACATGGGCGACCTGCCCGCCGACTGGGCGGAGCTGGTGCCCGAACTAAACCGGCAGCCGCAGGATCACCTAGTGACCAAGCGCACTTGGGGTGCGTTCTCATACACCGATCTCGAAGCGCACCTGAGAAAGCTGGGCGTGACCCAGATCGTGCTGGCCGGCGTCGCCACCAGCGTCGGCGTGGAGTCCACCGCGCGTTATGCGCATGAGCTGGGCTTCAACATCACCCTCGCCGTCGATGCCATGACCGACATGAGCGCCGATGCGCACCAGAACAGCGTCGCCAACATTTTCCCGCGCCTCGGCGAGACCGGCACCACTGGGGAAATCATCCGGCTGCTCGACGACTCCCGCGCCTGATCGCGGCGTTACTTCTGCGAGGTTGCTGACGAGGCGATGAAAGGCACGTTCCGTTCGCTGAGAATCTTCAACTACCGGGTGTGGGCCGGCGGCGCGCTGGTGTCCAACATCGGCACGTGGGCACAACGCATCGGCCAGGACTGGCTGGTGCTCACGCAGCTGACCCACCACAACGCCACGGCGGTAGGCACGGTGATGGCGCTGCAGTTCGGGCCGCAGCTATTGATGCTGCCGTGGAGCGGTTTCGCCGCCGATCACCTGGACCGACGCAAATTGCTGATCGCCACGCAGGCGGCCATGGGCTTGCTGGCGCTGGCGCTGGGCATCCTCACCATCGGCGGATGGGTGCACTTGTGGCAGGTCTATGTGTTCGCGTTCCTGCTTGGCTGCGTGACCGCGTTCGATGCTCCCGCACGGCAGACCTTCGTCTCCGACCTGGTCGGCGAAGCGGATCTGTCCAACGCGGTGGCGTTGAACTCCACGTCGTTCAACGCCGCGCGGATGATCGGCCCGGCGGTCGCCGGCATGCTGATCGCCAGCGTCGGCGAAGGCTGGCTGTTCGTGATCAACGCCGCCTCGTTCGCCGCCGTGCTCGCCTCCCTTTGCCTGCTGCGCATCCATGAACTGCATCGGGAAGAACGGGCGGTGCGCAGCCGCGGCAGCCTGGCGGACGGTTTCCGCTACGTCTGGCACAGGCCGGACCTGAAAGCCGTGCTGGTGATGCTGTTCCTGATCGGCACGTTCGGACTGAACTTTCCGATCTTTATCTCGACCATGTCGGTCACCGTCTTTCATGGCGACGCCAGCCAATACGGCTTGCTGACCTCGATCATGGCGATCGGCACCGTCGGCGGGGCGCTGCTGGCCGCCCGTCGCGAAAAACCCGGCTTCGTACTGCTGTCGATCGCCGCGGCCACGTTCGGAGTCGGCCTGTTGCTGGCCGCGATGATGCCGAGCTACTGGTTGTTCGGCAGCGCCCTGCTCGTCGTCGGCGTGGCTGCGCCGACCTTCACCATTTCGACCAACAGCATGATGCAGCTGTCGACCGAACGGACGATGCGCGGACGCGTGCTGGCGATTCGCCTGGCCGTCGCGCTCGGCGGCACGCCGATCGGCGCACCCATCGTTGGCTGGGTGGTCGATCGATTCGGTGCGCGCTGGGCGCTCGGCGTTGGCGCAACGGCGGGTTGCATCGCCGCCGCTGTCGGCATCCGCTACCTGGCGAAGTATCGCCAGCTGCAGTTGCACGTCGACGGGTGGCATCCGCGTTTCACGCTTGGCGACGCGGGTTCCGTGGGCGCATTGCCCGGCAAGTGACTGGCCCTTTCGCTTCGCAACACTCGTGATGCGACAACCCGCGAGTCACCGTTCCACGAACAACGCCTGCAATTGCGAATAAGGCATCGAGCCTTCGCTCATCGACCCGGAATCGCTCGTGGCGAGAAAGTCCTTCGCCAGCTTTTCCGCCTGGCCCCAGAGCATCTGCGAAATTCCGGAACCGGCACTCAACCGTCGTACACCCAGCCGACCCAGCTCTGCCGCCGATGCCAGGCCCGGCCACGCCATGACGTTGACCGGCATGCCGGCGCCTTCCACCACCGCGGCGATTTCCGATGGATCGCAAAGCCCCGGCACGAACAGGCCATCGGCTCCGGCCGCGCGATACATCGCACTGCGCGACAGCGTCTCGCCAACGCGCTTCGGCCCTTCGACCAGACCTGCCAGGAAAACATCGGTGCGGACGTTGACGAAAATGTCCAAGCCCGACTTTTCGGCCGCGGCCCTTATCGCTTCGATCTTGGCCGCAAGCTTCGCCGGGGCATCCGTTCCATCTTCGATGTTGATGCCGGCGACACCCGCGTCGAGCAGCCGTCGGATCGTTTCGCCCACCGCGCTGGCATCGTCCGAGTAGCCGTTTTCCATATCGACCGACAATGGCACCCGGAGCACGCGTGCCATGTTGGCCGCGGCGGCGATCGCCACCTCGACCGGCATCCTTCCGCCGTCGGCATAGCCCATCGCCCACGCCACACCGGCGCTGGTGGTGGCGATCGCCGGCGCACCGAGACTCTCGAACAATCGGGCGCTTCCGGCATCCCAGGCGTTGGGCAGCCGCAACGGTTCAGGACCACCGTGCATCTGACGGAACGTGGCGGCGTGCTGGGACATATCGATCTCCGTTGAATGCAGGCTGGGTGAGCTGAAAGAGTAGCGCCTGGGGCTCGTGCTGTGCCGCCGGATACGTCACTTTCTGAAATCGATCGTTGCCCGGATCGGGCGGCGGGCGTCGATGGTCAGACGACAGCCTGCAACACCAGCGCGACGCCGATAATGATGAGCCCGACGTGGATGCAACGAAGAAACAAGTGTCCGTCCAGCCGGCCATGCACGGCCTGCCCCAGCAGGATCGCCGCGACAACCACCGGCAACGATGTCAGATAGTCATGGGTGACCTCCGGCTTCCACAATCCTGCCAGCCAGTAGCCCGTCATCGCCATCAGGCTGGCAGGCAGGAAGTAGCCTTGCAGGGTGGCACGGAAACGCTTAGGCGACCAGCCGCGCAGCGCGCCATACATCACCAACGGCGGTCCGTTCATGCCGTACGCACCGCCCAGGACGCCGGCAGCGAAGCCGAATATCCAGGCCAGTTTGTCGTCATCGAGCGCCGCCTTTTTCCGGCTCCACAACGAGTAGGACGAAAACGCGACGATAAGCACGCCAAGGCACGTCTTGACCACGGCGCCGTCGACCCGGGTCAACAGCAACAGACCCAGCGGCGTCCCGACCAGCGTCGACAGGACCAGCCAGCCGGCGCTGCGCACATGAACGTGCCGCCAGTCCTGCGCAAGCACGATCACGGACACCGTGATCGAGATCAGCACCGCCAATGGCGCGGCAACATCCACCGGCATGACCAGCGCCAGCAGGGGCACGGCGATCAACGCTTCGCCAAAACCGAATGCCGAGCGCACGAAGGTCGCGAGAAACAACACTGCCATCACATGGATCATCGGCCAGTTCGCGATCATTTGCCCTCGTCGGATGTGCTGCGGTCAGCCGTGAATTCTACAGCTGTCCGACGAAAGGTCTGCGCGGTGCGGTGCCGCTGCAGGCCGTCGGGAAATGCAACGTCGCGATGGCTTGAGGGCGATGGCGAAACGGTGACCGGGGAACCCAACCATCTCGGGGTTCCCCGGCCATGACCAGGTCGGCAGTTGCCTTCGTGAACTAGTGCGCCCCGTCGCGAGGTACCACCGTGATGGTGATTTTCGACGGATGCTCGCTATCGTGGTGAACGGCATTGTGCGCGATCACGCCTTTCGTCTCGTCGTAGTTGTTGCCGCCGGTGTTGAGATTGCGATCGAAGCGCGGGAAGTTGCTGCTCGAGATCGCCACCCGCAGCTTGTGACCCGATTTGAAGTAATTGCTGGTGTCGATCGGCTGGAACGTCACCTTGTACACCTGCCCCGGCGACATCCATGCCAGCGGCTTGTCGTAACCGTTGCGATAACGCATGCGCTGGATGTTTTCGGTGAGGTTGTAGGCCTTGCCGTCGGGATAGACGTCCATCACCTTGAAGGTGAAGTCGGTGTCCTTGGCATCGGACGACACGTACAGGGTGACGGTGATCGGGCCGCTGACTTCGGTGCCTTTCTTGAACGGCTCGGTGTCGTAGACCAGGATGTCGTTGCGGGTCTCGTGTCCGCGCTGGTCGTACGATCCAAACTTCACCGCATTGCCCTGGCAGCAACCGCCACCACCGAAGGTCGGCACCGGGTTGGCTGGGTCGTAGATGAACTGGTCGGGGTGATCGACCGTGTCCGCCGCGGTGGTCAGTGCGCCGTCACCGTACAGCGTGTTGGCCTTGCCCTTGCTGCTCAAATAGAAGTCCTCGGTGGTGGCGCCGGCCGGCGGCCAGCTGGATGATGTCTTCCACTGATTCTCGCCCATGACGTAATAGGTGACCTTGGCCTGCTTTTCCAGAATGCCGTTGTCTTCGCCCTTGAGGAAATGGTCGAACCAGCCGTACATCAGCTTGTTGTAGTCGAGGCGGGCATCGCCCATGTCGAGATCGCCGATCACGGTGTTCTCGGTGGCGCGGGTGTACGCGCAATGCAGCACCGGAGCGATCACCGCGTACTGCTGGTCGGCGATGGCCTTCGGCGCGGTACGCCTGACTTCGTTGTAGGCAGCCAGGTTGGGCGACACCGACACGTCGAACCAGCTCATGAACCACAGGCCAGGCTTGCTGACCTTCATGCTCTCGTTCCACAGGCCGCCTTTTTTCCAGGCCGGGTCGTTCGGCGCGCGGACGATCATGTTGCCGCCGGTGGGCACGGGCATGGCCGTGTCGAAAATGCCCGGCGGTCCACCCACCGACTTGATGATGTCCTTTTCCGGCAGGTGCCAGAACGCCTTGTCCCAGTCCACCGGCGGCATCTGCGGCGCGAAGTCGAACATCTTGGAGGTGCGGATCAGGTCGGCTTGCGAAGTATTCGACGGCAGCGTCGGCCGCACCTGGTTCTGCTCGCCATAGAGCCAGTCGATGAACAGCATCTGCACCGCGCCACCGCGATACCAGTTGCCTTGTTCGTAGTACGGACCGACCTTGCCCACGCCGGCGCCGAAACCCTGCACGTTGAACGTGGCCAAGCCCGGATCGTTCTGCGCCACCACGGCCAGCTGCCACTCCGCCGTCGACGAACAGCCGGTGGTACCGACCTTGCCATTGGACCAGGGCTGCGACGACATCCATTTGATCTCGTCGGAGCCATCGGTCAACGGCGGCCCGAGGATGTCGTAATTGCCCTGCGAGTAGAAATGTCCGCGCTCGTTCATTTCGACGAAGGCGTAGCCACGCTTGACCGCCTCGAGCTCCTTGCTCATGTCGCGCGGCGCGCCGATCCTCACATCCCAGAAATTGAAGTTGTAGGGCGTGCGCACGAAGATGATCGGCACTTTGCCGGTGGCGTTTTTCGGACGATAGACGTCGGCCGCCATCAACTTGCCGTCGCGCATCTTCACCATCACCTTGCGGTCGACGATCGCCACTTTCTGCAGTTGCCGCTCGATGTCGTTGCGCTGGGCAACCAGCTTGGCCTGCGGATCGAGGCGCTGCGCCGAGGCCGGTACGGCCAGCAACAGCGAAAGACCGAAGGGAACGGCCATGCCCGCAAAGGCGGTACACAGGTGCTTCTTGTGCATTCGGTGTCTCCTTGCATTGACTACCAATGATGTTGCGCTCACTTGCCGGAAAAACGTACTAAAGCGAGAAGTCGTACCTGAGCGAGAGCCTGACCGTGCGCGGATCGGTGTAGCTGACCACGCGCCCGCCGTCGCGGCTCAGGGTGTTGCGCGGACTGTAGAACCTCTCGATCCGGTTCTGCGCGACCTGCGAGTTGAACAGGTTGAACACATCGACCTTGAGCTCGAACTGATGGTCGGCGAAGGCGGGCCGGTAGGCCGCATTGACATCCACGGTGTACTCCCAGGGCATGCGCCCCTGCGATCCGCGCGGCGTCTCCTTGTAGGTTGCCGGAGTGACCACGTTGCCATTCGCATCCACGACCGCATCCACGCCGCAGAAGAAATATCCGCCCCCGCCAAGGAACGGCACGCCGGCCACCGGCCAGTAGCCGTTGCAGTTCTTCGGGCGACCGGACAGGACGGTGAACGCGCCACCGACGCGCCATTCCGGGGTGAACTCGAAATAGCCGTAGGCCTTGAGCGCATGGGTGCGATCGTTCGGCAGCGGACCGTTGGAGCCGACCATGTTCTCCGGACGGTCCCAGCTCACGGTTTGCGAAACATCGGTCTGCCCAGTGTCGGAGCGCAGCTGGCCCTCGGTGTCGCCGTAGCTGCGCGAGAAGGTATAGGTCACCTTGCCATACCAGCCGTTGTCGAGCGGATGCTCCAGGAAGAAATCGAGCGCGTAATACCTGCGCTTGAGTTCGGGAAAACCCGACTCGGCCTGGGTAACCGTGATGGTCTTGAGCGTGCCGTCGTCATTCGGGACGAGAAAGACATTGGCCCGACCCGGGTTGAACAACCGGCAGAACCCATCCAGCGGGGCGTAGCAGGTATCGTCGATGGAGCCGAGCAGGTTGCGGTACGTCGCCTTGGCGCCGAACACGTACTTTCCGAGCGACTTCTCCATGCCCAGGATGTATTCGTCCTGGTAGTTCGATTTGAGGTTCTTGGCGGCGATCGTCCGGGGATCGGGATACTGGCCGTATTCCTGGTTGACCGAATAGGGTCCGGGCAACGGCCCCTTGCCCGGACCATCGCGACCGATGGGCACCAGGCCAGTCGGTACACCGTTGGCGTCGACACCCGTATAAGTGAAATATTCACGGGTGTTGAGCGAACCGCCAATGCCGCGCCGCGCCACATTGTTTGGCAGGGCGAGGTGATAACGGCCCGCGTTGGCGAACACCTTCAACGAGGAATCACCGAACACGTCCCAGCTGACGCCCAGGCGCGGCGCAAGCTGGTGGCGCTGGGCGACATAGGCCTGGTTCGCGCCGTTGTAGTTGGTGAATTGCTCGTTGCGCAGACCCAGCTTGAGCAGCCACTGATCGTTGATCTGCCAGGCGTCCTGGATGTACTGCGCTTCCTGTTCAACGGTAAACGTGCCGCCGGCGAGGAACACGCCTTCGTCCACGTAATCCTGTTGGCCGGGAGCACCGATGCCGGCACCCGCATCGATCGACTGGTCTGGCGTCTGCGTGCGATGGTAGGTGTAGGCAAGGTTTCCCGGCCCGGAATTCTTGTCGATCACCGTCGCTTCCAGGTTCTGCCGATCGACGCCGAAAGTCAGGGTATGGCTGCCCAACGTCCAGTCCAAATCGAGGCGCCAGCCATTCGTCCTGCTGCCGTTGTCCGGCGTACCGGGCGACAGATAAGGCTGCGCCGGATTGGAATATTTGCGTTCGCCCGCGGCCACGCCACGGTCATCCTCGACATAAGGCTGGCTGGGGTCGTATCCCAGCGGCTCGGAATAATTTTCCGAGTTTTGCCGGCCATATTGGGCGGAAAGCGTCAGGTTGTCGGTGAGGTAGCCGGTGTACTTGGCGACATACAGCTTGCTGGAATCCTTGTAGCGATAGCCGCCGATCCTGTCCCGGCCGCCCGTCACCGACGGATAGTCGACCGGACTGTAGTAGACGTCGTCCTGGCCGGTTTCGTCGGAGACTGCGGTGAACTCGAGGATATTGCTGTCGTTGAGGTTCCAGTCCAGCTTGGTCATCCAGCGCGGCGTCTTGTAATCCGAATCGATCCTGCCGGTCGAAATCGCATCGTCGGCATTCTGGTAGACGGGGCTGTTCTTCTTTTCGAACTCACCGCTGGCGTAGAAGAACAGCTTGTCCTTGATCAGCGGACCGCTGATGTACGCGCCGACCTCCGCGGACGACGTCTTGTTGCTCCGGCGGTACTGGTAGAGCTGGCCGGAAAGCGGCGCCTGCGTACCTGGCACGTAGTAGATGTTGCGCGGGCTGGACTCCAGCGACCTCGGCGACCAGTACATGGCCGCACCGGCTTTCCAGGTGTTGCCGCCACGCTTGGTGGTGATATTGATCACGCCACCGATGGAGCGTCCGAACTCCGGGCCGTAACCGCCGGTGAGCACTTGTTCCTGGTCGATGGCATCGAACGGCAACGTGGTCGCACCGATGCTGTTCAGTGGATTGGTGACCGGATAGCCGTTGATGTAATAGGCATTCTCCGACGCCGCGGAACCACCGAACGACGCCGTATTGCCGTAGCGAGAATCGCTGCCGACGGCGCCCGGCGCGAGCAGCGCCGCCTGGGTGACGTCACGTGTCACCGGGATTCTGGCCATCTGTTCCGACGTAAGGACAGTGCGCGTGTCGACCGAGGAAACATCGATGGCCGGCAGCGCCGAAGCCGCCACGGAAATACCCTCCAGCGTTCGCGCATCCGCCGCCGATGGCTTGGCCGCGGCGAACGACACTTCGGCGCCGGTGCCCGCATGCACGACAACATTGTCGCGATGCTGCAGAGTCTCGCCCCCGCCCCGCAGGGAAACCTCGTAGGTGCCTACCGGCATCGCCGGTGCGCGATAGCGACCTGCACTATCCACCGGCACTTCGCGGGTCAGTCCGGTACCGAGGTTACGCAACACGACGGTGGTTCCCGGCTTGGCATCGACCTGGCCAAAAACGGCACCGGAACTGCTCTGCGCAAAAGATGTACCGGCGCAACACGCCAGGGACCATCCCATGGCCAACGTCGTACGTCGCCATCCGCGGCGGGTGAAAGAATGCATGAATGATCTCCCGAGAAAGTATTAGTGCATCCGCTGTCAGCCCTCCCCCAAAGAACTGGCGAAGACAGGATCCCGCCGGCCGATTTCGACCAGCCGCGCAACGTGCATGAATTTCGATCTCGGGAGTTGAATAGCGATAAATCAGATAACAGGCAGTTTCCCCAGACTCGTGTTGCAAGCTGCGCCGTAGTTATCGCGCCATTGTCCATTGGGCTATCGACAACGCGCCTCACCCGCATATATCCGTTGCAGATAAACGCCCAGTGACCCTACCCCACGCAATCATGGGACCACCGTGCCATTAGTCACGAACGGTGTGACACCTGTCTACGTTCGGACGTCTGGACGTCTGGACATCCACTGGCCATGTGGTCGAGCAAACACAGCATTGCATGCGTAACCGATCGCGTGATTTATTCGCCAGCCCCATAGCCCTGTCGTTCCATGCAACATCAGAGCCCCGATATCGAACTGACCCATGCGCCGCATAAGCTCGCAAGCCGTCTGGCGGTTGTTTTGGTCGGAAACCTCCGGCTGCAGATCACCGCATAGGAAAATGTATGGACTACCTGGCACCACCGGAGACCAGCCTCGCGACTGCACGATGGGGTCAGACAACACCGTCATCCGGAATCCATCCCGAAAAACCGTCACATGACACCGGTTTACCTGATTCCACGACCCCAGCCTTCATTGACGCATCACCATCTTGGGAGGACAGTACAGGCGGAGGAGGATGGCGTATCGTCCATGGCGCTCATGGCGATATTCAATGGTGATCCCAGGAGGTCGTTATGAAGCACTTTCTCCCACTCGTGTTTTTCGGAATGTTGGCTGTCGGCAGCGGTGTTGCCGTGGCTTCCTCCGGATCGCTCAATGAGTTCAAGCCCAGGGTCATGCCGGTTCTGCTGCAGGTGAACGCCCAGGGCAGGATCACGGACGCCTCACCGTCCACGGAGCTTTCCCCGCAACTCAACCGGCTGCTGATGCAGAACCTGGCTGAAATGATCAGCAAACCAGCGACCGACCGTCGTGGGCGCCCCATGTCCAGCCAGTTCATCATCAACGTGGCCCTGCAAGCGTCACCGCGCCCGGAAGGCGACTATGACGCCAGGTTCGCCTACGTATCGAGCAACCCGGTACCGTCGGGTTCCTGGTACTGGGTCCACATCGACGGACATCGGCTGGCGTTGGCGAACAGGAATTCCTTCGATCGCAGGCAACATTTCCGGTACAACGAAAACCGGGGCTCCTACAGGCCTGCCAACTTCCGGAGTTTCCAGAGCGCGCCAACCCGCTCCATTCAAAACGCCTCCCGCAATGCGCCCAGCGCGGCGCCTGGCAAAGGGCATTGACGCAGGCAGCAATTGCCAAGTGATGTAAACAAGAAAAACCCGTCGCATTCGACGGGTTTTTTGCGGCCGTACCGCGCTGCCAATCCCAACGATCAGGCAACATCCCATCCGCCTGTTTTGTCGATAGCCTCATTCAAGCCCGGGAGGAAACATGAACAACGGATTGTTGCACACGTTGCTGGCCGTCGGCCTTTCGGTTGGCCTGACATGGAGCCCGTCTCCGGCACACGCACGAGCCGCGCCGGCACACCCCGTGGAAACGCCGACGGGCGACCGTGCCGCCATGGAGACCATGCAGATCCCCAGCCACGGCGCGCTGATGAATGCACTGGTCTATGTCGCCGCCGGTGCCGGGCCCCATCCCGCGGTCATCCTGCTGCACGGCTTTCCCGGCAACGAACGCAACCTCGATCTGGCGCAGGACGTGCGCCGCGCCGGCTGGGACGTCCTCTACTTCAACTATCGCGGATCGTGGGGCACCCCGGGCGACTTCTCGTTTGCCCACGGCATTGAGGACACCGCCGCCGCGCTGGCCTATCTACGCCGCCCCGACGCAGCCAAAAAGCTGCGGCTCGATCCCGCACGCATTGTGTTGATCGGCCACAGCATGGGCGGCTTCATGACCGTGCAGGCCGTGGCGGCAGATCCCGCCATCAAGGCCTTCGCCACCATCTCCGCAGCTGACATGGCCTGGCATGCCCGGCAACTGGTTCGCAAAGATGGCGAAACCGCAGGCATCAAAGCCATGGCCATCGGTCTCGCCGACGAAGGCATAGCTCCGCTGAGTGGCTGCACTCCGGACGGACTGGCGCGCGAACTGGTCGATCACGCGTCCCGCTGGACCTTCCCCTCGAAAGTCGACATCTTGAAAAACCGCACCGCCCTCATCGTGACCTCCGACGACGGCCTTGCAGAGGAAAACCAGGCCTTCGCCACGGATCTTCGCAAAGCCGGCGACACACACGTCACCACCGTGCACCTGCCGACCGACCATGCCTATTCCGATCAGCGGATCGAGCTTTCGCGGACGGTGTTGAAGTGGCTGGCGGAGTTGCCCAGGTAGGCCGATGCCGAAAGCGGCTGCTCAAATCGCGTCGCGCGCCAAGAAGCAGCGCAAGTAACTTCCATCGATTCGCATGATGGCAGGGAATAGCGTCGAAGGAATTCGAGCGCCCCCTGCCGTCGGCCACCGCCATCCTCAACAAGGACGGCCGAGCCCGTCCAGCCTCTGAAGCCAGAAGTGCAGTACCTCGCCAACGTATTTTTCTCGCTATTCGGCGTACGGTTCGCATCGAGACCATGGCTGCGGCATTCCCCGAAATACGCAAAACGCGGGTGCCGCGGTAGCTATCAAGCGAGTCCAGATACGGGAGCCGCAACATGAGCAGCATCAAGACCAGCGACGGTACCGAGATCTATTACAAAGACTGGGGACATGGCCAACCCATCGTGTTCAGCCACGGCTGGCCGTTGTCGGCGGATGACTGGGACGCCCAGATGCTGTTCTTCCTGGGTCATGGCTATCGGGTGATCGCTCATGACCGTCGGGGACACGGCCGCTCCACGCAGACTCCCGAAGGCAATGACATGGATCACTACGCTGCCGATCTCGCGGCGCTGACCGAGGCGCTGGACTTGCGGGACGCCATTCATGTGGGTCATTCAACGGGGGGCGGCGAAGTAGCGCGTTACGTGGCTCGTCATGGTCAACAGCGCACGGCGAAAGCCGTGCTGATCAGTGCCGTGCCACCCATCATGCTGAAAACACCGAACAACCCGGGTGGACTTCCCATCGAGGTTTTCGATGGTTTTCGCGCACAACTCGCGGCCAACCGGGCCCAACTTTATCTGGACGTGCCATCAGGACCCTTCTATGGCTTCAATCGTTCGGGCGCGAAGCCCTCGGAAGGGATCATTCGCAATTGGTGGCGGCAGGGCATGATGGGCGGCGCCAAGGCTCAATACGACTGCATCAAGGCATTTTCCGAAACCGATTTTACCGAGGATCTGAAAAAAATCGGGCAGCCGACGCTCGTGATGCACGGAGACGATGACCAGATCGTGCCGTACCAGGATGCGGGGGTTCTCTCAGCAAAACTCTTGAAGAACGCGACGCTGAAGATCTATCCGGGTTTCCCCCACGGGGCGCTGACGACCCATGCCGACGTCATCAATGCGGACCTGCTCGCTTTCGCCAAGGCCTGAGTATCGCCGATCGGTCGCGAACCAGGCACGTTCGTTCAACTGAGCCCGGTTTTCGCTAGCTCGCCGGAAACGCCACGACGGCGCTGGGTGCGGGCATCTCTCCGTGTCGGCTGCGCACAGTTTCCGCGGGCGACGCATGCCACGGCTTGCCCGCGTCGAAATCATCCAGATCAGGATAATCGCCCAGCACGTCATAACGGGCGATGACAAACGGCAGGCCTTCGCCAGCCAGCGGAGAGGCGCCATCGCTGACGTGAAAATGCAGGTGCGGGCCGGTGGAGTCACCGGTGAAACCGAGTGCGGCAATGACCTCTCCGCGGTGCACATGCTCACCGACATGCACCCGGACACTGCCGGGACGCAAATGCTCGTAATGCGCATATCGGCGCTCGCCCAACGCGAGCGAAACGAAGTTGCCGCTGCCCTCGCCCAGCGGGTGCCTGGAACTCTTCAAGCTGCGGCTCTCCGGATAATCGTTTCGTACGGCGACCACCGTGCCATCGGCCACCGCCAGCACGTCCTCGCCATAGCCGAGCCAGTTAGCCACCTTCTGCGCGTCGCCGCGCGCGTGATGCCCGTTCGCATCCAGCCGGAACCAGTCGATGGCGAAGCGCGCGGGAATTCGTGCCCGTCCATCCAGCGCGAACATCACCCGCCGATGCCCGCGCGGCACGGACGCGTCGTAGATGGCGACCCACGGTCCACCGTGCAGGGGCGGCGCAAGCGTCACCGGAGCGCTCCGTTCGACGGCAACGACACCGCCCGACACCTCGCCCGATTCGCGTGTGGGCAAGGCCATGGTCTCGTAAGTCAGCCGATGGTTCAGCCGATGGGGCACAACGGCACCGGCAGGCAGTACCACTTCGATATAGATCACCGCCTGCATGCCGGCGGCCAGACCCTGCGCACCCGGTGACCGGTCGGTGCCCGCGATCGCCGTGCGGGCCTGCAGCGCAGGACCTGTCCACGATGCCAGCAGCTTGCTGTTCGTCGCATCGGCGTCGAGCACGTCCAGCGTCAAGGGCATCAGGCCGGCGCCGGCATAATTCGTGACATGCAATTCGTAGACGAGCTGTCGCCGACCGCCGACCGTCACCGCCGTGGGCGCCTCCGGCACCTGCAGGTCGAACGACTGACGCAGCACCGCCGCACTTGCCGATGCGGACAGACACACCAGCAGCATCGCCAGAACGAATCGGATCATCGTTGCACCTTCACTGGGGTAGACACACCGGCACGAGATCGGCTTCGGCGAGGGGATGTTTCCACTATTGCGCAGGAACCTCGCCGCGCATACCTGCCAGTAGTCACCTCGCCCGCGATACCCAGGACGCCAGGCCGGATGAAGCAGCAAACCCGATAGGTGGCAAGACGCTCACAACAGCCCCGCTGTGCATGGAATTGCAGCGTGAGACCGTCGAACTAGCCTTGCCGGATTTGAAGCTGGCAGGGCACGCCCTTCATCCGGGCATCGAACGCGCGCCACACGCCGTCGGCACCCTCGACCCGGATGGTCACGGGACTACCGGCGCTCGTCCGCTCGGCCGCATCGTCGGTCGCAAACGCCAGCGCCGCGAAGCGCGACGTGAATCGCCGCGCAAATCCGTTCACCGTTCTCAGTACCCACACGCCGGTGGGATCGCCCTCGAAGGGCAGGTCATGGAAGAACATCGCGCAGCCTCCGGATCCATCTGACTGGTTCAGATCAATCAAGATCCGCGCCATGTTCGGCGCCAGGCAGCAAACCCCCGCAGACCGGGCGTTCTCGCGTGGCATCCACGCGGCGCGACGCGCGGCGGGGACGCACTATTGAGGACATGAGTGACGCGGAGGGTCCATCGCGGCTGATAGCCTTTCACGAATGAAACGCCGGCATGACACGAGATCACGATGGCGATGGCGATGGCGAGTCCGATGAGCACGACAGCATCAACGCACGAGGCTTTCGCCTGCAATATGGAAGTGGCTGGCGCAGGTAGGCATGGTGCGCGAGGCGTCGTCGCACGCTGCCTCGATTCATGGTCAGAACGCTACTAAGATCACAAGCTCGAGCGCCCGACGTGCGTCAAACGAACTTCATTGGAGAGACCATGACATTCCGATTCGCAGGACTCGTCGCCGCACTGCTGGCGATACCCGTACTCCCGGCCATGGCTGCCTGTGGAAACACCAGTGCCACTTCCAGCCCGGCCCAGGTGGTTCAGGCCCAGGTCGATGCCTACAACGCGCATGACATCGAGGCCTTTGCCGCCTGTTACGCCGACGACACCAGCGTCATCGACCTCTCGGGCAAGCGCCCGGAGATCAAGGGACAGGCCGCGCTCAAGCAGGCGTTCGCTTTCCTGGGCAAGGTGCCCAAGGACTTCGGCGTGGACATCGCCAAGCGCGTCGTCAATGGTCCGGTCGTCATCGACCTGGAACACCTGCATGGCCTGCCGCCCGGCAAGCACGCGCCGGACTCGCTCGCCGTGTACGAAGTGCGTAACGGCAAGATCGCCAAGCTCTGGTTCCCGCCGGGGACTTGAGTCTTGGCGGCGCCTTGCCATAAGCCTTTCGCGCCAGCGTATCCCGCGTTCACCGCGCAAACGGCTCCATGCCACCGCGCGCCCTCGGCAGGGTGCCGGGATTCCGGGCAGCTGATCGGCATCGAAAAAATGCTTGCGTGAACGTCCAGCCGCGGTAAGGTTGCCGCTGCCAGGGAACGCCCGGGGGGAGCGATATGGCGAAGCGCAAGCAGAGCGGGATCGACGTCGTGGCCTCGATGCCTTGGCCAGTCGGTGTATTGATGGGTCTGATCGGGTATCTCGTCATCCGCTACGGGATTGGCGCGTATTTCACTTCGACCCACAGCCTTTACCTGTCCGGACTGGGCAAGTTGGCCTCCGAAGGTGTCTACGCACCGCTGGGTTGGGTGCTCCTGGTCGGATGCTGGATCGCCGCCCTCGCCTCTTTCCTTGGCCGTCGCAGTCGCCGGAAACTGCTCGACAAGCAGACCGGCGTCGACAGCCTGCGCCAGATAAGCTGGCGCCAGTTCGAGCAACTCACTGGTGAAGCTTTTCGCCGTCAGGGCTACGCCGTCGAAGAAACCGGCCTCGGCGGCGCCGATGGCGGCATCGACCTGATCCTGCGCAAGGACGGCAAGACCACGCTGGTGCAGTGCAAGCAATGGCAGAGCTGGCAGGTCGGCGTCAAAGTCGTACGCGAGATGCTCGGCGTACTCGTCCACGAGCGCGCTGATGCCGTGAAGATCGTCGCCCTCGGCGATTACACCAGCGATGCCCGACGTTTCGCCCAAGGCAAACCCATCGAACTGATCCACGGTGGCGAACTGATCGCCACCGTGCGTTCGCTGCAAAAAACCAGGGCCCGTGACACGAGTCCCCTGGATACGCCGCTCGCCTTTGGCGGAAGCTTGGTTGCCAGCCTGCTGGTGATCGCAGCTCTCTCATCTTCCACCGCGCCGCAGCCGATTGTCCCAACCTCTATCTTCGTCCAGGCACCTGACAGACCGGAGCTACGACCAATGCCTCGTCCGGCACTCGCGCGAACATCACTCACCCAACCGACGATCCATGTGAGCGAATCACAGAACGATGCGGAGATGCGCGAGTGGAAAAAACAAAATGCCGAGTCGATGAAGATCTTGGAGAAGACTACGAAGGAAATGCCGCTGCGCTAACGAGCCTCAGGTACGTCAATGCGATAAGTGGCTCGCGCGGCGAAGCGGCACGAAATCCTTGCTTCGCTTCGCGGAACAAGCAGCAGGATGCCCGAAGAAATCCACAAAAGGAGCAGAAACCAGCCCATCACGGCGTGCAGGATCGGTTGAGAATTCCAACAAATTTCCTGCCTTGATCACACCATTGGCCGAGCGCCAAAACGGAGGAGTGTCATGAAGCTGTGGACCATTGCACTGTGTCTACTGGCGGCATGCGCAAGCGCGCATGCGAGAACGGAGGTCTGGCAGCCCGTCACCGGGCACACACAAATACCACTGTGGCCCGGCACGCCGCCGGATGCCAAGCCCATGCCGGGGCCGGAGCACGCCAAGACAAGCACCGGGCTGATCGCCGGCAAAACCGCGGTAGCCGTAAGCAACGTGTCGCAACCCACGATGACGGTCTATGCGCCCAAGGGAAAGAACACGGGTGCCGCAGTACTTGTGTTTCCGGGTGGTGGTTTCGAGATGCTGGCCATGGACCTGGAAGGCACCGAAGCATGCGATTGGCTGACCTCCCGCGGCATCACGTGCGTGCTGTTGAAGTATCGCGTCCCGAGCGCGCCCTACGACTGGCACTGCGATTGCCGACCCCACGATTTCGAACTGTCGACACAGGCGCTGCAGGACGCCCAGAGAGCGCTGCGGCTGGTGCGCTTTCGTGCGGCGGAATGGCACGTCGATCCACACAAGGTTGGAGTGATCGGCTTTTCGGCGGGCGGTTATCTGGTGGCGGAAATCAGCACGAACTTCAAACATCATCTGTATGCGCCAGTGGATTCCGCCGACAAGGAAAGCAGCCGCCCGGATTTTTCGCTGGCGATTTATTCGGGACATCTCGTGACCGATGACGGCGTGTTCAATCGCCATGTTCCGGTTTCCCACGAGACGCCACCCACGTTTTTGCTGCAGGCGGAAGACGACCACGTGGACGGTGTGAATCAGGCGCTGGCCTACTACGCCGCGCTTAAAAAGGCCGATGTGCCAGTGGAGATGCATCTGTACGCACACGGCGGACATGCGTTCGGGCTCAGGCCCACATCGAATCCGATCAGCCATTGGCCAGCCCTGGCCGAGACGTGGATGAGCACCATCGGGATGATTCCTGCCGCGGGCCGCTAGACGCGGCCTCAGGAGAATGGATAGCGAGCCGGGTTCCGGATAGTCGGCTTTGCGCTCTGGAACGTGACGCATGGCATGCGAAAACATCACCGCAGAAATCCAGAATCGCTTCAGCCAGAATGCGTATCCCTCTCCGATCCCTGCAGCGAGTATTCAATCATGTCCCTGCCACGCGGCATGTTGTTTGTATCACTTCTCGCCTGCGCCTCGGCGGCGGCATCGGCCCGAGCGGCTGAGCTCGAGCCAACACAAATTGCCGCGATCGATCGCTATGTCACCGCCGAGATGGCGCGAGAGCACATCCCCGGCGCCGAAGTAGGCATTTACCGCGATGGTCACGCGGTACTGGTGAAGGGTTACGGGCTGGCGAATATCGAATGGCAGGCACCCGTCACGCCGATTACCCTGATGCAGTCCGGCTCGGTCGGCAAGCAGTTCGCCGCCACCGCCGTGATGATGCTGTTGGAACAGGGCAAGGTGAACCTGGACGACAGCATCACCCAATATTTCACCGACGCACCGGCGAGCTGGAAACCGATCAAGGTGAAGAACCTGCTGTCGCACACCTCCGGCCTGGCTGAGTATGAAGATCCCTCGCTCATGCAGCCCGGCGGCTTGTTCGATTCGCGCAAGGACTTCACCGAAGACGAGCTGGTCAAGAAGATCGAGACCTTGCCGATCGAATTCAAGCCAGGCGACCAGTGGGCTTACCGCAACACCAACTACGCGCTGCTCGGCGTACTGATCCACAAGGTTACCGGACAGAACTACCGCGACTTCATGCATGAGCGGATCTTCGCCCCACTCGGCATGGTCTCCACGCGCGGCATCTCCGACCGCGACATCGTTCCCGGCCGCGCCGCCGGTTACGAGATCGTCGGCGGACAACTGAAAAACCAGACTTGGGTATCCCCCAGCCTCAACTCCACCGCCGACGGCACGCTCTATTTCAACGTCGTCGATCTGGAAAAGTGGGACCGCGCGCTCTACGGCACCACCCTGCTCAGCCGCAAATCGCTGAAAACGATGTGGACGCCGTTCGTACTCAACGACGGCCAGCCCAACGCCAGCCACTACGGCTTCGGCTGGGCCAGCGACAGCATGAACGGCCACCGCGTGATCCAGCACACCGGTTCCTGGCAAGGCTTTACCTGCACCATCAACCGCTACGTCGACGACAAGCTGACCGTGGTGGTGCTGACCAACCTCGACGCCGGCCATTCCAGTCCCGTCTACCTGTCGCACGTCATCGCCGGCCTGGTGGAGCCGGCGCTGATGCCGAAGCCGAATGCAGCCATCAAGGACAGCAAACCCGAAATCGCCACCCACGCACGCGATGTCCTGCAACGAATGCTGTCCGGCAAGAACATCGGCAGCGAGTTCAGCGCAGACGCCGGCTACACCTTCGATCCCGATGATGCCGTCGACATGCGCAGCCAGCTACCCACGAAGTGGAATGCCGCGCCACTGGTGCTGATCAAACGCACCGAGCACGATGGCGCCGTGCGCTCGGTGTACCGCATAGGCGTAGTCGGCGACACACGCATCATGCTGGTGGAGCTGGATGCCAAGGGAAAGCTGCTGAATCTGGCCGTGAGGTCGGACCCAGACAATCGTTAGGTGTTGCGTGTGGAAAATGAGCGATCCCAGCCCTTCGCCGGGATGACGGACAGGCCGTTTCGTGGCGAGCACCCGCCCGCCCCCCCTCAACCCTCTCCCCGAAGAGGAGAGGGAGCTAAAAAAAAGCCCGCCAATTGGCGGGCTTTCTCATCTCAGCAAGGCGCTCCGCGCTTCACCCCAGCAGCACCCGATTCATCCGCTGCACGAACGCCGCCGGATCAGGAAGCTGCGCACCCGCGGAAATCTCCGCTTGCTCCAGCAGCAACGTGGCCAGATCGCGTGCCTTCGCCTCGTCAGCCTCGGTCTCCACGCGCTTGACCAACGCATGCTGCGGATTGATCTCCAGCGTCGGCTTGGAATCGGGCATCTCCTGCCCCGCTTCGCGCAGCAGACGGGCCAGATGCGGCGCCATTTCGTAATCGCTCAACGCGAGGCACGACGGCGAATCGGTCAAGCGTGCCGACACTTTCACCTCACCCACGCGATCGCCGAGCAGGTCCTTGAGTTTCTTCAGCAGCGGCTCGGCTTCCTTGGTCGCCTCTTCCTGTTTTTTCTTGTCGGCTTCGTCCAGCGGCACGTCGCCCTTGGCGACGCTCTTGAGCTTCTTGCCTTCGTACTCGCTCAAGCTACCGATCATCCACTCGTCGATGCGGTCGGACATCAGCAGCACTTCGATACCCTTGGCCTTGAACGCTTCCAGCTGCGGGCTGCCGAAGGCCGCGGCGTAGCTGTCGGCGGTGATGTACCAGATCGCGTCCTGACCCACGGCCATGCGGCCGATGTAGTCGTCCAGCGAGACGTTCTGCTCGGTGCCTTCGCCCTTGGTGGAAGCGAAGCGAAGCAGCTTGGCGATGCGCTCGCGGTTGTTGGCGTCTTCGCTGATGCCTTCCTTCAGGGTGTTGCCGAAGGCCTTGTAGAAGGTGGCGAACTTTTCCGGTTCGTCACGCGCCAGCTTCTCGATCAGGTCGAGCACGCGCTTGACGCAAGCGGCCTTGATCCGCTCGAGCTGGCGATTGTGCTGCAGGATTTCGCGGCTGACGTTGAGCGGCAGATCATCGGCGTCGACCACACCGCGCACGAAGCGAAGGTAGTTCGGCAGCAACTCTTCGGCGGCGTCCATGATGAAGACGCGCTTGATGTAAAGCTTGAGCCCCTTGCGCTCGTCGCGGCCGCCCATCATCAAGTCGAACGGCGGCTGCGACGGCAGGTACAGCAAGGTGGTGAAGCTCTGGCTGCCTTCGACGCGATTGTGCGTCCACGCGAGCGCGTCATTGAAGTCGTGGCCGAGCGACTTGTAGAAGCTCTGGTAGTCCTCGTCGCTGATCTCGGACTTGGGTTTGGTCCACAGTGCCGAGGCGGCGTTGATGGTTTCGAATTCGTCGGTGGGCTTGTCGTCCTTCTCGGTCGGCATGCGGATCGGGAAGGCGACGTGATCGGAGTAGCGGGTGATCAGCGAGCGCAGCTGCCAGCGCTTGAGGAACTCGTCCTCGTCGGCTTTCAGATGCAGGATGACCGACGTGCCGCGCTCGGCCTGCTCGACGGATTCCAGCGAATACTCGCCCTTGCCGTCGCTCTCCCACTTCACGCCCTCGCCTGCCGGCGCGTCGGCACGGCGGGTGATCACGGTAACTTTGTCGGCGACCACGAAGGCGGAATAGAAGCCCACGCCGAACTGGCCGATCAAGCGCGCATCGGCCTTCTGCTCGCCGGACATCGCTTCGAGGAAACGCTTGGTGCCGGAGCTGGCGATGGTGCCGATGTTGGCCACCACTTCGTCGCGGGTCATGCCGATGCCGTTGTCGCGCACGGTGACGGTGCGCGCGTCCGGATCCCAGCTGACGTCGATGTGCAGCTCGCTGTCGCCGGCGGACAGCGCCGGATTGGCGATCGACTCGAAGCGCAGCTTGTCGCAGGCGTCGGAGGCGTTGGAGATCAGCTCGCGCAGGAAGATCTCCTTGTGCGAGTAAAGCGAATGCGTGACCAGATGCAGCACCTGGGCGACTTCGGCTTCGAATTTGCGGGTTTCGGTGGCAGGTGCGTTCATGCGTGGATGTTCCAGACTGACGTTGACTATGGAGATTGGCTCCTCCCCCGCTCGCAGGGAGAGGTTGGGAGGGGGTTTGCTTTTGACCTTGGATTCTAAAGATAAGGCCAGGAGCACCCCACCCCAACCCTCCCCTGCGCGCCGGGGAGGGAGTAAAGCGGAGGTCAGGCTCTGTTCTGCAGCGCGGCGATGCGCTCATCCAGCGGCGGGTGACTCATGAACAGGCGCTTGAGGCCTTCGGCCAGCGGACCGGAAATGCCGAATGCAGCGATCGTGGTCGGCAGGGTACTTTCGCCATGATTGCCTTTCAGGCGTTGCAGTGCGGAGATCATCGCGCCGCGGCCGGCGAACTGCGCGCCTGCCGCGTCGGCACGGAACTCGCGCCAACGCGAAAACGCGGCCACGATCATCGAGGCGAGCAAGCCGAACAGCACCTGCAGAACCATCACCACCACGAAGTAGCCGATGCCGCCGCCACGGTTGTCGCGGCCGCCGCTCATCCAGCTGTCGACGGCGCGACCGACGATGCGTGCGGCCAGGATCACCAGCGTATTCAACACGCCCTGGATCAGGGTGAGCGTGACCATGTCGCCGTTGGCGACGTGACCGATCTCGTGCCCGAGCACCGCGGCGACCTGCTCCCGGTCCATCTGCTGCAGCAGGCCGGAGCTCACCGCCACCAGCGACTTGTTGCGGGTCATGCCGGTGGCAAACGCGTTCATCTCCGGCGCGTCGTAGATCGCCACTTCCGGCATGCCGATGCCTGCGCTCTGGGCGTGACGGCGTACGGTGTCGACCAGCCAGCGCTCGACCTCGTTTTGCGGCTGGGCGATCACGCGCGCGCCGGTGGACCATTTGGCGATCATCTTGGACATCGCCAGCGAGATGAACGCGCCACCCATGCCGAACACCGCGGCGAACACCAACAAGCCGGTCATGCCGCCGTAGCCACGGGCGGCGGCCATCTGGTCGATGCCGAACAGGTGGCAGACGATGCTCAGCAGCAGCAGGACGGCGAGGTTGGTACCGATGAACAGGGCAATGCGACGCATGGCTGTCTCTCTTGTGGCAGTCATGAAAGGGACCAGGATGTCGGTTGAAGATTCGGGCGCGGGCGGCCGCTTTCAAGGGTACGGGGCGTCCGACGGCGCGTGCCCGGTCGCGTGGCCCTGCCCTAAAATAGCCGGATGACCTACCGCGGCCGCTTCGCCCCCTCGCCCACCGGACAGCTGCATTTCGGCTCGCTGGTGGCCGCCGTGGGCAGCTGGCTGTGCGCGCGGCATGCCGGCGGGCAGTGGCTGTTGCGGATCGAGGACATCGATCCGCCACGCGAGGTTCCCGGCTCGGCAGCGAGCATCCTGGCTGCATTACCGGCGTTTGGCCTGGTCGCCGACGCGCCTGCGCTTCACCAGTCGCAGCGAATCGACGCCTATGACGCGGCGTTCGAGCAGTTGCGCGCGGCGGATCTGGTGTTTCCGTGCTGGTGCAGTCGCAGCGACCTGGCCGGTGCCGGGGGGACCCACCGCGACGGTCACTGCGTTGCCCCGCTGCATCCGGCCCACCCGCCGGCCTGGCGCATGCGTGTGCCGGATGCCGAGATCGTCTTCGACGATGCGCTGCAGGGCCCGCAGCGACAGGACCTGCGTGAAGGCGGCGACTTCGTGGTACGCCGGGTCGAGGGTTTTTATGCGTACCAGCTGGCCTGCGTGGTCGACGATGCGCATCAGCGGATCACCGAGGTGGTGCGTGGCCATGACCTGCTCGACTCCACCGCACGGCAGATCTGGTTGCAGCGTTGCCTGGGGCTGCCCACGCCGGGCTATCGCCATTTGCCGCTGGTACTGGACGGCGCAGGCCGCAAGCTGTCGAAATCCACGCGGGCGTTTCCGGTCGATCCGGCCGCGCCATTGCCGGCCCTGCGCCGCGCGCTGGCTTTCCTGGGTGTGCCGGCATCCGGCCTGGCTGGTGATGTGGACGCCTTGCTGGCGCAGGCGCTGGCGGATTTCGATCCTGCCGTTTTGCCGCAATGCAGCGGTCACTCTGTCGCCTGAAACGCTATAAATACGGACACGCACCGACACTCGATGGCATCGGCTGCAATACAGCCCTGCCATGATCCGGCGCGACCGGACAGTTCTCCGCTCAACCTCCACAGGAGATTCATGGAAATGACGCAACGCACGGCATTGGTCACAGGTGGCACGGGCGGCATCGGCAGCGCGATCATTCGCTACCTGGCCGGCCAGGGGCATCGGGTCGTTACCAACTATCGCGATCCGGACAAGGCGGAAACCTGGCGCAAGGCGATGGCAGCCGAGGGCATCGACGTTTGCATGGTGAAGGGGGACGTGAGCGAGCCGACCGCATGCGAGGCGATGATCCGCGCGCTCGAAGAGAAATGCGGCCCGGTCGACATCCTGGTCAACAACGCCGGCATCACCCGCGACACCACCTTCCACAAGATGAGCTACCAGCAGTGGATGGACGTGGTGAACACCAACCTCAACGCCTGCTTCAACGTCACCCGTCCGGTGATCGAGGGCATGCGTGCGCGCAAGTGGGGCCGCATCGTGCAGATCAGCTCGATCAACGGCCAGAAAGGCCAGTACGGCCAGGCCAACTACGCGGCCGCCAAGGCCGGCATGCACGGCTTCACCATTTCGCTGGCGCAGGAGAACGCGAAGTTCGGCATCACCGTCAACACCGTCTCGCCCGGCTACGTCGGCACTGACATGGTGATGGCCGTGCCGGAAGAAGTGCGCGAGAAGATCGTGGCGCAGATTCCGGTGGGGCGCCTTGGGCGGCCGGACGAGATCGCGCACGCGGTGGCGTTTTTCGCCGGCGAACAGGCCAGCTGGATTACCGGGGCGAACCTGGCGATCAACGGTGGGCACTACATGGGTTGGTGAGGTTCGTCGCGGCCATTTCGGTGAATCGCCGAGATGGCCGCATGGTCAGCATTCCTTGGGCAGCCATGCTCCATGAAACCCCGCGGGAATTCGCCGGGGCAGCTGGACCGTTGCGATCGGATCACTTTCCAAATTCCTGGCGTCAAGAATGACCAGGTCATTCGTGTCGGTTAGCCGACGATAGACACAGACGAGCAGCCAGCCATCATTTTCGTCCGAGCCACCGGGACGAGGCACGAACACCGGCTCACTGTTCTGATCCCTTTCCGGAACCCGGTATCGCTGCGCCGAGCCACGTTCGAGGTCGTAGCGAACGACACCTCGAATCTCCGCATTGGTGGGTTGTTCCACTGCGTAGAGAAACCGATAGGATCGGCCTGTTCTGTTTTCGTTGATGCGTGGCAGCTCGATGCCGATATCGTCGAGCTGTTTTTCAACGACCGTACCGCGGTCGAGATCGACGATGTATCGCCACAGCACTCCGAGCGGATTCTCCTGGAAGCCCATGTCACCTGGCGCAATGCGCAGGTATTCGGGATATCGAACGACGTCCAGAACGACGATGGATGCTTCTGCGTCGTATGCGTTCACCACATGCTGGATAAAGCACGGCGTGATGTCGAACCAGCGCATCGCGCCGCCGTGGCGCGGCATGATGCCAAGTCTCGATTGCCGATCGTCGTGCCAGCGCAAGGGCATGCGATAGCCACGGGAAAGCATCGAGAAATCGTAGGCAACGTTGAGATCGAGCAGGATCGTGCGGGTCGCCGTCACCGCCATGTCGTGCATCATCGAAGGAGACGGCAGTTCGATTTCCATATCGACACTTTGCGTACCTTGCGCATCCGTCACTGCATACCGCATCCATGGCTTTTCCCAGTGCGCACGAAAGGCCATCAATTCGCCTGTGCGCGGATCGACCTTGGGATGAGCGGTCATGCCTTGCGCCAGGCCCGGGTGAAGGCGGGTCGGGCCAAGGGTGTCGAGTTCGGCTGTGATGGCCAGCGGGGTGCCGCCTTCGGCAAGTGCCAATATTTCGCCGGCGTGACGGAGCACGCTGACATTGGGATTGGTGTCGATCAGGGCTGACGCATTGGCCGGATCATGCACATGCGCCCATCGTTGCGTGCGAACCCAGCGGTTGCGGTAATGGGTGACGCGACCGTTCTGAAATGAAATGGAGTGCAACATCGCCGCTTCGGGCCACCACGACAGCACGTCGTTCCCTTCGAAGCGCCCAAGCAACGGATTGGGGCCATTGCGCACCAGTACCCCGTTCAAATCCTGCGGAATAACCCCGGTCACGGGCAGATCGACGAGATCGACTTCATCAGCAATGGGCGCGAGTGCGCCCGCATTCAAATCTAAGACGGTCATGGATACTTTCCTGGATCGCGGTTCTGAAGAGACGCGAGTGTCATCCCCCGAAAATCAGCTCGATGGCGTGGTCAGGCGTGTCATCGGTCATGCGGCATTCGACGCGTTCGCATGGCGCTCACCCGCGAAGATCAGGTATGTGTCCTCGTCGAATTGACACGGCAAGTGATGCGTCGGAGGCAATTTATACCCGGGTAAATTCCAGTTGTCAATAACATCCGGGTATTATTTGGTCCGACATGCGTCTCGCTGTGCGGGATGCTGTTTCAAGTGGGCATTTGATCGGCATTTTTCGGCACTCGCCTATGTCGAGCTCCGTCCCTCACTACTTGTCCAGCAACTTCTCCAACACCTTGCCTACCGCGGCAAACGCAAATGCACCGGTGACATGCGTGGCCGCACCGAGGCCGCCGCCACATGCCAGGTTCATTGCATCGCCACCGGGCGGACGGGTACCGCACACGGTGCCATCCGCTTGCGGGTATTGCACGTTCTGCAACGAATAGACGGCTGAAACGCCGAAGTAACGGCTGACGTTGCGCGGAAAATTGAAGTCCGTGCGGAGCTTTTTCCGGATCAGGCTGAACATCGCGTCGTGCTCGGTGCGCGACAGGTCGCGCACGCGGATCTGGGTGGAATCGGTGCGCCCGCCGGCCGACCCCACGCTGACGATCGGCAGTTTTCGGCGACGGCACCAGGCGATCGTCTCGAGCTTTACGCGGAACGCATCGCAGGCATCCAGCACCACGTCGTAGCCACGATCGAGCAATTCATCCAGCGTGGACGGGGTGAGGAAGCGCTCGATCGCCTCCAGCCGGATCGTGGGATTGATCGCATGCGCGCGCGCCGCGATCACGCCGACCTTCGGCTTGCCGTATTCGCCATCCAGCGCATGCAGCTGGCGATTGGTATTGGACACGCAAACCTCGTCGGCATCGATCAGGGTGAGCCGGCCGACACCACTTCGTGCCAGCGCCTCGGCAGCCCACGAGCCGACACCGCCGATGCCGATCACGCAGACGTGCGCACGCGCCAGCGCGGCGACACTGCCGGCGCCGTACAGGCGTTCAACGCCGGCGAAACGTTCGGCGGGAAACTCGTTGCTGCCGTCATGGGCGGTGTGGGTGTCGTTGTCTGCGTGTGTCACTGGCCTGGCCGATTTCATTTGAACCACCATTTTATCGCGCCTGCGTGGCTGCGACGCGCCGGTGCGGGTTATCCTTGCAACACTCTTTGCCAGCCTTGGAACCGAACCGATGCGTGTTGCTCTGATGATCCTGTTGGGCCTGGTGATTGGCGTGATCGGTACGGTCAACGTCATGAATACGCTGAGCGAACGCAACCCGATGCCCAAGGCCGTGATGCATACGATGGGCTATCACATGGGCGAACTGACCAAGGCGCTGAAGGCGAAGCAGTGCGATGCCGCCAAGGTCCAGCACCACCTGGCCCGCATGGAGTCCACCGCCAGCGACATCGCGCCGGTGTTCGGCATCGACGAAAAGGCCTTCACCGACGACGCCAGCCAGCTGCAAACCCGCCTGCAGCAAGCCGCGCAGGCCGCGCCCACCACCTGCGAAGCACTGGCCGCGGCGATCAAGCCGGTCGGCGACACCTGCAAGAGCTGCCATCAGCAGTATCGCTGAGGCGAAAAGCATCCCACCGCGGCCTGCCGCGGCAAGGGAGGAAGAAACACGTGGATGCTCCATCTTCCAGCCCGTCCGATGCACCGGAAAGCGCGTTCAGAAGCGAATCTTTCCGCGCAGCATCTGCCCGAACATCACCCAGTCGCCAGCCAGGCTGTAGAACGGGTGCTGGAAGGTGGCCGGGCGATTCTTCTCGAACGCGAAGTGTCCGATCCAGGCGAAGCCATAGCCGATCACCGGCACCAGCCAGAGCCAGCGCCATCGGCCGCTCAGCACCGCCAGGACGATCACCGCAAGCACCAGACTGCTACCGATGAAATGCAGCCGGCGGCAACTGCGGTTGCGGTGCTCGCTGAGATAGAACGGGTAGAACTCGGCAAAGCTGGTGTAGCTGGACATGGCGACGCTCCGCGCGTGGACGATTGATTCTGCCACGCTCCGCCCGATCCGCGACTCCGGGTTTTTCCTGTGGCAGCTGCTTCAGCCGCGATATCTCCCACCGACGCCTGCAAGCTCCGAGCCCTGGAACGTCGCGACTGAAGTCGCTCCCACAACGCGGGGCGTGGTGCCTCTAGTCCGGCAACGGAATGAACTCGTCCTCATCGCCCGGCACTTTCGGATAACGTCCTTCGCGCCAATCGGCCTTGGCCTGCTCGATGCGCTCGCGGGTGCTGGCGACGAAGTTCCACCACAGATGGCGCTCGCCATCCAGCGGCGCACCGCCGAACAACATCAGTCGGCTGGTTTCGTGCGCACGCAGCGTCGGCGCCGTTGCACCCGCCTGCACCGCCATCTGGGTGGCGCCGATGTCCAGCCCGCCCCAGTTGACCGCACCTTCGACCACATGCACGCCGCGTTCGGCGTGTTCCTGCGGCAAGGCCATTTCCGCACCCGCGGCGAGCTGCACTTCCAGAAAGAACATCGGCGCGAACACCTTTACCGGCGAGCGTTCGCCGTAAGCCTCGCCGGCAATCAGCACCGCGTCGACACCGGGCTGTCGGATCCGTGGCAGCGCATCGCGGTCATGATGATGGAACGCCGGATCGACTTCGGCGTCTGTCTGCGGCAGCGCCACCCAGACCTGGATGCCGTGAAGCTTGTGGCCCGCCTCGCGTTCCTCCGGCGGCGTACGTTCGGAATGCACGATGCCGTGGCCGGAGGTCATCCAGTTCACTTCGCCGGGGCGGATGTCGGCCAGGCTGCCCAGGCTGTCGCGATGACGGATGGCACCATCGAACAGCCACGTCACCGTGGCCAGGCCGATATGCGGATGCGGTCGCACGTCCATGCCCTTGCCGGCGGCAAACGTGGCCGGCCCGACGTGGTCGAAAAACACGAACGGACCGACATGGCGCGTTTCCAGCACCGGCAACATGCGACGCACCATGAATCCGTCGCCGAGGTCATGTACGCGGGCGTCGGCAATCAGCGTCGGGTTGGTTTCCATCAGGCTTCTCCTCACCAGGCTCGCTGATACTGCACCGGCGCCTCGATCTTCGCACCCAGGCGTTGCGCTGCCCGACGTGGAAAATACGGGTCGCGCAGGCTTTCGCGGGCGAGCAGCACCACATCCGCTTCGCCGTTCGCGACGACCTGGGCAGCCTGTTCGGCACCGGTGATCAGGCCGACCGCGCCGGTGGCGATGTCGGCTTGGGCGCGGATCTGCGCGGCAAATGGCACCTGATATCCCGGGCCCACAGGAATCTTCACGTGCGGCAGCAGACCGCCGCTGGAGACATCGATCAAATCCACGCCCAGCGGCTTCATCTGCCGTGCCAGCTCGATGCTTTGCGTCACGTCCCAGCCACCTTGGGCGGCCCAGTCGGTAGCCGAAATGCGCAGCCATAACGGCAATTCGGCCGGCCACACCTCGCGCACCGCAACGACCACCTCGCGCACGATGCGGCTGCGACTCTCGAGCGTGCCGCCGTAACGATCTTCGCGCTGGTTGCTCAGCGGCGACAGGAACTGATGCAGCAGGTAGCCATGTGCCGCATGCAGTTCGATCAGCTCGAAACCGGCGGTCAGCGCGCGTTGCGCGGCGGCACGGAAATCGGCGATCACCGCCTGGATACCGGCATCGTCCAGCGCCTGTGGGATATTCCAGCCCGTGTCGAACGGCAGCGCCGATGGCGCCACGGTCAGCCAGTCGCCCTGTCCAGCCGACACCGGACCTTGCCCTTCCCACGGCCGCAACGTGCTCGCCTTGCGGCCGGCGTGCGCCAGCTGCACGCCGGCGACGGCGCCGTGCGCCTTGATGAAACGGGTGATAGGCTGCCACGCCTCGACCTGGGCCTGATTCCACAAGCCGGTGTCCTGCGGCGAGATCCGCCCTTGCGCCGACACGGCCGTGGCCTCGGTGATGACCGCCCCGGCACCGCCCACGGCGCGACTGCCCAGATGCACCATGTGCCAGTCGTTCGGCAGACCATCGGTGGCCGAGTATTCGCACATGGGCGACACCACCAGGCGGTTGCGCAAGGTCACGCTGCGCTGGGCAAACGGTTCAAACAATTTCATGGGGCGTCCGGCGAGGGGTCAAGGCCACAGAGATGCTGATGGGGCGCGCTTAAATCAAGCCAGGCCGTCTCCGCGTGGAACCGACGGCGCGCCCTGTGCGGCCAGCCAGCGCGCGATGCGGGTGGCCATGGGCGCCGGTGCCCTCATCCAGCCGAAATGGTCGGCTGGCACGCCGTCCATGTCCTGTGGCGTGATCACCTCGATCGTGCATTCCCCTGCCCCAAGCTTGTCCAGCAGCCAGTCCAGCGACGCAGCGGGGCCGAGCCAGTCGTCACGCAGGCGCAGTGCCAGCGACGGTAGATGCAGGGCAGCCAGTTGCTGCTCGAAATCCTGCGCCACACCGTCCGCCGCGTAACGTCCGGTGCGTCCACTGCGCGCCCAATCGTCGATCACCCCGCGCGCTTCGTTGCCGCCAAAGCCGATCCGCCGGCCGGGCAGATGCCCCACCAGGCGGGCCAGCAGCGGCGCCAGCACGTAGGCCGCGCCGATCACCCAACCATGTCGGAAACGTCGCCAATACGGCGCGCCACTGGCCACCAGCACCAGGCCGGCAAACTCGGTCGGGTGCGCGCTGGCATACAAGGCGGTCAGCTGACCGCCCAGGCTGTGCCCACCGATATAACGGATTGCCTGCGGCCAACGCTCACGCACCGCGGCCATGCCGGTCGGCAAATCATCCTGCAGCAGCTCGCGATAACCCCAGTTGCCACGATAGCCCGCACGCCGATTGCTGGAACCAATGCCGCGCCACTCATGCACGACCACCGCCACTCCCTGCCCGGCCAGTGCCTGGGCCAGTGGCAGATAATGCCGCGCCGGCATGCCCATCGCCGGCACCCAATACAACAGCTGGCGCCAGCTTGTCGTGGGTTGCACACACAACAATTCGAAGCGCGAATCGTCACCGGTCGACAATGGGATAACCATCGGTTCGACGGTGGCGGCGATTAAAGGATCGGATGCATTTTCAACGTGGGGATCGGACATGCCGACAGGCTAGCGAATTGCCGCGGTCAGTACAAAAAGAGAAAGGCCGGCTTTCGCCGGCCCCTCAAACAGATTCCACCCGTGATCAGACCGGGGTGACGTCCTCGGCCTGCAAGCCTTTCTGGCCGTCGACGACCTTGAAGCTCACTTTCTGCCCTTCCTGCAGGCTTTTGAAACCCGAGCCGGTAATGGCGCGGAAATGCACAAACACGTCAGGGCCGGCTTCACGGCTGATGAAACCGAAACCCTTGGCGTCGTTGAACCACTTGACTGTTCCTACTTCACGATCCGACATGACTCACTCCGATCCTATCCAGACGCTGAGACAAACCGGCCCCAACGGGCCGACGGTTTACTGAGCATGCAAAGGTCGGGGTGCAACGGTCGGATTCAGGAAACCCCTACCCCGCACACGCGTGGCCAAGCAGACACAGTGACCCAAGCATAACGGATTTCATGGACGCAAGTGATTTGTCAAGTAGGCTGTCATGGCCATTATCTGGACGAGGAAAAACCGCTCCCGGTCACCCTGTTTTTTCCGGTGCAAACCGAGTAATCGGCAGGATGGCAAGCCAATCCAACTGCGGACCACGCCCGCGCTGCCGTGAAAGGTAGGTGCGGGTCTTGGGGGCCGATTATGCAGACCAGTCCCGATAATGGCCCGAAAATGCGCAGAAGGGCGACATTGAAGCGCGATCGCTGCAGAATCACGCAGGGCCGATTCCCTTCTTTTGTCGATTCGGTGTCAAATTCAGATTTTCTTGACCTCTTACCCTGTGTAGTGGGTTCACATCACCCGATCCACTGCCTGCGCACCGCGTCGATGCGTCGGGACGATCGCCAAATCGCCACGTTGAGGAGAGCCGATAATGCCTACCCTGTCCCGTCTGACCCTGGCCACCGCAGTCGCAGGTCTGCTGCTTGCTGGTTGTTCCCAACACCCGGCCACCCGGACAACCACGACTACGGCGACCACAAGCACCAGCGCCGGCACGATGCATCGGGAACACGCCACGGCCGGCAGCAGCCAGAAAACCGCGAGTAGCACCGCCGCCAGCGATGCCAACCTGCCGGACAATACCGGCATTCCCGCCTGTGACGATTATCTGTCCAGCTATCTCGCCTGCCATCGGGCGGCGGCGATCTACGCGCCGGACCAGCTGCAATCCCGCTATGACGCGATGCGCACGAGTCTGTTGCGCGATTCGCAGAATCCGGACATCCGTCCGCAGTTGGCGGCGCGCTGCAATTCACTGGCCACCCAGTTGCGCCAGGCCCTGCATGGCAAATCGTGCGCGGAAGCTCCCGCGTCGGCCAGCACCACGCCTTGAGACTTCCGCAGCAATCCATCCGGTGCACGACGCACGGGATGGATTCATTCGTGGGCTTCCGACTGTTTCAGGGCGGCCCGCAACGGTTTGGCCAATGACACGGGCCGGGTGCGCACCAGCCGGACGTCCGGCGTGCCATGCCAGCGCGCGGCGTCGAGAATCGCCCGGGCCAGCGCCGAGACCAGGCGTGCGTCGGGCTCGATACCCGTCTCCAGAAACAGCGCCTTTATCTCGAACACACCATCGCCACGGTGGGCCTTCGCATCGAGCCGGCCGACCAGCCGGCCGCGATGCAGGATCGGCAGCACGAAATAGCCGTAGCGCCGTTTCGCCGCCGGCGTATAGCACTCGATGCTGTATTCGAAGTCGAACATGGCCAGCGCCCGGGCGCGATCCCATACCAGCGGATCGAACGGCGACAGCAGCGTCGTATGCGTGGCGCGCAAGCGACCAGCCCGGGCCCGTTCCAGGGCTTCAGCGTGATCGCGGTGCACGTACCCGGGCGTCGACCAGCCCTGCACCGGTACGCAGAGCAGTTCGCCGCCAGCCAACAGCGGCGCCAGTTCGCGGTCGGTGACTTTCGGGCGCAGGCGAAAATAATCGGCAATCCAGCCGGCCGGCGTCACCCCCAGGGCCCGCACGCTGTCGATGATGAATCGACGCCTCAGCTCGGCCACCGGCAGCTCGGCCGCAGAGGCATCGAACGGCGGGTCGAGCCCGGCCAGCACGTTGTCGGCCAGGTCGTACACGCGCTGGAAATTCTCGCGCCGGGCCACCATCAGCTCGCCCAGCGCGAACCAGGCCTCAAGCCAGCGCTTTTCCGGTTTCCATGCCCACCAGCCCGGCTTGGCCGCGCCCTCCTTGCGTACAAAGTCGGCCGCCCGGACCGGTCCGGAGACGCGGATGCCGGCCAGCAGGGCGTCCATGTCCTTGCGCTGTTCGCGATGCATCCGCGCGGCGTTGCGATGCGCCCAGTGGTGCATGCGCCGGTCGTGCCCGCCGCGATGGAAAGCCACATCAGCCGCGCTGACGAAACACGCCTCGTGGGCCCAGCACTCGGCCAGCCGGCCCTGCGCCAGCGCATCGTCCAGCCAGGTCGCGGGGTAATTGCCGAGGCGTCCGTACAGCACCAGGTACGGGCTGCGCGCCACGACGTGGATGGTGTCGATCTGCAGCAGCCGCATGCGCTCGATCGCCGCCACCACGTCGCTGCGTCGAGCGCGCCTGCGGAGTGGCTGCAACAGGCCCTGAGCCTCCAGTTGCAGCAGGCGCGCTTGGGCCATGCTCAACACGCGGCGAACACCTGAAGCCCGGCCCAACGACACGACATTTTCACGGTTTCATGATCAGGATGTTGAGCCCGCATATACAAAGTCCCTGCTAGCGTGTTTGCCGAGTTGGGCAACCGGCAACGGAAACCCCACCCCACTGGGTGCGGATACCCGCACGACTTCACGAACATTCTGGCATGGAGTATCGACGATGAAATCTCGCAAGCCACTGTTGACCGCCCTGGCCGCTGGCACGCTGCTGTTCGCCGGCAGCCTGATGGCTCAGGACGTGCCGCCCCCGCCACCGCCGCCACCGGCAAGCTCGGCGCCGATGCCGCCGACATCTCCGGAAACTCCAGCAACACCACCTGCCCCAGCGGCCATGCCGCAGACTGCGATGCCTGCCGAACCGCCGCCTCCGCCGGCTGATTCGTCGATGCCGCCGCCTCCACCGCCGGCCGATGCCGCACCGGCCGCGCAAACCGGGGCGGCCACGATGAACACGCCGGCGGGTGAAGTCAGCGCGCATTCGAGTATGCCTCCGCCGCCTCCGGCAGGTCCGGCGCCAAGCTTCGAGCAGTTGTCGGGCGGCGGGAAATCCATCAGCGAGGAGCAAGCCGCGGCTTATCCGTTGCTGGCCAACGATTTCATCTACGCCGACCACAACCGCAATGGCCGCGTCAGCAAGAGCGAATACGACCATTGGGTCTCGCAAAAATAATCAGGGACAGCGATCCTGTGAAACTCACGCCGGCCGCCTTTGCGGCCGGCGTTTTCGTACGTCAGTCACGGTAGCTTGAAGTTCGTCCGCTAAACTGGGGCGCCGCCTTGCCAGGAACACTCTTCATGAAGCGATTGACTGCTGCCGTAGCCGTCGCATTGTTCGCCGGTCCTGTGGCCCATGCACAGAATCCGGACCCGACCGACATTCGCGCCTGCACCGCGGTCGAAAGCGATGCACAACGGCTGGCTTGCTACGACCATGCCACCGGACGGGTCAACCTGCCTGTCGCGCAAAAACGCATGGACCAGGACACCACCACGCCGAACATCTTCGGCCATGATCGCAAGGATGCTTCGAGCGCCGAGGTGCAGGCCAACAACGAGGTGTCCAAACCGCTGTCGCTGCTCGACAGCCGTTGGGAGCTGTCTCCGGAAAGCAAGCTCGGCACCTTCAACATCCGTGGCTACCAGCCGGTCTACGTGATGCCGGTGTTTGCCACCAACCGCCAGAACAACCAGCCACACAGCCCCAACTCCAACAACACGGTGGACCAGAGCGAGCAACTGGACAACGTCGAGGCGAAATTCCAGCTCAGCCTGAAGGCCAAGGTGTGGCAGGGCGTGTTCGGCGATGCCGGTGACCTTTGGGTGGGTTATACCCAGTCGTCGCGCTGGCAGGTCTACAACTCGAAGCTGTCGCGTCCCTTCCGCGAAACCAACTACGAGCCTGAGGCGATGCTGGTGTTCAACACCAATTACCACGTGTTCGGCTGGGACGGCCGTCTGCTGGGGATCGGTGTGAACCATCAGTCCAACGGCCGTGGCGATCCGCAGTCGCGCAGCTGGAACCGGGTGATCGCCAATGTCGGTTTCGAACGCGATGGCTGGACCGTGATGGTGCGTCCGTGGTGGCGCATTCCCGAATCGAAACGCACCGACGACAACCCCGATATCAGCGACTACATGGGCCGGGGCGAGGTGCAGGTCGTGCGCGAATGGCGCGGCCAGGAATTCGGCATGTTGCTGCGCCATTCCATGCGCGGCGGCAGCCACAGCCATGGCGCGGCACGCTTCAGCTGGAGTTTTCCGGTGGCCGGCAACCTGCGCGGCTACATGGAAGTGTTCAAGGGCTACGGCGAAAGTCTGATCGACTACAACCACAACGCCACCTACCTGGGCGTGGGCGTGTCGCTGCTCGACTGGTATTGAACAAACAAACCACGACAAAACGAAGGCCCGGTGGTTTCACCGGGCCTTCGTTGTTCTACCGTTCCGCGGCGAGGCCGCGAAGACGGTCAGTGTTGATGACCACCGGCGCCATGTACATGGCCGTGCGCCAGTTCCTCCTCGGAGGCGGCGCGTACGTCGGTTACTTCGATCGCAAAGTGCAGGGTCTTGCCGGCGAGCGGATGGTTGCCGTCGATGAAGACCTTGTCGTCCTCGACCTTGGTCACCGTGACATTGATCTCGCCCTGCGGGCCACGACCCTGGAACTGCATGCCGGGCTGGATGTCCTCGACGCCCTGGAAGGCTTCGCGCGGTACTTCCTGCATCAGTTCGGCATGGTGCACGCCGTAGCCTTCTTCGGGCGCGACGTCGGCGTTGAACGTATCGCCGACGGCGCGGCCTTCCATCTGTTTTTCCAGACCCGGCACGATGTTGCCGCTGCCATGGATGTAGGTCAGTGGCTCGCGGCCTTCGGAACTGTCGATGACCTGGCCCTGGTCGTCGGTGAGCGTGTAATGGAAGGCGGCAACGGAGTTCTGGGCAATCTGCATAAATGTCTCGCGAATAGGTTCAAGTCCGCCGGCCAGTTGCCGACATGAACGTGCAAGGTTACCAGAACCTCGTTAAACACCCCTGCACGGTCGATCGGGATTGGCGATACTTGCCTTCATGATTCCGCTGCCGCACCGACGCCTAAACTGTTTTCTCCCCTGTCTGTTGATCGCTGCCTGGCTGTCGGCTTCGTCCGCGATGGCGGCTGTGGCCCTGCCGGCAATGCCCGGTGCCACGGCCCGCGCCGGACTGGTCGCTCAAATCGATGCAGTGCTTGGTCAACCGCGCTTCGCCGCGGCCAGTTGGGGCGTCGCCGTGGTCTCGCTCGACAGCGGGCATACGCTGTACGCGCACCATGCCGACCAGTTGCTGCAACCGGCCTCCACGGCAAAACTGTTCACCGCCGCGCTGAGCTTGTCCGTCCTGGGTGCGGACTACCGGATCCCGACACGGCTACTGGCCGATGGTCGCCTCGCGAATGGCCGCCTGAATGGCCCGCTGATCCTGTACGGCATGGGCGACCCGACACTGGGCACTGCCGTCAGCGCGGATTGGGCCGATCAACTGGCCAGTCAGGCGGCAGCGCGCGGCTTGCGATTCGTGCACGGCGACCTGATCGCCGATGACAGCTACTTCGCCGGCCCGTCGTTCGGCAGCGGCTGGGAAGCTGGCGATCTGCAGAGCTGGTTTGCCGTGCCCTCCTCCGCGCTGAGCGTGCAGGAGAACGTGATCGAGGCCACGCTGGTCCCGGGCGCGGCATCGGGGCGAGCGGCCCGGCTCACCTTTGAACCGGCCGACGCCGGCTTTGTCCTCGCGGGCCAGATCCGCACCACGCAGGCACGTACGCCGAATGACATCAATCTGTATCGCGCACCTGGCGAGCGCACGCTGCACGCGTTCGGCAGCATTGCCCTCGGTACCCCGGCGCAACACTTCAAGCTGGCGATGGTGGACCCGGCGCTGCAGGCCGGCGCGCAACTGCGGCAGGCATTGCGACGCCACGGGATCCAGCTCACCGGCAAGTTGCGTGCAGCGCATTGGCCGCAGGATGATGCGATCATGCCGACCGACAACAACGTACTCGGCGAGGTGCTGTCGCCAGCGTTGCGCGACATCCTGCAATCCGGACTGAAGCGCTCGCAGAATCTGTATCTGCAGAACCTGCTGTTGCTCGCCGGCGCGCATGTGCCGGTCACCACCATCGGCTTCAAAAGCACCGAGAGCCGCGCCATCGATGCGATGGATGCATTGCTGGTGCGGATCGGCATTGCACCCTCAAGCAGCCTGATCGGCGAAGGCACCGGCCTCTCGCGCCGCGATCTGGTCACGCCCAATGCGATGGCACGCGTGCTCACTTATCTGGCGGCGCAGCCCTATGCGGAGATGGTGCGGCAGGCGCTACCGATCGCCGGTGTCGACGGCACCCTGATCGGTCACATGCGTCGCACCGCCGCGGAGGACAATGTGCATGCGAAAACCGGCAGCATGGCTTACGTGCATTGCCTGGCCGGCTATGTCACCACGGCAACCGGTGAACGACTGGCGTTCGCGATCATGTTGAACAACTACCAGCGACCGGACCATGCACCCAGCGCCGGCAGCGACGTGGATGCGATCGCGGTGTTGCTGGCGAACTACCGCGGCCGCGACTGAAAACTCCCGCAGCGACGGAGTCGATTTTCCTGTTCGAGAACCTCAGCCGTTCAACCGGGTCAGCGTGTCCTTGCCGATCTTCTCCGGCGTATCGGTGGAGGCGTAGCGTTTCACCACCTGGCCGTCTGCGTCGACCAGGAACTTGGTGAAATTCCACTTGATCGACTCGCTGCCGAGGATGCCCTTGCCTTCGCTCTTCAGCCACTTGTAGAGCGGATCGGCATGCTCGCCGTTGACCTCGATCTTGGCGAACATCGGGAAGGTCACGTCGTACTGGGTACTGCAGAAGCTCCTGATCTCAGCCTCGTCGCCCGGCTCCTGGTGACCGAACTGGTCACACGGAAAACCCAGCACCACCAGGCCCTTGTCACGCTGATCCTGCCACAGCGTTTCGAGTCCCTGATATTGCGGAGTGAAACCGCACTTGGATGCGACATTGACGATCAACAGGGTCTTGCCACGCCATTCGGCGAGCGGCTGCGGGTTGCCATCGATATCGCGAACGGTGAAATCGTAGACGCTGGACATGGACGGACTCCGTCTTGATGAATCAATCCAGCAGCATACGCCATCCCTGGTCTCGCCCGTGGCATAGAATGTCGCATCCACCCTGCAGGTCAGGACCACGCCGTGATCCGCTTCGTCGATGTTCACAAATCCTACCGCGTCGACGGCAAGGACATCCCTGCGCTGCAGCCGTTCAGCCTCGACATCGCCGATGGCGAGATATTTGGCATCATCGGCCTGTCCGGTGCCGGAAAGTCGACCCTTATACGGCTGATCAACCTGCTCGAACGCCCCAGCGGCGGACGCATCCACGTCGGCGACACCGAGATGACCGCATTGGCCGAACCGGCATTGCGCGCGCAGCGCCGCCGGATCGGCATGATCTTCCAACACTTCAATTTGCTAGCTTCGCAGACGGTGGCGGACAACGTGGCTTTTCCGATGCGGCTGGCCGGCGAACGTGATGCCGGCGTGATGCGGGCCCGCGTCGACGAACTGCTGGCACGGGTCGGTTTGAGCACACACGCCAACAAGTACCCGTCGCAACTTTCCGGTGGCCAGAAGCAGCGCGTCGGCATCGCCCGCGCGCTGGCCAACCGACCGTCCATCCTGCTGTGTGACGAGGCGACCAGCGCGCTCGATCCGCAGACCACCGCCTCGGTGCTGGAGTTGCTGGCCGAGATCAATCGCGAGCTGAAACTCACCATCGTGCTGATCACCCACGAGATGGACGTGGTGCGCCGCGTCTGCGATCGGGTGGCCGTGCTCGATGCCGGCATCATCGTGGAAAGCGGCGCGGTAGCGGACGTTTTCCTGCATCCGCAACACCCGACGACCAGGCGTTTCGTCAACGAGGCGTTGCCGGAGGAAGCCGCCAGCGAACTGGCGCCATTCGTCCAGGTACCCGGGCGCATTCTGCGTCTGAGTTTTCGCGGCGAGGCCACGCTGACGCCGGCACTGGGACGGGTTGCCCGCGAAACCGGGATCGACTTCAACATCCTCGCTGGCCGCATCGACCGCATCAAGGATCTGCCCTACGGCCAGCTGACCCTGGCCATGCAGGGTGAGCAAGTGGACGCCGCGCTGGCAGCACTGCGCCAGGCCGGTATCGAGATCGAGGAGCTGCACCGATGAATCCGCTGCAGAGGCTGTTCCCGAATATCGACGACTGGGCCGAAATCGGCCGCGCATGCATCGACACTTTGCTGATGCTGGGTGGTTCGCTGGCGCTCACGGTGCTGATCGGCCTGCCGCTCGGCGTGCTGCTTTACCTCACCGGCAAGGGCCAGTTGCGGCCGATGCCGAAGCTCTACGCCGTCACGTCGCTGCTGGTGAATGTCCTGCGCTCAGTGCCATTCATCATCCTGATGATCGTGTTGATGCCAGTGACGTATGCGCTGGTCGGCACCAAGCTGGGCATTCGCGGCGCGATCCCGCCGCTGGTGATCGGCGCAGCGCCGTTCTTCGCACGACTGGTGGAAACCGCACTGCGCGAGGTACAGCAAGGCGTGATCGAGGCCAGCCAGGCGATGGGCGCCAGCCTGTGGCAGATCGTGCGCCATGTCCTGCTGCCGGAGGCGCGCGGCGGCCTGTTCGCCGGCATCACGGTCACCGCGATTGCCCTCGTCGGTTATACCGCGATGGGTGGCGCGATCGGCTCCGGCGGCCTCGGCGACCTGGCCTATCGTTACGGTTATCTCAGCTACAAGTCGGATTACATGCTGGTCACCGTGGCGCTGCTGATCGTGCTGGTGCAGCTGCTGCAGATGATCGGCGACCACATCGTGACGCGTTATAAGCAACGCTGATTTGGTTATTTGCGGTTGGCGGCATGTACGGCCTACTTTCATTGGCCGCACATGAGAATCACCGCCATGAGATTGCTGCTCGCCGCCCTTGCTGCCGTCCTGGCCCTGTACCTGTTGGCCGGCTGCTCCGCGCCAAAGGCGTGACCCGTTACAGGCAACGCAGATCCGATGATTTGTGTTTGGCGGTATAGACGTCTTATTATTGTGCACCGCACAAGTGAATATTTGCCATGAAATTCCTGTTTGCCGTCCTCGCCGCCCTGATCGTGATGACAGGCTGTTCCGCCCCGAAGGATGACGGCCAGACGCTCCGCGTGGCCGCCACCGCGATTCCGCATGCCGAAATCCTCAAGCAGGCCAAGTCATTGTTGGCCAAGGAAGGGGTGGACCTGCAGATCAAGGTATTCGCCGACTACGTTCAGCCAAACACCCAGTTGGTCGAAAAGAACATCGACTTGAACTACTTCCAGACCAAGCCTTACCTGGATGCGTTCAATCGCGAGCGCGGGACCCATCTGACCATCATCACCGGCGTTCACATCGAGCCGTTTGGCGCCTATTCGCACAGGTACAAGAACATCGACCAGTTGCCCGACGGCGCCCGCGTCACGCTCCCAAATGACCCCAGCAACTACAGCCGCGCACTGCTGTTGCTGGCCAAGCATGGCCTGATCACGCTGAAGGATCCCGGCAACGAGATGTCGACGCTGAAGGACATCACCGCGAATCCGAAGCACCTGAAGTTCCAGGAGCTGGAAGCAGCCATGTTGCCGCGTACGCTGGACGAGGTGGATCTCGCCCTGATCAATACCAACTACGCGCTAGCGGCCGGGTTGAATCCGACGAAAGACGCGCTGCTGATCGAGAGCAAGGATTCGCCGTACGTGAACTACCTGGTCGGTCGTCCCGACAACCAGAGCGATCCGCGCGTGCAGAAGCTGGCGAAGGTATTGAACAGCCCGGAAATCAAGGCGTTCATCAAGCAGAAGTATCGCGGCGCCGTGCTGCCTGCTTTCTGAGGCCGGATCCCTCCGGCGCCGTGCGGGACAAGAGCCAACGAACTCATCCCTGCGTCGCGGGAATTTCGAACACTTGCCGCAGGTATGCCACGTACGCCTCGTCCTCGCACATGTTCTTGCCGGGGGAATCACTGAGCTTGGCCACCGGCTGGCCGTTGCAGCGAATCATCTTGATCACGATGTTCAGCGGTGTCGGCCCCACATCGTTGGTGAGATTGGTGCCGACACCGAATGCAAGCTGGCAGCGACCACGAAAATGCGCATAGAGCTGCATCACCTTGGGGATGTCGAGGCCATCGCTGAACACCAACACCTTATTGAGCGGATCGACCCGGTTCGCGCAGTAATGCGCGAGCACCTTTTCACCCCACACGAACGGGTCGCCCGAATCGTGCCGGGTACCGTCGAACAGCTTGCAGAAATACATGTCGAAATCACGCAGGAAGGCGTTGAGGCCGTAGACATCCGACAACGCGATGCCAAGATCGCCGCGATACTCCTTCGCCCATGCTTCCAGCGCCGCCACCTGTGAATCGCGCAGGCGCGGCCCCAGCGCCTGATGTGCCTGCAGGTATTCGTGCGCCAGTGTACCCAGCGGAACCAGATTGAGTTTTCGCGCCAGCCACACGTTGCTGGTGCCAGCCAGTTGTGCGCCCAGTCCATCGCGCAACGTAGTCACCACCTCCTCCTGCCATGCCCGCGAGTAGCGCCGGCGCGTGCCGTAGTCGGCGACCCTGCAACTGGTGTAATCGGGTGTGTCGCGCAGCAGCGCAATCTTCGCCTGCAATCGTCGGCGCCCTTCGGCGAGATCGAGCCCGGCACTGGTTCGACGGAAGTACACCTCGTTGACGATCGCCAGCAGCGGCACCTCGAACAGGATCGTATGCAACCAGGGTCCGCGAATACGGATGTCTATCTCGCCGCCGCCCGATTCGGCCGGGGCAATGTCCACGTATTTCTCGTTGAGCTGGAACAACGCCAGGAAATCGACAAAGTCGCTCTTGATGAAACGCCAGGTACGCAGGTAGTCAAGTTCGTCCGCTGTGAAGCGCAGCTGGCACAACGACGCCAGTTCGGCGCGTATTTCATCGATGTACGGCACCAGGTCGATGCCCGGGTTACGGCATTTGAAGCGGTATTCGACCTGTGCGGCCGGATACTGGTGCAGCACCACCTGCATCATCGAGAACTTGTACAGATCGGTGTCGAGCAGCGAATCGATGATCATCAGTCGCCCAGGATGGAGGAAGGCCAGGAGTGGAAAAGGAGAACACGCCGTCCATTATCCATCCCGAAGTACGCTTGCCATGCATAAAGTGCCGTGCAAATCTTCGCGCAAAAAAAACCCCATCAGCCAGGGGAGGACTGATGGGGTTTGTCAGGTGGCATCCAGGGGAGGAAATGCCGACCCCTCAGTGACACGATGTGCTGCGCCACTTCTTGTCGCCGTCACGGCGATACGTGTGATTAGTGTGGCCGTCGGGTCGTGAGTTCAATGTGCACGGTCATGTTTGTTCAGCTCGCCGACAGGTCGACGTGCAACTACACTTTCTTTACATTTTTGCCGGGACCGCGCCATGAAGCTGCTCGTAGTGCCATTGCTATGGTTGTGCCTGGCGTTGTCAGCGACGTCGGCTGCCGAGCTGAAGATCGACCTGGGCCGCGGCGTCACCGTTTACCGCACCGAATCGCTATTGAAACGCTCCGATGCACGCATGGTCAGCGTGCCCAACGATGTGGCATTCCGCCGCACCATGCATTACCGCGCGATCCCACTGGTGGCGTTGTTGAAAGGCGTCATCGCTGGCGACCATCTGCAGTTCGTCGCCAGCGACGGCTTCGCTGCGGAAATTCCTGTCAACGTGCTGATGAACAGGCGCGGCAGCGAAGCGTGGCTGGCCATCGAGGACCCGGCACATCCCTGGCCATTGTTGCCGGGCAAACACAGCGGCGCCGGCCCGTTCTACGTGGTGTGGACGCAACCGCAGGCCGCCCACGTCGGCCCGGAGCAGTGGCCGTATCAGCTGGCAACGATCCGCAAATTGCGCGACGTTGCCGTGCGCTTTCCGGCGATCCTGCCAGACCCGTCGCTACCGCCTGACAGTATGGTGCGTCGTGGCTTCGCCGCGTTCCAGCGCACCTGCTTCGCCTGCCACACCCTCAACGGGCAGGGCGACGCGAAACTCGGGCCGGATCTGAATTTTCCGCACAACCCCACCGAATATTTGCGCGCCGACCTGCTCCGCGCCTTCGTCCGCGATCCGCAATCGCTGCGGCGCTGGCCGCAAGCGAAGATGCAGGGGTTCGACCGCCAAGCCTTGTCCGATGCGGACCTCGATGCCGTGCTTGCCTACCTACGGCACATGGCGGGACGAAAGCCCGGACACTGAAGCATCTCGTCCGGGTTGCAGGAGAACCTGCAATGCGCGGGCGCGCTCCATCTTCGACTTGCGCGCCAACCCGCGCACGCTGTCGTAGAACGCCGGCCAGTGATGCCCTGCCTGCTGGAACAACACGGCGAACGCCGGCGTCCACTGGTCATACAAGCCGAATGGCAACAACCGGGCGTTATTGATCGGCCCCGCCACCCAGACGTCGTAGCGGTGATCGTCCGGCCAACGACTTACCTGCCATTGAACGTAACGCGCACGGAACGCCTCGATCTCGCGCTGTTTGCCGCGTTCCATCGACGCTTCATCCTTACCGCTGGTGTAAAGGGTTTTCAGGCGGGCACGCAAATCCAGCACCAACCGGGTAAAGCCGGCATCCATCGCCTGCCTGCGGTCGTCCTGCGATGGCAGGCCGCGGGACCGTCGCCACTCGCGCAGACCTTCGGCCTGCACGAAACTGGCGAAAGATTCGTTGAACGCCGTGTCGCCTTTCACGTAGATCAGCTGATGCGCCAGTTCATGGAAAATCGTGCCATCGAGCTGGTCGTCATCCCAGCGCAGCATGCTCGACAGGATCGGATCGGCGAACCAGCCCAGTGTGGAATACGCCGGCACGCCACCGACCCAGACGTCGTCGCCACGAGCCCGCAACCGCGCGGCATCGGCCTCCGCATCGGCCTGGCGGAACCAGCCGCGATAAGCCACGCAACCAGCGACCGGAAAACACTGCGGCACCGCGTCCACGGCGTAGCGTGGCGCGGCGAATACGTTCCACACCACATAAGCGCGGCGCAGCTCGACGTAGCCGGTATAGCTGCGGTTGTCCGGCAATGCCAGCCTCTGCGAGGCAAAGCGCCGTGCCTGCTGTGCCAGTTGCAGGCGCGCGGCGAGTTGGGGGTCGGTGGCAGGATCACGCAGCAACTTGCTCACCGCTTGTCGATGCACGATGAGTTCGCCCTGCCCATGCACCGCCTGCACGTAATAACGCAAGCTGCCGCAGGCGCATAGCAGAAGGCCCACCGTCACGACGACGATGAGCCTTGTGAAGCGGATGCGCGAAGACACAAAGCGTAATCGGGACATCCCGCGATTGTGCCTGAAGCGTCAGCGACGCCTAGTGGTGATCGTGATTGCCGCCATGCCCACGGCCGCCACCATGCGAACCACTACCACCTGAATGACTACCACCCGAGGACGGTCGCCCCTGGCCATGCCCACCGTGCCCCTGATAGCCGCCGTGACCACCGTGGTAACCATCATTTCCACGGTAACCGCCACGGTAATAACCGCGCCCCCGGTACCGCGAACCGCCATACCAGCCGCTGTTGATACCAATGCTCACGCCAGGTGAATAACAGCAGCCGTAGCCGCCGTAATAGCCGCTGCCGTAGTAACCATCGTAGTAATTCGGCGCTACGTAATAGGCGTTACTGCCCTGGCCGTAGTAGGCATCGCCACCGTAGCCGGAACTGCGCACGTAGCTGTACCCGGGGTCGTAATAACAACCCGACAACGCCGCTGTAGCGGCGATCAGGGCGAAGCTGGCCATCAGGCGTTTCATGATCCGTCTCCACAGGGAGTGACGCCATCATGCTGGAACACGATGGTTGAACGCGTACTGAGTTTTCAGCGCATGGCCAATCGGTGTTTAACCGTCAGCCATGTGCGGTGGCCGGGAGATCAGTCCCGACGCTTGCCCTGTTCACCACGCTGCGGCGCCAGCACGCGACCGTCGCCACCGGCAATGCCTGGATCGGCAGAGGCAGGCGGATGCAGTTCGGTCCCGTTCGATGCCAGGTGTGGCGAATTCGCATCCGGCCAGCTAGGCCCCTGGCGCACGCGCTCATGCTTGGCTTCCAGCAAGGCCTGGATCTTCGCTACGGCGTCTTCCTGGCTGATGTGCTGGATCGGAGCTTCCACCGTGGCGCGCTTGCGGGCGGCCGGTTTGCGCTGCACGGCGGGCGACGCAGGCTTCTTCGCTGCCGGCTTGGCGGCAACCTTGCGGGCAGCCGGCTTGCTCACCGGGCGTTTGGCCAAGGCCTTGGCAGCCGACGGTTTCTTCGCCGGCGCCTTCCGGGTGGCAACCTTCTTCGCAGCCATCTTTCGGTTTGCGACTTTCTTGGTTGCAGCCCTCTTGGTCGCAACTTTCCTTGCGGCGACCTTCTTCGCCACCGCCTTCCTGGCGACTGGCTTCTTTGCTGCAGCTTTCCTTGCCGTCACTTTTTTCGCGGCAACCTTCTTTGCCGCGACTTTCTTCGCGGCCGGTTTGCGTACGCCCGCCTTCCTGGCCGCCGTCTTCTTCACGGCGGCCTTTTTGGTGGCCGTCTTGCGCGGTGCTGCCTTGGTTGCGCCACGCGCCGCGGACTTCTTCGCGGCGGTCTTGCGGATGGGCGCCTTTTTGGCGGGTGCTTTCTTTGCCGCGGACTTCTTCGCAGCCGACTTGCGTGTCATAGCCATGCGTTCACTCTCCTGCGGTGGTCGATGGAACCGTCACCAGTATGCACGCGTCGGCCGCAACCGGCATAACGCGCTGCGCAAACCGTTCATCATCGACTACTCGAAATAGCCTCGCAGGATTTGCCGCCGGACTTATCGAAAGCTGGGATGGGTCAACGCATACAGGAAGTGCGGCAGGAACCTCGGATCCATGAGAATCGTGAAGATCACGCCGTACGCCGCCCCCCACAGGTGGGCGCTGTGGTTGATGTTGCCCTGTCCACGCCGATCCATGTAGATGGAATAGCCGGTGTACAACACCGCGTAGACGATCGCGGGCATCGGGATCACCAGCACGATGATCTTCGACCATGGCGCCAGCAGGATGTAGGAGAACAGCACCGCCGACACCGCACCCGAAGCGCCCAGGCTGCGGTAGTTCGGATTGGCCCGGTTCTTAAGGTAGGTCGGCAGGATCGAAATCACCAGGCCACCGATATAGAACAGCGCGAAGCCCAACATGCCCAATCGATCTGCAAAGAACGGCTCCATGGCCCGGCCGAAGAAGTACAGCGTGAACATGTTGAACAGCAGGTGGTTGAAATCCGCATGCACCACGCCGTACGTCACCAGTCGGTGATATTCCCGCTGCCGGGTGATCGCCGGCGGCCACAGGATCAGGTCGTTCATCAGGCGGCTGTTCTTGAACGCCATGAACGAAACGATGCAGGTGATGGCGATGATGACCAGGGTAATCGGCATGAGCGCTTCCGCGGCAGGTAAACAAAGCTTGGCATCTTGGCGCTACGCCTCCGACTTGTCGAATTCCCTCGCTCATGCCGCATCGCCGCGCCGATATTCCGAAAGATCACTGCCCGGATCGAACGTGGATCGCTATCATTCGCTGCTTTGGGCGGCAGCGCGCGGCCCGACGGGTCCCCATGACACCGCTTCGCTACCTGCATCTGGACGTCTTTGCCGCCACCCTCGGCGGCGGCAACCATCTTGGCGTGGTGATCGGCGCCGATGGCTGGAGCGCCGAGGCGATGCAGCGCTTCGCGCGCTGGACCGCTCTGGTAGAAACCACCTTCCTGTTGCCGCCGACCGACCCGAAGGCGAGCTACCGCGTGCGCATCTTCACGCCGTACAAGGAAATCCCGTTCGCCGGACACCCCAGCATCGGCAGCGCGCATGCGGCGCTCGAGTGCGGATTGACCCAGCCGCGCGACGGCCTGCTGTGGCAGGAATGCGGCGCCGGCGTGCTGCCGATCCGGGTCGAAGGCCACGGCGCCAGTCGCGAGCTGCTGCTGCAGTCGCCAGGCGAGCGCGTACTGGATACCGGTCGTGACGCGCATCCATTGCTGCCGGCCGCACTCGCCGGCATCGACCTGGCTGGACTGCCGCCGGCCCTGGTCGATGGCGGCCGCCGCTGGTGGCTGGCCGAAATGGCGAGCGAGGCCAGCCTGCGCGCATGGCAACCCGACCACGCCGCGATCGGCGCGCTCGCTCACGCCAGCGACAGCATGGGGTTATGCACGTTCGCCCGCAGCCAGACCAATGATCGGCAACTGACCGTACGTGCGTTTCCGGCGGGTGTCGGCATCGTCGAAGACCCCGCTTCCGGTGCGGCCAACGGCCTGATTGCCGCGTACATCGCTCACGCCGAACCCGAGGGTTCGCTGGCTCATGGCTATCACGTCAGCCAGGGTCGCGAGATCGGTCACGACGCGCGGCTGGTCGTGCAGATCGACGGCAACACGATCTGGGTCGGCGGACACAGCCACACCGTGATCGATGGCACGTTGAGCTGGGTAAATCCCGAGTAGCCGGATTCACGGGCGCTTCGATCTCAGCTGCGTTCATCCAGGTGCGCGCGGCGCGCGGCCACCAGTGCCAGCGCCGACCAGTCGAGTTCCTCGTCGCCGGCAGCGAGTGCCTCGAGCAGGCTGTCACGCAGCACGCCGGCAAACGGCAGCGGCACGCGTGCGGATTCACCCGCGGCCAGGGCCAGCCCTACATCCTTGTAGCCCAGTGGCAGGGCAAACCCCGCGGGCTTGAACCGTTGCTCGGCAATCAGGGCTCCGTAACCCTGATACGCCGGCGCGGCGAACAGCGTATTCGTCATCACCTCGAGGAAATCCGCTGCACTGACGCCGTAGGCCCGCGTCAGCGCAGTGGCCTCGGCCATGCTCTCGATCGCACTGGCCAGCATGAAGTTGCCTGCGATCTTGGCGACATTCGCGCGCTCCGGGGCGTCGCCCAGGGGCCACAGCCTGCTGCCCATCGCTTCGAGCAGCGGACGCACCCGTTCGATCGCCGCGGGCGCGCCGGCCACGAGGATATTCAGCTTTGCCGCAGCCGCGATGTCCGGGCGTCCGAACACCGGCGCGGCGACGTATTGCAACCCGCGTTTTTCGTGTTCCTCGACCAGCTGCCTTGCCAGTGCCACCGAGATGGTGGCGTGGTTCACATGCACGGTGCCGGGGTCCATCGCGTCGAGCAGGCCGCCTTCGAGAAACACCTCGCGCGCCGCCTGATCGTTCGCCAGCATGCTGCAAAGCACCTCGCCCTGCGCAGCCCGATCGGCCGTGCGCGCCACCTTGGCACCCAGTGAAGCGAGGGGCCCGGTGGGCGCGACGGAACGATTCCATACCGTCAACGTGTGACCCGCCGTCAGCAGGTTGCTGGCCATCGCGCTACCCATGGCGCCGAGACCGATAAATCCGACTTTCATGCAGTTTCCTCTTGCTGATCCGGCACATAGTGGAACACGCCGGATATTCAGATCATGCGAAATTGCCCGAGTGTCTCCACCTCATGCGACTTCGCCAGCCGCCTGCCCCGAGGCCCACGCCCACTGGAAGTTGTAACCGCCGAGCCAGCCGGTGACGTCGACCACTTCGCCGATGAAGTACAAGCCCGGCACCAGCTTCGACTGCATCGTGCTCGAGGAAATGCCGTCGGTATCGACGCCGCCCAGGGTGACTTCGGCGGTGCGGTAGCCTTCGGTGCCGCTGGCGGTGATCGGCCAGGCATTGAGCTGCGCGCCGACCTCGGTCAGTTCGGCGTCACGGTACTGGCGCATCGGGCGGCTCTCGAACCACTGCTCGCACAGGCGTTGGGCAAGGCGTTTCGGCAGCACGTCGCCAAGCACGGTTTTCAGTTCCGCCAGTGGTCGCGCCGTGCGTTGGTCGACGAGGTGCGCACCAACATCGAGATCCGGCAACAGGTCGATGCGCAGATCATCACCGGATTGCCAGTACGAGGAAATCTGCAGGATCGCCGGACCGCTGATGCCGCGATGGGTGAACAGCAGCCCGGCACGAAAACCCTGCTTGCCCACGCGGGTTTCCACCATTGGCAACGCCACGCCGGCGAGGTCCTGGTAGTGCTCCTGATGCTTGCCGCTCAGGGTCAGCGGCACCAAGCCGGCGCGGGTGGGCAGCACGTTGTGGCCGAACTGGCGCGCCAGCTCGTAGCCGAAACCACTGGCGCCCATGCTGGGAATCGACAGGCCGCCGCAGGCGACTACCAGCGACTCGGCGTGCACTTCGCCGCGCGCGGTGTGCACACTGAACCCCCCCGACGTCTTGCGTACGCGCTGCACGCCGCAGTCCGCTTCCACGGTGACGCCGGCCGCGCCGCACTCGTCCAGCAGCATGCGCACGATCTGCTTCGACGAGTCGTCGCAGAACAGCTGGCCCAGCTCTTTCTCGTGGTAGGCGATGCCGTGCTTCTCGACCAGCGCGATGAAATCCCACGGCGTGTAGCGCGCCAGCGCGGATTTGGCGAAGTGCGGATTGGCCGAGAGGTAATTGGCTGGCGTCACGCCCATGTTGGTGAAATTGCAGCGTCCGCCGCCGGACATCAGGATCTTCTTGCCGACCTTGTTGGCATGATCGACCACCAGCACGCGGCGTCCGCGCTGGCCGGCGGCGATCGCGCACATCAGGCCGGCGGCGCCGGCGCCGATGATCAACACGTCAACTTTCACGGATCGACATCCTCGCGCTGCAGGTCGCGCATTATCGCCCAGTCGCATCGCTTACACTGGGCTGCCGTCTCCATCGAGCCATCGCCATGCCTTCCTTTGACGTAATTTCCGAAGTCGACAAGCACGAGTTGACCAATGCGGTCGACCAGGCCAACCGCGAACTGTCCACCCGCTTCGACTTCAAGGGTCAGGATGCGTCGTACGCACTGGACGACTTCGTCATCACCCAGAGCGCGCCGAGTGAATTCCAGCTGCAGCAAATGCTGGACATCCTGCGCGGCCGGCTGGCGGCGCGGAAAATCGACATCCGCGCACTGGACGTCGCCGACCCGGAAACCAACCTGGGCGGCTCGCGCCAGAAGATCACGGTCAAGCAGGGCATCGAACAGCCGGTTGCCAAGAAGCTGGTAGCCGAATTGAAGGCAGCCAAGCTCAAGGTCGAGGCGCAGATCAACGGCGACAAGCTGCGCGTCAGTGGCAAGAAGCGGGACGACCTGCAGGACGCGATGGCCTTGCTGCGCAAATCCGATGTCGAGTTGCCGCTGCAGTTCGACAATTTCCGCGACTGAGCGCCCCCTGTGGGAGCGGCTTCAGCCGCGATGCCCTGCAAATGTGGAAGAAAAGCATGGCGGCTGAAGCCGCCCTCACAAAGAGCAGCATTGGGTACCGGTGGTCAGGTTCTCGACAACAACCGGCCACCCATCGCCGCGTTGACTGCCACTACCGCGCCTACGGCCAGCGCATGCGTCAGCAGATCCGTCGCGGCGGAATCGAACGCGTGGCAGATTTCCAGCAGGCTGGCCGAGGCGGCGGCACTGGCCAGTCCGATCAGCACCGCGGTGAGCGTCGGCCGCAGCGGACAGGCGCGACGCAGCAGCACGATCAGCAGCGCGGACAGCGGGATCGAGAAGCTGATGATGAAGACCAGGCAATCGGCGGATTGATGCGCCGCGGCGATTTCGGTGCCCGGTGCGACCCAGTCGCGCAGGCAGCCAAGGCCGCTGGCGCCGATCCACAGCAGCGCACCGGGCAGCGGCAGCCACGCCCACACCGTGCGGCGTCCAGGCACACCCAACGCCAACGCAGCCCATGCCGCGCTGATCGTGGTGATCACCGCGCCGATGCCGGCCCATGCCAGATCCGGCGTGGCGTCCCAGCGCTGCATCATGCCGCCTGCGCCGTAGTGCATCAGCAGCACGGCGCCGATCGCCGCCACGGCCAGCAACCAGCCGACGGTACGCAGCCATGGCGGCAGCAACCGACGCACCGGCACCAGTTCGGTGCCCAGGCGATCGATCAATGCGTCATAGGGTCGTGGCTCAGACATGCTGTTCAAGGTTCTCCGTGGAGGTGTTCGCGTAGCGCCTTCAGCGCGCGATGCAGGTTCACTTTCAGTGCGCCGGTCTTGCGCCCGGTCAAGTCGGCGGCCTCGCTCAGCGAGCGCTCGCGCAAGCCGAGCTGCTCCACTGCCTCGCGCTGACCAGGCGGCAACTCGGCGATCGCATCGCGCAGGCGCTGCGCGCGCTGATCGTTTTCGGTGACGGCGCTGGCATCGTTGGCATCGGGATAGCTGTCGAGCACGAAGTCATCGTGCAGTTCGTGGCTGGCGCGACGGCCCCGGCTGCGCAGCGAGTCGATCGCGCGGCGGCTGGCGATGGCGCCCAGCCAGGCATCGTAGGACCGGGCCGGATCATAGGTATGGCGCACCCGATGTACGGCAATCAGGGTTTCCTGCACCACGTCATCGAGCTGGTCGGATACCACGCCCTGACGCCGCGCCGCGGCACGAATCAACGCAATCGAATCGGCCAGCAGCTTCTCGTAGGCGCGCCGGTCGCCCGCCTGCGCAGCCGCCATCCACGCCGCCCGGCGCTGGCCGGGCGATTCGCTATCTTCTGCCGCGGTGATATCGGCTGACACGGTCTGATCGAGACTCGCCCACAGGGAAAGTCCACTATCTAGACCCATCAGACCGGTAGCGGTCAAGACTTGCGACATGTGCGCTCCACAACTGAACCCTTCAGCATGTCTTCGCCGCATCCGCCACCGGCGTTACTTCGTACCTGAATGTAACTGCAGCCAGACTGGCGGCGAATACCCAGACACCCCCCCAGGATGATGCTTCCATGCTCGTGTTGATCCTCGCCTACCTCGGCGGCGTACTGACCATTCTCAGCCCGTGCATCCTGCCGGTGCTGCCATTCGTGTTCGCACGCTCCGACCGCCCGTTCATGCGCAATGGCTTGCCGATGCTGCTGGGTATGGCGATCACCTTTTCCGCGGTGGCCACGCTGGCTGCGCTGGGTGGCGGCTGGGCCGTGCACGCGAACCAATACGGCCGCTATGTGGCCATGGTGGTCCTGGCCTTCCTCGGCCTGACCCTGCTGTCGACCCATCTGGCCGAGTGGATCAGCCGGCCGTTCGTGGCACTGGGCAACCGGTTGTCGCAGCGTTCGGCCGGCGATAGCGATTCGATCTGGGGTGCGGCCGGCCTCGGCGTCGCCACCGGCCTGTTGTGGGCACCCTGCGCCGGACCGATTCTGGGCTTGCTGCTGACCGGCGCCGCGTTGAACGGTGCCAGCGTGCAGACCACCCTGCTGCTGCTCACCTACGCCGGCGGCGCGGCCACCTCGCTCGGCCTGGCCTTGCTGATCGGTGGCAAGGTATTCGGCCTGATGAAGCGTTCGCTCGGCGCCGGTGAATGGGTACGGCGCGTACTTGGCGTGCTGGTGCTGTGCGGCGTCGCCGCGATCGCATTGGGCCTGGATACCGGCCTGCTCACCCGCGTGTCGCTGGCCAGCACCGGAGGCATCGAGCAGAAGCTGATCAGCGCGGTGCGTCCGGCACCGACGCCGCAACCGGTGTTGAAAGCGGGCGAACCGCTGCCGGTGGAAGGCCAGATGCCGTCGCTGGCTGGTGCCACGCAATGGCTCAATAGCCCACCGTTGACCACCGAATCGCTGCGCGGCAAGGTGGTGCTCGTCGACTTCTGGACGTACTCCTGCATCAACTGCATCCGTACGCTCCCCTACGTTCGCGGTTGGGCCGACAAGTACAAGGATCACGGCCTGGTGGTGATCGGTGTGCACGCGCCGGAGTTCGCCTTCGAGAAGGATCCAGCCAACGTCACCAAGGCGGTCAAGGATCTGGGAGTCGATTACCCGGTCGCGCTGGATAACGACTACGCCATCTGGAAAGGCTTCAACAACGAATACTGGCCGGCGCATTACTTCATCGACACGCAGGGACAGATTCGTCATCACCATTTCGGCGAAGGCAACTACCAGGAAAGCGAGGACGTGATCCGCCAGCTGCTGACCGAGGCCGGTCAGAAGAACCTGCCCGGTGGTTATGTCAGCGACGACCATCGCGGCGTCGAGGCGGCCGCATCGAACGATCCCACCCGCTCGCCGGAGACCTATGTCGGCTACGCCCGTGCACAGAACTTTGTCGGCGGCCGGGTGGCGCGCGATGACGTGAACGACTACCACGCACCCACCACGCTGGCGGCCGATCAATGGTCGCTCGACGGCCGCTGGAACGTGCACGGCGAGAACGCGCAACTGGACAAGGCCGGCGGCGCCATCGTCTACCGCTTCCGCGGCCGCGACCTGCATCTGGTGCTCGGCCCGGCCAGCGACGGCAAGCCAGTGCGCTACCGCGTCACCATCGACGGCGAGCCACCCGGCACCGACCACGGCATGGATACCGATGCCGAGGGCAACGGCACCATCACCGGCCAGCGCCTGTATCAGTTGGTGCGCCAGGCCAACGGTAGCGGCGAGCGGCTGTTCGAGATCACCTTCCTCGATCCTGGTGTGCAGGCATACGCTTTCACATTCGGCTGATCGGGCCTGCAGAAAATATCCCCGGAGGTTGCCATGTCACGTATTGATGAAACCCTTGCGATGGATCGCCGCCGCTTCCTGCGCGCCGCGCTCAGTGGTGGCGCCTTGCTGGCCGTTGGCGGCGGACTGCTGGTGCCGCGACTGCATGCGGCAGCCAACGCGCCGGTTGGAAAGCCGGGCAATGTCTTGCTGGAAATCTTCGGCGATGACGGACGCGACCTCGGCACGAAGCAGGTTCCGAAATTGATCTTGAGCGAGACGCAATGGCGTCAACGCCTGCCACCGGCGTCCTACGCCGTCATGCGGCTGGACGACACCGAGCGAGCGTTCAGCGGCGATCATGAGCGACCCGCCGTACCGGGGCTTTTCCGCTGCATGGCCTGCGCCACGGCACTGTACAACGCAGCGACCGAATTCGATTCCGGCACCGGCTGGCCCAGCTTCTGGCGGCCCATCGCGCGACGCAATGTGATCGAACACAGCGACCACCTGCTGGGCATGCAGCGCACCGCCATCAGCTGTGCCGGTTGCGACAGCCACCTCGGCCATGTGTTCGACGATGGCCCGCAACCGACCGGCCTGCGCTACTGCATGAACTCCGTGGCGTTGCGGTTTGTTGCGCGAACGAAAAGTTGAGTCAAATGCGATGTACCGGACATAACCCGTCCCCGTAAACGACGACACGATCCCATGGCGCGTGCATATACTGCGGTCGACATCCCGTCCGCTGGAGATCACCGCATGAAACATCTAGTCCGGTTTGCTCTTGCATCACTGACACTCGCATCCGCGTCACTGGCGTTTCCAGCACTGGCGCAAGCCGCCGACGGCTACGTCACGGGCAACGTCAACCTGCGTGCCGGCCCCGACACGAGTTATCCGCTGATCGACCAGATCCCGGCCGGTACCGGCGTCGACGTTCAAGGTTGCACCGACGGTTGGGAATGGTGTGACGTGATCGTCTACGGCAACCGTGGCTGGGTCGCCGGCAACTACGTCGAATATGTCTACCAGGATCAGCCCGTGTTGTTGCCCGCCTATGGCGCGCAAATCGGCATACCGATAGTCAGCTTCGTCATCGGCACTTACTGGGATAACTACTACCGCAGTCGTCCGTTCTACCGTGATCGCGCGCACTGGTATCACCGCCCGATCGTGCGCCGTCCACCGCCGCCACCGATCCGTCACCCGTACCGACCGCCGGCGCATGGCGCTCCGGGCCACGGACGTCCGCCCATGCATGGCGGCACCCCTGGCCATGGACGCCCACCGGTAAACCGGCCGCGCCCGCCAGCCCCGCCGCGGCCGATGCAGCCTCGTCCCAACCAGCCTCCACGTCCGGTCCAGGGCAATCGACCCGCGCCAGCCGCGCCACATGGTGCGGCTCGTCCGACGCGCCCCGCCACTGCGCGCCCAACCGTGCCGCCACAGCCTGGCCATGCAGCGCAACGACCGGCGCAGCCGAGTCGGCCGATGCAACCAAGCCGGCCCGCGCCAGCTGCCCGCCCTGCTCCACAGAATCGACCGCCGATGAATCACGCCGCGCCCACAGGCGGCCATGCTCCACCGGCACGATCGGGCAATGGCAAGGCAAAGCCGGCCAGTCGTGGGAAGGATGATCATCATGGTCACTGAGTCATAAAGGGATCGTTTGATTCGCCAATGAAAAACGGGCGGGAGGCTAAAACCTCCCGCCCGTTTTCTTTTATGTGTACGTCATGTCGACAAGTCTCTTGCATCGTGCTGCGCAGCCATGTCGATGGATCGCTTCATCACATCGCTACCACGCCCTTCGTAGCAGCTTCACTGTGTCCCGCAGGCGTCGTTCGTCGGCTGCGCCACAGGCATAGATAACGGAGGGTTGCCATGAGAACCGTGATGGAAATTTATCGGCGGCAGATGGACCGGCAAAAACAGAAAGGCGGTATCGGCTGGGTGCTGTTGTGGTTGATCGGCATTCCGGTCCCGGTCCTGGTCGTGTTGTTCCTGCTGCGTGGCTGCACCTGATGGCGCTCATGGCGGCCCGATAAACAACACCCTCGATACGGCAGTCAAAGCAGGAGAACCTCATGGCGCAGGTAGACATTGAACGCAATACGGTGGTGGACGTAGTGCATCCATCGATGAGCTGGGGATCCATCATCGCCGGTTGGCTGGTAGCGGTCGGCATCGCTTTCCTGATGTACGTCGGCGGACTGGCCATGGGCTTCACCGCTTTCGATCCCAACGACGCGGCGGCCACCGCCAAGGGCATCGGCACCGGCACCGCTGCGTGGCTGGTGCTGACCTGGGTGGTCTCGCTGTGGATCGGCGGCATGTTCGCCAGCTGGTTCGATGGCAGGGACGACCAGACCACTGGCGTGATGCATGGCATCACCGTCTGGGGACTGTCGATCGCGGCATCCGGGTTGCTGCTGGCGTTGGGCATGGGCGGCGCCATCGGCAGCGGCGCCAACCTGGTCGCCGCGGGCGGCGGCGCGCACGGACATTCGATGGCCTGGCATGGCGGCGGCAATGGCGAGCATCGCATGGACAACGACGCCAGCGTCCTGTTGCAGGCTCAGCTATCACAGCGGATCCGGCATGCGGACAACACGACCGCTCCGGCTGCATCCACGCCAGACATGCAGGCAGGCAGCATGGACATGCATGTCGCGCGCGCACCACGCCTTGATCCCCGTACGACCGGTGCGGTAACCGCCGCCCTGCTGGCTGATCACCCGGACACCGCCAAGGCGTTGCTGGCAGCCAACACCGATATGTCACAGGCGGATATCGATGCCACGGTGCAGGACCTTTCCACCCAGGCCGGCGAAGCCAGGGCCAAGCTGAAAGCGGCGGCGGACAAGGCCGCGCACTATGCCGCGATGGCGATGTGGGTGCTGTTCCTCAGCATCCTGCTGTCGTTGCTGGCTGCCGCGCTGGGCGGCTGGCTGGGTGCATCCCATGTGCACCGTGTCTATCACCTGCGTCGTTACGCACGCAGCACGCCGCTACGCTGACGGGCCCCAACCGCGCCATGGCCACCACCCGTGGCCATGGCGCGCGTAACGATCCGCGGCAAGCTCGAAACGGTTGCGCACGCTGATCCCGCCACACAGCAGATACAGCGGCAGGAACAACGGTCCGAGCAACATGTACTGATAGACGTGCGCGCGCTCATGATCGGCCAGCGATACCGGTGGCTCGACGACGCGACCGGCGCGGTGCGCATAGGTGAGGCAAGGCACATCCAGTTTTTCGCCGGTATGGATGATCACATTGCCCAGCGTCAGCGCACCGGCCCCACGCGGCCAGCGATAGACCACCAGGGCCAGCTCGCGTCGCTGCCAGCGCAGGCGTGCGCCGAACGGCAGCCCGGCGATGCCCAGCAACAGGCCGAGCACGCTGTTAGGCAGTGTCCACACCATGCCCAACGCGATCAGGCCAACGAACGGTCCGTACGATTGAGATGGACGATGCGGCATGGGCGGTCGACTTGGATTCGGAAAGGAGCACCGCCATCTTGTCGCAATGGCCCCGGCGATGTCCTGATCGGTTCAGGCGAATGCCCTTGGTGCCCCATCCCATCGGAATCTGTCATGAGCGTTCCATTGACCATCCCCTGCCCGCACTGCAATGCGCTCAATCGTGTACCGCCCGAACGGCTCGGTGAAAACCCGAGCTGCGGCCGCTGCAAACAGGCGTTGTTCGACGGCCATCCGGTGGATCTGACGACCGCAAATTTCGACGTGATCGCCGGTCGCGGCGACGTGCCGGTGCTGGTGGATTTCTGGGCGCCCTGGTGTGGGCCGTGCCTCGGTTTTGCGCCGGTGTTCGTGCAGGCCGCCAGCCGGTTCGAGCCGCGCCTGCGTCTGGGCAAGCTGGACACCGAGGCGCAGCCGCAGATCGCCCAGCGCTTGGGCATCCGCAGCATTCCCACCTTGATCATGTTCCGCCAGGGTCGCGAGATCGCGCGCCAATCCGGCGCGCTCAGCGCCGCGCAGTTGCAACAATTCATCGAGGCTGCGCTGGCGCGCAGCTGATCAATGGGGGTGGGCAGGCCGGTGTGTACCCGCCGCCTGCCAGCGCAGCCAGTCGATCACCGCGGCCACCGCCGCACGCGGCTTTGCCTGCGGTCGCACGATCCAGTACGACGCTCCCAGCGGCACATCGAGTGCGCCGAATGGACGCAACAGGCTGCCGTTCGCCACGTCGTCCGCCGCCAACCGGTCACGCGCCAGCGCCACGCCCTGCCCCTGCATCGCCGCACGCAATACAAGGTCGGACGAGGTGTAGCGCGCACCACCCTGCAAGGCGAGCCGGACCGGACCATGCACTTGTCGCCAGCACTCCCAGGCGGCCTGCGGATCGCGATCGTGCAGCAGGCGCAGACCGGCCAGTTGCGCGGGTTTCGATGGGCAACCGGAGGCCTGCCACAACGCCGGACTCATGACCGGATAGAGCGCGTCATCCATCAATGGCTCCACCTGCAGTGTCGGCCATAGCCCTTGGCCCATCCGTATGGCCAGGTCGACGCGACCATCATCCATGACGTCCAGGCGTTGCTCCACCTGTACCGACAACTCCAGTTTGGGATGCGCCTTTTCCAGCGCAGGCAATCGCGGCAGTAGCCAGCGGATCGCGAACGATGGCGAGGTGGACAAGGTCACTGCGTGGGCCGGACGCGTCTCGCGCACCATCGCCACGGCCTGCTCGATCTCGCGCAGGCCAGCCAGCACGGCCCGACCCAGTGTCTCGCCTTGCGGCGTGAAGACCAGTGCACCGCGTCCGGCCGAGGCACGCAGCAGCGGTACGCCCAGCCAGCGGTCCAGCTCGCCCAGGTGACGGCTCACCGAGGAATGCGCCATGCCCAGTTCACGCGCGGCAGCGCGTACGCCGCCGTGTGCGTAGACCATGGCAAAAGCACGCAACGCGTTCAACGGAAGATCATTCATGGTCGCAATTCTAGACCATAAATGCGCCAGAACAGTCCACAAAATGGCCTGATCATGCCATCCATTCGACCATTGCTGGGACGACATCCTCATGGATCACCTGTTCACCCTGGCCAGCCTGCTGGGCGTTGCCGCCATCACACCCGGCCCCAACAACCTGGTGGTGCTGCGTGCGGCTGGACAAGCGGGCATGCGTGGTGCGTTGCCGGCCATTGCCGGTGTCGTGCTCGGCGGACTGTTGTTGCTGGCGGTCATCGCACTGGGCGCGGGCAGCCTGTTTGCGGCGTATCCATCATTGCAGCGCTGGATCGCGGTGATGGGTGCGCTGTATCTGGCAGCGCTCGGCATCACGCTGTTCATGCGCGGTGTGACGACGCCACGCGCCGGTTCGAGCACGACTGAAGACGCTCTGCCCGCCGGCACGGTCGGGCTGGTCGGCTTCCAGTTCCTCAACCCGAAAAGCTGGGTAATGGTGTTGACGGCACTGGCAACCGTGCCAGCCGTCGGCCTGCACGGCTACCTGCCGCTGGCGGGGCTGTTCGTGCTGATCCCCACACTCTGCCTGTTGCTGTGGGCGGCGCTCGGCGCATGGCTCGCGCGCTGGCTGGTCCGGCCGACGGTTCGTCGTGCCGTCGACGCCGCCATGGGCGCCCTGCTGGTGGCCTGCGCCGTTTTTCTGCTGCCCTGAAACCCGACCTTGATCAAGGAAATAATCCAATGAACACGATCAACCCGACTGCTTCCCGCTCCGTGCTTTGCCTCGCCGGCAGTCTTCGCCGCGCCTCGTGGAACCGCCGCCTGCTGCATGCCGCCACGACGCAGGCGCCACCGACCCTGCAACTGGACGTGTTCGACGCACTGTCGTCGGTGCCATTGTTTGACGAGGATATGGAGCAGCGCGAACCGGCCGGTCCCGCCGGCGTACGGGCACTGCGTGCGGCCATCGCCGCTGCGGATGGCCTGATCATCGCCACGCCCGAATACAACCACGCCATTCCCGGCGTACTGAAAAATGCGCTGGACTGGCTGTCGCGCGAAAGCCCGGAGGGCGAGGTGTTGCTGGAAAAACCTGTCGCCGTGCTTGGCGCCAGTGGCGGGCCTTGGGGCACGCGTCTGGCCCAGGCCTCGTTGCGGCAGGTGCTGCATACCTGCGGCGCGCTGGTGATGCCCACGCCAACCGTGTTCGTGGCCGGCGCTGCCGCCCGTTTCGATGAGGATGGCTTTCTGTCCGATCCTGGCACCACGCAGTCGTTGCAGCGCTTCGTGCTGGCATTCGAACGATGGATGGCGCGCGTGGCACCCTCTATCGACAAACATGAACCCTTGATCGTGATTTCCTAGCCAACCATGCCTTTACGCACACTCCCGCGCTGGCGCGGAGGGTTAGGCTTGGCCCTTTCGCCCGCGAGGAGCCACACGTGCGCAAGACCCTGCAAACTGCCCTGCTGACGACCTTCGTGTTGTTCGCCGCACCCGCGTTCGCGGCAACACACAAACCGGCGGCAGCATCGGAAGCGACCAGCGATAACGGCTTCCACTTGCCGCCGTTTCCGGATGATGCGCACGTGGCGCAATCGACGACGGTGGACGGTCGCACGATCAAGTACACCGCCACGGTGGGTTCGTTGCCGGTGCGCGACGAAAAGGGCAATGTCACCGGCGAAGTGGTGTTCACCGCTTACACCGTGGCCGGCAAGAATCGGCCGGTCACGTTCGCGGTCAATGGCGGTCCGGGCGCCTCGTCGGTTTATCTGAACCTCGGTGCGATCGGCCCCAAGAAGGTGAACTTCGGCGTCGAGGGCGACAACCCGTCCGACCCGGCCACGCTGCACGACAACCCCGGCACCTGGCTGGGCTTCACCGACCTGGTCTTCATCGACCCGGTCGGTACCGGCTTCAGCCGCGCGCTGGTCGACGACAAGGAAGCGACCAAACAGTTCTACAGCACCGACAACGACATCAAATACCTGTCGCGCATCGTCTACGACTGGCTGCTCAAGAACGGTCGCATGACTTCACGCAAGTATCTGGTCGGCGAGAGCTACGGCGGCTTCCGCGGCCCGCGCATCACCGACTACCTGCAAACCCAGCTCGGCGTGGCGATGAACGGCGTGGTGCTGCTGTCGCCCTATCTCGATCCGGCCGCGTCGGACGACGAGAATGTGTCGCCCCTGCCGTGGATGCAGACGCTGCCCTCGATCGCTGCCGCGCACCTGGAACGCGAGCACAAGCTCAGCGCGGCGGCGATGGCACCGATCATCGAGTACACCCGTGGCGAATACGCCAGCGACCTGATGCGCGGCCGCGCCGATCCGCAAGCCACCGATCGGGTCGTGAAGAAAGTCACCGAACTGACGGGGCTCGATCCCCTGTTTGTGAAGCGCTCCGGCGGCCGCCTGGAAACCCAGGCCTACCTGCGCGAGGTGTACCGCGCCGAAGGCCGGCTGGGCAGCCGCTACGATTCGAATGTCACCGCATGGGACCCGTTCCCGTACGCGCCGCACCAGCAGACGGGCGACCCGATCCTCAACGGCATCGTCGCGCCGACCACCAGCGCCATGGTCAACTTTGTCACTCGAACCGTGGGATGGAAATACGACGGCCGCTACAACGCGCTGAGCTATGACGTGGGCAGGCTCTGGCATGAGGACGACGACGCCCGCGAGGGCTCGGTGTCGCAGCTGCGAGAGGCGGTGGCGAACGACCCCGGACTGCGCGTACTGATCGCGCACGGCTGGGATGACCTCTCCTGTCCGTTCATGGCGTCTGTGCTGATCGTCGACCAGATGCCGGCGATGGGCGACCCGACCCGCGTACAGGTGAAGGAATATCCCGGCGGCCACATGTTCTACGCGCGACCCGACAGCCAGGCCGCGCTGACCGCGGACGTGCGTGCGCTGTACGGCGTCAAATAGTCACGATCGATGTGGCTGAAGGTTGCAGGACGGCATCATCCGCCGCCCTGCGCGCCACCGAGCGAACTGGCTCAGCGCGCGACGGTGCTGGCGCGTACCAGGTACTGCACGCTGAACATCTCCTGCGGATCGGTCCACACGCGCAACACCGCGAGTCCGGCCCTGGCGGCCAGTGCGGCGAAGTCCTCCAGCGAATACTTGCAGCTGTACTCGACCTGGATGGCTTCATCGGTACGGAACGGCACGCTGGCCCGGCCAATCTTTACCAGTTGCTCATGCCGGCTGACGATGTGCGTCTCGATGCGCCCGGCCATCGGGTTGTAATGCGCCCGGTGAGCAAATCCCGACAGGTCGAAATCGCTGCCGATCTCACGATTCAGCCGCGTCAGCATGTTCAGGGTGAACTCGGCGGTGACACCGGCGCGGTCGTTGTAGGCCGCCTCGATCACCGCAGAATCCTTTTTCAGATCGACCCCGATCAGGATGCCGCCGGCATCGCCCATTTCGTTGCGCATCTTGCGCAGCAGCACCGCTGCCTCGCGGTTCTCGAAATTGCCGATGGTCGAACCGGGGAAATACAGCACCGTGCGTCGCGGCGCACGCGGGGGAATCGGCAACCGCAACGGCTTGCAGAAATCCGCGCACAACGGCTGCAGTGGCAGTCCCGGAAACTCGCCGGACAACCGTTGCACACTTTGCCTCAGCGGCTCGGCCGAAATCTCCACCGGAACGTAGGCGACCGGCGCATGCAGGTGCTCCAGCAACATGCGGGTCTTGCGCGCGTTGCCACTACCGTATTCGACCACCCGCACATCGCTGCCAAGCGTATCGGCGATGCTCGCCGCGTGCTCTTCCATCAGCGCCGTCTCGCAACGGGTCAGGTAGTACTCCGGCTGCTCGCAGATCTGCTCAAACAGGGCCGAGCCACGTTCGTCGTAGAACAGCCACGACGGCAACCGCTTGGGCTTGGCGCCGAGGCCGCGCTGGGCAACCTCCAGTAAATCGTTGATCGGTGGGCGACGATCGTCGTCGCTGATGCCGAACGGTTGCACACTGCTCATCGGTCCTGTCCCAATCGTAGCCCCGCGAACTGCCAGCGGGCCTGGGGTGGAAAAAAATTGCGGTAGCTGGCGCGAACATGATCACGCGGGGTCACGCAGGAACCGCCACGCAACACCCACTGACCGCACATGAATTTGCCGTTGTATTCGCCCAGCGAACCAGGCAACGGGCGAAAGCCCGGATAACTGATATAGGGCGATGCCGTCCATTCCCAAGCGTCGCCGTACAACTGCAACCGATCTGCGTCGCCACTGGCGGCACATGGATGGAAGCGCTGGTCGTCCTGGAAGTTGCCATCGACCTCGACACCGTGGGCCGCCGACTCCCATTCGGCCTCGGTCGGCAGCCGCGCACCGGCCCAGCGGGCAAACGCCTCGGCTTCGTAGTAACTGAGATGGCACACCGGTTCATGCGGGTCGAGCTCCCGCGTGCCGGCAAGGGTGAATTCGCTGGCCAGGTCGTCGTGCCAGTAGATCGGGTGTTGCCAGCCTTCGCGCTGTACCGTGGCCCAGCCGTCGGACAGCCACAGGCCCGGTTCGCGATAGCCGCCCTCGCGCACGAAGGCGAGGTATTCCGCATTGCTTACCAGCCGGTTGGCCAGCGCATGCGGCTGCAGCAGGGTGCGATGACGCGGGGTTTCGTTGTCGAACGCGAAACCTTCTCCGCGATGACCGATCTCGACAATGCCGTCGCGGCCTTCCACGAAACGCAGCGGAACGGTTTTCCTGGCCACCGACGCCTCAATGGATGCGCGATAGGCGGGTTGCAGCGGATTGCTCCAGAACGCGTGCTTGATGTCGGTCAGCAACAATTCCTGATGCTGCTGCTCGTGCTGCAGGCCCAGTTCGACCAGTACCGCCAGCTCGGCATCGTCATCGCGGCCGAGCAGTGCGCCGACGGCGTCGTCGATGTAGTTCCGGTATCCACGCACCTCGTCCAGCGATGGGCGCGAGAGCAGCCCACGCTGTGGCCGCGCATGCATCGGCCCAACCGACTGGTAATAGGAATTGAACAGGTAATGCCAGGCCGGATCGCGCGGTCGATACGAAGGATCGCGCCCCAACACGAACTGTTCGAAGAACCAGCTGGTATGCGCAAGATGCCACTTGCCAGGGCTGGCATCGGGCATCGACTGCAGCAGCAGGTCTTCCGCGCTCAAGCCGTCGCACAGCCCGATCGTCCGTTGCCGCACCTGCCGGAATCGCGCCGCCATATCCACGGTCGCGGAGGTCTGCCAGATCGTCATTACCCGCATCTCCGCGAAGTCGCAGTGAAGAAAGTCCCGCGGCGTGGGGCGGTGAAAGACATGCCCGCCAGCATGCCGTGTCACTCGTTCAGATCTTGTGATCTGGAGATGGCAGATGCTTTGCAATGGCCTGGCTTGCGTCGGTACTGGCGGCATGCCCTGCTACGTGCTTGAATCGCCGCATGCCCATTGTCCGAACAGATGAGGTAAGGCCCATGAAAACGTTCGCGCCCATCCTGTCGTTTGCCCTCGCCGTTGCTGCCAGCACTGTGCAGGCCGCTGGAACACCGCCACCACGCACACCGCTGTTATCGGCAGACTGCATCAAGACGAGCCAGATCAATGACTGGCGCATCGTCAGTGCGCGTACAGCGATCGTGCGCACCGGCCCGAAGCGCTATCTGGTGACGCTGCAAAACGATTGCCCTCAACTGAGTCATCCACCGGGCCTGATTTTCCGCAGCAGCCAGTCCGGCATCAACGAGGGGCGCATCTGTGGATCCATCGGCGAAACCGTGCGCTCGCGCCATCAACCGGCCTGTGCGATCGAGTCGGTCAGCCTGATCGACAAGGCACGTTTCGAGCAACTGACCGAGGATGCCAAACATTACCGGTCAAGCAACACGCCCGCCCACTGAGTCCGCGATACTGAAATAGAAAAAGCCCGGCCATGGCCGGGCTTTTCCGTTGACGCAAATGCGATGAATCAGTCGCCGTAGCCGTCGTCGCGGATATAGCGGGTCTCGTACGGGTCGTCATACACCACCGTGCGGGTTTCCACCACGCGACGCTGCACCACCGGCGGGCCATCTTCATAGATCACCGTACGCGGCGGGCCGTAAGCGTAGGCCGGCGAGTTGTAATAAACCGGCGCCGGACGTACGGCGTTGCTCACCAGGCCGAGTACCGCACCCGTGACGATCGCGCCAGCGATCCATCGACCGCCGCTCCAGTGCCCGCCACCATGACCGTGATAACCACCGTGGTAGCCACCGTAACCGCCGTGGTAACCGTGGCCACCCCAGCCGCGTGCCGATGCGCTCAAGGGCATCGCCACCGCTGCCGCAACCGCCAAGCCGAGCACGGCCAGCTTGCCTGCACCACTGAAACCTGAACTATTGAGGCGTCGCGTCATGAGTTTTCTCCGTTGTACGGGTGAATGCTCGGCTTTTCGCGCTTAATGTGAACTGAAGCGTTTACTTTTTGATGCGGGCCGTATCCCATGGATTAATCCCAGGGTCAGCCTTGCGCCGGCGCAACAGCCAGCAACCGTGGATGTCGGCGCGGCGGGCGAAGTCGAACGGGATGCTGGGGGCGGTCCAGTCCTCGATGTCGAAGCGCTGTTCGAGCTCGGCGCGATCCAGCTTGAAGCGGCGGAAATTGTTGGAAAATACGATCACGCCGTCGCGGGTCAGTCGCTCGTTGCAGGCATCGAGCAGCTTGACGTGGTCGCGCTGCACGTCGAAGTCGTCCGCCCGCTTGGAGTTGGAGAACGTGGGCGGGTCGACGAAGATCAAGCCGTAATGACCGCGATCGCGTTGCAGGAATTCCAGTGCATCGAACTGCATCAGTCGATGACTGGCACCGCTGAAACCGTTCAGCGCCAGATTGCGCGAGGCCCATTCCAGATAGGTCGCCGACAAGTCGACGCTGGTGGTTTCCAGCGCACCACCGGCGGCCGCATGCACACTGGCGGTGGCGGTATAGGCGAACAGGTTGAGGAAGCAGCGGCCTTGGGCCAGCTCACGTACCTTCGCGCGCACCAGCCGGTGATCGAGGAACAGGCCGGTGTCGAGATAATCGGTGAGGTTGACCAGGAACTTCAGGCCGTCCTCTTCCACTTCGATGAACTCGTTGCGCTGATCCAGCTGGCCGTACTTGGAGCCGCCCTTGCCACGCTCGCGGGTCTTCAGCGCGATGCGCTCGCGTGGCACGCCAAGCACTTCACCCGCCACGCGGGCAATCTCGCGCATGCGCAGCCGCGCCACGTCGGCTGGCACATCCGCCGGAGCGCGGTATTCCTGGATATGCAGGTGCTCGTCACCATGCGTGTCGCCATAGACGTCGATCGCCGCGGCGTATTCCGGCAGATCCTGATCGTAGGCGCGCCAGCAGTGGATGGCTTCTCGGGTCAACCGTTTGCGCAGGTGCTTGACGTTCTTTTCCAGCCGATTCTTCAGCATCTGCGCGCCGGCCGACAGCGGCTTCGGCTCGCGCGGCTTCTCGTCGCGGCGCTTCAGGTCGAACGTCAGCAGCACGGTTTCCAGCGCACCGTTGTACAGCGCATAGCGCTTGTCCGCGTGCAGTTGCATGGCCCGGCCCAATTCCACGTCACCAGCCAGCACGGCGGCGCGCCAGCCACTGAAACGCGCGCGCAAGGTGTCGCCCACCGTGCGGTACAGCTTCGGCATCTCGGCGCGATCACCGAGCCGTTCGCCATACGGCGGGTTGGTGATGACCAGGCCGTAGTCGATCCCCGGCGGTGGCGCCGCATGGCTCACGTCCTGCTTGTCCAATGTGAAGAAACCGGCCACACCGGCTTCCTGCGCGTTGCGTTTGGCCGTCTGCACCATGCGCGGATCGGCATCGCTACCGAAGAACACGCTGCGCAAACTGCGCAGGCCGGTTTCGGCGCGTTGCCTGGCTTCATCCAGCAGACCGCGCCATAACGCGATGTCGTGCTGCTGCCAGCCGAGGAAACCGAAATACTCGCGGCGCAGGCCTGGTGCCACATCGCCCGCCATCAATGCGCCTTCGATCAGCAGCGTGCCGGATCCGCACATCGGATCGAGCAGCGCGCCACCGGCGGCATACACCTCCGGCCAGCGTGCGCGCAGCAGCATCGCGGCGGCGAGATTTTCCTTGAGCGGCGCTTCGCCCTGTACTTCGCGCCAACCACGGCGGTGCAACGGCGAACCGGCCAGGTCCAGCGACAGCGTGGCCCGGTCGCGGCGCAGGCGCACGTTGATGCGGATGTCCGGCTCGTCGGTGTCGATGCCCGGCCGGTTGCCGTCGCGCTGGCGAAATTGATCGACCACCGCATCCTTCACGCGCAGGCCGATGAACTGGCTGTGGGTGAGTTTGCTCATCGCGGTGCCCGCATCCACCGCAAAGGTGGCGTGTGCAGCCAGGTGTCCACTCCAGTCGATGTCTTGCACACCGCGATACAGTGCGTCGTCGTCCGGCGCATCGAACTCGGCCAGCGGCAACAGGATGCGGCTGGCCAGTCGCGACCACAGGCAGGCCTTGTAGGCCGTTTGCAGCGTGCCGGAGAAATGTGCGCCCGCCAGCGCCTCGCGCACGTCGGTGGCGCCGATCGCGATCAGTTCGTCGCGCAGCAGGTATTCCAGTCCTTTCGGGCAGGTGGCGAAATAATGATTCATGCGGCGACCGCCAGCTGTTCCAGCATCAGCCGACACTGGGCGACGATGGCATCCATGCTGGAGCCCAGTCGGTGATCATCATCCACGACGAGAAGCGGCAGCCGACGCTGGGCCGCGAACGCCTGCAGGCCGGCAAGCGGGCAGACAGCGTCGCGCCAACCGTGGATCAGCATGGTGGGTACCTCGGGGCGCACGTCGAATGGCCGCGCGTAACCAGGAATTTCGCTGGGCGTGGCCAGCAACAGCAAACCCGAAACAGGCACGTCCAGCGAAACCAGCCCGGACACGAACGCGCCCATACTGGAGCCGATCAGCAGCGGTGGTGTGTCCAGCGCCTCGACCGTGGCGCGCAACCGGGCGATCCGTGGCGCCACTGAGCCGGCGTGGCCGCGCGCGTCATCGCTGCGGTAATCCGGCCGCTGCGTGCGCCAGCCCAGCGATTCGGCCAGCGCGGCCAGCGCGCTGACCTTGGTGGCATCCGGACTGGAATCCGAACCGTGCGAAAGAATGATCTGGCCGCGCATGGCGGTCTCCATGAAAACTGCTGACAGCAAGGCCCGCATGGTAACAGGCGGCGTTTCCGCGCGGCCTTGCGCATGCGAAACTGCCTGCATGAGCCTGACCATCCACGAGCAACCGCTGCCTTACGTCGACCTGCTGACCCAGCGCGAGGCGGGTACGGTCGAACTGGTGGTGATCCACTGCACCGAGCTGCCTGATCTGGCGATGGCGCGCGAATACGGCGAAAGGGTGGTGCATGCCAGCGGCGCGGGGAACAGCGGCCATTACTACGTCGATCGCGATGGGGCTGTTTACCGCTACGTGCCCGGCGACCGCGTGGCGCACCATGTACGCGGCCATAACCCGAACTCGATCGGCATCGAGCTGGTGAATCAGGGGCGGTATCCGCATTGGTGGGACTCGCGACACCAGCAGATGACCGAGCCGTACCGGGACGCCCAGATCCACGCGCTGGGTGCCCTGCTGGCACAGTTGCGCCGCGACTTCCCCAACCTGCGCCATATCGCCGGCCATGAGGAACTGGATGTCGCGATGATGCCAGCCAGCGACGACCCTGCCCGGGAAGTCCACCGCAAACTCGACCCCGGGCCGATGTTTCCGTGGGCCGACGTGGTCGACGACTGCGGGCTGGTGCGGCTCATGGATCCGGACCGGCGCGCCCTATAATCGTCGTTTCGCCGCCATCTCGAGTCCTAGTCCATGCCACCCAACCATGTCACCGAACTGGTCGAACTGTTGCAGCTCGAACGGCTGGAGGACAACCTCTTCCGTGGCCAGAGTCGCGATATCGGCACGCGCTTCGTATTCGGCGGCCAAGTGCTGGGCCAGGCGCTGGCGGCGGCGCAGCAGACGGTTGATCCGGTGCGCGAGGCACATTCGCTGCACGCCTATTTCCTGCGCGCCGGCGACATCGACGCGCCGATCGTGTACAGCGTGGAGCATGCCCGCGACGGCGGCTCGTTTTCGTCGCGACGGGTGCTGGCGATCCAGCACGGGCAACCGATCCTGAATGGCTCGATCTCGTTCCAGGTGCCGGAAAGCGGCGTGGAGCACCAGACCTCGATGCCCGAGGTACCGGCACCGGAAGACATCGAACCGCTGCATCCGCTGCCGCCGGACGAATTGGCGCGCCTGCCGGTGAAGCTGCAACGCTGGCTCGGCATCGACGGCCCGTTCGAGTTCCGCCAGGTATGGCCGCGCGACGAACTGCATCCGGTCAAGCGCCCGCCAATCCAGCACATCTGGTTCAAGCTGACCTCGCCAATCAACGATTCGGCCATCCTGCACCGCTCGCTGCTGGCGTACGCCTCGGACTTTCACCTCATCGGCACCGCCACGCTGCCGCACGGCATCTCGTACATGACCCACAACGTGCAGATGGCCAGCCTCGATCACGCGCTGTGGTTCCATCGTCCGTTCCGCGTCGACGAATGGCTGCTGTATTCCTTCGACAGCCCCACGGCGCAGGGCGGCCGCGGACTGGCACGCGGACAGATCTTCAGCCGCGACGGTCGACTCGTGGCGTCCACCGCACAGGAAGGATTGATCCGCGTTCGCCGCGACTGATCGCGTAAACTGCACGCATGCGCCAGATCTATACATCCCCCCGCCAGGAAAACATCGATACCGTGGTCGCGCTGATGGCCGAGCATGGCATCGAGACGACCGTGGTCAATCGGTCCAACTACAACCGCCCGACCTGGCAGCGCTTCAGTTACACGGAACAGCGGGACGACCGTAGCAGTTGGCCGCAGGTATGGGCCAGCAACGCCGATGACTACACCCAGGCGCGTGCGCTGCTGCGCGAGATCGGCATCGAGCCGGTCATTCGCCATGCCGAGGAACTGGCCGCCGAGCGCAATCCCACGCCGGCCATGCGGCGCGACCATACGGTGGCCCGCGTACGCCGCATCGTGTTGCTGGCGGTCCTTGCGGCACTGGCCGTGGTGATGCTGCGCTACATGCACGTGATCTGACCGTCGATGGTGTGAAACCATCGCGCGGGCATAGAATCAGGCCATGCGCCGTTCCGACCAAGTCCGTCTGTTCCAGACCTTGCCCCACGCGTGCGGCTACTACGCCGAACGCACGGCGCAGAACCTGGTGCTGGATCCCGCCGCACCGCAACTCGACCAGCTCTACGGGCCGGCACTGGAACGGGGTTTCCGCCGTGCCGGCGGGCATCTGTATTTTCCGCACTGTCCGCAATGTCGCGCCTGCACGCCGTGCCGCATCGACGTGGCGAACTTCGAGCCGGATCGCGCGCAGCGGCGCTGCCTGAAACGCAACGCGGATCTCGTCGTCAGCGAGTCGATTCCCGGCTACAACCGCGAGCGCCACGCGCTGTACCAGCGCTACCTGCACAGCCGCCACGCCGGCGGCGGCATGGACGACGCCGAGGCCAGCGACTTCCGCCGCTTCCTCACCGCGCCGTGGAGTCCCACGCTGTTCATGGAACTTCGCCAGGGCGATCGCCTGCTCGCGGTGGCGGTCACCGACGTCTGCAGCAACGGCATTTCGGCCGTCTATACCTTCTTCGATCCCGATGAAACCGCGCGGAGCCTCGGTACCTGCGCGATCCTGCAGCAGGTGGCGCTGGCCCGCCGTCGCGGCATGCCGTGGCTGTACCTCGGCTTCTGGATCGATGGCCATCCGAAGATGGATTACAAGCGGCGCTTCAAGCCCTTGCAGGTACGCACGGCCGAAGGTTGGCAGCCTTTGCCCTAGCGGCGCGAATCCTCAATCCGGCGATCAGGCATCGACCGCGCGATCCGCCGTCTGCGGATACGGGAACAATTTTTCAAGCGGCATCGAGAGGCCGTCGTCCCCCACTACGCGGCAATGGCTGCGATTGAGCTGGCGCGGTTCGCTGACTCCGCAGCTGTGCGCGATGATGCCAACTTCGTGCATCACGTTTTGTGCGTAGTGGAAGACCCGCTCGCTCTTGTCGGTGACCACCAGCCCGCGCTGCAGTTTCGGGTTCTGCGTGGTGATGCCGGTGGGACAGGTGTTGCGGTTGCATTGCAGCGACTGGATGCATCCGAGCGCCAGCATGAAACCACGCGCCGAGTTGACGAAGTCCGCGCCGATCGACAACGCCCAAGCCACGTCGTAAGCCGTGATGCACTTGCCCGAACAGATCACCTTGATGCGTTCACGCAGACCCTTGACGATCAGCATGTCGAGCAGGGCCGGCAAGGCCTCATGCAGCGGCAGGCCGACGCCTTCCATCAAGGTCTGTGGCGCCGCTCCGGTGCCACCCTCGGAGCCATCGACGATAATGAAATCCGGCGCGCTTTCGATGCCGCGCTTCCACACTTCGTCGCACAACTCGCCGATCCACTCCACACCACCGAGTACCGCCTTGAAGCCGACCGGCTTGCCGGTCAGTTCGCGGATGTGCTGGACGCTGTCCATCAGTTGCGAGACGTTGCCGATGTCGAGATGCCGGTTCGGACTTTGCGAATCCTCGCCGACCGGAATGCCGCGGATCGCGGCGATTTCCGCAGTGACCTTGGCCCCCGGCAGCAGGCCGCCCATGCCCGGCTTGGCGCCCTGGCCAAGCTTGATGCTGACCATCTTCACCTGTCGGTGCGCACAGATCGCCAGCAGCTTGTCGTCGTCGAGCTTGCCGTCCGGCGTGCGCACGCCGTATTTCGCGGTACCGATCTCGAAGATGATGTCGCAGCCGCCCTCGAGGTGATACGGCGTCAGGCCACCTTCACCGGTGTCCATCCAGATGCCGGCCTTGGCCGCGCCACGCGACAGCGCGCGCACGGCAGGCGCCGACAGCGCACCAAAACTCATCGCCGAGATATTGAAGAACGCCGCATGACTGTAAGGCTCGCGCGCGTACGGACCCATCGTCACCGGTACCGGATCGACATGATCCGTGCCGAGGTCGGGAAACGGCGCATTGACGAAGAACGGGACGCCTTCGGCGCGCAGGTCGCGGCTGGAGCCGAACGCGTTGGTGTTGTCGACATTTTTCGCGGCGCGGTAGACCCAGGTGCGCTCGGCGCGATTGAACGGCATCTCCTCGCGGTCGCTGGAATACAGGTACTGGCGAAAGAACTCACCGAGATGAAGGAACCAGTAGCGAAAATGGCCGATGATCGGAAAATTGCGCAGCACCGCATTGCCGGTCTGGTTGCGGTCGACCACCCACGTCGCCAGCAACACCACCACGAACAGCGCCAGCAGCAGCAGAAACAGCGCGGCGAAGGTCTCTACCAAAACGATCAGCCAATGCGCAAAACCCGTCGATTCCATCGTCATTTCCCTTGTGTTTTCATCACCGCTGCAGCGACCAAGCCTATCGCATCGGGCACTGGTCGATGCCGCAGCTCACAGCTCGGCGCGCAATTTTCCCGCCGCACGCACGGCCTTGCCGATCGCCGCCTCCAGCGAATCGGCACGTGCCAGCGTCACCGCCATGCGCCGGCGCCCTTTGACTTCGGGTTTGCCGAAAATACGCAATTGGGTATCCGCTTCGGCCAGCGCCTCGGCCACACCGTGATAGCGCGGACCGGCGCCTTCGCCCTCCACCAGCACCGCGCACGACGCCGCCGGTCCGTACTGGTGGATCACCGGAATCGGCAGACCGAGGATCGCCCGCACATGTAATGCAAACTCGGAGAATTCCTGCGAGATCAGCGTGACCAAACCGGTGTCGTGCGGTCGTGGACTGACCTCGGAAAAAATCACCGCGTCGCCCTTCACGAAAAACTCCACGCCGAACACGCCCCAGCCGCCCAGCGCCTGGGTGATCGCCGCTGCCTGGCGCTGGGCTTCGGCCAGCGCGATGTCGCTCATCGGTTGCGGCTGCCATGACTCGCGGTAATCACCATCCTCCTGGCGATGGCCGATCGGCGCGCAAAAACTCACACCGTTCGTGTGGCGCACGGTGAGCATGGTGATCTCGTAGTCGAAATCGACAAAACCCTCGACGATCACCCGACCCCTGCCGGCACGGCCGCCGGACTGCGCGTAATCCCACGCATGCTGCAACGCATCCGCGTCCCTCACCACGCTCTGGCCCTTGCCCGACGAACTCATCACCGGCTTGATCACGAACGGATAGCCGATCGCCGCGACCGCTTCGCGATACTGCGCTTCGTCGTTGCAAAAACGATACGGCGAGGTCGGCAACTGCAATTCCTCGGCGGCCAGTTTGCGGATGCCCTCGCGGTCCATCGTCAACCACGTGGCACGGGCGGTCGGTACGACCCGCTGTCCTTCCTTCTCCAGCTCGATCAGCGTCGCCGTGTGGATCGCCTCGATCTCCGGCACCACCAGGTCGGGCTTTTCCTGCTCGATCACCGCACGCAGCGCGGCGCCATCCAGCATGTCGACCACATGGCTGCGATGGGCGACCTGCATCGCCGGCGCGTTGGCATAGCGATCTACCGCGATCACTTCCACCGCGTAGCGCTGCAACTCGATCGCCACTTCCTTGCCCAGTTCGCCGGCGCCCAGCAGCAGGACACGCAAAGCGTGCTCGGAATGGGGCGTGCCGAATGGCTTCATCGTGTTCTCCGCGGCGGTCAAAACGACATTGTATGCGGCCCGAAGCGGTGTCCGGACCGGCCATGTCGTCTACGCGAGCTCGCCCTTGCATATGATATCAATTTGATATCTAATTATCCCACTACAGGAGACACCTCAATGAACGAACGCAATGGCTTTTCCGTCGCCGGCATTCCTTTCGCCGTGCTGTGCATCGCGCTGGCTGCGATCGGTGTGGCGATGATGTTTTCGGCGATCCATTCGCAACCCGATACGCCCGCGTTGTTTCCCATGCTGTCCGGCATCGTGTTGCTGGTGATCGACGGTTTCCTGCTGAAGGGTTTCTTCCAGGTCGCACCCAACGAAGGTCAGGTGCTGCAACTATTCGGCAAATACGCGGGCACCGTGCGTACGGAGGGCTTGCGCTGGACCAATCCGTTCTACACCAAGCGGAGCATTTCGCTGCGCGTGCGCAATTTCGAGAGCGGCAAGCTGAAGGTCAACGACAACGACGGCAATCCGATCGAGATCGGTGCGGTGGTCGTCTGGCAGGTGCTGGATACGGCCGAGGCGGTGTTCTGCGTGGACGATTACGAAAACTACGTGCATATCCAAAGCGAATCGGCGCTGCGGCAGATGGCGCAGAGCTATCCGTACGACGCGCACGACGATGACAAGCCTTCGCTGCGCAGCCATGGCGAGGTGATCAATTCGCACCTGCGCGACGAGATCCAGACGCGCCTGGGCAAGGCCGGCGTGCAGGTGGTCGAGGCACGCATCAGCCATCTTGCCTATGCCCAGGAGATCGCCCAGGCGATGCTGCAGCGGCAGCAGGCCGGCGCGATCATCGCCGCCCGCACGAAGATCGTCGAGGGCGCGGTAAGCATGGTCGAGATGGCGTTGGACCAGCTCAGCAAGCGTGGCGTGGTGGAGCTCGACGAAGAACGCAAGGCGGCGATGGTCAGCAACCTGCTGGTGGTGCTGTGCGGCGAACGCGGCACTCAGCCGGTGTTGAATACCGGCACGTTGTACTGACGCGTCGCGATGGCTGTCGAGAAAAAAGCCTACCCGTTGCGTATCAGCGCAACCGTGCTCGACGCGATGCAGCGCTGGTCGGATGACGAGCTGCGCAGCGTCAACGCCCAGATCGAATACGTGCTGCGCGAGGCGCTGCGCAAGTCCGGCCGGCTGAAGCCGGGCAAGATCGAACCCGCTCTCGATGATGACGACCGCTGAGATCGGCACGGGAGCAAAAAAATGTACTCCACGTGGGGATACAAGGTGGTCTTGCTGAAGCAGCATGATGGGACGCCGAGCCCAGCCCACGGCGGCATTCCATCGTGAGGGCCCTTTGGGTGTTCGCTCAGCGGCTGTTGACGGCCACCGCCTGCAACACCGGCAGCTTCAGCACGCGCATCTTCGCGTGCTGTCCGCCCGTCACGAACACCCACGATCCCTGCTGCGCGATCGACTGCACAGCCGGCAGTCCGTCGTCCGTACCCAGACGTTCCAGCGGACGACCGTCATTGGCGTCATAGACGACGAGTTCGCGGGTCGCCGGGTCAACCACCAGCAACCAGTCATGGCTCGCGTCCTGCCAGTGCACCAGCTGGCTGGTCGGCGCAGCCTCGGTCGTGCCATCGGGAGCAGGCGACCACGACCACAGCAGGCCTAGCGACAACAGGCCAAGCAAGGCGATGCCCGGCCAGCGCAGGATGCGGAAGAAGTGGCTGGATGACCATGCCACATGGGGTCGATGCCGAAGGGCGATCTGCGTGTTCATGCGAACACGATGGCGCCCGGTCATGACCAGGGGATGACGCTCGAAAGAACTATTCGTTACGCGAACACAACGTCCATCCGAGCGCCAGCCAACCCACGACGAAGGCGAGCCCGCCAAACGGCGTGATCACGCCACACCAGCGTGGCGCACCCAGTGCCAGCGCGTACAGGCTGCCGCTGAACAGCACGATGCCCATGGCGAATGCAACGATTGCCACACGCTGGCTGCGGCCGCGCCCCAACCCCACGGCGAGCGCCAGGGCGAGCGCATGCCATACGTGATAGTTCACGGCGGTGTGCCACACCTCGCGGCCCTGGACGCCCAGGGTATCGTGCAGTGCGTGCGCACCGAACGCCCCGAGCAATACCGCGCTGGCGCCAGCCAGTCCGACCAGCAGGGCGGCGGATGCATGGACAGTTTGTCGCATCGTGCCGGAATTCCCTGCCTCACGGACCCGGCGATGCAGCCGGTGTCGTATGCTTGAATGGATGATGTTCCCGGATTCTCGCATGAAGCCACGCCACTGTTTGCGCCCTGCCCTGTTGCTGTTACTGCTCGCCGTCGGCCTGTTGCTCGGCGGCTGCCAGCGCAGCGAACCGCTGCCATTGCGGCTGACCAACATCAGCGGACACATGCCGGACCTCGATTTCAAGCTCACGGATGACAACGGCAAGGCGGTCACTGGCGCGGATTACCGCGGCAAGGTGGTATTGCTGTACTTCGGCTACACGCACTGTCCCGACGTCTGCCCGCTCACGCTGGCGCACCTGCATGTGGTGATGCAGCGGCTCGGCCCGCTGGCCGACGGTGCACGCATCCTGTTCGTCAGCGTCGATCCGGCGCGTGACACGCCGGCCGTGATGCACGCCTATGTCAACGCGTTCGATGCGCACGCCGTGGGCCTGGTGGGCAGCGCACACGCCGTCGAGGCCTTGAGCAAGCGCTACCGTTCCGCCTTTACCCGCGAGCCGAGCTCGGCCGACGGCGCCTACGAGGTCAGCCACAGCTCGGCGATCTACCTGTTCGACCGCGACGGCAAGGCGCGCGCGCTGGCCACCCCATCCGCCTCGCAGGACGATCTCGTGCACGATCTGCATTTGCTGCTGAGCACTGGAGCCACGCCATGAAGTCTTCCACGCTTTCGTTGCTGCTGGGCGGCTTGCTGCTGGCCGGCGCAGCCCATGCCACCGACGCCGATCACATCCGCACCAGCCATGCCTGGATCCGCGTGCTGCCCGGCGACCTGCCTGCCGGCGCTTACGTCACGCTGGAAAACGATGGCGACCGGCCGGTCGAGTTGCGCGGCGCCAGCAGCACGGTATACGCCGGGGTGATGCTGCATCAGAGTTCGACCGCCGGTGGCGTCAGCCGCATGAGCATGGTCGATGCGCTTGCGGTGCCTGCACACGGCAAGGCGGAGCTCGCCCCTGCCGGCTATCACCTGATGCTGACGCAACCGGACAAGCCGGTGCAGCCAGGCGATAGCGTGACCCTGACACTGAAGTTCGGTGACGGCAGCACGCAGGCCACCGATTTCATCGCTCGTCCGGCCAATGCGCTGGATGCCGGGGATGCCATGCCGGCAATGGATCACGGCGCGATGCCCGACGGTCACTGAGCCGCGGACCACTCAGTCCGACAGGGCCGCCGTGCGATGGGCCGGTTTGCGTGGCGGCTTGCGTGGCAGCCGGCCGTTGCGCGACAACCGCAGCCACTGCCGCAGTGCCATCAGCCCGCCGATCGATTCCAGCAATGCCGACGGCACCCAGATGATCACGCCACCGATCAGCTGGCCGGTCAGCACATTGAAGGTAAACGCGCGTCCGCAGATCTCGAAGATCGGATAAAGATCGGACTTGGAGAACGTGATGATCGCGCCGGCCAGAATCTGCGGCGTCATCGTGATCGCAGGCGACAGCACGCGCAGGCCGGCGGTCATCCGTCCCGGCGGATGCGGCCGATGGTCGAGCACCAGTGACCAGTAGGCGAAACCGCTGACCAGCATGCTCCAGTTCATGAAGCGATAGACGCGCCAGTCCAGCATCGCCAGCGTCTGCATGGAGGGGATCAGCCAGATCAGGATGAACCCGATGAACAGCAACGTCGCGACCGTCGGGTTCAGCAGCACACCACTGACGATCCGCCACGGCCACGAGCGACGCAGCGGTTGCAGTACTTGCACGCGCCACGCCAGCGGCATGCCGGCACGCAGCGCGCTGCCCGGAAATGCGGTGACGATCAGCAAGGGCGCCAGGTGATGCAGCAACAACTGCTGGATCCGGTGCATGAAGAACTCATGCTCGGCGTAGTAATCCAGATAGGTCTGCAACGACAGGTAAATGATCGCCATGCCGACCCAGAATGCCAGCTTGCGGTTGAAACTCACCTGCAGCCGACGGCTGCCGCGCAGATACAGCACGCAGGTCGGTACGAAGATCGCGAGGAATACCCACGAAAACTCCCACGGCACGATCCATTTCAGCAACGTAGCGATCACGATCACGGCACCAGAGAAGACGTCTACGCCGACAGGGGTCGGCGACCACCCAGCATAATGCCGCGCGCGCACGGAGTCGCCCGCCGGCGCACGCCGGGGTTGCGGCAGATTGCCGCTTTCACCGGCGTTGGCGGCTGTGCCGGGTACGCCGCCAGCCGTACAGCAGGCCGATCAGCACCACCAGCGCCGGCACCAGCACGATGTTGATGAATTTCACGCGCAGTCCGAGAGCGTCGATCTCGGCATTGAGTTGGTGCTGCACGTCGCGCAGTTCCTTGTTGATCGCCAGCTGACGCTGGCGGAACTGTTCGATCTCGCGCCGCTGCTCGGCCGTCGCCGTACCGCCGTGACTGCCCTTCACCGGCTGCAATTCATCCAGCCGGCGCCGGGTATCGGCCAACTCCTGCTCCAGTTCCTGCTCCTTCTGCAGAAATTTCTGGTCGGCCACGTTGCGCAGCGCCTGCACCCGCGTGAACGGCCGCTGCGAGGTTGAGCGGCCGCGAATCGACAATAGCGCGGAAGAACCGCTGAGGTTGTCCACCAGGTTGGTCACGAAGTCGCCGTTGTTGGCGAAGATGCGCATCGTGGTCTGGCCCAGCACCGTCTGCGGTTCGACCCATAGCCGGTCGCTGAGCAGATCGGTATCGGCCACCAGGATCACTTCGGTGTTCGGGGCGGAGCTGGCACGGTGACCCGGTTCGCCGGCACGTTCGGGAAACGCGCTGGCGAATGTCCCGCGCAGGCGCGCCGCCAGCACGTAGTGGGCGTTGTCCGTCTTGTAATCCTGCAGCAACTGGGTGGGATCATCCGCGGCATCGAGCACCCGCTGGGTCGACACCACTTCGGCTTCGGCGCTGCTCTGCAACAACGGAATCAGCCGCGTGGTGGCCTGCGCTGTCAGGTCGAAATAACCGACGGTCGAGACGTTGATGCGCTGCAAGCTGGCGGTGATCACATCGTTGCGATTGAGCTCCTGCGCGCCGAGATCGAGCATCGCCGGATGGTTGAGACTGCTGCCGGCCAGTTCGATCTGTAACGCACGCGCACGATCGAGCACGACCTTGTGCGGATCGTAGGCCACACCCCAGGCCGCGAACAGGCGCGGCAAATCCGAGCCGTGATCGGGAAACGTGGTGCTGTCCGGCGCATAGGGGGTGGTATCGAGTTCCGCATCGGGATCGACGAACACCGCCAGATGGCCGCCGTGCAACACGTATTGATCGATCGCGTACTGCGCGTCGGGCGGCAACCGCTTCGGGTGGATCAACAGCAATACCTTGATGCTTTCATCGACGTGCTGCAGCGTCGCCGGATCGAGTGTCTTCACGTCGAACAGCTGGCCGAGTTGCTGCAACGCCGTCCACGGTTGTTCGCTGAGCACCGGGTTGCCATCGACCGGCAGCGAGCTGATAACCCCGATGGGCGGCTTGCTGACCTGGTTCAATTCATACAGCAGCTTGGCGATGTCGTATTCGAGGAAGGTTTCGCGCGCCGGGTCGAAGAAGCCGATGGCCAGCGTCTTCTCCGGCACCCGATCGTCCATGGTGTCGTTGTCGGGATTGCCCGACATGGCGCTGCCGGCCAGGCCAAAAAATACCCGCTCACCGTTGCTGCCGCCATTGGCGGCGGTCAGGCCGTTGCCCTCGGCGCTGGCCTCGTCGTCTGAATAGGGCACTGGGTCGATGGTCTGCAGGCGGACCCGGCCGTGCGAGCGCGCCACGATTTCCTGCAGCATCTCGCGCACCCGCTGCTCGTAGCTGCGCAATTGCGGCAGGTCGCGGGTAGCGTGGTCGGAAAAGTACAAGGTCAACCGCAGCGGCCGCTGAAGTGAATCGACGATGTGCAACGTGCCGGGCGTCAAGGTGTACAGCTTGTCGGTGGTGAGATCGACCCGCGAGGCGTGCAGCCAGCGGCTGCTGGCCACGATCACTGGCACGAACACCAGTACCAGCAGCACCAGCGCACCGTACAGCAAGGCGCGCCGGGTCAGCCGCAACGGCTTGGAAAATATCGGATGCAGGCGCAAGCGGGGCATGGCGTCAGCGTGTCCGTTTGAGATCGAGCAGCAGCACACCGGCGAGCAGCCAGCCGATCGTGCTCAACAGGAAATACGTCAGGTCACGGATGTCCAGCACACCGCGCGCGATCGCCTCGAAGTGCCGCAGCATGGACAGGTGCGCCACGGCATTGATCAGTTTGCGCGGCAACGCACCGGAGAAGAAATCCAGCACCTGCGGTTGCCCGACCAGGATCAGCAATACGCATACCAGGGCGGTGAGGATGAAGGCCACCACCTGGCTGCGGGTCAGTGCCGACAGGCAGGCACCGATCGCGATGAAACTGCCGGCCATCAGCCAACTGCCAAGGTAACCGGTCAGGATCACGCCATTGTCCGGCGAGCCGAGATAGTTGACCGTGATCCAGATCGGGAAGGTCAATGCCAGCGCCAGTCCGATGAACAGCCACGCCGCCAGGAACTTGCCCAGCATCGCCTGCCACAGCGTCAGCGGCAGCGTCAGCAGCAGCTCCAGCGTGCCGCCCTTGGCCTCTTCCGCCCACATGCGCATGGTGATCGCCGGCACCAGGATCAGGTACAGCCACGGGTGCATCATGAAAAATGGTTGCAGGTCGGCCTGCCCGCGCTCGTAGAAGTCGCCAGCGTAGAACGTGAGGATGCTGGCCAGCACCAGGAAGATCACCAGGAACACGTACGCCACCGGCGTCACGAAATAGCTGCGCAACTCCCGCCGAAGCACGGCGTTGACCGGACTCATGCGCGACCCTCGGCGGCATGACCTTCGCTGGTGGTGATCTGGCGGAACACCTCGTCCAGCCGTCCACGTTCGAGCTGGATTTCCGATACCTCCAGTCCCTGCTCGCGCAACAGCGTCTCGACCGGCTCCAGAATGCGTTCGCCCGGCTTCGGGAACACCGTGATGCGGCCGTCCAGCGGATCGATCTCGATCGCCGCCACCTGCGGCAGACGGCCCAGCATCTCCTGCGACATCGCACTGCCCGGCGCACTGAACGACACCGCGCCGTGATAGCGCGAACGCGCCTCCAGTTCCGCCGGCGTGGCATCGGCCAGCAACCTGCCGCGGGCGATGATCACCACGCGGTTGCACAACGCGTGGACTTCTTCGAGCAGGTGGGTGGAAATCAGGATGGTGCGATCCCGTGCCATCACGTCGATCAACTGGCGTACCGCGTGTTTCTGGTTCGGATCGAGGCCGTCGGTCGGTTCGTCCAGCATCAGCACCGGCGGGTCGTGCAGGATCGCCTGGGCCAGTCCGACACGACGGCGAAGGCCCTTCGACAACGTGTCGATGCACAGCCCCAGCACCTCTTCCAGCTGCAGCTGCTGCACTACCGCCTCGAAACGCCGATAGCCCGCTTCGACCTTGAGCCCGCGCATCCGCACGATGAAGTGCAGGAACTCGCGCACCGTCAGCTCGCCGTAGCTCGGCGCACCTTCGGACAGGTAGCCCAGGGCCCGTTTCGCCTTTAACGGCTCGCGGCTGACATCGTGGCCACAGACACGGGCGGTACCGGAGGTAGGCACCAGAAATCCCGCGATCATGCGCATCGCGGTGGATTTGCCGGCGCCGTTGGGGCCTAGCAGACCAAGCACCTGTCCGGGCTCCACGCGGATGCTCAACGCATCCACGGCGGTCAGGTGGCCATAGCATCGGGTGAGCTGGTCGGTTTCGATCATGTCCAGGGGTGGCTGTGGCGGAGCACTGCGTCAAGCCGATCGACGGTCATGCGGGTGATTCTGCAATGTACCGCAACAGGTCCGCAAAGTTCGGGTCCGGCGGTGACCGTGCATGTCGCAAACAACTGTCGCCGAAAACAAAAAGGCCCTTCCAATGGAAGGGCCCTTTGACAAGCGGACCTCTTCGTCCGGCTTACTGGCCAGCGCTGCCTGCGTCGGCCGGCGCCGCACTGCCGGCGGGCGCCGGTGCCGCGCTGCTGGCCGGTGCCGGGCTCGAACCGGAGGCTGCCGGTGCGTTGCTGTCCTCGAGCGCCGGCGGCTGCAGACCCGCTTCCTGCTCGGGAGTCTTTTCCGGCGCATTGGTGATCGGCAGATAGACGTCATACTTGGCGTAGGTCGTGATGTTGCCACCCGCGTCCTTCACCTCCGGCGTCACGACGATGTCGTAGGGCCGGTTGGTCACTTCGTCGAACTTGTAACCGTGGGTCTGCGCATACGCCTTCAGCATGTCGCGGGTCTGCGGCACACCGGCGAACGTGCCATTCCAGACACCCTTGAGCGCAGCGCCACCAAAGGCCAGCGTGGCGCGCACGTTGTTGTCCACCACCAGACGACCGTAGCGGTCATGACCACCGGGCGTAACCTGCTCGGTATTGGCGGCAGCGGCAGCGGTGCCGGCCTCAGCCGGCGCGGCGGCGGCGGCGTCCAGCGATGGCGGGGTTGCCGCCGTCAACTGTTCACTCTGGCCGTTGACGGTCAGCGTGCTGGAATCGATCGGCAACGCCACATCGAAGGTGTAGGTCTGATCGCCGTAGTTGGTGGTGATCAGGATGCGGGGGCCGGTCACGTTCACGCCAAGTTTCTTGGCGGATGCCTGAAGCTCGGTAACGGCCTTCGCAGTGGCATCGTCCAGACCTTCCAGACCATCCTTGCGCTCCATCGAGGTGGACACCAGAAGCACCGGCGTCGGCTGGGTCTGCTCGATGAACGGAATCAGCTGGCTGTAGTCGATGTTCGGCACGCCGGCCAACACGTTCTGCAGGTTGTTCAGGCTGCCCTGGATGAAGGTGTCGGGATCGCCGTGGATGTACAGGTTGGCGAATCGGTTGACCAGGTTCCAGCCGTAGGAAACGTCATACGCCCAGGTCACCTGGGTCAGCTGACCGCGGCTGCCCTGGCGCTCCAGATCCAGCGTGAAATGCTTGTCCAGTCCACGCCAGCTGTTGTCCAGGTTCCAGACAATGCTGGCTTTCTTGGTATTGCTGTCGACCTTGTCGAAATCCGGCGTGGCGCTGGCGATGGTCAGGCCGCCGTTGCCAATCTTGGCATCGGTGCTGACCCAGCTGACCTCGGCACCCGGGCCATAGGACTTGCCGGAAAAATTGAACTGCATGCCCCGATCGACCGAACGCAGTTCCGAGTAATCCGGAAAACGGCGGAAATTGTCGAGCACGTCATACACCTGACGCATGTCCTTGCCGATCACCAGCTCGCGTTCCACATGACCGCTGCCGGGCATGACCACAGCCGCCAGGACACCGAGCGCCGCAACGATGACCAGGGCAACAAGAAATTCAAAGACACGCATCATTCCAGAGTTCTCCGAAGCGTCTTTACGCCATACCTAAAATGTCGCCCCGGCCGCCGCGTAGGCCGCCCGAGGGTTGAATCCGTGGGCCTTGGCAGGGGGTCGGCAAACGCCGAAGCTACGGATGTTACTTGCTCACGGGCAGGAACGCTATCCGCTGTGGCCGGGGCGCCGGGAAGGGTGTAAACCAGCTGCAACAGGCACCGTGCCACCACGGATGGACGGCCGCCACGAACTAAACGATCCCCATCTCCAGCGCCTTCAACACCGCGCGGGTGCGGTCGCGCACGCCCAGCTTGGAAAGAATGTTGGAAACGTGATTTTTCACCGTGCCCTCGGCGACTTTCAGCGAATTGGCGATTTCCTTGTTGCTGTAGCCACCCGAAAGCAGCCGCAGGATTTCGGTTTCGCGCTCGGTCAGCGGATCGGGCTGTTCCAGGCTGGTGAAATGATTCTGCATACGTGCCACGCCGGCCATCAGCCGCTGGGTAACCATCGGCGCCACCAACGAGCCGCCGTCGGCCACCGTCCGCACCGCCTCCACCAGCTGCTCCAGCGAGACGTCTTTCAACAGATAGCCACGCGCACCGGCCTTGAGACCCTGCAGGACCAGCTGATCGTCATCGAAGGTGGTGAGGATGATGGTGGGCGGCAACTCATTGCGCGCGGACAGCGCCTGCAGCACTTCCAGCCCGCTCATGTTGGGCATGCGCAGGTCCAGCAACACCACGTCGGGCTTGATTCGTGGAATCTCCTGCACCGCCTGGGCGCCGTCGGCGCACTCGGCCACCACGCGGATATCCTCGGACAGATCCAGCAGCGAGCGAACGCCTTGGCGCACCAGATTCTGGTCGTCGACGAGACAAACGGAAATCATCGTGAATCCTCGGGCAGGCGTGACTCGGAAATGGGTGGGTAGCCAACAGGATGCACCCGCCACGACGGCAGATTCTCGCATGCCATGGCAAGGTAAGCCGCCAACATTACGACACATTCAGCGCTGGTGGTTCAAACCGCGATGGCGCGTGCGCCAACGCCGTGTGCTCGCCCAGCGGCAATCGTACGGTCAGCGCGAAGCCCTGGCTCAGGCCAGTGTCCAGCGTCACGCTGCCGCCGAATTCGGCCAGCCGCTCGCGCATGCCGGACAGGCCATTGCCCGGCTCGATCTTCTCTGTGCCGCGGCCGTCGTCACGCGCGTGCAGGCCCAGCAGGCTCTCCCCGGCGTAGGCAAAATTGAGCCACAGGTTGCGCGCACCGGCATGCCTGGCGGTATTGGTGATGATTTCCTGGGCGCAGCGCAGCAGCACTTGCGCACGGCGTGGGTCCTCCACGCTGAAACGCGGCGGCATGACCACATGAACGTCCAGGCCAGGCACGCCTTCGGTCAGGCTGCGCAACGCCTGGGTCAGGTCGATCGCATCGTCCTGGCGCAATTCGCTCACCGCCTCGCGCACGTCGGCCAGCAGCAGCTTCGCCGTACTTTGCGCCTTGCGCACATGCGCGCCAGCGGCCTCGTTGGTGAGATGGCTTGCCACTTCCAGGTTGAGGCTCAGCGCGGTCAGGTGATGACCGATCAGGTCATGCAAGTCGCGCGCGATGCGCATGCGCTCCGCAATCCGGCTGGATTCAGCCAGCAAGGCGCGGGTGGCGCGCAGCTCCGAATTCAGCCGCCGCTGCGCCTCGCGTTCCTCGGTCTGCTGGCGGGCCACCGCCGAGGTGATGAAAGCCAGCGTCGAGATACCCAGATACATGCATACCTGCAAAAACGCCGTCCCCATCGTCCAGCCCATGTAGCTGGAGATGATCGGCGTCAGCATCAGGTTTTGCACCAGCATCCATACCAGGCCCGCGACGACCGGCAATTGCCATGGCAATACCACCGAAATCACCACCATCAGCATGGCCGACAGGCCGCTGCGGCTGAACCAGCCCATGGCGATGGCGGAGCCGGTAAGCAATACCAGACCCAGCAGTTTGACAACCTGCGCCCGTCCGCTTTGATGGGTCATGCCCATGCGTCCGGTCAGCATGAGGTAGGTCAGTCCGAATACCGCGTCTGAAAGGATCCACCCCCACGCCGCCCAGTCACCCACCCATATGCTGCCGCTGCTCGGCAGCAACTGCAGCAGGGGCAACGCCACGCACAGGCAGGTGAACAGACCGGCGTAGCGCAGCAACCGGATTTGATTGAAATTGGTCCAGGGCATCCTGCGCATGATAGGCGTACGCCATTGGTGTGCAATGCGCGAGAAGTCATGACTCCCTGGATATCGGCAGCGGCTTTACGAAGCTTTTACATGTGCCATCGCGAGATGTAAGGCTCACGACCACATGTCATAATGAGCCATTGTGCGGGGCCGCTTGTCGGCCTCGTCCCCGAATTCATCATTGCGGAGCAACGAATGGCCCTTGCCATCCGCGACGTGTGCGAGCACGACCTGGATGCCGTACTGGCGCTCAACAACGCTGCCGGTCGCTCCATCCTCGCCCTCGACGCCACCCAGTTGCGCTACTTTCACGAGCACGCCGAGTATTTCCGCGTGGCTGAAATCGACGGCCACCTGGCCGGCTTCCTGATCGCGCTGCGCGAGGGCGGCAACTACGAAAGCCCGAATTACCGCTGGTTCGCCGAACATTACCCGCAGTTCGTCTACATCGACCGCATCGTGATCGCGAACGCCTACCATCGTCACGGGCTGGGCCGCATTTTCTATTGCGACGTGCACAGCTACGCCGAGGTCCGCGTGCCGCTGCTCGCCTGCGAGGTGTTCCTGGAGCCGCGCGACGATGTGGTCGTGCTGTTCCATGGAACCTATGGGTTCCAGGAAGTCGGCCAGCAACGCATGGGCGAGCACGGTCCGCAGGTCAGCCTGCTGGCTCGCGACCTGCCCAGCTATGCCTACGTCCGCGATACCTGGCTCGATCACGGCGGCCTGCCGGACGTTACCTGGCTGGCCGAGCGCGCCCACCCTTTTCCGCTTGATGCCAACTCGCGCCGCCTCGCCGGAGAGCGGTGCCCATGAATGCAAAGATGGATACAACCGACGCTTGTGACCTGCGCTTCGGCCAGGTCGGTATTGCCTGCGTGCGCGTGCGCAGGGTCGATGCCGCCGCCCTGTGCGACGAACTCGAACGACGCGTCCGCGCGGCGCCGCAGATGTTCGCCCGTGCCGCGGTGGTGCTGGACCTGAGCCATTTGCTCGACCTGCCCGACGACGGCGCTGTCGACGCCCTGCTGGAAGCGGTGCGCAGTGCCGGCATGTTGCCGGTCGGCCTGGCCTACGGCACCAGCGAGACCGAGGCGCTGGCCAAGCGCATGGGCCTGCCGTTGATCGCAAAATTCCGCGCGGCCTATGAACCGGCCAACGGGGTTGCCGCTGTCGCCGATGCACCCGCGCGTGCCGAGCCCGTCGCACAAGTCCAGCGCGAACCGATTCTCTCGGCACCGGCACCGGGCAGCATGCAAGGTGCCCAGCACCATGTCGGCTCAGTCCGCTCGGGCCAACAGGTCTATGCACGCGATCGCGACCTGATCGTTACCGGCGCCATCGCCAACGGTGCCGAAGTCATCGCCGATGGCAACATCCACGTCTACGGTGGCTTGCGCGGTCGTGCGATGGCCGGCGCGCAGGGCGACGAGAAGGCACGCATCTTCGTGTCCGACTTTCGTGCCGAGCTCGTGGCGATCGCGGGCCAATATCGTGTTTTCGAACAGATTCCTGACGACCTCGAGGGCCAGTCCGTGCAATGCTGGCTCGACGGCGAAAAGCTGATGATCGCCAAGCTGTGATCATCCACAACAAAAACAAACATGCGGAGATGGGCCCTTGACTGCTGAGATCATCGTTGTCACCTCAGGCAAAGGCGGCGTCGGCAAGACGACGACCAGTGCCTCCCTCGCCACCGGCCTGGCGATGGCCGGCAAGAAAGTCGCCGTGATCGATTTCGACGTCGGCCTGCGCAATCTCGATCTGATCATGGGCTGCGAGCGGCGCGTGGTGTACGACTTCGTCAACGTCGTGCACGGCGAAGCCACGCTGAAGCAGTCGCTGATCAAGGACAAGCGCTACGACAATCTGTACGTACTGGCTGCCAGCCAGACCCGTGACAAGGACGCATTGACCCAGGAAGGCGTCGAGAAAGTGCTCGACGGCCTGTCCGAGGACGGTTTCGACTACGTCGTCTGCGATTCCCCGGCCGGCATCGAAAAAGGTGCGCACCTGGCGATGTATTTCGCCGACCATGCCGTGGTGGTGGTCAACCCGGAGGTTTCCTCGGTGCGCGATTCGGACCGCATCCTCGGCCTGCTCGCCAGCAAGACCCGGCGCGCCGAGCGTGGCGAGGGCCCGGTCATCCAGCATCTGCTGCTGACGCGCTACAACCCGGCCCGCGTCGCCATCGGCGAGATGCTCAGCGTCAAGGACGTCGAGGAGATCCTTGGTATCGAAGTGGTCGGCGTGATCCCCGAATCGGAAAACGTGCTGACCGCCTCCAACAACGGCATTCCGGTGATCACCGATGCCAATTCGCATGCCGGCCAGGCCTATGGCGATACCGTGGCCCGCATCCTCGGCGAAGAGCGTCCGCTGCGCTTCATCGATGTGCCCAAGAAGGGCTTTCTCCAGCGCGTGTTCGGAGGTTGATCACGATGGGTATCCTTGATTTCCTGAAGCGCAAGCCTGAAGCCACCGCCACGGTCGCCAGGGAACGCCTGCGTATCATCGTGGCGCAGGAACGCTCCACCCGCGGCGCACCGGATTACCTGCCGATGATGCGCAACGAATTGCTCGAAGTGATCAAGAAATACGTCCACGTCGACCTCGATGCGATCAACATCAACGTCGAGCGCGACAGCGGACACGAGATCCTCGAACTTTCGGTCACCCTGCCGGAAGGCAAGCCGACCGCCAAGGACGAATCGAAAGGCGAAGCCAAAAAAACGGGTTGAGCCCCTGCCATCGGGCGATCCGGCATGGCCGGCGCCCGCCCCTTCCCTGCCCATCACCTGCGCGCCCGCGCATATCCATGCATCCTGATATCCCCGTCCACGCCGGCGATTCCGCCAGCGCCGTACTCCGCATGGGCCAAACCGGCTTCGATGCACCGTCGGCGCTGCTCGCGCGTTTCGGCTTGCAGTTGCAACGCGTGGCGTCGGGCGAGCCGATTCCCGGTAGTTTCTGGGGTGACGAGGAAGCCGGCATCATCGGCACGTGCGTGTATGCCCGCGACGACACGCCGGTGCATTCGCTGCTGCACGAAGCCGGCCATCTGATCGTGCTTCCGCCAGAGAGACGTCTGGACGTCCATACCGACGCCACCGACTCGATCGAGGAGGAAGACGCCGCCTGCTACCTGCAGATCCTGCTGGCCGACGAACTGCCCGGTGTGGGCCGCGACCGCCTAATGGCGGACATGGACGCCTGGGGCTATTCGTTCCGGCTCGGCTCGACCCGCGCGTGGTTCGAGCAGGATGCGGGCGAAGCGCATCATTTTCTCGCTCAACGCGACCTGATCTGAACGGGTTCGGTCGGATCACCCGCGCTGTCAATCGGCGTGCCAATTGCCGTCCGCGCCCTTGCTGTATTTCTTCTTCACTGCGGACCATGCCACCTTGTGCGCGATTTCTTCGCGCGATTCCTCCGTGCGTCGCTCGTTCTTTTCGGCGTATTCATCCCAGGCGCTGTTGAACGCCTCCTTGTATATCTCCTGTGCGTGAACCGGTACGTGGTCGCGCACCGAAGCCGGCAGTTCATTGACAGTCTGGTAGGGCATAACGGAACTCCATCGCCAAAGGAATGACACCCACAACGGTCTACCCCATCCGGTAAATCAATCGTCAAGACAGCGTCTCCACGTGCTTCCGACGAGCGCCTGGACTCTGACGAAACCCGCCACGCTCTTTTCCAAGGCACTGGCTGCACGCGGCGCTCCGTCCTAGAGTCCCCACTCAGGCAACCCGGAATCGCATCATGCGGGAGGCACCATGGCTAAACGCAGGCTTGTGCTGTTGTTCGACGGCACCTGGAACAAGCCCGAATCGAACACCAATGTGGAACGTCTGCGCCAGTTCATCGCGCCACGTGATCCCGCCGGCATCGAACAGCTGATCAACTACATCCCGGGCGTCGGTGTATCGACGGGACTGACCCATCTGCTCGGCGGAGCCTTCGGCTACGGCCTGGCCGGCAATGTCATGGATGGCTACCGCTGGCTGTGCGAAACATGGCAGGTCGGTGACGAAATCTATCTGTTCGGCTTCAGCCGTGGCGCGTACACCGCGCGCAGCCTGGGCGGGATGATCCGCAAATGCGGACTGTTTCGATGCGGCGCCGATGGCAGCTTGGCCAAGGCCGATGTTTCCGCAGCGTACGATTTCTACCGCGATACCAAGAGCAAACCCGATGACCCGGCCGCCGTGGCATTCCGTGCAAGTCACTCGGTGGAGATCGACATTCATTTCATCGGCGTGTGGGATACGGTGGGCTCGCTCGGCATCCCGGATACCGCGTCCTGGTTTCCGTATGCGCGCTCGCGTTACGAGTTTCACGACACCGAGCTCAGCAAGATCGTCAAGTATGCGTATCAGGCGCTTGCACTGGATGAGCATCGCGCCGACTTTGAGCCCACGGTGTGGACACGCAATCCCTACACGGTAAAACCCGGCGAGACACCCGTCTCGAAGAAGCTCGAACAGATCGAAATCGAGCAACGCTGGTTCATCGGTTCGCACTCCGACGTCGGAGGCGGCAACGACCGCGATGGCGCCGGTCGCAAACCCGATCCACTGCCGGAACTGCCGCTGGCGTGGTTGCTGCACAAGGCGCTCGGCGCAGGCCTTGCCTTCAACGCGTTGTTCACCCCGGAAGCGGATGCCGACACCGGCGTGCCGCGCGATTCCTACGCGGAATTCATGGTTGGCATCTACAAGGTGTTCAAGTCGCGGTTCGATCGTGTGCTGGGCACGGGCGTCAACGAGAAGGTCGACGATTCGGTCTGGCACCGCTGGCTCGCCGACACCGGTTATCGCTCTCCATCGCTGGTCAAGGCGTTGGCTGCCACCACCGTGTTGATGTCGGGGGACACTGTGGTTCAAAGCACGCTACCGCCTGACTCTATGGTGTAGCTCCGCCATCGCGTGACGACGCGTCGCCATCAACGCGGTTCGGCAATTTCCGCCTGCATCGTCGTGACCGCATCGGTGCCGGCCGGCTGGTCCAGCGGACGATGCGTCAGGCTGCGATACCACCACCACGCCAGCACGCCGACGACGGTCAGTACCGCCGCACCCAGCGCGAGCTGCAACATGCTGCCCGACAATAGCGGCGACAGCACCCCGGCCACGACACTGCTGAGCAACAGGCTGGCGAAGGCCTGCACCGAGGAAATGCCGCCGCGCTGGCGCGGAAAACGATCGAGCAACAGCAACGTCAGTGTGGGGAACGCCAACTGCACGCCGATTCCGTGCAGGATCAACGGCAGCATGGACCACGGCAGCCGCGGTGCGGGAAACAGCCATGCCAGCAGCAGGTGCGACGCGCACGCCAGCAGCATCACCGTGTAACCCAGATTCACCGTGAACCCCGCGCCACGCCGCTCCGCCAGCCGACCGGACAGCCAGGCGCCGCCGACCATTCCGATCACCACCGGCAGGAACAACCACGGAAAACCTCGTGCCGACAGGTGCAACAGCTCGCGCACGATGCGCGGCGCGGAGGCGATGTACAGGAACAGCCCGGCAAAGTTGACCGAACTGGAGATCAGCAGCGGCCAAAACGGCCGATCACGACCGAACGAGAGATAGCTGGCCAGCAGCGGTCGCGGCGCAAATCGCGTGCGCTGCGCGAGCGGATGGGTTTCGTCAAGAAACAACGAAAGCGCCAACGCCAGCAACAGGGTGAAACCCGCCAGCACCCAGAAAATACCGTGCCAGCCGCCCAGCGGCAGCAACAGTGCACCGACCATCGGCGCGATCACCGGCGCCACGCCGAAGATCATCATCACTTGCGACATCAGCCGCTGCGCCTGGGCGCCTTCCAGGCTGTCGCGGATCACCGCCCGTCCCACCACCAGTCCGGCGCCGGCACACACACCCTGCAGGCCACGACAGGTCAGCAGCATCGCGAACGACGTGGACAAGGCCGCGCCCACCGACGCCAGCGCATACACCAGCATCCCGGCAACCATCACCGGCTTGCGCCCGATCGCGTCGGAAATCGCACCATGGAACAGGCTCATCGCGGCGTAGGTGATCAGGTACATGCTGATCAGCTGCTGCAACGCAGTGTCGTCCACCTGGAAACGTGCGCCCACCAGCGGAAACGCCGGAAACACCGCGTCGATCGAGAACGGACCGATCATCGACAGCGCGGCCAACAGCCAGGGAAGACTGCGTCGCACGGTGCGCAGAGGTGGATTCATGAACGGGCAACGGCATCGACGGGCCGGCAGTATAAATCCGCGCTTGACGAATGGCCGGCAGGATCGACTAGGATGACCGTTCGGGAGATGGCATGCCTCCCGTTCCGCGGGCCCTTTGCCGGCGGGACAAACCACTTCCCGCTCCTTGGCGTCGAAGTTGATGATGCCTGCACCACCGGCTTCCGGCGGCGCAGGCGTGCCTGCCGCCGCGGCAACCGGACACTTCCATGGTCAGGAGACGCGCTTGTGGGTCTTACCGGATTTGCTGCAATAGGTATCGGCGGCGCCTTGGGCTGCTGGTCACGCTGGGGGCTGGGTGTGCTGCTCAACCCGTTGTTCCCCACCCTGCCGCTGGGCACCCTGGCGGCCAACCTCACTGGCGGCCTGTTGATGGGTTGCGTGATGGGCCTGTTCGATCATTTCCAGACCCTGTCGCCGGAGCTGCGGCTATTCGTCTTCACCGGCTTCCTCGGCGGGCTGACCACGTTTTCCACCTTCTCGGCCGAGTCCGCCACCCTGCTGCTGCGCCAGCAGTATCTGTGGTTCAGCGGACATGTCGCCGTGCACGTGGCCGGCTCGCTGGCGATGACCGTGCTCGGCATCTTCCTCACCCGCAGCCTGCTGCGCCACTGATCCGGGAGCCCGCATGAACCAGGAAAACCTGCAACAGGGCGTGCACCTGTACTTCTACTGCCACCTGCGCGCGAAGCACGACGGCATGCTGCTGTCCGAATGGTTGCTGGAACAGGCGAAACGGCATGGCTTCGGTGGCGGCTCGGTATTTCGCGCGATCGCCGGTTTCGGCCGGCATGGCGTGCTGCATGAGGAGCAGTTTTTCGAACTGGCCGACGACCTGCCGGTGAAAGTCGAATTCCTGCTGCGCGAAGAACAGGCCCAGCTGATGCTGCAGCTGGTGCGCAGTGCCGGCATCGACGCGACGTATGCATGTTCGCCGGCAAACTTCGCCTTGCTCGGCAAACATTGATCGAGCTCCAGCTTTCCCACCATCGAGACAACGCATGAGCCAGGACGACCTGAAGAACCGCGCCAGAGGCCTGCTCGAACACGCAGGCATCCACCTCGACGGCGATGCTCCGATCGACCTGCGCGTACACGATGAGCGCCTGTACGCACGCGTTTTCGCACACGGTTCGCTCGGCCTGGGCGAGGGATACATGGACGGCTGGTGGGATGCCGACGACTTGCCGGGACTGTGCACCCGACTGCTCACCGCGGGACTGGATCAGGAACTGAAAACACTCGACACCCTGCTCGCCCACCTCAAGGCGCGCTTCATCAACCTGCAGCGCGGCGAGCGCGCGTTCGAGATCGGCAAGGCCCATTACGACCTCGGCAACGATCTGTTCCACGCCATGCTGGGCCGGCGCATGGTGTATTCCTGCGGCTACTGGGCCAAGGCCGACAACCTCGACGATGCGCAGGCGGCCAAGCTCGACCTGGTCTGCCGCAAGCTGCAACTGCAGACCGGCCAGCGTGTGCTCGACATCGGTTGTGGTTGGGGCGAGGCGCTTAAATACGCGGCCGAGCACTACGGCGTCGAAGGCGTCGGCATCACCGTGTCGCAGGAGCAGGCCGAATACGCACGCGAGTTGTGCGCCGGGTTGCCGATCGAGATCCGCCTGCAGGACTACCACGACATCGATGACCGTTTCGACGCGGTGTATTCGCTGGGCATGTTCGAACATGTCGGCGGCAGGAACTACCGCGCGTATTTCGAAACCGTGCGGCGCTGCCTGAAGGACGACGGCCTGTCGTTGCTGCACTGCATCGGCAGCAACAGCGCACCGGGCCAGACCGATCCCTGGATCGAAAAATACATCTTTCCGAACTCGATGATCCCCGCCGCCAGCCAGGTCGCGAGCGCGCTGGAAGACCTGTTCGTGGTCGAGGACTGGCACAACTTCGGTGCGGATTACGATCGCACCCTGATGGCCTGGCGCGCCAATGTCGAAGCGGCGTGGGCCACCCTGCCGGCGAGCTACGATGAACGCTTCCGGCGCATGTGGCGTTACTACCTGGCCGTGTCCGCCGCCGTGTTCCGCAGCCGTCGCGACCAGTTGTGGCAGCTCACCCTTAGCCCGCGCGGCGTGGTCGGGGGCTATCGCGTACCGCGTTGATCGCCGCAATACCCGCCGATCGACACGTGATCACAAATGCGCCTTGTCGCATTTGCAGTTAGGCTCGGGAGCGATGCAAGGCCCGTTCAAACCTTCGTCCACCGCTGCGATCGTCGACACCGACGTCCCCGCGCGCCTCGATCGCCTGCCGTGGGGTGCTTTCCATACCCGCGTGGTGATGGCCCTGGGCATCACCTGGATACTCGACGGACTGGAAGTGACCGTCACCGGTTCGATCGCCGGCGCGCTGAAATCCAGTCCCGTGCTGCGCATGACCGACGCGCAGGTCGGCCTCGCCGCCAGTGCGTACCTGGTCGGCGCCGTGCTGGGCGCACTGTTCTTCGGCTGGCTCACCGATCGGCTCGGCCGCAAGAAACTGTTCACCGTGACTCTGGGCGTGTACCTGGTCGCCACGGCGCTCACCGCACTCAGCCCGAACGTGTGGCTGTTCATCGTGTTCCGCGCGATGACCGGCGCCGGCATCGGCGGCGAGTACGCGGCGATCAATTCGGCGATCCAGGAACTCATCCCCGCGCGCTTCCGCGGCCATACCGATCTGGCCATCAACGGCAGCTTCTGGATCGGCGCGGCGCTGGGCGCGATCGGCGCCATCGTGCTGCTGGACCCGCGCCTGCTGCCATCGGAGATCGGCTGGCGACTCACCTTCGGCCTCGGTGCCGTACTCGGCACCGGCATCCTGTTTCTGCGCCGGCAGATTCCGGAAAGCCCGCGCTGGCTGATGCTGCACGACCAGCCCGAGGAAGCCTCGCGCGTGGTGGCGCAGATCGAGCGCGAACTCAACATGCCGCCACCGACCACGCCGCTACCCCGCCTGCGCCTGTCGCCGCGCGGCCTGCGTCTGGCCGATGTCGCGCGCAGCCTGCTGCACGACTATCCGCAGCGCACGTTGTTGACGGTGATCCTGATGGCTACGCAGGCGTTCTTCTACAACGCCATCTTCTTTACCTACGCATTGGTGCTGGGTCGTTTCTACGGTGTCACCGACGACCGCATCGGCTGGTACCTGCTGCCGTTCGCGGCCGGCAACTTCCTCGGTCCGCTGCTGCTCGGACGGCTATTCGACACACTGGGCCGGCGGGTCATGATCGCGGCCACCTATGCCTTGTCCGGACTGCTGCTGTTTCTCACCGCGTGGCTATTCGTCAACGGTTGGCTGGATGCACGTACGCAGACGCTGGCGTGGAGCGTGGTGTTCTTCTTTGCCTCGGCTGCCGCCAGTGCCGCCTATCTGGTTGCCAGCGAAAGCTTTCCGCTGGAGATGCGCGCGCTGGCGATCGCCCTGTTCTACGCCTTCGGCACGGGCCTCGGTGGTGTGGCCGGACCCTGGCTGTTCGGCACGTTGATCGGCAGCGGTCAGCGCAGTTCCATCGCGTGGGGTTATGCGCTGGGCGCCGCGCTGATGTTGCTCGGTGCCCTTGCCGCGTGGCGGTGGGGCATCGCCGCCGAACATCGGCCGTTGGAAGATATCGCCGCACCGTTGTCACAACGCGATTAGTTCGCGTGAGCCGATCAGCGACGCTGGCTGTCGCCAAGTCGACGGCGCCGCGCCCTGGCACGCTGATCACAGTCGTACGCGGGATTGAATCCGACGCCGCTTGCCGTGACACTGCCTGCATGAAATCCGGCCTGTCATCACGCGTCCTCGTTGCCCTCGTCCTGCTTCTTGCCAGCGTCCCGGCGCTGGCGAAACCGGCCCTCTGGGTGCTAAAGGATGCCGATACCACGATCTACCTGTTCGGTACCGTGCATTTGTTGCCCAATGACACCGAATGGCATTATCCAGCGCTGGACAAGGCGTTGGCGGACAGCCGGACGCTTTACCTCGAACTGACCGACGACGATCAGGCCAACATGATGGCACTGGTTCTGCGCTACGGAGTGGATACGGCCCATCCATTGCCGACGCTGCTCAACCATGCGGAACAGCTGCGACTGAGCAACGCCGCCGACAAAGCTGGCGTCCCCGGCGGCATGCAGGCACTCAACGTGATGCGCCCATGGCTGGCTGCACTGACCCTGGCGACGACTCCGCTGCTGAAAGCCGGACTCGATCCGGAGCATGGCGTGGACAAGCAGCTGAAGGCGCAGATGTCCGGCGTCGGCAAGCAGGTGCTGGGACTGGAAACCGCCGAACAGCAGATCCGCTTTCTTGCCGACATGCCAAAACCCATCGAACTGGCCTTCCTTCGCTCGACCGTTCGCGACGCCGACAAGGGCTCGATCGAACTCACCAAGCTGATCGACGCCTGGAAGGATGGCGACACCGCCACCATCGCGCGCCTCGAAGACGAAGACATGCACCAGACCGAGCCCAAGCTCTACGAACGTCTGCTGGTCCAGCGCAATCGAGCCTGGGCGACGAAGATCGCCGCGATGCTGCAGCAACCCGGCACCGTCTTCATCGCCGTGGGCGCTGCCCACCTGGCCGGACCGGACAGCGTGCAGGCGCAGCTGAAACAGATGGGCCTGCCATCCGAACAGGTGCCCTGATCACTCGATGCCGGCAACGGCATGCGGCTGGTACGGTGCCTCGAGTACCGCGATCTCCGCCTCCGGCAGTTCGATCGCCAGCGCCGCCACCGCTTCTTCGAGGTGATGAGGTTTGGTCGCGCCGACGATCGGTGCAGTGACCACCGGCTTATGCAACATCCATGCGAGTGCTACCTGCGCCCGCGGCAGGTCGAGTCGTTCAGCCACTTCGCCGACGCGATCCACCACGGCCTTGTCCGCCGCCTTGCTTGCGGCATACACGCCATCACCCCACGGATCCGAACCGCCGCGCACCGTGCTGGGCTCGTCCTCCCACGCACGCGCAAGGCGGCCGCGCGCCAGCGGGCTCCAAGGCACCACGCCAACACCCTGGTCCGCGCACAGCTCCAGCATCTCGCGCTCCTCCTCGCGATACAGCAGGTTGTAGTGCGGCTGCATCGACACGAAGCGCGTCCAACCGTGCAGGTCCGCGGTGTACAGCGCCTTGGCGAATTGCCAGGCCATCATCGACGAAGCGCCGATGTAACGCGCCTTGCCGGATTTCACCACGTCGTGCAGCGCTTCCAGCGTCTCCTCGATCGGCGTGGCGTCGTCCCAGCGATGGATCTGGTACAGGTCGACGTAATCGGTGCCGAGCCGACGCAGGCTGGCGTCGATCTCGGTCATGATCGATTTGCGCGACAGGCCGCCGCCGTTCGCGTCCGCGCGCATCGGGTAGAACACCTTGGTCGCGATGACGACCTCCTCGCGCCGGGCGAAATCGCGCAACGCGCCTCCCAGCACCTGCTCGCTGTCGCCGCCCGAGTACATGTTCGCGGTGTCGAAATAGTTGATGCCCAGTTCAAGTGCGCGCCGGATGAATGGCCGGCTGTGTTCCTCGTCCAGCGTCCATGGCCTCGCCTCCGTGGGCGTGGCCGAATAGCTCATGCAGCCCAGGCAGATGCGCGAGACCTTGAGTCCGGTTTTCCCCAGTCGTACGTAGTTCATCGGATCACCTCGTCTTCGTTGCGTTAAATCGAGCTTGCCTCACCGCCTTGCCTCACGATGTATCGCGATGCCGGCGGCGACCAACGCAATGCCGGTCATCTCCGTCCGGCCGGGCAGCTGATGCAGCACCACCGCGCCGACCACGCAGGCCGTGGCGGGCAGCAAGGCCAGCAGCATGGCGAAAGTAGCCCGTGGCAACCGCGCCATCGCCAGCTGGTCGCACACGTACGGTATGACCGATGAGGTCACACCCACGCCAATGCCGGCCGCAAGCAGCGGCAGGCTGAGCATCGCCGGCACGGCCGGGCGGATGCCGATCAGCGTGACCACCGCCAGCGCCACCAGCATCGCGGCCGCCAGGCGATCGATGGCGCTGCCGCCGCCATCGTTTGCCACCCGATGACCGAGCACGATGTACAACGTGAACAGCGCGCAGTTGGCGAACGCGAACACGAAACCGAGCGGCGCACCGGCGAGGCGCAAATGGGTGAGAAACCATACGCCGGCGACGACCAGCGCGAGCGCCACCACATTGCGCTGTGTGCGCAGTCCGGCCAACGCCAGTGCGATCGGCCCCAGAAACTCGATCGCGCCGACCGTTGCCAGCGGCAGATGGTCGATCGCCAGATAGAAGCAGGCATTCATGCCGCCGAGCACGACGCCCAGCCCCACGACGTTCCATCGTGCCTCCGCATTCATTCGCAGGAAATGGCGCCACGGCCGCCGCCACACGGCAAAGATCAGTGCGGCGCTGGCGATCCGCAGCCACGCGACGCCAAGCGGCTCGACGCGGGCGAACAACAGCACGGCAAACGCCGGGCCGAGGTAGTGGAAGATCGCGCTAGCCACGAAATACAGCTGCGGGGGCGGCGCGAAGCGTGGTATCGGCGATGTGGTCGACTGCTTGTTCATGGCCTCCTATTTTGCAAGTAATCGGCGCATCATCCATGCATAATCCAAGGTATTAGCCAACCATTTTTCATTTTTGCCAGGTTAAGTGAACGATATGCTTCAGATTTCCAGCCTCGCCTCGGACCCGCGCAATATCGAGCTGCTGAAAGCGCTTCAGGAAGACCCGCGCCAGCCGGTGAGCAAGCTCGCCAGCCGCATCGGCATGTCCGCGCCGGCGGTGAAGGAACGGCTCACGCGACTGGAGGAAACCGGAGTAATCCGCGGCTACGGGATCGATCTGGACCCGAAGGCCCTCGGCTGGCCGATCACGGCATATGTGCGCGTGCGTCCCATACCCGGGCAATTGTCGAAGATCGCCGAACTCGCACAGAAGATGCCGCAGGTTGTGGAGTGCCACCGCGTCACCGGCGAGGACTGCTTCATCATCAAGGTGTACCTGGATGCGCTGGAAAATCTCGACCTGATCCTCGACCGTTTCCTGCGCTACGGCCAGACCACCACCTCGATCGTGCAGTCCACCCCGGTGCCACTGCGCGCCCCGCCACTGCCTGGCAAGGGCGGCAGTGACCGGTAAGCGCGCTACAAGAGCCTGCCGCTTTCTGGCACCATCGACCGGTTATCCGCGCCTCGCGCATCACTTTTCAAGACGTCGTCCATGAACCTGCAAGCCAATTACGAACAGATCCCGCTGAAGGAATACGCCGAGCGGGCCTATCTCGATTACTCGATGTACGTGGTGCTGGACCGCGCGCTGCCGTTCGTCGGCGACGGCCTCAAGCCGGTACAGCGGCGCATCATCTACGCGATGAGCGAGCTGGGCCTGGCATCCACCGCCAAACCGAAGAAATCCGCGCGCACCATCGGCGACGTGATCGGCAAGTTCCATCCGCACGGCGACAGCTCTAGCTACGAAGCGATGGTGCTGATGGCGCAACCGTTCTCGTATCGTTATCCGCTGGTCAATGGCCAGGGCAACTTCGGTTCGCCGGATGACCCGAAAAGCTTCGCCGCGATGCGCTACACGGAGTCCAAGCTCAGCCCGATCGCCGAAGCACTGCTGGGCGAACTGGGCCACGGCACGGTCGACTGGGTACCGAACTTCGACGGCACGCTGGAAGAACCGAGCTGGCTGCCGGCACGCGTGCCGCACGTGCTGCTGAACGGCTCGATGGGCATTGCGGTGGGCATGGCCACCGACATCCCGCCGCACAACCTGCGCGAGCTGGTGACCGCCTGCATCCGACTGCTGGATGAACCGGACGCCACCGTCGCCGACCTTTGCGAACACGTGCTTGCCCCGGACTACCCGACCGAAGCGGAAATCATCACCCCGCGTGCCGACCTGCTGGCGATGTACCAGACCGGCGGTGGTTCAGTGCGCGCCCGCGCCGTGTTCCAGCGCGAAGAAGGCAACATCGTGATCACCGCGTTGCCGCACCAGGTCAGCCCGTCGAAGATCCTCGAACAGATCGCCGCGCAGATGCGCGCCAAGAAACTGCCGATGATCGAGGATCTGCGCGACGAATCCGATCACGAAAACCCGATCCGGCTGGTGATCGTGCCGCGCTCGAACCGCGTCGATGCCGACGAAACCATGCAGCACCTGTTCGCCACCACGGACATGGAGAAGAGCTTCCGCGTCAACCTCAACATGATCGGCCTGGATGGCCGGCCGCAGGTGAAGGACCTCAAGCGCATCCTCACCGAATGGCTGAGCTTCCGCACCAGCACGGTCACCCGGCGCCTGGAACACCGCCTGGCCAAGGTCGATCGCCGGCTGCACCTGCTTGAAGGCCTGCACACCGCCTACCTCAACCTCGATGAAGTGATCCGCATCGTGCGCAGCGAGGACGAGCCGAAGCCGGTGCTGATGGCGCGTTTCCGGCTCAGCGAGGAGCAGACCGACTACATCCTCGAAACCCGTTTGCGCCAGCTGGCGCGACTGGAAGAAATGAAGATCAACGCCGAGCGCGACCAGCTCGAGGAGGAGCGCGCCAAGCTCAACGTGCTGCTGAAATCGCCAGCCAAGCTGAAGAGCCTGATCAAGCAGGAACTGAGTGCTGACGCCGAAAAATTCGGCGACGAGCGCCGCTCGCCATTGGTCGAGCGCGAAGTCGCCCAGGCACTGGATGAAAGCGCACTGGTCGCCAGCGAGCCGGTCACCGTGGTGCTCAGCCAGAAGGGCTGGGCCCGCGCCGCGAAGGGCCACGATATCGACGCCGACGGCCTCAACTATCGCGAGGGCGACGGCCTGCTTGCCGCGGTGAAGGCGCGCACCACCCAGCAGGTCGCCTTCATCGATTCCACCGGCCGCAGTTACTCCACCCCCGCCCATACACTGCCGTCGGCCCGCGGCAACGGCGAGCCGTTGACCGGCCGCTTCAGTCCGACTGCCGGCGCCAGTTTCGACGCGGTAATCGCCGGCGACAACGACACCCGGCTGATCCTCGCCACCGACTTCGGCTACGGCTTCGTGAGCCGTTTCGAATCGCTCACCAGCCGCAACAAGGCAGGCAAGCAGATCATCAGCCTCAGCGACAAGGCGAAGGTGCTGGCCCCGCAGGTCAGCACCGACCCCGCCCGCGACCGCATCGTGGTGGTCACCACTGAAGGCCACCTGCTGATGTTCTCGGTGGCCGAACTGCCCGAACTGGACAAGGGCAAGGGCAACAAGCTGATCGAGATCCCCAAGGCAAAACTGGTCGCCGGCGACGAGCGCGTGGCCGGCGTCGCCGTGGTCAGCGAAGGCAAGGGCGAAGTCACCTTGTACGCCGGCCAGCGCAAGCTCACCCTGCGCTGGTCCGACCTGGTCGAATACGGCGGCACCCGCGCCAGCCGGGGCGGCCTGCTGCCGCGCGGCTTGCGCCGTGTCGAGCGGATCGAAACCAGCGCCTGAGCGGCTTCCCCCTGCGGTCGGATTCGCCAGGAGCTACGTTGGTGGGAGCGACTTCAGTCGCGATGCTCTTCTTCCCGAGCCTCAAGAGAAGAGCATCGCGACTGAAGTCGCTCCTACAGTCGCTCCTGCGGTCGCCGCCACCACCCGGAACGGCAGGAACTTGTCGGCGTGCGGATTTTCCAACATGGATGTGCACGCCAACGCCGCATCGCGCGTTGAACACGTGACAACCCCGGAGTACGCATGAATATCCAACGGTTCCTCCCCGCCCTGTTGGCCACTCTGCTAACCACCTCGGCGTGGGCGCAGACGACTGGCAAGCCGCTCAACCTCAAACTGCCACCCAGCGATATCCCCGCGCCCAGCACGACCACGGCCAAACCCGCCAGCAGTGCGCCTGGCGTGTACTACGGCGATACCAGCGGACGCATGGGCAATGCCGAGGTCGCCATCGACAACCAGCCCGACTGCGACGACTACACCTATAACCAGGCCCAGATGCACGGCAGCGTCGGCATGGGCGTGGTCAGCGGCAACCACATGAGCGGCAACTACCAGACCGGCACGGTGAACATCAGCAAGGCATTCGGTGATTGCGATCACCCCACCGGCGGTATCAGTATCTCCGTTGGCGCCGGCAGCGACCATTTCAACGGTCGGCGCGGGCGCTGAGCGACAGCCACACCCACGGGGAGGTAGCCGATGCACGGCGAATACAAGATGCCCGGCGGCAAGCTCGTGGTCATCGACCTCGATGTGCGTGACGGCCGCCTCGCAAACGTACAGCTCAGTGGTGATTTTTTCCTTGAGCCCGATAGCGCGCTGCACGCGATCAATGCCGCGCTGCAGGACCAGCCGGAACATGCCAGCGAAGCGCAACTCGCCACTGTGGTGAACCGCGCACTGCCTGCCGACGTGATGATGTATGGTCTTTCCCCGCAAGCCGTCGCGGTCGCCGTGCGCCGCGCCTTGAACCAGGGAACCCGGGGGCACGATGCGTACCGACTGGCGTGATCACCACTGGCAGTTGCTGCATACCACCCCGCAATCCCCGTCGCTGCACATGGCGCTGGACGACGTGCTTACCCACGAGGTTGGCGCCGGCCACCGAGCCCCGACCCTGCGCATCTGGGAATGGGCCGCCTCGGCGGTGGTTATCGGACGCTTCCAGTCATTGCGCAACGAGGTCGACACCGACGCCGCTCGACGCCACGGCATCGAAGTGGTACGCCGGGTCAGCGGCGGCGGCGCGATGTTCATCGAACCGGGCAACACGATCACCTATTCGATCTACGCACCGCAGTCGCTGATCAAGGGGCTGTCGTTCCAGGAAGCGTATGCCTTCCTCGACGAATGGGTGCTGGAAGCGCTTGGCGAACTGGGTATCGAGGCGTGGTACCAGCCACTCAACGACATCACCTCCGCCGGGGGCAAGATCGCCGGCGCCGCCCAGGTGCATCGCGGCGGCGCGGTGCTGCACCACGTCACCATGGCCTACGACATCGATGCGGCGAAGATGCTGGAAGTGCTGCGCATCGGCCGCGAAAAACTCTCCGACAAGGGCACCGCCAGCGCCGCCAAGCGCGTCGACCCCCTGCGCAGCCAGACCGGGCTGCCGCGCGAGGCGGTGATCGAACGGATGATCGCCACCTTCCGCAGGCTGCACGGCCTCAGCGACGGCATCCTGCAGCCCGCAGAACGGGCCCGCGCCGAAGTGCTGGCGAAGGAGAAGTTCTCCAGTCCGGCTTGGCTGGCGGACGTGGCCTAGCGGCTCTACAGCCGCGTATACGACCACGACTGCATGCGACCATCCTGATACGGCATCACGCCATGAAACGGGCGCGGATCGGCATCGAACACCAGCGGCAGGAAGTGGCGATCGCCCTCCCACATCGGCAGCGTCATCAGGCGCTCCAGCGCCACCCATTCGAGCGTGCCTTCGGGGTTGGTCGTCAATGGCGTGCCGCTGTAGCGGTCGATCAGGAAGATGAAACCCAGCCAGTCCTCGCCCTGTTTGCCGAAACCCGGCCAATTCAGCGTGCCACGCAGCGTCATCGACTCGCAGGTGATGCCGGCCTCTTCCAGAATCTCGCGCTGCATGCAGGCGGCAATGTCCTCGTTCGTCTCCATCTTGCCGCCGAGGCCGTTGTACTTTCCAAGGTGCTGGTCGTCCGGGCGGGCATTGCGATGGATCATCAGCACCTCGCTGCCATCGGGCGACAGCACGTAACCGAGGGTTGCCACTATTGGCGTATAGGGCATGACGGGGCACCGGGGAAAACGTCAAGTTTAACGGGAGGCAGGCCTGCACGCGGAAGTGCTCGCTGAACACGCGCGGGCTTGCACCGGCGCGGCGGGCCGGCGACCATCGACGGATGTATCCATCTGTTTCCCTCCCCTCACGTCATCCCGCCGGCTGGCGATGGCTCGCGCTGTTGCTTCCCATGCTTTTCGCGAGCCTGCCGGCCTGCGCGCCGCAGGCACAGGCGCTGGACAGCGGCGAACTGGCGTTCGAGGGGCAGAACTACCGCGTGGTGCACCTGAACCTCAAACGCGAGCAGTTGAGCCTGCACTGGCGCGAACCGCAAGGCAGCGCGCCGTTCAGCAGCATCGAGTCACTGCGCCAGTGGGGCGAGGCACACGGCCAGCGGTTGTTGTTCGCCACCAACGCCGGTATCTACGATCACAAGTTCGCACCGCTCGGCCTGTACGTGGAGAACGGCAAAACCGTGGTGCCACTGAACCTGGTGCATGGCAACCCGGCCTCGGGCAATTTTTCGCTGCTGCCGAACGGCGTGTTCGCAATCTATCCCGATGGCCATGCGGCCGTGCGTACCAGTGCTGCGTTCAAAGCCGAAGGCAAAACCGCCCAGTGGGCCACCCAGTCCGGCCCGATGTTGCTGATCGACGGCAAGCTCAACGAGCAGTTCATCGATGATTCGTCCAGCCTCAAATGGCGCAGCGGTGTTTGCGCGAGAACCCCGACCGAAGTCGTGTTTGCAGTGAGCGAGGCGCCCGTGAATTTCCATACGTTTGGACGGCTATTCCGCGACCGGCTTGGTTGTCGTGATGCCTTGTACCTGGATGGCAGCATCTCCCAACTGTACGTCGATGGCAAAGGCTACGCCGGCGCGCCGGCCTTCATGGTCAAGCCCTACGCCGGCATCTTCGCGGTGTTTGGCAAGCGATGATCGCCCCACGCCGCCGACGCCTTTGGCGAATCCTGCTGGCCGCGCTGGCGATCGTGTTGTTGTTCGCGTTCGTGGCGGGATGGTGGCTGCTCGCCGGCAGCCGCGCGCGGCTCGATGGAGAGCGCCCGGCGGCCGGACTCACCGCAACGGTCAGCATCGAGCGCGACGCACTCGGAACCACCACCATCGAAGCGCGCAACCGCAGCGACATCAGCTACGCACTGGGCTACGTGCATGCGCAGGAACGCTTCTTCGAGATGGACCTGATGCGCCGCGTGAGCGCCGGCGAACTTTCCGCACTGGTCGGTCCCGCCGCGCTGAAGGTCGATCTCAATCACCGCCGTCACCGCCTGCGTGCCGTCGTCGTGGCCGCCTATGCGCAACTGCCACCGGTGCAGCGGCACGAACTCGACCGCTACCGCGACGGCGTCAACGCCGGCCTCGCCGACCTGCGCGTGCGACCGTGGGAATACCTGCTGCTGGGCAGCCGACCACAACCGTGGCGATCGGAAGACAGCGCGTTGGTGATCGCGGCGATGTACCTGGATCTGAACAGCGACGGCCGCAACGAACGCGAGCTGCGCATGGCCGAAATGCGCGCCACCCTGCCCGGCCCGCTGGTGGATTTTCTGCTGGCGCCGGATCCCGACTGGGAGGCGCCGCTGAAGGGCCGGCTGTCGCGCTCGTCGGTCATCCCCGCCGCCGGTATCTTCGATCTGCGTCATCTCGCATCGACCGGATCGTCGGCGGCACTGGCTGTCGCGCTGGCACCCGCGCTCGACGCACCGCGCCCCGGCAGCAACAGCTTTGCGGTGGCCGGCGCGCTCACCGCCACCGGCGCGGCGATGCTGGCCAACGACATGCACCTCGGCCTGCGGGTGCCGAACATCTGGTTCCGCACGCGCCTGCGGTATCCCGACCCGGCCGCGCCGAACGGCCAGCGCGACGTCAACGGCGTCAGCCTGCCTGGCACGCCGGCGATCATCGTCGGCTCCAACGGCCAGATCGCGTGGGGTTTCACCAACAGTTACGGCGACTGGCAGGACTGGGTACGCGTATTGCGCGATCCCGCCGATGCCAGCCGCTACAAGGTGCCCGACGGCTGGGCAAAAATCGAATCCCACGACGAACACATCCAGGTCAAGGGCCAGCCGGACACCATCCTCAAGGTCGAAGACACCCGTTGGGGCCCGATCATGGGCAAGGATGCCGACGGCACGCCGCTGGCGCTGGCGTGGATCGCCGGTCGGCCGCGCGGCTACAACCTCGACTTGATGCAACTGGAGCACATGCCGGACGTGTCCGCGGCCCTGGACCTGGCACCGAAACTCGGCATGCCGCCGCAAAACCTGCTCGTCGCCGATCGCGCCGGGCATGTGGGCTGGACCATCGCCGGCAACAGCATCCCGTTGCGCGCCGGCATCGATCCGCTGCTGCCGTCGGACTGGTCGAAACCGGGCACCGGCTGGCAGGGCTGGGCCGCACCCGCGCAGTACCCACGCCTGGAGAACCCGACCGACGGTCGCTTGTGGACGGCCAACAACCGCACCATCGACGGCGATGCACTGGCCCTGCTCGGCAATGGTGGCCACGATCTCGGCGCGCGTGCGCAGCAGATCCGCGACGACCTGCGTGCCCGCGCCAGCTTCACCCCGGGCGATCTGCTCGACATCCAGCTCGACAATCGCGCTGCGTTCCTGGCCCGCTGGCAACGCCTGCTGCAACAAACCCTCGTCGACAACAAGGATCCCGCATTGCAGTCGCTGCGCCAGCTCACGACAACCTGGCGCGGCCGCGCCGCCGTCGACAGCGTCGATTACCGGCTGGTGCGCGCCTTCCGCACCCGCGTCAGCGAGTCCGTACTGGCGCCCTTCGCCGCCCGGGTTAAACAGCGCTACCCGGACTTCAGCTGGCCCGGCGAGAACAGTGCCGAGGGAGCGGTGTGGGCGATGATCCATCAGCAACCGGCGCAATTGCTCGACCCGAAATACCCTGACTGGCACACCCTGCTCGTCGACGCCGCCAAACAGGTGGTGAGCGAACTCGGCCAGCAACCCGGCGGTCTCGCCGCCCGCAGTTGGGGCGAGCACAACCGCGCCGACATCAAACATGCGCTGTCTGCCGCGCTGCCGGGCTGGCTGGGTCGTTTCATCGACATGCCCGACCAGCCACTGGCTGGCGACAACAACATGCCACACGTCGCCGCCCCCGGGTTCGGCGCCTCCGAACATCTGGATGTGTCGCCCGGCCACGAAGCGGACGGCATCCTCAACATGCCCGGCGGCCAGAGCGACAACCCGCTGTCGCCCTACTTCGGTGCCGGGCACGAGGACTGGGTCAATGGCCGACCCACGCCACTGCTGCCGGGACCGCCGCAACACAAGCTGACCTTGCAACCCGGTGCCCATTGACAACGCATGCACGCAAGCAGTTGCGGATGCCAGCCCGCTTGCCAGCACTCAACGCCACCTTCATGCTGCGAAACGCACCATGACGCGGTGATGTTCCCTTCGAATCGACGCACAGGTGATACAGGATGGTTTACCCATGAGTGTCAGCAGCCCCGCCGAGCGTGACGAGCTGAATCAGCTGTTGCAGCAGACCGGTCGTAACGACCAGAAGGCGTTTGCCGAGCTGTACAAGCGCACCTCGTCCAAGCTGTTCGGCGTGTGCCTGCGCATGTTGCGCGATCGTGGTGAGGCTGAGGAAGTGCTGCAGGAAACCTACACCACGGTGTGGCGCCGCGCCGGCAGCTTCGATGCGAGTCGGGCCAGTGCGATCACCTGGCTGGTCACGCTGTCGCGCAACAAGGCGATCGATCGCCTGCGCCAGCATCGTGAAGAGCTGCTGGACGATCCGGCACGGCTGGACGAAACACCGGACGAGCAGCCCACGCCGGCGGCCGATGCGGAAACCAGTCAGGAGTATCAGCGTCTGCAGCACTGTCTGGATGAACTGGAGCCGCAACAGCAGAGTTCGGTGCGTGAAGCCTTTTTCACCGGAGCTACGTATAACGAATTGGCGACACGCTGCAAGGTGCCGCTCGGAACCATGAAAAGCTGGATCCGCCGCAGCCTGATGCAACTCCGCACGTGCCTGGACTCATGAACACGCTTATCGACGACGGCAACCACAACCTGCGCTACGCCGAGTACGTGCTTGGCGTGCTCGACGCCGATACGCGCGCCGAAGTGGCGCACGAAGTGCTGAGCTCGGGCGAAGCCGCCACCGCGGTGGCCTTGTGGCAGCGCCGCCTGATCCCGCTGGCCGACACGATCCATGACGTCGCGCCGGCCCCGTATGTGTGGGCGCGGATTCACGACGCCCTGCAGCTGGATGCGCCAGCCAGGATACCCGTGGCACAACCGCGCAGCGGACTGTGGAACAACCTGCCGCTATGGCACTGGCTCGGCATCGGAGCCAGCGCGCTGGCCGTGGCGCTGCTCGTGGTGGTCTCGCTGCCCCGGCCCACCACTACACCGACCGTGGTCAACGCCGGCTACATGGCCTCGACCATCCAGCAGGACAACGGCACCACCGGCTGGACCGCCACCATGGATCTGCAGCACGCGCGCATGGTCGTGGTGCCGGCGACGCCGGTGGCATTCGAGCCGGGGCGTGCGCCGGAACTGTGGCTGATCCCGGCCGGTGAAAAACCCATCTCGGTGGGCATGATCGCGCGCGACAAGCCCACCACGATCGCGCTCGATCCTGCCTTGCTGGCTCGACTCGGGCCGACCGCGGCGCTCGCCGTGTCGGTGGAACCGACCGGCGGCTCGCCGACTGGCCAGCCGACCGGTGCGGTGATCGCCAAGGGCGCGATCGGTGCGGCGCCGGATGCCGGCGGCAAGGTGGCCCTTGTCGGAAACGTGCGAACCGATCGAACCCAGGCCTGACAGGTCTGCGTCCGCGATGAGCACGGCCATCGTCCTGTTCCGGCGCGACCTGCGCCTGGTCGACAACCCCGCCTTGAGCGCGGCGTGTGAGACACATGCGCAGGTGCTGCCGGTGTATGTCCACGCACCCGGCGAGGAAGGCGCATGGCCAGCCGGCGCCGCCAGCCGCTGGTGGATGCACCATTCGCTGGCCGCGCTGGATGCACAGCTGCGCACACACCACGCCGTGCTGCACCTGCGCCACGGCGACACGCTTAAGCAGTTGCGCCAACTGATCCGCCACAGCGGCGCCAGCGCGGTTTACTGGAACCGGCTGTACGAACCGGCGTCGATCGCGCGCGACATGCAGATCAAAAGTGCGCTGCGCGAGGAAGGTATCGAGGTGCACAGCCACAACGCGGCGTTGTGGTGCGAGCCATGGACGATCGCCACGCAGCAAGGCGATCCCTACAAGGTGTTCACGCCGTACTGGCGCAATCTGCGGTCGCAATGGCAGGCGGCCGAACCGCTGCCCAAACCCGCCTTGCATGGCTGGCGCGAACTGCCCGACGGTGTGCCATTGGAAGCATTCGATCTGCTGCCGCGCATCGACTGGGATACCGGCTTGGCCGAAACCTGGCAGCCCGGCGAACGCGGTGCGCAGGAGATGCTGGAAATCTTCGCCGACGATGCCATCGGCGATTACGCGCACGCGCGCGACCTGCCCGCACGACACGGCACCTCGCGGTTGTCACCGCACCTGCATTTCGGCGAGATCTCGCCACGGCAGATCCACTTCGAACTCGATCGCCGCGCACACGCGATGGACGTCAAACGCCGGCCCGACATCGAGCCTTATCTGCGCGAGCTTGGCTGGCGCGAGTTCGCCCATCACCTGCTGTTCCATTTTCCGCATACGCCCACCGAGAACTTCAATCCACGCTTCGCCAACTTTCGCTGGAACGCGCCGGACGATGCCGTGCTGGCGCGCTGGCAACAAGGCCGCACCGGCATCCCGCTGGTCGACGCCGGCATGCGCGAGTTGTGGCATACCGGCTGGATGCACAACCGCGTGCGCATGATCGTCGCCAGCTTCCTGACCAAGAACCTGCGCCAGCACTGGCATCACGGCGCACGCTGGTTCTGGGACACCCTGGTCGACGCCGACCTCGCCAACAACACGCTGGGTTGGCAATGGGTGGCCGGCTGCGGTGCCGATGCCGCACCGTACTTCCGCGTGTTCAATCCGGTGACGCAATCAAAGAAGTTCGATCCCGACGGCATCTATCTGCGCCGCTGGCTGCCCGAACTGGCCGACGCGTCGACCGCCCTGCTACACGAACCGTGGAAGGATCCCGCCCTGCTCAAGCGCAGCGGCTATCCCGCACCGATGGTGGATCTGGCCGCCTCGCGACAAGACGCACTGGTTGCCTACAGGCAACGCGGTTGAACGCACGGAGCAAGGAGCACATCGCTCAGTCGACTATCCACAGTTTGGCGCCCGCCTCGGTGCAAGAGCGGTGCGGTTCGGCATTGTCCGCCACCTGGTAACTCATGCCGGGCTTGAGCGTAAACGTGCGACCGTCGTCGAGCTCGGTGTGCAACTCGCCCTCCAGGCAGAAGAGGATGTGGCCTTTACTGCACCAGTGATCGGCGACATAGCCCGGCGTGTACTCGACCATTCGAACCCTGATGCTTCCGAAATGCTGTGTACGCCAGTAGGCCACGCCGGATTCGCCCTTGTGCTCGGTTGGTTCGATCAATGACCAGTCGGTAGTGCCGAACGGGATGCCTGACATTTGCACGGCCTGCGCCTCGTGATTTGAGTGTCTGGCGCTGAAGTCTAGCGGCGGCGCAGCCATCTGCCTTACTGCCAAGCATCGAATACGAGATACAGGCAGGAATATCTACGAAGTTCGCGAGCCATTCGGTGCCCGAAAATCTCGCTTGCCACACGAGATTTTTTGCACCTTGAGCAGTGATGCCGATGCGCCATTCATCGGCCGATCCGCGTCAACGTCGCCACGAAATTCGGCTCCCAGGTCTTGCCGTGATCATCGGAGTAGGCCTGCTCGAATCGGTGCGAATCCGGTTTGATGTCCGACCAGAGATTGCGCACCAGGATGATCCGGCCCTGATACGGCTGCTGCGAGATGAATTCGCCGCGGCGGTTGCTGAACTCGCCGATTGCCGGCGGCTCCAGCGTGCCGGTATCGCGATCGGCAAACGCCTGGCTCCACTGGTGCGATTGCGGGTGGTAGAGAAACAGCGTCAGTCCCTCGAAATGGCCGGACGGACCGCTGGCCTGGATATGTTCCAGCATCTCGCCGTCGTAGATCTTCCGTTCGTCCACCGTGCCTTCGAGTTCGACCCAGCGGGTCGAGCCTGTCAGCGGATGCTGCAGGCTGCGAATGTGGGTATGCCAGCGACCGACGTTGAAATCGAAGTCATGTGTGCCATCACGATGTTCGGCTGCCACCGCGGCATGCGTGCCGGATACGGCAGCGGCAGGCACGGGCCGGGCCACCGTGCCTGGATGGGCCTGACCGAAAACCGGGCCAGAGCCGAAGACAAAGGCGGCCGTTGCACATGCAGCAAACAGACCCGGGATCTTGTGTGTCATGGCCTCGCCTCGCGTGTATGGGATCAGATGCGAGGAAAACTAGATGACCAAGTGGTTCTGTTGAATAGCCACTTTTATTCATGTTCACATAACCACTTTGGGATCGGAGACGAAATGCTTCGCCGCCTGCGTCCTTTCCCGATGACAATCGACCCGGCAATGACATGCCAGGCTCGGCACTGGTTTCGGCGGCCGATCCTCGATGGTCTGCAGCGTCCATCAGGCGTTAGCATCAGAGGCTTCGTTTCGATGCTGGAGATTTTCGTGTCCCCATTCTCCGATCCTAAAGCGGTTGCCCGATACGCCGAAGGTCCGGCCAGGCAGGTTCCAGGCTTTCGCGATCTTCAACAGATGGCGATGCTCCTGCTTGCCGAGGTCGTTCCCGAAGATGGTCGTGTGCTGGTGCTCGGCGCCGGCGGCGGCCTGGAATTGAAAGTATTCGCCGAAGCGCAACCTGGATGGCACTTCACCGGCGTCGATCCGTCCGCCGAGATGCTGAAGCTGGCCGATGCCACGCTGGGCCCGCTCGCCTCGCGTGTCGACTTGATCGAGGGCACGATCGATGCGGCGCCGGAGGATCTCTTCGATGGCGCTACCTGCCTGCTGACCCTGCATTTCCTGTCGATCGAGGAACGCCTGCACACGCTCGGGGCGTTGCGACGTCGCCTGACGCCGGGCGCGCCGCTCGTGGTTGCCCATCACAGCTTTCCCCAAGACGAATCCGAGAAGAGGCGCTGGCTGGAGCGATACGCCGCCTTCGCGGTGTCATCCGGGATCAGCGAGCCGAATGCGAGCAGTGCGATCGAGGCGATCGCTGCTCGGCTGCCCTTGCTCAGCCCGGAGCAGGAGGTTGCGCTGCTGCAGGAGGCGGGCTTCGGAACTGTTGAACTGTTCTACGCGGGCTTTACGTTCAAGGGGTGGGTGGCTTACGCGCCGTCGTAGAAAACCTTGACCGAGGTCGTAATCGACCATTCACAAGCATGGGAAAAAGTGCTTTCAGCCATGGGTTTCGCACGTCTGGATTGTTCTCTTCCCTGGTCAGAACAACGCCGGACCGGATGGATAAAGCATCGAAAACCTGTATCGACGGCGACACGACGAACCAGGAGGCCCTCAGAACTGCTTTGCCAGGAGGGTGAAACCCTGACGGACGTAATAAGCCAGCGGGTGCGCCGCGTTGCCCTGTTTCCATTTTTCCAGGGCCAGTCGCAATGTACCCATCGCCACCATCGCGACCAGCCGAAGCCCTTCCCGTCGTCCCGGTGAAGGCCACAGTTCGCACATCGCTTCCAGCAGGATCTGCTCTGCTTCGACGAAAACCGCCTCCTTGCGTGCACGGAGCGCTTCGGTCGATTGCATCAGGCGGTCGAAGACGATGGACTCTTTCGTCTCGTAGCGTGAGGCGATCTTGGCCAGGCAATTCTTGACGGCACGGAGGGGAGCCTGGTCGGGTGACTCTTCGAGCATCGCCGGCCTCAACCCTTTCCGAAACCCGCTGTCGTGCGCGGCCAGCAGAATGCCCTCCTTGGACTTGAAATAGTAGAAGAAGGTCCGACGCGAAATGCCGGCGGCCTCCGCGATGGCATCGAGCGTGGTGGCTTCGTAGCCGTTCTTCACGAACAGTTTCAAACCCTTTTCGATGATCCGTCCCGAGGTTTCACGTCGCTTGCGTTCGCGCAGGCCCGGTGGTTTTTCTGACGCGTGTTCCATCTTGTTTTCTCCGCGGCCTTGCAAAATTTGCACTGCATGCAATAATAATTTGCACTGAGTGCGATTTTATAACAGATCGGCGGCATGTCTCAAGAGAAAGTCCTTACGTTGCAGGCGCTTCGCCGCTTGGCGAACTTGCCAGCGAGGCAAATGGCGACATTTTCTCCGGCAGCTCGTTGATCACAGCGATAAGGAGTTTTCCTTTGATTTACGATGTCTTGATTGCCGGAGCCGGCCCCGTGGGCTTGTTTCTCGCCTGTGAGCTGCGCCTCGCCGATCTCTCGGTGCTGGTCCTGGAGCAAGCCGAAGACCCACGCTCCCCCTTGAAGCGTCTTCCGTTCGGCATACGCGGACTTTCCGCGCCCACCCTCGAAGCATTCCATCGCCGCGGGTTGCTGAACGACATCGCGCCACCGCAACGCGCAAAAGATGGCGCGGCTGACAGCCGCATTGCGGCGGCCGCGCACTGGATGCAACAGCCGCGCCTTCCGGGCGGCCACTTCGCCGGCATCCAGTTCTACCTCGACAACGTCGACACCTCGAAGTGGCCGTATCGCCTGCCCGGTGCAGCCGGCAACAGCCTGGCGGTAGAGATGGAGTCCCTCGAATCCGCCCTGGCCGATCGCGCAAGCACGCTGGGGGTCGAGATCAGGCGCGGCTGCAGCGTCGAAGGCTTCGATCCATCGGACCAAGACGTGACCATTCGCGCGGGTGGCGAGACGTTTCTCGCGCGCTGGCTTGTCGGGTGTGATGGCGGCCGCAGCAAGATTCGCAAAGTGGGCGGCTTCGAGTTTTCCGGTACCGATCCCGAGTTCACCGGCTATTCCGCGGAAGTGGAAATGACCGATCCGGATGGGCTCAGTCCCGGCCGGCACTACACGCCGACCGGCATGTATACCTACTCGCGACCCGGGACGATCGCGATGATCGAGTTCGACGGAGGCGCTTTCCACCGAACCGAACCGATCACGCTTGAGCACGTGCAAGCGGTACTGCGTCGTATCTCCGGTACGGACGTGACGTTGACCGCCCTCCGGCTTGCCTCGACGTGGACGGATCGCACCTGTCAGGCAACCAGTTACCGCAGGGGACGGGTGCTGCTCGCTGGCGATGCGGCGCACATCCATTCTCCGCTGGGCGGTCAGGGGCTAAACCTCGGGCTTGGCGATGCGATGAACCTTGGCTGGAAGCTGGCTTCCACCATTCGTGGCGACTCGCCGGTCGGCTTGCTCGACAGCTATACGAGCGAACGGCATCCGGTGGGCGCGCAGGTTCTGGACTGGTCGCGAGCCCAGGTTGCGATCATGCGGCCGAGCCGGAGTTCGCGCGCGCTCGAAGCCATTATTCGCGACCTCATCGACAAGCGCGACGGCGCGACCTATTTCGCTGAACGCGTATGGGGTGTTTCTCTCCGCTACGACCTGGGCGGCAGCCACCCGCTGGTGGGGCGCAGCGCTCCCGACTTCGAGTTGGCCGACGGGAGAAAGCTTGGCGATCTCCTCCGGACAGGCAAGGGCCTGTTGCTGGACTTTGACGCGCAGTCACCGCTTCGTGCGTTGGCAAGCCGCTGGCACGGTCGGATCACGTATGTCGCCAGCGACGTCAAGGAACGTCTGGGCTTGAGCGCCGTGCTTTTGCGCCCCGACGGCTCCGTTGCCTGGGCCGGTGACGAAGCTGCCCTCAACCATGAGGAAGCTTCCCAGGCCGCATCGCGATGGTTCGGCGAACCCGAAGAGGTGCGGTGAATCTGTCTGAATGCATGCGAGGGAATGCGAACGAACCGAAGCCGGAGGAAGTTGGCCGCCGGCGTACCGGATTCATCGCGGCTCGAAATGCGCGAAGACCTGGAGGGATACTGGCGCATCGGCAATCACACGGCGTGGCTCAGCCCAGGATCTGCAAATTCATTTGCCAAACGGCCACATTCAGTGCCGTGGCAAAGCTGACCCAACACAGATAAGGCACCAGCAGCACGCCGGCGACCGTGCGGATGCGCCAGAACCCGACCAGGGTGGCCACGATCAGCAGCCACAGCACGACGATGTCGGCGAACGCCAGCGCGCCGCGATGCCAGCCGAAAAACAGCCAGCTCCACAGCGCGTTCACCACCAGCTGGATCACGAACAACGCCAGCACGCCGCGCTGCCGGCGCCAGCCGCCGTCACGCCAGACCAGCCATGCGGCGATGCCCATCAACGCATACAGCACCGACCACACCGGTCCGAATACCGACGAAGGCGGTGCCCAGGACGGCTGCGCCAGGCGCTGGTAGAACGTGGCAGCGTGAACCGACGCTACCGCGCCGATAGCGGCGGCGGCAAAGCTCAGCAGCAGCCAGCCGGCCAATCCGGTGATCAGTCTCGTGCGAGTCATGCCATGGCTCCTTGTGGTGTGAGGGTGGCGCGACTGTTGCCGGGCGCGTCAAAAGCTTGAGCCACCGGATCCCGGTTTTCGCCCGGGCAACGGCGCCGTTGGAGGCTTCCGTGTAACACGGGTCCTGCCTTCGTCCAGTCAAGGCCGGGGCGTTGTGGGCGGATCACGGCCACGCACCAGCCACGCACCACCTCCGTGGGCAGGAAGGGAACCGACCGGGCTTTCTTCACGTTCGTGCATCCATGTAGCCGCCTTGTCCGTATCTGTGGATGACACGAAGACAGGTGCGTTCCCATGGCAAGCCTCAGACTCCACCCGAACACGCACTACGAGGGCATTCCGTCAGCCCCTGCGGGTACGGCCGATTCGCGTTCCTGGCTGGTGCGCACCGTGCGCCGCTGGTTCGATACCAGTGCGGCCGTGACGATCGACGAAAGCAGGGAGGACCGGATCGACTGGCTGCGCGCGGCGCCGTTCGTGGCGATGCATCTGGCCTGCATCGGGGTGATCTGGGTCGGCGTGTCGCCGATCGCGCTGATCGTGGCGGCTACCCTCTACGTCGTGCGCATGTTTGCGCTCACCGCGTTCTACCACCGCTACTTCTCGCATCGCACCTTCCAAACCTCGCGCGCGGTGCAGTTCGCGTTCGCGCTGGTCGGCGCATCGTGCGTACAGCGCGGCCCGTTGTGGTGGGCGGCGCATCATCGCCATCACCATCGCGTGACCGATACCGCGGACGATCCCCATTCGCCACGCGTGCATGGCTTCCTGTGGAGTCATGTCGGCTGGTTTCTCACGCCGCGCAACTTCCGCACCGATCTCTCGCGCGTGCCGGATCTGGCGAAATTTCCGGAGCTGCGCTGGCTCGACCGTTTCGACATCGCCATTCCGGTCGTGCTGGCCGTCGCGCTCTACGGGCTCGGCGTGCTGCTGCATCACGTGGCGCCACAACTGGGCACCACGGGCGGCCAGATGCTGATCTGGGGTTTCTTCGTGTCGACCGTCGTGCTGTTCCACGCCACGGTGACGATCAATTCATTGGCACACCGCTTCGGCAACCGCCGTTACGACACGAAAGACGACAGTCGCAATAACGTGTGGCTGGCCCTGCTCACCTTCGGCGAGGGCTGGCACAACAACCATCACTTCTTCCCCGGCTCCAGCCGCCAGGGCTTTCGTTGGTGGGAAGTGGACCTGACCTGGTACGTCTTGAAGTTGATGTCGGCGCTAGGCCTGGTGCGCGGGCTGAAACCGGTGCCGGCCTGGGTGCTGGCCAAGGCGAGGAGCTGAGCCATGCGCATCGCCGTCGTCGGGTCGGGCATCGCGGGACTGGCATCGGCGTGGCTGCTGTCGCGCCGGCACGAGGTGACGCTGTTCGAGGTCGCCGGCTATTTCGGCGGCCACACGCATACGCATGAGGTGGAACAACAGGGTCGCCACTATCGCATCGACAGCGGCTTCATCGTGCACAACCCGAACCACTATCCCTTGCTGACGCGGATGTTCGAGCAGCTGGGTGTCGAATCGCAGCCCACCACGATGAGTTTCTCGCTGCGCAACGAAGCCAGTGGGCTGGAGTACAACGCGACCACGCTGGATACGCTGTTCTGCCAGCGCCGCAACCTGCTCTCGCCGCGCTTCATCGGCATGGTGCGCGACCTGATGCGTTTCTATCGCGAGGCACCGGCGCTGCTCTACACGCAGGGCCCCGGCCCGACGCTGGGCGACTACCTGGCCGAACACGGCTACGGCACGGCCTTCCGCGACGAGCACCTGGTGCCGATGGCCTCGGCGTTGTGGTCGTCTCCGGCCAGCCAGATCCTCGGCTTTCCCGTGCGCTACCTGGTGCAGTTCATGGCCAACCACCAGATGCTGCAGGTCAGCGATCGGCCGCAGTGGCGCGTGGTCAAGGGCGGCTCGTCGACCTATGTGGAAGCGCTGCGCGCACACTGGCCGGTGCGTGAGCGGCTGAACTGCGCGGTGCGGTCGATCCGTCGCCACACGATCGGGGTCGAGATCGAAAGCGCCGCCGGCACCGAACATTTCGACCATGTCGTGCTCGCCTGCCACAGCGATCAGGCGCTCGCCCTGCTGGCCGATGCGGACGAACGCGAGCACGCGATTCTCGACGCGATGCCCTACCAGACCAACGACACCGTGCTGCACACCGATGCCCGCGTGCTGCCGGTGCGACGCAAGGCGTGGGCCGCATGGAATGCGTGGCTGCCACGCGACCCCGATGAGGCGTGTACGGTCAGCTACTGCATGAATCTGTTGCAGGGCATCGAGTCGCCAGAACCCTTTGTGGTCACGCTCAACCGCAGCGGCGCGATCGATCCGGAAAAAGTGCTGGCGCGCATGCAGTACCACCATCCGGTTTACAGCCATGCCTCGGTCGCCGCGCAATCGCGCAAGGCCGAGATCCAGGGCCAGCGCCACACCTGGTTCGCCGGCGCGTACTGGGGCTGGGGTTTTCACGAGGACGGCATGCGCAGCGCGGTCGAGGTGGCGGCCGCGCTTGGCGTGCGCTGGCCGGTTGGCCGGGGTTCCATCCACGCCGTGCCATCGCGCGGCGAGGAGCTCGCGGCGTGAACGCCAACGTCGACATGTCGACGCTGCCGTTGGCAAGTGCGGTCTACGAAGGCTTGGTGCGTCACCGTCGCCTCGCACCGCATCCGCACGCGTTCAACTACCGCATGGCCCAGCTCTATCTCGATCTCGACGAGGTCGAAGACGTGTTCAGGCAACGCTGGCTGTGGTCGAACGAGCGGACCAACGTCGCGCAGTTCCGCCGCAAGGACTATCTCGGCCCCACCGAGCTGCCGCTGACCGAGGCGGTACGCCAGCGCGTGGAGCAGGCCATCGGGCGGCGCCCGGCCGGGCCTATCCGCATGCTCACCCATCTGCGCTACTTCGGCGTCGTGTTCAATCCCGTCACCTTCTACTACTGCTTCGCCGCAGATGGCGTGACGCTCGATTGCGTGGTGGCCGAAATCACCAACACGCCATGGAAGGAACGTCACGCCTACGTGCTGCCGGTCGAGACCGCGCAGCCGCGTGGCCGGGCGATGCACTGGACGTTCCCCAAGACCTTCCACGTCTCGCCGTTCATGCCGATGGCGCGCGAGTACGACTGGAGTTTCACCGCGCCGGCCGACCATCTGCACGTGCACATGGACGTGTTGCGCGATGGCCAGCGCGAGTTCGACGCCACGCTCACCCTGCAGCGCCGGCCGTTGACCAGCGCATCGCTCGCGCGGGTGCTGTGGCGCTATCCGCTGATGACCGGTCAGGTCGTCGGCGCCATCCACTGGCAGGCGCTGCGGCTATGGCTGAAGCGCAATCCGGTGCATGACCACCCTGCTCTTTCCTGAAACCGCTGCACCGAGGTTCGCGATGAACGAGATTGCCAAGACCGCCACGTACGAGAGCTCTCGCCTCGGCACCGTCGACCGCTTCCTGCGTCGGCAGCTGCTCGACCAGCTCGCGCAGCTGCGCCACGGCCGCGTGCTGTTGAGCGACGACGGCGAACAGCTCGAATTCGGCGAGGCCGCAGCCAGCCATCCCGACCTGCAGATCCGCATGGAAATCCTCGACCCGGCGTTCTATCGCGCGGTGGCCACCAACGGCAGCGTGGGCGCCGGCGAGGCGTACATGGATGGCTTGTGGCGTTGCGACAACCTGGTCGGACTGGTGCAGTTGCTGGTGCGCAATCGCGACATGCTCGACGGCATGGAAACCGGACTGGCCCGCCTCGGCGGCATGGCCATGCGTGGCTGGCATGCACTGCGCCGGAACACCCACGGCGGTAGCCGTCGCAACATCGCCGCGCACTACGATCTCGGCAACGATTTCTTCAGCTTGTTCCTGTCGCCCGACCTGATGTACTCCTCGGCGATCTGGACCGATCCGGCCGGTACGCTGGAAGACGCTTCCACCCGCAAGCTGGAACGCATCTGTCGCAAGCTCGACCTCAAGCCCACCGATAAGGTGGTTGAGATCGGCACCGGCTGGGGCGGTTTCGCGCTGTATGCCGCGCAGTACTACGGCTGTCACGTCACCACCACCACGATCTCGCGCGAGCAGCATGCGCTGGCCAGCGAGCGCGTTGCCGCCGCCGGCATGAACGCGCACGTCACCCTGCTGCTGGAGGATTACCGCGACCTGCGCGGGCAGTACGACAAGCTGGTCTCGATCGAGATGGTCGAGGCGATCGGCGCGCCGTATATGGACACTTATTTCGCCCAGCTCGGCGCGTTGCTGAAACCCGACGGCGTGGCCTTGCTGCAGGCGATCACGATCGAGGATCATCGCTATGAGCAGGCGCTGAAGGCGGTCGACTTCATCAAGCGCCATGTGTTCCCGGGCAGCTTCATTCCCTCGATCAACGCGCTGCTGGCGGCGAAGACGCGCGCCAGCGACCTGGCGCTGATCCAGCTGGAGGATTTCGGCGCCTCGTACGCGCTGACCCTTAAGGCGTGGCGCGAACGCTTCATGGCGAAGCTGACGCAGGTGCGTGCGCAGGGTTTCGACGAGCGTTTCATCCGCATGTGGGAGTTTTATCTCGCCTATTGCGAGGGCGGCTTCCGCGAACGTTCGATCGGCGTGTCGCACCTGTTGCTGGCCAGGCCAGGCTATCGACGCGCGGCGCCGCTGCCGGAGATCGACCCGGCACATGAGTTGCCTGCATGAAATTCTGGGCCAGCCTCATCGGTTACCAGCTGGTCTGGTTCGCCGCAGTGATCGGTGCCGGACACGGGTTGGCGTGGCCGGGCGTGGCAGGCATGCTGGTCTACGCCGGCTGTCAGTTGCTGCTGGCGCGACACTGGCGCGTCGACCTCACACTGATGGCCACGGCGTTCGTGTTCGGCTTCATGCTCGATGGCGGACTAATCCGCGCGGGGCTGGCCAGTTACGCGGCGGCGTGGCCGGGTCTGGCGATTGCGCCGGCGTGGATTCTCGCCTTGTGGATGACCTTCGCGCTGACCTTCAGCCAGTCGCTCACATGGCTGCAGACGCGCTTGTGGCTGGCCGCCTTGCTGGGCCTGCTCGGCGGACCGATAGCCTATCTCGGCGCCGCGCGTGGCTGGCATGTGGTGAGCTTTGCCGAGCCGGCCTGGCGCGGGCTGCTCTGGCTCGGTGTCGGCTGGGCACTGGCCACGCCGGCGCTGGCGCGGGTGGCCCGACGTGCCCATGCCGACGTGTCGCAACCGGATGTCCTGCGAGGTCATGCACCATGAATATCTGGATGCAGATGCTCGGTCTGTGGCTGCTGGCCGTGGCGATGATGAGCCTCGGTTGGCTGTGGCAGCGCCGGCGCAGCAACGCCGGCATCGTCGACGCGTTGTGGGCCTCTGGCGTGGGCGGCAGCGCGGTGTTCTTCGCCCTCTTCGGCGATGGCGCGACCGGACCGCGAGTAACGCTGGCCGTGCTCGGCGGGGCATGGGGCTGGCGCCTGGCCGCGCATCTGTGGACGCGCGTGCGCGGCGAGCCGGAGGACGGTCGCTACCAGAACCTGCGCGCACACTGGCGAGGCAGCCAGTGGAAGTTCTTCGCGTTCTTCCAGTTCCAGGCGGCGCTGATCGCGCTGTTCGCGCTGCCGTTCGTGGCAGTGGCACGCAACCCCGCCATATCCGTTCCGTGGATCGTGCTGGCCGTCGCGATCTGGCTGGTCAGCGTGGCCGGCGAAACCGTCGCCGACCGTCAGCTCGCGCGCTTCCGCGCCGATCCGGCCAACCACGGCCACACCTGCCGCGATGGACTGTGGCGCTACTCGCGCCATCCGAACTACTTCTTCGAATGGATCCACTGGTTCGCCTACGTCTGTCTGGCCGTGGGCTCGCCGATCGTTTGGCTGGCCTGGGCCGGACCGCTGGTGATGTATGTGTTCCTGCGCTGGATCAGCGGCATTCCATACACCGAGACGCAGGCGCTGCGCAGCCGTGGCGACGATTACCGCGCCTATCAACGCAGCACCTCGATGCTGATTCCCTGGTTTCCGAGAGGACACAAGTCATGACCACTTCCGCCTCATCCGACGAACTGCTGCCGGAGCAGCCAGCCACCGGCCTGCTCGGCCTGGCCGAGCGCGGCCGCATTCCCGACGCGCTGTTGCGCCAGGGCATCCGTCGCCTGTGCGCACAACGCCTGCGCGAGGAAATGGCCGGTGGGCTGGATCAGCAAGCGGCGCGCTTCGCCGCGCGCATCGACATGCTGCGGCACAGCCCGGTGGCGATCCACACCGATGCCGCCAACGAGCAGCACTACGAACTGCCGCCGGCGTTCTTCGAACTGTGCCTGGGCAAGCGCCTGAAGTATTCCGGCTGCCATTACCCGCGCGGTGACGAATCGCTGGAACAGGCCGAGGACGCCATGCTGAAGTTGTATGGCGAACGCGCCGAGTTGAAGGACGGCCAGCGCATTCTCGAACTCGGTTGCGGCTGGGGTTCGCTCACGCTGTGGATGGCCGAACGCTATCCGAACGCACAAATCGTCGCCGTCTCCAACTCGAAACAGCAACGCGAACACATCGAGGCGAAATGCCGACAGCGCGGATTGTTCAACGTGCGCGTGATCACCCAGGACGTGAACCGGCTGGAGTTGGAGCCGGTGCAGTTCGACCGCTGCGTATCGGTGGAAATGTTCGAGCACATGCGCAACTACGACGTGCTGCTCAGCCGCATTGGCAACTGGCTTAAGCCAGGCGGCAAGTTGTTCGTGCACATCTTCGCGCACAAGACGCTGATGTATCCGTTCGAGACGGCCGGCGCGGACAACTGGATGGGTCGGCACTTCTTCACCGGCGGCCTGATGCCGGCGTCGGACACGCTGCTGTGGTTCCAGCGTGATCTGCGGATCGAGCAACGCTGGCACGTCGACGGCACGCACTACCAGCGCAGCGCCAATCACTGGCTGGCCAACCAGGATGCGCGCAGGGAGCAGGTGATGGCCGTACTCATCGAGGCTTACGGCCGGCAGGCCGCGGCGCTGTGGTTCCAGCGCTGGCGGATGTTCTGGATGTCCTGCGCCGAACTGTTCGGCTACGCCGATGGCCAGGAGTGGCTGGTGGCGCATTACCGCTTCGTGCGGCCCTGAGCGCGATGCGCTCTTTTCATCCGGAGCAAGCGCATGTCCATGTCAAAAATTCTGCTGGTGACACTCGGCCTGATGATCGCCAGCGCTGCCGTTCATGCCGCCGACCTGCCGCCGATCAAGCCGGTCGCCCAAGTCGACCTGCCGCGCTTCATGGGCAAGTGGTACGTGATCGCCACCATTCCCACGCGTTTCGAGAAGCATGCCTACAACCCGGTCGAAACCTACACACTGCAAGCGGATGGCAACATCTACACCCAGTTCCACTTCCGCAATGGCGGCTTCGACAAACCCGTCAAGGCGATCCACTCCACCGGTTTCGTGAAGGCGGAGAGTGGCAATGCGGTGTGGGGCGTCCAGGTGTTCTGGCCGGTCAAGGCGCAATACATCGTGGCGTATCTGAAGGACGACTACAGCCAGACCATCGTCGCCCGTGACGCACGCGACTACACCTGGGTCATGGCACGCACGCCGACGATTTCCCAGGCCGACTACGATGCGTTGATTGCCCGCGTGGTGAAGCTCGGTTATGCGGCGAAGGACATTCGCAAGCCACCCCAGGCATGGCCTGCGGGCGGCGACTGAATGCCGGCGAAAGCAGGCGGGTCAGATCCCGCACAACAGCCGTTCGCAGATGGCGCGATACAGCGAGGGCAACGTCTCCAGTTCGGCGACCGCCACGCACTCGTCCACCTTGTGGATGGTCGCGTTGACCGGGCCGATCTCGACCACCTCGGCACCCATCGGCGCGATGAAGCGGCCGTCGGACGTGCCGCCACCGGTGCTTTGCTCGGGGTCGATGCCGCACAACTCGCGACACACCGCCACCACGGTTTCACGCAGCCTGCCACCGGGCGGGGTGAGGAACGGCTCGCCGGAGAGATTCCAGTCCAGCGCGAAGTCCAGGCCATGCCGCTGCAGTATGGCTTCGGTGCGCTCCTGCAGGTCTTGTGCACGGCTGGCGGTGCAGTAGCGGAAGTTGATCAGCGCCGCGAGTTCGCCGGGAATCACGTTGGTGGCACCGGTGCCAGCGTTGAGGTTGGAGAACTGGAACGAGGTGGGCGGAAAGTCGTCGTTGCCCTCGTCCCAACGTTCGGCAACCAGTTCGGCCAGTGCGGGGGCAAACGCATGGATCGGGTTCAATGCTTTCTCGGGATAGGCCACATGACCCTGCACGCCGCGTACGCTGAGCGTGCCGGACAACGAGCCACGCCGACCCACGCGGATCAGGTCGCCGAGTTTCTGCTTCGTCGACGGCTCACCCACCACGCACCAGTCGATCCGTTCGCCACTCGCACGAAAATGTTCGACCACCTTGCGCACGCCGTCGAGATTGATCGGACCCTCTTCGTCGCTGGTCAGCAGCAGGCCAACCCGGCCACGATGAACCGGATGCGCCGCCACGAACTGTTCCAGCGCCACTACCATCGCCGCCACCGAGCCCTTCATGTCGGCCGCGCCACGGCCGTATAGAAGGCCATCGCGCACGGTCGGTTCGAAGGGTGGGCTCTGCCAGGCTGCCTCGGGTCCACTGGGCACGACGTCGGTGTGACCGAGGAAAACCAGCGTCGGCCCGCCAGCACCGTGGGTGGCCCACAGGTTGTCGACCTCGCCGTAGCGCAGGTGCTCGACCCGGAAACCCGAACGCGCCAGCCGCTCGCCGATCAGCGGCAGGCAACCGGCATCCTCCGGCGTTACCGAGCGACGGCGGATCAGGTCACAGGCGAGCTCGAAGACGTCGGACATGGGTACTCACGTAGCGCGGCACAGAGGCGATGGCACAGCATACCAAGCGGCCCCTGCCCGTTTCCTCAACCCATCAACACCACGCCCAGCAGGTGCCCCACGGCGTAGGTGATCGCCGCCGCCGCGGCCGTGATGGCGAACTGGCGGCCGATCGAAAACAGCATGCTGCGCCCGGTGAACAGCGAGGTGCCGATGCCGATCAGGGCCAGTCCCGTCGCGGTGGAACAACTACTGGCCAGTAACGCGGCGTGACCACCGAGAAAGAAGTACGGCGCTACCGGGAACAACGCACCGCAGGCGAACAGGCAGAACGAGGAGATCGCCGCGCCATATGCCGACCCGCCCAGTTCCGCCGGGTCGACGCCCAGGTCCTCGCGCACCAGCATGTCCAGCGTCGCCCGCGGCGTCTCGGCGATGTGCTCGGCCAGGTGTTCGGCCGCGGCCGGCTCCAGTCCTTTCTCGCGATAGAGGCCGGCGATGTGCCGCAAGCCGTCTTCCGGCGCCACCGCCAGCCGTTCGGCTCGTTCGGTGATCTGGGCCTGGTAGAACTCGCGCGAGCTGTTCACCGACAGCCATTCGCCCAGCGCCATCGAACACGCGCCGGCCACCAGTCCGGCCAGACCGGCCAACAGCACCGCACGGTCACCCGATGCGGCACCCGCCATGCCCATCACCAGGCTGACGTTGGAAACCAGTCCGTCATTGGCACCCAGCACCGCTGCGCGCAGCGTGTTGCCACGCTGCGGACGATTCCGGCGCCCATGCACGCCAAGCTCGTCCACGGGAACGAAGTGATCGCGATGGCCGCTGCGATCGACCGGCGTGACACCGTGGTCGGCGTGTTCCAGTCGCACCACCGTCGGCATCACGAACTCGGTGCCGAAACGCTGTGCGAACCATCCAAGCGCGCGGATACGCAGGCCGATTCGCGCAGGCGGCACGGTTTCGCCGAGCTCGTGCAGACGCGCTTCCCAGAACTGCGCGTTGACGTGTTCACCCGCGGCGATACGTCGGTAGGCGTGGCTCAGGCGCGTATCGGTGGCCAGTTCCGCCAGTCGCGCATACAACGCAGCGTTGTCGCGCTCGATACGCAGGTTGCCTCGGAACCGGCGGACGCGGCTACCCCTGTCGGCTCCCGGTTTCAATGGTCCAGCTCGTCATCGCGCTGGCCGAGATAGACCAGCGCGACCAGCAACACGACGACAAAACGAAACGCGCTGGCCAGGCCATTCCACTGCGTGGACATCCACATGCCGAACCATTCGCCGCCGACCGCCATGAAGCCGCCCAGCCACAGCAGCAAGCCGACGGTGAGTCCGGCCACGGCGATGCGCTTGGCCCGATGGAACGTCGTGGCCGATGTGTGGCGAGCACGCCACATGCGCCAGAAGCCGAGTCCGCAAAGCGCGGCGGCAAGCGTTTCGGCGACGATGATCGACACGTAGGCTGCGTGCTGCAGCAACGGCGCATGGATGGCGCGGCAGTGGATGCTGGCGCCGGGAAAGATCGAGTCCATCGCCAGCACGTGCTGCACGAACAGCAGGTTGCTGCCGTAATCGGTGATGTTGCCGAATGCGACCAGCGCCAGCCACAGCGCGATGGTCGCGATCAGCCCGATCTTCGAAAGACGTACCGGCATCGTCAGCGTCCGAACAGTTTCTTGAAGCCGTTGTCGCTGAAACCCACACTCACCACGCCATCGGGTTGCAGCACGACCGGCCGGCGGATCAGCGCGGGATATTCCTTGAGCAGCAGCGTCCATTCCGGATCGCTGCCTGGGTTCTTGCGTTGCGGCAGCAGGTTGCGCCAGGTCGTGGAGGACTTGTTGACCAGTTTCTCCCAGCCGCCCAGTTGCGCCGCCCAGTCCTTCAGCGTCGCCGCCGGCACCGGCTCGGCGCGGTAATCGACGAAGTCATGCACCACGTCGAAACGGGCCAGCCAGTTGCGCGCCTTGCGGCAGGTATCGCAGTTCGCCAGTCCATACAGCACCGGGTTCATTCACCGCTCCGCAACAGTTCGTTGATGCTGGTCTTGCCACGCGTCCTCTCGTCTACCTGCTTGACGATGATCGCCGCGTACAGACTGTGGCTGCCATCGGCCGCAGGCAGGCTGCCAGCCACCACCACGCTGCCGGCCGGCACGCGACCGTAACTCACCTCGCCGGTGGCGCGGTTGTAGATGCGGGTGGACTGACCCAGGAACACGCCCATGCCGATCACGCTGCCCTTCTCTACCACCACGCCTTCGACCACTTCGGAACGCGCGCCGATGAAACAGTGGTCCTCGATGATGGTGGGATTGGCCTGCAGAGGTTCCAGCACGCCACCAATGCCGACGCCACCGGACAGATGCACGCCTGCGCCGATCTGCGCGCAGGAGCCGACCGTGGCCCAGGTGTCGATCATGCTGCCAGGACCGACCCAGGCACCGATGTTGACGTAGCTGGGCATCAGCACGGCGTCCCTGGCGATGTACGCGCCGCGCCGCACCAGCGCGCCCGGCACCACGCGTGCGCCAAGCTGCTGCAGTTCGGCATCGTTGCCGTGGGCGAAACGCAGCGGCACTTTGTCGAATGCCTGTGCCGGGCCGCCATCGACCACCTGGTTTTCGCTGATGCGGAAATACAGCAGTACGGCCTTCTTGATCCACTGGTTCACCGTCCAGCCGCCGTGACCATCCGGCTCGGCGACACGGTGCTCGCCGGTTTCCAGCAGGTCGATGACCTGGCCGATGGCCGGCCGCAGATGGGTCTCGATTTCGGCCTGGGTCAGCTCGTTGCGGCGTTCGAAGGCGTCGTCGATCAGCGTTTCAATGGATTGCATGGGATTTGTTCGTCAGGTGGTAATCGGTTGGAAAGCAATATCGAAGCTGGCGGCAAAGAGTACATGCTGCCGCCATCGTTACTGATGGTTTCATCGGTCTTTAACGCAGGCAGGCGATACATTGCACGGACACCAATTCTTCCACATCCAGCCCAGGAGTCGGAAATGAGCCAGGTCACGGTTGCCGTTTTTGTGGGAAGTCTGCGCAAGGATTCATTCAACCGGCGGCTTGCTCGCGCGGTGGAGAAACTGGCCCCGGGCGAGTTCACGTTCAAGCACATCCAGATCGACGACCTGCCGCTGTACTCGCAGGATTTCGATGCCGCGTATCCGGCCGTGGCCACCCGGCTGAAGAAGGATGTCGAGGCCGCTGACGCCTTGCTGTTCGTCACGCCCGAATACAACCGGTCGGTTCCCGGCGTGCTGAAAAACGCCATCGACATCGCGTCGCGCCCGTGGGGTACCAACTCGTTTGCCGGCAAGCCGGGCGCGGTGCTCGGCACCTCGATCGGCTCGACCGGCACCGCCATGGCACAGCAGCACCTGCGTAACGTGCTGACCTACCTCGACGTCCACACACTCGCCCAACCGGAAGTGTTCATCCATTTCAAAGATGAGCTGATCGCCGACGACGGCACCTTCAAAAACGCAGACACCACGAAATTCCTGCAGGGTTTCGTGGACAGGTACGTGGCGTGGGTGAAACGCTTCACCGATTGAAAACAACCGGTTCACACGGCGATTTTTTCTGCATCGAAAGAGACATTTCACCGCTTCGAGACGAGCGATATGCCCATCATGTGTTGCCCGCTCGCATCGCGAGAACACAGCATGACGCCGGCAGCCTGTCATCGATAGTCGCCTTCGTCGTCACGACGCGAGATTCGTCCCTTCAACCTCCCGCAGGGGTTGCATCATGCAAGAACAAATCAACGAAGGATTCATGGTCTTTGTCTCCGATGGAGACGAAGGCGTCGGTTCGGTCCGCAAGATCCGGCATGGACTGCCCGAACTTGTCGTCTATATCGAGAACGCCGGTGACTTCGTGGTGCCGATCTCAGCCGTCAAGGCCATCCACTCCGACAAGGTGGTGCTCGATTTCGACCGCCTGGACCTTCGCGTGCGCAACGCGATTCGCCACGCACGCGACTCGGAAGATCCGAACTACACGTCGCCTGAATCGTCGGAAGAGGAATAGCCGCAAGCGACAAATAGCCCAAGCGACAAGGCCCCGCCCCGGACACAACAACGGCGCGGACCCGAAAGGCCGCGCCGCTGCTGGATTTCAAATTGGTGGGCGGTACAAGGATCGAACTTGTGACCCCTACCATGTCAAGGTAGTGCTCTACCGCTGAGCTAACCGCCCGTCGCATGCCGAACCGGCTACGCGAGCCGCGCAGTATACGGGAGCGGCCCGCGGTCGACAATATCCCCGAAAAACCCGCCAGGCTCAGCGCAGGGCCTGTTCACGCAGTTGGTGGATCTGGTCACGCAGGCGGGCGGCGTCCTCGAACTCCAGATTCTGGGCATGCTTGTACATCTGCGCCTCCAGCTTTTTCAGCATCCCCGCCGCCTGCGGCGCGCTCAGCCCGGCGTAATCGGCCGCCTGCTCGGCCAGGGCGGCCCGACCGCGCGGGGACGACTTGTTGCCGCGGCGGTTGCCGGCCTCGCTGCGCGCGCCCTCCATGATGTCCGCAATGCGTCGCACGATGGTGGTCGGCACGATGCCTTGCTGCTCGTTCCAGGCCATCTGCTTCTCGCGGCGGCGGGCGGTCTCGTCCATCGCCGCCTGCATGGAGCGGGTGATGTTGTCGGCGTAAAGGATCGCCTTGCCGCGCACGTTGCGGGCGGCGCGGCCGATGGTCTGGATCAGCGAACCGGTGGAGCGCAGGAAGCCCTCCTTGTCGGCGTCGAGGATCGCCACCAGCGACACCTCGGGCATGTCCAGCCCTTCGCGCAGCAGGTTGATGCCGACCAGCACGTCGAACTCGCCCAGGCGCAAGTCGCGAATGATCTCGCTGCGCTCGACCGTCTCGATGTCCGAGTGCAGGTAACGCACCTTCACATCGTGTTCGGCCAGGTATTCGGTGAGGTTCTCCGCCATCCGCTTGGTCAGGGTGGTGACCAGCACGCGGTCGCCGATCGCCACCTGCTTGTGTACCTCGCTGAGCAGGTCGTCCACCTGGGTGCGCACGGGGCGCACTTCCACCTCGGGGTCGACCAGGCCGGTCGGGCGCACCACCAGCTCGGTCACGGCGTCACCGGATTTGTCCAGCTCGTATGCGCGCGGTGTGGCGGATACATAGATCGCGCGCGGCACGCGATCTTCCCATTCCTCGAAACGCAGCGGTCGGTTGTCCATGGCCGACGGCAGACGGAAGCCGAACTCGACCAGGGTTTCCTTGCGCGAGCGATCGCCCTTGTACATCGCGCCGAGCTGCGGCACGGTGACGTGTGACTCGTCGACCACCAGCATGCCGTCGGCCGGCAGGTAATCGAACAGGGTCGGCGGCGGCTCGCCCGGCGCGCGCCGGGTCAGGTGGCGCGAGTAGTTCTCGATGCCCTGGCAGTAACCGACCTCGGCCATCATCTCCAGGTCGAAGCGTGTGCGCTGTTCCAGCCGCTGCGCCTCGACCAGCTTGTTTTCCCTGTACAGATATTCCAGCCGATCCTTCAGTTCGACCTTGATCGTCTCGATAGCGTTCAGCACGCTCTCGCGCGTGCTGGCGTAATGCGTGCGCGGGTAGACCGTGTAGCGCTGGACCTTGCGGATCGTCTCGCCGGTGAGTGGGTCGAACAGCGCCATGCCCTCCACTTCGCCGTCGAACAGTTCGATGCGTAGTGCCTCGGTTTCCGATTCGGCCGGGAACACGTCGATGATCTCGCCGCGCACGCGATAGGTACCGCGACGCAAGTCCATCTCGTTGCGTGTGTACTGCAGTTCGGTCAGCTGGTGGATCAGCTTGCGCTGGTCGATCCGTTCGCCCTTGGCCAGGATCAGGCGCAGGCTCAGGTAATCCTCGGGATTGCCGAGGCCGTAGATCGCCGATACCGTGGCCACGATGATCGAGTCGCGCCGCGACAGCAGCGCCTTGGTCGCGGACAAGCGCATCTGCTCGATGTGTTCGTTGATCGAGGCATCCTTCTCGATGAAGGTGTCCGACGCCACCACGTAGGCTTCCGGCTGGTAGTAGTCGTAGTAGCTGACGAAGTACTCCACCGCGTTGTTCGGGAAAAACTCCTTGAATTCGCCGTAAAGTTGCGCTGCTAGTGTCTTGTTCGGCGCCATCACGATGGTCGGACGCTGGATCCGCTCGATCACATTGGCGATGGTGTAAGTCTTGCCCGAGCCAGTCACGCCAAGCAGGGTTTGCGCAGCCAGGCCAGCCTCGAAGCCTTCGGACAGGCGCTGGATCGCCTGCGGCTGGTCACCTGCAGGCTGATAGGGGGCGACGAGTTGGAAGCGGTCAGTCATTGACTACAAGTGTGGGTGCGATGACGTATTTTAAATCGGGCCTGCTGACAACCTGCGTCAGCAGAGACCGACGTTCAGGTGACCTTGCGGGCTACTGGCTACGCTTCGCCAACACCCTAGCATGGGCGTTCCGGACAACGCAGGGAATGCGCCGTGACGATCCGCAGGATGGCTGGACCGCCAGCCACGCAGCGTGGCACGACCCTGATCGAGCAAGTCATGACGCTCGTGATCGCAGCGATACTTACCGGTGTGGCCATACCGCCCATGCATCGCCTGCTTGGCCGCAACCGGCTGCAGGCCGCCCAGACGGACTTCATCGCCGCCCTGCAGCACGCGCGTGAAACGGCCGTGACGAGTGGCCGGCGCACCCTGTTCTGCCCCACCCTCGACGGCAGCAGTTGCGTCGACCAGACACGCTGGGATACCGGCTGGCTACTGGCACACGACCAGGACGGCGACCACCAGCCCGATCACGATCCGCTATACATCGGCCGCCGCTACGATGGGAAATTGGTCATCTATAGCAGTACGGGCCGGCACTACGTGCGCTTCAGCCCGGAAGGCAATGCCAGCGGCAGCAACATCACCCTGCTGTTTTGCCAGCAAGGCAACACAGCTGGCGCGCTGAGCGTGATCGTCTCCAACGCAGGCAGAATCCGCGGCGCCCCCGCAAACGCGGCGCAGGCAGTGCAGTGCGCACAGGCAGGCTAATTCGATATCCGGAAGCGCAGACAAAAAAAACCGGCTCGCAAGCCGGCTTTTCCTGATATGGCGCCCGAAGTTGGACTCGAACCAACGACCCCCTGATTAACAGTCAAGTGCTCTAACCAGCTGAGCTATTCGGGCGTGAGCTGCGTAGTTTGTCGAGGCCGCGATGAGCTGTCAAGCCATCGCGTGCAGATTATCGCGCATGAATTCAGCCGGTCAGCACCCGATAGCACGGTACGTAGGCCGCGCCGCCGGGCAGTTTCATGCGGTGTTGTTCGACGAAGGCCTGCAACAGCTTGTCCAGCGCGCGCATGATGTCCGCGTCGCCGTCGATGTCGAACGGCCCGTGCTGTTCGATCGCCTGCACGCCCTCCTCCTTGACGTTTCCGGCGACGATGCCGGAGAACGCGCGGCGCAGGTCCGCTGCCAGTTCATGTCGCGGACGATCGTGGTGGATTTGCAAGGCGCGCATCGCCTCGTGGGTGGGGCGGAACGGCAGCTGGAATTCCATGGGAATTTGCAGCGCCCAGTTGAAGAAGAACGCGTCCTTGGTGTCCAGCCGGTTGTGGCGCACCTTGTCGAGACCCTTGGTCATCGTCCGCGCCACTGCGGCCGGATCGTCCACGATGATCTGGTAGTGCTGCGCCACCTCGTCGCCCAGGCTCAGTCGCAGGAATCGGTCGATCTGTTCGAAATAGGCGGCCGACTGGCGCGGCCCGGTGAAGATCAGCGGGAACGGCGTGCCGGCGTTGTCCGGGTGCAGCAGGATGCCGAGCAGGTAGAGGATTTCTTCGGCCGTGCCAACGCCACCGGGGAACACGATGATGCCGTGCCCCATGCGCACGAACGCCTCAAGCCGTTTCTCGATATCCGGCATGATCACCAGGTGGTTGACGATCGGATTCGGCGACTCGGCGGCAATGATGCCCGGCTCGGTGATGCCGATGTAGCGGTTGTGCCGGCGCCGCTGCTTGGCGTGCGCGATGGTCGCACCCTTCATCGGTCCCTTCATCGCGCCGGGGCCGCAACCGGTGCAGATATCCAGTCCACGCAGGCCGAGCTGGTAGCCGACAAGCTTGGTGTAGTCGTATTCCTCACGCGAAATCGAGTGACCGCCCCAGCACACCACCAGGTTGGGATCGACATGCGGCTTCAGGATGCGCGCATTGCGCAGGATTTCGAAAACGCCCTGAGTCAGCCCGGCCGAGCCGTCCAGGTCGAAACCGACCTGCTCCAGCTGAGTGGACACGTAGACGATGTCGCGCACCACCGCCACCAGCAATTCGTTGATACCGCGAATGATCTGACCGTCCACGAAAGCCTGCGCCGGGGCGTGGGTCAGTTCGATCTTCATGCCGCGATCCTGCTGCAATACCTGGATGTCGAAATCCGGATACTGCTCAAGGATCGCCCGCGGATCGTCGCTGATGTTGCCCGAGGTCAGCACGGCCAGGGCACAACGCCGCAACAGCGCATGCAGCCCCGAATCGCTGGCCCCGCGCAGGCGCGCTACTTCGTTGCGGGAAAGGATGTCCAGCCCGCCAACCGGGGAGATCCGTGCGCTGACGGTAGCGGCCTTTTCGGCGCCTCCGGTGTGTGTGTCGTTCATTCGAATTGCTCTCCTTGCCGCTTCTTTTTGGATACCGCGCTCGCTCTGGGCGAGACAGACCGCCTAGCTTCCCGCGCCAGGGCGCGCACGGTCAAGCGCGCCCACAAAAAAACCGGCGCCCTCGCGGGCGCCGGCCTGTTTTTCTCGCCCTGAAACGTCAGATCAGAACGTGTACTTGAGGGTGAGCATCGCCGACCAGCGCGAAACGACGTTGGTCTTGGTGTAGGTGCCCGAGTCGTAGATCGTCTGCAGTTCCGGCTGGTAATTGCCGTTCTTGTCGGTCGGCAGCTTGTAGATGTACTTGCCGTCGGCACCGACGCCACCATAGCTGGCCAGCGAGCGGGTGTTGTAGAAGCCCATATCCTCGGTGTGACCCCAGTTCTTGTTGACCAGGTTCAGGAAGTTATAGACGTCCAGACGGATCTCGCCCTTGTTGTCCTTGAAGATGCCCGGGATTTCCTGGCGGAAGCTCAGGTCGAGTTCGTTCACCCAGCCAGCGTTCACGTCGTTGCGCTTGGCAATCTCGCCCTGGTGCTTGCGCAGGTAATCATTACCCTGGATGTAGCCAAAGAACTGGCTGATCAGGGCATTCGAGGCCGCTTTACCCTTGGAATCCTGAAGCGTCACGTCGCCCTGGCGCGGGATATAGACCAGGTCGGTGCCCTGGCCGAAGCTGTCACCATTCGCATCGTTGTCAAACACCCAGCTGTACGGCCGACCCGTGTGACCGTCGTAGTTGGCAGTGATGCTGGTGGTGTAGTTGCCGAAGAAGTGGTGCATCCAGGTCAGCGAGGCGCTTACACGGCGCGACGTCGAGTAATTCGCGATGGCGTCGACGTTCTCGTTGGGATTGACCCAGGCGTTGTTGGAGAAGCTGGAGTTGGCCTGGCTGGATGTGCCCGGGTTGACTTCCCGTGCGTGCGAGAACGTCACGCCAACGTTGCCGAACCAGCTATCCGAGAACGGCTTTTTCAGGATCACCGACAGGCTGTCGGAACTGCCCTTGTGCGTGTTGGTCAGGTACGTTGAGCTGGCTGCGAAATTGGGGTTCTGCCCTTGGCGTGCATCGCCGGCGCTGCCACCCTCACCCGCAGTCTTCCAGTACTGGTAACGGCCGTCCGGCAGGACGAGTGCGTTGCCAGCCGCATCGGCCAACGGCGCGCCGATATTCAGGCTCTGGTACCAGATACCGTTGCGCACCTTGATGTGCTGGTATTCGGCCGACAGCACCGTGCCCCAGAACGGCATCTCGCGATCAAACCCGAGGCTGAATTTCCACACCGACGGCAGCTTGAAGTTCGGATCGATGGTATCGACCGCCATGATCGGCTTGGTACCTGCACCACTGGTGTTCTGGTTGTGCGGATCGGCGCTGAAGTTCGGACAGGCGACGAAGCTCGTTCCGATCTTGCAGGTGCCGTCGGCCTGGCGGTTGTACTGGTAGGTGACGAGGTTGATGCCGTTGTTGGCAAACGGGTTCGTCATCCAGACGGTCGGCGGGTTGGACTGGAACAGGCCCACGCCACCGCGCAACTGGGTCATGCGCTCGGTGTCGAAGTTGTAGTTGAACGACAGACGCGGCTCGACCAGCTTCTGGCCATCGATGGTGTTGTCGTTATGGATCGGCGTGATGCCCGCTCCAGGCACGTAATCCACGATGACCTTGCCATCCGGACCGACCGCGAAGTTCTGGTCCACCGCCGAGTTGTAGAGCGGCTTGTCACCGGTCTTGGCCAGGTCGACGCGGAATCCGTACTGGACCGACAGGTTGTTGTTGACCTGCCAGGTGTCCTGCAGGAAGAACCCGTACTGGTTCAACGTCCATTTTGCAGCGATGTCGCTGATGCCATAGCCGGGCGCCGGCTGGTACAGGTTGTAGGAACCGTAGTCGCCGTAGTTGGCCGAACCCGGGGTCAGGCTGTCGATGCCATAGAACGTATAGGCACCGAACTGGGTCCGACCGAACAGATTGAAAATCTTGTCCTTCTCGAAATCGACACCGCCCTTGATGGTGTGGTCACCGGCGTAGAGCGTGCCGGCGAAGAAAGCCTTCCAGGTCTTGACGTTGATCTGGTTGTAATGGCTGTACTGGTCTTCACCGAGGTCGACGTACGGCGCACCGCCAGTGATGCCATCCGTGGAGGTCAGGTCGACAAACACCTGCGGCTGCTGCGCCTCGGCACCGCGAACCTGCGAGAACTGGTTCAGGCTGACCTTGGCCTCGGTGGAGAACTTGTCGTTCCAGTCGTCGAACACCTGCAGCACGGTGTGCTTGGTATCGCTGGACTTGGTGTACCAGTAGCTGCTCAGGCCAACCGAGTTGCCGGAATTGCCCTGGATGATCGGCTGGAATTCCTTGGTCTGCTGGTAGGTCAAGCTGGCACGGTGATTGTCGGTGATGTTCCAGTCCAGCTTGGCCAGGTAGCGCTTGTCGCTGAGGTCGCCGCCGTTGGCACCAAAAGTACCCGGAGCGAGGCCGAGGCCCTTCGCGCCGGTGATGATTTTCTGCAGGTCGCCCGGGGACACCTTGTTGGAAGTCGAGGGACCATCGCCAAGGGTGTCGTCCAGGCCATTGGCGGAATCCGCACCCAGGCCGGTGGTCTTCTCTTTTTCGAACGAGCCGAAGAAGAACAACTTGTCCTTCACGATCGGGCCACCGATGGTGCCGCCGGCGGTCCAGTCCTGCTTGTAACCGTGGTAGTTGTAGCTGGGGTCGTCCTTGTCCAGCCAGCCGGCATCACCGACCAGCTTGTCGGCGTTGCGGTAGGCGTAGTAGACCGAACCGTGGAAGTCGTTGGTGCCGCTCTTGGTCACCGCATTGATGCTGGCGCCCACGGTATCGGACGTCACATCGTAGTTGGCGGTGGAGATGTTGTATTCCTCGATGGTGTCGAGGGAGATCGGCGAGCCGATGTAGGGCATGCCGTTGGAATTCAGGCCGTACGGATCACCGACGCCAACGCCATCGACGCTGATCTGGTTGTAGCGGTTGTTCTGACCCATCGCCGAGATGGCGCCCTCGCCACGGTCGGTGATGACGATGCGCGGATCGAGGCGCGCGATATCCGCAATGGAGCGGCTCGGCGTCGGGGTTGCCTGCAGTTCGCGTTGCGAGATGTTCGTCGACATCCCCTTGTTGTCCGCCGAGAACGTCTGCGCCAGCGCATTGGCCGAGACATTGATGCTGGCGAGCTGGGTGGCGTTCTGGCCTTCCGTCGCGCCCATCGTCAGGTTGATCGCGCTGTCCTGGCCCAACTGCAGGTACACATTGTCACGCTCGGCCTGACTCAGACCGGCCTTGGACACGGTCACGTCGAACGGACCGCCCACGCGCATGCCCTGTGCCGAATAACGGCCGTCGGCATCGGTGGTGGTGATCTTGGTGGTACCCGACGGCTCATGCACGATCTGCACGGTGGCACCGGCAATCGGCTGACCGCTGCCATCCAGCACGCGGCCGCTGATCGATGAGGACGTGTCCTGCGCCATGGCGGGCACCGCGGCCGCAAGCAACGAGGCAATGGCAAACGGCAGAAGTTTGGTGCGGATTCGGCTATTCATTCTTGATCGACCTTCAGGCTCGCAACGGAAATTTACGTTTCAGGGTAAAAAACGCGACCTTGCCCGGCGCACGCCAGGCGCGACAACGGTCCACGTTTTTGGATGACCCCGGGTTTTTGTCATGTCCGGGCTCATCGACAAGATGTACCCAGACCCCCCACAGATGACCGGACCTTCCCGCCCGCCAGCTGATTGTTAAATGAATTTTAACGACATTGTATGACACTTTTGTAACGCTGACACGTCACTTGCGATCGCCTGCGTATCGCATACCTCAACACAGAGTTGTTTGAAATCAGTTGCCTGGCTGCAAAACCAAGGATCGCCCGGCCCCTTCGATGCGCTTGCACCGGAAGTACCGCCATAGAGCCATCCGGCTTTACTTACCGAGATAGCGCGCACGTTTGGCGGGTTTCAGACTCGCCAGATCCAGCATCACCAGACCATCGACGCAACCGGAAAAATCGGGGTCCTCGCCGAAGTCGAGAAATTGCACACCCTCGGGCTCGACCAGGTCGACGTACTGGCGATACAGCACGGGCAAGGTGACGCCCAGGGCATCCAGGTGGTGCTTGAGTTTGCCGAGGCCGGCGGACGCGTCCAGTCCTTCCAGCGCGGCGCGCACGCCCTGCACGACTTCCGGCGAAACCACGAAAGGCTGCCGCGCAGCGGCCAGTCCAGGCGCGCCGAAATAATGCTGATGGGCAGCGGCAATCCATTCACGCGCCTCGCGCGGCAGGCTGACCGACATGCTGACCGGGCCGAACACGTAATGCAGCTCCGGATGTCGCTGCAGGTACAGGCCGATGCCTTGCCACAATTGGTCGAGCGCGCGCGAACGCCAATAGGCCGGCGCGATGAAACTGCGCCCCAGCTCCATGCCCTGTGCCAGTCGCGATTCCAACGCCTGCGAATAACTGAACAGGCTGGAGGTATACAGCCCCGCCATGCCGCGCTCGGCGATGATCCGGCCACCATGGCCGAACCGATAGGAGCCAACGATACGCAACTCCTGCGGATCCCACAGCACCAAATGTTCGTAATGGGGATCGTAGGCGTCCAGGTCGCGCCGGGCGCCGGTGCCTTCGCCCACCTTGCGGAAGGTCAACTCGCGCAATCGGCCGATCTCGCGCATGACCGCACTGTCCATCGCACCCTTGAATAGCCACGCTTGCTTGCCGTCGCTGAGGTCGGCCAGCTTTTCGGATTGGCGCAGTTCCGCCGCCACCTGCTCGGCCGGCTCCGGCAACGCCAGCGCTGCCTGTCCGCCAAAGATCAGTCCACGATGACGGCCGACGCGGTACACATGCCGACGCATCAGCTTGGTCGCCTGCGCTGGCGAACCGCCGCTGCGCTGTTCGAGTTCCTCGGCGCCGATCAACGCGCCGATGCTGAAGCCGATCCGCCGCTTGCCCGGCGCCACTGCTTCGCGCGGCAACATCGCCGTGCTCAACGGTTTGGCCAGCATCGAGAGGCCATAGAACATCGCCGAATTGCGCGCCGCCACATGTACCGGCAACACCGGCGCCTTGCTGCGCAACGACAACCGGGCAAAGCCGTCCGACCATTTCCCGTCGCGCACGCCACCGGGACGCACGCGCGACACTTCACCCGCGGGAAACACGATCAGCGCCTCGCCGTTGCCCAGCGCGCGATAGATGCCGCGCAAACGTGACGCGGCGCCCTTGCCGAATACATCCACCGGCAACATCAGTTTGCCGAGCTGCGGGATCACCGCGAGCCAGTCGTTGCCAAGAAAACGCACGTCACGACGCACCGAACCGATCAGCTGCAACAGGGCCAGCGCGTCCTGCATGCCCAGCGGATGATTGGCCACGACCAGCAACGGGCCATCCACCGGGATGTGCTCGCGTTCGCGCGGATTGACGTGATAGCTGGTGCCGAGCACTTCCATCACACGCTCGACAAAGTCGAAGCCCTCGGCGTTGCCCACGCGCTGCAGCACGCGGTTGAATCCGTCCTCGTCAGCCAACCGCCCAAGCACTCCTGCCATCGGCCGACGAAGTCGCGGATATTGCGCCAGCCACGGCAGGCGCTCGGTAAGGGACTGTTCGATACTCAGCATGTCTGCGTCCTCGGATTCTCCCCCATCCTCGCTGTCAATTATGACAGCTGAACGGTCGCTCGAAGCGATCTCGATGGCATATTCGCCGAGGCCGTCGTTTCAAACGTTCATGTGCAGGAACGATGCGACACCAGCCATGAACATCTGTACCGACAAGGCGATCAACAGCATGCCCATTACACGTTCCAACGCGGTCAGCACGCTCTCTCCCAACCAGCGGAACAGGTAGGTCGCGCTCAGCAGGATCAGCGACGTGGCCAGCCAGGCCAGCAGTAGTGCGATGACCCAGTCGGCGGTACGGCCGGGCTGGGTGTTGGTCAACAGCAACAGCGCCGCCATCGCCGATGGCCCAGCCACGCCGGGGATCGCCATCGGCACGATGAATGGCTCGCCCTCGCCGGACTTGCCGAAGATGCCGCCGCCATCCGCCGGTGGAAACACCATGCGGATACCAATCAGGAACAGCACGATGCCGCCGGCGATGCTGATCGAATCGGGCTTCAACTGCAGCAGCTTGAGGATGTGCTGGCCACCGAACAGGAACGCCAGCAACACGCCCAGCGCGATCAGCAACTCGCGCACCATCACCAGGCGCCGCCGCTTGGGCGGCACGTCTTTCAGCAGGCTCAGGAAGAACGGGATGTTGCCCAGCGGATCCATGATCAGAAACAACATGATTCCCGCCGACAACGTGGTCATCTGCGTTTCCATCTCAACTCCATTTCCCAGCACGATTGCCGTTCTTGCAACGACACGGTTTCACCGTTCAGTCGGCGCGCAAATCCAGTACCGCGCCCCGTGCCGCTGCACCCTGCGCGCTCAACAGATAGATCGCAGCGGCCGCGGCGGCATCCGGCAATGGACGTTGCATGATGTCCTCGCCGAAATACGCCAACTGCCGCACGGCGGTGCGCATCGGCGCTGGCAACAAGGCGTGCGTGCGCAACGGGCCATTGTCGGTTTCCTCGTGCAGGATCGCCACGAAGCGCTCCAGCGCGGCCTTTGACACGCCGTAACCGCCCCAGTGCGCACGTTGCAGCAATTCGGGATCATCCAGCACGAACACCACCGCGCTGTCGGTGGCCTGGGTCAGCAGTGGCAGGCAGGCCTGGGTCAGCGCGAACGGCGCCGATACGTTGACGTGCAAGGCGCGCAACCAGGCGTCCGGTTTATGCATGGTGATCGGCGTCAACCCCGCGAAACTGACTGCCGTGTGCACGATGCCGTCGAGTCGGCCGAAGTCGCGCTCCAAGCCTTCGGCCAGTGCGGTGTATTCGCGCGGCGTGGCCACCTCCATGTCCAGCGGATGGATCACCGGTTCGGCCAGGCCCTCGTCGCGCATCGCGTCGTATAACTGCTCCAGCTGCCGCTTGCGCTTGCCGGTCACCACTACCGTGGCGCCCGCGCGCGATGCCGCACGGGCCACCGCACCACCGAGTCCGCCATAGGCGCCGGTCACCAGCACCACGCGATCGGCCAGGCTGTCGGCGGCGACCTGCCAATCGGCGGGGAGCCGGGAAATCGGCAACGTCGTCAAGGTGCAATCCCCGCCACGTCGCTGGCCATGCGCGACAATTCACCGGCGGATTTCAGATCCTCGATGATGTCGCAACCACCGATCAGTTCGCCCTGGATGAACAACTGCGGAAAGGTCGGCCAGTTCGCAAAGTGTGGCAATGCGGCGCGGATCTGCGGTTCAGCCAGCACATTCACCGCATGGAACGTGGCACCCGCCTCGGTCAGCGCCCCGGCGGCGCGTCCGGAGAAACCGCACATCGGAAATTCCGGCGTGCCTTTCATGAAAAGCACGATGGGGTGCTCGGCCAGTATCGCCCGGATTCGTTCGTTGATGTCCATAGCTCGGTGATTCATCTTTACAATGCAGGCAGACCGATATTGTATCAGTCACCCGTCGGCTGCCGTCCTCTGCGCCGACATATCTCCCCCAGCCAACGCTAAGGAGCCTTAATCATGGCGATCGAACTTCCCCCGCTTCCGTACGAAAAGGACGCCCTGCAGCCGCATATTTCCGCCGAAACGCTGGAATATCACTACGGCAAGCATCACCAGGCCTATGTGACCAATCTCAACAAGCTGATCGAAGGCACCGAATTCGCCGACGCCCCGCTTGAAGACATCATCAAGAAGTCATCCGGTGGGGTGTTCAACAACGCCGCACAGATCTGGAACCACACGTTCTACTGGAACTCGATGAGCCCCAAGGGCGGCGGTGAGCCGAGCGGCAAGCTGGCCGACGCGATCACCAAGGCGTTTGGTTCGTTCGAGAAGTTCAAGGAAGAGTTCAGCAAGTCCGCCGCCGGCAACTTCGGTTCGGGTTGGACATGGCTGGTACAGCGTCCGGACGGCTCGCTCGGCATCGTCAACACCTCGAATGCGGCCACGCCGATCACCGGCAGCGACAAGCCGCTGTTCACCACCGACGTATGGGAACACGCGTACTACATCGATTACCGCAACGCCCGTCCGAAATACGTGGAAGCGTTCTGGAACCTGGTGAACTGGGAATTTGCGGCCGGCAACCTGGCCTGATTCGTATCCCGTCGATAAACGAAAAAACGGAGCCGGCGACGGCTCCGTTTTTTCGTTTTTGCAGGGACGCCGTTTCTGCGCCCCCTGATTTTCTCTGGGCTCAAGCGTCGTGCTGACGCGCCGGTCGCGCGCAAATGCACTTCTAAGCCAGGGCTTCCAATACCGGGGCAACCTGCGTTTCGCGCTTCAATGCCGCGGCGATATCGGCCAGCTTCGCGACCAACTGCCCTGCATCGGGGGCGCACACGGTAGCGTGCCCCACCTTGCGGCCCGGTCGTGCCTGTTTGCCATAGTCGTGCCAGTGGGCGTCGACCGCGCGCAATACCGGCACCGTATCGGGCAACTCGCCAATCCAGTTGAACATGGCTGAGATCCCGCGCGCACCGGTGTCGCCCAGCGGCAGGCCGAGCACGGCACGCACGTGGTTCTCGAACTGGCTGGCGTGCGCACCCTCGATGGTCCAGTGGCCGGAGTTGTGCACCCGCGGCGCCATTTCGTTGCCGAGCAGCTCGCCGTCCTTGACGAACAATTCCAGTGCGAACACACCCACGTACTGCAGTCGCTCGGCCAGCGTGCGTGCAAGATCGGTGGCGCGTTGCTGCAGCAATTCGATGTCCTGCGCCGGCGCCACGCTCATCGACAACACGCCGTCGACATGCCAGTTGCGTGTCAGCGGCCAGGTACGGAAATCGCCCTCGCGACTGCGCACGGCCAACACCGACAGTTCGCGCTCAAATGGAACGAACGCTTCCAGAATCAGGCCGTGCCTGGACGCCTGCGCGCCGAGTGCAGCCCACGCTGCCGTCGCGTCGCTGGCCTGGCGCAGCCGGAACTGGCCCTTGCCGTCGTAGCCGAGTCGGCGGGTCTTGAGAATGGCCGGCGCACCGACCGCAGCCAGGGCCTGATCCAGTTGCTCGCGCGTGTCCACCGTCATGAAGGCAGGCGTGGGCAATCCGCATTCGCGAAACAGGGTTTTCTCGGCCAGCCGGTCCTGCGCCACTGCCAGTGCCTGCGGCGCGGGAAATACGGCCACACGCTCTGCCAGCCAGTGCGCGGTTTCGGCCGGCACATTCTCGAAATCAAACGTGACCACATCGACCTGCGCGGCGAAAGCCTCCAGCGCGGCGTAGTCGGCCCAGTCGGCCACGATCAATGGTGCGACCTGCCCTGCGCAAGCGTCGGCAGAGCTGTCCACCACCAGCGTCTTCACGCCCAGCGGTGCCGCGGCCAGCGCCAGCATGCGCGCCAGTTGTCCCCCGCCGAGAATGCCCAGTACGGGCTGCCGCCGTTCGTTCATTGACGCGGGTCCGGCTGATCGAGCACGGCCTGCGTCTGTCGCTTGCGCCAGTTGTCCAGTGCAGTGGCCAGGCTCGGGTCGTGCAATGCCAGCACCGCAACCGCCAGCAAACCGGCGTTTATCGCGCCCGCACGACCGATCGCCAACGTACCCACCGGAATGCCGGCCGGCATCTGCGCGATCGACAACAGCGAGTCCATCCCGTTCAAGGCCTTCGACTGCACCGGTACGCCGAAGACCGGCAAACGCGTCTTGGCAGCCAGCATGCCGGGCAGATGTGCCGCCCCGCCAGCGCCGGCGATGATCACCTGGACCCCGCGCGCCGGGGCCTGTTCGGCATAACTGAACAGCAGATCCGGCGTGCGGTGTGCGGAAACCACCCGGACCTCGTGCGCCACCCCCAGCTCGGTCAGCACATCGGCCGCGTGCTGCATGGTTTCCCAATCCGAACGTGAGCCCATCACGACGCCAACGCGCGGCGGTCTGGTTGTTCCTGTCATGGCCCGGCCGTCCAAAAACGGCTATTGTACGGGCTTTCCCCGATCCGGCACACCCAAGCGACCACATGGACAAGCGCCTACTCGACATCCTGTGCTGCCCAGTCAGCAAAACCCCGGTACGCTTGCTGAGCAAGCAGGAACTCGACGCGCTGAATGATGCCATTGCCGCCGGCAACGTGGATTCGGTGGCTGGCGTAACCGTGCGCGAACGTATCGCCGAAGGGTTGATCACCACCGATCGCAAGGTGATCTACCGGGTCGACGACGGCATTCCGGTCATGCTTCCCGAGGAAGGCATCGGTACCGTGCAGCTGACGGCCTTTCCTGGCGCGTAGCACCGCTGGATCCGTGCGTGACATGACACGGCAATCGCTTTGGCCTATCGTCGACATCTACGCGGCCGAACCGACTCAACGGCGCAGGGAAAAGTTTCAGGGGGTTGGCCATGAACGAAGCCAGTGATCCATCCAGGGTGGTTAACCTGAGTCCACGCCTGGATTCCTCCAGCGAGCGCGTCGGCGAGCTGTTGAATGCCGTGCGCGGGATAGCCAGCAAACGGCTGCAGCAATGGATAGGCAATGCCTTCGAGCATGTCGACGACGCGCTGTTCGACCTCGCCGAGAAAGCCGACAACAACGCCGCCCAGATGCACTATTTCGACGGCATGCGCGAGGTGCGCAAGCGCCGCCCCGCCGTCGAACGCAACTTTCTCGCCACGATCAGTCGCGACCTGGGCGAACTGGCCCATCCGCCGAAGCAACAGCCCGTGTCCACCCCGACGTCGCTGGGCTCGGTCGAGCTGACCCTGGTGGCCGATAACGAACTGGAAGAGTCGCTGGCCATTACCAGCATGATCGGTAAGAACGAATCGCGGCTGTCACGCGACCTGTTCGCGGTCAACCAGCGGCTGTCGGTGATCTGCGGTGGCCACAAGATCGACGATGCCAGCAACCCGGTGGCGCCCGCGATCCTGGCCCAGGCGTTTCGCCAGTCGCTGCAGGAACTCGGCGCGGACATGCGCGTCAAGCTGATCATCTACAAATTGTTCGACCGTTACGTGCTGTCCTCGCTGGAAGAGCTCTACCAGGAAGTCAATGTCGAACTGGTGCGTGCCGGCGTGTTGCCGCAGCTGCGCCATGAAGTCTTGCGCGGCGGCAATGCGCAGGCTGCCGGCTCGACCAGCCACCACGGTGGCGATGGCCATCCGGCAAGCGCGTCCGACGCGATGGACGAAGCCAGCGACATTCCCAGCGACCTGCTGCAGACCCTGCACGCGCTGTTCAGCGCACGTCGTGGCCCGGCTGTCGCCGGAAGCGGCAATACGGGCATGCATGCCATGCCAAGTGGTCCGCTGCCATCGGCCAACGAATTGCTGGGCGCGCTCAGCGTGCTGCAGAGCCAGATCGCCAGCGCCGGTCCGCTGCCCTACGCACAAGCCGACGATGCCGCCGAACTCAGCCGCGAAGTGCTGCAGCTGAAGGGTCAGTTGCTGACCCAGATCGGTGCGTTGCGCGGCGAGAAGCCCAGCCATGTGGCCACCATCGATGAGGACACCATCGACCTGGTCGGCATGCTGTTCGAGTTCATCCTGGAAGATCGCAACCTGCCCGCGGCCATGCAGGTCATGCTGGCCCGGTTGCAGATCCCTTATCTCAAGGCGGCGATCCTCGACCGCAAGCTGTTCGCGCATCGCCAGCATCCGGCCCGTCGACTGCTGGATTGTCTGGCCGAGCAGGCCAAGGGCTGGTCGGAAGAATCCGACCGCGACCATCGCCTGCATGAGAAGGTGAAGTCGATCGTCGACCACCTGCTGCACGACTTCGACGACGACATGGGCATTTTCGAGCGCCTGCTGCTCGACCTGCAGCAGTTCCAGGACGTCAACAAGCGGCGTTCCGAAGTGGCCGAACAGCGTGTGGCCGAATCCACCCGCGGCCGTGAAAAGCTGGAACAGGCGCGCCACCGTGCCGCCCGCGAGATTCTCGATCGCATCGACAACCGGAAGTTGCCGCCGCTGGTGCATGGCGTACTGGCACGGGCGTGGGCCAATCACCTGGTGCTGACCCTGCTGCGTCAGGGCGAAACCTCGCCTGAGTTCAAGAGCGCGCTGCGTTTTGTCGACGATTTCATCGCCAGCACCCGACCGGTCGCCGATGCCGACAGCCGGCAGGCGTTGCGGCAGACGCTGCCCGGGATCGAGCGTTCGCTGCGCTTCGGCCTGGCCAACGTGGCGTTCCAGGAACAGGATATCGAACGCCTGCTCGGCCAGTTGCATATCTACTATCGCCAGCAACTCGGTGAGACGCTGGACGCGACCGAGGTCGTCGCGGTCGATGAGGATGCCGCGATGCTGGCCATCCCCGACAGCATCCAGCCGGTGATCGATCACGACACCGCGATGGACGAGAGCAGCGAGGACGACCTCGCCGATGTGCCGCCGGACAGCCCCGAGTGGCATCAGGTGCAGGCCCTGCAGCCGGGCACCTGGCTGGAATTCAGCCTGCCGGACGAGCCGCTTACCCGCGCCAAATTGTCATGGATCAGCCCGATGAGCGGCCGCTACCTGTTCGTCAACCGGCGCGGCCTGAAAGTGGCCGATTACGCGCCGCAGGAGCTGGCCCATCTGCTCGCCGACAGCCAGGCCCGCGTGCTCGCCGCCAACGCACTGTTCGACCGTGCGATGAGCGCGATCGTCGGCAAGCTGAGCCAGCCTGAAGTCGCTTCACCCACGCCATTTGCGGACACCGAATGAGTCCTGTTTCATCCTTTGCGGCGCCGGACGCCGCACAGATCGCCATCGATATCGAACGCGCCTTCGCCGAAGACCTGGGCTCCGGCGACGCGACCGCCGGGCTGCTTCCAGCCGACGCCCGGGCGCACGCCGCACTGACTTGTCGCGATGCGGCGGTGATCGCGGGCACGGCATGGTTCGATGCGTGCTTCCGTCGGCTCGACCCGACGGTGCAGATCGACTGGCAGGTCGGTGACGGTGATCGGGTCAGGCCCGGCACGGTGATCTGCCATCTGTCCGGTCACGCCCGTTCACTGGTTACCGCCGAACGCCCGGCGCTCAACTTCCTGCAGCTGCTGTCCGCCACCGCCACGGTGACCGCCGACTACGTCGCCGCGGTCGCCGGCACCGCGGTACGCGTACTGGACACCCGCAAGACCATCCCGGGCCTGCGCCTGGCGCAGAAATACGCGGTGCGCTGCGGTGGCGGCCACAACCAGCGCATGGGCCTGTACGACGCCATCCTGATCAAGGAAAACCACATCATCGCCGCCGGCAGCATCGCCGCCGCCGTACAGGCCGCACGCCAGCTGCACCCGGAGCTGCCACTCGAAGTGGAAGTGGAAAACCTGGACGAGCTCGCACAGGCGCTGGATGCTGGAACAGACCGCATCATGCTGGACAATTTCGAACTGGCGCAGATGGTCGAGGCGGTGCGCTACACCGCCGGCCGTACACCGCTGGAGGTGTCTGGCAACGTCGACCTCGGCACGATCGGCGAATTTGCCCGTACCGGCGTCGACTTCATCTCGATCGGTGCGCTCACCAAGCACGTACGCGCCGTCGATCTTTCGCTACGGCTGCAGCTGGACTAACAGCGGCTTGCACCCGCCCGGCGGCGCCCACACACTGCGGGGATGAGCGACCTTTCCGATCTGTTGCTGTTGCTGGCACTTGGCGCCGTCGTCGGGCTATGGCTGAAACTCAGCGTGGCGCGGGAGCGGGCGGTGCAGGAAGCGCGACGGCAATGCCTGCAACACGGCCTGCAATTGCTGGACGAAACCGTCGGCCTGCGCGGTATACGGCTGCGTCGCATCAACGGCCTGCGCATGCTCGAACGCTGCTACGGTTTCGATGTGAGCATCGACGGCCAGGACCGTGAACCGGCCCGGTTATGGATGATAGGCAACGCGCTGAGCAGTCTGAGCCTGCCCACCATCGACATGCTGCCGCACGAACAGGTCGATACCAAGCTGTTGTCGCCGTCGACCGGCAGCAACGTCGTGCCGCTGCGCCCGCGTCCGCGCGCTGACGACAGGCTGCACTGAGCGGGCCGCTGAGCTGCCGCACGCATTTCGCTGACCGGCGTGAGGCAACCGCGTTTGTCCATCCTTTGCCAGGCGCAGCGATCGCAGGGCCGAAGTATTCGCAGGCTTTCCATTCGCCCTGCGCCCAGGCCGGATCGCGAAATCATCGGCTCCGGGCGGCTATCGTCCAGTCGATGCGTTGCGGATTACTTGACGACCCGCAGATGTGGCGCACCACGGCGCGGCTTGTCGTCGCCGTCGTCTGCACCCGATGTCGGCGTCGTATCCTCCGGCTCGGGGGCGGAGGGTGGCGGAGTATCGCCCCCTTCTTCGTCCGCCGGGAACATCATGCCCTGGCCGTTCTCCTGCGCGTACAACGCCAACACTGCCAGCACCGGGATCTGGATCGTCTGGCTGACTCCGGAAAAACGCGCCTGGAAGCTGATCCACTCGTTGCCGAGATCGAGGTTGGCTACCGCACGCATCGCCAGGTTCAGCACCACCTGGCCGTTCTTGATCACCTGCGGCGGCACCCGCACGCCAGCGAAACCGGCATCGACCAGCACGTACGGGGTCAGGTTGTTATCGGTGATCCAGTCGTAGATCGCCCGCAGCAGATAGGGGCGATTGGAACTCATCGACATCGTTTTTTCATTGTCAGTCATGCAGTGGGCCGCATTGCTTTTTCCTGGTCGGTCATGCTGCGCGCAAATCCCTGACTGTGGAACAAACGCTCACCGTAATCGATGATCGGCTTGCCCTCGCGTCCCAGGTCCACGCCCAGCCAAGGCAGTCGCCAGATCACCGGAACCACCAGGCAATCGGCCAGACTCATTTCCGGATTGAGAAAGAATTTCGACGCCTTGAACAGGGGCACCGTGGACAGCATCTGCTCGCGCAGGCGCTTGCGCGCCGAGTCCGCCGGTCGGCCGCCGGCACGGATCGCGTCCACCTCGGTCAGCCAGTCCTTCTCGATGCGCACCGCCGCCACGCGCAGTCGCGCGCGCGACTGGGGATCGATCGGCATCAACGGTGGGTGCGGATAACGCTCGTCCAGGTACTCACAGACCACCGAGGTATCGAACAGGGTCAGGTCGCGGTCGACCAGGGTCGGCGTGCTGGCGTACGGATTGAGATCGATCAGGTCCTCCGGCGGCTTGGCCGGATCCACCAGTACCCGATCGTAACTGACCCCCTTGGCGGCCAGCACCAGCCGGGCACGATGACACTGCACGTCGTCAGCCGTGGTGTAGAGCGTCAGTACAGTACGCGAGCGAGCGCTTGGGACCATGCGCGATTCCTCATCAGTAAGACGATTGCGGCGGCTCATGGCCGCCGCAATCGGATGATGCCATCCGGCTCAGTGGACGTCTTTCCAGTATTCCTTCTTGAGCATGGCGGCCAACAGGGTAAAGAACGCCAGGAACAGCATCACCCAGATACCGTAGTGATGGCGCTCCAGCGCAGCCGGCTCGGAGGCATATTCCAGGAAACTGGTGAGGTCACGCGTCGCCTGGTGGAACTGCTCCGGGCTCAGCTTGCCTGGTTTCGACAGCACCAGTTTTTCCACCGTCGGACCGTCGCCATCCTTGCCAGGCTTCATCTGCGCTGTCTGCAGGCCCTGCAGCTCCCACAGCGGGAACGGCATCGCCGCATTCGGCAGCGCGGTGTTGTTCCAGCCGATCGGGCTGTGCGGATCGAGGTAGAACGAGTTGAGGTACGTGTAGACCCAGTCTGGGCTCTTCGCGCTCACTTCCAGCGAAAGATCCGGTGGAGCCTTGCCGAACCAGGTACCGGCCGATGCCGCCGGCATGTGCGACACCACCGGATCATCGAACTTGGCGCCGGTGAAGTTGAGGTTCTGCATCACTTCCTGTTCGGACAGGCCAAGGTCTTGGGCAATGCGCGAATAGCGCATGTACTTCAGCGAGTGGCAACCGACGCAGTAGTTGAAGAACAGCCTGGCGCCGCGCTGCAGCGAAGCCTGGTCCTGCACATTGGCGCCGGCGTGGAGCAGTGCGCCGCCCTCTTCCGCCGCATTGGCCGACGCGTTGCCGACCATCAGACCGAACGCCAACGCCACCGGGAAGATGTATCGCTTCATTAGCAGCTTCCGCTTAATCATGCGTCGTCACCCGTTCCGGAACCGGCTTGGTCTTCTCCCAGCCGAAATATGTGTAGGCCCAAAGGAATGCGAAGAAGCCAAAGTAAATCAGGGTCATCAGACGGCCGAACGCGTTTTCCCAGGTCGTGAGGTCGACATCGCCGAACCACTTCGGGATCACCTCGGCGGTGATGCCCGCACCGACCGCACCGAGGCCGAAGAACGACACCACGAACAGCCCCAGCGCCACCTTGTAGCCGGTGCCGCGGTAACGGATCGACTTGACCTTGCCGCGGTCGAACCACGGCAACAGGAACAACACGGCGATCGCGCCGAACATCGCCAGCACGCCCCACACGGCCGTGCCGAGGAAGGACGGGATCATGCGCACGATCGCGTAGAACGGAGTGAAGTACCACACCGGCTTGATCTCCGCCGGAGTGACCAGGTTGTTGGCCATGATCGAGTTGTCATGTTCCAGGAACCAGCCACCGAAGGTCGGTGCGAAGAAGATGATGAACGCGGCGATCAGCAGGAAGAAGCCCACGCCGACCAGGTCCTTCACCGTGTAGTACGGATGGAACGGAATGCCGTCGGTCGGCTTCAGCGCGTCCCAGCGATTGCCCTTCGGGCCCTTCTTGATTTCCACGCCGTCCGGGTTGTTCGAACCCACTTCGTGCAGGGCGGCGATGTGCAGCACCACCAGCAGCAGCAGCACGATCGGCAACGCGATCACGTGCAGCGCGAAGAAGCGGTTGAGCGTGGCATCGGCCGGCAGGAAGTCGCCCATGATCCATTCGACCAGGGTGCTGCCGATGACCGGAATCGTGCCGAACAGCGACACGATCACCTTGGCACCCCAGAACGACATGTTGCCCCATGGCAGCACGTAGCCCATGAAGGCCTCGGCCATCAGCGCCAGGAAGATCAGCATGCCGAGCAGCCACACCAGCTCGCGCGGACGCTTGTACGAGCCGTACATGATGCCGCGGAACATGTGCAGGAACACCACCACGAAGAACAGCGAGGCGCCGGTGGAGTGCATGTAGCGGATCAGCCAGCCCCACTCCACGTCACGCATGATGTACTGCACCGAGTCGAAGGCTCCCGCCGCGCTCGGGTTGTAGTTCATGGTGAGGAAGATGCCGGTGACGATCTGGTTGACCAGCACCAGCAGCGCCAGCGAACCGAAGTAGTACCAGAGGTTGAAGTTCTTCGGCGCGTAGTACTCGGTCATGTGCGCGCGGTACATCGGCATCATGCCGGGTGCGCGTTCGGTGACCCAATCGCCGATGTTCGTGAATACGTTGGCCATTAGCCAGCCTCCTTCGGATCCACGCCAATCTGGATGGTGCTGTCGTCGATGAAGTGGTACGGCGGCACTTCAAGATTCTTCGGCGCCGGCACGCCACTGAACACGCGCCCGGCCAGGTCATAGCGCGAATGGTGGCAGGGGCAATAGAAGCCGCCCTTCCAGTTCGGATCGAACGGCTCGGGCTTGATCTCCGGCACGAAATTGGGCACGCAGCCCAGATGCGTGCAGATACCCACGATCACCAGCCATTCCGGCTTGATCGAGCGGGCCTCGTTCTGCGCGTATTTCGGCTGCTGCGCGGCCGACGCACCGTCGGACTTGGGATCCACCAGGCGCGAATCCACCTCCGGCAACGTCGCCAGCTGCGCCGCCGTGCGATTGAGCACGAACACCGGCAGGCTGCGCCACGACACGGCCAGCATCTGGCCCGCCTCGATCTTGGCCAGCGACTGCGTAACCGGAGCGCCAGCGGCCTTGGCGCGCGCACTGGGTTCCCACGACTTGATGAAGGGCACAGCTGCCGACACGATTCCAAGACCACCAACCACCGCAGTGGTTGCTGTCAGGAAACGGCGGCGGCCGTGATCGACGACTTCGTTCGCCATCTGGCTCTCCGGGTAACTTGCTTGCCATTGAGACACAGGCTTTGGTGCCTGCAAAAACGCGTTAGTGTAGCGTCAGGCCTTGCCCCGTACAATAAACGCATCACGGCGAAGTCCATCCGCCACAACACTCGCCACGACCCGCCGGGACTTTTCCTTCCGACATGAAACATGCCGCCGGCACGCTTCTCTTTATTGCACGCTTCGCCGTCCTCGGATTGGCCGTGGCGTTCGTGATCGGCTTGTTCTGGCCCGGCAGCGGCGAACGGCTGCGTGCCCGCTTCGGCCTGACGGCACCGTCGAAGCCGTCGGTCAGCCAGCCCCATGTCGGCGCCGGCCCGGTCTCCTACGCCGACGCGGTGGCGGCTGCGGCGCCGTCGGTGGTCAACATCTACGCCAACAAGATCGTTACCGAACAAGCCGTGCGGATGTACGACAACCCGGTATTGCAGCAGCTGTTCGGTGGCCAGCCCACCACTTACCAGCACCGCGAGCAGACGCTCGGCTCCGGCGTCATCGTCAGTGCCCAGGGCCAGGGCTACGTGCTGACCAACAACCACGTGATCGCCCAGGCCGCTGATATCCAGGTACTGCTGTACGACGGCCGCATCGCCAAGGCCACTCTGGTTGGAGCGGACGAGGAGTCCGACCTGGCGGTGCTGAAGATCGACGCCAGCAACCTGCCGGTGATCCAGATGGCCGATCAACAGCAGGTGCGTCCCGGCGACGTGGTGCTGGCGATCGGCAACCCGCTGGGCCTCAACCAGACGGTCACCATGGGCATCGTCAGCGCCATCGGCCGACAGTTGAACAGCTCCAGCGCCGAGGATTTCATCCAGACCGACGCGGCCATCAATCTGGGCAACTCCGGCGGCGCCCTGGTCAATGCCGAAGGCCAGCTGGTCGGCATCAATACCTTGCTGATCGGCAAGGCCGCCGGCGCGGAGGGGATCGGTTTCGCCATCCCCGTCGCCACCGCCAAGAAGGTGCTGGATCAGATCATCACCACCGGCCACGTGGTGCGCGGCTGGATCGGCGCGGACTATGCCTTCGTGCCGGTGGCCGCCAACAGCGGCCTGCCCGCGGCGGCGCGCGGTGCCCAGGTAACGATGATCTATCCCGGTGGTCCGGCGGCGCTGGCGGGTATCCAGCCGCGCGACATCCTGTTGCGTATCGGCAATGATGACATTCTCGACCCCGCCGATCTGCGCCGTCACGAGGCCGCGCTCAAGCCCGGCAGCAAGGTGGAGGTCTCCGGCCTGCGCAACGGCAGCCCATTCCATCTTCAGCTCACCCTGGCGCAACGCCCGGCAATGAGTCCCAACGCCACGCCAGCCGATTGATATTGCAAGGTTCCACAGCATGACGTGGTGAGCGTGCACCGTGCGAGCCCCTGCGCACAGGAATCAGCGGCTCAGCCGGGTCCGCCCGATGAGGCCAGTGGCGGATGGATCGCTGCGCCGTAGCGCTTGCGCAAACTATCCACCCGTTCCACATACACCTGGGTTTCGCTGTATGGCGGCACGCCCTTGTAACGTTGCACCGCGCCGGGGCCTGCGTTGTAGGCGGCGGCGGCCAGCCGCTCGCTGCCGTCGAAATCATGCAGCAGCAGGCTGAGGTACCGCGCGCCACCGCGGATGTTCTGATCGGAGTTGAACGCATCCAGCACGCCCATGTCGTTGGCCGTGCCCGGCATCAGCTGCATCAGTCCCTGCGCGCCCTTGAGCGACAGCGCGCGCGGATTGAACGCGCTCTCCGCATGGATGATCGCGCGCAGGAACGCCTCGTCGACGCCGTACTCGATGCTGGCCGCGCGGATGGTGTCGGCGTACGCGGTGAGGTTGAGCGAGACGCTGCCCCAGTGGATCGGCGAATGCAGGTTGCACGCCGCACAGGTCGCGATGTAACTGAAAAGCATGGTCACGGCGCGACCCGTCTGGCCGACCGGATGCAAGTTGGTGTACTCGACGCTGCCGTCCTTCCGCACGATGCGATAGACCGCACCACGCAGCACCTTGCTGGCCGCGGCATCCGCGACCGGCGCCACCGCGGGCGTCGTACTGCGCGACTCGCGATAGCTCCACTGACCCGGTATCGCCGTAGCGGCCGTCGCCAGCGGGAGTTTCGCGCTGGTTTCGACCGAGCCTCGCACCGCCGCCAGCGACGTAGGTTGCGGCGGCGTTTCGCCGATACGCTGCGCACTGGTTTCCACCGTGCCGCGTACGCCGGTCAACGAGATCCGGCCGGTGTCGCCGGCAGCGACAGCGCTCGCCGTGGTCTCGACGGATGCAGCGACTCTTGCCAGCGAACTCCGCAGCGGCGGCTTTGCCCGCTGACGTGGCGATCGTCCGCTGTAGTTATTGATCGGCCGGCAACCGTGATAGCCGGTTTTGCTGCTGCTGAAGACCATTTCACCGCTGGAACCGGTGCACTGATACAGGGTGCCTCCGCGAGCTTGTGGCCACCACAACAGCGCACAGCCCAACGCGACCCAGAAGAGGATCGAACACAATGGGAAGCCCCCGGCGGGCCGATCGACACTTCCCCCATGACTCGCGGCGCCAAGCATGGGGCGCAGTGTGCCGCCATGTCTCGCCGCCGCCAAGTGGGTGGTGGTCATTTCGTGCACCACGCAGCGTTTCATTCGCCCAACCCGCCCGCGTCGACGCCATCCACCGCGCCGGGCGCGCCCGGCTCCTGCCCGGCCATCCGCTGCAAGTACTTGATCCGTCATGCTCAATTACTGGCAGACGCGTCGCCGCGAGGGTAAACTGCACGGTTCAGCGGATCGCATCTCCTGCTTCACGAACCACGGTGTCCACGCCATGAGCGGCAAGCCAGCTCCCGCCAAACTCTTCATCAAGACCCACGGCTGCCAGATGAACGAGTACGACTCGGCCAAGATGGCCGACGTGCTGAAGGCATCGCACGGCATGGAACTGACCCAGGACGAAGCCGAAGCGGACGTGATCCTGATCAACACCTGCTCGATCCGCGAAAAGGCGCAAGAGAAGGTATTCAGCCAGCTCGGTCGCTGGAAGCAGCACAAGAAGGACGGCAAGCCGGTGCTGATCGGCGTCGGCGGCTGCGTGGCTTCGCAGGAAGGCGCGGCGATCGTCAAGCGCGCGCCGTACGTCGACCTGGTGTTCGGTCCGCAGACTCTCCACCGCCTGCCCGAGCTGATCGAGAAGCAGCGTGCCAGTGGCCTGCCACAGGTCGACATCAGCTTCCCCGAGATCGAGAAGTTCGACCGCCTGCCCGAACCGCGTGCCGAAGGCCCGACCGCCTTCGTCTCGATCATGGAAGGCTGCTCGAAATACTGCAGCTACTGCGTAGTGCCCTATACCCGGGGCGAAGAGCTCAGCCGTCCATTCGACGACGTGATCGTCGAAGTCGCCAAGCTGGCCGCGCAGGGCGTGCGCGAGGTCAACCTGCTGGGACAGAACGTGAACGCGTATCGCGGGCCCACCTTTGATGGCGGCATCGCCGACCTCGCCGTGCTGATCCACGCGATCGCCCAGATCGACGGCATCGGCCGTATCCGCTTCACCACTTCGCATCCGCTGGAGTTCTCCGACTCGTTGATCGAGGCCTACGCCAACGTGCCGCAACTGGCGAACTACCTGCACCTGCCGGTGCAGGCGGGATCCGACCGCATCCTCAGCGCGATGAAGCGCGGCTACACCGCGCTGGAGTTCAAGCAGAAGATCCGCAAGTTGCGCGCGGTGCGACCGGATATCTGCGTGTCATCCGATTTCATCGTGGGCTTCCCCGGCGAGACCGAAGCGGATTTCGAAAAGACCATGAAGCTGATCGACGACATCGGCTTCGACCAGAGCTTCTCCTTCATCTTCTCCTCGCGCCCCGGCACGCCGGCGGCGAACCTCGCCGACGACACTCCGCCGGCAGAAAAGCACGCGCGTCTGAGCCGGTTGCAAGCCACCATCAACGCGAACGCGAAGCGGATCAGCCAGACGATGATCGGCAGCGTGCAGCGCGTCCTGGTGGAGAAGCCCAGCACACGCGATGCCAGCGAACTCACCGGCCGCACCGAAAACATGCGCTTCGTCAATTTCCCTGGCCACCCGCGCCTGATCGGCCAGTTCGTCGACGTGGAAATCACCGAAGCGATGAGCAATTCGCTGCGCGGACGGGTAAGGCTGGCGGCCGAAGAAGCCGCCTGACGCACACCTCTGTGGGAGCGACTTCAGTCGCGACGGCTTTTCGAACACCTCGAGCATCGCGACTGAAGTCGCTCCTACAACGGCGTGTAGCGCCACGCCATTCCAGCTGCCTGATGCAAATCCCTGTGGGAGCGACTTCAGTCGCGACGGCTTTTCGAGCACCTCGAGCATCGCGACTGAAGTCGCTCCTACAACGGCACGTACCCCACGCCATTCCAGCCGCCTGATGCAAATCCCTGTGGGAGGGACTTCAGTCGCGACGGCTTTTCGAACACCTCGAGCATCGCGACTGAAGTCGCTCCTACAACGGCACCGCGCTAGTCCAGCCGTTTGCGAAAGCGAAGAATCGCCAGCGTCATCATCACCAGCGTGAACCCTGCCAGCGCCAGCACGTCGACCCACATCTCCCATAGCCCCGCCCCACGCAGCATCACCCCGCGGATCAGCCGCAGGAAATGGGTCAGCGGCAGCACCTCGGCGATCCACCGCACCACCCGCGGCATGCCAGCGAACGGAAACATGAAGCCGGACAGCAGGATCGATGGCAGGAACACGAAGATCATCATCTGCATCGCCTGGAACTGCGACTGCGCCCGCGTCGAGATCAGCAAGCCCAGGGTGAGGTTGGCGAGGATCAACAGTCCCGATGCCAGGTAGACATCAAGCACGCTGCCGCGGATCGGCACATCGAACAGCCACATGCCCAGCGCCAGCACCACGCTGGTCTGCACCAGGCCGATCACCACGTACGGCAGCACCTTGCCGACCATCAGTTCGGCGCTGGTCAACGGCGTGGCGATCAGCAACTCCATGTTGCCGCGTTCGCGTTCGCGCACGATCGCGATGGCGGTGAACAACACCATCGTCATGGTCAGGATCACCCCGATCAGGCCGGGCACGATGTTCACCGCCGAGCGGCGCTGCGGGTTGTAGAAGGCGACCACGCTGATCCGCCCGCCCGCCGGGGTGCTGGTCATCGGTGCGCGCGTGTCCGGCATGGCGCTGTCGATCGGCACCTGCGCCAGTTGCGCGGCGGCACCCTGCACGGCCGTGTCGCTGCCGTCGACCAGTACCTGTGCCACCTCGCGGCCATCGATCCGGCGGCGTTCGAAATCCGGTGGCAGCACGATGCCGATGCTGATCTGCCCGCGCCGGATCATCGCCATCAGTTCCTGCGGCGTGTCCACCCGCGCCACCGGCGCGACCACGTCGGTGGCCAGCATGTCCATCAGCAACGCGCGCGAGCCGGCGGTATTGGCCTGGTCGACGATGCCGGTTTCGAGCCCGCGCAAATTGGTGTTGATCGCATAGCCGAACAACACCAGCTGGATCACCGGGATGCCCACGATCATCGCCAGTGTCACGCGATCGCGGCGCATCTGGCGCAACTCCTTGAGCACGATCGCCCACAACCGGCGCCAGTTCATGCGGCGCGCTCCCTGTCCTGTTCGCCCTTGTGCGTGGCAGCCACGAACACGTCTTCCAGATTCGGCGGTGCCTGCACGACCCTGGCTTTCTGCCCGGCATCCGCCAGCGCCTTGTCCATCCGCTGCGTCGGGTCGCCGGCATCGTCCGCCACCAGCACACGCAGCGTATTGCCGACCTGGGCCACGCCGAGCACGCCCGGCACGTCCACCAGCGAGTGTTGCGCGCGGCGCGGATCGGCGCTGTCGACAGTGAACGTACGCCCCTTCAGTTTTTCGGTCAGCTCGTCCGGTGTGCCATCGGCGACCAGCGCGCCATGATCCAGGATCGCCAGTCGATGGCAGCGCTCGGCCTCGTCCATCAGGTGAGTGGAGACCAGCAGCGTAGTGCCGATATCGGCCAGCTCGAACAACTTTTCCCAGAAGTCGCGGCGCGACTCCGGATCGACCGCGCTGGTCGGCTCGTCCAGGAACAACAGCTCCGGTTCGTGGATCACCGCGCAAGCCAGTGCCAGGCGCTGCTTCTGGCCGCCGCTCATGGTGCCTGCCAGCTGCTTCTGTCGATCGCCGAAATGGTATTGCTCGACCAGCTCGTCGATGCGGCCCTTCGTCTTCGCCTTCGGCACGCCCTGGATCGCGGCGAGAAACTCCAGGTTCTCGCGCACCGTCAGGTCCTCGAACAGCGAGAACTTCTGCGTCATGTAGCCGATGTGGGAGCGCAGTTCGTCGGCCTGCGCCGGAATCTTCAGGCCAAGCACTTCGATCTCGCCGTCGGTCGGCGTCAGCAGGCCGCACAGCATGCGGATCGTGGTCGACTTGCCCGATCCGTTCGGGCCGAGGAAACCGTAGACCTGCTTCGCCGGCACTTCGAGGTCGACATGATCCACCGCGACCAGCTTGTCGAACCGTTTGGTGAGCCCGCGTGCGCGGATCGCGACACCCTCGGCATCGGTCTTCGCATCCGTCGTGGCGGCGGCGGTCATTTCGCGGAATCGGCAAACTCGACGCGCACCGGCAAGCCGGCCGGCAGTTCGCGCGCATCGGTGCCCAGCGTGACTTCGGCGAGATAACTCAGCCGCGCCGCGTCATCACCGATCAGCGCGTAGTACGGCGTGAAATCGGGCTCGCTGCGCAACATCCGCACCTTGCCAGCGTACGGTCGATCGCGGCCGGCCACGTATACCTGGATCGCATCGCCGACGCGCACACCGGCGCGTTGCTGTTCGGGCACGTAGATGCGCGCATACGGCGCATCACCCGCCAGCAGGATCGCGACCGGTGCGCCCACCGGCGCCTGATCGCCAAGTTTGTATGGGATCGTGTCGACGCGTCCGGCACGTGGCGCCACCACGCTCAGTTTTTCCAGCAGCACTTGCTGCGCGCTGGCCTGTGCCTCGGCGGAAGCCACTGCCGCCTTTGCCTGCGCGATCTGCTCGGGACGTGTGCCGTGCAACAACTCGTCGAGCGCCGCACGTGCCGCCTTCACCTGACCGTCGGCATTGCCAGCCGTCGCGCGGGCGCGGTCGAGATCGGCGGCAGCCACATAATCCTTGCCCTTCAGCGGAAGCAGACGGTTGTAGTAAGCGCGTGATTCGCGCGCCTGCGCCTCGGCCGCCGCCAGATTTGCCCGCGCCTTGTCGATGTCCTCCTGGCGTGGGCCGGCTTCGAGCTCGGCCAGCACCTCGCGCTGCTGCTGCGCCTGTGCCATGGCGGCGGCGAGTTCGGCGCGCGTATGCGTGGGATCCAGCTGCAGCAATGGTTGTCCGGCCTTGACCTGCCCGCCTTCGCGCGCGTCGATCGACACGATGCGTTCGGCCACCGGCGCCGGCAGGGTGATGCGGTCGTATTCCAGCGTCCCCAGAGCCTGCGGCGGCGGTTTCCTGCAGGCGGAAAGGCCGAGCGACGCGAACAACATCACGAACGGCAGTCGACAGATCATGCGTGCGTTGTTCATGCAATTTCTCCTGATCCGGACGGGCTCGCGCCGCGGTCAAGCAGCGTGAGCGTATGTTTGAGCATGACCTCGGCACCCAAGCCCTCGGCACCGAACAGACGCTGCCAGATCGGCGCGCCTGCAGCGGGAAACAGGGTCAAACCCACCAGCGAGACGACCAACAGACGCGGATCGATACCTGCGTTCAGCCGTCCATCCGCTTGTGCAGCGGCGAAGCGTTGCGCCAGCATCCGCGGCAGGTTCGGGATCGCCTGATGAAACAGCACGTCACGCAACGCGCCGCCTTCGCACAGTACTTCGCGAACCCACAACGGCGGCAGCCACGGATGACTTGCCACGACAGCACCAATGCCGCGCACGAACGCTTCGATCAACCCGGCCGGATCGTCGCCAGCCCGCTCCATTTGCAAGCGCAGCGGCGCCAGCGCGGGCAACAGGCGCTCGTCGATCAGTGCCTCCACCAATCGCGACTTGTCGCCGAAGTAGTAGTGCAGCATTGCCGGCGTGACGCCGGCCTCGGTGGCGATCGCCCGCAGCGAGGTGGCGCCGATGCCCACCCGCGCAAACAAGCTGATCGCAGCATCCAGCAGGTGGAGGCGGAGATTCTGATCGTCACCGCTCGGACGTCCGGCACGACGCGGACGTTTTGCTGTTGCACGCTTGCCTGGAGTAACCATGCGGATAAATTAATTCATCAATTAATTATGCGCAAGCGCCCGCGCCGATCATCCAACCGCCGGTGGCGGTGGCTCTTGCGCAGGCACCGCGCTACTCTCGCGCGTCTATGAGCGAACTCAACCAGCGCGACTTCACCCTCGACCCCGAAGACAATGCCCGCCTCGCCAATCTGTGCGGGCCGTTCGACGAACACCTGCGTCAGATCGAATTGCGGCTCGGGGTGGAAATCAACCACCGCGGCAGCATCTTCCAGGTGATCGGCGAAGACGCACACGCCAGAGCCGCCGAGAAAGTGCTGCGCAATCTGTATGCCCACACCGAAGGCGAATCGCTGACCGGTGCGAAGGTCAACCTGCACCTGGCCGACTCCGGCATCGACGCAATCACCGAAGCATCGACCGATGGCACCCAGGACGTGGCGATCAAGGTCAAGCGCGGGGTGATCAAGGGCCGCGGCGCGAACCAGGCGCGCTACCTGCATGCGATCACCAGCCACGACATCAATTTCGGCGTGGGCCCGGCCGGCACCGGCAAGACCTACCTGGCCGTCGCCAGCGCCGTCGAGGCGCTGGGAGCGAACCGAGTGCAGCGCCTGATTCTGGTGCGCCCGGCGGTCGAGGCCGGCGAAAAGCTGGGCTTCCTGCCCGGCGACCTGTCGCAGAAAGTCGACCCGTATCTGCGGCCGCTGTATGACGCGCTGTACGAAATGCTCGGCTTCGAAAAGGTGGCCAAGCTGATCGAGCGCAACGTGATCGAAATCGCGCCGCTCGCGTACATGCGCGGACGCACCCTCAACGACTCTTACGTGATTCTCGACGAGGCACAGAACACCACCGTCGAACAGATGAAGATGTTCCTGACGCGCATCGGTTTCGGCACGGTGGCGGTGATCACCGGCGACGTCACCCAGGTCGATCTGCCGCGCAATACGCGCTCGGGCCTGCGTCAGGCCGTGGAAGTCCTGCGTGGCGTCGACGGCATCAGCTTCACCTTCTTCACCTCGCGCGATGTGGTGCGCCATCCGCTGGTGGCGAAGATCGTGCGCGCGTACGAGGCGTTCGAGCAAAGGAACGAGGGCGACGAATGAGCCGGCGCTCCGCTGTGCCCGTAGGAGCGATTTCAGTCGCAATGATCCGTTCGCCGGTCACAAAAGCATCGCGACTGAAGTCGCTCCTACAGGGGGATGTCGAGGTGCATGTCGGCTATGCCATGGCACGCGCTGGCCTGCCCGCACCGGCCAGTTTCCGTCGCTGGGTCGAGGCCGCGTTGCATGGCGCCAGGCGCCGCAAGCCGGCGGAGCTTTCGATCCGCATCGTCGACGCCGACGAGGGCCGCGCGCTCAATCGCGACTATCGCGGCAAGGACTACGCCACCAATGTGCTGTCGTTCCCTGCCGACCTTCCGCCCAGCGTGGCCTTGCCACTGATCGGCGACCTGGCGATTTGCGCCCCGGTAGTGCAGCGCGAAGCCGTCGAGCAGGGCAAAGTACCGCGCGACCACTGGGCCCATCTGACCATTCACGGCGTGCTGCATCTGCTTGGCTACGACCATCTCGAAGACACCGAAGCCGAGGCGATGGAAGCACTGGAAACCCGCATCCTGGCCGGACTCGGTATCGCCGACCCTTACGCGTGACGCGTCGTGCTCCCTCCCCTGCAACGCAGGGGAGGGTTGGGGAGGGGTTCGCCCTTGACCTTTCCGCCACCCTGAGCAACCCCCCTCCCAACCTCCCCCTGCAAGCAGGGGGAGGAGCAATCGCGCGCGACGTTGTGCTCCCTCCCCTGCAATGCAGGGGAGGGCTGGGGTGGGGTCCGCCCTTGATCTTCCCGCCACCCGAGCAACCCCTCCCAACCTCCCCCTGCAAGCAGGGGAGGAGCAATAGCGCGCGACACCTTGCTCCCTCCCCTGCAAAGCAGGGGAGGGCTGGGGAGGGGTTCGCCCTTGATCTTCCCGCCACCCGAGCACCCCCTCCCAGCCTCCCCCTGCAAGCAGGGGGAGGAGCAACTACGGCTGCCGCCGCGGCGCCTGCGCCCTGAACCCGTCACAATTTTTCCGCTAGAATCGGCCTTCCGCCCGCTTTCGGGCAGAAATCAATCGAGTGATGAACGACGACCCTGGTAGTACCAGCGGCCCGGCCCACCGCACATGGTGGGATCGACTGGGCCACATGTTCTCCGGCGAGCCACGCAACCGCAGCGAACTGATCGAAGAGCTGCGCTCCGCCCAGAGCAACGGACTGCTGTCCGTCGACACCCTCACCATGGTCGAGGGTGCGATCAAGGTCACCGAGCTGAGCGTCGACGACGTCATGGTGGCGCGCGCGCAGATCGTGATGCTGGCGGCCGAATCACCCTTGCCCGACATCCTTGCCGCCGTGGTTGAATCCGGCCACTCGCGTTTCCCCGTGCATGGCGAGGACAAGGACGAGATCCTGGGTATCCTGCTGGCCAAGGACCTGCTCAAGTTCTTCGGTGCCGCCGAGCATTTCGACATCCGCGCCATCCTGCGTCCGGCCGTGCTGATCCCCGAATCGATGCGCCTTAACGTGCTGCTGGAGGAATTCCGGCTGACACGCAACCACATGGCACTGGTCGTCAACGAATACGGCGGTGTCGCCGGCCTGATCACCATCGAGGACGTACTCGAACAGATCGTCGGCGAAATCGATGACGAACACGACGACGAGGAAGAACCCTCGCTGATGCACGAGCAGCCCGGCGGCGACTGGCTGGTCAGCGCACTCACCCCGATCGAGGATTTCAACGAGCAGACCACCGCGGATTTCTCCGACGAGGAATACGACACCGTTGGCGGTATGGTCACCTCCGAATTCGGCCACCTGCCCGAAGTCGGCGAGGAAGTCGTCATCGGCGACTACCTGTTCCACGTCACCCAGGCCGACGATCGTCGCGTGCAGCAGTTCCGCGTAGTACGGCGGTAACGCGCTCCCATTCTGCTGAGGCTTCCCGCCCCCTATGAGCAGAGGAAAAGCACAGCGCCTTTGCTCCCTCCCCTGCTCGCAGGGGAGGGCTGGGGAGGGGTCAAGCTCTTGCCGTTACACTTCAGCGCAAAGCATTAAAGCCCCCTCACCTGAAGGATTCCCTTCGGTCACCAACCTCCCCCTGCAAGCAGGGGAGGCGCACAGCGCACAGGCCACCGCATGACTCACCCTTGCTCCCCATCCCATCCCCGCCTGTACACCGCACTGCTGCTGATCCTGTTGCTGTTCGGCCTGCTGCCTTCCGCCCACGCCAGTGTCGCCAACGCACCCGGCGCCAACATCGAGGTATCCCTGATCACCTACGGCCCTGGCGAAACCTACTGGGAACGCTTCGGCCACGACGCCATCGAGCTGCGCGACAGCGCCTCGGGTGAGGCGATCAACTTCAATTACGGCGTGTTCGATTTCAACGAGGCGAACTTCTTCCTCAATTTCGCCCGCGGCCGCATGCACTACCTGATGGACGCCGCGCCCAGCGATCTCGACGAGCGCTTCTACGTCGAAAGCGGCCGTTCGGTCACCCGCCAGCCACTGACCATGAGCGCCGACCAGGCCGCTGCGCTGCGCGATTTCCTGTTGTGGAACCTGCGCCCGGAAAACGCCGGCTACAACTACGACTACTACGCCGACAACTGCACCACCCGTGTACGCGATGCGTTGAACGAGGCGCTCGGTGGCGTAATTAAAACGCAACTTGGCGCGCGCGCCGGTGGCATGACTTACCGCCAGCAAACCGATCGCCTGATGAGCGCGCAACCCTGGCTGATGCTGGTGATGGATCTGGGCCTGGGGCCGTATGCGGACCAGCCGCTCACTGCGTGGCAGGAAAGCTTCCTGCCCGAGGTGCTGCAGGCCCGGCTGCGCGAGATACGCATCGACAACGGCCATGGCGCAACCCAACCGCTGCTGCAGGGTGAGCAGCTGATCTCGCCGAACCGGCTGGAAGCGCCACCGGTCGTCGCGCCCGATCTGCGTCTGCCGCTGGCGCTGAGCGGCCTGCTGCTGGCGATACTGATCGTGCTGACCCGGCGCTGGTGGCCCACCGGCTACGCCCTGCTCGGTACGGTGTACCTGCTCGCGGCAGGCGTCGTCGGACTGATCCTGCTGGCGCTGTGGACGCTGACCACCCATCACTCGGCTTGGGGCAATGCGAATCTGCTGCTGTTCAATCCGCTGGCGTTCCTGCTGTTGCCCACCCTGTGGCGCGCACGCCGTGGTTTTGCCGCCTCGCGCTTCATGGACGGCGTGATCGTCGTGCAACTGCTCGCTATCGTGATTGCGGTATTGCTGCACTTGCGCTCCGGTGTCGTGCAACAAAACCAGCCATGGCTGCTGTTTGCCCTGCCCTGCTGGCTGGCCATGGCGTGGAGCTTGCGCCGCAACCGGTGAAATCCGGCGATGTGTAATTGCTCCGTCTTGCGGCGGGGGGCATGATTCACCCATGAACCTGATCACGCCGCCACCGTCCGAACTGTCGACTACCGACCAGCCCATGGTGGTGAACTGCATCGCCTATCGAAACGATGGCAGCCGGATCGGCGATATCACCCTCGACGCGATCAGCGACGTGCTGTCGCAGCCAGGCACGTTCGTGTGGGTGGGCCTGCATGAACCGGACGAGGAACTGCTCGAGAAATTGCAGGAGGAGTTCGGCCTGCACGATTTGGCGATCGAGGACGCACACGCCGCGCACCAGCGCACCAAGATCGAGACCTATGGCGACTCGCTTTTCCTGGTAGTGCAGACCGCGCAGCTGATCAAGGGTCGCCTGGCCTTCGGCGAAACGCACATCTTCTTCGGACCGCGCTACCTGGTCACCGTGCGCCACGGCGCGTCGTTGTCCTATGCACCGGCGCGACGCACCTGCGAGCACACGCCCGCCCTGCTGGCAAACGGACCCAGTTACGCGCTGTATGGCGTGCTCGACTTCATCGTCGACAACCTGCTGCCGATCGTGCGCGACTTCCGCGAAGAACTGCAGCGGCTGGAGCAGGACATTTTTGCCGAGACCTTCAAACGCGACACCGTCCGCCGCCTGTACGACATGCAACGCGACTTGATGACACTGCGCCTGGCCGTGGCGCCGCTGCAGGACATCGTCAACCAGCTGGTACGCCTGCACCCAAGCCTGATTCCCGACGAACTGCGCGCGTATTTCCGCGACATCTACGACCATGTTTTCCGCGTCAACGAATCGATCGGCGCGATGCGCGAAATGCTCGCCGCCGCGATCAGCGTCAACCTGTCGCTGGTCAGTTTCGGCCAGAACGAAGTGATGAAGAAACTCGCCGGCTGGGCCGCCATGCTCGCCGCCCCCACCCTGCTCACCAGCTGGTACGGCATGAACTTCACCCACATGCCCGAACTCAACCGGCCTTGGGCCTACCCCGTCGTCATCCTGGTCATGGGTTGCATCGTGGGCGGCATCTTCATCGGGCTGAAGCGGGCGAAGTGGCTGTAGACAGCACCGAATCAATCAATCCTATGTGTGATCGAGTATTGCGGAGTACGGGCGGGAAAGATCAAAAGCCACCCCCTCCCAACCTCCCCCTGCAGGCAGGGGGAGGAGCAAAAACGGCGCGGGTCGGGCAGCGCGAATACCGCCAGCTCTTCTCCTCCTGCTCGCGGGAGAGAAACAAAAGCGGCGCGTGCCAAGCAGTGCGAACATCGCCAGCCCTGCTTCCTCTCCTGCATCGCGGAAGAGGAGCAAAAGCGGCGCGTGCCAGGCAGTGCGAACATCGCCAGCCCTGCTCCCTCCCCTGCTCGCAGGGGAGGGCTGGGGAGGGGGCAGCTCTTGATCTTGACCTCCAAAAAAAAACGGCAACCCGCAGGCCGCCGTTTCCTCCGATCAAACGAAGCTCAGTTCGACGCCGCTTCCGCCCCGCCTTTAGCCGTCCATTTCTTCAGCCACGCATTCACCGCATCATGCCATTGCACGCTGTTGTGCGGCTTCAACACCCAATGATTTTCGTCCGGAAAGGTCAGGAACTCGCTGGGAATGCCGCGACGCTGCAAGGCCGTGAGCGCACCCAGCCCCTGGGTGATCGGGATGCGGAAATCATCGCCGCTGTGCACCACCATCATCGGCACGCGCCAGTCCTTGACGTGGTTGAGCGGGTTGAACTTCTCGTAGTTTTCCGGGTGTTCGTATTGGGTGCCGCCGTTCTCACGTTCCTCGAACCATAGCTCCTCGGTGTCGTAATACATCGCGCGGGTATCGAACACGCCGTCGTGGTCGATCAGGCATTTCCACGGCTGGTTCCACACGCCGGCGATCCAGTACGTCATGTAGCCGCCGTAACTGGCACCGAGTGCACAGGCACGATCGCCATCGAGGAAGCTGTACTTGTTCAGTGCGGCCTTCCAGCCCAGCTTCAGGTCCTCAAGAGGTTTGCCGCCCCAGTCGCCGGAGATCGCATCGGTGAATGCCTGACCATAGCCGGTGGACCCGTGGAAATTAACGGTGACCACGGCAAAGCCCTGCCCCGCATAGGTCTGCGGGTTCCAGCGATAACTCCAGCCGTTCCCCATGGCGCCCTGTGGACCGCCATGGATGATGAAGGCCACCGGATAGGTCTTGCCTGGCTGATAGTCGACCGGCTTGACCACGTACCCCTGCACCGTCGCGTTGTTCGCGCCCTTGAAGTTGAAGAACTCGAAATCGCCGACCCTGGCGTTCTTCAGGTCCGCCGCGTTGTAGTGGGTGACCTGCTTCAGACCGGTGCCGTCGGCACTGGCCAGATAGACGTCTGCCGGCCGCTTCAAATCGTCGCGCGTCAACAGCAGTTTTCCGGATGCCATCGAATACCCGCCCACCGTACCGTCGCCCACAATCTGCCGGGCGCTGCCGCTGGTCGTGTCGATCGCGAACAGCGGATGCTGGCCGTTGTCGTCGGCCGTGGCATACAAGGTCTTGCCGTCATCGGAAATCGTGAGGCTGCCGGGTGAACGATCCCACTGCGAATCCACCTCGCGGCGTGTACCGCTGGCCAGATCCAGCGCCATGATCGCGAAGCGGTCCGCTTCGGAACCCGGCGTCTTCATCGCCAGGTAGTAGAGCGTCTTGCCGTCGGGCGATGCCACCGGGTACGCATCCCACGCCTTGTTCTCGGCGGTGAGGTTCTTCGGCGCGGCCGAGCCATCCACCGGCACGCTGTACACGTCGAAGTTGGTCGACCACGGCTCGCTGGAGCCTGCGATGCGCACGTCGAAATACACGCTCTTGCCATCGGACGCGAACGCAAACTCGCTCTCGTCGCCGAACGGCTTGCTCGGTACATCGCCGTCGATGCCACGGCTCAGCAGCTTTGGCTCGGCGGCCAGCTGGCCCTTGCCATCGAAGCTGCCGACAAACAGCTGATTGCGGCGACCGTTGGCCCACGTATCCCAATGCCGCACGAACAGCTTGGTGTAGAGCGTGCCGCTGGCCTTGTCCTTGCCACGCGTTTCGATCCGTTGCTGCGTACAAGCCAGCGTGGCGCAATCGGTGAACACTTCATACGACAACAGCACTCGCTTGCCATCCGGCGACAACTTGTAGCCGCCCAGATCCAGCACGGAATGACTGACCTGCACCGGCGCGGCCTGTTTGGCCAGGTTCAAACCGGTCTTGCCGCCCAGCCCCACCCGCCACAACTGCGCCACACCCTTGGCCGGCGCCACGAAATACAGGCTGCGCCCATCTGCCGACCAGCGCGCCGAACCGCCCTTGTCCACCACCTTCACCGGCTTGCCCGAATCCGCCGCCTGCAGGTCCAGCACGTAGATCGCACCGACACCCTTGTTCGCCGCGTAATCCGTACTGCGCACCCCAAACGCCGCGTAACGCCCATCCGGCGACAACTGCGGATCACCCACCCGATCCATCATCACCATGTCGCGCACATTGAACGCATGCGCCCCCTCGGTCTTGACGAAGGTGGTATCCACCACATCGCCCGCCATCGCAGGTGCAGCCACCAGCGCAAGCAGCAGCGCGGCAATCAGAGGTTTCATCGCATTTTCCCCAGTTGACCCAAACCGTGACGGTAAGCGCCTGGGCGGATGTGGGCAAGTCTCCCCGAAGCTGCTCCGCTTCATTTTTCCTTGGAATAAGGGCTGGGATGAGGGCGGGGCCAGCGCCCCTCTCGTTTCGCCTCGCACCCTCATCCGTAGCTACGCGCCACCTTGTCACCCGCAAGGGGACTCCCAATGTCGCCGGCGGGAGAAGGAACAAGCGGCCAGCGCTCTACGCCGCCAGCGCATCGGTACGCTACCATCTGGCTACATTGCTGCGAGCCAACGCCGCGCCGCCGGGGAATGAGAACCACTATGCAAACCAAACCCGTCGTGTCGCTGGTTGTCCCCTTCTATAACGAGGGAGCGGCCGTCGACGTATTTTTTGAGACCATCGGCGCAACGCTCGCAACCATCGACACGATCACATTCGAAATCGTCTGCATCGACGACGGCAGCGGCGACGACACGCTGGTGCGGCTGCTCACCATGTCGCGGTCCGATCCACGCATAAAGGTGCTGGAGCTGTCACGAAATTTCGGCAAGGAAGCGGCTCTGACCGCAGGCCTGGACGCAGCGACGGGAGATGCAGTAATCCCCATGGACGCTGATCTTCAGGACCCGCCCGGATTGATCGTGCACATGATTGAAAAATGGCGTCTTGGCGCCGATGTCGTACTGGCACGACGCACCGATCGTCACACCGACTCGATGGCAAAACGCGGTACCGCAAACCTGTTCTACAAGCTGCACAATCGGGTTTCCCATGTGGAAATACCCAGTAATGTAGGCGACTTTCGATTGATGAATCGCGCCTCCGTCGACGCATTGAAGCGGCTGCCCGAGCGACAACGATTCATGAAGGGCATGTTTGCGTGGATAGGATTCCGCACCGAGGTGGTCGAGTACGAGCGCCCGGCAAGGGCGACAGGCTCAAGCAAGTTCACCGGCTGGAAATTGTGGAATTTCGCGCTCGAGGGATTCACGAGCTTCAGTAGCGCACCACTGCGCATCTGGAGCTACATCGGTTCGTTCGGTACGTTGCTGACGCTCGCCTATCTTGTATTTATCGTCATCCGAACCCTGATCTACGGCATCGACGTCCCCGGCTACGCTTCCTTGCTGGTATCGGTGCTGTTTTTTGGAAGCCTGCAGTTGCTCAGCATCGGCATACTGGGTGAATACATCGGCCGGATATACATGGAGTCAAAACAACGCCCAGTGTATGTCGTGCGCCAGGTCTACGGCGACAGCCATGAACCCTGAAGCCTATGTGGAAATGGCCGGCACCGAGTCCCGGCATTGGTGGTTTTGCGCACGTCGAAAAATTCTCGGTAGCGTCATCGAGACCATGGGGCTGCCGCACCATGCGCGCATTCTTGAGGTAGGCTCGGGCACCGGCGGCAATCTGACGATGCTGTCCCAGCATGGCAACGTAAGTGCACTTGAGATGGACGAAAATGCCAGAAAGCTTTCGTCCGATAAAACCCATGACCAGTTCGCCATACATGCCGGTAGCTGCCCCGACAACATCCCTTTCCAGGACGAGCGATTCGATCTCATCTGCATGTTCGACGTACTCGAACACATCGATGAGGACGTGGAGACGCTGGCCGCTCTTCGCAGATACCTGGCACCAGGCGGTCGCATGCTGATCACCGTTCCTGCGTACCAGTGGCTGTGGAGCGCGCATGATGTTTTTCTGCATCACAAGCGGCGCTATACCGCCCGAACCTTGCGCGAGGCCTTCCACAGGAGTGGCCTGCGCATCGACAGGCTTACCTACTTCAATACGCTGCTGTTACCGCTAGCGGCGCTGGCGCGGCTGAAGGATCGAGCTTCATCGCGAAAAAAAGCTTCAGGCACAGAGATCCCACCACCGTTCATCAACTCAACCCTCAACGCCATCTTCGCCAGCGAACGGCACATGCTGGCCAACTTCAACCTTCCTGCTGGCGTCTCATTGCTGGGTATCGTCCGTGCCGAATGAGAGTGGAAGCCGCGCCTTCCTCGCGCGACTCATGCGATTCGGCTTCACGGGCCTGCTGGCAACCGGTATCCACGTGGCCGTCGCCGTCGCATTGATCACCAGGCTGGGCGTGTTTCCCTATGTAGCCAACCCGATCGCCTTCCTCACCGCCACTGGATTCTCCTACGCCACCAACACGCTGTGGAGCTTCTCCAGCCGGATGAGCCACCGCACCCTGTTGCGTTACGCATGCGTCGCAGCGTTCGGTTGTATAGCCACCACAGCAGTAGCTGCTGCCGCTGAAGCAGCCCATCTGGACTACCGCGTCGGAATATTGCTGGTGATCGCGCTGGTCACGCCCGCCACCTTTGTGCTGCACAGCCTTTGGACCTATCGGTCGGCAGGGTGACTTCAGCGTTGCCGCCGCGCGCATTTTCCGCCTGCGCCCTCTTTAGCATGCCCCGTAGCCGTAAGCGCTCGCTAAATTCAAGAATATCGCCGACCCAGTGATCGAGCGAAACCAACGGTGCGGCAGCGGAAAGCAAGAATCTGGGGCAGCGCATCCAACCGTGACGCAACGCACAATCAACCCTTCACACTTGGTACAAAACGTGCCTGCTCTCGCCTACTCACAGGGGAGTACACCATGTTGCGCCAGCGAATTTCCGCCGGTTTTACCTTGATCGAACTGATGATCGTCGTGGCGATCATCGCGATTCTTGCCGCCATAGCCATCCCTGCGTACCAGGACTACCTGATTCGAGCTCAAGTGTCCGAGGGCATGGTTCTGGCCAGTGGAGCCAAGGCAGCGGTTTGGGACTACGTTTCCAACACGGGAGAGTTTCCGCCCAGCAATCAAAGTGCCGGCATGGCCAAGAGCACGTCGATCAGTGGCAGCTATGTTTCCAGTGTCGATGTAAAGGACGGCGTAATCAAAGTGTTTTTCAACGGGCCAAAAGCCAATAGCCATCTCGGCAATCAGTACTTGGTGCTGTCACCGGTCAGTCACGGGGGCAGCATCGACTGGACATGCACTCCAAGCACGGTGGATGAGAAATACCTCCCGACCACTTGCCGAAAATAACAGCGCGCCTTTCGAAGTACGTACCATCAGACAACAAGTTGACAAAAAACGTCACTATTTGCCTAAACGTGGCAGATGCCTATTCAACTACAACCATCACATTTTTTGCAGTTGCCAAAGTCGATACGTCGCCGCTTGCGGCCTTTCGTGACGCTAGGCACAATCCGGAAGCCCGCATTTATGCGGGAATACACCCGCGGCAGTTGTGGCACACAAGCTGCTTGACTCTGCCGCGAGCTTCCTGGTCGTTCCGACCGAGAGTAATGGGGTCCGATCCTGCCTAGGGGGATAGGGGACTGGAGCTCAGGGGGCATCACACGGTTAGCTAACCAATACAGAGGAACCACCATGAAGAAGATGCAGAAGGGTTTTACCTTGATCGAACTGATGATCGTGGTTGCGATCATCGCGATCCTCGCCGCCATCGCTATCCCGGCCTATCAGGACTACCTGATTCGTACGCAGGTTTCTGAGGGCGCCGTGCTGACCGATGGCGCAAAGACTGCCGACTCGGAGTTCTTTTCGAATACCGGTCGTTTTCCGAAGTCCAACGAATCAGCCGGGCTCGCGAGCGCCTCGTCGATTGCCGGCAAGTACGTGGAGAGCGTGACGCTCGATACGGGCGGGACGGGCCTGATCACCGCCAAGTTCGGTGGTGCTTCCAACGCCAAGATTTCCGGCAAGAGCTTCATATTGTCGGCCGTGACCAATGTCGGCTCGATCGCTTGGAGCTGCACGAAGTCGGACGTGGACCAGAAGTACCTGCCGACCTCCTGCCGCAAGTAATATTAGGCAATGCTGTCACCAGAAGGGCCGCCACGTGCGGCCCTTCTTTTATCGCAAGGTTGATCGCCGATGCGCCACCGTCTTGCCACGCTTCCGTTGGCGTTATTGCCCTTGGTATTGGTGTTGGTCTGGATCTGCTATGCACCGGGCCTCCATGGCGGTTTCCTGTTCGATGATTTCGGCAATCTGCCAGCGCTCGGCGCCAGCGGACCCATTGATCGTTGGTCGACCTTCTGGCGCTACATCACTTCCGGCATTGCGGATCCCACCGGCCGACCGCTGACCTTGCTGACGTTTCTGCTCGATGCCCGCGACTGGCCTGCCGATCCACTTCCGTTCAAGCGCACCAATCTCGTGTTGCACCTTCTCAATGGCGTATTGCTATATGCGCTGCTGGCCAGGTTCGGTCAGGCACTGGCGATGGAGTCCATGCGATACCGACTGGCTGCATTGGTTGGAGCAACGCTGTGGCTGCTGCATCCGCTCTTGGTATCGACCACACTATATATAGTGCAGCGCGAAGCGATGTTGCCGGCAACCTGCGTGCTTGCTGGCTTACTGATCTGGCTACACGGACGCAGCAAGCTTGCTAGCGGGAACATCGCCGCAGGCGTGGCGTGGGGCATCCTTGGTCTTGGCGGCTTCACCCTGCTCGGCACCTTGGCCAAAGCGAATGGGGCATTACTGCCACTGTATGCTTTGCTCATTGAAAAAATTCTCCTAGCCGCGCGGCAACCGCTAACAACCGATCACGCGCAGCGCGCACAGCGCGCGTTGTCGCTGATATTCATGCTGACCCCGGCACTGGCGATCGGTACCTATCTTGGGTGGGTGGGCGTCCATGGCATTATCGTCGGCGGCCCGGCATCACGGCCCTGGAACTACGCGCAGCGGTTGCTCACCGAACCACGCGTATTGATCGATTACTTGCAGCTACTGTGGCTGCCCCGACCATTTTCCAGCGGGCTGTTCAACGACCAATATTCGGCCTCGATCTCCCTATGGCATCCCTTAAGCACCCTTCTGGCGCTTGTTACAGTCATCGCCCTGATCGTCGGCGCATGGCGTTTGCGGGGTAGGTATCCTGCTTGGGCACTGACCGTGTTGTTTTATTTTGCGGGACATCTACTTGAGTCCACCTCGATCCCGCTGGAATTGTATTTCGAACATCGCAATTACATACCTGCGCTGCTTATGTTCTGGCCGCTTGGCCTGTGGCTGGCCGACGGCCGCTCACTAAGGATTCCCAAACGCACTTTGCTGATCTGTTTACCTCTCGGCTTGGCCTGGATGACCCATGTGCGGGCCGAGTTATGGGGCGATGTTGATCGGCAGGCCAGCATATGGGTTCAGATCAACCCGAACTCACCGCGGGCACAAGCCAACCTTGCAGCGATAGAAATGGAAAGCGGACATCCACAGCGAGCGATCAACCGACTGGAAAAGCTGCTTGCTGCCCAACCGGAGCAGGCGCAACTTGCCTTCAACTTGATCGGTGCCCGATGCATGACTGGCGGCGTAGGGGCTACTGACCTAGTGGCAGCAAACGCCGCCATGCGCAAAACCGCCAACGTGGGTGCGCTGTTATCTCATTGGTTTGATCGCATTCTGCCTACCGTGATGGCAGGCGGTTGCCCCGGATTGACGCCATCCGAATTGCTTGGACTGATCCACTCAGGCCTGCAAAACCCGGCGCTGAGCGCTGCTGGCCCAAGGCAGGATCTTATTTACCTGCGCGGCCGCATCGCGCTAGCCGAGCACCAGCCGGACTCGGCGCTGGCTGACTTCACTCAGGCACTTGATCTGCAGGTGCGACCAGGTATGGCACTTCAGGCTGCTGCCACCTTGGGAACGGCGGGCTACCCTGCACAGGGCCTGCAACTGCTCGATCACTATCAGAATGTGCAAAAAAATGTCATGGCGCCAGGAGTGGGCATGCCGATGATCCACGACTGGATCCTTGATCGACAGCATTATTGGCCGCTTGAGTTGAGCCGTTTGCGTGCGCTGCTCGATCGACAGAATCGAGCCGCGGCAATCACCCCTACTGCGTCTTTCTCCATGCATCAACCTGATGATATGCGATCGGCTTCTCTGTGAGTTCCACAAAAATGACCTCGCCAGCAAGCTCGATGATCCGTTCCCTGACTCTGGGCGCAGCCTTCCTCATGTTGCTCATGCTCATGCTACCCAACCTGATTTGGTATGCGCATCGCTCCGACTTGCAGACGGCTATCGAGGCTCTGTTCATACCCGCGGCGCTTCTTCTGGCGTTTTTCGTATTACTCGGAGATCGGCCTTGGCTGGCCTACCTGATACTGACACCTTTCATGTTGCTAGCACCCGTGGAGGCGTATTACGTCGCGATATACCACCATCCCACCTCTGCAGAAATCATAGGCACCTTGGTCGCGACCAATCCAAGGGAAACCCGAGAATATCTCGGCCCCGCACTCATACCGATCGTAGTGGCTCTTATGGCGGCGGTGGCAATGACATCGCTTGGCATTTGGCGGATCGCTCGCCTAGGACTGTGTTGGCGAAATCAGTGGCGTACTCGGGCACTTATTGTGCTCATCGCTACACCACTGACAACCATGGCCGTAGCCATGGTCTCAACGAATGGAACCGTCCAGCAGCGCGTTCAAGACGCCACAAATCTGGCTTCGACATTTGTCGAGTCGATCGAACCGGGGTATCCGTTCGGCCTGATACAACGCATTGGTGCCTATCATCGCGAATGGATTGCTATGCGAACCCAATCGGCCAGACTTGATGGTTTCCACTTCCACGCCAAACGCGTAACCCAAGTACATAAGCGCCAAGTGTACGTGCTGGTGATCGGTGAAAGCAGTCGACGCAGCCATTGGCAACTGTTTGGCTATCCTCGCCCGACCAACCCCGAGCTGAGCCACATGGGTAACCTCGTGTTGATAGGAAACATGCTGACCTCATGGCCAAATTCCTTGCAGGCCATTCCCTTGGCCGTTACGCGTAAGCCGATCACGAGTGCCAGCCCCACGTTTGATGAGGCCTCGATTTTGCGCGCCATGCAGGAAGCTGGCTACGAGACATACTGGATTTCCAATCAACTGGCCATCGGTAAATTCGACTCGCCCGTCTCGATGTACGCCTACCAGGCGCAACACGTCAAATGGCTGAATCATGCCTCCTGGACGGCGCCAGGAAGCTATGACGAAGATCTGCTCCAACCTTTAAGTGATGCTTTGGCGGACTCGAAGCGTGACCAGTTCATCGTGTTGCACATGATGGGTAGCCATACCAACTACGACTTCCGTTACCCTAGAAGCTTCAAATATTTTCGGCCGACTATGGCCGATAGCGAGAACAAAGTCCCCAGTTTCGCGCACCAACAGAACAGCTACGACAACACAATTCTCTACACGGATCATGTGCTGGCTGGAGCCATCAGCATTCTGCGCCAGAGTGGCGCGATGACGGCACTATGGTACGAATCTGATCATGGCGAGATGCTTTCCACTCCGACCTGCTCGTTTTCCGGACATGGCTTGGGAACTCGCTACGAATTCGAGGTCCCGGCATTCTTCTGGTATTCGGACGAATACTCGCACCGATTTCCAGAGCGAGTTGCTACATTAGTCAGCCATGCAGGGAAACCAACATTGAGCGCGAGTACGTTCGAATCGTTGATTGACATGGCCGGCGTCGACTTTTCCGGACATGATGAAAGCTGGAGTCTGTTTAATCACAACTGGCGCTACCGACAGCGCATCGTCCATTCATATTGGCAGGCCGACTTCGACAGTGCTGTTTTTGGTAAAAATTGCCCAATGGTGTTGCCGAAAAATTCGCTGGATCTGCCTTCCAAAAGTTCGGAGCCACAGGTAAAACCAAACTCAACGACGCTACCCCAACCACCGAAAACTGATCACACTCGATCAGCGATGAGCATAGCCGCACGCGTCAATGCTTAAATTCAGCTCCTATCTCCCATCATCCAGGCAACTTTTGGAGTAACCCAACGCGCATGAAAGCATCACCACAGCGCCCGGCCTTATGGTTGTTGCTCGCTTTCCTGATCATTACGGCGACGGTTTACTGGCCTGGTCTTTCCGGAGGCTTCCTGTTCGATGACTACCCAAATATCGTCGATAACCAAGGCGTGCAACCACATGACGCCAGTCTCGCAACGTTGGTGAATGCTGCGCTGTCTTCACCAGCCAGCGAATTCAAACGACCCTTGGCATCACTGAGCTTCGCGGTCAATTATCTTGTCAGCGGACTCGACCCGTACGCGATGAAGTTGACCAATCTGGTCATTCATCTATTGAACGGGTTATTTGCATTCCTGCTCGCGAGGTCACTCCTTCAGAGTGTCCTCCTTCAAACGACCAAGTCGATCGTTGGAGTTTCGGCAGAATCAGCGAGGCCTGGCGTCGTAGCTGCGTTGATCGCGGGTAGCTGGATGTTGCTTCCCATCAATCTGACCGGCGTCCTCTACGTAGTGCAGCGGATGGAGAGCCTAGCCAATCTCTTTGTCCTGCTTGGCCTAATAGGCTACCTCACGGGACGGCGTCGTATGCTCGGGCTGATCTCGACGATCGGATCAGAGGTCTATCCAGAGGTACGCGCCTCGTCGGATATTGGGAACTTCCTGCTCTGTGCAGCCAGCATCACTTTACCCTTGTTCGTTGGAATCCTGGTCAAGGAAACCGCGGTAATGCTACCGCTCTACGCGCTGCTGGTGGAATGGATTCTGTTCGGCTTTCGCAAGCGGCAGCCAGCCGAGCCCCTTCTGTCGGCGTCAAACGATCGGATGACGCCCCAAGATCGCCGCATCCACGGTCTGTTCTTGTTGGTACTAGTCATACCGATGGTCATCGGGGTGACATGGTTACTCCCCAGGGTTTTGAGGCCGGAAACCTGGGCCTTTCGAGACTTCAGTCTGGCCACACGGCTGCTCAGTGAAACACGCATCATTGCTAGCTACATTGATTGGAGCTTGCTACCAACACCTGCCGCGCTATCATTTTATCACGACAATTTTCAAGTTTCGCAGGGGTTGTGGACGCCTTGGACCACCCTGGCAAGCATCGTGTTTCTTAGCGTGCTGATCGCACTGGTGCTATGGCTACGCCGTCGACTGCCACTCGCCGCCCTTGGCATCGCGCTGTTCCTTGGCTGCCAGCTTCTTACCGGTACCATCCTGCCACTAGAACTCATCTATGAACATCGAAACTATTTTGCCAGTTTCGGACTATTGCTTACGATCGTGCCCTTGCTCGCCGCCCCATCCAGAAGGGCGACTGACGAAATTGTTTTTGCATTGCCGATGGTACTTCCGCGCTATGTTTTGTTGGCAGGACTAATGGTCTGTTGGGCCACGCTTACCTCGCTTACCTCTTATGCATGGGGCAACCCCTTGCGACTGGCTCAGGATCTTGCCAGCCGCGCACCACGATCACCACGCGCACTGTACGAATTAGGCCGCACGTACATCATTTACTCACGCTACGATCCTTCCTCTCGCTTCACCAAACTGGCGTATGCGCCGCTGGAGAAGTCGGCCGCCCTACCGGACTCATCTATCCTGCCGGAACAAGCACTGATCTTCATGAATTCACGTATGAACTTGCCGATCAAAGACGCTTGGTGGTACAGCATGATTGCAAAACTGAAGGCGCGTAAATCCGGTGTACAAGATGAAAGTTCGTTGGGTGCGCTGACCCAGTGCGTGCGCGAACATCGTTGCATGCTCCGAACAGATCGCATGACGCAAGCCTTCATGGCAGCGCTTTCGCACCCGAACCCCAGCGCTCGCCTGCTCGCAACCTACGGTGACTATTCTTGGAACGTGCTGGACGAGCGCGCTCTGGGACTTCGCATGATCAAGGAAGCCGTCAGCACTCAACCCGATGAGACGGCCTACCAAATCACACTGATCCGCATGCTGGCCGCACAGGACGAAAAGCTTGAAGCGAAGGCTGCCATGGAACAGCTCGAAACTCAGAACATTGGTGGGCGGCTGGACAGCAGTCTGCGCGAACTGCGTGCACTACCTGGACTGCAGTAGTGTTCATGGTGTCGCCTTCTCCTTAACAGACAGCAGCCAATGAACCGCAGCCCCCTTGCTAATGACTGTTGACCCCTGATGCGCCTTCTCGGTCTTACTGCACTTAACGGGCCTATCGCTCGCGCCACGTTACGTACCAGTGTTGTGCTCGGACTGCGTCTACTGGTGCAGACAGGCACGTTGCTGTTGGTCGCGCGCATGTTGGGGCCGCATCAATTCGGTGCATTCGCCGGCGTGGCGGCGCTCGCCGTGATGCTGGGAACTTTGTCTACGTTCGGCATGCACTTCGTACTGCTCAGTGAAGTGTCGCGTGACCCTATCCAATGTCGCGAAGTGCTGCGTTATGCGGTGCCCACCACGCTGTTGTGCGGCAGCGTTTTGCTCACCATTTATCTGTTGATCGGCATATTGGTTCTCAGCGACGGCGTACCGATGCCAGCGCTGGTTGCCATCGGCATCACCGAAACGCTGCTGCAACCGCTGTTCGGCTTGCCTGCCGCGGAGCACCTCGCACTTGGTCGCATCGCCCGTTCGCAACTGTTGGCCACCTTGCCTCTCGCGCTGCGTCTGACTGCAGCGCTTGCGGTACTACTGCTGCAACCAACTGACATACTGAGTGCCTATGGTTATGGTTACCTGCTTGCGTCGCTAATCGCGCTCGCCGTCGCCACGTTCAGCATGCCAGCGCCATGGCCCGCACCGAAACGCTGGCGGCTGCCATCGAGTGCGGAACTTCGAAATACGGCGGGCTACGCCGCCTTGGCGGTCACCGCCAATACTCCAACAGAAATTGACAAAACACTCGCGGCGAGGCTCTTGCCATTGAGCTCGGCAGGAGTGTACGCGGCGGGCGCGAGAGTCATTGGCGCGACCACGTTACCGGTCATCGCGATGATGCTTTCCGTATTGCCTCGCCTGTTCCGCGAAGGCCACGTTCAGCGCCAGCGGACTGCGCAACTTGTTCGGCTGGTGCTAATTGCGACCTGCGCCTACAGCTTTGCACTGACAGTGCTGATCTGGTTCATCGCGCCATTTTTTGTTTATCTGTTTGGGGTCAAGTACCATGACCTTGGACACGTAATCCACTGGTTGTGCCTTGCCGTTCCCGGGATTGCGCTGCGATTGGCGGCCGGCAGTGTCCTGATGGCGTTGGGCAAACCCTGGATGCGAGCGGGATTCGAAGTGGTTGGCCTGGGTATCATGCTGGTAGGGGCCATCATGCTGACCGCACGTTTCGGAACCGTTGGCATGCCGCTGGCGCTTGCGTGTTCGGAGTGGGTGATGACTTTACTCGGGTGGACTTTTGTCGTTGCATGCATGCGAAGCGCGCAACGAGAGAGATGACATTATCACGCCTCAAACTGACAAGACCTGAGCCACTTAAAGTGGAAAGCGTGGAGTTCGTAGGCTTTTGGCATTTTCACCTAAGATTGCCTGTGCAAAATTTGCATGACAGAGATCTGGCAAAGCGTTATCAGTCTGGCGATCTCGGGCCAACGATTTCTGCATTTATTTTAAGGCGCGTATATTTTTACTAAACCCGCCTAGCAGCGCGTAACTTAACTAATAACACAGACACATCAGGAAACTAAGTCAATGCTCGATCCAATTGCCGCATGGAAAAAAGCAACAGTCACGCTATCGCGGAGACTTCACGAGCTAAATAATGAGCAGACCTTATTGCATCAAGAATACGCTCGCATCAAGGAGAGTGTTTCCGCTTGTACGCCAGAAAACCCAGCCTTGTACGGATACAAAGTGTATTCCCAGTTCGACGAGGATGGGATCATTGCATATATTTTTTCCAAGCTCGGACTCGGAGATCGGATTTTCGTGGAGATCGGATGTAGCGACGGCCTTGAAAATAATACTCATACGCTTTTGCTGCAGGGGTGGCGTGGCGCATGGATTGACGCTGACGCGAGAAAAATCAGCTACATCTCAAAACAACTGCCCGACAATCGACGCCTCGTCATAAAGCAGGCCTTCGTCTCGGTGAAGAACGTCGGAAAAATTGTGTCGGAGGCACTTACCGCACTTCGCACGTCCTCCGTGGATTTTCTTTCAGTCGACATTGATGGAGATGACCTAAATGTTCTGACCACTTTGCTTGAAGATAATCGACCACGTGTCATCTGCGCAGAATACAATGCCAAATTTCCGCCCCCCATTAATGTCGCCATTCAAGCCAAGGCCAACAAATTCTGGCAAGGTGATGACTATCAGGGGGCTTCGCTCATGGCCTTCTTGGAGGCGCTCAGGCCATTGGGTTACACACTGATCACTTGCGGACTGTCCGGTGTGAATGCCTTTTTTGTCCGCGACAGCGACTCCGTCCATTTCCCCCATTTCACCGTCGAACAACTCTTCCAGGAGCCGCGCTATTATCTAAGGCGCCTTGCCAGCGGGCATCGTCCTTCTCTGAAATTCTTGGCAGATCAAATGTCTGTCAACGACCAGCCGATACTGCCTGACCAAACGTCCGCGCCATGACTCGTGCCGCATCGTGCCAGTCGTGGTCCAGCTTGACGGGCGCGGGCTTCGGTTGCGCCAGAGCTCGCTCCAAGCCTGCGGCGATGCCTTCAGGTGTTGGCGCCACGTAGGTGGCGCCGACGCCACCGGCCTCGCGCAGTTCGGGGCTGTCCGTGGTAATCACGCGGCAGCCCAGCGTCCGAGCTTCGATGACTGGCATTCCGTAACCTTCATATAGTGATGGAAAGACAAAGGCGTCGGCAAGCGAATACAGGGCAGCCAGCGTTCCATCGCTGACATGACCAAGGGGCTTGATCCAATGAGCTCCGTCGTCCCGTTCCACCGAACGATTGCTGCGGTTCCAAGCTTCGCCTCCGGCCATTACCAGTTGGTAATCGAGCAATTTTCCGCGCGCTTTGAGCAGCTTTACCGCGGCCACCGCGCTGACCAAGTTTTTCCTTGGTGCACGGGTGCCCACTGTAAGCAGAAACGGGAGCCTCACTCCGAGTTTCGAAAGCGTTTCCGCGGCGTTTTCGCAATCGAGTGGCAGCACCGGAACTGCGGGAAAGGCTATACCGTCGGCGCGGCGCCCCAAGCGATCGACCAATCGCTTGGCGGTTCCCTGCGAAATGACCACCACCTTGTCAGCTCGTTGCACGTCAGCGTCAAACCAGCATCCATAGCCGAGCCGGGTGAGTGGCGGCAATGTCTCTGGCACAAACAGATGGATCAGATCATGGACGGTCGTCACGCACGGAGCAAACGTCTTGAGCCCGCGGGGCATCAACGTATTGGCGGCCCAGAAAACATCCAGTCCATCGGATTTGGCCATGCTGGCCAGTCGATAATGTATCCACTGCGGCGTCGGCAGGCGACTAAACAGAGGGTGCAGGTCGCAACGAACGGACCAGCGATCAGATGGAAACACGAAGCTGCATTCGCGACGTGCGTACAGTACGAACGTGGCACCCGGCAGCTCCCGATCCAGCGAGGTAAGAATGCCTTCCGTATACCTGCCAACCCCTGTCATCTCTGCTTTCAGCCGACTGGCATCAATTCCGATCTTCATATCCCCAACCTGTCATGACGGAGCAGTTTTGCCGCTCGCGTGGCGCTGCCACACTTCCGGCGTTCACAAACGACAGTTCAAGCGTTCTGCCTGTGAAGCAGGCTGCGTTTCGAACATTCGTTGTAAATGCGCAAATACGCATCCACCATCAAATTCTGATCCAGAGCTTCGACTGCCCGCTGCCTTGCGGCTTGCGACATGCTCATCCGCTTGCGTGCGTCACCTGCAAGTGCGCGTATCGCCGCTGCGAATGCCCCTATGTCGTCTTGCGGGCACAAGATACCAGTGACGCCGTCGACAACCACTTCCTGCAGCGACGACCCGCGCGTGGCCACTAAGGGTAACCCGCAGGCCATCGCCTCGGCCGCCACCAAGCCGAAGCCCTCGCTTCGGGACGGGAAGAGCAGGATGTCGGCATCGCACATGGCGGCCACCACCGCATCGTCGCCACGCAGCCGGCCTAGGTCATGTGTGTTCTCAGCCATGACGACGCGATTCCTTAGTGCCGCATCTCCCCCGGTGAAGTGCAACTCGAATCCCTCGCCAAGCAATCGCATTATAGGCGCCAGCAGATCGACACCCTTCAGCGGAGCCCATTTACCGACATAGAGCAACCGGACAGAACGCTGTACCTCGCGCACTGGTCCCGGCTTGAACTTGTCGAGATCCACGCCGTTGAATACTACCGTCATCGGTCGGTCGAGCACGACCCGGCGCGCGGTCTTTTCTGCAAATCTGCTCACGGCCACTAGGATGTCCGCTCGCTGCATAGTGCGTCGCTCAATCGGAATCATCCAGTGCTTGTGATAGAGCGATTGCAGCCAACGCTTGTAAGGTGCGGCATCGGGATGATGCGTGGCATGATGGAGTGTCGCGACGACCGGCAAGTTGCGTGGCAGGAAGCGCGGATGGAGCCCAGTATTTACATGCACGACAGTCGCCCATGAGGGCGGTTCAGGCACTGTCACGCTCCAAGGCGCGAACTCGGCGCGGTGCGGAAGCCAATTGATTTCGGCGCGAATGCCGCGACGACACAGTTCATCGACCAGACGTCGCGTGAACACGTCCGCGCCGCTGCCGGCTTGCAGCGCCGGAAACCAAATGCCAGGGGCGGGCGACAAAGTCAGGTCGCCTCGCCAGCGATCAATTGTCTTATGTTCCGGCGCAGAGTTGAACCGAAGTGAGTCCAGTCGAACGCTTCGGCAAAAGCGCGGGCTTGCATCCGCGTCTGCACAGATCGCCGGGTCAGCAGCACGCGACCGATACGCTCCACCATCGTGGTGTAGTCACCGGCGGGTACTAGCCAGCCTGATCGCCCATCGGCCACTGCATCAGCCACGCCACCTACGTCGAAAGCCACGGTAGCGAGTCCGTGCGCCGCTGCCTCGATCGCCACCATGCCAAAGCCTTCCACGTCACCGGGGATCTGGCGCAATGGAAATACGCATACATCCGCGGCAGCATAAGCTGCGGTTAACGTCGCATCGCTGCAGGCGCCAACCATCAGCAGGTGCTGTTCCAAGCCAAGGTCGCGGGCCAGTGTCTGCACCTTGATCGCAGCCCCTGTGCCTGCACCATTCAGAGCATCAGGCGCTTCGTCGCCGATGACCAGCAGGACCGCATTAGGGTGACGACGCACTATCTCGGGAAGCGCTTCACGGACAAACTCCCGTAGACCTTTTCTCGGCGTCAACCGGCCCACAGAAAGTAGAATTTCACGATCGCTCAAATCGTATCTCTCGCGGAATTCCTCTGCGCTGCTCGACCGACCAACTTCAGGAAGGCTGACGCCCGGATGGATGATAGTGATGCGCTCGGGTTTGATGCCGGCAGCCACGGCAAGGCCCTTGGTGTGGTGGCTGTTGACGATGCATAGGTCACATCGACGTAGGAAGGGCAGCCACAGGGCGCGATACAGCCGATGCCGCACGGCCAGATCGAGCCCGTGAGCGTAGAGTGCACTGCGTCCGCCCGCCAACCACGCGGCCAGCACTGCGATCGGAGCCGTCAATCCGCTGCCTGCTAGCACCACTCGGGGCTTGAATTGGCGAGCCAGACGCAGCGACTGGATCATCGCCTGTGGAAGAAAACGCCACAGCGGACGCGCTGGCGCTTCGTGAACTTTGATTCCGTCCGGCAGTGCCACGCGGCAACCTTCGGGACCCACCACGCAAATCTGGAAGTCCACTTGTAGCTCGATCGCGATGTGACGATTCAGTCGCTCCATGCCACCACGCAAGGGTGGCAAGTTACGGGTCACCAGAAGAATGGTGTTGCGTGGCTGCCCGCGGACCAGCGCGTCACTCATGAGCCGCTTTGCAATAGTGATAAACCTGGTACTGCCATTTCACCGGCCAGGTGGTCAGCGCCAGCGCCTGCAATGCACGCATGGGCCAGACCAGCGGATTGCCACGTAAGATCCAGTGCCATGACAAAGGATGCAAATCGCGCCAGCGATCCAGCACGATCAGGCCCGACTGCTGGAACAATTCGTTCCAGCGTCCCAGTTCCAGCACTTCTTCTTTCGCCTTGACCTGCTGGGTGCCGCGGTAGAAACCGAGTCGTCGCGTAAGAAAGCCCTCATTGGGTACCAAGATGAGGAAGGCCGCGTCCGGCTTGGCGACTCGCCGCATTTCTGTCAGCGCACCCGGCTTGTCCAGGAAGTGCTCAAGCGACCCCATGCAAGTCACTAGATCGAAACGTGCGTCGGCAAACGGCAATATCTCGGCCGGTCCGCACCGGAAGTCCCCTTCGGGAAACCGTTTGCGACACACATCGATAGCCTTCTGCGACAAGTCAATCCCGGCGACTGCAGCACCCTGTTTATGAAAGAAGCCGAGCCATTCACCGGTGCCGCAGGCTACGTCCAGTACCTGACATCCCGACATGTCGCCGAGCCGTTGGCCTATGCGCCGGCTATGCCAGGGCAATCGCAGCCCATGACCGACGTTGGCATAGTACTCGTTATCGTAGAAATCACGTATGGAGTCGAACCTATCGGTCGGCATTTTCATGATCACTTGAATCAGCGGTCGCTTTCGCGACGATAGGTCAGCGCGGTGATCTGCTCTGACACCAAGCCAATGAGGAACACGATCACCGCTGCGCTCCACATCAGCGTGCTCATATTAGTAAGCCGGCCGTCTTGGATGAATGTTCGCGCATAGTTGGCACAACCCACTAGAAAAAACACTGCGCTCGCTGGCACAAACAACTTCAACGGCGAATACAGCGTGGCGATCTTGAAGATGATCAGCAAAAAGCGCAGGCCGTCACGCAGTGGCTTGATGTGGCTCTTGCCGATGCGCTGGGCCGCCTTGATCGGCACATAGGCCACCGGATAGGCGCTGCGAAAGAATGCCATGGTGCTGGTGGTGGGGTAGCTGAAGCCGTTGGGCAGCAGGTGCAGGAATTCGCGAAACTTGTCTGCGCGTACGGCGCGGAAGCCGGAGGTGAGGTCGAGCACAGGGTGGCCGGTCATGCGGGTGGCGAGCCAGTTGTACAAGGTGTTGGCGAGGCCGCGGCCGACGCCGGCCTGGCTGCTCCAGTCGCGGGCGCCGACGACCATGTCGTAATCGCGATTCAATTGGTCCAGCAGGCGGGCGATGTCGGCCACGTCGTGCTGGCCGTCGCCGTCCATGAAAACGAGGATGTCGCCGGTGGCGGCGCGAGCGCCGCGTTTGATTGCAGCGCCGTTGCCCATCGAATAGGGCGAGCTCAGGCAGGTGACGTTGCTGCTTTTGCAGACGCTGCGGGTGTCGTCGACGGAGCCGTCGTCGACCACGATGATCTCGGCGTCCGGATGCGCGGCACGCAGGCGCGGCAGCAGCGCGGCGAGGGCGGGCGCCTCGTCCTTGGCGGGCAGAATGATGCTCAGGTGGTTCAACAGGCGGCTCCCCCGGGTGAAGGGAGGGATCATAGCTTGAAGGTTGGGTGTGGGTTGAGGTGGGGTTGTGGTTTTGGCGGGCGTTGAGTGTGTTTGCGTGCAGGGCGATTGGTAGGTGCTGTTTGTTGCTGGGCTGAAGTCAAAGGCTCTACCCCCTCCCAACCTCCCCCTGCAAGCAGGGGGAGGAGCAGAACTGACGAGCCCACCCTTCCTCGCCCGCGTTGCATGGGAAGCGGCACAGCTGGCTGTGTTTTGAGACTTGGTCGGGGATTGAGGTGTGGTTGTGGCTTTCGGCAGGCGTTGGGTGTGTCTGCGTGCAAGGCAATTTGGAGGGCGCGCTCTTTTTTTGGATGAAGGCAAGGGCGTCACTCTCTCACAGCCTCCCTGCTTCGCAGGGAACAGCAGAGCTGGCGAGCCTATCCGCCCCTCTCTGCTTAGTGGGGGGAGCACAGCAAAGCGGCGGCTTGTGCAGTGCGTCAAGTTGTGCGGCTTTGATTGCGGAGTAAAAGGTGACCTGCGGGCCGGACTGCGGTAGATTCGGCGTCATACAGGGGCGGGGTCGGGTCTGGTTATGTCATCTCAATTGCAACCGTCGCTCGCGGGTCTATCCGGCATGGCGCGCCGGCTGGTGTCCGAAGGCGTCATGCCGGAGGACGATGTCCGCCGGGCCATGGTCGACAGCGGCCAGCAGAAGGCTTCGCTGAGCGCCTGGCTGCTGGACCACAATCTTGTCGACAGCGGCGAACTCACGCGGATCGCCTCGGCCGAATTCGGCATGCCGACGATGGACGTGACGTCGATCAATCCGGCCGCCATGCCGCTGAACCTGATCAGCGAGGCATTGATCACCAAGCATCAGGCGTTGCCGCTGTTTCGTCGCGGCAAGCGGTTGTTTGTCGGCATTGCCGATCCGATGCAATCGCATGCGCTGGACGAGATCAAGTTCCACTCCAACTGCATGGTCGAACCGATCCTGGTGGAGCGCAGTTCGCTGCAGCGGGTGATCGAAAGCCTGCTCAACAGCATGCGCGACACCATGCCCGAAATGGGCGGCGGTGAACTGGACGAGCTGGATCTCGAAGGCGGCGACGGCGAAGCCGAGTCGACCGGTATCGACGCCACCGCCAGCGACGACGCGCCGGTGGTTAAGTTCGTCAACAAGATCCTGGTCGACGCGATCCGCCGCGGCGCCTCGGACATCCACTTCGAGCCATTCGAAACCCAGTACCGGGTGCGTCTGCGCATGGACGGCATGCTCAAGGCCGTGGCCAGCCCGCCGATGAAGATGGCCAACCGCATCTCCTCGCGCATCAAGGTGATGGCGCAGCTGGATATCGCCGAGAAGCGCGTGCCGCAGGATGGCCGCATCAAGCTCAACCTGTCCAAGACCCGCGCGATCGACTTCCGCGTGAGCACGTTGCCCACGCTGTTCGGCGAGAAAATCGTGCTGCGTATCCTGGATGGCTCGTCGGCCAAGATCGGCATCGAGAAGCTCGGCTACGAGCCGGAGCAGCAGAAGCTGTACGTCGACGCTATCCACAAGCCTTACGGCATGGTGCTGGTCACCGGCCCCACCGGCTCGGGCAAGACGGTGTCGCTGTATACCGGCCTGAACATGCTCAACACCGCCGAGCGCAATATCTCGACGGTGGAAGACCCGGTGGAAATCCGCGTCGAAGGCATCAACCAGGTGCAACAGAACGTGAAGCGCGGCATGACGTTTGCCAGCGCGCTGCGCTCGTTCCTGCGCCAGGATCCGGACGTGATCATGGTCGGCGAAATCCGCGACCTGGAAACTGCAGAAATCGCGATCAAGGCCGCGCAGACCGGTCACATGGTGTTGTCCACCCTGCACACCAATGACGCGGCGCAGACCATCGCGCGCCTGATGAACATGGGCATCGCGCCGTACAACATCACCTCGTCGGTCACCCTGATCATCGCCCAGCGCCTGGCGCGACGCCTGCACGAGTGCAAGAAGCCGATGGAGCTGCCGCCGCAGGTATTGCTGGCCGCCGGCTTCACCCAGGCCGATATCGATGCCGGGCTCACTGTTTACGAAGCCGTTGGCTGCGACAGTTGCAACGAAGGCTACAAGGGTCGCGTGGGCATCTATCAGGTGATGCCGATGCTGGAAGATATCCAGAAGATCATCCTGCAAGGCGGCAACGCACTGCAGATCTCCGAGGTTGCCAAGGCCGCCGGGGTGAACGACCTGCGCGCGTCGGCCCTGCTCAAGGTGAAACAGGGCCTGACCAGCCTCACCGAGATCGACCGCGTCACCAAGGAATAAGTGGTGGATCTGCGACGTCCGTAGCATTGAACTTGCGTCCGGCACCACGGTTGGCGCCACAGAAATGACATAAGCTGCACGAATACCTTGTCAGCCGTCCACCTGGATGGCTCCGGGATTGAACCAGGGGGAACATGCGCATGGCCACGGCTACCGCAAACGCAAACAAGACGCGGGCGCTCGGCGCCCAGCGTGCCGAAGTCAGCAGGCTGACCACCTACGACTGGGTTGCGCTGGACAAGCGCGGCAAGCGCATGAAAGGCGACATGCCTGCGAAGAACGCCTCGCTGGTGAAGGCGGAGTTGCGTCGCCAGGGTATGAACCCGCAAACCGTGCGCGAGCGCTCCAAGCCGTTGTTCGGCGCCACCGGCAGCACGGTCAAGCCGGGCGATGTCGCCGTCTTCAGCCGCCAGATCGCCACCATGATGGCGTCCGGCGTGCCGATGGTGCAGTCGTTCGACATCATCGCCGACGGCCAGAAGAACATCCGCTTCAAGAACATCCTGCTCGATGTGAAACAGAACATCGAAGGCGGCGCGGCGCTGCATGAAGCGCTGGCGCGCTATCCGGTGCAGTTCGACGAGCTGTATTGCAACCTGGTGCATGCCGGCGAGACGTCCGGCGTGCTGGATACCGTGCTGGACACCGTGGCTACCTACAAGGAGCGCACGGAAGCGATCAAGAAGAAGATCAAGAAGGCACTGTTCTACCCGATGATGGTGCTGGCTGTGGTGTTCATGGTCTGCCTGATCATGCTGCTGTTCGTGGTGCCGGTGTTCGCCAAGACCTTCAAGGACGCCGGCGCGCAGTTGCCCGCGCCGACGCAATTGCTGGTTACCGCCTCGGAGTTCATGCAGAGCTATTGGTGGGTCGTGATCGGCGTGGTTGCCGGCAGCATCACCGCATTGATCGTTGCCAAGAAACGTTCGCTGAAATTCGCCCATTTCCTCGACCGCATGGCGTTGAAGATGCCGGTGATGGGCAATATCGTGCGCAACTCGGCGATCGCCCGTTTCGCCCGCACGCTTGGCGTCACCTTCCGCGCCGGCGTACCGCTGGTCGAGGCGCTGGATGCCGTGGCCGGCGCCACCGGCAGCGTGGTTTACGGCGATGCGGTCAAGCAGATGCGTGACGACATCTCGGTCGGCCACCAGTTGCAGCTGGCGATGAAACAGACGGCCCTGTTCCCGAACATGGTGGTGCAGATGACCGCGATCGGCGAGGAATCCGGCGCGCTGGACAACATGCTGTTCAAGGTCGCCGAGTTTTACGAGGAAGAAGTCAGCAACGCCGTCGACACCCTGTCCACCCTGCTCGAACCGATCATCATGGTCGTGCTCGGCACCTTGGTAGGCGGCATGGTGATCGCCTTGTACCTGCCGATCTTCAAGCTCGCCGGCACGTTCTAAGCCTTTGAAAGCCCCTCCCCCTTGGCGACCTGAGGAGTTCCCTTGCAGGTGAGAGGGGCTGGGGTGAAAGGTGCCCGAAGCGATGATTCACAAACCACCGCTACCTACCAGAACCCTTGCCATAGCGAAGACGCTGAGAACCACCAGCACCGACGCTGAATCCAAACTCTGGTACCACCTGCGCGCCCGACGCCTCGACGGACTCAAGATCCGCCGCCAACATCCCATTCCGCCGTACGTCGCGGATTTCTATTGCGAAGAGCTCAAGCTGGTCATCGAGCTCGATGGTTCGCAGCATAGCGAAGAGGCCGATCTTACGCGCACAAGCGCATTGGAGCGCCAAGGTTTGCTTGTCTTGAGGTTTTGGGACAACCAGGTGCTTCAGGAGATTGAGGCGGTACTTGAGGCGATCTTGAATGTTGCGCGGGGGCGGAGCGGTGGTTGAGGCAATGTTGAATATCACGCGGGACCGCACCCTCTCCCCAACCCCTCTCCCGCAGGGAGAGGGGCTTTTGAGCTTGAAGCCTGAAGCAGAGTTCGAGCGCGCCGCGATCAAGCCCCTCTCCCTGCGGGAGAGGGGTGGGGGTGAGGGTACGGCCGGAGCGATCAGCACAAACAAGCCACGATCTGCTTATTCCAAGATTCTGAAATAATCAAATGCTGCGGAAGAATGAAGGCGTGGTTGAGGCAACGTTTAATATGGCGCGAGAACCGCACCCTCTCCCCAACCCCTCTCCCAATGGAGAGGGACTTTAAAGCTCAACTAGGCTGACAGATGCCCGAACTTCCCCTTGTGGTCTGGATCATCCTGGCCGGCGTGCTCGGCCTGTTGGTGGGCAGTTTTCTCAATGTAGTTATCCTGCGGCTGCCGGAGCGGATGGCTGCGGGTTGGCGGCGGGAGGCGCGGGATGTGCTGGAGCTGGAGGCCGACACTGCCCCGTTGCCGCCGGGTATCGTGCGCGAGCCGTCGCATTGCCCGCAGTGCAAGCATCCGTTGTCGGCGTTGGACAATATCCCGCTGTTCGGCTGGTTGTTGTTGCGCGGTCGCTGCCGTTATTGCCACACGAAGATCTCGATCCAGTACCCACTGGTGGAGTTGCTCAGTGGCGTACTCAGCGCGGTGGTCGTCTGGAAATTCGGGCCGTCGTGGGCGGCGCTGGCGGGGTTGGCGCTGACCTGGACGCTGATCGCCCTCTCCGGCATCGATTTCCGCACCCAGCTGCTGCCAGACCAGCTGACATTCCCGCTGCTTTGGCTGGGTCTGCTGCTGTCGTTGCTGCCGATGTTCGTCACCGCGCCATCGGCGATCATCGGCGCAGCGATCGGTTACCTGAGCCTGTGGAGCGTGTACTGGCTGTTCAAGTTGCTTACCGGCAAGGAAGGCATGGGTTACGGGGATTTCAAGCTGCTCGCCGCGCTGGGCGCATGGATGGGGCCGGTGGCGTTGTTGCCGATCATTCTGCTGTCGTCCCTGATCGGCGCGCTGGTCGGCGGCACCCTGATCGCGCTGCGCAGGCACGACCGCGACATCCCGATGCCGTTCGGCCCGTTCATCGCGGCTGCCGGCTGGGTCTGGTTCGTCGCCGGCCATGGGCTGTTGCAAAGCTATATGCAGTTGACGGGCCTGCGATGAGCGACCGGCCGCACGCTCTGGTGATCGCGCTCACCGGTGGCGTCGCCGCCGGCAAGACTGCGGTCGCACGACGTTTCGAAGCGCTGGGCGCGCATGTGCACGATGCCGACGTGGCCGCCCGTGAAGTGATCGAGCCCGGCACAGCGGGGTTGGCCGCCGTGGTCGATGCATTCGGCAGCGAGTTGCTGGATCCGGCAGGCCGGCTGGATCGCCCGGCGATGCGCCAGCGCGTGTTTGCCGATCCAACCGCACGCAGGAAGCTGGAGGCGATCATCCATCCGCGCGTACGCCAGTGGTTGCGCGACCGCACGCTGGCCGAGCGCGGCCCGTACTGCCTGCTGGCAATTCCGTTGCTGGCGGAAAACATCGACCACTATCGCTGGGTCGACCGTGTTCTTTTGATCGACGTGCCCGAATCCGTACAGGTCGCGCGGTTGATCGCCCGCGACAACATCGACGAAACACTGGCCCGACGCATGCTGTCCCAGCAGGCCAGCCGCACCGAACGGCTCGCTCTGGCTGACGACGTGATCGAGAACAGCGGCGACGAATCCGCGCTCGACACGGCGGTCGCCGAGCTGCACCAACGTTATCTCGCGCTGGCCACGCAACGCCCCACTCCGTAGAACGGCCCGGCCGGCAGGCACGCGCGCACCCCACGGGCTAAAATGCGCGAATTCCCCCTTTCGGCCCACCGATATGCAGCATCTGACCATCGTCACCACCGGCGGCACCATCGACAAGATCTATTTCGACGACAAGTCGGACTACAAGATCGGTGCGCCGCAGATCGGCGACATCCTCGGCCAGCTCGGGGTGGCGTTCCAGTTCGACGTGATCCCGATCCTGCGCAAGGACAGCCTGCACATGGGCGCCGAGGACCGCGCGCTGGTGCGCTCGACGATCGAAGCGCAGCCGCATCGCCATGTGCTGGTGACCCACGGCACCGACACCATGGTCGAGACCGCTCGCGAACTGGCGGAGATCGAGGGCAAGGTGATCGTGCTGACCGGCGCGTTGAACCCGGCGCGCTTCCAGGGTTCCGATGCGGTATTCAACATCGGTTGTGCGGTGGCCGCGGTGCAGACCCTGCCCGACGGCGTCTACATCACCATGAACGGACGCGTATGGGATCCGGCCAAGGTGCGCAAGAACCGCGACGCGAACCGGTTCGAGGAAGTCACCGGTTAGGCCCGCGCCCGCGGGGCGAAAAAACATTGAGACGGCTGAAGATGGGGCCCTTTTCCTTCTCCCGCCGGCGACCTTGGGAGTCCCCTTGCGGGTGAGAAGGTGGCGCGCAGCGACGGATGAGGGTTCGGGCGAAGCAAGACACGTGGCCAGCCCGAACCTCATCCCAACCCCTCTCCCGAAGGAGAGGGGTCAAAAGGGCCATGGCCCGTTGCAGGACTTACCAGGTTGCCTTCAGCGATACACCGGAGAATGCCGAGTAGCCGCGCAGTTTGACGTAATACGTGGCTGCCGCCGGTGAATTGAACGTGCAGGTTTCTGCGTTTCCGCTCACGTACGGACGGCAGTCGTAGCTGCTGGTGGTCGGCGCGGAACCTTTCTTGACATAGAGGTCCGCGTCACCCGTGCCACCGGAGCTGGCGATGGTCAGCTTGGTTCTGCCGGCAGGAATGGTAACGGTGTAGCTCAGTTCCTGATTGGCAGAGCCGGACTGGCCGGTCACCGGCACGCCATTCTGCAGGCCACCGCTGCCGCCGCCACCGACGGTGAAGGACGCCTTGACGGTGACACCGGAGTACGCCGCATAGGCATGGGCCTTGACGTAGTACTTGCCGGCGCTCGGTGCTGCCACGGTGCAGCTCTCGGCGTTACCGCTCTTGTACGGACGGCAGTCGTAGCTGCTGGTGGTCGGGGCGGAACCGAACTTGGTGTACAGGTCGGCATCGCCGCTGCCCCCGGAGATCGACATCACCAGATTGGTGGCGCCGGCCGGCACGGTGATGAAGTAGTCGTTGTCGGCACCCGTGGCCGCTGACACGCCGGTGACGCCCACGTTGTTTTGCAGCTCGGTGGTGCTGCCGCCAGGATCGCCGCCGCCCGGGCAGGTCACGCCGACGCCGGCGAATGCCGCGACCACGTCACTGACGCTGTAGCCGAGGTCGGTCGCTGCCGACTCCACGCCGCAGGCGCCGGAGTTGAACGTCGAGGTGGCCGTCCAGTACGACTTGTTCGCCAGTGCATATACCTGGAAGGCCTTCTTGGCATCCCAGCCACTGGTCTTGGCCAGCAGGCAGTACGACTTGTTGTAAACGCCGCTGGAGTAATGCACGTCGAGACCGGAGTTGTAGTCAGCCGCGTTGTCGATCGAGCCGCCATCCTGCGGCGGGTTGCACATGTAGCGCAGTGCGTTGCCGATGCCGGCGCTGGTCTTGACGATGTCCGCGCCGACCAGGAAATCGGCCGCGCCACGGTCGTAGAACTCGGCCGCTTCGCCAGCGATGTCCGAATAGGCTTCGTTCATGCCGCCGGACTGGCCGTCGTATTCCAGGCCCGAGTTCTGCTCGGTGTAGCCGTGGCTGATCTCGTGGCTGGTCACGTCCAGCGACACCAGCGGATAGAACGTGCTGGCACCGTCACCGAAGTACATCGCCGAGCCGTCCCAGAACGCGTTCTCGTAGTTGGACAGATAATGCACTTTCATCACCAACTGCATGTTCAGCGGCGGCGCACCGGTGTAGCTGTTGTACATGTCGTGCACCACGCCACCGAAATGATGGGCGTCGTTGACCGGCGAATAGGCGCCGTTGATCGCATCGGTATTGCTGTTCGGGCAGGTGAAGCTGACCACCGAACCACCGCTGCTGCCGTGGTTGAGGTTGTAGGTCTTGACGTTGGTGTTGACCAGCGTGCAGGTGCTGCCGGACTGGGTCACGTCGAGCGCGGCGTAATCGGTACCGTAGGTGTACTGGCCGGTCTTCTGGTTGCCGCCGGGACCGGTGGCCGAAGCGTCGGTCAGACCCTCCCAGCTCTTGATCACCGCGCCGGTATTGGCATCGATGATCGCCGTGGGACGCGACGGATGGGTACCGCCGACGAAGTAGGACACGCGGTAAACCAGCTTGGTCGGACCGTTGTCCTGCGGATACACGAACAGGTCGGTTTTCTGGTTGGCCAGGGTGGCGCCACCGGTCAGCGTGGTGTGCGCGTGTGCCTTGAGCGCCGCGATGGCAGCGGCGGAATTCAGCCTCGGCGCCACCGACGCCAGATTGAGCTGCGCCTCCTGCAGCAATTCACCCGTGGCGCGCAGTGCGTTGCCCTGCGCATCCTGTACCACTGCAATGCTGCGGCCGTAAACCGGCACGCCGCGGAACATCTGCTGCTGACGCACCACCTGATGGCCGCCTGCGATGGCCACCGAACTGCGTGGCGCCAGCGTCATGTTCTGGCCAAGGTTCAGGTGCGCCGCCAGTGAACTGACGGGTACCGCTCCGAGGTTTTGTGCGTGCAGGGTTTGCGTGTTGGCGGCGGTGGCTGCCGACGCGGTGGCCATGCCAATGGCGGCAACCAGCAATTTCAAACGGAAATGGTTGGGCATTTAAGACTCCTAGACAATATTTCAGGACAAACGGCCCCGATGTGGCCGGCAAGCCCCATGCGAGAATTGCCGTGCAGGGCACGGCTCCATATTCATGAGCTGTCTAGCGATCCCAAAATACGTCCGTATCGGCTGCCTTCCCCCTGGCATTCCCTGCAAGGGCAGCGCGTGGACGCGTAGCTGCAAAACGGCTGTGGAAGCCGCTAAAGGATCATCCGTCAACCTCCCCGATGACGGATTCAGATACGTTATTACTTGCGACCGGCGGTAACCATCCGACTTTTTCCTACGCTTGGTGACGGCAGTCACAGCGCAGAAGATCAGTTTGATCACATGTGTGAAAGCCGCACGAAGAAACCGCCATGAAGGACCGCGGCACGACACTTCCCGCATTGCAGCGGGGCCGGATGCAGAGAAATAAGTTGCGGAACTCCCGTCGCTGCCGTTGCGGCAACTTCAGAGCATGCCGGTTTCGAGCTTCGCGGCATCGGACATCATCGAATGGCTCCATGGCGGGTCGAAGACCAGATCCACATCCGCCTCGGACACCGTCGGGATCATCTCCAGCTTGGTGCGCGCGTCGTCCACCAGGATGTCGCCCATGCCGCAGCCCGGCGCCGTCAGTGTCAGCTTCACGTAGACCTTGCGCTCACCGGATTCGGTCTGTTCCAGGCTCAGGTCGTAGACCAGCCCCAGCTCGACCACGTTCACCGGGATTTCCGGATCGAATACGGTGCGCAGCTGATCCCATGCCAGTTTTTCCACATCCGCATCGGTAGCGTCGGCGGGCACTTCGATCGGCGCCGGCTTCTCTTTACCCAACGCATCGGCGTCATTGCCGGCGATGCGAAACAGGTTGCCTTCCACATAGACGGTGAAGCTGCCTCCCAGCGCCTGGGTGATGTAACCGATCTGGCCGGCAGGCAGGCTCACCACCTCACCTTGCGGCACCATCACGGCGCTGCAGTCACGCAACAGGGTGAAGGGTTCGCTGCTTAAACTGAAACCACTCATGCCACTCGCCAATTCTGTGTTGCGGGCACGACCACGCGTCGGACCCGGGTTGTCCATTATGCCGCCCGCGACACGTGGCCGCTTGTCCCAGATCAGGCCGGAATCGCCGAACTCAAGGCAATACCGTCGCCCGTCACGTTATGATGGCTGCTTTGCCCGATGGATAACCGCATGCCTCCAGCCGCCTCGACGTACCGTCGCCGATGAGCGCGCGCCATGTATTGCTGTTCGTGTTTTCCCTGTTCTGCGCCGTCATGCTCGGCCTCGCTGCCGGTGCGGTATGGATGGTGATAACGCTGTATCTGCGCCACCCGCTGCCGTGGCTGGCGTTACCGATCGGCGCATCGCTGGGCTGGACCATCCGCAACACCGTACGCCCGGCGGGAACCGGCGCCGCCGTGCTGGCCGCGTGCGCCACCCTGCTGGCCGCCATCTACGTCAACATGCTGATCGCCGCCGTGCTGATTGCGGGCAACATGGGCATGGGCCTGGTCGACGCCATGCGTACCGCCGGCACCGGCATGTTGTGGCAACTGACACGGCTGGCGTTGTCGCCGGCGGATATCGGCTGGACCGTACTGGCGATGCTGCTGGCAGCCTGGCTGGCCTGGCGCAAACCGCGCAAGGCCTGACCGAGCCGTCGTAGGAGCCCGCTCGCGGGCGATGCTCTTTCTTTGGGACACACGAGACAAGAGCATCGCCCGCGAGCGGGCTCCTACAGGGAGTGCGAGCGAATCAGGCGTCGATGTCCTTGACCGCCGTCACCAGCTCGCCCACGGCAGCCTGTCCATCGCCGTAAAGCATGCGGGTGTTGTCGGCATAGAACAGCGCGTTCTCGATACCGGCGAAGCCGGTGCCCTTGCCGCGCTTGATCACGATCACGTGTTTTGCGTTGCCCACGTCGAGGATCGGCATGCCGTAGATCGGCGAGGCCGGGTCAGTCTTGGCCAGCGGGTTGACCACGTCGTTCGCACCGATCACCAGCGCGACGTCGGTGGCCGGGAATTCCGGATTGATGTCGTCCATGTCGGCGATCAGGTCGTACGGCACGCCGGCCTCGGCCAGCAGCACGTTCATGTGGCCGGGCATGCGGCCAGCCACCGGGTGAATCGCGAACTTCACCTTTACGCCGCGCTTGATCAGCAACTGCGCGAACTCCCACACCTTGTGCTGCGCCTGCGCCACGGCCAGGCCGTAACCGGGCACGATCACCACGCGTTCGGCATAGGCCATCATCACCGCGGCATCGGCCGCGTCGACCGGCTTCTGTGCACCCTCGATCGCCTGCGCCTCACCGCCTGCAGCGCCGAAGCTGCCGAACAACACGTTGCCGATCGAACGATTCATCGCCTTGGCCATCAGCTGGGTCAGCAGCGTACCGGCCGCGCCGACCACCATGCCGGCGATGATCATCGCCTCGTTGCCCAGCACGAAGCCTTCGAACGCCACCGCCAGTCCGGTGAACGCGTTGTACAGCGAGATCACCACCGGCATGTCGGCGCCGCCGATCGGCAGCGTCATCATCAGCCCGAACAACAGCGCCAGCACGAAGAACGCCACGATCAACGGCACGCTGGCATGGCCCGTGGCGAGCACGATGCCGACGATCACCGCCGCCGCCAGCAACAACAGGTTGACCACCCGCTGGCCGGGGAACACGAAGCGCTTGTCCAGCCATCCCTGCAACTTGGCAAAGGCAATCAGCGAACCGGAGAAACTCACCGCGCCGATCAGCGCGCCGAGCACGCCCAGCGCCAGCTCCACCGGCGACAGCATCGGCGGCAAGCCGTTGATCGCCCATGCTTCCGGACGCAGCGGCGAGGTATCGGGAACGGCATGCAGCAACCCTGACGACCGCGCGTAGCCGATCAACTCGACCGCCCCGATCGCGGCCGCCGCACCGCCGCCCATGCCGTTGTACAGCGCCACCATCTGTGGCATCGCCGTCATCGCCACCCGGCGACCGCTCCACCATGCGGCGCTGACGCCGATCAGCACCGCGGCGACGATCAGGCTGCGATTGTGCATATCCGGCAGGAAGAACGTGGCCAGCACCGCCAGCAACATGCCGTAGCCGGCCCATACGATGCCGCCGCGCGCAGTGCGCGGCGAACTCATGCGCTTGAGGCCGAGGATGAACAGCAGCGCGGCGAGGAAATAACAGCCCTTGATGAGATCCGGCAGCCAACTCATTTCGCGGCTCCCTTGCCCGCATCCGGCTTGCTGGACTTGAACATCTCCAGCATCCGCTCGGTCACCACATAGCCCCCGGCCGCATTGCCTGCACCCAGCAGCACGCCGACGAAACCGATGGCGATTTCAAATGGCGTCTGCGCGTGGCCTAGCGCGATCATCGCCCCAACCAGCACAATGCCGTGGACAAAGTTGGAGCCGGACATCAGCGGCGTGTGCAGGATCACCGGCACCCGCGCAATGATTTCATAGCCGGTGAACGCGGCCAGCATGAAGATATACAGCGCCAGGAAACCGTCGATCATGACCCCATCCCCAGTGAGAGCCGCCCGCCAGGACGTCGAGTTTGCATCATACGGGTGCCGGTCAACCCGCGCGAGCCTGCCGCGTTGATTACGGGGACCGAACCGCTGGAGCCCGAGGATGCGTCAACCGACGATGCGGACGATGCGCCCATGAACACCACGGCAGCCACGCTCGATGCGAACCTGCTGGATGACACCCGCGAGACGCCAGCCACGCTCGATGCGTTCCTGGCGCAGGTCGAACGGCGCGCTTTCCGCATGGCCGAGTTGCAGCTACGCCAGCGCGAGGACGCGATGGATGCGGTACAGGACGCGATGCTGCGCCTGGTCAAGCACTACCGCGACAAACCGGCCACGGAATGGGCGCCGCTGTTCTGGGGCATCCTGCGCCGGCGGGTCGTGGATCTGCAGCGCCGCCGCAAGGTGCGCTCGATCGTGGTGGGCTGGCTCGGCGGTGGCCGCGACGACAACGGCGATGATCTTCCGGTATGGGAGCCCCCCGATCACGGCCCCGGTCCGCTGGAACGGTTGCATGATGTGCAGTCTTATGCGGACATGGCCGCCGCGGTCAGGCAGCTGCCGCAACGCCAGCGCGAAGCCTTCATCTTGCGCATGCTGGAAGGGCTCGATGTGGCGGAAACCGCCCGCGTCATGGGCTGCTCGGAAGGCAGCGTAAAAACCCATCTGTCACGTGCCATGCATCATCTGCGCGATCAACTGGAGGACTGGCGATGACCTCGTCCGATAAGAACCGCCCTGACCAACATCTGGAACACCGCGCACGCGAACTCTGGCACGCGGCCGCCCAACGCATTGATCCGGCCACCGCCGGGCGCCTGCGTGCGGCCCGCCGAAAGGCACTCGAACCATCCCGGGCCACGCCCCACCACACCATCCGCTGGCTGATCCCGACCGGCGCCTTTGCGGTGATCGCGCTAGCGGCGATGATGGTGTGGCAACCGCTGCCGCAGCGTCATGCAGCCACCTCGACGCAGGCAGTCAACGCGGCCGACACGACGACGGACCTGGACAACGACCTGCCGCCGGATGCCGACAAAACCGATCCCAACCTCTACCAGAACCTCGACTTCTACGGCTGGCTGGCCGCCAACGACAGTCCACCGGCAAATCGCTGAGCCATGACCAGAATCCTTCGCTCGATCATGCCCTTGCTGCTTGCCGTCCTGCTCGGTGGCATCACCGCGGCGCCGTTGCATGCCCAGGAGGTCACGCCACCGCCACCCCGTCGCGACATGCCACCACCGCAGCCATGGAACAGCCTCGACCCGGCCCAGCGTGAAGTGTTGGCACCGCTGCAGCAGGAGTGGAACGGCATGCCTCCGCGCAAGCAGGCACACATGCTGAAGCGCGCCGAGCACTGGGTGACGCTGCCGCCACCCGAACGCGAGGAAGTGCGCCAGCGCATTGCCCGCTGGCAACTGATGACGCCGGCCGAACGCCGGCAGGCGCGCGAGAACATGCGCAAATTCCACCAACTGCCACCGCAGCAGCGCGAGCAGTTGCACAACACCTTCGAACGCTTCCAGCACCTGCCGCCGGCACAGCGCGAGAAACTGATTCGCGAATGGCATGCGCTACCTCCCGCCGAACGCCTGCACTGGGACGAGCGACGCGGACACGGCCATCCGCCACCACCAGGTGGTTCCGGCGGTTTCTGATCCACGCCGCCCCGCCTTGCGCGGGGCATTTTCATTGATCGCCATGCCGGCTCCTCCCCTGCTGCACGGAGGGGTTCGCTCTTGATTTTCGCAGCTAGCCCGAGCAACCCCCTCCCAGCCTCCCCCTGCACGCAGGGGGAGGAGCAAAAGCCAAGGGCGAGGTGAAGTTTTGCACCGTGCCAGCTCCCTCCCCTGCATTGCGGGGGGAGGGGTTGGGGTGGGGTTCGCTCTTGATCTTCGCGGCCAGCCCGAGCACCCCCTCCCAGCCTCCCCCTGCACGCAGGGGGAGGAGCAAAAGCCAAGGGCGAGGTGAAGTTTTGCACCGTGCCAGCTCCCTCCCCTGCTTTGCAGGGGAGGGTTGGGGTGGGGTTCGCTCTTGATCTTCGCGGCCAACCCGAGCACCCCCTCCCAGCCTCCCCCTGCACGCAGGGGGAGGAGCAAAAGCCTAAGGGTGAGTCGGACTATCGTGCGGGCCCAGCTCCCTCCCCTGCTCTGCAGGGGAGGGTTGGGGAGGGGTTCGCTCTTCAGATCAGCCGGTAAAGCGGCTTTCTCCCGCGTGGCTCAGGCAACTTTTCGCTACCAGCTCATCGTCGAAATCCGGCTTCAGTTCGCCGTTACGCACCAGCAGTTCGACAAAGTTGTACACATTGCGCGCGTACATCTCCGACGCATGCAGCGGCGCCCCGGCGGGCAGGTTCAGCGGCCCCAGGATCACCACGCCGCCGTGCTCGACCCGCTCGCCGGGGCGGGTCAGTTCGCAATTGCCTCCGCCTTCCGCGGCCAGGTCGACGATCAGTGCCCCCGGCTTCATGCCTTCGACCATCGCCGCGCTGAGGATCTTCGGCGCCGGGCGCCCAGGTACCGCGGCGGTAGTGACGATCACGTCGATCGATTTCAGATGATCGGCCAGTGCTTGCTGCTGCGCGGCGCGCTCCTCGGCCGACAGTTCGCGCGCATAACCGCCGCTGCCGACGGCGCTGACGCCGAGATCGAGGAACTTCGCACCCAGCGATTCGATCTGCTCTCGCGTCTCCGGGCGCACGTCGTAGCCTTCGATTTGTGCGCCGAGCCGGCGTGCGGTGGCGATGGCCTGCAGGCCGGCCACGCCGGCGCCGATCACAAGCACCTTCGATGGACGGATGGTGCCGGCCGCGGTCGTCAGCATCGGAAAGAATTTCGGCGACGCCTCGGCGGCGATGAGCATCGCGCGATAGCCGGCCACCGCCGCCTGCGAGCTCAACACGTCCATCGCCTGCGCCCGGGTCGTACGCGGCAACAGCTCCAGCGAAAACGCGGTCAGCTTGCGCGCGGTCAATGCGGCGATCCGTTCACCCGCACCGTACGGGCGCAGCTGGCCCACCACTACGCTACCTTCGCGCAGACCAGCGAATACCGCATCGTCCGGCGGCAGCACGCAAGCCAGCAAGTCGGCTTGCGCCAGCACTCCGGAAGCATCGGCAAATTCCGCGTCGGCGTATGCGCCATCAGGGAAGCCCGCGGCGCGACCGGCATCGTGTTCCAGCAAGACGTGCAGGCCCTTGCCGTGCAGCTTCTTCGCCATCTCGGGCGTGATCGCCACGCGACGCTCCCGGGCGGCAGTTTCACGCAAGGCGGCAACGGTGATCGGCATGGTCAATCCCCTCTGGATGGTCCGGTCATCTTAGGGCATCTCGAAAACCCCGGCTCGAGATGCCGCGCCAATCGTGCGCGAGGCTCCGGCACGGCGGGGCGTCCGGTTTTGATTCGGTGCGATGCAAAAGAGTAAGCTGGTCCGCCGGCACGCGCGAGCAACGCCCGGGGTCATCGATGGAGATCCCGATGCCTGCAACTTCCCATGCTTTCGACGACCTGCTGGCGCTGGCGCGCACCGCTCGCGAGAAGGCCTATGCGCCCTATTCCCGCTTCCAGGTCGGCGCGGCATTGCTGACCCGGGACGGACGACAATTCAGCGGTTGCAACGTGGAGAACGCCGCCTACGGCCTGTGCAACTGCGCCGAACGCACTGCCTTGTTCAGCGCCATCGCCGCCGGCTGTCAGCCGGGTGATTTTGCGGCGCTGGCGGTGATCGCCGACACCGAAAACCCGGTGGCCCCCTGCGGCGCCTGCCGTCAGGTGATGTCCGAATTGTGCAACGACATGATGCCGGTACTGCTGGCCAACCTGCGTGGCGATACCCAGCTGACCAGCGTAACCGCACTGTTGCCCGGCTCATTCAAGCTGCCCTTGACCGCGTGACGGTTCGCGCCCCCGCAATCGGCCAGCTAGCATGGGTCTCCCCGCTTTCAACGAGCCGATCCATGTCCCCTGCCCTGTCCCTGCTCCAGCAACGCCACTCCGCGCCCTCGCGTCAACTGGGGGAGCCTGCGCCTGACGAGGCGACGCTGCAGGCGCTACTGGAAGCCTCGATCCGCGTGCCCGACCACGGCAAGCTCGTGCCGTTCCGGTTGCTGCGCCTGCAGGGCGACGCGAAGCTGGCATTCGGCGAACAGCTGGCCGCCATCGCGATCCGGAACGACCCCGACATGTCCGAATCCAAACAGGAGAAGGAACAGCTGCGCTACACCTTCGCGCCATTGGTGATGGTGGTTGTCGCCTGCCTGCATGCCGAAAGCAAGGTGCCGGAAATCGAACAGAAACTGTGCGCCGGCAACGTGGCCTACAACATCCTGCTCGGCGCGTACGCACTGGGCTACGGCGCGCAATGGCTGACCGGCTGGGCCGCCTACGATCCCGAGGTGGCAACCCTGCTGAAGCTGTCGGCACACGAGCACGTGATCGGCTTTGTCCATCTGGGCACACCGCAGATCGAGATACCCGACCGTGACCGTCCTGCACTGGCCGATCTGCTCGACACATGGACGCCGTGAACGAAGCCGCGAACGGACGTCCAGCCGTCCATCTGATCGACGGAAGCCTGTATGTGTTCCGCGCCTGGCATTCCATGCCCGACGAGTTCTTCGATGCCGAAGGCCACCCGGTCAATGCCGTGCACGGCTACACCCGGTTCCTGTGCGAACTGCTGGAACGGGTACAGCCCGAGCACGTCGCCGTGGCGTTCGATGCCTCACTGACCAGCTCGTTCCGCAACACCATCTACCCGTCCTACAAAGCCAACCGTGAACTGCCGCCGCCGGCCCTCGAGCGGCAGTTCGTGCAATGCCGCGCGATCACCGAAGCACTCGGTGTGCATCTGATGATCGACCACAGTTTCGAGGCCGATGACCTGATCGGCAGCACGGTGTGGAATCTGCGTGCGCTGGGTTGGCGCAGCGTGATCGTTTCCGCCGACAAGGACTTCGGCCAGTTGCTGGGCGAACACGACGAACAGTGGGATTACGCCCGCGGCGTGCGCTGGGGGCCACCGGGCGTGCATGAAAAGCTCGGCGTGCATCCGCACCAGGTCGCCGACTACCTCGCGCTGTGCGGGGACGCGGTGGACAACATCCCCGGCGTACCGGGCATTGGCGCGAAAACCGCCGCCGCCCTGCTCAGCCACTTCGGCAGCCTGGACATTCTGCTCGACCGCATCGACGAGGTCGCCTTCCTGCGTTTGCGTGGCGCCCTGGCCTGCGCCGCGAAACTGCGTGAGCACGCCGAGAACGCGCGACTGTATCGCCGACTCACCCGGATCGCCCTGGATGCACCGGGCGCCAGCACCATCGACATGCTGCAGCGCCAACCGCGCGAATCCGCCCAGCTCGACGATTTGTGCGAGCAGTTACGCTTCGGAGCGTTCACCCGCAGTCGTCTGCGCGCGCTGTTGCGCTGAGGTCGGCAACGCGGTTGTCGCTGCCAGCCGGAACGGTCACCATGGCCGCTGGCCCTCCAGCACGTGATCGCCCATGAACGATGTCCACGACCGCATCCCCGCCGACGCCAGCGCCCCCGTGGAAACCCTGTGCGAAGGACGCTGGCTGAGCCTGCGCAAGCGCGGACGCTGGGAATATGCCGAGCGCAACAATCCGGGCGGCGCGGTGATCATCCTGGCGGTGACGCCGGCGGACAACGTGCTGTTCGTCGAGCAATACCGCGTGTCGATCCTGCAGAACACCATCGAGATGCCCGCCGGCCTGGTCGGTGACCTGGTCGACCAGCCCGACGAGAGCGCCTTGCTGGCGGCACAGCGCGAACTGGAGGAGGAAACCGGCTACCGCTGCCAGCGGGTTGAATTCGTCCACCGCGGCCCGTCCTCGTCCGGCATGAGCACCGAAATGATCACCTTCGCCCGCGCGTGGGACCTGGAAAAGGTCGGCTCCGGTGGCGGCGACGACACCGAGAACATCGTGGTGCACGAAGTCCCGCGCAGCGAAGCCGGCGCATGGCTGTTTGCGCGCGCCGCCGAAGGCTATTCGATCGACCCGAAGCTGTTCGCCGGGCTGTGGTTCATCGAGCACACCGGCCGATAGACCGCGTCCGCATGGTCGAAGGCGCCCGTCTTGCCACGTCGGGCGCACGTTCTGCGCCAGGGAAACGATCCAGGCCTAAAGATTCCGCCAGGGCGGCCGACTTTGAGAGTGTCGGCCGTGGTTCCGGCCGGTTTGCTGCCTGACCTTTCTTACGGATTCGTGCCCATGAAAACGCTGCTGCTTTCTGCTTCGCTGCTGTTCCTCCCGGTCGTCGCCCACGCCGCCTGCGCGCCCACCGATTTCGCCATCAAGGACTTCAAACCGTCATCCAATGGCGGTGGCGCCGCCATTCGCCTGAGTCTCAGCGGCGAACTGGTCAACAACTGCGCCGAGCCGGCTGCCGCGCAGATCAGCATCGAGGCCAAGGACGCCAGCGGCAAGGTGCTCCAGGCCAAGCAGGGCTGGCCGGCCGGTACCACCAACATCGCCCCGGGCGAGGCGGCCAAATTCGATCTCGGCCGACGCTTCCGCTTCCAGTCGGACATGGCCAGTTACACGGTCAGCGTGATCGCCGTACGCGCCTGGTAAGTCATCGCCCGGCCAGGTCGCACGCAAACGTGGCCCCGCGAGGGGCCTTTTGCGTTGCCGTCATCGGGTGAAAGTATCGCCGGTTGCCTTGCGCACCGGCGATACGGAGCCGCTGCTCAGTGCAGCACGAACAGTTTGTCGAAACCGGCTACGCGCAACGTGCTGCGCAATTCAGTGTCGGCATTGACGATGCGGATCTCGGCCCGGTCGGCGCCGGCATGTTCGCGCAACAGCAGCAGCATGCCGAGTGCCGAACTGTCCATGCGGGTCACCTCGCCGAGATCGATCACATAACTGCGGGCGCTGGCACCGCTGATCAGGCACGCATCGTGGAAATCGCGATGGATGCTGAAATCGAAACGCTCGCCCAGTTGCAGGGTCAGGCAATCGTGCTCGGTGTCGTGGTGGACGATCATGCTGTACTCCTCAGAACAATTCGATTTCGCCGGCGTCCATCGAGCTCTGCAACGCCGGTCCACGTGAACGCAGGCGCGCCTTTTCGCGCTGGATCGCCAACCGGCTGCGCACCCTTTGCGCATGTTCGGCCAGCGTGTCGGCGTCGACCGGCGCGCAGGCCAGCTCCTCGATGTCGCGCGTGCATTCGCCCACGACTTCCTGCAGTTCGACCAGCCGGGTGCGCGTCTGCCGCAGCAACTGGCTGAGGATGTCCTCGAACTGCAGCGATCGGATAGTGGTGGAAACATCGCTGCCCAGACCGCGGTTGATCTCGACCACCTGGTCGGCGACCGCGCTGGTGCGCGCGTCGCTCTCGGTGACATGGGCCATCATCGCGTCGATGCCGCCCTTGGCGGACAGCGCTACGTTGAGATCCTGCGACGCCATCGTGCCGACCAGTCCGCGCAACTGCTCCATCGCGGTGCGGGCGCGTTCGACGTGGCTGCCGATCTGCTCGTTGAACTGGTTGGAGTTGCTGGCCAGGTTGCGAATCTCGCCGGCCACCACCGCAAAGCCGCGGCCTGACTCGCCCGCGCGCGCCGCTTCGATCGCGGCATTCAGCGCCAGCAGGTTGGTTTCCTCGGCGATGGTGTTGACGTTCTTCAACAGGCCGAACACGGCATCCATTTCCTTCGCCATGCCGTCGATGCGATAGACGATGCGCAGACTTTCGCGCGACATCTGCACGATCATGCCGACGAAGTGCTGCAGCAGGTCGCCGGTGCGGGCAGCGAAATCCTGCACCGACACGCCGCCGTTCTGCACGTCGATGATCTGTTTCAGCAATGACTGCTGCAGGCCGGTCTTGTGCGACAGGCCGTCGAAGCCGCCGCCCAGCTCGGACACCGCATCGCTCAGCAGGTCCAGCCCCTGGTGCAGCTCGCGGGTAGCGTGGCCCAGTTCGTCGACCAGGGCGCCACGTACGTCTTCCAGCGCCTCGCGCACGGGGGCGCTGTTGCTGGTGACAGCCGCCGCCGGTTTCATCGCCGGGCGACGCCGGCTCTCGACGATCCACACCGCGGTGACCCCGACGATCAGCAACGGCGCCAGCCAGGCGGGGTGCCACAGCAGCGACAGCAACAGCGCCAGCGTGCTGGCAATCCAGCCGCAGAGCGGACGATGGGCAAAATGCCGGAGGATGTGAGACAGAACAGCCATGAGCCGATATCCGGGGGTCAGGTGCGCGGAGCGCCATCGTGGGTTCGGCGCGCCAGCGTGAGCAGGCGCGCCGCCATGTGATCCAGCGGCAGCATTTCGGCTGCCGCACCAAGCTTCCAGGCAGCACCGGGCATGCCCCATACCACCGAGCTGGCTTCGTCCTGCACCAGGGTCGTGGCGCCGGCCTGCTTCAGTTCGAGCAGCCCGCGCGCGCCGTCGTCGCCCATGCCGGTCAGCAGCGCGGCGATGGTGCCGGCGCCGGCACTCGCCGCCATGGAACGGAACAGCACGTCCACGCTGGGCTTGTGCCGGTTCACCGGCGGACCGTCATGCAGCCGGCACACGTACCTGGCGCCGTCCCACATCACCAGCAGATGGCGGTTGCCGGGCGCGATGTAGGCATGCCCGGTCTGGATCGGCTGGCCGTCCTGGGCTTCGCACACGCGCATCGCCGAACACCGGTCCATGCGCGTCGCGAACGGGCCACTGAACGCCGCCGGGATGTGCTGGGTGACCAGGATCGGCGGCGCGTCCGGTGGCATCGCTTCGAGCAACACGCGGACCGCCTCGGTACCGCCGGTCGAGGCGCCGATCACGATGATCGGGCTGCCGCCGCGGGTACCTGCCGACTGCGCGAGCGGCAGTACCGCATCGGCCGAGAGGCGGGGTGCCACCTCAAGCTTGCGCACCGACGTGCGTGCGCGTGGCTTCGCTTTCGCCGCCAGCTTGACCTTGGCGCAGATCTCCTCCGCGCTCGCGCCAAAACTGCTGGCCAGGTCGCTGCTGGGTTTGGTCAGGAAATCCACCGCGCCCAGTTCCAGCGCGCGCAACGTCACTTCGGCGCCCTGCACGGTCAGCGAGGACACCATCACCACCGGCATCGGCCGCAGCCGCATCAGGTTTTCCAGAAATGTCAGGCCGTCCATGCGCGGCATCTCGACGTCCAGCGTCAACACGTCGGGATTGAGCTGCTTGATCTTCTCGCGGGCAATCAGCGGGTCGGCAGCGGTGCCGACAACGTCGATCTCCGGATCGCAGGCAAGCATCGTCGTCATCAGCTTGCGTACCAACGCCGAATCGTCGACCACCAGAACACGCACTCTTTCCATTGCCATCCGTCTCACTTGCCAGAAAGCTCGAGCCGCGTCGCATTCGACGACGGCCTTGCCGGTTTTTCCGCGGTGCCAGGGCAGCCGCTAGAAAAGCTCGACCTCACCCTTTATCGGGTCATTTGCCAAACGCTTGAGGTAAATGCGCTCATCGGATACCAGCGCCACGTCGTCGTGACGGCGCAGCATGCGCACGCGTACCCGGCCGCTGTTGGGGAAGAACTGCACTTGCCGCGGATACACGTCACCGAGATCCGATGCGCACAGGTTCAGTTTTTCCGTGGCGATGTAACGCTGAACAAATTCGATGTTGCGCTGGCCGATGTCGGTCAGCTGGGCCAGCACGCGGCCACCGCCGAAAATCTTGACCTGCAGGTCGGCACGCTGCCCGCCGGCAGCAAGAATCGCGTTGATCAGTTGCTCCATCGCATCGCTGCCGTAACGCGCCGCACGGCCTACCGTGGCAGTCCAGCTGTCACGCTCGCCGCGCGGCTCGGGCAACATGAAATGATTCATGCCGCCGATGCCGCGGCGCGCGTCATGGATGCACGCCGATATGCACGAACCGAGCACGGTGGTGACCAGCTCGTCCAGGGTGCTGACGTAGAACTCGCCCGGCAACACCTTTACGGTCATGCACGACTGGGCCGGATCCCAGTATCGGCGCAAGTGCTCGAAACCCGGCAACACGGCAGTATCGGCCGATGCGCCGGAACGTCTGTCGGTCAGCAGGGTCATCAACCGAGTTTCCGGTAGACCGTGCGCCCGATCAGCTCGAACTCGTCGTTGATGCCGTGCAGCGACTCGGAGTGGCCGAGGAACAGGTAGCCACCGGGCGGCAGCAGTTCCGCGTACCGACGAAACAGTCGCTGTTTGGTCGGCTGGTCGAAATAGATCACCACGTTGCGGCAGAAGATCGCGTCGAACGGCCCGCGCATCGGCCACGGATGCAGCAGGTTGAGCGGCTCGATGGTGACCAGTTCGCGCAGGCGCGGATGCACGCAGGCCAACCCCGCGTAGTCGCCTTCGCCGCGCAGCATCCAGCGGCGGCAACGTTCCGCGCTGATGCCACTGATGCGCTCCAGCGGATACACGCCCCTGCGTGCGGTTTCCAGCGCCTGCGGCGACAGGTCGGTGGCCAGGATCTTCGCATCCAGCCTGCTGCCTGTCTGTTCGAGCGCCTCGGCCAGCACCATCGCCAGCGCGTAGGGCTCCTCGCCGCTGGAACAACCCGCCGACCAGATCCGCAGGCGATCGCCTTCGCGGCGTTTGTCGTGCAGCCAGTGCGGCAACAGTTGGTTGACCAGCAGATCGTAATGGTGCGCTTCGCGGAAGAACGCCGTCACATTGGTGCTTATGGCGCTGGCCAGTTCGCCCAGCTCGCTTTGCGGATCGCGTCGCAGCAACTCGCAGTAACCACCGAAATTCGACAAGCCCAGGGCACGCAGACGACGGAACAGGCGACCTTGCACCAGCTGGCGTTTGTGCTCGCCCAGTGCGATGCCACAGTGTTCGAGCACGAACGCGCGCAGATACTGGAAGTCGGCATCGCCCAGCAGGGGGCCACCACCGACCAGGGTGGCGGCGCCGTCATCGAACGTGGCAGGCACCGCGCTCACGGTCAGAATTCCTTCCACACGCCCGTGGCGGCGGGTGCTTCTACCGCTGCACGCGCCGGACGAGCCGGCGCCGGCGAGGTATTGCGCACGGCGGCGAACACGGCCTCGGCTTCGGCGGCGACCGTCTGTGCACGCGCCGACTCGGACCGCGCGGCCACGGCCGCGCCACTGTTGCCCAATTGGAAGAAGCCGACCTGCTGGGTCAGCTCGCCAGCCTGCTCCTGCATGGCGCGGGCAGCGGCGGCAGCCTCTTCGACCAGGGCGGCGTTCTGCTGGGTCATCTCGTCCATCTGCATCACGGCATTGTTGACCTGGTCGATGCCGGCAGACTGCTCCTGGCTCGCCGCGGCGATCTCGGCCACGATGTCGGTGACTTTCTTCACGCTGTCGACGATTTCGGCCAACGCCTTGCCGGACTGGTTCACCAGCTCCGACCCGCTGCGCACCTTGTCCGCGCTGTCGTTGATCAGCCCCTTGATTTCCTTCGCGGCACCGGCGCTGCGCTGGGCCAGACTGCGTACCTCGGTGGCCACCACGGCGAAGCCGCGACCCTGCTCGCCGGCTCGCGCCGCTTCCACGGCGGCGTTCAGCGCCAGCAAGTTGGTCTGGAAGGCGATCTCCTGGATCAGCCCCACGATATCGGCAATCTTGCTGCTGGACGCGTTGATCTCGCTCATCGCGATGATCGCCTTGCCCGCCACCTCGCCACCGCGCTCGGCCTGCTCGCGGGCACCGCGCGCCAGCTGGTTGGCGTGGCTGGCGTTCTCCGCGTTCTGCTTGACGGTGGAGGTCATCTCCTCCATCGACGAAGCGGTTTCCTCCAGGCTGGAGGCCTGTTCCTGCGTGCGCTGGCTGAGGTCGTCGTTGCCGTGCGCGATCTGCTGTGCCGCCGTGCTGACCGCATCGGAGCCGCGACGCACTTCGCCGACGGTCAGCGTGAGCCGTTCGTCCATCAAGCGGAACGCTTCCAGCAGGCGACCCAGTTCATCCTTGCGGCGGGTGACGATGTTGTGCCCGAGCTGACCCTGCGAAATCGCATTGGCCACGCGCACCGCCCGGTTCAGCGTGCCGACGATCGAACGGATCATGAAGAACGCCATCAGCACGGCCAGCAGCATGCCGGCGCCGAGCGCGCCGAACGTCATGACGCGGATGCGCTGGTAGCTGGTCACCGCCGACTCGTATTGCAGGCGGCTTTCGTCGACCTGCATGGCGATCAGCTTGTTCATCTCCGAACCCATGATCGACACGTTCGGCAGCACGTCGGAATACAGCAGGCTGGTGGCGCCGTCATCGGCCTGGTTCAGGCCGTCGACGATCTCGGACATCGAGGATTCCACGTCGCTGCGGGCACTTTCGAAAGCGCTCCACTGCTTCTTCACCGCCGGCGACATCCGGGTCGCGCCCAGCTTCTTCAGCAGGGCCGCGTCGGTGGCCTGGGCCTTGGCCACTTCGTCGAGCTTCTGCTTGACGATCGCCTTGTCGTCCTTGTGGAACGCCGCCTCGCTCAGCGAAATGAAACTGTTCAACGACCCGCGCGCCACATCGTTGATGTTGGTCAGCGGAATCAGTTCTTCCTGGTAGATCTGGCGCGCGCTCTCGTTCGCCCTGGCCATGCCGCCGAGCCCGATCCAGGCGCCCACCAGCAGCATTGCGCACAACAGGCCAAGCACGCCGGTCAGGCGGGCCTTGACGGTCAACGTGGTCAGGCGGGACAGGCGCGCCATCAAATTCTTCATCTTCATCTCGATTCCCGGGTCAGGCGGCAACTTCAACTTCCTGGATGGTCGGCAACGCCGCATCCAGAGTTTCCACGTCCTCCGGACGCATCAGCATTTCCACGTCCAGAAGCATCACCATCCGCTCGACATGGGTGGCAAGCCCTTTCAGATAGCGGGTATCCACCACCGCGCCCATGTCGGGCACCGGCTTGACCGCTGCCGGATCGATGTCGATCACGTCGGAGACGGCATCCACCACGATGCCGAACAAGCGCTCGCCGATGGCGACGATGATCGTCACCGTGTCATCGCCGTAGCTCTCGCGCGTCAGCCCGAAGCGCAACCGCAGATCCATCACCGGCACGATCGCGCCACGCAGGTTCAGCACGCCGAGCACGTAATCGGGCGTCTGCGGAATGCGGGTGACACGCGACCAGCTGCGGATCTCGCGTACGGCAAGGATGTCCACGCCGTACTCTTCGTCGGCCAGGCTGAAAGTGAGTTGTTGCAACAGCTGCACCGTCGCCAGTTTGTCTTCGTACATGAGCATGTAACCTCGTGGCGGACGTCTGCGAACGTCCTTTGCCTTGTCTGTGTCGGCGGTAGCGGCGGAAACTTGAGTGCCCGCGAAGTTCGATCAGGCCGCTTTGCTGCGTTGCCCCAGCCGCACCACACCGCTCACGTCGACGATCAGCGCCACCGAGCCATCGCTGAGAATCGTCGCGCCGGAGATACCTTGCACGCGCCGGTAATGCGCCTCCAGCGATTTGACCACCGCCTGTTGCTGGCCGAGCAAATCGTCGACGAGCAGGCCCACGCGGCGGCCGTCCTCCTCGACCACCACCACGATGCCGCGCTCGATGTCGGTGACCGCATCGGCGCAGGCGAAGGCATGATGCAAACGCATGATCGGCAGGTATTCGTCGCGGAAGTGGAACAGCTCGCCGCCGCCGGCGATCCGGCGCACCATCTCCGGGCGCAGTCGCAGCGACTCGACGATCGAGATCAGCGGCACGATGTAGCGTTCGCTGCCGACAGCGGTGACCAGGCCGTCGATGATCGCCAGGGTCAGCGGCAATGCGATGGTGAACGTGCTGCCCTTGCCGGTGACGCTGTGCACGCCGACGCTGCCGCCGAGGTCGCGCACGTTGCGCCGCACGACATCCATGCCGACGCCGCGGCCGGAGAGGTCGGTGGCCTTGGCCGCCGTGGAAAAACCGGGCTGGAAGATCAGTTCGGCCACCTCCGCATCGGAGAGTTGCTGGCCCGCGCCGATCAGTCCGCGCTGCTGAGCCTTGGCCACGATCGCGGCATGGTTGAGACCGGCACCGTCATCGCTGATCTGCACCACGATGTTGCCGCCTTCGTGGTAGGCGTGCAATTTGAGCGTGCCCACCTCGGACTTGCCAGCGGCCTTGCGCCGGGCTGGCGATTCGAGCCCGTGATCGATCGCGTTGCGCACCAGGTGCACCAGTGGATCGCCGATCTTCTCCAGCACCGTCTTGTCCAGCTCGGTGTGTTCACCCAGCAACTCCAGCCTGACCTGCTTGTCGAGCTTGCGTTCCAGGTCGCGCACCAGCCGTGGAAAGCGGTTGAACACCGATCCGATCGGCAGCATGCGGATGCGCATGACGCTTTCCTGCAGCTCGCGCGTGTTGCGTTCGAGCTGCACCAGCCCATCGCGCAGGCGCTCGAGCTGCGACATCTCGAACTTCTCGCCGATGTCGCTGAGCATCGACTGGGTAATGACCAGTTCGCCCATCATGTTGATCAGCGCATCGACCTTGTCGATGCCGACCCGGATCGAACTGCCCTCGCTGGACGCGGTTGCCGTCTCGCGGACAGGCTGCGGCGCAGTCGCATTCGCCAGCATGGGTTCATCCGGTAACGGTGCAGCGACCTCGGCATCATCTTCCAACGGCCCGATGTCCAGTTCGCAGTCGCCATCGAGCCAGTCGAACACCGCATCGATGTCGGCCCGCGTCGAGGCACCGTGCAGGCGCAGCTCCCAGCCCAGGTAGCACAGGGCCGGATCAAGCGCGGCCAGCTGCGCGGGGGCGCCGTCGACGAGGAAGGCACGGACCACCTCGAGCCGACCCAGCTGCTGCAACTCGCGGAACAGGCGCAGCGGGTCGTTGCCGGTCTGCAGCAGATGCGGCAACGCGATGAACCGGACCTGCCATCCACTGGCTGTCGCAACCCTGGACGCCGCGACCGCGGCCGGCATGCCGGTCTCGCCGCTGACCAGGCGTGTCAGCTCGCCGCGCAACGCCTCGCTTTCCGTATCGGCCACTGACTGGCCGCTGCCGGAACGATCCAGCATCAGGCGCAGGCAATCGACCGAGCGCAGCAGCAGATCGATCAACTCCCCCGCCACGGCCCGACGCCCGCTGCGAACTTCTTCCAGCAGCGACTCGGCGACGTGGGTGAACGCCGCGACATCGGCAAAACCGAACGTCGCCGCACCGCCCTTGATGGAATGCGCGGCGCGGAAAATCGTGTGCACCAGCTCGGGATCGGTAGAGCCCGAATCCAGCGCCAGCAAAGCCGCCTCCATCGCATCAAGCCCTTCCCGGCTTTCTTCGAAGAAGGTCTTGTGGAATTGAGTCAGGTCGACCGCACTCATGGTTTTCCCTTGGAGCCTGTGAATAATTTCGGCCGCCGCGGCGAGAGCGTCGCCGGGCGTTCGTGACAAGATGCGTTGCCGCCGGCACGAACGTTCAGTGGCGGTCGCGGCAGGCGGCGATTTTTTTCACGGGCTCTCAGCCAAGCACACGCTTGACCGTCGCCAGCAACTGTTCCGGATCGAACGGCTTGACCAGCCAGCCGGTGGCGCCGGCAGCCTTGCCTTCCATCTTTTTCTCGGTGTGCGACTCGGTCGTCAGCATCAGGATCGGCACGCCCTTGTAGCTGTCCATCGCGCGCAGTTCGCGCACCATCGTGATGCCGTCCATCACCGGCATGTTGACGTCGGCCAGCACCAGGTCGAATGAACTGCCGCGCGCGACGTCCAGCGCCAGTTGGCCATTTTCGGCCTCGGCCACTTCGTGGCCGGCGCCGCGCAGGGTGAAGGCCACCATGCCGCGCATCGAAGTCGAATCGTCTACCGCAAGAATCTTTGCCATGCTGTCACCTCATTCAAGCCAGCGCCGGGGCTGGCAGTTCCAGTATTTTTGTCAGTCCGAGCAGGCTGGCCGCTTCGTTCAGGACGTCACTTGCGCCGCGCCATGCCAGCGTGCCGCCACGCGCAACCAGCTCGCGCCGGAACAACATCAGCAGCTGCAGGACAGCGGTGTCGATGCGCTCCACCTGCTGGCCGTCCAGCACCACCGCGCCGATCTCGAGCGGGCCCGACAGCTCCGCCTGCAATGCCGCCAGCGCCGCCATCCGACAATCCGACGGCAGCACGACCACCGCCGCAACCGCCTGCTCTTCACCCGTGTCCTTCGCCGCCCGTTTACCGGCCATGCCGTGACTCCACTCGCGCTGTTTGCGCTGACGAATGGCTTATCGGCGGGCCGGGCGATCGCTTTAGCGGGATCGTGATTCGGCTGGCAGGGGGCGTCGCTGGCGTCCGTGGTACAAGGCCCTCAAGTTTGCCCGCGCGCGGCCGATCCCCTTCTGGACAATCCCATCCACGCAGCACGATTCCGTGCAGGAACCGACTTGATCATCCAACCGACCAGCCTCGCTGCTCTTACCTGGGCCGGTGCCGCATCCGGCACCACGGCGCAGAGCTGGCGCATCGGTGCGGTGCTGTCGGCGCGGCCACTGGGGACCAGTCCGCTAGGCCTGCTGGTGATCCAGATCGGCGCCCTCACCGTGGAAGCGGATGTGGCAAGCAGCCAGCTGCCCGCCCAGTTCCAGGTGCGCGTGCTGAGCCTGGGCGCACAGCCGCAACTGGAAATACTCTCGCAACCTGTCGACCCGACTTTCCAGCGCGCCCTGCGCGAACGCCTGCCGCAGCAGAATGGCTACGCGCCGCTGTTGTCGACGCTGGGTGCGCTGGCCCAGCGACCGGCGCTGCGTCAGCTGCCGCCGGAACTGCGCACCGCATTGGCATTGCTCGAACAGTCACTGCGGACACCCGCCGAAATCACCCGCGGCGAAGGCCTGCGCGAGGCCATCAACCGCAGCGGCATGTTTTTCGAGTCCCGGTTGGCCGACCCCCTGGGCAACATGGCGGCGTTGGCCGAGGACGACTGGAAGGGCGCGCTTTTGCGACTGGCCGGACTGCTCGACCGGCGTGCGGCGACGCCATCGACACCGAACCGCAGCGACACCGAACCACCGCTGCTGCAACGCGGCCTTCAGGCCCAGGCGCGCCTGCCCCTGCCGGCGCTGCCCGCCGACGAGGGCGTGGATCTCCTGCTGGATCGCCTGCATGGCGACGTCAAGGCTTCACTCGCGCGCGTGGAAGTCGCCCAGCTGGAAGCCAGCGCCAACATGCTGCCGGCGTGGATGATCGAAATTCCGTTGCAGGGCGATGGCGGCCGTGATGTCCTGCAGATCCAGCTTGAATTCGTCAACGACGCCGCCGAGGGTGGCCACGGCTGGACCTTGGGTTTCGCACTGGACCTGCCGGCACTGGGTCCGATACAGGGCGAACTGCAGCTGCGCGAACCACGCCTGTCGGTGCGGTTGTGGGCCGAACGGGCGGACACCGTGCAGCGGCTGGAGCGCCAGTTCAACCCGCTGCGGCATCGGTTGGCTGCCTGCGGCGTCCTGCTCGACCAGTTGAGCTGCCAGGTTGGCCTGCCGCAACCGTTGGGTCGACATAGCGCCGTGCTGTTGCAGGCCACCGCATGAACACGCCGTCGTCGCCTCCGCGCCGGGTCAGCCTGCGGCTGGCCAGTGGCAATGGCGAGATCAAGGCGATGCCGGCGGAGTCGCTGGAAGCCCTGCGCGCGCGTGCTCAGTCGCTGGGATTGCCGTTGCATCACGACCCCCAGATTGCCGCCCTGCTGGCGGCCTTGCGATTGCGCGACGATGTGCCGGTGCTGCTCTATGCCGCCGCGGCGTCGGTACTGGCTGCCGTTTACGATGCGGCGGAAGAATAGCCGTCCAAATCAGATGGCACGCGCAGGCACCGGTCGTGTCATGAATGGACCGGATGCATCTGCAGGACCAGTCGCGCTTCATCGCGCGACAAACCGCAGCGGGCGATCAGCTGTTCGATGTCGACACCGTCGCGCGCCAGCTGTTGTGCCAGCTCGTAGGATTGCCTGACCTGCGGCGCCTGCTGCCCGATCTGGCCCAGCTGTCGCTCCACCCGCCCCAGCGCTGTCACCAGCATCGAGGTTGGCACGTCGGTACCGGCGTGGACCACGCCTTGCCACAGTGCACCGATCTGTTGCTGCAGTTGGCGTGACTGCCGCCACACATGGAACAGCACGAACGATTGTGCCAGCGTCAGCAACAGCAACACGGCCATTCCCATCTCAAGCCACATGGCTTTCCTCTCCGCTCAGTCGACACAGTCGGCGTACGTCGAGCAAGGCGACGAAGCCGTCCTGCCAGGCCAGTACTCCACTCACCGGGTCGTCACTGCGACTGGCCCGGCCCGGCGGTGGCGGCGCGATTTCAAGACCGTCGCTGCACAACAACTCACCGACGGCGTCGACCAGCAGGCCGACCTGCTGGCCGGCGTGCGAGAGCATCACGATGCGCACGGTCACCGGATCCGCCACCGGCAAGGTCGGCAGGCCGAGTCGCCTGCGCCCGTCCATCACCGGCACGATGCGCCCGCGCAGATGGCGTACGCCCAGCAGGTCCGTGGCTGAGCCAGGCACGGGCGTCAGGTCGCCGTCGCGGATGACCTCGCCGACGTCGGCCAACAAGGCGGCATACAGCTGTTCGCCGATGCGGAACGACAGCCAGTGCTGGCTGCGTGGATCGGACGCGCCGACGAGGGCATTCATGCGTTTACTCCACAGAAGATGGGCGCAGTCATCGAGGTGACCGGATCGGCGCAGCGTGGCTGGGCATGCCGAGCGGATCGTCGCCGACTGCCGCCGGCACTCGCCCGGTGGCTGCCGGCGAAGCGGCCGTTTGTCCGTTGCCTCCGGCGGCGGGTTGCACGCCGGCTGCGCTGGTGACATGCATGGTCGGCAACAGTTCGGGTGCAGGCGCAGCCGCCAGCCCGGACATCTGTCCAACTTGATCGGGCTCGGCATGCTCGCGTTGCGCCGCCGAACCATTGCCCATCACCACGACCAGCACCCTTCGATTCTGGTTGCGGCCTTCCGCCGTGGTGTTGTCGGCGATCGGACGCACCTCGCCCCAGCCGACGATGCCAAGCCGGTCCGGCGCGATGCCGCTCAACGAAAACAGGCGCGCCACGCTGGCCGCCCGTGCCGCCGAGAGCTCCCAGTTCGATGGATACAGCGACGTGTTGATCGGCACGTCATCGGTAAATCCTTCTACCCGCAGCGGATTGGCAAATCCCGCCAGGATCGCGGCCAGATCGTGCAGCACGACGTTGGCCGGGCTGGACAACTGGGCCACGCCGCTGGGAAACAGGATGTCGGTGCGGATCTCGATTTCCAGCCAGTCCGGCTTGTGCCGCACCACCACCAGCTTGCGATCGATCAGCGGCTGCAGCGCCTTGCGCACCTGGTCCTCGATGCGTCCCAGGTTTTCCTTTCCCGGTGCGTCGTGGCCCGCCTCGTGCCCGTTGCCTCCACTCATCGGCACGGGGTGCGCGGGAATCGGCACGGCGATGGGCACGATCGACGAACCGGGCTGGCCGGCCGGCGGGGCGATGGCCGGAGAGATGTTGTGCGGCCGAACGCGGGTCGGTGGCAGCGGAGCGATCACGTGACTGGAGCCGTTGAATGCCTCGATCAGCGATTCCGACATCACCCGGAACTTGCCTTCGTTGACGACCGAGACCGCATACATCACCACGAAAAAGGCGAGCAGCAGGGTCATCAGGTCGGCATAGGGGATCGCCCAGGCCTCGTGATTGATGTGTTCCTCGTGTTTGCGCCTTCTCACGCGACATAACCCTGCAGGCGCGCTTCGATCTGCCGCGGGTTGTCGCCCTGGGCGATCGACACCAGGCCTTCGATCAGGATCTCGCGCATCTGCGTCTGCTTGTGGATCAGGCCCTTCAGTCGCGCCGCCATCGGCAGCATGAACAGGTTGGCCAGGGCAACGCCGTAGATGGTCGCCACGAAGGCAGCGGCGATGCCGTGGCCGAGCTTGCTCGGGTCGGCCAGGTTCTGCATCACCGCCATCAGTCCCATCACCGCGCCGATGATGCCCAGCGTGGGCGAATAGATACCGGCCATCTCGTAGACCTTGGCGCCGGCCATGTCGATGGCTTCTCGTGTCTCCAGATCCACTTCCAGCACGCTGCGGATCGCATCCGGCTCGCCGCCGTCGACCAGCAGCTGCAGCCCCTTGCTGACGAACGGATCGGACTCCGATTCGATCTGCGGCTCCAGTCCCAGCAGGCCCTGCCGCCGCGAGATCTCGCTCCAGCCGATGATGCGGCTGATCAGGTCATCCGGCCGATGCAGCGGTGGCCGGTAGACCATCGAGAGCATCCGCAATGCGTGCTTGAGCACCTTGCCCTGAGTCTGCACCAGCAAGGCGGCCAGGGTGCCGAGAAACACGATCACGAACGCCGCCGAATTCCACAGCGCCCCGATCGTGGAGCCTTTCAGGATAGTGCCGACGATGATGACCAGAAAGGCCAGGATCGTGCCGATGATGCTTACCAGATCCATGGGGTCAGCCGGTCGATTGCAGTGGAGTGAGAAGGTGCCCGGCATCGTCGGCCAGGCCGGCCAGATCCATCACCAGCGCCAGCCGGCCATCGCCGGTGACGGTGGCGCCGGCGACACCCGGCACGCCGTTGAACAGGGGGCCGAGCGGTTTGACGATGACGTCTTCGCGACCGAGCACTTCATGCACCAGGCAACCCAGCCGCTGATGCCCGATATGCAGCACCGCCACGTGCCGGCCCGCGGTCGCCGTGGCGCCGGCCCAGTCGACCAGGTTGACCAGCGGCAAGGCACGGCCACGATGCTGCGCGACCAGCCGTCCGTCGAGCAGGCCATCCTGTCCGTCGCTGAGCTCGAAGACCTCTTCCACGTTGCTCAGCGGCAGCGCAAGCAGACGTGCCTCGACCCGCACCATCAGCACGCGCAGCACCGCCAGGGTCAGCGGCACGGTGAGTTCCAGCTCGCTGCCGTGACCCAGCGCCGAGCGCACCTGCAAGGTGCCGCCCAGTTCGGCCACGCGCGTCTTCACCACGTCCATGCCGACGCCGCGTCCGGAGATGTCCGAGACCGTCGCGGCAGTGCTGAAGCCCGGACGGAAAATCAATTCGTAGCATTCCATTTCGGTCAGCCGCGGCGCCTGCACCGCGTCGATCACGCCCTTTTCCACGGCCTTGCGGCGCAGGACGTCCGGATCCATGCCGCGGCCATCGTCGCTCACCGCGATCACGATGCGTTCGCCGCGCTGGCTGGCCGACAGGCACACCCGGCCCTTGCGCGGTTTGCCGGCGAGTTCTCGGACGTCCGGCATTTCCACGCCATGGTCGAGTGCGTTGCGCAGAAGATGGATCAACGGATCGGCAAGCGCCTCGACCAGGCTGCGGTCGAGGTCGGTGCCCTCGCCTTCCAGCACCAGTTCCACCTCCTTGCCGAGCTGGCGAGCCAGGTCGCGCACGATGCGGGGAAAACGCTGGAACAGACGGCCCACCGGCTGCATGCGCATCCCCATCACGGCGGTCTGCAATTCGTCGGTGACCCGGTCCAGCTCGCCGGCCGCGTTGAGCAGTGCTTCGCTGCCGATGCGCGTCGCCAGGCTGAGCAGCCGGTTGCGTACCAGCACCAGTTCGCCGGCATGGTTGACCAGGGTGTCGAGGCGGGAGGTGTCCACCCGCACGGTGTTCTCGGCCGGCGCTGCGTGGCGCGCGGCGGCAGGCAGCGAGGCGGGTTCCACCGCAACAGGGACGGTGGCCGATGAAGCAACCACGACCGCTGCAGGTGGGCCGCCGTTACCATGCAGCGCATCGAGCAGGGCTTCGAACTCGTCGTCCTCGATGGTCGCAGCCACCGATGCGGTGGGCAGCGCTGCCGGCTCGGCGGTACCAGGTGCACTGGTACCGTACATGCTGTCCAGCAGGGCTTCGAACTCGCTGTCGTCGATGACACCGTCTGCCGCGGGCATCGATGGCAGCGGAGCTGCGACGACGACAGGCGCGATTCGCGGCAGCAACGATTGCAGCAAGGCCGCCGGCGGCATCGCCAGCGGCGCATCGGCGCTTACCGCCGCCATCATGTCGTTGAGCAGGTCGAGCGCTTCGAGCAACGCATCCATGTGACCTGCGCCAAGCACGACGGCACCGTTGCGCGCCTCGTTGAGCAGATCCTCGGCGTGATGGCAGAGCAACACCATCGGCTCCAGCGCCAGGAATCCGGCGCCGCCCTTCACCGTGTGAAACGCACGGAACACCGCGTTCAACAGCTCGCGGTCGCCCGGCGTCGTCTCCAGCCCGACCAGTTGCTCGCCCAGACGCTGCAGCAGCTCGCCAGCCTCGACCAGGAAATCCTGGCGCAGCTCTCTGTCGAATTCCGCATTCATCGCGGGCCTGACCTCAAAACCCGAATTCGCTGAGCAGGCGATCGGCGTCGTCCTGGCTGGATACCTTGACCACGCTGACCGGTGCCTCGCTGCCGGCCAGCGCGCCGGTGAGCCGTACCAGCTCCAGCAGCGACGACTCCACCGAACCGATGAAGCTGGCGACCTTCTTGATGCGCTGCCCGGTCAGGTCCTGCCACGACTGCGCCAGCACCATGTCGGCCAGCCCGTCGCGGCAGCTGCCAGCAAAAGCCACGGCCTCGCGCGCCAATACGGCGGCGGCATCGTTGCCGTTGGTCCACTCGAGGACTTCGCCTGCGTTGTGCGCCAGCGACTCGGCCTGGGGCCGCATGCGCTCGGCAAAATCGAGGCTGCGATGAGCCGCCTGCGCACTCATCTCCAAGGCATCCTGCAGGTGCTGGCGCGCATCGGCGACGATGCCGGGCACGCCTTCCTGGGCCAGTTCGCCACCGAGCCGCCGCACCGCGTCGTGCAGGTCGCGCGCCAGCTGCCCGAGCGCGCGAAACAGACGCTGTTCGCGCTGGCGCACCATCACATCCAGCGCCTGCTCGAAGGCGGGGCCGTCCGGACTGTTCAGCAGCTCACGCAATTCAAGCGGCATCGTATCGTCGACGGCGAGGGGGGAAATACTTTTCATGCGCTGGCTCCGCTGGCGGCGATACGTTCGAAAATCTTGGCGAGTTTTTCCTTGAGCGTGATCGCGGTGAACGGCTTGACGATGTAGCCATTCACACCGGCCTGTGCCGCGGCGATGATCTGGTCGCGATTGTTTTCGGCGGTCACCATCAGCACCGGCATGCCTTTCAGCGCCGCTTCGGCGCGGATCGCGCGCAGCAGGTCGATGCCACTCATGTTGGGCATGTTCCAATCGGTCACGACCAGGTCGAACGGCAGGCTGCGCAGCATCGCTATCGCGCTCTCGCCATCGTCGGCCTCCTGGATCAGCGGGTTGCTGAAACCCAGCTCGACCAGCAGGTTGCGGACGATCCGCCGCATGGTGGAAAAATCGTCCACCACCAGGATTTTCATGTTCTTGTCCAAACGCTTTCTCCACGTGCGGTACGGGCCGGCGTGCGGCCGCGGGGGATTTTTTTAAGCGGGTGCCGGATCAGCCACGCCAGCCGGTGAGTCTTGCGCGAAGCCGGATGACTGCCTGTCCATGGATCTGGCAGATCCGCGACTCGCTCACTCCGAGCACGGCGCCGATCTCCTTGAGGTTCAATTCCTGTTCGTAGTACAGCGACATCACCATCTGCTCGCGCTCGGGCAGGCCACCGATCGCCTCGGCCAGTGCCTCGCGCATGCCGTCGCGTTCGATGTTTTCCTGCGGACCCAGGCTGCCTTCGTCGGCCACGTCGAGTACGCCGCCTTCCTCGCTGTCTTCCGAAGCGGTCAGGCTGAGCAGGCGCACGCAGGCAGCGTCGGCGAGCACCTGGTGGTACTCCTCCGCACTGATTCCCAGTCGCCGGATGACTTCCGCGTCATCGGCCTCCGCGCCGGTCTCGGTCTCGATCTGACGGATCACCTCGGCCACTTCGCGGGTCTTGCGATGCACCGAGCGCGGCGTCCAGTCGGTGCGGCGAAGCTCGTCCAGCATGGCGCCACGGATGCGGATACCCGCATACGTTTCGAAGCTGGCCCCGCGATCGAGGGCAAAGTGGCGCGACGCTTCCAGCAAACCGATCATTCCTGCCTGGATCAAGTCGCCCACGTCGACGCTGGCCGGCAACCGCCCCATCAGGTGATAGGCGATCCGCCGGACCAGCGGCGCGTGCCGACGGACCAGTTCGTCGGCACTTTCGCGGGAATGTTGCAGATATTCCGAAGCCACGCTCATCTCGGCATCCCCCTCGCCGGTGCTGTCCGGTCGCCAAAAAAGGCGATCCGGTCGAGGCCTGCGCATTCGGGGTCCGCCCATCTATCGACCGTAGCGGCCAGTTTCTTGAATGCCAGCGCCGAATGGCTGGATGGCCAAAGATCGACGACCGCAGACTGTCGCCGGATCGCCTGCCGCAGACGTTCGTCGTGCGGCACCCATCCACTGAAATCGATCACCACGTCGAGGAAGCGGTCGCTGACCCGCGCGAGCTTCTGGTGGAGCGCCCGCGCATCGCCCTCGTTGCGCACCATGTTGGCGACCATGCGTATGCGCCGCACACCGAAATCACGGCTGAGCACCTTGGTCAGGCCGTACGCGTCGGTCAGCGAGGCGGGCTCATCGCACACCACCAGGATCACTTCGCTCGTCGCGGCGGCAAACATCGTCACGTTGTCGGACAGGCCGGCGGCGGTATCCACCAGCAGGTATTCCGGCGGCCGCGCCAGTTCGTCGAAGGCGCGAATGATCGCCGCATGTTCGCCGTTGTCCAGTTGCGCCAGCCGGCGCGCGCCCGAACCGGCCGGCACCACCTGCAGGCCGCGTGGCGCAGGCAGCAGAAGTTCTTCCAGCGTGCAGTGGCCGTCCAGCAGGTGGCCGATGTGGCGCGATGGCGTGAGGCCGAGCATCACGTCGACATTCGCCAGGCCCATGTCGGCATCCAGCAACATCACGTCATGGCCGGCGATGGACAGCGACATGCCGAGGTTCACCGCGACCGTGCTTTTGCCGACACCGCCCTTGCCGCCGGCCACCGCAATCGCGCGGCAGTGGCGGCGGCTTGCCGGTGCTGCGCTCAGCAAGCTGCTGGCCTGGTGAGCCGTCGGCGTCGGCGTTGCCGGCGCAGGCCGGTCGACCATGGCCGACAGCATCCGCTGCAGTCCCGACGCCTGATCCATTGCAAGTACTCCGCTCATGCGCCGGCCACCGCAAAGCCGAAACGTTCGGCCATCAGGCTGTCGTCCGGTGCCTGGCTTTTCAGCGACTGCGCGGCGCGACATACCAGCACGCGCGCGTCTGCCGTGGCGATGTCCTCCGGCACCCGCTGCCCGTCGGTGGTGTAGTCCAGCGGCAAGCGGTGTCGTATCAGCACCGACAACGCACCGCCCAGGCTGGGCGCTTCATCCAGCTTGGTCAGGATGCAGGCATGCGGCTTCAGCGGCAGGTAGGCGCGCACGGCATCGTCCAGCGATTGCGATTGCGCGTTGGCGGCCAGCACCAGGCAGGCGCGCAGGTCGCTGGCATCGGCCAGGATTTCCAGCTGCTGGACGAGCCGCGGATCGGTGCCGGCCACGCCGGCGGTATCGATCAGCACGGTGTGGCGGCTGCGCAGCATCTCCAGCACCTTGCGAAGACTCTCCGCATCGTAGGCGGGATAGACGCGCACGCCGAGCAGGCGTCCGTAATGTTCCAGCTGGGCGGCGGCGCCGATGCGGTAGTGATCGGTGCTGACCAGGGCCACCTGATCGGCGCCATGGCGCATCACCGCTCGAGCGGCCAGCTTGGCGATCGTGGTGGTCTTGCCCACGCCGGTGGGCCCCACCAGCGCGGTGGCGCCTCGATCGTCGCTGGACAGACCGCGCCCGCTCACCGCCAGATGGCGGCTGAGCATGCCCAGCGGCAGGTAGCGCGCCTGCTCCGTATTGATCTTTTCCGGCAGCTCGGCCACCAGCGCACGTGCGACGTCGGACTCGATGCCCAGCCGGGTCATCTCGCGCAGCACACGCGCACGCAGCGGCTGGCGCCGTTCCATGTCATTCCATGCCAGGCTGGACAATTGCATCTCCAGCATCTCGCGCAGGCTGCCCAGTTCACTGAGCATCTGCGCGGTGTCCTGCGCGGCGCGCTCCATCAGCGGATGCATGGCCGGCCGCTCGATCGCTGCCGGCGCGACAGGAACCTGCACCGGCATCTCCGCCGCTGGCGTCCGCGGCATGCGCGCCACCGGCGCGACGTGCAGTTTCGGCGTTGCCACGATGTTCTCGTCAGCGACCGCCATCTCTGCAGCCGACGCGCCGTGACGGGACGCCTCGCGCATCAGCGCCTCGTCGTAATCGATCGCGGCGATGACCTCGATGCCGTCTTCCATCCGTCGGGTGGACAGGATCACTGCCTCGGGCCCCTGTTCTTCGCGGACTTCACGCATGGCCAGCCGCATGTCGGCAGCCACAAATCGCTTGATCTTCATAGATGCTTGCTCCGCAAGCGGGATTCGGGATTGGGGATGGGGGATTCGTCAAAAGCCAGAGCGTCACAAGATCGCCGCGCCGCCAGCTCTTCCGAATCCTCAATCCCGAATCCCAAATCCCAGCTCCTAGTCATCGCCCCAAGGCCTGTACCAATCGCACCCGGCGGTTGTCGGGCACTTCGTTGTAAGCGAGTACGTGCAGGTTCTGTGCCACGTGCCGGGTGAACCGTGCGAGCCATGGCCGCAGCAGCGGCGCGACCAGCAAAACCGCCGGTTCGCCACTCAGTTCCTGCCGTCGCGCGGCGTCGGCCACGCTCTGTTGCAGGCGGTCGGCAAGGCCCGGTTCCACGGCGGCGCCGGCCACGCCACCGCCACCGGACAGTGAGCCGAGCAGGATCTGTTCGAGCTCCGGCGCCAGCGTGATCACCGGTACTTCGGTGCCCAACCCGATGATCTCCTGCACGATCTGCCGGCCGAGCGCGACACGCACCGCGGCGGTCAAAACGCCGGGATCCTGACTCTGCCCCGCATGCTCCGCCAAGGATTCGACGATGCTGCGCATGTTGCGGATCGGCACGCGTTCGGCCAGCAGGTTCTGCAGCACCTTCACCACCACGCCCAGCGGCGCGCGCTTGGGCACCAGATCCTCGACCAGCTTCGGCGCGGTAGCGGCGAGCCGGTCCAGCAACTGCTGCACGTCCTGATGGCTGAGCAACTCGTGCGCATGACCCTGCAGGATGTGCGACAGGTGCGTGGCGATCACCGTGGATGGATCAACCACGGTGTAACCGTAACTCTGCGCCAGTTCGCGCTGGCCGCTCTCGATCCACACCGCTTCCAGCCCGAACGCCGGATCCTGCGTGGCGATGCCCTGCAGGGAGCCGTGCACCTGGCCGGGATTGATCGCCATCAGGCGGTCGTTGTGTACCTCCGCCTCACCCATCGGCACGCCCATCAGGGTGATGCGGTAGGTGTTCGGGCCGAGGTCGAGGTTGTCGCGGATGTGTACCGCCGGCACGAGGAAGCCCAGCTCCTGCGACAGCTTGCGACGCACCGACTTGATCCGCCCCATGAGCTCGCCGCCCTGATGCACGTCGACCAGCGGGATCAACCGATAGCCCACTTCCAGTCCCAGTGGATCGACACTGGCCACGTCCTCCCAGCCCAGTTCCAGCCGCTCCGCCGGCGCGGTGGCGGTCGGCGCCTCGGCGACCGATCCGGCCAGCTTGGCGCGCGTCTCGCGCTCGCGCTTGAGCAACAGCCACGCCGCGCCGCCACAGGCAGCGCCAAGCAGCAGGAACGCCATGTTCGGCATGCCCGGGATCACGCCCATCACGATCAATACCACCGCCGCCACGCCGAGCGCGCGCGGCTGGCCGAATACCTGGCCGATCACCTGCTTGCCCATGTCCTGCGACTTGGACACGCGCGTGACGATGATCGCGGCGGCCACCGACAGCATCAACGCCGGCACCTGCGCCACCAGGCCGTCGCCGATGGTCAGCAAGGTATAGGTCTTGGCCGCTTCGCTGGCCGACAGGCCATGCTGCATCACGCCGACAAAGAAGCCGCCGACGATGTTGATGATCAGGATCAGGATGCCGGCGGTGGCGTCGCCGCGCACGAATTTCGAGGCGCCGTCCATCGAGCCGTAGAAATCCGCCTCCTCGCGTACTTCCTGGCGGCGCTCGCGCGCCTGCTCCTGGGTCAGCAGGCCGGCGTTCAAGTCGGCATCGATCGCCATCTGCTTGCCGGGCATCGCATCGAGGGTGAAGCGCGCGGTGACTTCCGATACGCGGGTGGCGCCCTTGGTGATCACCACGAAGTTGATGATGGTGATGATCGCGAACACCACCAGGCCGACCGCGAAGTTGCCGCCGATGACGAACTCGCCGAACGCTTCGATCACCTTGCCGGCCGCGCCGGGGCCGTCATGCCCGTGCAGCAGCACCACGCGGGTGGAGGCGATGTTGAGCGCCAGCCGCAACAGGGTCGCCATCAGCACCACGGTGGGGAACGCGGCAAACTCCAGCGGCCGCATCACGTAGACCACCGCCAGCAAGATCACCAGCGACAGCGCGATGTTGAAGCTGAACAGCATGTCGAGCAAAAACGGCGGCAGCGGCAACATCAGCATCGCCAGCATCACCAGCATCATCACCGGCGCGCCAATACCACGTCGCGCCAGGTGTTTGAAGTTGCCTAGTACATCTGCACCCGTCATGGATTTGACTCGTCATAGATCGCGGTAAGGCCCCATCAGGTCCGGATCGACCTCAGGGGTTGGCGCTGCCGGGGGTGGCTCGCCCTGCACCGTGGCTTGCTTCAGCTGGTACACGTAGGCCAGAACCTGAGCCACCGCCACGTACAGCGCGGCGGGGATTTCCCGACCCAGTTCAGTCGTTGCATACAAGGCGCGTGCCAACGGCGGCGCTTCGACCAGCGGGATGCGATGACTGCCCGCCACCAGGCGAATCTGCTGCGCGAGTACGTCGACACCCTTGGCGATCACCCGCGGTGCGCCCATGCGCCCGTCGTCGTAGCGCAAGGCCACCGCAAAGTGGGCGGGGTTGACCACCACCACGTCGGCCTTGGGCAGTTCCTCCATCATGCGGCGGCGCGATTGCGCCTGTTGCACCTGGCGGATGCGTCCCTTCATTTCGGGATTGCCGTCGCTCTCCTTCATCTCGTCGCGGATTTCCTGCTTGGTCATGCGCAGGTTCTTGGCGTGGTCGAATTTCTGGTACAGGGCATCGATACCGCCGATCAGCGCCAGGATGGAGCCGAACCACAGCGCCGCCCGCCCGAGCAGGCCCATGGACTGCGCGATCCCGGCCATGACCGAACCGCGACCGGTGGCCTGCAACTCGTTCTGCCAGTGGTGCAAGAGCAAACCCAGCACCGCTCCGATGAAGAGCAGCTTCAGCAATGCCTTGCCCAGTTCGACCAGGCCGCGCATCGCGAAAATACGGCCCAGCCCCTTGATCGGATCGAGCCGCTCGAATTTCGGCTGCAACGCCTGCGCGCTGAAATTCAAGCCGCCCAGCAGCAGCGGCGCGGCCAGCGTGCCGAGCATCGTCGCCACGGCCACCGGCGCGAAGAGTTGGAGCGCTTCGTGCAACGCTGCGTGCAGCGTTCGGCCTGGCAAGGCATCGGAGAACAGCGCCTCGCGCGAATAGCCGAGGCCCAGCGAAAAAATCCGCCGGGCGTGCAGGAAAGCGCTTTCCCCGCTATTCATCAGCGCCGCCACGCCGGCCAGCACCACGATGGCACCGGACAGATCGCGCGATCGCGGGACCTCGCCTTTCTCGCGCGATTCGCGCAGCTTTTTTTCGGTAGGTTCTTCGGTTTTTTCCTGGTCGCTGTCGTCCGACATCGGATCAGCTCCCGACCAGGTTGCGCATCAGCGACCAGGCGTCATTCTGCAGCGCCTCGAATGCACCCGGCAGGCTGCGCAACGACAGCCACAACGCGATGAAGCCCAGCGACACCGTGATCGGAAAGCCGACCGCGAAGAGGTTCATCGATGGTGCCGCACGACTGATCGCGGCAAAGCCCATGTTCACCACCAGCAACGACGTCATCGCCGGCAGCGCGACGCGGACTGCCCCGGAAAACAGCTCGCCGCCAAACATGACCACGGCGTGCAAACCGTTGGCATCGATCGCATCCGTGCCCGGCGGCAAGCTGTGGAAACTGTCGGCCAACAGCGCGATCAGGCGCAGATGGCCGTCCATCGCGACAAACAGCAAGGTCACCAGCAGCAGGTAGAACTGGCTCAGCACGGTCGAGCTGCCGCCAGCCTGAGGATTGATCATCTCGGCAAAACCCAGGCTCATGCTCTGCGCCACCAGTTCGCCGCCGAACGACACCGCCTCGAACACCAGCTTCAGCACGAAACCCACCGCCGCGCCGATCAACACCTGGCCAGCCATGGTTGCCACGCCGGCGCCGCTGAGCGGGTCGATCGTCGCCGGTGCCAGCGGAACCAGCACCAGGCTCAGTACCACCACAACGCCGATGCGGATCCGCGCCGATATCACCGTGGCACTGAATACCGGCGCCACCAGGCACAGCCCGCTCACCCTGGCCATCGCCCAGAACAGACTGCCAAGCCACATCGGCAACTGCGCCAGATCCAGCGCAGTCACCTGATCGCCCCGGGCAGGCTCTCGATCAGGTGAGTGGTGTACTGCACCAGCAGGCGCAGCATCCACGGACCGGCGATCAACGCCACCAGCGCCATCGCGATCAGTTTCGGAATGAAGCTCAACGTCATCTCGTTGATTTGCGTCGCCGCCTGGATCACGCCCACCAGCAAGCCCACCGCCAGCGCCGTCAACAACAACGGCGCCGCCACCAGCATCGCCACGTACAGCGCATGCTGGCCGATTTCCATGATGGATTCAGGGGTCATGCGAAGACTCCGCAGAGTGCGTCATCACCTGTGGGAGCGGCTTCAGCCACGATGCTCTTGCCTGGATTCATTGCATCAGAGCGGAAAGCCTTCGCCCTCCTTGCGAAGGACAACTTACTTTTCTGTCGCGCGGCACCTGTAGGAGCGGCTTCAGCCGCGATGCCCTTGCCTGGATTCATTGCATCAGAGCGGAAAGCCTTCGCCCTCCTTGCAAAGGACGACTTACTTTTCTGTCGCGCGGCACCTGTAGGAGCGGCTTCAGCCGCGATGCTCTTGCCTGGATTCATTGCATCAGAGCGGAAAGCCTTCGCCCTCCTTGCGAAGGACGACTTACTTTTCTGTCGCGCGGCACCTGTAGGAGCGGCTTCAGCCGCGATGCTCTTGCTTGGATTTATTGCATCAGAGCGAAGAGTTTTCGTCCTCCTTGCGGAGGGCGAGGCAGACGAAGGCTCTTGCTCCGAAACAGACAAAAGCGTCGCGGCTAAAGCCGCTCCCACAGAAGCCTCCATGACCTGATACGCGGTCACGTGTAAAAACTCCCGGCCAACGTGCCCAGCAGCAGCGTCCACCCATCGACCAGCACGAACAACATGATCTTGAATGGCAGCGAGATGATCGTCGGCGAGACCATCATCATGCCCATCGACATCAGCACGCTGGCCACCACCAGATCGATGATCAGGAACGGGATGAACAGCAGAAAGCCCATCTGGAACGCGGTCTTCAATTCGCTGGTGAGGAACGCCGGCATCGCCACCTTGAACGGCACGTCCGCCTTGCTGGCATAAGGCTTTTCCTTCGCCAGCCGGGTGAACAGTTGCAGGTCGGCATCACGGGTCTGGTCGAGCATGAAACGCTTGAACGGTGCCGAGGCCGCCGGCAGCGCCTGTTCGGCGGCGATCTGTCCATCCATGTACGGTTTCACGCCATCGACATAGGCACGATTGAGCACCGGCGACATCACGAACAACGTGAGAAAAAGCGACAGCCCGAGCAAGACCTGGTTGGGCGGCGTCGACTGTGTGCCCAGTGCCTGGCGCAAGAAGCCGAGCACGATGATGATGCGGGTGAACGAGGTCATCATCAGCGCGATCGCCGGCAGCAGCGTCAGCGCCGTCATCAACGCCAGCACCTGCAGCGACAGCGTCCAGCTCTGGCCGCCACCGGGCACGTTCTGCACGTTCACCAGCGGGATCCCCGGCGGCGCCGCCAGCGTCGCCAGCGGCAACAGCAGAAGCATGCCGGCGAAGGCCCAGCGCCACGCCTTCATGAGCCGCGCTTCCAGCGTGCCAGCAACTCGCCGAACACCGGCATGGGCGGAATCTCGGACGGCGTTGCCACGGCAGGTTCGACAGGTACGCCGTCATAGACGTGCAGCGTGCGCATGCCACCCGGGCCCATGCCGATCAGCAGGCGCTTGCCGTCGGCGTCCAGCAACAGCAGCCGGTCGCGCGCGCCCACCGCAAATGTCTCCACGCAGCGAATGCGTCGCCCGGCCACGCCGTGTCGACGCTGCATCCGGCGGGTGAGCCAGCCGGCGGCCAGAATCAGGCCGATGATGCCAAGCAGGCTCAGCACCACGCGAACGAGTTCGCCGGCAGCACTGAACTCCGATGTCGCCGCCGGAGCCACGGCAAGCATGAGCGCCAGCGTGCCCATCAGCGCAGCTTTCGCACGCGCTCGGCAGGACTGATCACGTCGGTCAGGCGGATGCCGAATTTCTCGTTGATCACCACTACCTCACCATGCGCGACCAGGGTACCGTTGACGAACACATCCAACGGCTCGCCGGCGGCGCGATCGAGCTCCACCACCGAACCCTGGTTCAGCTGCAACAGGTTGCGGATGCTGATGCGGGTGCGGCCGACCTCCATGGCCAGGGTCACCGGCACATCCAGGATCATGTCGAGGTTGACGTCGCCACCGCTGGTGACGGCGCCCTGCAAGGGATCGAATTCAACGCGCTCGCCGGCATCGGCGAAGGCACTTTCGGTGGACTGACTCATGCGGGGTTCTTCTCTGTGGAGTGATCGCCGGCCAGGCGCCTTTCGCGACGACCGGCCTGGACATGAAAACGTACGGCATTGCGGCCGTTGGACTGGCCGTAGCGGCCGCGGAAAACCGGCACATCCTCGGCGTAGACGGTGGCGAGCTCAGGCAGCTGCACGGGGATCACGTCACCGGGCCGCAGATGCAGGAATTCGCCGAGGCTCAGCTGCGCCTCGAGCAGCAATGAGCTGAGGTCGACTTCCGCGTCGAGCACTTCTTCTTGCAGCATTTCCGCCCAGCGGTCGTCGCGATCGACGCGATCGCTCTGCACGCCGGCATCGAGCAGATTGCGGATCGGTTCGACCATCGCATACGGCAGCGTCAGGTTGATCTCACCACCGCCGCCATCGAGCTCGACGTGGAAGCGCGACACCACCACCGTCTCGGTCGGGCTGACGATATTGGCGAACTGCGGATTGATTTCCGAACTCTGGTACTCGAACTGCAGACCCAGCACCGGCGCCCATGCCTCGGTCATGGCACCGAACAATTCGGCCAGCATGATCTGGATGACGCGGTTCTCGGTCGCGGTGAAATCCCGTCCTTCGATGCGGGCGTGATAGCGGCCGTCACCGCCGAAGAAATTGTCGATCACGGTGAACACCAGGCGCGGCTCGAACAACACCAGCGCAGTGCCACGCAAGGGTTTGATACGCACCAGGTTGAGATTGCTCGGCACCGCCAGGCCGTGCACGTACTCGGCAAACTTGACCATCTTCACGCCCAGCACCGAGACCTCGCAGGTCTTGCGCAGCACGCTGAAAATGGCGGTGCGGAAGAATCGCGCGAAACGGTCGTTGACCATTTCCAGCGTCGGAAGCCGGCCGCGCACGATGCGGTCCTGCTGGGTGAAGTCGTAGGAGATCACCGCATCGGCCGGCAACGGTTCATCGCTGCCGGTGCTGACCGCGCCGCCGTTGACGCCGTCCAGCAGCGCGTCGATCTCGTCCTGGGAAAGCAGGTCGCTCATGCGCGTGTCATCCGGTTACTGCATCACGAAGCTGGTGAAGTACAACGCGTCGATGCCGGGACGGCCCAATCGGGCCTGGACGATCTTGCGCACGGCGGCCAGTGCCTGCTCCTGCAACTTCTGGCGACCGGCGGCATCGCTGATGATCGAGTAGTTCTGGTTGCTGAACAGCGCCACCAGCGAGTCGCGAAGTACCGGGTCGGCGGCCTTCGCCACGTTGATTGCATCGGGATCATGCGACATCAAGGTAATGCCCACCTGCAGATACCGCAGGGAATCGTTGTCGCGAAAATTCACCACGAAGGCCGGATCCATCGGCAGGTAGAGTTCCGTCTTGCTCAACTCCGGCGCTGTCGCCCTGCCCGTTCCGGCATGCGACATCTGACGCATCTGCCACGCATAGCCGCCGCTACCCAGCGCAACCAGCAATGCCCCCACCATGCCGATCACCAGCAGCTTGCGGCTGTTGCGCTTCACCGGAGCGTCGACTGCTCCGGCTTGTTCGTCCTCGATCATGAAAACCTCGATCTGCCATGTTGGAATGCGCCTGCATGGGCGCCTAAATCAACGGAAGCAATCTGCGTGCCATCCTCGGGAGGCCTTGCACCACCGGGATTTTCTGCCATCCCGAACTGGGACGACGCATGCGACGGCGCTTTCTTGACGCCCGCCGGTGAATCGGCGCGACGCGATCACGACGGAGTGACCAGCTCCTTATCAGCGGACGCGAAATGGGAACGCGTGGCTGGCGAACCGGTACCTTCGGTCAGGCGAACGCATCGAGCAGGCCGACGCTGCCCAGCGTGACCGCAAGGCCGCTGCCGTGGCTATCGCCGATCTCGTCCAGCGGGTCCGCCATGGCATGACCCGCGCGCCCGTGACCGTTACCGCGATCGTGCTGTCCGACCTCGGCGTGGCCGAGCGAAAGACCGTGTTGGGCCAGCATGTGATCCAGTTGCGGCAAGGTTTGCTGCACGGCCGTGACGGCGGCGGGATGTTGCGCACTGAACACGACGTCGACCCGTCCATGCGTCACGCTGACGCTCACGTCGAGCGAGCCCAGGTCCTCCGGATGCAGCCGGATCCGCGCCTGCTTGACGTTCTGTCCACTCAACCAGGCCACTTGCTGGCCCAGATCCTGGTTGAACGCCTGAGTGCCCGGCGGCGACGGCAATTGCAAAGAGTGAACAGGCGTCGCCGATGTGGCTGGTGCAGGAGGCGCCGACAACATCACCGTGGACGCCATCGCCTTCGACGGGTCCTTGCCGATCCCGATCGGCGGCAGCAAATCCGGATCGCCCGTGACCGGCGTCTTGCCTGTCGCCAGTGCGGCGCTGACAAGCGCGGTGACTGCTCCGCTTGCATCGCCGAGCTGGAGCAAGTCGGCCGCTTTCGCATCGCTGGCCGCCGTCTTTCCAGCCGACAACGCGCCGGCGGCCCCGGCGACAGCAGCCGGACGCAACACGCCTGCTGCCGCAGGTCCGAGCAAGGCGAGCATGGCGCCGGTCAGCGCGGACGCCGCCTCGCCATCCGGTTCATCTTCGTCCTTTGGCGCCACAGCGATTGTCGCGGTGGTATCCGGCGTTTTTTCGGAAATGGTCGATGGGGAGGTCGGCACCGATCTGGAAGCAGGCTGCCCAGCCACCACAGGCGATTTATCGGAGGACTCGTCAGAAGGCTGTCGTTGCGGCTTGCGCGATGTCGACGCGTGCTCCGGGCGTTCCGGCTCCTTCGGGGAGTGATCGGTATCTTTCACTGCGCTGTGCTGCCGCGCCTCGTGCAGCTGGCGATCGAAATGATCCGCCGCGTTGGACCCATCGCTGGAATCGATGGCAGATGCAGCGCGTGGCGCCGCGGGCGCGGCGGCTCGGGAAACGACGGGCGGGATGGTCATGGCGTAGACATTCCTTCAGAGGGATCCGCGCGTGCGGATCCATCGTGGTGCACGTTGGGTACGGCGGGACTTCCGCCCATCCGCGATGGCGCGGCCCGGCGGTTCATCGCAACCGCCGGTGCTGCATGCGTTCATCGACTTCGGCCTGTTCATGCCGATCCTCGGCCCGACGCTCCTGCTCGCGATGTTGCGCGACGACACTGTCGAGTGCGCTTTCGCGCGCGTGTGCCTGTTGCCAGCGGTCCCTCACCTGCGCCAGCTGGCGATTCTGACGGCCGACCTCGGCAGTCTGCTGGACGATCGCCTGGTCGATCCGCTCGACGAATTGCTGGCGGTTGAGCAATGCCGTCACGCTCAGTGCACCGTCGCCGGTTTCAGCGTATTCCTGCCGATAGCGGCGCAATTCAGTGAGCTGCTGCTCGGCCTTGGCCAGCAGTTGCTGTTGCGAGGCCAGTTTCGCCAGCGCGTCTTCGCTGCGCTGCCTGGCCTGCTCCACGGCCGGTTGCAGCTGCGTCGCGCGCGAACTCATGCGGTCACCTGTTTTGCGAGGGCATCGAGCTTGCCTATGGCAGCATCGAGTGTCATCGGCTCATCGACTTCTTGTTGCAGGAAGGCGCGCAGTTGCGGCCACATCTCGATCGCCTGATCGACCTGCGGGTCGGAGCCCTTCTGGTAAGCCCCCACCGCGATCAGGTCGCGCTGCTGACGATAAGCCGAATAGACCTGGCGAAAACGTTGCGCCGCGCGCAGATGCTCGCGCGTCACCACCGCCGGCATCACGCGGCTGATCGACGCTTCGATGTCGATGGCCGGGTAATGACCGGCCTCGGCGAGATCGCGCGACAGCACGATATGGCCATCCAGAATCGCGCGCGCGGCATCGGCGATCGGATCGTGGCGATAGTCGTCGCCTTCGGTCAGCACGGTGTAGAACGCCGTGATCGAACCACGACCTTCGGCGTCGTTGCCGGCGCGTTCGACCAGCGCCGGCATCATCGCGAAGACCGATGGCGGATAGCCCTTGGTCGCCGGCGGCTCGCCGATCGCCAGCGCAATCTCGCGCTGGGCTTGTGCGTAGCGGGTCAGCGAATCCATCAGCAGCAACACGCGTTGGCCACGGTCGCGGAACCACTCGGCGATGGCCGTCGCGTACTGCGCGCCGCGCAACCGCTTGAGCGGCGGCGCATCCGCCGGAGCGGCAACAATGACCGCGCGGCGACGGCCTTCCTCGCCCAGGGTCTGCTCGACAAATTCCTTCACCTCACGGCCGCGCTCGCCGATCAGGCCGACCACCACCACGTCGGCGTTGGTGTAACGCGTCATCATTCCAAGCAAGGTGGATTTGCCGACGCCGGAACCGGCGAACAGGCCCAGCCGCTGGCCGCGTCCGACGGTGAGCAGCGCGTTGATGGCGCGCACGCCGACGTCGAGCGGTGCATCGATCGGTTTGCGCGCCATCGGATTGATCGGCTCGCGCTTGAGCGCGGCGTGTTCGTCGGAGTCCAGTGGACCCAGCCCGTCCAGCGGCACGCCATCGGCACCGATCACCCGGCCCAGCAATTGATGGCCTACCGGCAATCCGCCGCTGTGCGAACACGGGCGGACGCGTGCATTCGGCAACACGCCATGCATGTCGCCCACCGGCATCAGCAGCAGGCGTTCGTCGGCAAAGCCGACCACTTCGGTTTCGAGTTTTGCGCCGTCGGCCGTGTCGACCAGGCAACGCGCGCCCAGCGCGGCCTCGCACCCTTCCGCCTCCAGGGTCAAACCGACCACGCGTCGCAGGCTGCCCTCTACAGTCAACGTGCGTGCCGCCTCGGCGCGCAGCGCACGACGCGCAAACTGCTGCTGCCAGCGCGCACGGCGTGCGACGTCGGCGAGATCAGCGCTCATGCATCGTTTCCGTTGTCTTCGGCGTCATCGCCGAGCACGGCATCGATCACCGCCGCCAGCCGGGTTTCCACCCGCGCGTCGAGCCGGGATCGTTCGCTTTCCAGCTGGCAGTCGCCACGCGCCAGCGCCGGGTCGGCGATCAGCTGCCAGTGATTCTCGGCCGCGCCCAGTTCCTGCAACAAGGCCAGGTCATCCGGGTGCACGCGCACGCGAAGCTCACGCGTGGCTGCGGGCAGCGCGGCGGCAGCCTCGCGCACGGCGCGCGCGATCAGGTCGGGAGACAGGCGCAACTCGCGTGCGATCACCCGACCGGCCACGATGGTCGCCAGTCGCGCCAGTTCCTGTCCGGTCTGTTCGTCGAGCGCCAGCAGAGGTCGCGCCGCTGCGTCATACAGCGCATCGAGTTGTGCCATGCGCTGATGCAACTGCTGCTGGGCCGCGGCCAGACCTTCCGCGCGGCCGGCGGCATAGCCTTCATCGCGCGCCTGCTGTTCCAGTGCCGCGAGTTCGCGCACGGTCGGCTGCGGCGGCGTGTTGGCCGCCTTGGGTGTCGTCGGCTGGGCGCCCACGTTCGGCAGCTCCCAGCGCGTGAAAGCCGATGCCACGTTGTGGATGGCGGCCGCCATCAGACGAACTCATCCCCGCCGGAGGCGAGACTGAGTTGTCCTGCGTCGGAAAGTTTCCGTGCGGTAGCCAGCACTTCCTTCTGGGCGGCGTCGACTTCGCTCAGGCGTACCGGACCCTTGACCTCCAGGTCGTCGCGCATCATGTCGGCGGCACGCTTGGACATGTTTGCGAAAATCTTTTCGCGCACCTCCGGTTCGGCCCCCTTGAGCGCGGTGATCAGGGTTCCGGACGGTACCTCGCGCAGCAGGATCTGCATGCCGCGATCATCCAGCTCGGCCAGATCCTCGAAGACGAACATCAAGTCCTCGATCCGTCCACCCAGTGCCTCGTCGTGGCTGCGGATGGCGGTCATCAATTCGGTTTCGCGGCTGCTTTCCATCGCGTTGAGGATGTCGGCGGCGGCTTTCAGTCCACCGACGTTGGCGGACTTCAGTTTCTTGGTGTTGCCGGAGAACTGGCGCTCCATGATCTCGTCCAGTTCGTTCAGTGCGTGCGGTTGCACACCGTCGAGCGTCGCGATGCGCATCACCGCATCGGAGCGCACGCGTGGCGGCAGGTAACCGATGACTTCGGCCGCCTGGTCCGGCTCCAGGTGTGCCAGCACCAGCGCGATGATCTGCGGATGTTCCTGGTTGATCATCTCGGCGATGGCGCGGCTTTCCATCCACTTCAGCGATTCCAGCCCCTTGCTGCTGCGCCCGAGCAGGATGCGGTCGATCAGGCCGCCTGCCTTGTTCTCGCCCAGCGCGTTGACCAGGATCTTGCGGATGTATTCCTCGGTACCCACGCCCAGCGAGGTCTGCCGGCCCATGTCTTCATTGAGCTTGTCCAGCGCGTGCTCGACGTGCTCGCGCGACACGCTGGAAAGCGCCGCCATGGCGGTACCGACCGCCTGCACGTCGCGCGCACTGAGGTGCTTGAGCACTTCGGCGGCATCCTGCTCGCCCAGTGTCAGCAGCAGAATGGCAGCGCGCTGCGCGCCGGAGACGGGCGCATCGGGACGGTTAGTTGCCATCTTCACTCACCCAGTTCTTCACGACTTGCGCCACCTGTTTGGAGTTCTCGCCCACCATCCGCCGGGCCTGGCCGATGCGTTGCTCGTATGCGAGCGCCGGTACGGAACCGAGCCGGGCCGGTTCATTGGCCGCCGGCTCATCGTCGACGCGCACGGAGATTGTCGGCATCGGCGCCGGCAGCGCGCGCTGCGCGGTCTCGCCGCGCAGAAGCCCCTTCAACAACGGGCGCAACAAACCGAATGCCACCAGCAGCGCGATCAGCACACCGATGCCCTGCTTGAACAGATCCATCGCGCCCGGTCGCTGCCACAGCGGGGTTTCCGGCAGCGCATCGACGGCGGGCCCGTGATGGAATGCCTGATTGATCACGCTGACGCTGTCGCCGCGCTCGGCGCTGAAGCCCACCGCGTTCTTGGTCAGCTCGGTCAGCCGCTGCAGCTCCTGCGCACTGAACGGAACGCTCTTGGGAACCGCGGCGGTGGCGGCGCTGGCATCGGTCGCGGGATTGACCAGCTTGTCATCCAGCACCACCGCGACGGTGAGGCGGGCGAGACGCCCGGCTGGGTCGCTCACGTGGCTGATGGTGCGGTCGAGCTCATAGTTGCGGGTGGCACTGCTGGAACTGTCGCCCGAAGGCGTCTGCGTCGTGGTCGTGGTCGTTGCCGCGTTCTTGGCAGCGTCTGTCGTTGTCTTCTTGCCGGCATCGGGCTTTGCCGCGGTGGGCTGCGCGACCAGCGTCGGCGGCTGGTTGCTGAGCGCGCCGGGCACGCCACCTGAGCCGCCGGCAGCTCCGTGTTGCTCGCTGCTGGTCTGCTCGCTGCGCAGCGACGGATGGTCGTGGCCGAAGGTCTCGGTGGCTTTTTCGCTCTGGCTGAAATCCAGGTCCGCATACACCTGCGCGCGCACCCGGCCCGGGCCGACCAGCGGCGTCAACAGCTCCTCGATGCGCTGCGCATAGGTGTTCTCGATGCGTGTTGCCATGCGCAGGCGGTTGTCGCCCACCGCGCCAGGGCTGTCCGGATCCGTCGTCAGCAGCTGGCCTTGCTGGTCGATCACCGAAACCTGCCGCGCGTCCAGATCCGGCACGCTCGCCGCGACCAGATGCACGATCGCCGCCACCTGGCCGGCATCGAGCTGACGCCCCGGATACAACGTGACCAGCACCGACGCACTGGCCTCGCGGTTGTCGCGAACGAACGCCGAGGGTTTTGGCAGCGCCAGATGCACGCGTGCGGCACGCACCGACTGCAAGCCTCCGATGGTGGCGCCGAGATCGGTTTCCAGCAATTGCTGGTAACGCGTGCGTTCGGCCAGATCGCTCATGCCGAACGGTGAATCGGTGGCGGGCAATGCACTGCTGGCGGCACTGCCCTGTGGCAAACCTTTCGCGGCGAGTTTGAGCCGCAAACCCGCCAGGTCGGCAGCCGGCGCCATGATCGACGAGCCGTCGTTGCTCAACTGGTAGGGCGTGTTGGTCGCCTGCAGCTCCTGCGTGATCGCCGCTGCGTCCTTCTGCTCGAGCCCGGCGTAGAGCAAGCCGTAGTTCGGCCCGCGCGACCACAGCACCACCGCCACGCCGAGCGCCACCGCCGCCGCCACCGCCACCAGCAAGACGAGCTGACGCGTCGCCGGGTTCTGGGCGATCTGCTTGAAGGAATCCAGGCGCGAACCGTTTTTGTCGGTGGTCGCGATGGCGTTGTCTGCCATGCTGCTGCTCGTTGACTAAGGGCGGAATCGGGGCCGACGCGAAAGCGTCAGACCGGCATGTTCATGATGTCCTTGTACGCATCGACCAACTTGTTGCGTACCTCGACCATGGTGCGTAGCGAGAGGTCGGCTTTCTGCACCGCGATCATCGTGCGACCGAGGTCTGCACCGGGATCGCCACGCTCGAAACTCGCCGCCATGTTGCCCGCCTCCATCTGGCTGCGGCCCACGGCGGAAATCGACTGCTTGAGCACCGCGGAGAAATCGGCCTGTCCACCGACGGGCGTCGCCTTGAAGGCGGTTTCCGGCGGGCGCACCTGCGCCGTCATCTGGCGCATCTGGGCAAGCAGGTTGTTGACGTCGATCGTGCTCATGTCAGTGTTTCCATGTCGCTTGCTTCATGACGTAATCCCGGCGCGTGACGGGTTTCAAGTGGGTAAATGCACGAGCCGTGCCATGAGACGGGGAGCCCGTACTCCCTCCTGCGCGCGGGGGAGGAGCCGAGCTGTACCGCCCGACATCCGTCCCGCTTCACGCCGCCAGGCTGTTCTGCAATCCGTATTTGCGCAGCTTCTCCACCAGGGTGGTGCGCTGCATATGCAGCAGGCGTGCGGCGTGTGCCACCACACCATCGGTGGCGTCGAGGGCCTGTCGGATCAGCCCGACTTCGATGTCGGCCAGGTGATCCTTGAGGTCAAGGCCGTTCTCGGGAAGCATGCGCAGCGACTCGCTCACCGGCTGCAAACCACCTTCAACCGGTGGCAGTTCGTCCTCCATGAGCGCCAACAGAGCCGCGCCGTGGACTTCGTCTCCCGCGTGCAGGCCGCGATATTTTTCGGGCAGGTCGCTGCCGCGCACTTCACCGTGCGGAAACAGGATCGCCATGCGCTCGACCAGATTGGAAAGTTCGCGCACGTTGCCCGGCCATGCGTGCGCACGCAACGTCTGCATGGCGCCGCCGCTGAAGCGCACTGCACCCAGTCCGCGACGGGCGAGTCGCTGGTTGAACTCGGCAATCAGGGTCGGCAGATCCTCCAGCCGCTCCCGCAACGATGGAAGCTCCAGCGGAAACACGCTGAGGCGATAGAACAGGTCCTCGCGAAACTGGCCGTTGGCGATCGACTGCTCCAGATTGCGATGCGTGGCGGCAATGATGCGCACGTCGCAGCGCTGGGTCTTGTTGCCGCCGATGCGCTCGTAGGCGCGCTCCTGCAACACGCGCAACAGCTTTACCTGCATCGGCAGACTCATGTCGCCGATCTCGTCGAGAAACAGGGTGCCGCCCTCGGCCATTTCGAAACGACCCTTGCGGGCGCTGATCGCTCCGGTGAAGGAGCCCTTTTCATGGCCGAACAGCTCGCTTTCCAGCAGCTCGGCCGGAATCGCCCCGCAGTTGATGGCCACGAATGGCCTGTCGCGACGCGGCGAATGCTCGTGGATCGCACGCGCCACCATCTCCTTGCCGGTGCCCGATTCACCCAGTACCAGCACGCTCGAATCGAACGGCGCGACCTGACGGATCAGGGCATTGACGCGAATCATCGGCGCCGAATTGCCGACGAAACGCAAGCCGCTGGGCTGTCCGCCAAGCAGGCGCGCCTGGATATTGCGCAAGGCCTCGGCCATCTTCTCGTAACGCAGCGGGAATGCCAGCGTGGCCATCCGGGCGGCAAACGGCGATGCCGTTGCACCGAGGCGTTCGACCCAAGGGGAATCGCTGGCCAGCAATACCGGTACATGAGCCGCTGCCGCACCCAGCAAGGCGAATTGGCGCTCGGCCTCGGCCGTGTCGTCGACGCTGCCGATATAGACCGCGCGCCAGGCATGGGTGGATTCGTCGGTCTCGTCGCAACCGGCCCCATGCAGTGGCCGATACCCCAGAAATTGAAGTGCCGAGAGTACGGAACTCACACGTGCCTGATCGGACTCGATGACCAGGAAATCGAACTTCTGCATCGCTTTCTCCTTACCGCACATTTGGCAAACCCATGCTTCCAGCGGGACTGCCTTTTCATCAGTGCCGACTTTCCGTCGCCGGCCTGATGAACGATGAGCAATAAGGGGGCCAGTTTTTGCAGGTCGACGCGACAATAAAACGTCACATGTCGGAAAACCTGCCGCGATGGCACTGGCACACATACGCAAAGGTTTGTCGTAACCACATGAAACAAAAAATGTTTGGGTGGAGACGGCCGCGTGATGAGGCACCCACGCCACATGTGATCAGCGTCAAAGGAATTGCAGCCAGGCCTTCATAACTGCGAACCACGTCACATGCACTTTGCCAACTTCTACGGACCCTCAACCAGTCAGCTGGCGCGCCTCTGCCACTTTGCGTCGGTGATGGCGGAATACCAACCGCTCAATTGCGTCACTCAGCGCGTCACCCTGTGGCGCAAACGCCACGAAAACCCGGCCATCGTCGCAGTGACGTTCGACCCGCGCGGCCAGTTCCAGCGGCAGGCTGCGGCAAAGATCGAAGCGCAAGCGCAGCAGCAATGCATCGCCCGCTGGCACCAACGTGGCAGGCAACAGCGCACCGACTGCATTGAAACGCAGCAACTTGCGTGGCGGCAGCGTGTTGGTCGGCACCAGCAGGTTATTGACGATATCCACCAACGCAGTGAGCTTGGCGTCCATCCTGAGCATTTCCTGCATCAGGGGGCTGTCGTCCTCGCCGATGTCGGCGCGACGCTCCTCCAGCGCGGCGATCGCCGCCAGCGTGTTTGCGTTGCGTTCGGCCAGGCACAGGATCTGCGTCGGGGACAAGGGGTGCTCAAGCCGCTCGCAATCGACATGGCAGTCCTCTTCGCAACTCACGCGTTCGGAAAACGCCAGCCAGGCATCGTCTTGCATGGGATATCTGTCCTGTGTGAGGTCAACCGGATGCTGCAGCGTAAGTCGCCTACCGTGCGGTGCTCGCACGATAATGCGAACGCATCTTCACAGATACTCTTGCCCGATATCCATGCGTCACTTCTCGCCGGAGACCAGATAGGCACTCAACGCACGATGATTGTGCCGGTGGCGTCCCAGCTCCTGGGCGATCACGTCGCGCGCCTGAGCCGCCAGTGCGGTCACGCTCTGGTGATGCCGTTGCAGTTCGAGCAGGACCGTACGGGTTGCTTCGTCCGCCTTGTGGTCGTGCCGGAGCAGCGCATCGCATTGCGCTTGCAGGGTGGTCACGTTGGCCCAGTCGCCCATGCCTGCCGCATCGAGCATGCGGGTGCTCAGCCGCAGCGCTTGATCGAGGCCGCCATCGCGAATGTTGTCCATCAACGTACCCCGGTGGCCTGCCTGGTCGACAGATAATCGCCGCGGATCGCCTGCCACCCTTCGCGAATCGGCGAGAGCAGGCGCACCGACTCGTCCAGCGCCGCCGGATCGTCGTTGAGCTGCGCATAGAGCAAACGTCGCGTGACGTATTCATAGACCGAATCCAGGCGCCGGCTGAGAGCCGGATCCACCTTGTGATCCAGTCCTTCGCGCAATTCGCCGACGATGGCCACCGCGCGCGTGATGCTGCCGCCCTTGTCCGCCACGTTGCCATGGATCATGTGTCCACGTGCCTGGCTGATGCGGTCGATCGCGCCATCGAGCAACATGCCGATCAGCTGGTGCGCGTCGGCGTCCTCGACGCCGCCGCGGACGCTGTTTTGCTGGTAGATCGCGCTGGCGTTGCGCATATGTCCGTAGCTCATGAGGCTCTCCGGAATCAGTTGGTCTTGGTATAGGTAGCTTCCAACTGCGCCAGGGCGCTGGTCAGATAGCTGCTGGTGTTGTTGAGCGAGGACATCAGCGTGTCGAGCGCGGTGTATTGACCGCGCAGCTGGGTCTCGTACACCGTCATCCGCGCATTCAGCTGGGTCTGCTGCGTATTGAGCTTGGTCAGGCTGTCGTTGAGGCTCTGCTGACGAGTGGCGATCACGCCACTTTTGGAAGTGAACGCATCCAGTGACGTGTTCAACCGCGTGGCATAACCGTTGGGACCGGCGAACAGATCCTGCACGGCCCCGGGATTGCTCTTGAGCGTGGAGGCCAGCCTGCCGTTGTCCAGCGACATGGTGCCGTCGGCGGCGCGCGTGATGCCCAGTGCGGCCAGCGATCCGATACCGTTGCCAGGCACCGTGCCGCTCAGCAAGCCGGAGATCTGCCGCTGCACCGAAGTCAGCGTGGTGTCACCCAGCAAGATGCCCGCCGTACCGGTGGAAACATCGTAGCTGGACAGCGTGGTCACGGTGCCGGCGTAGCTGTTGTAGGCATCGACAAAACCCTGGATCGCCGCCGTGGCGGCACTGTTGTCCTGGCTCACCGTCAGCTCGGTGCTGCCGGTCTTGGCCAGGTTGACGGTGACGCCGTCGATCGCGCCGCTGACGCTGTTGCTGGCACTGGTGATGCTGATGCCGTCCAGCGTCAGCTGGGCATCCTGTGCCTCGCTGGTGCCGACGGCGCCCAGCTTGGAGGCCAGCGCACTCAAGCCGTCACTGCTGGTGGCGTTGGCACTGACGGTGAAGCCGTTGGCTACGCCGGTCTTGCTGGAACTGAGCAACAGTTGTGCACCACCGGCACCATAGACAACGGTAGCCGTGACGCCAGGATTGTTCGAGTCGCCGTTGATGTTCGACGCAATATCCGACAGCGTGTCGGTGGCCGACACGCTGAGGTTGAAACTGTTGGCGCCCACGCCGATCGTCAGCGTACCGCTGCCGATGGCCGCGCTTTTGTCGTAGGCGTCGCTGCTGCGTTTCTGCGCCGTGGCCAGCTGGGTCACATCGAGCGCGTAGTTGCCCGGCTTGGCATTACTCAGGGTGCTGGTGGTACCGAAGGTGGTATCGGCCAGCGCCGCGTTGTAGCTGCTGAAGGTACTGGTCTTGGTCAGGGCCGATAGCGCGCTCTGCAAGGAAGTCAGCGCCGAATTGAGCGATGCCAACCCCGTCAGCGTCGTATTGGTCTGCGTCGCCTTGCTGGTGATCTGTGTCTGCGGCCCCGTCTTCTTGGCATTGACCAGGGCAGTGACGATGGCGTCCACATCCAGGCCGGAGCCGATACCGGCCGAGCTGAGCACGCCGCCGGTGGAACCGGACGAACCCGAACCGGAGCCGGTGTTGCTGCTCGAGCCTGTGGCGTTTGCGTTGAGCAATGCGCTCAAGCTGTTGCCGGACGTGGCGCTGGTCGTAGTCATGGCATTCCTCGTAAGTTATCCAAACGGCCCCGCGACAGCGCGAGGCTTACGAGTCGCCGGCAAAAATCTCGCTATGCGCAAGATTTTTGCCGGCGGCTCCTGTGACAGCGGCGGCATCGCAGTTCACGATGCCGCCGCCCGGGTCAAATCCCGTTGTCAGCCGCTCGCCTTACAGGAAGGCAGCGAACGGCCCGCAACGGTTACTGCAGCAGCTTCAGCACCTGCTGCGGGTTGGAGTTGGCCTGCGCCAGCACCGAGATACCGGCCTGCTGCAGCACCTGCGCCTTGCTCAGGTTGGCCGTTTCGGCAGCGAAATCGGCATCCTGGATCGTCGACTGCGACGACTGCAGGTTGGTCGACTGCGAGCTCAGGGTGGAGATGGTCGACTGGAAGCGGTTCTGGACCGCACCCAGGTTGGCCGCCAGGCTGGCCACCGAGGACAGCGCCACGTCGACACGCGAGATCAGGTCATTCGCCGAGTCCACCGTCTTGACGTTGCCGTCCGCCAGCGAACCGCCGATGGTTGCAGCGTCACCCGAGGCATAAGTAGCCGCCGTGTTGGCGTCCGTGGCATTCGCCCCAATCACGCCAGTACCGCCGTCGACGATGTTCAGCCCCTCGGCAGCATCGCTGGAATAGAGGTTGATGCCCTTGCCGTCGGCGCTGACAGCCGCGCTCACGCCCGCGATATTGGAGGCGTTGATGGCATCGGACAGGTCCTGCACGCTGGCGACCTTGCTGGTGTCGACGGCTTTGCCGTTGATTGTCAGGCTGCCTGAATTGACGGTGGCAGGCGTGGTCGTGGTGGTGCCGCCGGTGGTCGTTGCGGGCGGGACCGAGGCCGGCAGGCCAACGCCTGCGGCGCCACCCGAGGCAACGACGCTGACAGCGGTACCACCGGCGTTGGAGAAATCCAGCTCGTTAGTGGTGGTGTTCCACGATGCAACCGTGGAGCCCGCCGCCGTATTGATCGCGTCAGCCAGATCGTCGCCAGTGGCATAGGTGCTGGCGGCGACGGCGGTGCCACCGACCGTCAGGTCACCGGCGCCCAACACGAGGCCAGCACCAGCGAACGCGTCAGACAGGCCAGTGCCCGTGGAGCTGACCGCGCCATTGGTGGTGGTGCCACCGGTGGTGGTGGAGGTAGCGGCAAGCGCAGCGGTGATATCGCCGCTGGAAACTTCGGCGATCTTGCCCAGCTCGCTGGTCTTCACGCTGCCGGTGATGCCCACGCTGACGGTCTGGCCCACATCGGCGCCGATCTGGAAGCTCTTGGTGCCGAAGCTGCCGTCCAGCACCTTGGTGCCGTTGAAGGTGGTCTGGTTGGCGATACGGGTGACTTCCGACAGACGCTGCTGCACTTCGGCGTCGATGGTCTTGCGGTCGTCGTCGCTGTAGGTGCCGTTGGCCGACTGCGCGGCCAGGTCACGGATGGCCTGCAGGTTGGCGGTGACCTGGTCCAGCGCGGAGCCGGCGGTCTGCGCCAGGTTGATTGCGTCGCTGGCGTTGGCGCTGGCCTGGGCCAGGCCGCCGACCTGCGTGGTGTAGCGCTGCGAGATCGCGAAACCGGCGGCGTTGTCGGCCGCGCTGTTGATCTTCAGGCCCGAGGACAGACGCTCGGTGGCCTTGGACAAGGCGTTCTGCGACTTGCTCAGGTTGTTCTGCGTGTTCAGCGAAGAAACGTTGGTGTTGATTACGAGTGACATGGGTATCTCCTACGGGAACCAAAGGCCGGTTTGTTTGGACGTTCTGCATCCCGGCGGCAAGATTCCAACGTTGGAATGCCATCCGCCTCAGAGAGTTTTTCGGCACTCGCGAAAAATACTTGAGTGTCTGGCGATGGCTATTTTCAACATGGGCAATCGGGCTGTCCCGCTACTGCGGATAACTCGAAAACTTGCGCCGTACCGGCTGTTGTTTACCGCGGGTTGACCTCCGTTCCAGTGGTGCAGTCGCTTGAGTGGCGCATCACTTGATGTAATTGAACAAGCTCATCGACTTGACCTGCGCGAATACCTGCTGCGACGCCTGCAAGGCCGCCGACTGCAGCGACAGATTGCTTATGGCCGTATAGACGTCTACATTTTGCGTGTCTGAAAGCGAACTCTCGTAGGTCACGCCAAGATCCGCGTATGCGTTTTTCTGCTGATCCAGGGTATTCATGCGACCGCCTATCGCCACCATCGCGTTGCTCGCGCTGGCCAGGCCCTGGTCGAGCGACTCGATCTGGCGGTTGAGGCCATTGTCCAGGTCCGTGTCGCTGCCGTTGCCCTGCAGCACCGCAATCATGTTGCCCAGCGTGCTGAAGATGTCCTGGCTGCCGGCGGGTTTCACGGCAACGGTATCGCCTGTGGCCGGCGCGCCGGTGAGCGTGATCGACATGCCATTGAAGCTGATGCTGCCGCCGTCCTGATAGGCGCCACCCACCGGGTTGCCCGCGCCGTCGACGACGGGATCGCCGTTGGCATCGGCCGCACTCCAGTTGCCGGCCCCATCGAAACTGATGGTGTAGCCGCCACCGCTGGCGGCACTGGCGCTGCCCCATGCGACCGGATCGCTCACGGCGTTCGCGCCCACCACCAGGGTTCCGGTATTGCTGCCGCCGGCGCTGGCCGTGAAACTGCCGTTGCCCGAAGGAATGCCCATGAACAAACCGCTGCCGGCATCGCCGGTGTAGATCTGCAGGCCCGAACCAATCGCCGCCATCAGTTGTGCATCGTTGCCGGCGTAGCTCACTGCCCCGTTCGCTCCCTGCACGAAAGGCGTCTTGGTGGTGCTGGTACCGGCGAAAAGAGCATCGCCGTTGCTGTCGCTCGTGTTGGCGAGCTGGATGAGCTGGTCGCGGAGTTGCGAGAGCTGCGTCGCCATGTCCTTGCGATCGCTGCTGGAAAGGGTCCCATTGATGCCCTGCAAGGCCATCGAACGCGCACTGTCGAGCAGGTTGGTCACTCCGGTGAGTGCCGTCTGCTCGGTCGAAAGCCGGGTGTTGGCGCTGTCGATGTTGCTCGAGTACTGCGCGTTGGCGGCCAGAATGTGGTCGAGGCTGATCACCTTGCCGGCGCCGACGGGGTCGTCCGATGCCACGTTGATGCGTTTGCCCGTGCTCACCTGGTTCTGGGTCGCGGCGAGCGCGCTCTGCTGGTTGAGCATGGTGCTCAGCGACTGTTGATACATCCAGCTGGTGGAAAGGCGCATGGCGGTTATCCCTGAATGGCTGACAGCAGGCTGGTGAAGATGGACTGGGCGGTGGAGATGATCTGGGCCGACGCTTGATAGGCCTGCTGGTACTTGACCAGGTTCGCGGCTTCCTCATCCAGGTTCACGCCCGACACGCTTTGCTGGGCAGATACGGCCTGACTGTAGAGACTGGTCTGCGTGGTCAGCGTGGTAGCCGCCTGGCTGCCCACGCTGCCGATCTGGGTGGTGAGGTTGGCGTAGGCGCCAAGCACCGAGGTGGCACCTCCGCCAAGCACGCCGGTATTGGCCAGCCCGGCCAGCGCCAGCGCGTTGCTGTTGTCGTTGAGACCGTTGGTATTGGCCGCGACCTCGAAGCTGTCGCCTGCCGCCGGTGCGCCGGAAAGTGTCAGGCTCCACCCGTTGGCCGTGATGGGCTGCCCCGAGGTATAGCTGCCGCTGGCCAGCACGTTGCCGCTGGCATCGGTAACCTGGTAGGTATCCGGCGCACTGAAGGTCACGGTCGCCGTGCCCAGCAAGCCCGCATTCTCTGTATCGGCCACGCCGATCGCACCGATCGCACCTGTTCCGGTGTTGCCACCCGCCGCCGTACCAGTGAGCGCCGCGGCGGCAGCGATGCCGCTCGGGTCGGTCATGCTCACCGCCAGCCCGGCGGCGGCGTTGCGCGTCGGCTGGATCTGGTAACTGTCGCCAGCCTGTGCGGTGCCGGATACATTGAAGGTCAGGCCATCGGCCGACAGGCTGCCATCCGCGTTCGTCGCAAGCGCGACGTTCTGTCCGGCCGTGGTTCGCAAATTCCACTGGCTGCCGTCGTAGCTCAGCACGTAGTCCGATGCCGTCAACTGGGACACATCGTCGATCTTCGCCGTCACATCGGCGCTGCCCTGGTTGGCGCTGGAACCGAATACCCCCGGCGACGGCATGCTGAATATGGCGGCACCCTGCTTGCCGTTGAGATCGAGCCCCTTGGCCTGCTGCGCATTGACGCTGGAAGCCAGCGCCAGCGCCGCCTGGCCCAGCTGGTTCTGCGCCGGATCGAGCACATTCGTCCGATAGTCCAGCAACGCACCGAGCGAACCGCCGCTCAAACGGGTCGTGATGTTGTTGCCCGAGCTGTCGAGAATATCGGTACGGGTAACGTCATAGGCCTCGCCACTGGTGGACAAGGGATAGGCATTGCTGCCACTGACGAGGCTCTGCCCGTTGGTCGTGTACACGCTCATCGTGCCGTCGCTTTCGGCGACGGCGGAGATGCCCACGTAGCCGGACAGCGTCTTGACCAGGGCGTCGCGCTGATCGAGCAATGCATTGGGTTGGCCCGTGGCGCTGGACTGGCGGATCTGCTTGTTGAGATCGGCGATATTGCCGATGACGCTGTTGATGCTGTCGACCGTGCTGCCGATCTGCTGGTTGATCTGGCTCTGCTGCTGGCCCAGCTGCTGGCCAAGCGTGTTGAACACCGCAGCCAGCGAGCTGGCATTGCCCAGCAAGGCCTGCCGGCCTGACGTACTGCTCGCCGCATTGGCCACCGTGCTGAAGGCGCCATAGAACGTATCGAGCGCCCCCTGCAGGTCGCCACTGCCGCTGAACACGCTGTTGAGCGTGCTGGTCAGGTCGTTGAAAGTGCTGGCTCGTTGCAGGCTGGCGTTGCTGTTCCACACTGCAGAGGTGAGGTACTGACTGTAGGCACGCTGCACCGACACCACGTCGACGCCGCTGCCGATGGTGTAGCGCCCACTGGACTGGGTCAGGCGCTGGGTTTGCTGCACCGTCTGGCGACTGTAGCCATCGGTGTTGGTGTTGCTGATGTTGTTGCCGACCGTATTGAGCGCTACCTGGGCGGCAGATAGGCCCGATATGCCGGTGCTGAGCAGGTTGGACATGCGCGGTTCCTGGTGCCTTATCTGGAGGGTGTCGGCTTTTCGACGACGTTCTTGAGCGCGGCCAGGGCCTGGCGCATGGCCGGACTGTTGGCGATGGCAGCGACCTTCGAGGCGTACGTCGGGTCGGTGGCGTAGCCGCCGTTGACCAGGCCGCGGGCAAAACCGAGTACGTCGTCGCCTTTGCCGAGGGCCTCGGCGTAGCGTGAATTCCCGCCAAGCAGCCTCGCGTAATCGGCGAATGATTCGGCGGCCGAGCCATAGGCGCGAAACTGGGCATGACGCCTTACACCCACGCCATCCTCGAACTCCAGGGTCGGCACGTTGACGCGCTCGCCGTCCCAGCTGCCACCGGCCTTCATGCCGAAAAGGTTGTTGCTGCTGCTGCCGTCATCGCGCGTCGGCATGCGCTTTCCCCACTGCGTCTCCAGCGCCGCCTGCGACAGCACGGCGCGCAACGAAACACCCAGCTTCCTGGCGGCCTGGGCCGCGAAGGGAGCCAGTGCACTGACAAATTCCTGCGCGTCGTCGGGTATCCAGCGCGACACCGATTGTCCAATCGAGCGTGCCGCGTCGGCCACCGACCCCAGCCGTTGGCGCCAGTCGTTCTCCAATGCGTTGGTTCCTGCCTGATCCGAGGTAGCCGGATCGGTGATGTCCGCCGCCGCTTTCGGGGAGGCGTCCTTCCCGCCTAGCTGGCGGATCAGCATGTCGGCGATACCCAGCCCATGACCCTGGCTGGAAAGGCTCACCGACAGCTGCTGGTCGAACAACCCCTGCCAGGCATCGCCTGCCTGGCTCTGGAACAGCGGATCGCCGTAGTTGGCGTCGCGCATCGACTTGAGCATCATCTGGGTGAAGATGGATTCAAACTGCCTGGCCACCGCCGGCAACGCCGCCTTGCTGTCGGCCTGCGCACTCTGGCGCAAGGCGCTGAATCCGGACAGGTCGGTCCAGGTGTTGATGCTCTGCATGGTGTTGCCGCCGCTTGCCATCAGATCACCACCAGCTCCGCATGCAGTGCACCGGCCTGCTTCAACGCCTGCAGGATCGAGATCAGGTCGCTTGGCGTGGCACCCACCTGGTTCACCGCACGCACGATGGCATCGAGGCTCACCCCCGGGCCAAACTTGAACAGGTGCGCGCCGCTTTCGCTGATCTGCACGTCACTGCTGGGCACCACCGCAGTCTGGCCACGACTGAACGCTGCCGGCTGGCTGACCAGCGCCTGCTCGCTGATCGTCACCTGGATCGCGCCATGGGCAACCGCCGCCGCGCTCACCCGCACATCCGAACCGATCACCACCGTACCCGTGCGCGAGTTGACCACCACCCGCGCCGGCGCATCCGCCGGCGTCACGTCCAGTTCCTGGATCGCACCAAGCCATGCCACTTTCTGCGCCGGATCCTGCGGACCGCGAACCGAAACCGAACCACCGTCCACCGCTTGGGCGGTGCCGGCGCCATAAGCCCGGTTCACCGCCGTGGCGATACGGGCAGCCGTGGTGAAACTGGGCGTGTCGAGGTTGAGCATCAGGTTGCCGCCGTTGCCGAATGACGAGGCAACGCTGCGCTCGACCGAGGCACCGTTGGGAATGCGGCCACTGGCGGAAATGTTCACCTGCACACTGGAACCGCTCTTGCCCTGCGCACTGATCCCGCCGACCACCACGCTACCCTGCGCCACCGCGTAGACATTGCCGTCGGCACCCCGCAGTGGCGCCATCAACAGTTCGCCGCCGCGGATGCTCTTGGCGTTGCCGATCGATGCCACCGTCACGTCGATGGTCTGGCCCGGCTTGGCGAACGGCGGCAGCGCGGCGGTGATCGTTACCGCCGCCGCGTTCTTCAACTGCGGGCGGGCGCTGGCCGGCACGGTGACCCCGAACTGTTGCAGCATGTTCTCCAGGCTCTGCGTGGTAAACGGCGCCTGCGTGGTCTGGTCGCCGCTGCCATCCAGGCCTACCACCAGGCCATAGCCGATCAGCTGGTTGCTGCGCACCCCACCGATCTGCACGAGGTCGCGAATCTTGTCCGCATGTACGGGAGTGGCCAATGCCACCAGCAGGCAAGCCAGCAGACCGACCGTGAACACGCGCCAGCGCAACAACGCCTGCCGTATCACCGCGCGGCGCTTCGCTCCGCCCGACTTCGCATCGACACGATCCAGCGCGGCGCTTGCGCCATCGAAACGACCCGCCGCCTTCATGCCCGGGGCCTGTGCATGCAGGTGTTTCGTCCATCGACGCATCTTCATCAGAACGGCATCCACTTGGAATTGAAGAAACGCGACAGCCAGCCCTGCGTGTTGGCGTCGGCCAGCGTGCCGTGACCGGTGTAGCTGATGCGTGCGTCGGCCACGCGGGTGGATGCGACCGTGTTGTCCTGGCCGATATCCTGCGGACGCACGATGCCGGAGACGCGCACCAGTTCCTGCCCCTGGTTGATGGTCAACCACTTCTCGCCGCGCACCATCAGGTTGCCGTTGGACAGCCGCTGCGCCACGGTGACGGTGATCTGGCCGGTGAGCTGATTGCTCTGGCTGCTCGAACCGTTGCCGGAAAAACTGCGATCGCCATGGGTGCTGATACCCGCGGCCTTGCCGCCGATGCTCAGGCCCTGGCCGAAGATCGTCGGCGCGTCGATGGCGGTCTTGTCGGTCTTGCTGGTGCTGGTGGTGGCCTTCTTGCTGGCCTGCGTGCTCTCGACCAGCACGATGGTGAGGATGTCGCCGGCGCGGTGCGCGCGCGGGTCGGCGAACAGCTCCATGCTTCCCATGTCGTGATAGATCGCACCATCGGCCGGTGGCGGCGTCTCGGGCGCCATCGGCGCGGTGGCCGCCCACTGGGCGTCCTTGAACGCCGGTTGCGTGACGCAACCGGCCAGTGCCAGGCAACCGATGACGGCCAGCACGCGCAGCAAGGGAGCGATCGTTGTCATGGCATCGCTCACATCTTGTCCGTGAGGTCCTGCAGCATCTGGTCGGTGCTGCTGATCGCCTTGGAATTCATTTCATAGGTACGTTGCGTCTCGATCATGTTGACCATCTCCTCCACCACATTGACGTTGGAGGATTCGAGCGAGCCTTGCTGCAACGTGCCCATGCCATTCAGGCCCGGCTGCCCGGTTTGCGGCGTACCGCTCGAGCCGGTTTCCAGGTAGAGGTTGTCGCCCTGCGGCTGCAGGCCGGCCGGGTTGACGAAGTCGGCCAGTTGCAGCGTGCCGACCTGCACCGCCGTCGCCGAGCCGGCGGTGGTGGCCGAAACCGTACCGTCGCTGCCGATCGTGATGCTCTGCACGTTGCTCGGCAGTGTCACCGCTGGATCGAGCGCGTAACCGTCGGCGGTCACCAGTTGCCCGTTGGGGTCCGTATGCAACGAGCCGTCACGGGTATAGGCGGTGGTGCCGTCCGGCATGCTCACCTGCAAAAAACCATTGCCCTGGATCGCCACGTCCAGCGGATTGCCGGTCTGCGAAGTATTGCCCTGCGAGAAGAGTTTTTCGGTGCCGACGACACGCACGCCGGTGCCCAGCATCAGCCCCGAGGGCGACTGGGTCTGCTCGGTGGTCTGGCCACCGGGCTGGCCCTTGTTCTGGTAGATCAAATCCTGGAACGACGCGCGCGAACTCTTGAAGCCGGTCGTGTTGGCGTTGGCCAGGTTGTTGGATATGACATCCATGCGCGTCTGCTGCGCATCGAGGCCGGTCTTGGCGATCCAGAGGGAAGAAAGCATGGGTCACTCCAGTAAATGATGGCAGCTGGTTGTCAGCTGGACTGCAGAAGTTTGGTGGCGGCCGCGGCGTTGTCCTCGGCACTCTTGATCGACTTCACCTGCATGTCGTACTGCCGGGACAACGCGATCATCTTCACCAGCTCGGCCGAGGCGTTGACGTTGCTGCTTTCGAGTGCGCCGGAAGTGACGTGCACGCTGGTGTCGACATCGGCTTGCGTGCCGTCCGTCATGTGCATCAGCCCGTCGCTGCCCTGCGCCAGTTGGGACGAATCGGGATTGACGAGCCGGATGCGATCAAGTGCCGTCATCGCATTGGGTCCCTCGCCGGTCGGCACGACGGAAATCGTGCCGTCATCGCCAACGCTGACCTGGGCCGTGTTGGGCATGCTGATCGGGCCGGAGCTGCCGATGACCGGATTGCCGCGCGCATCGGTCAACTGGCCGTCGGCGGTCAGCTGCAGGTCTCCGGCGCGCGTGTAACCCTCCGAGCCGTCAGGCGCCTGCACGGCGATCCAGCCATTGCCCTGCACTGCCACGTCCAGCGAACGACCGGTGCTTATCGACGCCCCCTGGGCGAAGTCCTGGCCGAGTCCCTGCGCCACGGCGTTGACGCGCGTGGCCTGCCCGTCGCCGAGCACCGCCTGGCTCTGGAACGCGCTCAGCTCGCCCTTGAAACCCACCGTGGAGGCGTTGGCAAGGTTGTGGCTCACGGCATCCTGGGCGCGCATGATCTGCGTCGCCCCCGTCATCGCCACATAGATCGAATGATCCATGGTTACCTGGAGATCGCGTTGAACAGCGCTGAGGTCAGGGTATTGTCGGTGGACAGCACCTGTGCGTTCGCCTGGTAGTTGCGCTGCGCCTTGATCATGTCGACCAATTGCGCGGTGGTATCGGAGGTATTGGAATCTTCCAGCGAGCCCGACTGGATCTCGCCGAACTGGCCGGTACTTGCCGTACCCATGACGGCGGCTCCGGAATCTCCGCTGGCCGCCCAGGTCGTATCGCCGGTTTGGCGCAGCCCCTGCAGGTTGGCGAAATTCGCCATCGCCAGCTGGCCGATCTGGCTGCTTTGGTTGTTCGAGTAGTACGCCGTGACCACGCCCTTGCTGTCGATGTCGATGTTCGACAAGGTGCCGGCTTCGTAGCCGTCCTGGTTGATCGTGCCGGCGGAATAGTCGGTGCCGAACTGAGTCGTGTTGTTGACGTTGACCGTCAATGCCAATGCGTTCGAGCCATTGCCCAGGTCAACCGGATTGAACGTCAGGTTGCCGGAGGCCGGCGTGGTGAGCTTGCCGGTCGTGTCGAAAGTCAGCGCCTGGGTGCCGGCATCCGTGCCGTCCACATACAAATGGGCGTCCCAGGTGTTGGTGCCGGTCTTGGCGTAATACACGGTGCCCTGGTGCGCTCCGCCTTGCGAATCGTAGACCGTGACCGGCGTGGCATCGTTGTAACTGGTCGAGTCGGTGGTGCTGAAGGCCGTTGTCGGCACCGTCGCGCTCGCCGGCAGGTTCGAGGTCATGGTCACCAGCGAAGTCGCCTTGGCGTTGCTCTGCGCGGTCACCAGTCTCAGGTCGGCCAGCGTGCTGGTGTCGAAACCACCCACGCCATTGGATGGATAAGTCTGCAGACGCGCACCGCTGGTGGTGATCACATAGCCGTTGGGATCCTTCCTGAAATCGCCGGCGCGCGTATAGCTGACGCCACTGCCGTCATTGATGGTGAAGAAGCCGTTGCCGCTGATCGCCAGGTCAAGGCTGTTGTTGGTGTTTTCGATGTCGCCCTGGGCAAACTGCTGGGCCACATCCTGCAACCGCGTGCCGCTGCCGGTCGCGGTGGAGTTGAGGTTGAGACCGGTCACGGCGAACACATCGGCGAACTCCGCACGCGACCCCTTGAAGCCCGTGGTGTTCGCGTTGGCGATGTTGTTGGAGATGACGTTGAGGTCCGCCTGGGCGGCGTTGATTCCGCTGAGTGCTGTATTCAGAGCCATGATGTATTCCTCGGATAAGTGAAGGCAGGGAAGGCCTGCGTCAGAGAATCTGCGCTACCAGGCTGAGCGGGACCCCGCCCACGCCCGCCACTTGCAGGTAGGTGCCCACGTCGGTGCCGCCGTATCCCACCGCGGTTACCTTGCCGGCCAGGTACGTATCCAGCGTGCTGCCGCTGCTGCTTGCAGCCATGGTGTAGGTGCCTTCGGCCAGCGCGTTGCCGCTGTCGTCCTTGCCATCCCAGGTGAACTGGGAAAGGCCGCCGGCCTGGTTGCCCATGTTCACCGTGCGCACGACCTTTCCGGTGGCGTCGACGATATTCACGCTGACGTTGCCGGCGGTCTCGACATTGACGGCGCCGGTCACGGCCTCGCCGCTGTAGTCGATGGTCGTCGCCGGCACCAAGACCTGGCGATTGACCAGGCTGGACGAGCCGAGCACCTGCGACGTCTGCAGGGCACCGTTCACGGTACTGCCCAGCGTATTGACCGAAGTCAGCAAGTCCTGGGTGGCCGAAAGTTGGCTGAACTGTGCCATCTGCGAAACGAACTGCGAGTTGTCGACCGGATTGGTCGGATCCTGTGCCTGCAGCTGCGTTGTCATCAGCTTCAGGAAATCGCTCTGGCTCAGGCCACCGGCAAGCGCCGCGCTGGCAGGCGGACTCGCCGCCGGGGCGTTGTTGCCGTTCGTGGTGTTATTGGTGTTGATGGTCATGCTCTGCTCCGTCGGGTCACTTGCCGAGATCGAGGGTCTTCACCATCAGCTGCTTGGTGGTATTCATCACCTCGACATTGTTCTGGTACGAGCGCGAGGCCGAAATCATGTTGACCAGCTCGTCGACTGGATTGACGTTGCTGGCATAGACAAGACCATCGGCATCGGCCATCGGATTGCCCGGCTCGTACCGGCTGGGGATGGCGGACTGACTTTCGCTGACGCCGAGCACCTGCACGCCTTCAGCGTTGTCCGCGCTGCCCAACTGCTTCTGCACGGCGGCGAACAACGGTTCGCGCGAGCGGTAAGCCGCCTCGGGCGTACTTGCCACGCTGTCGGCGTTGGCCAGGTTGCTGGCCACCGTGTTCAGCCGCAGCGACTGCGCGGCCATGCCGGAACCGGCCACGTTGAAAATCGAGAACAGCGACATCAGCTCTGCCCCTCGGTGATGGCGGTACGCAGCATGTGGATCTGTGCCGTGATGAAGGCGAGGCTCGCCTGGTAATGCACGCCATTGGCCGCGAAGTTGGCCTGCTCGGTCTGTTCGTCGACGGAGTTGCCATCCATGCTCGGCTGGGTGGGATTGCGATAGGCCAGTTGCTGCGCCGACTGCGCGGCGGGATCGATCTGGCCGGTCGTCGGCGTATCGAGCGTCAGGTCTTTCGACTGACCGCTGGCACTGGACAGCACCTTGCGGAAATCGATGTCGCGGGCCAGGTAATCGGGCGTGTCGACGTTGGCCAGGTTATTGGCCAGCACTTCACTGCGACGCCGCCAGAGATCCAGCGCCTGGGTATGGATACCGAACAGATTGTCAGGGGTCAGGCTCATCGCTTTGCTCCGCGCAAAAATTTGCCGCACGGAGCTGGAGGCAAATTGCATGCCACCAGGGGAAACCCTTTGCCTGGACTGGGCTGGCGAAGCGCGGGGCGTGGCCCCGGGAGGATGACGCCGTCGGAAAGACGGATTGTTGACGCTTCCCGAAACCGCGGCGGAATCAGTCCGCCGACGTTTCCTCAGGTTCCGGCAACAATTCCAGCACGGCTTGCGCCAGCAGATCCGGCTGGAACTTGGCGACGAAGCAGTCCGCCTTGACCTCCTTCACCATCGCCTCGTTGAAGATGCCGCTGAGCGAACTGTGCAGCACCACCTTGAGCCTGCGCAGGCTGGGCGCCTCGCGAATCGCGCGGGTCAGCGCGTAGCCGTCCAGCCGTGGCATCTCGATGTCGGACACCACCAGCTTGACTCCCTCGGCCGGATCGGCGGCAGCCAGTTCCAGCAGGCGATCGAGCGCCTCGCGACCATCCTTCGCCACCACGCACTCGATGTTCATCTGCTTGAACAGGCTGACCAGTCGGCGGCGGGCGATCAACGAGTCATCCACCACCAGCACCCGTCGCGGGGTCAGTGAACGCGCGCCGGCGACGCGTTGCATCTGCACGGACAGCTCGGCCGGCGCGGCGTCGATGCTGGCCAGCACGTGTTCCACGTCGACCACCGCCAGCAGCGCACCATCGACGCGGGTCACCGCATTGACCCGTGCACCAAAGCCCAGCGAACCGGGCGGCGTCACCAGCGTTTCGCCTTCGCAATGCACCATGCGCTGCAGGTCAGCGACCAGGAAGCCCTGCACCGAACGGCTGAATTCGGTCACCATCAGATGAGCCGAATCCACGTCGCGCAACGGCGCGTAGCCAAGCGCTGCCGCCAGGTCGATCACCGGGATGGTCTGTCCACGATAGTCGCAACTGCCGGCCAGCAAGGCATGCACGCCCGGCATGCGCTCCAGCGGCGGACGACGCAGCACCTCGCGTACCTTGAACACGTTGATGCCGAACAACTGCTCATCGCCCAACCGGAACAGCAGCATCGCCACCCGGTTGTGGCCGGCCAGCCGGGTATGCCGTTCCACCTTTTCCAGCAACGTACCGCCCATGCGGACTCCTCGATTGCGTTACCGCTGCGCGGCTCTACGCGGAGGCTATCGGCCGCCATGCGGTGCGCTTGAGCGGCGCCGATGGCCAACATCATTTCAGCCGCGGTGGCATGCGACTTGCTTCCTCAAGTTTCGAAGCATGTTGACGATGCAGTCTCTGCACTCCCGCGCCACACAAGGTGATGCCCGCCCCATGAGCTTGATCTGGAACCAGCACCTCGCTGCCCTGGTGGATGCCGCCGCCGCAGGCGACGACGAACAGGTTGCCGTGCTGCGCCGCAAGTACCCGCGTGCGGCGCGCGCACTGGCGCCGCTGCTTGCCCGCGTTGCCAGCCGGCCACCCGCCGCGGTGGCGCTGCAGACCGTGGAACAGCAGAGCCTGGTGTTGGCCGCGGTGCAGCAGTTGTCGCGCGAGCAAGCGTCGCTGGACAAGGCCGCCGGCGATGGGCGCAGCAGCGTCGACCGATTGACGGGTGGCAGCGCCGGTATCTCGACGGCACTGCAACAGGTCGGCGCCGACCTGGACCGGGCCAGTCGGGTCGGACTGGCCGGCGCCGGCACCGTCAGCGAGCTCGACGGGCAATTGCGGTTGCTGCGCAGCGCCCTGTCGGCGATGAACCGCAACCAGAGCAAGCTGGCCGAGCAGGTGGCACAGATCCGCAAGCTTACCGGCACGGTGCAGGAAATCGCCCACCAGACCAACCTGGTGGCGCTGAATGCCGCCATCGAAGCTGCCCGCGCCGGCGAGGCGGGCCGCGGCTTTGCCGTGGTCGCCGACGAGGTCAAGCAGCTCGCCGAGAAAACCACGCTCGCCACCACCGAAATTGAAACGGTCACCGGTTCGATCGGTGATTTTTCACTGCAGTTGAACGGCGACGTGCAGCATGGCCTGCAACAGCTGGAACGGGCACAGGCCAGCGTCGGCCAATCCGGCACCACCCTGGATGAAGGCAGTGCCGCCTTGCGCACCGCCAGCGAGCGCATCCAGAAGCTTCAGCAGAATCACGACACCCAACATGCGCGCGCCACCGCGGCCCAGGCCGCGCTCGGCGCACTGCAACGCCGCGGCAACGAAGCACGGCGGCAATCCGAATCGCTGCACCGCGCGGCCCTGCTCGCCCATCGGCTGGGCCTGGACTGGCTGGAAGGCATCAGCGGAGGCGACCCGGCCAGTCTCAGCCTGACCTTGCGCGAGGCCGCACTGAATCTGCGCCAGGCGATGGACTTGGCCTTGCTTGAACCCGGTGCGCTGGATCGACGCTGGTTCGATACCCATACGATCAACCGCAGCATCGCCCGACTCGCGTCGCTGCATCGCGGCAACCCCGTCACCGCCGGCTTGACCGCTGCCGGTGCGCAACTCTGCGATCAGGGCAATCGCTTCGTCGCATTGCTATGCGATGGCCAGCTCGATCAGGCCGCCCAGTTGTCTTCACAGCTCGAATCCGGTCGCGAAGCGCTGCTGGGCCAGCTTGGCGCCCTGCTGGCGGATGCATGAACAAGCGCAAGGCCGCGGGCATCGGCTTGTCGACCGCCCTGCTGTGGCTGGGCATGTCGTGGCTCGGCAACGTCCATGCGACCGGTACCGCAACGACCGTGCAATCGCTCGATAGCGTGCGGGTCGCCGCTGAGCAGGCCCTGCGCGAACACTACGCACTGCCGGGCAGCAGGGTCGTCATCACCTCCGAACCCCTTGGCCTGCGTCTGAAACTCAGTCCGTGCCATGAACCGTTGCATGCCATCGTCGCCAGGCAAGCCAACGCTTTGTCGCACATGACCGTGCGGGTGCAGTGTCCCCAGGCCGGTGGCTGGATGGTACGGGTGCCGCTGCAGGTGCAGCTGTTCCGCAACGTGCTGGTGGCCAGTCACCCACTGCTGCGCGGCGACGGCTTGAGCAGTGCGGATATACGCAGCGAGGAACGTGACGTCACCCGGCTCGGCTATGGCTATATCGAGAATTTCGACCAGGTCGGTGGCCGCACGTTGAATCGCGCCCTGGCCAGCGGCAGCGTACTCACCCCCGGCGCATTGGGCGGGCGGCGCATGGTACGCGCCGGCGATCATGTGCAGATGGTGGCCAGGCTCGGCGGCATCGAGGTGCGTGTCGATGGCGTGGCCCTGGGTGGCGGCGACAATGGCGCCCGCCTGCGCGTGCGCAATCAGAGTTCGGGCAAGGTGGTCGATGCGATGGTCAGCGCGCCCGGCGAGGTGCTTGCGTTGCCATGAGCCACGACGGCCAGTGGCCGATTTCGCTACGCTCACCTTTCTTCTTCAGCCCTAAAGTTTCCGCGAAACCGGCCGATCCAACAGTTACAGGGACACACCGCAGCGAGAACGGACCCATGAATACGACCATTTCCAACAACGGCCTGCCGAAGTTCACCCAGGCCACCGGCAGTTCGGGCAACGGCTCGACGGCAACGGCGACCGCCCCGGCGGGTTCCGCTGCCGCAGCGCCCAAGACCGACGACCAGCTCAAGCTGACCGATTCGGCGCTTGCGCTGCAACAGGCCGCACGCCCCGACGACACCGCCACCATCGATCCGAAACGCGTGGAACAAGTGCGCCAGGCGCTGGCCGACGGCAGCTACAAGATCGACGCCGGCCGCATCGCCGATCGCATGCTCTCACTGGAGCAGCAACTCGGCGGCACAGGCAAGGCATGAACCGCCAGCTGCAGCATGAACTGCACGATGCGCTGACGGCCGTACTGGGCGACATGCAGCAGGCCATCGACCAGCTCGCGCAGGTACTTGAAGCCGAGCGCACTGCGCTGAACGACGGCAACAGCGAGGCGCTGGACCAGGCCGGCGCAGGCAAGCAGGCGCTCATGCTGCAGCTGGAGCAGCTCGATGCGGAACGCCAGCAACTAAGCCGCGAACAACCGGCAGAGAACGCCACGCTGGAACCGGCCTGGAGCGGGATCGTGCAATCGCTGCGTCATTGCCATCTGCTCAACCGGCGCAACGGCGATGCCGTCACCCAGCGGCTGAACCTGGTGCGTCAGGCGCTGGCGGTACTGACCGGACATGCGGGCGAGAGCGAGCTGTACGGGCGCTCCGGTGAGCTGCATGTCCGCGCGCGTTCGCACGCGCTGGCCGCGGCATGACATCGAACTGAGAGCGACGGCACCGCCGCCTGCCTGCGCAGACGGTCTTCCCACTGACTGCGAAGCGGGCCACGGCATGCTTCAGCGTTAATCGATGACTGATCATGAGCAACCCCAACGCTTCCCCGGCCGCCAACTCCGCTCCCATCGCACAAGGTAACGGGGGCATGTCCAGCCCGTTGCCGGTACTGCGCGTGCCGATGCTCGACCGCGAGAACCAGCTGTTTGCCTACGAGATCGTGTTTCATCGCGAAGCCGGCGATGAGCAGACGTTGCTGCAAAGCATGCTGGCGACCATCACCGATGGCGCATTGACCCGGTTGGTGCGCGGCAACCGCGCGTTCCTGAACATCCCGACCGAGTTGCTGCCCGAGGACGCCGACGTCTTGCTGCACCAGCCGCGCCTGGGCGTGGTATTGCATCCGCACGTAGCCACCGACGCACCTTTGATGAAGCGCCTGCAGCAGATGGCGCAGCGTGGTTGTCAGTTCATGCTCGACGCAACCGACCTCGACCCGGAAAGCACCCTGCCGCTGGAGACCTTGCTGCAGATGGTGCAGCTTGTACGACTCGATGCCAGCCGGTTGTCGCCGGAGTGCCTGAAGGAACGTACCGAGCACCTGCACACGCGGGGCATCCGGGTGGTTGCCGGCCAGGTCCACGATCACCAGACCTACGAGCGTTGCCTGGAGCTTCCGCTGCAAGCCATCCAGGGGCGTTACCTGTTGATCCCGCATCCGGTGGCCGTACCGGTGCTGACCGCCAATCGACTGAGCATGCTGCGATTGATGCGGGTACTGCAGGAAAGCAATCCCGGTCCGGTGGAATTGGGCAACATCATTCGCGACGACGCCGTGCTCAGCTACAAGCTGCTCAGCTGCGTCAACTCCGCCTATTTCGCGTTGCCGCGGCAGCTGAAGTCGGTGCAGCAGGCCGCCATCTTTTTCGGCGTCACGCGCATGCGCAACTGGATCGACACCATGTCGATGTGCAGCATGGACGATCGCCCGCCGGAACTACTGCGCGCCGCGCTGATTCGTGCCCACATGTGCGAGAAGCTGGCCAGCGGCATGCCCAATGGCCACTCGGAAATGGCGTTCACGGTGGGCCTGTTCTCGCTGCTGGACACCCTGATGTCGGCGTCGATGGAATTCCTGCTGTCGCATCTGCGTCTGGTGCCGGAAATCAGCGACGCGCTGACCGGCCGTGGCGGTCCGTTCCGGCCGCTGCTGGATCAGATCATTGCGTGGGAAGCCGGCGAGATGACCAGCGAAAGGACGCTTCCCCAGCGCATCCATCGGATGGCCGGCATTTACATGGAAGCCACCCAATGGGCCGATCAGGTCTATGCCACGGCAAACGGGAACCAGCTGAACTGACCCCGTGCTGCATCGGCTCAGCTACGGCGGCGCAGCCGCCATATCGTAAGCGCCAGACCGAGCACCGCGACCGCGAGCCAGCCATACATGTCGCGCCCGCCCCCACCGATCCACATCACGCAGGCCACCGTTCCCACGGCAAGTCCGCCGAGCCCGACGGCCAGCGGAACGTCGCGATGGTCGCGTTGAGCCAAAAGCAGATACGCGCCCAAGGCAGTCAGCAGCACCGACAGTATCCGCCAGCTCCAGACGAACTCCGGCGGAATGGGCAGGTCCGGAAACATGTCCAGCACGGGTACGTCGCCGAGCTGCACGTCATAGCCCTTGCCATCGGCAGCCTCCGAGGCGGGCACCAGGCGGTCACCGTCGAGGCGACCCACCACGGTCAACTGCTGCAGCGGCACTTCATCCCAGCTCACCCGCACATCACCCAGCTGCGGGTCATCCGGCCGGGCGCTGGTCACCAGGTAGTTCTGATGGCGACTGAAGCTGGCCGCGAGATTTTCCGGCAGCGACTTCGGATCCGGCGTCACCTTTTCGGTGCCGGGCAGCGCGTGCAGCAGCACCGGACCCAGCTTGAATCCACCGACCTGGACCAGCCCGGCATCGAACTGCTTGCCGCTGATCGGAAAACTGACGGGATTGGCGTGCCCGGCCGGATCCTCGAAATGACTGGCATCCAGCGGGCGGTCAACCCAGTCCAGTTCGTAATGCACGTTGCCGCCGATGCGGATCTCGCGCCACTGGAACATTTCCACATGGCGAACCAGCACCGGCGTGTTCGCCCGCAGATTGAACTCCGGGTCATGCGGCGCCTCCACCACCTCGGGTGTACCCACGACACGTGCCATGGCGCCGTGCTGGCCCGCCTGCGGCCTGGCATTGCTGCCCAGATCCATCACCTCGCCACCGTGCCGGCTGGCTGCCGCACGGTAGTTGAGCAGGCCGCGGGTCGTCACCGCCGCCAGACCGATGCCGGCCAGCACCAGCAAGGCGCCGACGATACTCAGCATCAGCCCGGGCATCGACATTCCCTTGCGTAAATCCATCAGACCACTCCAGCCGGCAGTTGTGGTGGCACACCATGCAGCATGCGCTGCTCGTCCGCCGTGCCGAAACGACCGCGTTCGTCGCGCACGACGCGCGCCAGTGCGCAGTCGTGATCGTGGGTGAAGAACAGTCGCACGTCACGTGCCAGCTTGTCTTCCAGGAACACGCGTTTCTCGTCGATGAGCTTCTCCGGCCAACGGTCGTAGCCCATGGTAATCGGCAGATGTACCCAGAAGCGGCCCGGGATCAAATCAGCGCAGAACACCACGCCGGCGACCTCGGCCAGCATCAGGCCCGGCGTATGGCCGTCCGAAAAACTGAAACGCACCGACTGGCCCAGAGTTTGCGAATACTCGCCTTCGACCAGCTCGATCCGCCCGCTGGCCTGCAGCAACGGCTGCAATTCGGGCACGAACGACGCGCGATCACGCGGATGTGGCTCGAGTGCACGGCGCCAGTGTTCCGCACCCACCACGAAGCGCGCGTTCGGAAACAACAGCCGCGGCGCCTCCCCTTCCTTCCACGCCGCCAGCAAGCCGCCAGCATGGTCGAAATGCAGGTGCGATAGCACCACCACGTCGATATCCTCGTGCGTGAGCCCTGCCGCAGCCAGTGAATCCAGCAACACATGCCGTGACTCGACCACACCATAACGCTCGCGCAACGCCGGCTCGAAAAACGCCCCGATACCGGTCTCGAACAACACGTTTTGGCCGTCCAAATCCTTCACCAGCAGGCAACGACAGGCCAGCGGAATGCGGTTCTCCACATCCGGCTCGATCCAGCGCGACCACAGCGCCTTCGGCGCGTTGCCAAACATGGCGCCGCCATCGAGCTGCTGCGAATTACCGAGAATCGAGAACAGTTCCATGGCGAAATCAATACTCCGTTGCCACGGATTCGTCCGGAACGAATCCGGACGCCGTAGGCGGCCCCGCGCGTAGCGCGGGGTGAGGCCCATGGACGGGCCGAACAAACATGGCACCGCCGTCGAGCTGCTGCGAATTGCCGATAATCGAGAACAGTTCCATGGTCTGACCTTACTGCACCTTGCCAAGCCCCGACGGCCGGCGCGGATCGCTGGCGGCATCGAGCTTGTTGGTCTTGCGGTCCCAGGTGACCACGTTCATGAAGCCCCACGATTCATGTTGCTTCAGCGTGTAACCCATCTTTGTCAGCGCCGCGCTGGTCGCCGGGTCGAACGTACCGTCTTCGACCATGACTTCGTCGGGCATGTACTGGTGATGGAAGCGCTTGTGCGCGGCAATCTGCTGCGCGCTTTCGCCATCGATGAAATGCAGGATGCCCTCGAGCACCTGGGTGATGATGGTCGAGCCACCGGGCGAGCCGATCACCGCGGTGCGGTCGGCACCGATCACGATGCTCGGCGACATCGACGACAGCATGCGCTTGCCGGCCGCCGGTGCGTTCGCCACGCTGCCAAGCAATCCATACACATTGGGCTTGTTGGGCACCAGCGCGAAATCGTCCATCTCGTCGTTCAGCAACACGCCGGTACCGGCGGCGACGAAGGTGGAACCCATCGTGTAGTTCACCGTGGAGGTGACCGCCGCCATGTTGCCGTCGGCATCGATGATCGAGAAATGCGTCGTGTGCATGCCCGGTTCGTGCGCTTCGGCACGCGGCAGCATCGATGATGGCGTGGCCTTGTCAGGCAGGATGCCCTGGCGCAGGCCATCGGCGTAGAACGGCGACAGCAGCATGTCCAGCGGCATCTTCACGAAATCGGGATCGCCCAGATAATCGTTGTGGTCGCGGAAAGCGCGGCGCATGGCCTCGACGATGAAGTGCACGCGTTGCACCTGACCCATCTTCGACAGATCGAAGCCGGACAAGATGTTGAGGATCTCGGCGATCGCGACACCGCCGGACGACGGTGGCGGCGCGGTGACGATCCTGTAGCCGCGGTAATCCACGCTGATCGGCGTGCGCTCCATGGCCTTGTAGCTGGCCAGATCCGCCAGCGTCCAGTTGCCGCCAGCGGCCTTCACCGCCGCGACCAGCTTGTCCGCCGTCTCGCCGCGATAGAAACCATCGTTGCCATGTGCCGCGATCGATTCCAGCGTGCGCGCCTGATCCGGATCGCGCCAGAGCGAATCCTCCGCCGGCGGCTTGCCGTCCTGCAGGTATTTCGCCGCCGACGCCGGCCAGCGCTGCAGGTCTTTCTGCTCTCCGGCGATCGCGCCATGCAGGCGTGCGTCCACCTTGAAACCATCGCGGGCAATGCGGATCGCTGGCGCCAACGACTGCTGCAACGACAACCTGCCGTAACGCCTGGCGATAAGCACCAGGCCCGCCGGTTCACCGGGAATACCGGCGGACAACGGCCCTTTCAATGCCGTATCGCGATTCGGACTGCCGTCCGCGTTCACGTAATCCTTGCTGTCGACCGCGGCAGGCGCGGTTTCCCGCGCATCGATGAAAACGTCGTGGTTGTCCTTCGCTCGATGCAAAACCGCCATGAAGCCGCCGCCGATCCCCGAACTCTCCGGCTCCACCACCGACAACGTAGCCGCCACCGCGACCGCCGCATCGAAGGCATTGCCGCCTTTGGCCAGCACTTCCAGACCCGCTTCGGTGGCATGGAAGTTGGCGCTGGCGATCGCCGCATGACCGGGCCGTTGGCGTGCAACATGGTTTGCCGCTGGCGTCGTCTTCGGCGGTGCCTCCGCGAGAGCCGTGCCACCCACCAGCAGCAGGCTCAACGACAGCACCTGCCAGTTCGGGGAAAAACTCATGCCGCGGACTCCTTCGCCATCAGGTGACGGTATTTCAGCTCGAGCTGCTCATGCGATTCGGGATGTTCGGGATCGCCGATGATGCACTCGACCGGGCAGACCACCACGCATTGCGGTTCGTCGTGATGTCCGATGCATTCGGTGCACAGGGCGGGATCGATCACATAGAACTCCTCGCCCAGCGAAATGGCCTTGTTCGGGCAAGCCGGTTCGCAGACGTCGCAATTGACGCAGGTGTCGAGGATTTTCAGGGACATGGCTGTGGATACTACAGGTTGATGCGGACCACCCCGGAGGGCGCGGCGCGGCGCTGGCAACTCGCAGCGACGGCCTGCAGCGTTGCCCGGCCCACCGGCGCAAGGGCAACGCCGCCTTCCGCGCCGGCAGCGCCGGCGCGGCGACTACTTACATGACGACGAAGCGCAGCGTGGCGCCGGTCGGCTTCAACGCATCGGTGACGCGCTGTTCGTCGGCCTGGTCGCCGATGAACAACACGATCACATCCTTGAACGAACCGGGCTTGGCATCCTTGAACGCCGCGATCACCAGGTCAGCCGTGGTGCTGGATACCGGACCACCAAAAGCCAGCAGGTTGCCCGGCAACACGCCGCGGGCGACGGTGTCCTGCACGCTCTGCAGCTGGCGATCGTTCTGCGCCTTGGCTTCGTCGGTAGAGGCGGCAGTCACCATGTAGGCGTAAGGCTGGTTGGCGCTCATGCCCTGCATGTTCTTCTGCACGATCTGGCCGAGGTAGGCGTTCCACGCCTTGGAGTCGGTCGGACTGGTCGGTTTGGCGGCCTGCTGGACCTGCTGCTGGTCCTGCTGGTCGGAGTCGTGCTTGCCGCAGGCGCTCAGGGCCAGGCTGGTGGTCAACGCTACGGCAGCAATGAGAGCGAACTTACGCATGGTTATCACCTTTCTGTTTCGGGTTGTTTGTTGGGGCCGGTCCGGCCTTTTTGCCAGCGCTGCCGCATGGCCTGTTGTACCGCCGGATGCACGAAGCCGGAGATGTCGCCGCCAAGGCGACCGATCTCACGCACCAGCGAGGAGGAAATGAAACTGTATTGCTCGGCCGGCGTGAGGAACAACGTTTCGGCCTGCGGAATCAGATGCCGGTTCATGCTGGCCAGCTGGAATTCGTACTCGAAATCCGACACTGCGCGCAGGCCGCGGATGATCACACCCGCGCCGATTTCCTCGACGAAGGTGGCCAGCAGGCAATCGAAACCGCGCACCTCCACGTTCGGCAGGTCGGCCAGCGCCAGCCGCGCCAGGGTGATCCGCTCGCCCATGCTGAAGCCGGGCCCCTTGCTGGAACTGTCGGCCACCGCCACGATCACACGGTCGAACAGCGGTGCGGCGCGCGTCACCAGATCGGTATGACCGTTGGTGATCGGATCGAAGGTACCCGGATAGACGGCCAGGCGCGGATTGCCCAATGGTTTGCTCACGAGACGAAGGCGGCAGCTGAATTGACCCTAGCTTAACGGAAGCGCGCGCCGATAGAGCGCAAAACGCACCTCACCGGCCTGCCCCTCGCGATGCAGTTCCCAGTTCGGCGGCAGCGTGGGCACGGTGGCGCGGGGCGACTCCACGTAAATCCACGCCTGCGCAGCCAGCCAGCCGCGTTGCTCCAGCTGAAACGCCAATACCGACCACAGCTCGAGCGCAAACGGCGGGTCGAGGAAGACCAGATCGCTCACCCGCGGCGCACCTTGTAGGAACAGGCCCGCATCCAGCATCGCGACCTGACCGGCATCGGCCTTGAGCCGCGCCAGGTTGGCACGCAACGCCAGCGCTGCGGTCGCCTCCCGCTCGACGAACCGCACGCTGGCTGCACCGCGCGACAACGCCTCGATGCCGAGCGCGCCGGTGCCGGCGCACAGATCCAGGCAGCGCGCACCGCCGATCACCGGCGCCAGCCAGTTGAACAGCGTTTCGCGCACCCGCTCCGGCGTCGGGCGCAGGCCCGCCAGCTCCGGCACCTCGAGTCGCGAATTGCGCAGGCTGCCGCCGATGATGCGGATCCGCCCTGCACCGGATTTGCGCCCGCTGCCGTTCACGGCGCCACGTCCGCACCAGCCAGCCCTTCAAGGGCCAGCTCTTCAACGGTCTGTTCTTCAACGGCCTGTTCTTCCACGGCCGGCTCTTCAACGGCCAGTACAGGTTGGAGTGTTAGCATGCCGCCCATTGTCTTTGAATCACGGCCGCAATGCTCAAGTTCTGGAAGAAAAAGCCCGCCGAAACGGCTTCGGAACCACCTTCCGCCAAGACGCCAACCGAAGCTGTCGCGCCCGAAAGCGACGACCCCATGCTGCACGAATCGCTGGCGGAGATCCCCGCTCCCGCCGAAACCGTCGCCGCCACCGAACGCTTTGTGACGCCGACAAGCGAGTCGGCACCGGAGCCGAAATCGCCCGCCAAACGGAGCTGGCGCGAACGTCTGTCCGGCAACTCCTTCACGCGTGGCCTGAGCTCGCTGTTCGTGCGCCACCCCAAGCTCGACGACGACCTGCTCGACGAGCTGGAAACCACCCTGATCACGGCCGACGTCGGCGTCGAAGCCAGCACCGAACTGGTCGAGGATTTGCGCAAGCGCATGCACAAGCGCGAATTCGCCGACGCGCCCGCCTTGCTGGCAGCCTTGCGTCAGGCGCTGGTCGCCTTGCTCAAGCCGGTCGAGCAACCCCTCGACCCGCGCGGCAAGCAGCCCTTCGTGGTGCTGGTCGTCGGCATCAACGGCGCCGGCAAGACCACCACCATCGGCAAGTTGGCCCGGCGCTGGCGCGATGAGAAACATGCGGTGATGCTGGCCGCCGGCGATACGTTCCGAGCCGCAGCAGTCGAGCAATTGAAGACCTGGGGCGAGCGCAACCAGGTGCCGGTGATCTCCCAAGGCCAGGATGCCGACTCGGCCAGCGTGATCTTCGATGCGCTGCAGGCGGCGCGCTCGCGCGGCACCGACGTGCTGATCGCCGACACCGCAGGCCGGTTGCACACCCAGGGCGGCCTGATGGACGAGCTGGGCAAGATCGCCCGCGTGCTGAAGAAACTCGATCCCGACGCACCGCACGAAGTGCTGATGGTGATCGACGGTACCACCGGCCAGAACGCGGTCAGCCAGGTACGCCAGTTCCGTCAGGTCGTCGGCGTCACCGGGCTGGTGGTGACCAAGCTCGACGGCACCGCCAAGGGCGGCGTGGTGTTTGCGCTGGCGCGCGAGTTCGGCCTGCCGATCCGTTATGTCGGTCTCGGCGAAACCGCCATCGACCTGCGCACGTTCGAGGCCGAGGCATTCGTCGACGGCCTGTTGCCGGCCAGCCTGGGTGGCGACGGCCATGATTGAATCGCGACGGCGGGGCTGATCCGATGTCGCGTCGACTGCGGTTGATTCTGCTGGTGCTTGGTGGCCTCGTACTGACCCTGGTGCTGGCCGCGGTGATCACCGTCTATCTCGTGCTGCAGCCCGATCGTTTCACCCGCATGCTGCAGACCCAAGCGCGCGCCGCCGGCCTCGAATTGAATCTCGCCAGCCCCGCCAGCCCCACCCTGTTCCCGCACCCGGCGCTGGATCTGAACGGCATCACCCTCAATGCCCAGGGCGCCAGCGCGCCGATCCTGCTGGCTGCACGCGGCCAGCTGGCGCTTCCATGGCACACCCTGCTCGGCGGCCCCACGGTGATTTCGCAACTGCAGATCGATTCGCCACGAGTCGATCTCGATGCGCTGCAGGATTGGCTGGCCGCCCTGCCCGCACAACCGCAAGACACGCCGCCGAATATCCCCCGCGTCGATACCGGTGTCAGCATCAATCACGGCAGCCTGGTACGCGGCGATGAGGTATTGCTCGGCAACGTTTCGCTTGAAGCGGGCAGCCTGATCTCCGGCCAGCCGTTTCCATTGAGCCTGTCCGCCACCACCGCCGATGGCACGCCGCTGCAGTTGCGGCTGTCCGCCACGCCGCGCATCAAGGGCAACACGCTGCAGCTGGACAACGTCTCCGTGCACCTTTCGCAGGGCGGAACCACCACGCTGGTACTCACCGGCAACGCGCATTGGCACGGTGCCGCCGACGCAGCGGCCAGACTTGCCGGCAAGCTCGATCAGTCCGATGCCGGGCAATACGACATCTCGCTGGTGTTGACGCCGGCCAACCAGAGCAATCCGCTGCTGCTTGCGCTGAAACTCGACGGACCGGACAACCATGCCGACCTGCGCCTGCCGCCGCTGGCGCTGGCGCAGTGGTGGAACCGGCTCGACGATCCGCAACGACCGCAACTGAGCGTGCCACCCGGCAGCGGTCATGCGGAAGTCTCGAAGATCGACGTCGGCAGCGTCAGCATCGAAGGACTGACTGTGCAGGCTGGCGATGACGTACCGGCACCGGCCGGCACTGCAGCCGGGCCGGCGAAAGCAGGTGCCGGCAAGCAAACGCCGAAACGGCCATGACTTGCCCGTCTCCAGCCATTCCGCAACGGCCCGGCGCGGCCCCGTACACACAACCGGGCACGCTGAAAACCTCATGACATCGTCTTTCGCCACCCGCCTGCTGCGCTGGTTCGACCAGCACGGCCGCAAGGAGCTGCCGTGGCAGCATCCACGCGATGCCTACCGCGTCTGGCTGTCCGAAGTGATGCTGCAGCAGACCCAGGTCGCCACCGTAATCGGCTATTTCGAGCGCTTCGTTGCCACCTTGCCGACATTGCGCGAACTTGCCGCCGCCGACGAAGACACCGTATTGGCGCTGTGGTCCGGCCTGGGCTACTACCGCCGCGCCCGCTTCCTCCATCGCGCTGCGCAGATCTGCGTCGAACAGCACGATGGTGAACTGCCGCGCGACTTCGCTGCATTGAGTGCGCTGCCAGGCATCGGCCGATCCACCGCCGGGGCGATCCTTGCGCAAGCTCACGGGCTGCGTTTTGCCATCCTCGATGGCAACGTCAAACGTGTGCTTGCCCGCTATCACGGCTTCCACGGTCACCCCGGCGAAAGCGCAGTGGAAAAGCAGCTGTGGCAATACGCCGAAACCCACACCCCAAACACCCGCCTCGCCGATTACACCCAGGCGATCATGGATCTGGGCGCCACCGTCTGCGTGCGCTCGCGCCCACGCTGCGAAGACTGTCCGCTGGCCGCCGACTGCATCGCCCACCGCGACGACCTCACCGCACAGCTGCCCAGCCGCAAACCGGCCAAATCCATACCCACCCGCGCCACCGTGATGCTGATTCTGCGCGACAACCGCCATCGCGTATTGCTGGAACGACGTGGCCCGCAAGGCGTGTGGTCGGGGCTGTGGAGCCTCCCCGAAGCAACCGATCCGGATGACGCCTGGCGAGTGGCGCAACACTATGCGCGAATCGACGACGCGCAATCGCTGGCTCCGTTCATCCACTTGTTCAGCCATTACCGGCTCACCATCGAACCGTTGCTGTTCGACCACGCGACAGCACAACGCGGCATCGCCGATAATCCGCAATTGCGCTGGTGCAGCGCCGGCGAACTGGCTGCGCTGGGGCTGCCCGCCCCGGTACGCACCCTGCTGCTGAATCTCGCTCCCGCCTCATCGCGGGAGCACATCCGTCCGTCCGAGGAATAGCCCCATGACCCGCACCGTCCATTGCGCCAAACTCGGCACCGACGCCGAAGGTCTCGACTTCGCCCCCTGGCCCGGTCCGCTCGGCCAACGCATCTACAGCGAGATTTCCAAACCTGCGTGGCAGCAGTGGCTGGCCCATCAGACCACGCTGATCAACGAATACCGGCTCAACCCGCTGGATCCGAAAGCGCGCAAATACCTCGCCGAAGAAATGGAGAAATTCCTGTTCGGTGGCGACTTCGCCAAGGCCGCCGGCTTCACCACCCCCGACGCCGAGTCTTGACGAAACACCGCGCATTCGGTCTAATGCGCGGCTCCACGCATCATCAGCAACCCAAGCGGTTGCCCGTTGATCGACCCATTCGGCCGGGTAGCTCAGTTGGTAGAGCAGGGGATTGAAAATCCCCGTGTCGGCGGTTCGATTCCGTCCCCGGCCACCATGAAAACATGGACTTAGCCCGCTCTCATCCAGCGGGTTTTTTCTTGTGTCCGGCATGTGTCCGGTTGGCGGTCACGAAAAAAACGCCAACGTTTGACGGATGGCGCTGGGGTTTTGCGTAGGTTGCCCGGCCGCCGGCTCGCGCCTGATCGCTCGTCGATACTCAAGTCGAGATCAAGCTGCCAAAGCATCCATCGCGGCGCGCGCCAAGAACCCGCTGCGGCTTTCGCCGTTCTTTGCGGTGTACGCATCGATGGAATTTAGCACGGTCTCAGGCAGCGTAATGTTCACGCGAACTGCCTTCGTGCTGACCTTGCTCGCGTCGACTTCGACAACCGCCCACACCCAGCCCTTATAGGCCTTGGCTGCTTTGCCGCGAACCAACTCGTGAAGATCGGTCGGGGCGGGAAACGCTTCGCCGCGCTCCGCGTAGTCCTCAAGGCCAAACAAGATCGCTTCCTTTGCAGAGGTCATGGCTTCGTCAAGGGTATCGCCCGCGCTGAAGACTCCCGGCAGATCGGGAACAGCTACGCCGAAGGCGGTGTTCTCACCGCCCAATTCAATAGCGACTGGATAGCGCATGTTCGTGACTCCTGGACTCGTTTGTTCTTTCTTGACTGGTTGGTTCATGTCTCGGGCGATTACAGCCCGGCTTGCTTGAGGATCGCTGCAACGATCCCTTTTCCTAGGTCTTTCTTTGGGTGCGGCACGACAACCGTAATGTTTTTCGCATTGCGTAGTTTGTGGTGGCTGCCACGGATGCTCACGACCTCAAATCCGTTATTACGTAGCTGCTTGATGAGGTCTGCGGAGTTCATGGTGTGTATTGTACACACTCCGTCCGAGTATATACACACTTATACACATCAAGACAGCGCAGGTCGAGTCGCGCAGGTATTGGCTACCAAATGCGAGGTTCGGCGATCGCGGGCCTTTCTTGTATATGACTCATCCCGCAGGATGGGCTTTTTCTTTGCGCGAGTCTCGCACGGCGAATCTTCGGACGCGTCGTCGACATGCCCCGATACTCTGCCCGAGGCACACTGTGCATCGTTCCTGGTGCGGCCAGGCTTTGATACTCTTCCGCGGTGAGTCGCAGCGCTGGATCGCTGTTTCAGATTCACGATGAGCGTCGTGGACGTCAAACCCTGATGAGAGCGCTGGTGGCCTGCCCCGTAGCTGAGTCAAGCAATGAAGAGAGAAGCGTGAGCGTTCGATCCATCGCTGGCGTCGACGAGGCTGGTCGTGGCCCGCTGGCTGGTCCGCTGGCGGTGGCTGCGGTGATCCTCGATCCGGCGCGGCCGATCGCCGGGCTCGACGATTCCAAAAAGCTCAGCGAGGCAAAACGCGAGGCGTTGTACCCGCAGATCATCGAGCGCGCGCTGGCGTACTGCATCGTGCTGATCGACGTGGACGAGATCGATCGCATCAATATTTTCCAGGCCACCATGACCGGCATGAGCCGTGCCCTGCGCGGCTTGCCAAAGGCCGTCCACGAGGCGTGGATCGACGGCAATCATTTGCCGAAGGACCTGCCCTGCCGAGGCCGCGCCATTATCGGTGGCGACGCGCTGGAGCCCGCCATCAGTGCCGCATCGATCCTGGCCAAGGTCAGCCGCGACCGCCTGATGGTGACGATGGACGCCGCCTATCCCGGCTACGGTTTCGCGGCCCACAAGGGTTACGCCACGCCCATGCATCTGGGCGCACTGCAGCGGCTTGGTCCGTGCACGCAACATCGGCGCAGCTTCGCCCCCGTACGGTTGATGCTGGATCAGATGACCCTGTTCTGATCGGCGTTCGTGTCGCCCGTTTGCTGAGATTGCGACCCGGACTTGTAGCCCATTCGTCTATGCAACTTTTCCTCGCGCAGGCGCATCATTCCCTGCAGGAACCTCCACCAGCAGGGACGCGCCAGCAGCATCGGCCAATCCGCCCAAGGCCCACCGATCCGCTGTCATTAACGCACTCATCAGCGATCTCATCGATCGCAGGAGTCGTGCCATGATGTTTCCGAACAACCACCCTGTCGCTCCGCCTGTCGCGCCGATCCCACTGGATCTCGCCATGTCCGTCAGCGACGAAAACGGCGCCCTGCCGCACGCCGACTACAACCTTCATCCACTGGTGGTGGAGGGCCTGGACCATTACATGGACCTCGACGATCAGAAGGATCGTTTCTCCGTCCGCTGAGCGCGCTTTCGTCAACTCCCTCCGGTTGCTACGCTGCCAATACCAGCCAGGGGGATGGACACATGCGCAAGATCGGCACGGCGTTGCTCGGATTGATGTTCTGTCTCGCTGCCCATGCGGGCGTGCAACCGGGCGACAATCCGCCGGATGCGCTCGGCACAACCCAGCAAGGGCAGCCGGTGACCGTTTCATCGCTGCACGGCAAGGTGGTGGTGATCAGCTTCTGGGCCACTTGGTGCCATTACTGCATGAAGGAAATGCCAGTACTGGCGAACCTTCAGACCGTCGCCTCCCAGCGCAACCTTTCGCTGCAGGTGGTCGCTGTCAACGACCAGGAGGATCGAAGAATATTCGTGCAGACGGTTCGAGCCCTGCGCCCCGCCCTGCCGGGGCTGCTGATGACATGGGATCGCAATGGAAGTCTCGGCCGGCCCTATGGCACCGACAAGGGCATTCCAGTCATGGTGATGCTGCATCGCGACGGCACCGTGGCGCACGTCCACGTCGGCTATGGCGAGGACATGCTGGACAGCCTGGTGGCCGAGATCAATACGCTGCTCAACGAGCCGCCGCCGGCTTCGGCAACCGTCGCGAAAAACTGATTGTCCCGTGGGGCGAGGCGCCTCCACGCTTCGCGCAAACCACGCGGAAGTCAATCTTGCCGCTGGGCACGGTGGCGGGTAGCCTGCATGGACTCAGCGCGTAAATCTGCATGACCGTCCGTTATACCCACCTGCACTTGCACAGCGAATACTCGCTGGTCGATTCGACCATCCGCATCAAGGCGCTGGTCGCCGCCTGCGTGCGCGACGGCATCCCGGCGGTGGCGCTGACCGACGACAGCAACATGTTCGCGCTGGTGAAGTTCTACAAGGCCTGCAATGCGGCCGGGATCAAGCCCATCGGCGGCTGCGACCTGTGGATTTCCGCGCTGGACGATCCGCGCCCATGGCGCCTCACGCTGCTATGCCAGAACCGCGATGGCTATCTCAATTTGTCGCGGCTGGTGTCGCGCGCCTGGCAGGAAGGCCAGCATGGCGGCCGCGCCCTGGTCGATGCCGGATGGCTGAGTGCCGATGCCAGCCAGGGCCTGATCGCCCTGCTCGGCCGCGACAGCGAAGTCGCCCGCATTGCCATGAACCAGGGCGTCACCGCCGCGCTGACAAAGCTGCGTCCGCTGACGCGGCTTTTCCCCGCCCGCCTGTACCTGGAGCTGACCCGTTGCGGCCGCGACGGCGAGGAAAACTGGAACACCCTGGCGCTGCTGCTGGCCGCCGAGCTTGGCCTGCCGGTACTGGCCAGCAACGACGTGCGCTTCCTCAAGCAGGACGATTTCGACGCGCACGAAGCGCGCGTATGCATCAACCAGGGCCGCGTACTGGCCGACCCAAAACGCCCGCGCGACTACAGCGACCAGCAATACCTGAAGACGCCCGAGGACATGGCGACGTTGTTCGCCGACCTGCCCGAGGCACTGGAAAACACCGTCGAGCTGGCCAGGCGCTGCACGCTGGAACTGGAGTTCGGCAAGTACTACCTGCCCGACTTCCCGGTGCCGGAAGGCCACGACCTCAACAGCCATATCCGCGAATTGTCGCGACAAGGTCTGCGCGAGCGACTGGCAGTGGCACCGTTGGCCGCCGGCCAGACATTGGCCGACTATGAATCGCGGCTGGAACGCGAGCTCGACGTCATCATCGAGATGGGTTTCCCAGGCTACTTCCTGATCGTTGCGGACTTCATCAACTGGGGCAAGCAGAACGGCATTCCGGTCGGTCCCGGCCGCGGTTCCGGTGCGGGCTCGCTGGTCGCCTGGGCGCTGAAAATCACCGATCTCGATCCGCTGCAGTTCAACCTGCTGTTCGAGCGTTTCCTCAATCCCGAACGCGTGTCGATGCCCGATTTCGACATCGACTTCTGCATGGATCGCCGCGACGAGGTGATCGACTACGTCGCACGCAAGTACGGCCGCGACCGCGTCAGCCAGATCATCACCTACGGCTCGATGGCGGCCAAGGCGGTGCTGCGCGATTCGGGCCGCGTGCTCAGCATGCCGTACGGCCAGGTCGACCGACTGGCGAAGATGGTGCCGCCCCGGCCACTCGATCTCACCCTGTCCGACGCGCTCGGTCGTTCAGAAAAATCGAAAAAGGAAACCGACCGTGTCGTCAAGGAATTCTGCGAAGCGTACGAGCAGGACGAAGACGCCCGCGCGCTGATCGACCTCGCCCTCAAGCTCGAAAACCTCACCCGCAACGCCGGCAAGCACGCCGGTGGCGTGGTGATCGCGCCAACGCCACTGACCGACTTCGCGCCGCTTTACTGCGAAGCCGGCGGCGGCGGCGTGGTGACCCAGTACGACAAGGACGATGTCGAGGCCGTCGGCCTGGTCAAGTTCGACTTTCTCGGACTGCGCACGCTGACCATCATCGACTGGGCAGTGAAGGCGATCAACGCACGCCGCGCGAAAGAGCGCCCCCCTCTGCCTTCCGGGCATCGTCCCCTGCAGGCAGGGGAAGAAAATGCGGAGCAGCCTGCGGCTGCCGCGAGCTCCATGGGTGAAGAGCCACTGGATATCTCGGCGCTGCCTCTGGACGACCCGGCGCCCTACGAGCTGCTGAAGAAGGCGCAAACAGTCGCGGTGTTCCAGCTCGAATCCTCCGGCATGCAGCGCATGCTGAAAGATGCCAAGCCCGACCGCTTCGAGGACATCATCGCGCTGGTGGCGCTGTACCGCCCCGGCCCGATGGATCTGATCCCCAGCTTCGTCGCGCGAAAGCACGGCCGCGAGGACGTGGAATACCCCGACCCGCGCGTCGAACCGATCCTGCAAGAGACCTACGGCATCATGGTCTACCAGGAGCAGGTCATGCAGATGGCGCAGATCGTGGGCGGTTACTCGCTCGGCGGCGCCGATCTGCTGCGCCGCGCGATGGGCAAGAAAGACGCCGAGAAAATGGCCAAGGAGCGCGCCAAGTTCCGCGATGGCGCGGCCAAGGATGGCCTGTCCGGCGACAAGGCCGACACCATCTTCGACCTGATGGAGAAATTCGCCGGCTACGGCTTCAACAAGTCGCACGCTGCCGCCTATGCGCTGGTCTCTTACCAGACTGCATGGCTGAAGGCGCACTATCCGGCCGAATTCATGGCCGCCACGATTTCCTCGGACATGGACAACACCGACAAGGTGGTGACCTTCCTCGGCGAATCGCGCGCCATCGGCATCACCGTGCAGCCGCCCGACGTCAATGCGTCGGAATACATGTTCGTTGCGATCCAGCCGAAGACGATCCAGTACGGACTCGGCGCCATCAAGGGTGTCGGCCAGGGTGCCTGCGAGGCGATCGTGGCCGAGCGTGCGCACGGCAAATACACCGACCTCGCCGACTTCTGTCGCCGCGTGGATCCGACCCGGCTCAATCGCCGCGTGCTCGAAGCGCTGATCCTGTCTGGCGCACTGGATGCGCTGGCACCGAACCGCGCCAGCCTGATGGGACAACTGCCCGACGCCATCAAGGCCGCCGAACAGCATCTGCGTGACAAGCAGTCCGGCCAGAACGACATGTTTGGTGCCGCCACGGGCGCGATGACGCCGGTGGTTCACATCCACCTGCCGACTGTGCCGGAATGGCCGCTGGAACAAAAGCTGCAGGGCGAGCGCGACACTCTCGGTCACTACCTGTCCGGTCATCCTACCGATCCATGGAAGGACGAACTGGCACAGTTGTCGACCTGCCCGCTGGGCGAAATCGTCGACCGTTACCAGCCGCCGAAGCCGCGCAAGAACGATGACGGCGACAACAACCGTTTCCGCCGCGGCCCCGATACACCGTGGACCGTCGCCGGCATGGTCACCGCCGTGCGCAAGCGCGGCGACAGCGACGCCTTCGTGCGCCTGGAGGATGGCAGCGGCATCATCGAGGTGAGCTTTTTCGGCGAGCTGTACCAACAGATCGCGCCACTGCTCACCCGCGACCAGATGCTGATCGTCGACGGCGGCCTGCGCATCGACGACTTCTCCGGCGGCGGCTTCCAGTTGCGCGCGCGGAGCGCCTGTTCACTGGCGGACGCCTGCCGCAAGCATGCGCGCCTGCTGCAGCTGAAATTGAACGGCATCGGCCCGAACTTCATCGAGCAGCTGCAACAGACCCTGGCCGGCTACCGCGGCGGTCGCGCCAGCGTGACCCTGCATGGCTACCGCAACCGCAGCGCCCAGGCCGACCTCGAACTCGGCGAAGCCTGGCGCGTCGACGCCATCCCCGAGTTGCTGCGCAGCGTACGCGCCCTGCCCGGCGTTCAGGCCGCCCGCCTGCGCATCGTCAAGCAGCAGGATTGAATCGTTTTGCTCCCTCCCTGCTCCGCAGGGGAGGGTTGGGGTGGGGTCCGCTCTTGATCTTCCCCGCCAGTTCGGACAACCCCTCCCGGCCTCCCCCTGCGTGCCGGGGGGAGGAGTCACGACGCTACTTCCGTCCCCGCTCCATCATCGCCTTCAAGTCTGCAAACGGATTGCCGGTCGCCGGTGGCGCCTCCTCGACAGCCATCACCCCGCCGCGTACATGGTCGATATGCCGCGAATGCTCGTTGTCGTGGCAATACACGCACAACAACTCCCAATTGCTCCCGTCAGGGGGATTGAAATCGTGGTCGTGATTGCGGTGGTGCACGGTCAGTTCCTGCAGGTTCGCGCGGGTGAACTCTCGCGCGCAGCGACCGCACACCCACGGATACATTTTCAGCGCACGCTCGCGGTAACCCAGCTCGCGTTGTTCGGCATGGCGCCGCGCCTCGGCCACGATGCGGTCGAGCTTGGCGTCATCGATAGGCGGTTTGATCGGCATGGCGGGATCCGGCGGCAGCGAGGGTGCAATGGGGCGCACGATAACCCAATCGGTCCCGCCGCAGCAGGCGTCCGCGACCCGCCGCAGCCATACGGCGGCGTTCTCGTGTTTTTCTGCGGAACGGTATACTGAGTCGCTTCAGTCCATGAAATGCAACGAATGAACCCCAACTTCCTCGATTTCGAACAACCGATCGCCGAACTGGACGCGAAGATCGAAGAGCTTCGCCACGCCAGCACCGGCCAGGCGTTCAACATCGACGAGGAAGTCGGTCGGCTGCGCGAGAAGCTGAAGGTCAAGACCGCGGAAATCTTCCGCAACCTCAATTCGTGGCAGACCACCCAGTTGTCGCGCCACCCGGCGCGGCCATACACGCTCGACTACATCGGCGTGATCTGTGAGGAATTCCACGAGCTGGCCGGCGACCGCATGTACGCGGACGACGCCGCCATCGTCGGCGGACTGGGCCGCATCAATGGCCGTTCGGTGGTGATCATCGGTCACCAGAAAGGCCGCGACACCAAGACCAAGGTACGCCGCAATTTCGGCATGCCGCGCCCCGAGGGCTATCGCAAGGCGTTGCGCCTGATGAAGATGGCCGACCGCTTCGGCCTGCCGCTGCTTACCCTGATCGATACGCCCGGAGCCTACCCCGGCGTCGGTGCGGAGGAACGTGGCCAGAGCGAGGCGATCGCGCGCAACTTGCTGGAAATGGCCGAGCTGAAAGTGCCGATCGTTTGCACCGTGATCGGCGAAGGCGGTTCCGGCGGCGCGCTGGCGATTGGCGTGGGCGACCGCACGCTGATGCTGCAGTACTCGACCTATTCGGTGATTTCACCCGAAGGCTGCGCCTCGATCCTGTGGAAGAGCCCGGACAAGGTCAAGGACGCCGCCGAGGCGCTGGGCATGACCGCGCCGCGCCTGCTGGAACTGGGCCTGATCGACAAGCTGGTGCGCGAACCGCTCGGTGGCGCCCATCGCAACCCGCGCTCGATGGCCGTGCGCCTGAAAGCCGTGCTGCTGAAGCAACTCGACGAACTCGAGGCGATGCCGATCACCGACCTTCTGGAGCAGCGCTACAAGCGCCTGCGCAGCTACGGCGCGTATCAGGAATAACGCGTAGCACCGAGCTGTCGATCGTGGCCGGATCGCCGGTTTTTCGCATGAATATCCTGTGCTAAGTTCGGCCGGTCCATTCGCCCTCGACAACACAAGGATCGTTCATGGGTCGTCTGCAACTTGCCGTGCTGGCTATCTGGCTTTTCCCGACGTTCGCCATCGCGTCGGCGACGGTTGGGCAAACGCCGCCGATCACCTCAAAAACGACACTGGCGCGCTATCAGCACGACACCCCGCAGGGCACCTCTCCGCTAGACGATTTGTCACCGGGCGGACGTAAGCGGTTTCTGGCTGGGCTGCAGTTCTATCCCCATGGCGTAGGCGTCAACTACGGGGCTCCCAACGAGGAGCTGACGAACCCGCAGATCGTGCGGCTTTTCGCCCTGTTCGGAGAACAGGAGTTGGCGAAAGGCCTGGGTTTGACGCCCGCGCAAAAATTGCGGTTCGATCACGAGCGCGAAGAGGATGCCAAGGCACGGGGATGCACCGTGCAAACCTGTCCGGAAAGCCCCCTCGAGCTGCGTTATGACGAACTGATCACCACCGACGAAGATCTTTCACTGCCTGATGCGCGGCGCTTTGCGGCCACGGGCCGTCTGTACGATCGCCTGTTCGTTGCCTACCAGACGTCAACCGCGCAACGCACGCTCAGCCGGCCGGATCTGCGCTTGCTCACCCACGCGGTGACGCTTGCGCTGTTCGGCCTGCCGACCGACGCGCGAATCGCCCAGTTGCAGGCAGACCTGCACCAAATGCAGCAACGCGGCATGATCGGCGACACCGACTATGCCGACCTGCACCATGCGCTGGTCACCCGCCGCCGCTTTGCCGAAGCCGCCACCCTGGTGCATGCGCATCCGGGCATGGAGGCCGACGCGATCCCGGAGTTGGTCCGGCAGATCCCGTCGGTGCAGGGTCGACCCACCGCGTTGAGCGTGGATGCGCCAGGCCGCCGCATGCGTCGCGAGGCATTCGACCTGTCCGGTCCCTTGCGTATCGTGGTTATTGCCGGTTGTCATTTTTCCGAGGACGCCGCGCGTGCCATCGATGCCGATCCGCAACTGCGGCCGCTGTTTGCCAAGCATGCCGTTTGGCTGACCAGTCCGGGCGAATCACTCACGCAGGTGCCAGAGTGGAATCGGAAATTTCCCGACCAGCCGCTCCACGTCGCCTGGCAGTACAGCGACTGGCCGATGATCGACCGCTGGAGCATGCCCAACTACTACGTCTTTCGCGACGGACGGCTGGTGAAATCGTTCCAGGGCTGGAAAGATCTCGCCAATCTCAAGCAATCCCTGCGCGAGGCCGGCGCCGTGCACTGACGCTGGCCGCCGCGCGGCAGGAACGGGTACCGACGCGCTACCATCGTTGCCACCATTCCCGCACCGGAATCCACCATGGCCCACGACACCACCAAGCTCGCCGTCTTGATCGACGCCGACAACGCCCGCCCGGCGATCGTCGAGGGACTGCTCGCGGAAATCGCGAAGTACGGCACGGCGCACGTCAAGCGTATCTACGGCGACTGGACCAAGCCCGATCTCAACGGCTGGAAGGAAGTGTTGCTGCGCCATTCGATCCAGCCGATCCAGCAGTTTCGCTATACCGTCGGCAAGAACGCCACCGATTCGGCGATGATCATCGATGCGATGGACCTGCTTTACGCCGAACGCTTCGACGGTTTCTGCATCGTCTCCAGCGACAGCGATTTCACCCGGCTGGCCTCGCGCATTCGCGAATCCGGCCGCATCGTCTACGGCTTCGGCGAGCGCAAGACGCCGGAGCCTTTCCGCACCGCCTGCGACAAATTCATCTATACCGAAGTGCTGGCCGGCACCACCGCAACTGCCGAAACCGAAGCGGCGCCGAAACAACGCTCTGCCAAGGAGTTGCGCGGCGACACGCACCTGATGAACCTGCTGCGCGGCGCCATCGAGGCGGCCTCGGACGATACCGGCTGGGCTGGGCTGGGCCCGATCGGCAGCATCATCAACAAGCAGTCGCCCGACTTCGATTCGCGCAACTATGGCTACGCCAAGCTCAGCGGACTGATCAAGGGCATCGGCCTGTTCGATACCGAGGAGCGCCACATCGGCAACGGCAAACACATCTATGTGCGGCCCCGCGCTCCAAAGAAATGAGCAATTCGAAGTGAGCCCATCGCTGCACCAGCACATGGCCGATGCACTGGCCGCAACGCCGCCAACTGCATTGTGTATCGCCTTCAGTGGCGGACCCGATTCCAGCGCGCTGCTGCACGCACTGGCGCAACTCCCCGAGGCACACGCGCGCGGCCTGCGCGCGCTGCACGTCGACCATGGTTTGCAGGCCGACAGCGCAGCGTGGGCCGAGCATTGCCGGCGTTTTTGCGCGGCGCTGGCCGTACCATGCGACGTGTTGCGAGTGCGGGTAGACACCGCCGCCGGAGCGGGATTGGAAGCGGCGGCCCGTCATGCGCGCTACGCCGCCCTCGCCGCAGCACTGCACGAAGGCGAGTGGCTGCTGCTCGGCCATCATCGCGACGATCAGGCCGAGACCGTCTTGCTGAAACTGCTGCGCGGTGCTGGACCGGATAGCCTGGGCGGCATGCATGCACTGCGTCCGTTCGGGCATGGCCAGATGTGGCGTCCGTTGCTAACCCTGTCGCGACGGCAACTGCGCGACTACGTGGAAATGCACCAGCTGGACTGCATCGACGATCCTTCCAACGCGGACACCCGGCTGGCGCGCAACCAGCTACGCCATGAAATCCTGCCGCGGTTGCAGCAGCACTGGCCGCAGGCGGTGGACTCGATCCTGCACAGCGCCATGCTCTGCCGCGCGGCCGCCGACAGCTTGCGCACGCAATGGCTGGCCGCGTTCGACATCCTGCACGATCCGGCCACCGATAGCGTGGATGCCAGCGGCTGGCTGGCGCTGGCCCCTGCGCTGCGCGAGCCGTTGCTCGACCACTGGTTGCACGCGCGTAACCTGCCAGCGCCCACGACCGCACAACGGCGGCAGATCGAGCATCAGTGCCATGCGCGCGCCGGACGATTGCCATGCATCTGCTGGGCCGGTGCCGAGCTGCACGTATGGAAGGGCCGGCTGTGGGCGCTGGCGCCCGGCCATGCGCTTCCGGGCGGCTGGCAATCGTCCTGGCGTGGCGAACCGCTGAACCTGCCCGGCGGCGGTACCTTGTCGCTGACCGTCGCCAGTGCCCGGCTGGACGAGCCACTGACCCTGCGCCTTCGCCATGGCGGCGAGCGCATCAAGCCCGATGGCGATGCGCACACGCGCGAACTGCGCGACCTGTTCCAACAGCAATCGATGCCACCGTGGCAGCGCGCTGTCTGCCCGTTGCTGTATGCCGACGACGAGCTGATTGCCGTCGCCGACCGCTGGCTCAGCGCCCGTGGCACAGCCATTTTCCGGCAAGCCGGCGCACGGCCGCGCTGGCAGCCGGGACGCTGATCCGGGTCACGCAAAACGCACGCGCAGATTGATTCCAGGCGGCCGCTGCGTTAGCTTTGCCGGTCATGGCCAAGACCGCTCCCGCACCCGGCAAGAACCCTCCCATCGTCGACTTCGAACACTCCCTCGACGAGCTGGAGCAGCTGGTCGCGAAGATGGAAGGCGGCGAGCTGAGCCTCGACGAATCCCTGGCCTCGTTCGAACGTGGCATCGGCCTGTTCCGTCATTGCCAGCAATCGCTGGAACAGGCCGAACTGCGCGTGCGTCTGCTGCTCGATCCCGATGCCCCCGATAGCGCCCAACCGTTTGAACCCGAACTCTGAGCTTGGTCCCGCACTGCAGTCGCTGATCGTCCGTGCCGAACAGGCGCTCGATCGCAGCCTGCCACCGGCCGAACAATCCCCCGCCGACCTGCATCGCGCCATGCGCTACGCCGTGCTCGGTGGCGGCAAGCGGCTGCGGCCGCTGCTGGTCTATGCGGCCGGTCACGCGCTGGGCGTCGATGGTCCGCAGCTGGATGCACCGGCCTGCGCCGTCGAGCTGATCCACGCCTATTCGCTGGTGCACGACGACCTGCCGGCAATGGATGATGACGCCATGCGCCGCGGTCGTCCGACCTGCCACGTGGTGTTCGGCGAAGCCATGGCGATCCTCGCCGGCGATGCATTGCAGGCGCTGGCCTTCGAGATCCTTGCACACGACGGACACGCTGGCGTCGAGGCCACCCGTTGCGTGGACATGCTGCGCGTGCTCGGCCGTGCCTGCGGCGCCGAGGGAATGGCCGGCGGTCAGGCCCTGGACCTTGCCGCGGTCGGCTGCAAATTGAGCCTGGCCGAACTGGAGCACATGCACGCCTGCAAGACCGGCGCCCTGATCCGCACCGCCGTGCGACTGGGCGCGCTGGCCGCGGGCGCCGGGGACGATGCACTGGAAGCACTGGACCGTTACGCGTATGCCGTCGGACTCGCCTTCCAGGTGCGCGACGACATCCTCGACGTGGAAGGCGAGTCGGCGGTGATCGGCAAGACCGCCGGCAAGGATGCTGCCGCCGACAAGCCGACCTTCCCTTCGATCATCGGGCTGGACGCGTCACGCGCGCGGCTGGCCGAGCTGACCGGCAACGCGCTCGACGCCATCTCGCCGTTCGGCGCGCAAGGCAGGTTGCTGGAAGAGCTGGCGCATTACGCCGCGCACCGTCACCACTGAGTACCGGGATACGGCCCCTGTCGAGACGGTTGCGGCCGTCGCTCCGGCGTCGAAGCTCTCTGGCCATCTCCAACACCGTCAACCGCTTTCGTGTCGGCCCGTCGGCGGTGCGAAGGAGGGCAGCTCGAATTTGGGCACCGGCAACGTCACGTCCACCGGCAAGTTGTCCAGCTTGCCGGTGCGCAGGAACGCATAGATCGCCGCCTTCGCCGCGGGATTCTCGCGCAGTTGGTAGAACGTGCCGTCATGACCCGCACGATGGACAAGGATCGCACGCCCATTCGGGAAATACGGCAGCAAGCCAAGGGCGTTCTCGATCGGCGTGGAGGTATCCCAATCACCGTGCACGAACACGACCGGGATCGGGCTTTCGACCGGCTGGCGTACCGCATCGCCCATGTCGCGGGTAGGCCAGTCGGCAGCAGAGCCGATGTTCGCCTCGAAGTTCCAGGTGCCCAGAAGCTCGACTGCAGGATCGGTACGCAGCTGTTGCTCGCGCGCGGCGGTGACGCCGAGGCTGCTGTCCGCCAACGGACCGATCAGCTTCGTCGTACCCGCCTGGCGATCGGCGAGGACGTCGCGCGCCCAGTCGTCGTAGTGCCGGTGGTAGAGCGACAGGATGAAAGCCGGCCACTGCTCGCTCTCCTGCGTATGCGAGAGCAGCGCAAGCTGGAGATCCTCCGCGCCCAGCACCACGGTCGATGCCTGCCCTGCTTCATCGCGAACCTGCACGCGTATCGGTGCATCGGCGAAACGTCGATGCAGGGCGTGCACCGCCGCCATCATGCCGCCTGACGGCAGGTAGGGCTGCAGGCCAGGATCGCGGTCGGCGTCGTAGGCGATGCGCTGCAGCGCCGCGAACACATGCGATGGCATGTCGTAGCCATTGTTCAACGGCTCCACGCCCGACAGCACCGCGCGCGCGACGATGTCCGGATGCAACCGCATCACCGCCAGGCTCCATTGCGAGCCGAAGCTCCCGCCGAACAGGCTGATCCTGTCGTAGCCGAGCGCCCGGCGCAGGTCGTCGACGTCGGCGGCGAATTCGCCGATATCGTAGCCAGACAGATCCTTGCCAGGGTTCGCCGCAATGGCTTCCCTGGCCTGGGCACGCATGGCTTCGGCTTCGGCATGGACCGAAGCGGGCCGGTCCAGCGGCATGGCGGCACTCTTTGCCGTGAGCATTTCGCCACGGCGCGTGTAGCCACGCTGTTCGATCACCACCAGATCGCCCACGGCGCCGTAGGTCAACCATGATCGCAAGCGGCCGGTGGCAGCTCCATCATGGTCGGTGAGCGCGCCGAGCACGCTCAGGCCGGGGCCTCCCGGCAGCCAGAACACCGGCGGCGCGCCGGTGGGGTGTGTTCCCCGGATGCGGGCAAAGCCGACGCCGATGAGACGGCTGCCGGGCTTGCGCCGGTTCTCGGGCACGTACAACGTACCGATTTCGTAAGGCACGCTGGCTCCCGTTTCGGAGCGGACGGTGCCACGTTCGACGACGATGTCGCCTGGCTGGTGCGAAGCGGCGGCGAAGGCCGGCGTCGCGACCAACAGCAGCGGCAGTACGCGCCGCAAGAACATCACCTGGATGATCGATTGCATGTGCGGCGCTCCCTGTGCGCTTCGAACAAGCCGCCCGGTCACCGTCTCCGGCCCGGACAATCACGAACGCGCCGAACTTGCACTTCTGCTGCGCAAACTGCGCCTGCAGTGGCGAGCGTGACGCGCCACGAGGCGGGAGCGGCCCGACTTGTGGCCGCCCCTGCCTGTACCACCACCGCCTTACTTGATCAGCCGCAGCGTGAACGGATAGCGGTATTGCACGCCCTCGTTCGCCTTGATGGCCGCGATGATGGTGAACACCAGCCACGCAATGCCGATGATGATCCACAGCGGAACGGCAATCACCAGGCCGATGCCAAACGTCATCACCGACAACAGCAGCAGGACCAGGAACGCAATCGCCACCGTGATGTTGAAATTCAACGCTTCCTTGCCCTGGTCATCGACGAACGGCATGGTGTCTTTCTTGACCAGCCAGATGATCAGCGGACCGATGAAACAACCCCAGCCGCCGCCGAAAGCGCCGGTAAGGATGGCACCGAGCAATGCGGACAGATGGGCAAACATCGCCCATTGACGCTGGTCGGCGGGCGGTACCCCGGTCAACGGTTCGTTCGGCGGGGGCGGAATGACGGACTCGGGTGGAACGCTCATGCGCATCTCCTTCAGTCAAGTACGTACGTCGACAACTCGCCGGCCGAATGCCGGTTATGCGGATGCTAGCAAGCCTTGACCCGCTTTGCCGAACGAACTTGCGACACAGGCGCCCAGCCCGGTCCGGCAGCGCCCGTGTCAGACGCCGACGCCTGCGTGCAAGGACGGCTCTGCAGATCGCTTTGAACCTGGTTCGCGAGCCCACCCTGCGCGAGTGCGCGAACGTCGCTATTCGCCGGCCACCGTCATCCGTTCCAGCAGGATCGAGCCGGTGAGGATGTGCGAACGCGAATCCACATCCGCGCCCACCGCAACGATGCCGGCAAACATGTCGCGCAGGTTGGCCGCGATGGTGATCCCTTCCACCGGGTAGGTGACCTGGCCGTTCTCCACCCAGAAACCCGCCGCGCCGCGCGAATAGTCGCCGGTGACGGTGGACACGCCCTGGCCCATCACCTCGGTCACCAGCAGGCCGGTGCCGAGGCGCTGCAGCATGGCGTTGAAATCATCCTTCGCCCCATCGGCGCTGCCCGGTTCCACGATCAGATTGTGGATACCACCGGCGTTGCCGGTCGACTCCAAACCCAGCTTGCGCGCCGAATAGCTGCCCAGCACGTAGCGCGCCAGCACGCCGCCTTCGATGAGCGAGCTGTCGACGGTGGCCACGCCCTCGGCATCGAAGTTGCCCGAGCCCTGCCCGCGCGACAAGTGCGGCCGCTCGTTGATGTCGAGCCAACCCGGCATCACCGGCTTGCCCACGTGGTCGAGCAGGAAACTGGCACGGCGATACAACGAGCCGCCGCTGACCGCACCAAGCAGATGACCGATCAGCCCACGCGCCAGCTCCGGCACAAACAGCACCGGGCACTGCCGTGTCGACAGGCTGCGTGCGCCCATCCGCGCCAGCGTACGTTCGGCCGCCTTGTCGCCGAGCGCCTTCGCACTCATGAAATCGCCGGCGGCGCGCACACTGTCGTACCAGTAATCGCGCTGCATGCCGTCTTCGTCGCCGGCGATCAGCGCCAGCGACAGTGAATGCCGGGTGCCGCGCTCGCGCCCCACGAAACCGTGCGAGTTCGCGTACACCGAAAGGCCCTGTCCGGCCTGCACGCTGGCACCGTCGGAATTGCTGATACCGGCATGCGCGCGGCCAACCTCCTCGATTTCGATACCCAGTGCGATCGCGCCAGCGGTGTCGATATCCCACGGATGCCACAGGTCCAGGTCGGGGAACGCGCTGGCCATGCGCGCCGCATCCGCGAGCCCCGATGCCGGATCGGCTTCGGTATAGCGCGCGATCGCACAGGCCTGGTCCAGCGTGGCCTGGATCGAATCCGGATGAAGGTCGGCAGTGCTGGCCGAACCCTTGCGCTGGCCGAAATAAACGGTCAGCCCGAAACCGCGATCGCGCGCGTGCTCCACCGTCTCCACTTCGCCCAGGCGCACGTTCACGCTCAGCCCGGTGTCGATGCTGGCGGCCACCTCGGCCTGGCTGGCACCGGCGGCGCGGGCGCGGCGGATCACGTCCTCGGCCAGCTCCGCCAGTCGATCAAGTTCGGACTCACTGCGATCCGCCGGGCTGATGGCAACTTCACTCACGTTGGGCTTTCCTGGGGGTTAGGCGGGTAGAATAAGCGGTTCGCGACCGCTGGCTTCCCGAAATGGGGGCGTGGCGACGAAATGAAAAGAGCTGCGGAGAACGCCCATGCAACCCACCGCCGGCATCTATCGCCACTACAAGGGCCAGCGCTACCGCGTGCTGGGCACCGCCCACCACAGCGAAACCATGGAACCCCTGGTCGTCTACCAGGCGCTCTACGGCGACCGCGGCCTGTGGGTGCGCCCAGCTGCGATGTTCAACGAGACCATCGAGCTGGACGGCGAACCGATTGCCCGTTTCGCGCTGGAGCAACCCGAGCCGGCCAGCAATGACGACACGCACGCCTGATCCACCCCATCTTCCGGAAATGACATCGTGAGCCCGAGCCGCAGCCGCAACCAGCACGAACTCGACGAAGAGGACTACGGTCCCAGCCGCACCCAGCAGCGCCGCGAGGCACTCGCCGTGCTGGTGTTGGCGCAGCAACTGGTCGACCTGCAACCGAGCCGGCTGGCCAAGCTCGCGCTGCCGGACGACGTGCGCCACGAAGTCGACGTCACCCGCCGCATGACTGCCCACGGCGCGAAGAAGCGCCAGCTCGCCTTCCTCGCCAAGGTCATGCGCCGCTACGGCGACGACGACTTCGCCGCGGTGCGCGCCGAACTCGGCGAAAACCGCGAGAAACAGCGCCAGGAAACCGCCGCGATGCATCGCCTCGAATCCATGCGCGATCGCCTGATTGCCGAGGACGAGGCAGCCCTGTCCGAACTCATCACCGAACACCCGCAGGTCGATCGCCAGCATCTGCGCTCGCTGGTGCGCCAGGCGCGTGTCGAGAAGGACACACCGAACAAGCCGCCGCGGGCGTATCGGGAAATTTTTCAGTTGTTGAAGGACCTGGCGCAGAAGGATGATTCAGCCGAGGGTTGATCACTCGCTGTTTGTTTTGCAGGAGCGCACTCTGTCCACAACGGGCTTCCTTCGGTCGTGCGCGGTGCTCTCCCCCGCCGATTTCCGCATCATACCGCGTAGGACGCGCACCGTCCGCCAGTTCTCCCGCGTGTTACCTCGCCTCGCCATTCTCGTAGGAGCCCGCTCGCGGGCGATGCTCTTCCTATTGCTACATGGGGAATGGGCTCACTCTCGAAGCAAAAGCTAAAGGTCAGAGCGGTCGATCGCCTTCGGCGACAGAGTAGGAGCACGAAGCTCTGCTTCGCAACGACAAGCTGCCAACCAGCCGAGTGGAGGCCATTTCATGGTCTTCTGCCTGTTGACGCTTTTGATTATAGTGTTATGGTTCACTACAACACCGGATCACAAGATCAGTAGCCCAACCGTTTGCCGCACCACTCTACCGCCAAGGAAATAGCCATGAACCTGTTCAAGACCGTCGCCTCAACGCTGTTGTTGTGCCTGGCGTTGCCTGCCGGTGCATTCGCAATGACCCCAGCGCGGCCGGTGCTGTTGTTGGGCGACAGCCTGAGCTCGGCCCATCGCATCCCCACCGAATCCGGATGGGTTCACCTGCTGGACCGCCGCCTGAAGGCGACTGATCCATCGGCGCCTGCGCTGGTCAACGCCAGTCGCGCCGGCAAGACCCTGGCCGACGGCATCGCGGAGTTGCCGACGCTGCTGGCGCGCTATCACCCGCAGGCAGTAATCCTCGAGCTGGGCGGTAACGACGCATATCTCGGTGCCAGTGACGCGCAACTTCGGCAGAACCTGGACCGGTTGATCGATACCGCACGCAAAGCCGGTGCACGTGTGGCGGTACTCGGCTTCGAACTTCCGCCCAAGCTGGACCATGACCATTGCGGCTCACGGCTGCGGGCCGTCTACGCGCAGGTGGCACAAGATCGGCATGTCGTGTTTCTGCCCTCGCTGATGGCGGGCATTTCGGACAAACCTGCCCTGTTGCTCGATGACGGCGTCCATCCCGCCGTGGCCGCGCAGCATCAGATCGTGGACAACGTCTGGAGCACATTGCGGCCCTTCGTGCTGGACTGAACGCAACGGCTACCGTCCAGCGATTGAACGGGCAGTCGTGAAGCAGGCGTCGACAAGGATGTCGATGCCTTTTCTTTTTGGTCGTCGGGAAGAGGTTGCAAGCGAGAGCGTCGCGACTGAAGTCGCTCCCGCAAAGAGCCTTCCGCGCGGTTAGGAGGCGGTGCCGCCCACGGTCATGGAGTCGATCTTGAGGGTCGGCTGACCCACGCCCACGGGCACGCTCTGCCCATCCTTGCCACACACGCCCACACCCTCATCCAGCGCCAGATCGTTGCCGATCATCGAGACGCGATGGAGCACTTCCGGCCCGGAACCAATCAAGGTCGCGCCCTTCACCGGACGGGTGATCTTGCCGTCCTCGATCAGGTACGCCTCGGACGCGGAGAAAGTGAACTTGCCGTTGGTGATGTCGACCTGGCCGCCGCCGAAGTTCGGCGCGTACAGGCCCTTCTTCACCGAGCGGATGATCTCCTGCGGATCGTGCGAGCCTGCCAGCATGTAGGTGTTGGTCATGCGCGGCATCGGCAATGTGGTGAACGATTCGCGGCGACCGTTGCCGGTGGGCGCCATGCCCATCAGGCGAGCGTTGAGCTTGTCCTGCATGTAACCCTTGAGGATGCCGTCCTCGATCAGGGTGGTGCACTCGGTCGGGGTGCCTTCGTCGTCGATGCTGAGCGAGCCGCGGCGACCGGCCAGGGTGCCGTCGTCGACGATGGTGACGCCTTTCGCCGCCACGCGCTGGCCGATGCGGCCGGAGAACGCGGAGCTACCCTTGCGGTTGAAGTCGCCTTCGAGGCCATGGCCGATCGCCTCGTGCAGCAGCACGCCGGGCCAACCGGGTCCGAGTACCACGGTCATCTGGCCGGCGGGGGCGTCGACCGAATCCAGGTTCACCAGCGCCTGGCGCACGGCTTCATCGGCAAACGCCAGCGCGCGGCCGTTCTCGATCAGCTCGCGGTAGCCGTAACGGCCACCGCCGCCGGAGTAGCCCTGCTCGCGGCGACCGTTGGCCTCGGCGATCACCTGGATGTTGAGGCGCACCAGCGGGCGCACGTCCGCGGCCAGGGTGCCGTCGGAGGCGGCGATGAGAATGGTGTCGATGGTGGCGGCCATGCTGACGATGACCTGCTTGACGCGCGGATCGCGCGAGCGCGCGTACGCATCGACCTCGCGCAGCAGCGCGATCTTGTCGGGGTTGGGCAGGCTTTCAACCGGATCGATCGCCGGATACAGCTGGCGCGCGCCGTTCAAGGCCAGCGGCTTGCCGGCACCGTTGCCGTCGTGTGCGATCGCGCGCGCAGCTTTCGATGCTTCCAGCAACTGCGGCAGCACGATCTCGTCGGAATAGGCAAAACCGGTTTTCTCACCCGACATCGCACGCACGCCCACGCCCTGCTCGATCGAGTGGCTGCCATCCTTGACGATGCCCTCTTCCAGCGTCCATGACTCGCTGCGCGAATGCTGGAAATACAGGTCGGCGGCGTCGATCGAGGGGCCCATCAGTTGGGTGAACACGCGGTCGAGGTCGCCGGTGGCGATGCCGCCGGGGGACAACAACTTGCTTTCGGCGAGGGCGATCAATGAATCCATGGGTATCAGCTTGTCTGCGGTCGATCCGGAACTATCCCACATGGGGCTGGCGCCAGCGGCTTTAAAGCCTTTGCGCCGGTCCGCTACCATGCCCGAAGCGCCAGCCGGCGTCCGACGTGAAGGATCACCCGTGAACGAACATTCGAAACGCGAAGCTGCCCGCGAAGTCATCGATCGAGCCGTGCAACCGGTACAGGAAACCCGCGAGCTGCTGCATCGCGACGGCGAGTTGAAGCCGGGGCTGGGCAAGATCAGCGGCGTGATCGCGCTGTCGCTGGGCTTCCTGTGCCTGCTGGCGGTGCTGGCGTTCCACTTTCCGCAGTACCTGACCACGCCGGACCTGCGCCACAAATATTCGGTGGACGTGCTGCGCCAGGTGCTGCTGGCGGGCCTGCTGGTGGCTGGCGGCATGTCGCTGGGCAACGTCATTCTCAACCGCCAGCGCAACCTCAACATCGCGGCTTTCGTGCTTGTGATCGCCGCGGTGGCACTGGGCGGTTCGCGCGTGCCGGTGGGCGAGTTCCCCGACCACACGCCCTACATCGGGCTGGACTGGTTCATCCTGGACCTGCTCGGCTCGACGCTGATCTTCGTGGTGATCGAGAAGCTGTTTCCGCTGTACAAGGGCCAGGCGATTTTTCGCAAGGAATGGCAGACCGACCTGAAGCATTTCGCGGTGAACCATTTCATCGTGGGGCTGGCGCTGCTGACGGTGAACTTCCTGCTGCACCACCTGTTCGGCTGGCTCGTCAGCAGCGATTTTCAGCAGTCCGTGCAGCACATTCCGTTCGTCCCACAGCTGCTGCTGTGCGTGCTGGTGGCCGACCTGGCGCAATACTGGACGCACCGCGCGTACCACGAGGTGCCTTTCCTGTGGCGCTTCCACGCCGTGCACCACAGCGTGAAGACGATGGATTGGCTGGCCGGTTCGCGCCAACACATGCTCGAGCTGATCTTCACCCGCGTGTGCGTGCTGGCGCCGCTGTACATCCTCGGCTTTTCCGAGGAGGCGATGAACGGCTACATCCTGATCGTGGGTTTCCAGGCGGTGTTCAATCACGCGAACGTGCACCTGCCGTGGGGGCCGCTGAAGTACCTGATCGTGACGCCGGATTTCCATCACTGGCATCACGCCTCCGACGACGAGGCGATCGACCGCAATTACGCTGCGCACTACGCGTTTCTCGACTATGTATTCGGCACTGCGGTGAAGTCGAAGAACAAGTTCCCGGAGCACTACGGCGTGGTGGGCGACTACATGCCCGACGGCTTCGTGAAGCAGCAGCTGTTTCCTTTCCGCGGCAACAAGGCCGCGGATGAAACGTCGCCGTGACCGGCTTACGGCGGGGTCGAGCTGGCTGCCGCCGGTAACGACACGCTGCTGGCCGACGGCGCAGGCGTCCGGGGGACGGCCGCAGGTAGCGCGATGCTGGCAGGGATGGCAGGTGTGCCCTGGGATGCCGCTGCGCTGCCGTGTTTTTCCACCAGGGTCATCACCGGTTTATCCCAGCTGCCGGTGATGCGGTAGCGCGCGCTGGCCGCCTTGTTCAAGCCCTTGCCCAACAATCCCTGCACCGCGAAACCCGCGGCCGCACCGATCGGCCCGCCGACCACGGCGCCGACCAGCGGCAAGCTGTTGCCGACGTGTGGAACCACCACCATCTGCTGGTCGTAGTCGCGGGCGCGCAGGCCGGTACGGCCGGACACGCTGATGTTTGCCGCCGGGCCGGCGATCAACAGTTTGTCGGTGGTGGCATTGCCATCGGCCAGATGGAAGTCGCCGCTGATCGAATCGAATGCCAGGCCCTTGCCGAACACATCGCCGAAATCCAGGGTAAGGCGGCGCGGCAGTTCGGCCAGCGAAACCAGACCAAGCAACCGCCCCACGCCGGGCGACGCAGCCTCGGGAATGCGGCCATCGTTGACCTGGATGCTGAGGATACCGTCCATCGTGGCCAGCGACAGCGCGCTGGGGCCGCCCGGCCAGCTGGCGTCGAGCTGATCGCGCGTCTTGCCGCCGTTGACCAGTCCATCGAAGCCGAACGCGCCGAGCATCGCGCCGAGATCCTCGGCGGCGAAGCTGATCTTCATGTGCGTATGGCTGTTGCTGGCGTTGCCGTTCCAGTTGCCGCTGGCGTTGATCTGTACGCGGCTGGACAGCGCGCGCAACTGCTCGATATGCAGACCGTTCGCCGTGGGCCAGGTCTCCAGGCGGGCTTCACCGAGCTTGGCGTCACCCAGTCGCAAATCGCCCACCCACAGGTGGAATGGTGGCAGCGCGGCAGGATTGATGCCGGTGTTGGCGGGATCGGGAGCCGGTGTCGTGGCGCTGGGGGCGTTGCTGGCTGCCGTCGCATCGGTGGTACCGGCAGTGCTGCCCGCACCGGCCTGACTGGCGGATCGGGCAGTGGCATCCTTCGGCCAGTACAGTCGTTGCAACCGGGCGGTGACGCCGCGCTTGTCCAGCTCCTGGCTCGGCACGCTGAAGTTGCCGGCCATCGCGGTGCCATCCACGTCCACGCTCAACATGTCGGACTTCGGCGTTGCGCCAATCTTCAACGGTCCCATCGGACGGCCGAACCATTCGGCCCGGTCGGTGCTGACGTCAATGCTCTCCAGTCCCGGGCCGTCGCCGCCACTGCCGGCCACCACGCGCTGCACCCAACCGGTGACATCCAACCGATCGGCATGGCCGCGGATGCGCAGGTTGCGCGCAGGCAAGGCTTCGGGCATCTGGTTGCCAAAGGCCAGGGTGGCCGCCAGTGGCCGCTGCGGCCCATCGGAAAGACGCATATGTCCCTGCATCACGTCGCCCAGTGTCAGGCGCAGATCGCTGCCGCCGATCGGCAGGCTCATGCTCAGGTGCAACGGCAGGCTGGAGGCGTCCGGCTTGTGCAACGGTGCCGGCAGATCCAGCGCGATACCGCTCAGCGGCGAGTCGACGCTCAGCGTTTGCGCGAGCGCGTCACTGCCGGGTACATGGGCAATCGTGAAGCCGATGTCGAAGTGGCTGCGGCCGGCGGCCAGCGGGCCGAGCCACTTCAGGGACGGATAATCCTGCACCAGTTCGGCCATGCTGTAACTGCCCTGCAACTGCGCCGACAGTACAGTCGCCGGGTCCTTGTTGGCCGCAGCGATCGCCAATTGCAATTTGGATGGCTGGCCACGGAAACCTGCATCCAACGCGTCGGCCTGCAGGCCGTGCGCATCGAATTGCAGCGGACCGTTGAGCTTGTCCAGCTGGAGGTTCCAGTCCGGCGCGCTGAGGTCGGCGTCCTTCAGTTGCGCGGTGCCATTCAACTGCGCGCTTTCGGCGTTCTTCAACGGCAGCGCCAGATGGAACTGGAACGTGCCGCTGCCACCCAGATTCAGTTTAGCCAGCGTGTCGGCCTGGTGACTGGCGATCGGACTCTTGCGCGCAAACTCCATCAGGCTGGCGCCGCTGCCATTGCCCTGCACGTTGAGGTCGAGCAGGCCACTGCCGAAATCCGGAATCAGCGCAACGGCCGAATCAACTTTCACGCCGAGCGACTGACCGGCGCTGGCTTCGACCAGCATGCCGTTGTTGACGAAGCTGGCCACCGCATCGATGCCCTCGCCATGCGGCCAGTCCTTGCCGTAATCGAGGGTAAGGCCGCTGATCACCGCGCGCGCCTCGAAACGGCCTTCGTTGTGACGGAACGGCCAGTCGCGGAGATCGCCCCGCACCAGCACCTGTGCCTGATCGAGCTGACCGGCCACCAGGCCGCGGTCCAGCCAGGCGATGGTGCCGGGCGACATCGAACCGAGTGGCCAGAACAGCTTGGCCGCGGTGACGTCGGCGTGATCCAGGGCGGCATACACATCCATGAATGGCGGGCCACCCTGGCTCGGCAGGATCACCTCGCCGCGAACGTCACCCGCATAGCCGGTGCCGGCGAAATCCAGTGTGTCCACGCCGATATGCCAGTCGCCGTCCTCCGGCCAGAAAGCCAGTGTGCCGGCCAGTTTCGACAGCACGAACGGTTGCCGGAACTGATGCGGAAACTGCAAGGTGGTCGCCTGCGCCGGCAGCTCCAGCGACAACGCCTCGGCATCGCCGCGCAGCTCGCCGTGCAGGCCGGTCACACCCGGCAGTTTACCGACCGGATCGATGCCCAGATCGCTGAACGCCACATCGACCGCCTGCAGGCCTTCACCACGACTCCAGTGCAGTGCCAGCCGGGTCAGGTCGCCACGTGGATGTCCACTGCCCAGCCACTGCGCCAGCGCCGGTGAAAGGTCCGGCTTGAGCGCCAGCCACGGCAACAATGGCGCCAGTTGCAGTTCGCGCGCGGCAACGCCCGCCCGGGTTTGCGGACTGCCAGGCTGATGCAGGCTGAGCGCCAGCGCGCTGCCATCGTCGCCGGCCCAGCGTACGTCGTATCCGTCGGCCATCTGCCGCACCCCGACCAAACCGTGCAGTGCCGCCACGCTGGCAGTGCTCCCGCCTGGGGCGCTCACGGCCAGGGTATCGAGGTCGAAACGGATCAGGCTGTGCGTCAACCGGCCCTTGCGCCAGTCGAGCCACGCACTCAATCGACCGTTTCCGTGATCGACCGTATAGCCGCCCATGTCGATGCCTTCCAGCAGCGGCCTGAGTTCGGCATCGTCGACACCGACCCACACCTGGCCGGCCCGACCATCGTCGCGAAAGCGGCCGGCCGTGCGCACCGCGGCCGTCACGCCGACGCGCCGCAGGATGCCGCCGAAGCGAATCTGCCGACCCTGATGACTCAAGCGCAACTGCTGCGAGAGCAGCGTGTAGCGCCGGTCGAGCGTGGTGTCGGCAACCACCACGCGCAGATCCTCCAGCCACAGATCAAGCGACAGTCGGCCCAGTGACAACGGTTGCCGTTTGTTGCCGCCGGCAACGCCGATGCCGTTGACATGCCAGCCGCCAGCGTCGTGCAAAAGATCCAGTTGCAGACCACGCACGTGCAGGTTGAGCAGATGCCGCGAGGGCAGCAGCCAGCCACCGAAATCGAGTTTCAGTTCGGATTCGGGAAGCTGCAGCGGCGCACCGGTTTCACCCGTGGCCGCCCCGATCGTCACCCCGTGCATCACGAACAGCGGCCCCGATCCAGTCCAGCGGCCTTCCATGGAGGTAAAGCTGACCGGCCGTTGCAGCCGCTGGCTGAGCTGTGCCGCCACCCACGTCGGGTGCCGCGCCAGCAGCGGCAGCAGCAACTGGGCCAACGCAGCCAGCACGGCACACAGGATCAGTGCGGTCCCGGTAGTCCAGCCCAACGTCCGGGCACAACGATGCAGCCGTCGCTGCCACAACGCGTTCACGCGCGGCAACCCGCACCGGATTTACAGCAAAACGACATCAAACTGTTCCTGCGAATAATGCTCTTCCGCCTGGAAGCGTATGCTTTTAGAGATGAACTCTTCCAATTCGGCAACCGCACTGGACTCTTCTTCCAGGATGCGGTTGACCACGCCGGGGTTCGCCATCACCAGCAATTTCTCGGCGTTGAACTGACGTACCGCACGGGTAATTTCGCGGAATATTTCGTAGGTCACCGTCTCGGCGGTTTTCAGCACGCCGCGACCGTTGCAGGTCGGACAGGGCTCGCATAGCTGCCGCGCGAGGCTTTCGGTGGTGCGCTTGCGCGTCATCTCCACCAGGCCCAGCGCCGACATCGGATACACCGTGGTCTTGGCGTGATCGCGCGCCAGCCCCTTGTTGAGCATGCGCAGCACCTGGCGCTTGTGCTCCTCATCGTTCATGTCGATGAAGTCGATGATGATGATGCCGCCGAGGTTGCGCAGGCGCAGCTGGCGCGCCGCCGCCTGCGCCGCCTCCAGGTTGGTGCGGTAGACGGTTTCCTCCAGATTGCGCGAGCCGAGATAGGCACCGGTGTTGACGTCGATCGTGGTCATCGCCTCGGTCTGGTCGACGATCAGGTAGCCGCCGGATTTCAGCGGCACCTCCTTTCTCAGCGCGCGCTGCATTTCGTCTTCGACGCCGTACAGGTCGAAGATCGGCCGCTCGCCGTCGTAGTGCTCGATGCGGTCGTCCAGGCTCGGCATGAATTTGTGCACGAACTTGACCACCTTCTCGTAAGTGGCCAATGAATCCACCCGCACTTTCTCGATGTCCTCGTTGAGCATGTCGCGCAGGCTGCGCAGCGGCAGCGACAATTCCTCGTAGACGCGCTCGCCGACCTTGGCCTTGGCCATGTTTTCCTGCACCACGCGCCACACCTTGGTGAGATAGGCCACGTCGAACGCCAGCGATTCGGCGCTCTGCCCTTCGGCATTGGTGCGCACGATATAGCCCAGCGGGTTATCGCCGATCAGCGGGGTCAGCACATCTTTCAGGCGCTGGCGCTCGGCCTCGTCCTCGATGCGGGCGGAAATGCCCAGCGTGCGCGCGTACGGCAGCAGCACCAGGTAACGCGAGGGAATCGACAGGTGCGCGGACAGCCGCGCGCCCTTGGTGCTGATCGGGTCCTTCATCACCTGCACCACGATCTCCTGGCCCTCGTGCACCAGTTCGCTGATCGATGGCACGTGGCCGTTGCCGTTGCCGTTCGACTCCACGCCATCGGTGGCCGACGACGGCAGGCGCACGATATCCGAGGCGTGCAGGAACGCCGCGCGCTCCAGCCCGATCTCCACGAACACCGCCTGCATGCCAGGCATCACCCGTTGCACGCGGCCCTTGTAGACGTTGCCGACATAGCCCCGCCGGGAGGCGCGCTCGACATGGACCTCCTGCAACATGCCGTTCTCGACCACACCGACCCTCGTCTCGCGGGGGGTCACGTTGATCAGGATTTCTTCACTCACCGCATACTCCCCAAATTGACCATCTTTATAGCGGCTGCAGGCGCAACCTGTCGATGTGGTAATTCGGGAAATCCGCCTTCCTTTCCTGAATCACGACCGGCATCAACATGCCTGCCCGGCACGCCCGCGGTATCGTTGCCGGCGAACGAAGGAGAAAGCGCCGACATGACGACTGACATTCTGCTGGCCTGGAGCGGCGGCAAGGACTGCCTGATGGCGTTGCAGCGCCTGTTGGCCGACCCGCAGTGGCGGGTCGTCGGCCTGCTCACCACGATCAACCGCAATTACCGGCGCGTGGCCATGCACGGCGTGCAGCACGAGGTGCTGCTGGCACAGACCGCCGCACTCGGACTGCCACTGGTCGAGGTGATGCTGGACTGGCCCGGCAGCAACGATGCCTACGAGGAAGCCCACGCGCAAGCGCTGGTCGAGGCGCGAATGCGCTGGCCGGGCATCCGCCACTGCGCGTTCGGCGACCTGTTCCTGGAGGACGTGCGCGACTACCGTGTGCGCCAGCTCGGCCGGGAAAACTGGCGCGCGGTGTTTCCGCTGTGGGGCGAGGACACCGCCGCGCTGTCGCGCCGCTTTGTCGGCGAGGGCCATCGCGCGGTGCTGTGCTGCGTGGATACCCAGCAGCTCGACGCCGACTTCTGCGGCCGCGACTACGATGCCGCCCTGCTCGACGGACTGCCGGCCGGCGTCGACCCCTGTGGCGAACGCGGCGAATTCCACACGCTGAGTTACGCCGGCCCGCTGTTTCGCCAGCCACTGGCCTTGCGCCGTGGCGAATCGGTGCTGCGCGACGGACGCTTCCAGTTCACCGATTTCCTGCTTGACGGGAATCGACCCCGCCATGTCGCCGTCGACTGACCCCCACATCCTGCCCGACCTGTTGCGACCCGGGCTGACGCTGGTTTTCTGCGGCACCGCCGCCGGCAAGCGATCGGCTGCGGAAGGCGCGTACTACGCCCACCCCGGCAATCTTTTCTGGCGCGCGCTGTTCGAGGCCGGCCTGACTCCGCACCGGCTGGCACCCGCGGAGTTTCCCCAACTGCCCGGCTACGGCATCGGCCTCACCGACCTCGCCAAGCGTCACAGCGGCAATGACAGCGAACTGCCGCGCGATGCCTTCGACGCGAACGAACTGATCGCCAAGATCGAGCGGCACGCACCACGCCTGCTCGCCTTCACCAGCAAGAACGCGGCGCGCGGCGCGCTCGGCCACGCGGTGGATTACGGGCTGCAGGACGAGACCATCGGCAGCACGCAGTTGTTCGTGCTGCCGTCGCCATCCGGACAGGCCCGCGGACACTGGAACCTGGCGCATTGGCTGGCGTTGGGCGAGCTGTATCGCACCATCAACACCAACGCGTAGAAGCCCGCTGGCGGGCGATGCTTTTTTGGAGGTCGAGCAAAAGCATCGCCCGCCAGCGGGCTCCTACGCATCCTGATTACGGCTCAGTCGATCGGTGTTTGCCGGTACGTGCTGACATCCTCGGGACGCACCGCCGAGGCCTGGTTGGTCCAGCCTCGCCGGATATAACTGACCACCGCCGACACGTCGCGATCGTTCAACTGCTGGGCATAGGGCGGCATCGAATACGGCCGCGGATTGGCCTTCGTGGCCGGCGCAAAACCTCCCAGCAGAACCATGCGGATGGCGTTGATGCCGCTCGGCTCGGTCACTGATGAGTTGCCATCCAGCGGTGGATAGACACCGGGCACACCGCTGCCATCCTTGCGATGACATTCGGCGCAGTGCTGGGCATAGACCTTCTCACCCTGCTCCACCATCGTCCCGGCATTGAACGGTGATGGCTCGGCTGGTGTCGGCGGCCGCGGCGGCAGCGAGTGCAGGTAACCGGCGATCGCGTGCAGGTCCTCGTCGGTCATGTGCTGGGTGCTGCCCGCCACTACGGCCGCCATCGGACCGAACGCTGCGCCCTTGGCGGACTGACCGGTCTTCAGCAGATCGACGATGTCCTGTTCGCTCCAGCCCTGCAGGCCACCGTTCTGGCGGGTACTCAGGTCGGGCGCATACCAGTTCTGCACGGGAATCTGACCACCGGCCAGGTGCGCGTCCTGCGCCGTGCCACCGAGCGAATCGCGTGCGCCGTGGCATTCGTTGCAATGGCCGAGTCCCTGCACCAGATAGGCGCCGCGATTCCACTGCGGCGACTGCGCCGGATCCGGCTGGAACACACCTTCCCTGAAATACAATGCGCGCCATGCCGCCAAGCTCTTGCGCACGCTGTACGGAAACGACAACGTCGATGCAGCAGGCGCTTGATGTACCGGTGGCAGCGATTGCAGGTAAGCGAAGATCGCCAGTGCGTCGTCGTGGTGCACCTTGGTGTAGGAGGTGTACGAGAACGCCGGATACAGCAACTCGCCATGACGACCCTTGCCGGCATGCAGCGCCTGCCAGAAATCCTCGAAGCTCCATTCACCCAGGCCCGTTTCGCGATCGGGGGTGATATTGGGCACGGGGATATTGCCGAATGGCGTGGCCAGTGAGCGGCCACCCGCATAGGCGGCGCCACCCTGCGCGGTATGGCAGCCGGCACAATCGCCGGCCGTGGTCAGGTATTCACCGCGGGTGATCAGGGCCGGATCGCGCAAGGTCGCCGCAGTGACCTTGCTTGCGCCCGTTGATGTCGGGCGATGACTACCACCGAACAGCACCCACCCCAATACCAGCAGAACCAGCAGCAAGATCAGCAGCCACATCCAGCGCAGCCATGTCATGGCGTGTCTCCCGTCGTGCCCAGTACGCCGCAGGACAGCGGCGGTGTCACGGTGCCGGCTGCCTGCGCGTGCACATCGGCCGGCGGCTGGCGACTGGCCAGCGCCGCGGCTACCGCGGTGATGTCCGACTCGGCCAGCCGGTTCGCCACCGTGGCCATGCAATCGGGCGCCACCGTGGCGCGGGTATGCGTGCGCCACGAGCCGAGCTGCGCACTGATGTAGTCGTAAGGCAGGCCGACCAGTCCGGGCATGGACGGCTCCACGCCGGTCAGCTGACTGCCGTGGCAACTCGTGCAAGCGGGGATCTTGCGGGCCGGATCACCCTTGCCGATGAGCTGTTCGCCACGCTGCAATGTCGCGGCGGAAACCGGCGGCAGTGGCGAGCGGCTATAAGGCACCTGCTGCGCGCTGAAGTATTCGGCGATCTCGCGCATGTACGCGGGGCTCAGTTGGCGCACGGTGTATTCCATCGGTGCGTACTTGCGCAGGCCATTCTGGAAATCCTGAATCTGGCGCGCCAGGTAGGCGGCAGGCTTGCCGGCCAGGCGCGGAAAGTAACCGCTGCCGGGCGTGCCTTCGCCGTGCACACCATGACAGGCGATGCAGGACGCGACGCGTTGCTGCAAGGTGTCGGGAATCGGCCGCGCGTCGGCGGTATCGGCGGCATGACCGGGACTGCCGAAAAGCAAGCCGACCACAAGGGCCGCGGCACCGAACGGCTTGGCGGGACGCAGGCTGGCGTTCGTGTTCATCGTTAAATTGTACGCTCGCGGCAGCAGCGCTCGCTGCGATCCGGAGCTAAGCTGGGGCATTCGCGACAACATGCCGCATTCGCCGCAACCGGGGATCACCGTGAGCCGTCCAGCCTTCTGTCTCGCCGCACTCGTCGGCAGTTTGCTTGCCGCGCAAGCCATCGCCACCGATGCCTCGCCAGCGGCCGCCAACTACATGTCGATCGTCCAACTTCAGCAGCGCATGGATGCCGGTACGCTCGACAGCCGCCAGTTGACCCGGCAGCTCCTCGATCGCATCCGGCAGGTCGACCAGTCCGGCCCGACCCTGCGCGCGGTGATCGAGACGGATCCCGATGCACTGACGCGCGCTGGCGCGCTCGACCACGCGCGCAGTGGCGAGAAGCAGCGCGGGCCGCTGTATGGCATCCCGGTAATGCTCAAGGACAACATCGACACCGGCGACCGCATGCTCACCACGGCCGGCTCGCTGGCCTTGGCCGATGCACCCGCGCCGCGCGACGCCGGATTGGTCGAGCGGCTGCGCAAGGGCGGCGCGCTGATCCTCGGCAAGACCAATCTCAGCGAATGGGCCAATTTCCGTTCGAACCACGCCAGCAGTGGCTGGAGTGCACGCGGCGGACAAACCCGCAATCCCTACGTGCTCGACCGCAATCCCTGCGGCTCCAGTGCCGGCTCCGCCGCCGCGGTGGCAGCCGGGCTGACTACGGTGGCGATCGGCAGCGAGACGGACGGTTCGATCATTTGCCCCGCCGCGATGAACGGCATCGTCGGCATCAAACCTACCCTTGGCCTGGTCAGCCGCAGCGGCATCGTGCCGATCAGCCACAGCCAGGACACCGCCGGCCCGATGGCACGCGACGTGGCCGACGCCGCCGCCTTGCTCACGGTGATCGCCGGCAGCGACCCGCGCGACCCGGCCACGGCCGAAGCGGACAAACATGCCACCGACTATCGACGCTTCCTCGATCCGAATGGAATGAAGGGCAAACGCATCGGCGTGGTGCGTCAGCTCGCCGGCGCCGAGCCGAATGCCGATCGGGTACTCGAACAGGCGATCGCGCTGATGAAGGCGCAGGGTGCCATCATCGTCGACCCGGTCACCGTGCCGCACCTGGCCGACCTCGGTGAATCGGAAATCACCGTGCTGCAGTACGACTTCAAGCACGACATCAACGCCTACCTGGCTGGTCGTCGCGGGCTCAAGGTGAAAACACTCGCCGACCTGATCGCCTTCAACCGCGCACACGCCGATACCGAGATGCCGTGGTTTGGCCAGGAGCTGTTCGAGCAGGCCGAAAAGAAAGGGCCACTCAGCGACAAGGTGTATGTGGATGCATTGACCAAGGCGAAGCGCCTGTCGGGACCGGAAGGCATCGATGCCGCATTGAAGGCGCAACACCTGGATGCGCTGCTGGCACCGTCGTGGGGGCCGGCTTTCATGACCGATCCGATACTCGGTGACCACGTCGTCAGCGGCGATCCCACCATTGGCGGCGTCTCGCAGCCTGCGGCAGTTTCCGGCTACCCATCGATTACCGTGCCAGCCGGTTTCACGCACGGGCTGCCGGTGGGGATCGTGCTGTTCGGCGCAAAGTGGAGCGAGCCGACGCTGATCTCGATCGCCTACGGCTTCGAGCAACACGCCGGTGCGTGGCAACCGCCGCATTTCCTCGACACGGTTGGCGGCAAACCCGTGGGTGACCGGTAGGGCGATCGCGGCGCGGTGCTAGTGCAGATAGACCGTCGGCCCCAGCACCGCCGCGAATGCCAGCGTCACCAGCACGCCGGCGAAGACGATGACGTGGTGTCGGCCGATCACGAAATCCCGGGGCGGCTCGGCGCAGGGTTTGGAGTACGCCACGTTGAACAATCCCGCGGTGCCGCCGAACGATGAAGCAACCGCGGACATCAGAGTGATCGCCATGCCGAGCGGGTTGAACAAGCTCACCAGCACGGCAGACGCGCCACCGATCAGATAAATCGTCATGGCGATGCGATGTGTGCGACGGGCAATTTCGCCGCCGCCGAGCATCACCGCCATCATCCGGATCGCACGCTTGGTGACGCTGATATAGACGACCAGACCGACGGCGAACATCAATACACGCCAAAACCAGGGCCATGGCAGCGGGCCGATGCCACCGCCACATCCGGACCCCAGTCGCCGAGATTGGAAACACCGGAGAACATCCAGTAGCCGGCCGCGACCATGCCCTTCACCGTGAACACGATCCACAGCACAAGACGTGGCAGCGGTCGCTGTACGCGGCGCCAGCCGACCAGGGCCAGCACAGCCAGCACCACGTCCATACAGGTGCCAGCCATCGCCACGACGCGCCTGGCCCATAGGCCGGTATCGGGACATTCAACGTAATAAGCGCCGAGCTCGCTGGGCAGATGGCCCGTGGCGACGCAGGTGAGTGCGTGCCCCGCCAGCTCGTGCGCCATGGTCAGCAGCGGCAACAGCAACAGCACCAGGCCCGCCAGCGTCCATGAATCGACGCGCGGCGTCATGGCAGTGGTTCCGGTCATCGCTCAGCGCCCTGCTGTTTGTCGGAAGGCATCACCTTCGCGCATCCGGCGGGCGCATTTCAGTGCGGGTTGCCAGTTCCAAGCCATGACACCTGTCACCCTCAGCGGCCGGACTGACCTGCTGACTTGCGCACGATCAACATCGCCAGTTCAAGCGATTGCTCGTAGTTCAGGCGCGGGTCGACCATCGACTTGTAGGCACGATCGAGATCGCTTTCGGAGAGATCGCGCGCGCCACCCATGCACTCGGTAACGTCTTCCCCCGTCAGTTCCAGATGTACGCCGCCGAGCCGGGTGCCCGTTGCGGTGTGGATGTCGAACGCCTGGTCGAGCTCCCCGCGGATGTTGTCGAAGCGGCGGGTCTTGTAACCGTTCGAGGTGCTCTCGGTATTGCCGTGCATCGGATCGGCCACCCACAGCACGCGATGGCCTTCGCGTTTCACCGCCTCGAGCAAAGGCGGCAAGGCGTCGGCAATCCTGGCGTTGCCCATGCGGTGGATGAGGGTCAGCCGGCCGGGTTCGTCGTCCGGGTTCAACGCGGCGATCAGTGGCAACAGCTGGGCCGGGGTCACGGTTGGGCCGACTTTCACCGCCACCGGATTGCGGATGCCGCGGAAATACTCCACGTGCGCGCCGTCCAGCGCAGCCGTGCGCATGCCGATCCACGGAAAATGGGTGGACAGGTTGAAGAAACCGGGGTGACGCGGCACTTGCCGGGTCAGCGCCTGTTCGTAGTGCAGCAGCAGAGCCTCGTGCGAGGTGAAGAAATCCACCTTGGAAAACCCTGCGATCGGTCCGGCCAGCGTTTCCATGAAGCGCAGCGAATCACCGATGCCCGCGACCATCTGCCGGTATTCGGCGGCCAGCGGCGAATGCTCGACCCAGGCCAGATCCCAATACTCCGGATGATGCAGGTCGGCAAAGCCGCCGTCGATCAGCGCGCGAACGAAGTTCATGGTCAACGCGGAATGCGCGTGTGCCTGGATCATCCGCTGCGGATCCGCCCGCCGCGCGGCTGCGGTGAACTCCGGACCGTTGATCAGGTCGCCGCGAAAACTCGGCAAGGTCACACCATCGCGTGTTTCGCTGTCGGTCGAACGCGGCTTGGCGTACTGCCCGGCGAAACGGCCCACCCGCAACACTGGCTTCTTCAGACCGTGCACCAGCACCAGGCTCATCTGCAGCAATACCTTGAGCCGGTTCGAGATCACCGGACTGGTGCAGTCGGCGAAAGTCTCTGCGCAATCACCGCCCTGCAGCAGGAAACGATGGCCATCCTGCGCGTCGGCCAGCGACTGCTTCAGCGCCAACACTTCCCACGACGTCACCAGGGGCGGCAGCTGGGCCAGGTGCGCCCCCGCGATGGCCAGTTCGGCCGCGTCATCGTAATGCGGTTGCTGCAGCGCCACGCGCTGCTGCCAGGAGTCGGGAGTCCACTGGCCAGATGCGGAAACGCCGGTGGCAATGGTGGCATTCATGCCGACCGAACCCGGCGACGCGAAGCGACAATCGCCAACACAGCCAGCACGAAGAACCACAGCAAAGTCCATGCAGGCATCGGCAATCCGAGAATGGGTTCCACTTTGGCGCACTCACCGGAACCGGTAAACACCAACTGCAGCACGCGGGCAAACGGAAATGCGCTGAACATGTAATCGAGCGGCGGACCGCAGGAAGGAATCTGATCGGCTGGCAGCGACTGGATCCACAGGTGCCGGCCGGCCACGGCAATCCCGAACAGCGCCCCCAGCAATGCACCGCCGGCATAAATCCAGCGCGCACCACCACGCGGCGCATGCAACGCCCCCAGCAGGAAAAATACGGCCATCACGAGAAACCCGATTCGCTGAAAGATGCACAGCGGACAAGGAATCAGGTGCCAGTACTTTTCGGAGAACAGCGCGAAGCCGAGCAGGCCCACGCAGATCAGGAAGCCGATGATGAAACTGACACGATACGACCAGCGAAATGGGTTCATGGCGAATTGCTGCGTTGCGGGACCAACGACATTACCCGTTCGTCGGGGCGCTGTCAGCAGGCGCGCCAGATTCAACGGAGATATCCGCGATTCCCATGACCGCCAACGCAAAAACCCGGCAGGTTGCCCGGCCGGGTTCGTGTGCATGGACGTCTGGACGCCCTGCTTCGATCAATGCAACCGATCGATTTTATTCGGCGTCGACCGCCTCGACCTGCGGACGCCCCACCAGCTCGACATACGCCATCGGCGCATTGTCGCCGGGACGAAAGCCGCACTTGAGGATGCGCAGGTAGCCGCCGGGACGCTCCTTGTAGCGTGGGCCCAGCTCGACGAACAGCTTGCCGACCGCTTCCTTGTCGCGCAGGCGCGAGAAGGCGAGGCGGCGATTGGCCACACCGTCGGCCTTGGCCAGCGTGATCAGCGGCTCGGCGACGCGGCGCAGTTCCTTCGCCTTCGGCAGGGTGGTACGGATCAGTTCGTGCTTGATCAGCGACGAGGCCATGTTCTTGAACATGGCTTCACGATGCGAACTGGTGCGATTGAGTTTGCGTCCGGATTTTTGATGGCGCATGACTTGATTCTCTGTCTGTTGTTATGAAAAGCCGGCGCGTATGTCCGGATTCCCGCGGTTACCCGCTATGAGGAGCCTTTTTGGACCGGGCTCTTGTTCGAAAGTACGGCCGTCGTGGACGGCCGTCTTTGGCAGCTGGCGGAGCCGAAACGAACCGTACTCGCCAAACCGAATGACACAGCGATCAAAGGGGACCGCAAAAAACAACGCGACCAAGCCGGCCGCTGGTGGCGCCTGGCGAGAGAGCCGAAACTCGACCTCGCCAGTACACCGGTCTTGCTTGCGATCACGAATGATCGCGAACCATCAACCCAGCTGCATGCCGTGCGAAAGACCCGGCGGCGGCCAGTTCTCAAGCTTCATGCCGAGCGCGAGACCGCGACCGCCAAGGACATCCTTGATCTCGGTCAGCGACTTCTTGCCCAGGTTCGGCGTCTTCAACAGCTCGACTTCGGTCTTCTGCACCAGGTCGCCGATGTAATAGATGCTCTCGGCCTTCAGGCAGTTCGCCGAACGCACGGTGAGCTCCAGATCGTCGATCGGACGCAGCAGCAGCGGATCGAAACCGCTCTTCTCCGCCTTGTCGGTAGCACTCTCGCGACGCGAGAAGTCACCGAACACGGACAGCTGGTCATTGATGATCTCGGCGGCCTTGCGGACCGCGTCTTCAGCACCAATGGTGCCGTTGGTTTCGATATCCAGCACCAGCTTGTCGAGGTTGGTGCGCTGCTCGACACGGGCGGCGTCCACTTCGTAAGCCACGCGCAACACCGGCGCGAACGACGCATCCAGCTGCAGGCGACCGATCGGACGTGCCTCGTCATCCGGATGCTGGCGTGTGCTGGCCGGCTGGTAGCCGACGCCGCGACGCACCTTCAAACGCATGTTGAGCGCGATATCCTTGGTCAGGTGGCAGATCACATGCTCGGGGTTGATGATTTCCACCGAGTGGTCGACGACGATGTCGCCGGCCGTGACCACGCCCTTGCCCTTCTTGGACAGGGTCAGGGTGACTTCATCACCCGTATGCTGACGAATCGCCACGTCCTTGAGGTTCAGCAGGACTTCGATGACGTCCTCCTGCAGGCCTTCCAGCGTGGTGTACTCGTGCAACACGCCATCGATTTCCACCTCGACGATGGCACTGCCAGGGATCGAGGAGAGCAGCACGCGACGCAGCGCGTTGCCCAGGGTGTGGCCGAAGCCACGCTCGAGCGGCTCGACCACCACTTTGGCGCGGTTGGCTCCGAGCTGTTCGACGCTGAGGCCCCGAGGCCGCAGCACACTAGTTGACGAAACTGCCATGCAGAGCTCCGGTAATTACTTCGAGTAAAGCTCGATGATCAATGCTTCATTGATGTCGGACGGCAGATCACCGCGATCCGGCACCGACTTGAACGTACCTTCGAATTTCTTGGCGTCGACTTCGACCCAGATCGGACGCAGGTCCATGGTGTCGAACACAGTCGCCGCTTCCTGCACACGCAGCTGGGTGCGGGCCTTTTCGGTCAGCGCGATCGCATCGCCCGGACGCACCTGGTAGGAAGGAATGTTCACCTTCTTGCCATTCACCAGGATCGCCTTGTGGGCAACCAGCTGACGGGCCTGGGCGCGGGTCACCGCGAAGCCCATGCGATAGACGACGTTGTCCAGACGGCTCTCGAGCAGGCGCAACAGGTTTTCACCGGTGTTGCCCTTGAGGGTGGTCGCCTTGGTGTAGTAGTTGCTGAACTGGCGCTCGAGCACACCGTAGATGCGCTTGACCTTCTGCTTCTCACGCAACTGCACGGCGTAGTCGGACATGCGCATGCGCTTGTTCGCGCCATGCTGGCCGGGCTTGTTTTCCAGCTTGCACTTGGAATCCAGCGCACGCGCCGGGCTCTTCAGGCTGAGATCTGCACCCTCACGACGGGCGAGTTTGCAGGTAGCTCCACGATAACGGGCCATGGGTATGCTCCTTAGACTCGACGCTTCTTGGGGGGACGGCAGCCGTTATGCGGAATCGGCGTGACATCGATGATGTTGAGCACCTTGTAGCCCAACGCGTTCAGCGAACGCACCGCCGACTCACGGCCCGGGCCTGGGCCCTTGATCCGCACTTCGACAGTCTTTACACCGTAGTCGCCAGCCGCGCGGCCAGCCTTCTCGGCGGCCACCTGGGCAGCGAACGGGGTCGACTTGCGCGAGCCACGAAAACCGGCGCCGCCGGCAGTAGCCCACGACAAGGCATTACCCTGACGATCGGTGATGGTGACGATGGTGTTGTTGAAGGAGGCCTGCACGTGAGCCACGGCATCCGTGACAACGCGCTTGATCTTCTTCTTGGTTTTAACCGGCTTAGCCATATTCGGAATCCGTTACTTCTTGATCGCGCGACGGGGACCCTTGCGGGTACGTGCGTTGGTACGCGTGCGCTGGCCGCGCACCGGCAGGCCACGGCGATGGCGCAGGCCGCGATAGCAACCCAGATCCATCAAACGCTTGATGGCCATACCTACTTCACGGCGCAGGTCGCCTTCGACAATGTACTTGCCGATTTCGTGGCGGATCTTCTCCACCTCGCCTTCACTGAGGGACTTGATCTGGGTGGTGGGAACCACGCCAGCATCCGCGCAGACTTTCCTGGCCCGGCTGCGGCCGATACCAAAAATGCTCTGCAGACCAACCCAGACATGCTTCTGGACCGGCAAATTGACACCCGCGATGCGCGCCATGATGTACTTCTCCGATGCGTTTCGTGCGCGGTAAACGCGCAATTTTAACCTGAATTACCCGAACTGGAAAGCCCTGCGACACCGTGGTGTCGCCACTCCCCGACTTGTAGCCAACCCTCCGCAGCTTCAGCTGCGGCGGAGATTGGCCTTCTTGAGCAGACTTTCGTACTGGTGACTGACCAGATGCGCCTGCACCTGAGCCGTGAAATCCATCACCACCACCACCACGATCAGCAGCGACGTGCCGCCGAAATAAAACGGTACATGCCAGGCCTGCTGCATGAACGATGGCACCAGACACACCAGCACCAGATACAACGCACCGACACCGGTCAGACGAGTCATCACCGCATCAATGTAATTGGCCGTGGCCTTGCCGGGGCGAATGCCCGGAATCAGCGCACCGGACCGCTTGAGGTTGTCGGCGGTCTCGTCCGCGTTGAACACGATCGCCGTATAAAAGAACGCAAAACCGATCACCAACACCGAAAACACGATCTCGTAAAGCGGATTGCCGGGACTCAGCGACTGCGTCAGGTCCTGCAGCCAGCGCGACTGCTGACCCGTGCTGAACCAGCTGATCGCCGTCGCCGGGAACATCAACAGACTCGATGCGAAGATCGGCGGAATCACACCCGCCATGTTGATCTTCAGCGGCAGGTTCGAGCTCTGGTTCATGTAGGCTTTCTGCCCACCCGACCGCCTTGCGTAGTTCACCGTGATGCGCCGCTGGGCGCGCTCCATGAAAACTACGAACGCCGTCACCAACAGCGACAATCCGAACACCATCAGCAATCTGATCAACGTCAGCTCGCCATTGCTCGCCATGCCCAGCGTGTGAACCACCGCGCCCGGCAGGCCAGCGACGATGCCGGCAAAAATCAGCAGCGAAATACCGTTGCCGATACCACGCTCGGTCATCTGCTCGCCCAGCCACATCAGGAACATCGTGCCAGCGGTAAGCCCGACCACGGATGACATGATGAAACCGAAGCCTGGCGTGTAAACCACCGGCGCGCCACCCGCCGCCACCTGGTTCTGCAAGGCCACCGCGATACCGAATGACTGGAACGCGGCCAGTGCCACCGTGGCATAGCGCGTATACATCGTCATCTTGCGCTTGCCGGCCTCGCCTTCCTTGCGCAAACCCTGCAGGCTTGGTATCACCGAGCCCATCATCTGGAACACGATCGACGCCGAGATGTACGGAATCACGCCGAGCGCGAATACCGAGAACCGGGCCAGCGCACCACCCGAGAACATGTTGAACATGTCCATCAGGCCGTTGCCGTTGACCAGGTTGGTCATCGCTTCCGGATTCACGCCAGGAACCGGAATGAACGAACCCAGCCGGAACACCACCAGCGCACCGATCACGAAGAAGATGCGCTGACGAAGCTCCGTCAGCTTGCCGAGCTTGCCGAGTGCATTGCCCTTGGCTGCTGCCACCTGATTACTCCACGCTGCCGCCGGCAGCCTCGATGGCTGCCTTGGCGCCGGCGGTAGCCAGCAAACCGGACAACTTCACCGCGCGACCGATTTCACCCTTGAGAACAACCTTGACCCGCTTCGCGCGGCTGTTGATCAGGCCAGCCTGATGCAGCGCAACGACGTCGATCACGTCACCCTTGAGGTTGGCCAGCTGATACAGGAACACTTCCTGGCTCTCGACCTTTTTCTTCGAGCGGAAACCGACCTTCGGCAACCGGCGCTGCAGCGGCATCTGGCCGCCCTCGAAACCGTACTTGTGCGTACCACCGGCGCGAGCGTGCTGACCCTTGTGTCCGCGACCGGCGGTCTTGCCCATACCCGAACCGATACCGCGACCGACGCGCAGACGCGTCTTGTGCGAGCCATCGTTCGGCTTAAGTGTATTCAGACGCATGATGCTTACTCCTCGACCCGGACCAGGTAATAGACCGTGTTGATCAGGCCACGCACCTGCGGGCTGTCCTTCAGTTCACGGACGTCGTTGATCTTGCCCAGACCCAGCGCCTTGACGCTGAGGCGGTGACGCGCCTGCACGCCACGCAGGCCCTTGACCAGGCGCACGCGCACGGTCTTGTCGGCGGTTGCTTGAGACTTAGCCATTGCCGAGCACCTCTTCCAGAGACTTGCCACGCTTGGCGGCGATCTTCTTGGGCGAGGCCACTGCCTGCAGACCCTTGATGGTGGCGCGCACCAGGTTGATCGGATTGCGCGAACCGACCGCCTTGGCCAGCACGTTCTTCACGCCAACCACTTCCAGCACGGCACGCATGGCGCCGCCAGCGATCACGCCGGTACCTTCGGAAGCGGGCTGCATGTAGACGCGGGCCGCGCCATGGTTGGCCTTGATGGCGTACCACAGGGTGCCGTTGTTCAGCTCGATGCTGACCATCTGGCGACGGGCACGCTCCATGGCCTTGGAGATGGCAATCGGCACTTCACGCGCCTTGCCATAGCCGAAGCCGACCTTGCCCTCGCCGTCACCGACCACGGTCAGTGCGGTGAAGCTCATCTGGCGGCCGCCCTTGACGGTCTTGGCCACACGGTTGACGGCAATCAACTTTTCCAGCAGGCCGTCGGAATTTTCGCGATCGGTAGAAGACATGTTCTTTTCCATGTGCCCGGCGAACCGGGACTTTGCTTGCGGCTGAGCCGCTTGGAGTTGTAGGTGACACAGTGGAAATCAGGATGACCCGCGGGCCGTCCGGATCCGGGTAGTACTTAGAATTTCAGACCTGCTTCACGCGCGGCTTCGGCCAGCGCCTTGATGCGGCCGTGGTAGCGGAAACCCGAACGGTCAAACGCGACCGACTCGATACCCGCCGCCCTTGCCCGCTCGGCGACCGCCTTGCCCACGGCAGCCGCCGCTGCCAGATTCTTGGTGCCCTTGAGGCCTTCGGCGACCGACTTCTGCACCGTGGAGGCCGCAGCGACCACGTTCTGACCGGACGCATCGAACACCTGTGCATACAGGTGCTGACCGGTGCGATGCACCGAAAGACGCGCCACCGCCAGCTTGCGGATATGGCTGCGGGTGGACTTGGCGCGACGCAGGCGATTTTCGTTCTTGTTCATCGTGATTCTCCAGAAAGCGGATCGGCTTGTATGAGCGGTTCGTTTGAAGGACCTGGTCAAGCTTGACCAGTCTTCGCAGATCCGCCTTACGCCTTCTTGGCTTCCTTCAGCGTGATCTTCTCGCCGGCATAACGCACACCCTTGCCCTTGTAGGGCTCCGGCGGACGGAAGCCACGAATCTTGGCAGCTACCTGACCCACGGCCTGCTTGTCGGCACCCTTGATCAGGACCTCGGTCTGCGTCGGGGTTTCGATGCTGATGCCTTCCGGCGCCTCGAATACCACCGGGTGCGAGAAGCCCAGGCTCAGGTTCAGCGACTTGCCCTGCATGGCGACGCGGTAACCCACGCCGACCAGTTCGAGCTTGCGCTCATAACCCGTGGAAACACCCGTGACCATATTGGCCAGCAACGCGCGAGCGGTGCCGCCGAACTTGTCGTCGGTGCCCTCGGCGAGGCTGATGTTCGCCACGCCGTTGTCGACGACGACGGACACGCCGGGCAGGTGATGCACGGTCAGCGTACCCTTCGGGCCCTTGACGGAGATGTTGTCAGCCCCGACGGTCAGCTCGACGCCCTTCGGCAGGGAAATTGGTTGTTTGGCAACACGTGACATCGAAAGACTCCTTATGCCACTTGGCCGATGACTTCGCCGCCCAGACCCTTGGCACGGGCCTGCGCATCGGTCAACAGACCAGCGGAAGTCGAGATGATCGAGATACCCAGGCCACCGAGGACCTTCGGCAGCTCGTCCTTGCCGCGATACACACGCAGGCCGGAACGGCTGACACGGGAAATGGTCTCGATGGCCGGCAGGCCCTCGAAATACTTGAGCTTGATCTCGAGCACCGGCTTGCCTTCCTCGGCGGAAGTCTTGGCGTCGAGGATGTAGCCCTCGTTCTTGAGAAGGTCGGCGATTGCCACCTTCAGTTTCGACGACGGCATACGCACGGTCGGCTTGCCCATGGCCTGGGCATTGCGAACACGCGTGAACAGATCGGCGATGGGATCAGTCATGCTCATGAAAACATCCTTCAGAGTGCACCGATATCCGATAAAACCGGAAATCAATCAGATTGTGAGCCGACAAGAAAGGTCGGCCTGCCTTGCGCAGACCGCTGACTATATCAGCCTTTTCAGGTTTTAGCGAATCTCGATGCGGTAGTCGCATCAGCGGCGGCTCATGGGGAGTCGCCTGTTGAATCATTCGCAACGCTTGCGCCTTGCGAACGGCTCCGGTTCTTGTATTACCAGCTGGCTTTGCGCAGACCCGGCACGTCGCCGCGCATGGTCGCTTCACGCAGCTTGTTGCGGCCGAGGCCGAACTTGGCGTAAACGGCACGCGGCCGACCGGTCAAGGCGCAGCGGGTACGCTGGCGTACCGGACTGGCATCGCGCGGCAGCTTCTGCAGCTTGGTCTGGGCCTCCATCTTCTCCTCATAGGAGGCGCTGGGGCTCAGCACGATCGCCTTCAGTCCAGCGCGCTTGGCGGCGAACTTCTCGACGAGTTTGGTCCGCTTGATATCGCGGTTCACCATTGATGTCTTGGCCATGGATAACGCCTATCAGTTGCGGAACGGAAAGCTGAACGCTGCCAGCAGGGCTTTCGCTTCTTCGTCGGTCTTGGCGGTGGTGGTGATGGAAATGTCCATGCCACGCAGCGCATCAACCTGGTCGAAGTCGATCTCAGGGAAAATGATCTGTTCCTTGATACCGAAGTTGTAGTTGCCACGGCCGTCGAACGCCTTGCCGGACACGCCGCGGAAATCGCGCACGCGCGGCAGCGAGATGTTGATCAGGCGATCCATGAACTCCCACATCTGGGCGCGGCGCAAGGTGACCTTGCAGCCGATCGGCCAGCCGTCGCGGATCTTGAACGAGGCCACGGAAACGCGCGCCTTGGTCGTGATCGGCTTCTGGCCCGAAAGCTTGGCCATGTCGGCCACCGCATTCTCGAGCACTTTCTTGTTGCCCGCGGCTTCGCCCACGCCCATGTTCAGCGTGATCTTGGTGATGCGGGGAACCTGCATCACGTTCTGGTAGCCGAACTGCTCGGTGAGCTTGGCGACTACCTGCTCTTTATAAAAATTTTCAAGGCGCGTCATGATCGTGTTCCTTACGCGTCCACGACCTCGCCAGTCGAACGGAACACGCGGACCTTGCGCCCATCTTCGAGCGTTTTGGTGCCGACGCGTTCACCCTTGTTCGTGGCGGGGTTGAACAGCTGCACATTGGAGAGATGGATCGAAGCTTCACGCTCGACGATGCCGCCAGCCTGGTTGGCCTGCGGATTCGGCTTGGTGTGACGCTTGACCAGATTCACGTTGGAGACGAACACTCGCTCGCCTGCAACACGCAGCACATCGCCGCGCTGACCCTTGTTCTTGCCGGTGATCACGAGGACCTGATCACCTTTGCGGATACGGTTCATTGTCTTGACTCCGCTCAGAGCACTTCGGGGGCAAGCGAGACGATCTTCATGAACTTCTCGCTGCGCAGCTCGCGGGTAACCGGCCCGAAAATACGGGTGCCGATCGGCTCGAGCTTGTTGTTGAGGAGGACCGCTGCGTTGCCGTCGAAACGGATCAGCGAACCATCGGGACGGCGCACACCCTTGGCGGTACGAACCACCACGGCGTTGTACACCTCACCCTTCTTTACCTTGCCACGGGGGATCGCATCCTTCACGGTGACCTTGATGACGTCACCGATCGCGGCGTAACGGCGCTTGGAGCCGCCGAGCACCTTGATGCACATCAATTCCTTCGCGCCGCTGTTGTCCGCTGCGGAAAGCGTGCTTTGCATCTGGATCATGTCTGCACCCTCCCTTAGACGTTGGCGCGCGTGATTATCTCAACCACGCGGTGATGTTTGGTCTTGGACAACGGACGGCACTCGGCGATACGCACGAGGTCACCCTCGTTCGCGCCCAGGTCGTCCTGCGCATGCAACTTGGTCGACCGGCGGATGATCTTGCCGAGCAGCCAATGCTGCACCTGGCGCTCGACCAGCACGGTGACTGTCTTGTCCATCTTGTTGCTGGTGACCCGACCCTCGAGGGTACGCGCCTGCTTGGTTTCCGCTTGAACTTCTTGAATCTTGGTAGCGCTCATGTCGGCCGTCCCTTACTTCTTGCTGCCGAGCACAAACTTCGTGCGGGCGATGTCACGCCGAACGCGGCGAAGCTGGTGCGGCTGAGTGAGCTGGCCGGAACCCTTTTGCATGCGCAGGTTGAACTGCTCCTTGCGCAGGTCCAGCAGATGCTGCTGCAACTCTTCGGCCGACTGGTTGTTGATATCTTTGCTGGCCATCACATCACCGCCCGGGAAACAAACTGGGTCTGCACCGAGAGCTTGGCGGCGGCCAGGCGAAATGCCTCGCGTGCCGTCGACTCGTCGACGCCTTCAATTTCATAAAGCATGCGACCAGGCTGGATCGGTGCGACCCAGAACTCGACGCTGCCCTTGCCGGCGCCCATTCGGACTTCGATCGGCTTCTTGGTGATCGGCTTGTCGGGGAACACGCGGATCCATAACTTGCCGCCACGCTTGACGAAACGGGTGATGCAACGACGGGCGGCCTCGATCTGGCGCGCGGTGAGCGCACCGTGGGTCGTTGCCTTCAGGCCGTACTCGCCAAAGCTGACGAGATTGGAGCACTGAGCCAGACCGTCGTTACGGCCCTTGAACTGCTTGCGGTACTTGGTTCGCTTGGGTTGCAACATGGCAACTCTCCTTACTTCGCAGACCGCTCGCGGCGGCCGTCACCGGCCTCGCGACGCGAATCATTACGACGACCTTCGCCACCTTCGCGGCGCGGCTGCGACGACTCGTCCTTCGACTCCTGGCTGGCCGCAGCCAGATCGAAGATCTCGCCCTTGTAGACCCACACCTTGATGCCGATGATGCCGTAGGTGGTTTTCGCCTCGGCAAAGCCGTAGTCGATGTCGGCGCGCAGCGTATGCAGCGGCACGCGACCTTCGCGGCTCCACTCGGAACGGGCAATCTCGGCACCGTTCAAACGACCGGATACGTTGATCTTGATGCCCAGCGCGCCCAGGCGCATCGCGTTGCCGACCGAACGCTTCATGGCCCGGCGGAACATGATGCGACGCTCCAGCTGCTGTGCGATCGACTCCGCCACCAGCTGTGCGTCCAGCTCGGGCTTGCGCACTTCATTGACGTTGATGTGCGTCGGAACGCCCATCATGTCGCTGACTTCCTTGCGCAGCTTCTCGATATCCTCACCCTTCTTGCCGATCACCACGCCCGGACGGGCGGTGTGGATCGTCACGCGTGCGGTTTTCGCCGGACGCTCGATCTGGATGCGGGAGATACCGGCGGCAGCCAGCTTCTTCTTCAGCATGTCGCGGACCTTGATGTCGGCCACGAGATACTTCGCGTAATCACGCTTGTTGGCGAACCACTTCGAGTTCCAGTCCTTGGCAATGCCGAGGCGGATACCGGTGGGATGAACTTTATGACCCATCGTCTATATCCTCAGTCAGTTGCCGACGACCACAGTGATGTGGCTGGTACGTTTCAGGATGCGCGAACCGCGGCCTTTGGCGCGGGCGTGCATGCGCTTCATCGCCGGACCTTCGTCGACGAAAATGCTGGACACCTTCAGCTCATCGACGTCGGCACCGAGATTGTTCTCGGCGTTGGCGACGGCCGACAGCAGCACCTTGCGGACAAGGAGCGCGGCTTTCTTGTTGGTGAAGGTGAGCACGTCGCTGGCCCGGCCCACGGGAAGCCCGCGGACGAGATCAGCCACCAGGCGTGCCTTTTGCGCCGAAATGCGGGCGCCACGCAGGATCGCTTTGGCTTCAGTGCTCATCACTTACCCTTCTTGTCGCCGACATGGCCCTTGAACGTACGGGTCACCGCGAACTCGCCGAGCTTGTGCCCGACCATGTTCTCGTTGATCAGTACGGGCACGTGCTGACGGCCGTTGTGGATGGCGATGGTCAAGCCGACCATTTCCGGCAGGATCATCGAGCGGCGCGACCAGGTCTTGATCGGACGCTTGTTGTTGGCGGAAACCGCAGCTTCCACCTTCTTTACGAGGTGAAGGTCGACGAACGGACCTTTCTTCAGAGAACGCGGCATGTCGGCTTCCTGTTACTTGGTACGACGACGCACGATGAACTGCTGCGTGCGCTTGTTGTTACGGGTCTTGTAACCCTTCGCCGGCGTGCCCCATGGGCTGACCGGATGACGACCGCCAGAAGTCTTGCCTTCACCACCGCCGTGCGGATGGTCGACCGGGTTCATCACCACACCGCGAACGGTCGGACGAATACCCAGCCAACGCTTGGCGCCGGCCTTGCCCAGCTTCTTCAAGCTGTGCTCGCCGTTGCCGACTTCGCCGATGGTGGCGCGGCAGTCGACCGAGACGCGACGCATCTCGCCGGAACGCAAGCGCAACGTGGCGTAACCGGACTCACGGGCTACCAGCTGCACCGAGGCGCCGGCGCTGCGGGCGATCTGCGCGCCCTTGCCGGGACGCAGTTCGATGCAGTGAATCGTGCTGCCCATCGGAATGTTGCGCAGCTGCAGGCAGTTGCCAGCCTTGATCGGCGCATCGCGGCCGGACACCAGGCGATCATCCACCTGCACGCCCTTCGGCGCGATGATGTAACGACGCTCGCCATCGGCGTAGCACAGCAACGCGATGTGCGCGGTGCGGTTCGGATCGTATTCGATGCGCTCGACGCGGGCGGCGATGCCTTCCTTGTCGCGCTTGAAATCGATGATGCGGTAATGCTGCTTGTGACCGCCGCCGCGATGACGCACGGTGATGCGGCCATGGTGGTTGCGACCGCCGGTACGGGACTGCGACTCTGTCAACGGCGCATACGGCGCGCCCTTGTACAGGCCTTCCGTCTTGACGCTGACAGCGTCACGACGGCCCGGCGAGGTCGGCTTGTGGTTGATTAGTGCCATCTCTCAGAACTCCTGGCTCAGGCCTTGGCGGACACGTCAATGGTCTGGCCATCGGCGAGACGCACATAGGCCTTGCGCTTGCCCTGGCGGCTGCCAGCGCGTTGACGGAAGGCTTTGACCTTGCCCTTGGTGTTGACGAGATTCACCTGTTGGACTTTCACGTCAAACAGCTTCTCCACGGCAGCGCGGACATCGGCCTTGGTCGCCGCGGGAGCGACCACGAATACATATTGGTTGTGCTCGGCCAGCCGCGCCGATTTCTCGGAAATGTGCGGCGCGCGCAGCGTATCGAGAATGCGTTCGTTGTTCATGCCAGCCACTCCTCGACCTTCTTCACGGCGTCAACCGTCATCACCACATGGTCGGAACCGACCAGGCTGACGGGGTTCAGCGCCATCACGTCCAGCACATGGATATACGGGATGTTGCGGGCGGCCAGGAACACCGATTCGGAAGCATCTTCCGACACCAGCAGAACGCGACCAGACACTTGCAACTCAGCCAGCTTGGCCACCATCGCCGAGGTCTTCGGCGTCTCGACGCCAAAACTCTCGACAACCTTCAGGCGGTCCTGGCGGATCAGTTCGGAAAAGATCGAACGGATCGCGACACGGTAGGCCTTGCGGTTAACCTTCTGCTCGTAGCTGCGCGGCTTGGCTGCGAAAGTGCGGCCACCACCGACAAAGATCGGCGCACGGTAATCACCGTGACGGGCACCACCGCCCTTCTGCTTCTTGAACTTCTTGGTAGTACCGGACATCTGGCCGCGCGACAGCTGCGACTGGGTACCGGCACGACCGGCTGCCTGATAGGCAACCACGACTTGGTGAACGAGGGCCTTCTTGTACTCACCGCCGAACACTTCGTCCGACACGTTGAGTGACTTGGCGCCAATAACATTGAGTTCCATGGCGTCTCTCCTCAGCTCTTGGTCGTCGGGCGGATGATGACGTCGCCACCGGTTGCACCCGGTACCGCACCCTTCACCGCAATCAGATGACGCTCGGCGTCGACCTTGACCACTTCCAGACCCTGCTGCGTGCGGTTAACCGCACCCATGTGGCCGGACATCTTCTTGCCCGGGAACACGCGACCGGGAGTCTGGCGCTGACCGATGGAACCCGGCGCGCGATGCGACAGCGAGTTACCGTGGGTAGCGTCACCCATCTTGAAGTTCCAGCGCTTGATCGTGCCCTGGAAACCCTTGCCCTTCGACACGCCGGCGACATCGACGATCTGGCCGACGGTGAACACGTCGTCCGCCTTGATCTCGGCGCCCACTTCGTACTTGCCGAGATCCTCGGCAGCTACGCGGAATTCCCACAAACCACGACCCGGCTCAACCTTGGCCTTCGCGTAGTGGCCTTTCAGCGGCTGCGTCAGCAGGTTTGCGCGCTTGCTGCCCGCCGAAACCTGGACGGCGCTGTAGCCATCGTTATCGTCCGTCTTCAGCTGAGTCACCCGATTCGGCGTCGCTTCAATCAGCGTCACCGGAATCGAACGGCCATCTTCAGTGAAGAGTCGGCTCATACCGCATTTGCGGCCAACCAATCCGATACTCATTTTCGTATCCTGTCTGTCGCTCAACCGAGCTTGATCTGAACATCGACGCCAGCGGCGAGATCAAGCTTCATGAGCGCGTCCACGGTTTTGTCGTTCGGGTCGACGATGTCGAGTACACGCTTGTGGGTACGGGTCTCGTACTGGTCGCGTGCATCCTTGTCGACGTGCGGCGACGTCAGAATGGTGTAACGCTCGATCTTGGTCGGGAGCGGAATCGGGCCGAGTACCGTGGCACCCGTGCGCTTTGCCGTCTCGACGATCTCGCTGGCCGAGCGGTCGATCAGTCGATGATCGTATGCCTTCAGCCGAATCCGAATCTTCTGGTTCGCCATAACCGTGTCCTGTTGTCGAAAGAACGTACTGTGAAACGAAACGGCTTCTCACCGTCCCGCACTGCCTTTTACCGCCAAACGGCATCGTGAGAAAAACCGCACGACCCGAACTCGAAAAAGCCAAGCGAGCACAAAAGGCTCGCTTGGACAGAATTTGCACTTCACGCAAAAACGTGATCAACAGGACCTGCCCGATGATTACGTCGATTTGCGAGGGCCATCCCGGCCGGCGAACTCGAAGCACATCCTGTGCCTCATTTCGCGGTAGATCGATCAGGGGAAACCCCTGCTCGACAAGTGAGCTGCGAAGTATACCTGTAAATATCCACTTAGTGAAGTGGTCCAGCGACAAATCTGTCAGGACCTCCCTACAAAGCGTGGCCGGCAAGAGAAGCCGGCCTGGCCAAACCGCGATAGCGGCCTGGCCGGACCTCTCGTCGTTACTTGATGACCTTGGCCACCACGCCGGCGCCGACGGTGCGGCCGCCTTCGCGAATGGCGAAACGCAGGCCTTCGTCCATCGCGATCGGGTGGATCAGGCTCACCACCATCTTCACGTTGTCGCCCGGCATCACCATTTCCACGCCTTCCGGCAACTGGCAGGCGCCCGTCACGTCGGTCGTGCGGAAGTAGAACTGTGGGCGATAGCCCTTGAAGAACGGCGTATGACGGCCACCCTCGTCCTTCGACAGCACATACACCTCAGCCTCGAAGTCCGTATGCGGGGTGATCGTGCCCGGCTTGGCCAACACCTGGCCACGCTCCACGTCGTCACGCTTCAGGCCGCGCAGCAGCAGACCGGCGTTGTCGCCCGCCTGACCCTGATCCAGCAGCTTGCGGAACATTTCCACGCCGGTGACCGTGGTCTTCTGCGTATCGCGGATACCGACCACTTCGATTTCGTCGCCCACCTTGATGATGCCGCGCTCGATACGACCGGTCACCACGGTGCCGCGGCCGGAAATCGAGAACACGTCTTCCACCGGCATCAGGAACGGGCGATCGATCACGCGCACCGGCTCCGGGATGTAGCTGTCCAGCGCATCGACCAGCTTGATGATCGACGGCACGCCGATCTCGCTCTGGTCGCCTTCCAGCGCCAGCTTGGCCGAACCGTGGATCATCGGGGTGTCGTCGCCCGGGAAGTCGTACTTGGACAGCAGCTCGCGCACTTCCATCTCGACCAGCTCGAGCAGCTCGGCGTCATCGACCATGTCCGCCTTGTTCAGGTAGACCACGATGAACGGCACGCCGACCTGACGGCTCAGCAGGATGTGCTCGCGCGTCTGCGGCATCGGGCCGTCCGCGGCCGAGCACACCAGGATCGCACCGTCCATCTGCGCTGCACCGGTGATCATGTTCTTCACATAGTCAGCATGGCCCGGGCAGTCGACGTGCGCGTAATGGCGCATCGGCGACTCGTATTCCACGTGGGCGGTCGAGATCGTGATGCCGCGCGCCTTCTCTTCCGGCGCCGCGTCGATCGCGCTGTAATCCTTGAACTCGCCACCGAAACGTTCCGCTCCGACCTTCGTCAGCGCAGCCGTCAGCGTCGTCTTGCCGTGATCCACGTGACCAATCGTGCCGACGTTGACGTGCGGCTTGGTGCGTTCGAATTTACCCTTTGCCATGACTCAAAACCTCTGAAAGAACTATGTTATTTGGAGAAAGAAAGCCTTATCAGGCGTTCTTCATGACCTGCTCGGCGATGTTGCTCGGCGCTTCGGCGTAATGGTCGAATTCCATGGTGAACGTGGCACGACCCTGGGTCAGCGAACGAATGGTCGTCGCATAGCCGAACATTTCACCCAGCGGAACCTCGGCATTGATCGTCTTGCCCGACGGGGTGTCTTCCTGTCCCGTGAGCATGCCGCGACGCTTGCTGATGTCACCCATCACGTCGCCCATGTAGTCTTCGGGCGTCACGATCTCGACCTTCATGATCGGCTCGAGAAGAACCGGACTGGCCTTCGAGAAGCCTTGCTTGAAAGCCATGGAGGCGGCGAGCTTGAACGCCATTTCCGAAGAATCGACGTCATGGTAGGAACCGAAGATCAGCTTGGCCTTCACGTTGACCACCGGGAAGCCAGCCAGCGGACCGCTGGTGATGGTTTCGCGCAGACCCTTTTCGATCGACGGGATGAATTCCTTTGGAATCACGCCGCCGGTGATGTCGTTGATGAACAGGAAGTCGTCCTTGATGCCCGCGGCGATCTTCTCGTCAGCACGATCAGCGGCGGAAATCGGAGACATCTCGATCACGACGTGACCGTACTGGCCCTTGCCGCCGGACTGCTTGGCGTGCTTGTAATCCGACTTGACGTCGCTCGTGCGGATCGTCTCGCGGTAGGCCACCTGCGGCTTGCCGACATTGGCCTCGACGTTGAACTCGCGGCGCATGCGGTCCACCAGGATATCCAGGTGCAGCTCGCCCATGCCCGAGATGATCGTCTGACCCGATTCCTCGTCCGTACGCACGCGGAATGACGGATCCTCCGCGGCCAGGCGACCGAGGGCAATGCCCATCTTTTCCTGATCCGACTTGGTCTTCGGCTCGACCGCCATGGAGATCACCGGCTCCGGGAACGTCATCCGCTCCAGGGTGATGATGTGATCCTGCGCGCACAGCGTGTCACCGGTCGTCACATCCTTCAGGCCGACCGCGGCAGCGATGTCGCCGGCACGGACTTCCTTCAGCTCGTGACGCTCGTTGGCGTGCATCTGCAGGATACGGCCGACGCGCTCTTTCTTGCTCTTGACCGGGTTGTACACGGCATCGCCGGAATTCAGCGTGCCCGAGTAGACGCGGAAGAACGTCAGCGAGCCGACGAACGGATCGGTCATGATCTTGAACGCAAGCGCGGAGAACGGCGCGGCATCGTTAGCCGGGCGCGTGGCTTCCTGCTCGTCCTCGTCGATACCGGCAACCGGCGGACGGTCGGCGGGCGACGGCAGCAGCTGCACCACCGCGTCAAGCATCGCCTGGACGCCCTTGTTCTTGAATGCCGTGCCGCAGTAAACCGGGATGATTTCGTTGGCGAGCGTGCGCTGACGAAGGCCTCCGACGATCTCGCTCTCGCTGAGGTCACCCCCTTCGAGATACTTGTTCATCAGCTCTTCGGTCGCTTCGGCAGCGGACTCCACCATGAAGGAGTGCGCCTCGGCAGCCTTGTCGGCCAGGTCCGCCGGAATATCCCGGTACTCGAACTTCATGCCCTGAGATTCCATATCCCAGACGACCGCCTTCATCTTGAGCAGGTCGATCACGCCCTCGAAGCCTTCTTCGGCGCCGATCGGCACCTGCATCGGCACCGGGTGCGCGCCGAGACGCGCCTTCAGCTGCTCGACCACCTTGTCGAAGTTGGCGCCGGTGCGATCCATCTTGTTGACGAACGCAAGGCGCGGCACCCTGTACTTGTTGGCCTGACGCCACACGGTTTCCGACTGCGGCTGCACACCACCGACGGCGCACAGCACGAACACCGCGCCGTCAAGCACGCGCAGTGAACGCTCGACCTCGATGGTGAAGTCCACGTGTCCCGGGGTATCGATGATGTTGAAGCGATGCTGGTCGAGCGAGCCATCCATGCCCTTCCAGAACGCCGTCGTGGCCGCCGACGTGATGGTGATGCCACGCTCCTGCTCCTGCTCCATCCAGTCCATCGTGGCCGCGCCGTCATGCACCTCGCCAATCTTGTGACTGACGCCGGTGTAAAACAGGATGCGCTCCGTGGTGGTGGTCTTGCCGGCATCGATGTGGGCCATGATGCCGAAGTTGCGGTAGCGATCGATTGGAGTGGTGCGTGCCATTGATATGTACCTGTACCGGGCTGCCTGCCCGATTTTATGCAGCCGTCCGGGCCACGCTTTTAGTAAGAGTCCGGCACGAGTGCCGGCTTGTTCATGCCGCCAAGGGTGGCGGATCGAACTTCAGAATCCCGCCATCAACGGCGGCCTTGTTCTTCGCCGTCATGGACGACGGCGAGACAAATGCTTACCAGCGGTAATGCGAGAAGGCCTTGTTGGCCTCTGCCATGCGATGCGTCTCTTCGCGCTTCTTGGCAGCGCCGCCACGGCTTTCCGAAGCTTCGAGCAACTCGGCAGCCAGCTTGCGCGGCATCGAAGTCTCGCCACGCTTGCGGGCGGCATCGATGACCCAGCGCATCGCCAGTGCCATGCGGCGACCCGGACGCACTTCAACCGGCACCTGGTAGGTGGCGCCACCGACACGACGGGACTTCACCTCGACCGCCGGAGCGATGTTGTTGAGCGCCTTCTCGACCAGAGCCACCGGCTCGGCATTCTTTTCGCCAATGTGCTGCAATGCACCGTAAACGATGCTTTCAGCCACGGACTTCTTGCCGCTCTTCATCACCATGTTGATGAAACGGGCGATCAGCTGGCTGCCATGCTTCGGATCCGGCAGGATCAGACGGGCGGGATGTGAACCTTTACGCGACATGTTTCGAGTCCTTTACTTCTTCGGGCGCTTGGCGCCGTACTTCGAGCGCGATTGACGACGCTTGGTGACACCAGCGCAATCGAGGCTGCCGCGCACCGTGTGGTAACGCACACCGGGCAGATCCTTGACGCGACCGCCGCGGATCAGCACCACCGAGTGCTCCTGCAGATTGTGACCTTCACCACCGATGTAGCTGATGATCTCGAAGCCATTGGTCAGGCGTACCTTGGCAACCTTGCGCAAGGCCGAGTTCGGCTTTTTCGGGGTGGTCGTGTAAACGCGCGTGCAGACACCACGACGCTGCGGGCTGCTCTGCAGTGCCGGCGACCCACTCTTGTAGGTCTTGGGGCTGCGGGATTTGCGCACCAATTGGTTGACTGTCGTCATGCGAAGCTGTTCCTGAAAACATAAAGGCAGCCCGAATAAGCTCGGTCTGCCAAGAAGCGGGAATTTAACATGAGCAGCCCGCCATAGGCAAGCCAGTGCTCAGCCGTCCTGGACCCGAACACGAGGTGCGTCCCTGCACCTCATTTCGTATGTCAGCGAGAAAAATCCTGAACGGATTTACTCGACACCGTTATCACTACCGACCGGAGCCTCGGCAAACGAGGCCGCAGGCGTGGAACTGGAGAGAGTTTCCAGGTCCGAGGCGGACAAACCGCCCTGGCGACGACGCGCTGCGTGGTACGCCAGACCCGTACCTGCCGGAATAAGACGGCCGACAATAACATTTTCCTTCAAGCCACGCAAGGTATCGCGCGTGCCACGAACCGCCGCCTCGGTAAGGACGCGGGTGGTTTCCTGGAACGAGGCGGCCGAAATAAACGACTCGGTCGCCAACGAGGCCTTGGTGATGCCCAGCAGGATGGACTGATATTCGGCCGGACGCTCACCCTTGGCGGTGGCACGGTCGTTCTCGCCATTGATACGCACGCGTTCGATCTGCTCGCCGCGCAGGTAATGGCTGTCGCCCGGCTCGACGATCTCGACCTTGCGCAGCATCTGGCGAATGATCGCTTCGATGTGCTTGTCGTTGATCTTCACGCCCTGCAGGCGATACACGTCCTGGATTTCCTTGACCAGGTACGAGGCCAGCGGCTCCACGCCCAGCAGGCGCAGGATGTCATGCGGACTCGGCTCGCCGTCGACGACGGTTTCGCCCTTCTCCACATGCTCGCCCTCGAACACGATGACCTGACGCCACTTCGGAATCAGCTCCTCGTGCTCGTTGCCGTCGACGTCTTTGATGATCAGACGCTGCTTGCCCTTGGTGTCCTTGCCGAAGCTGATAATGCCGGAGCGCTCGGCCAGAATCGCCGGCTCCTTCGGCTTGCGTGCCTCGAACAGATCGGCCACGCGCGGCAGACCACCGGTGATGTCGCGGGTCTTCGAGGTTTCCTGCGGGATACGTGCAACCACGTCGCCCACGCCCACTTCGGCACCGTTCTGGATCGACACGATCGCACCGGCCGGCAGGAAGTACTGCGCGGCAATATCGGTACCCGGCAACTTCAGCTCGCGGCCCTTGGCATCTTCCAGGCGCACGATCGGACGCAGGTCCTTCGCCTGCGCGCCGCGACGCTTCGGATCGGTGACCACCGCCGACTCCAGACCGGTCAGTTCATCGGTCTGGCTCTGCACGGTGACGCCGTCGAGGAAGTCGATGAAGCGCACCACACCGGCCACTTCGGTGACGATCGGATGGGTATGCGGATCCCAGTTCGCCACGGTCTGGCCAGGCTTGACCGACGCACCATCCTTGACTGCGATGATGGCGCCGTACGGCACCTTGTAGCGCTCGCGCTCGCGACCGCTGGCATCGATCACGCTGAGCTCGCCGGAGCGCGACACCGCAACCATGTGGCCCTGCTTGTGCTGCACGGACTTGAGGTTGTTGTATTTCAGCGAACCGGTGGTCTTCACCGTCACGTTGTCCACTGCAGCGGCACGCGATGCGGCACCACCGATGTGGAACGTACGCATGGTCAGCTGGGTACCCGGCTCACCGATCGACTGCGCAGCAACCACACCCACGGCCTCGCCCATGTTGACCAGGTGACCACGGGCCAGATCGCGGCCGTAGCACAGCTTGCACACGCCATGGGTAGCCTGGCAGGTGATCGGCGAACGCACCTTGAGCACCTGCACGCCGGCCTTGTCGAGCTTCTCGACCAGGGCCTCGTTGAGCAAGGTGTCGCGAGTGACGATCGGCTGATCGTCATCGCCCGGCGCATACACATCCTCAACCACCACGCGGCCGAGCACACGCTCGCGCAACGGCTCGACCACGTCGCCACCTTCGACGATCGGCTGCATGATCACGCCGTTCTCGGTGCCGCAGTCGTCCATCGTGATGACCACGTCCTGCGCCACGTCGACCAGTCGGCGGGTCAGGTAACCGGAGTTCGCGGTCTTCAGCGCGGTATCCGCCAGGCCCTTACGAGCGCCGTGGGTGGAGTTGAAGTACTGCAGCACGTTCAGGCCTTCGCGGAAGTTGGCCTTGATCGGGGTCTCGATGATCGAGCCGTCCGGACGCGCCATCAGGCCGCGCATACCGGCCAGCTGACGGATCTGCGCCACCGAGCCACGGGCGCCGGAGTCGGCCATGATGTACAGCGAGTTCATCGACTTCTGGTTGACCGTCTTGCCGTCGGCATCGATCACCTTCTCGGTGCCGATGCCGTCGATCATGGCTTTCGCCACCAGCTCGCTGGTGCGCGACCAGATGTCGACGACCTTGTTGTAACGCTCGCCGGCGGTGACCAGACCCGACTGATACTGCTGCTGGATCTCGACGACTTCCTTCTCGGCCTCTTCCAGGATCGGCTTCTTCTCGGCCGGGATCAGCATGTCATCGATGCCGATCGAGATACCCGCACGCGTGGCGAAGCGATAGCCGGTGTACATCAGCTTGTCGGCGAACACCACGGTCTCTTTCAGGCCCAGCAGGCGATAGCTGGAGTTGATCAGGCGCGAGATGTTCTTCTTGGTCAGCTCGGTGTTGGCCAGCTCGAAGGGCAGGCCTTCCGGCAGGATCTCGGCCAGCAGCGCGCGACCGACCGTCGTATCGACGATCTTGGTTTCGTTGGTGCGGGTACCGTCTTCGGCGATGTGCACCAGCTTCAGGCGCACCTTGACCTTCGCGTGCAATTCGACGGCGCGATTGTCGTAGGCACGACGCGCCTCGGAAATGCCCGAGAACACCATGCCGGTGCCCTTGACGTTGATCAGCTCGCGGGTCATGTAATACAGGCCCAGCACCACGTCCTGGGTCGGCACGATGATCGGCTCGCCGTTGGCGGGGCTGAGGATGTTGTTGGACGACATCATCAGCGTGCGCGCTTCCAGCTGCGCCTCGATCGACAGCGGCACATGGACGGCCATCTGATCGCCGTCGAAGTCCGCGTTGAATGCCGTGCAGACGAGCGGATGCAGCTGGATCGCCTTGCCTTCGATGAGCTTCGGCTCGAACGCCTGGATGCCCAGACGATGCAGGGTCGGCGCACGGTTCAGCAGCACCGGATGCTCGCGGATCACCTCTTCGAGGATGTCCCACACCTGGGCCTCCTCCCGCTCGACCAGCTTCTTCGCCGCCTTGATGGTGGTGGCTTCGCCACGCGCCTGCAGCTTGGCGAAAATGAACGGCTTGAACAGCTCGAGCGCCATCTTCTTGGGCAGGCCGCACTGGTGCAGGCGCAGGGTCGGACCGACCACGATCACCGAACGACCGGAGTAGTCCACGCGCTTGCCGAGCAAGTTCTGGCGGAACCGGCCCTGCTTGCCCTTGATCATGTCGGCCAGCGACTTCAGCGCGCGCTTGTTCGTGCCGGTGATGGCACGACCGCGACGACCGTTGTCGAGCAGCGCATCGACTGATTCCTGCAGCATGCGCTTCTCGTTGCGCACGATGATGTCCGGCGCATTGAGTTCGAGCAGCCGCTTCAGGCGGTTGTTGCGGTTGATCACACGGCGATACAGGTCGTTCAGATCGGAGGTGGCAAAACGGCCACCGTCCAGCGGCACCAGCGGACGCAGGTCCGGCGGCAGCACGGGAAGAACGGTCAATACCATCCACTCCGGCTTGTTGCCGGATTCCAGGAACGCCTCGATCAGCTTGACGCGCTTGGTCAGCCGCTTCAGCTTGGTCTCGGAGTTGGTGGAGGTGATCTCTTCCTTCAGGCGAATCACTTCGCCCGGCAGGTCGAGCGACTTCAGCAGATGGAATACCGCCTCGGCACCCATGCGCGCGTCGAACTCGTCGCCGTGTTCTTCGGTCGCTTCCAGGTACTGGTCTTCGCTGAGCAGCTGGCCGCGCTCGAGCGCGGTCATGCCCGGATCGATCACCACGAAGGCCTCGAAGTACAGGATGCGCTCGATGTCACGCAGGGTCATGTCCAGCATCAGGCCGATGCGCGAGGGCAACGACTTGAGGAACCAGATGTGCGCGGTCGGGCTGGCCAGCTCGATGTGGCCCATGCGCTCACGACGCACCTTGGCCAGCGTCACTTCCGTGCCGCACTTCTCGCAGACCACGCCACGATGCTTCATGCGCTTGTACTTGCCGCACAGGCACTCGTAGTCCTTCACCGGTCCGAAGATGGCGGCGCAGAACAGGCCGTCACGCTCCGGCTTGAAGGTGCGGTAGTTGATGGTTTCCGGCTTCTTCACTTCGCCGTACGACCACGAACGGATCAGCTCCGGCGAGGCCAACGCGATCTTGATCGCGTCGAAATCCGGCGTCGCGCGCTGCTGGTTGAACAGATTAAGCAGGTCTTTCATTTGAGTCTCCGGTCGGAGCAAATTCTTGGGTCGAGGTCCGCAATTCGAACAAGATCAGGCTTGCGGGATCCGGGGTCGGAACGCGGGTTTGCTTCTGCAAATCCCGAATTCCAAATCCCGAACCCCGTCGATCACTTGATCTCTTCCAGATCGATGTCGATGGCGAGCGAGCGGATCTCCTTCACCAGCACGTTGAAGGACTCCGGCATGCCCGCGGACATCTCGTGGTTTCCGTCGACAATGTTCTTGTACATCTGGTTGCGACCCTGCACGTCGTCGGACTTCACCGTCAGCATTTCCTGCAGGGTGTAGGCCGCGCCGTAGGCTTCCAGTGCCCACACTTCCATCTCGCCGAAGCGCTGACCACCGAACTGCGCCTTGCCGCCCAACGGTTGCTGGGTGACCAGCGAGTACGGACCGGTGGAGCGTGCATGCATCTTGTCGTCGACCAGATGGTTGAGCTTCAGGTAATGCATGTAGCCCACGGTGACCGGGCGATCGAACGCCTCGCCGGTGCGGCCGTCATACAGCATGGTCTGACCCGACTCGGGCAGATCCGCCAGCTTCAGCATCGCCTTGATCTCGGTCTCTTCGGCACCGTCGAACACCGGCGTCGCCATCGGCACGCCTTCCTGCAGGTTGGTGGCGAGCGTGAAGATCTCCTTGTCGGTGAGCGACTTCAGGTCGACGTGCTGCACCGCGCCCGCAACGTGGCTGTTGTAGATCTGGTCGAGGAACTCGCGGATCTTGGCAACCTTCTCCTGCGCCTCGAGCATCTTCTGGATCTTCTTGCCCAGGCCCTTGGCGGCCCAGCCCAGATGGACTTCCAGAATCTGGCCGATGTTCATGCGCGAAGGCACGCCCAGCGGGTTCAGCACGATGTCGACCGGCACGCCGTCGGCGGAGTACGGCATGTCTTCGACCGGCACCACATTGGACACCACGCCCTTGTTGCCGTGACGACCCGCCATCTTGTCACCCGGCTGGATGCGACGCTTCACGGCCAGGAACACCTTGACCATCTTCAGCACGCCCGGCGCGAGGTCGTCGCCCTGGGTGATCTTGCCCTGCTTCTCCTTGAAGCGCTTGTCGAACTCCTCCTTGTGGCGTTTGACCTGATCGGCCGCGCGCTCGAGGAACTCGGTGACTTCCTCATCCTTGACGTTGATCTTGAACCAGTCGTCCTTCTTCAAGCCGTCCAGGTAGGCATCGGTGATCTCGGTTCCGCGCTTCAGACCGCCCGGACCGCTCATCGCGGACTTGCCGACCAGCTGGGTGCGCATGCGGCTGTAGATCGCGCCTTCCAGGATGCGGAACTGGTCGTCCAGATCCTTGCGGATCCGCTTGACCTCGGTTTCCTCGATCTGCTTGGCGCGCTTGTCCTTCTCGATGCCGTCGCGGGTAAAGACCTGCACGTCGATGACTGTGCCATCCATGCCCGGCGGCACGCGCAAGGACGAGTCCTTCACGTCGGACGCCTTCTCGCCGAAGATCGCGCGCAAAAGCTTTTCTTCCGGGGTCAGCTGGCTCTCGCCCTTCGGCGTGACCTTGCCGACCATGATGTCGCCGGCCTTCACTTCGGCACCGATGTACACGATGCCCGACTCGTCCAGACGTGCGAGCGCCTGCTCGCCCACGTTCGGGATGTCGGCGGTGATTTCCTCGGCACCCAGCTTGGTGTCACGCGCAATGCAGGACAGCTCCTCGATGTGGATCGAGGTGTAGCGATCTTCCTGCACGACGCGCTCGGAGAGCAGGATCGAGTCTTCGAAGTTGTAGCCGTTCCACGGCATGAACGCGATCAGCATGTTCTGGCCAAGCGCGAGCTCGCCCAGATCGGTCGACGAACCGTCGGCCAGCGTATCGCCCTTCGCCACCACGTCACCGACATTCACCAGCGGACGCTGGTTGAGGTTGGTGTTCTGGTTGGAGCGGGTGTACTTGGTCAGCGTGTAGATGTCGACGCCGGCGTCGTTGTCGCCGACCTCTTCCTCGTTGACGCGCACCACGATGCGGGCCGCATCGACCTGGTCGATCACGCCGCCGCGCTTGGCGGAAACGATGACGCCGGAGTCACGCGCCACGGCGCGCTCGATGCCGGTGCCCACCAGCGGGGTCTGCGAACGCAGGGTCGGCACGGCCTGACGCTGCATGTTCGCGCCCATCAGCGCGCGGTTCGCATCGTCGTGCTCGAGGAACGGCACCAGCGCCGCTGCGACCGACACAGTCTGCATCGGCGAGACGTCCATGTAGTCGACTTCGGCAGCCGGACGCAGCTCGGACTCACCACGGAAACGGCAGGACACGAAGTCCTCGATAAAACCGCCGTGCTTGTCGAGCGGCGAGTTCGCCTGCGCGATCACGTGATCGCCTTCCTCGATGGCCGACAGGTAATCGACCTTGTCCGTGACCTTGCTGTTCGCGACCTTGCGGTACGGCGTCTCGAGGAAGCCGTACGAGTTGGTGCGGGCATACACGGCCAGCGAGTTGATCAGGCCGATGTTCGGACCTTCCGGCGTTTCGATGGTGCAGACGCGACCGTAATGGGTCGGATGCACGTCACGCACTTCGAAGCCGGCGCGTTCGCGGGTCAGGCCGCCTGGCCCGAGCGCGGAAACGCGGCGCTTGTGCGTCACTTCCGACAGCGGGTTGTTCTGATCCATGAACTGGGACAGCTGCGAGGAGCCGAAGAACTCCTTCACCGCCGCCGCGACCGGCTTGGCGTTGATCAGGTCCTGCGGGGTCAGGCCATCGGCCTCGGCCAGCGACAGGCGCTCGCGCACGGCGCGCTCGACGCGCACCAGGCCGATGCGGAAGGTGTTCTCCGCCATCTCGCCGACCGAACGCACGCGACGGTTGCCCAGGTGATCGATGTCATCGACGGTACCGTGACCGTTCTTGATGTCGATCAGCACCTTCAGCACGTCGAGGATGTCGGACGATTCGCCCTGCTCCTTGACCAGCACCTGGGACGCTTCTTCCTTGCGCTCGCTGAAATACTTGTGGTCGTACAGCACGCCCGGGCCGAGAATTTCCTTGCGGCCCACGCGACGGTTGAACTTCATCCGGCCCACGGCCGACAGGTCGTAACGGTCGAAGGTGAAGAACAGATTGAAGAACAGGTTCTGCGCGGCGTCCTTGGTCGGCGGTTCGCCCGGACGCATCATGCGATAGATTTCCACCAGCGCCTCCAGCGGCGTCTTGGTGTTGTCGATGCGCAGGGTATGCGAGATGTACGCGCCACGATCGAGATCGTTGACGTACAGGGTCGGCACGGTCTCGATGCCGGCCTTGCGGAACGCTTCCAGCTGTTCGGCGACGATCTCGTCATTGGCCGAGGCCAGCAACTCGCCGGTCTTGCTGTCGACGATGTCGGTAGCCAGGATGCGGCCGATCGGATAATCGTCCGGCACTTCCAGCGCCGTGATGTTCTCGGCCGCCAGCTGGCGCACGTGACGCGCGGTGATGCGCTTGCCGGCTTCCACCAGCACCTTGCCGCCGATCGCCAGGTCGAAGCTCAGCGTTTCGCCGCGCAGGCGTTCGGCCACCAGCTCAAGCGTGGTGCCACCCTTCTTGCCGAGATGGAACACGTTGTGCTCGAAGAAGATGCCCAGCATCTCCTCGTTGTTGTAGCCGAGCGCACGCAGCAGTACCGTCACCGGCAATTTGCGGCGACGGTCGATGCGGGTGAACAGCGCGTCCTTCGGGTCGAACTCGAAGTCCAGCCACGAACCGCGGTAAGGAATCACGCGGGCGGAGAACAGCAACTTGCCCGAGCTGTGCGTCTTGCCGCGGTCGTGATCGAAGAACACGCCGGGCGAACGATGCAGCTGCGAGACGATCACGCGCTCGGTGCCGTTGATGATGAAGGTGCCGGTGTCGGTCATGAGCGGAATTTCGCCCATGTAGACCTCCTGCTCCTTGATGTACTTGACCACCTTCTTCGACGCCGGGCTGTCCTTGTCATAGATGACCAGGCGCACGGTGGTGCGCAGCGGCGCACCATAGGTCATGCCGCGGTTGCGGCACTCGCGCTCGTCGAACGCCGGTTCGCCGAGGCGATAGTCGACGTATTCCAGCGCTGCATTGCCCGAATAGCTGGAAATCGGAAACACCGACTTCAACGCGGCATGCAAACCCTTCTCGCCGCGCTGTTTGGGCGCGACATGCTCCTGCAGGAACTCCCGATAGGAATCAGTCTGGATGGTCAGCAGGTTTGGCACGCCCAGTACGGGCGGACGCTTGCCAAAGTCCTTGCGGATGCGTTTCTTCTCGGTAAACGAGTAGGCCATGATCGGTAGCGCCTCGGTTCGCAGTGACGCCGGTGGTGCACACACCGGCTGAATGGATAATTTGTCTTGTCGGGAAAAAGGGCTCCTGCCCTTCCCCGACACCGCGAATCCGGCACATGTCCGGACCCGCTCCCTACCCATCAAGCAACCGCGCTTGGTGGGTGGGCGAGCCATCCTTGGCTCGCCGCGAGATGTTTTCGACACCTCACCGGGATTTGGGAATCGAGAATCGGGAATCGTCGAAAGCGGCGTACGGCGCTTTCATTGCGATTTCAGATTCTCCATTCCCCTTTCCCGCCTAAGCAGGCAAAGCCCGGGGGCTCACGCCCCCAGGCTTGCTTGACGCTAGATCAAACTGACGGCGCGCAAGGCGCCAATTACTTCAGTTCGACCGTTGCGCCGGCAGCTTCGAGGTCCTTCTTGAACTTCTCGGCGTCTTCCTTCGACACGGCTTCCTTCAGGACGCCGCCGGCCTCGGTGAGGTCTTTGGCTTCCTTCAGGCCCAGGCCGGTGATCGCGCGGACAGCCTTGATCACGTCGACCTTCTTGGCGCCGGCGTTCTTCAGGATGACGTCGAACTCGGTCTGCGCTTCGGCAACCGGGGCGGCAGCGGCCGGGCCAGCCGCGGCAACCGGGGCGGCGGCGGTCACGCCAAACTTCTCTTCGATGGCCTTCACCAGGTCCATCACTTCCATGAGCGACTTGGTGGCGACGGCTTCAACGATCTGTTCGTTGGACAGGGACATTTTGATTTACCTCTGGAAATGGGTTCGGTTAGTGAGACGTTGAACTTAGGCGGGCTCGGCTTCGGCCGGGGCTTCGACGGCGACTTCGCCGCCACCCTGCTGATCGGCCACAGCCTTGACGACACGGGCGAACATCGTGGCCGGTTCGGCCAGTACGCGGGCCAGCATGGCCAGCGCCTGTTCGCGGGTCGGCAGCGAGGCCAGCACATCGACGTGCTCAGCCGGCAACAGCTTGCCTTCCACCGAGACGATTTTCGCCTTCAGCTTGTCGTTGCCCTTGGCAAATTCCTTGATCAGACGCCCGGCAGCGCCGGGTTCTTCCGTCGAGAATGCATACAGCAGCGGACCGACCAGGGCGTCCTTGACGACCTCGAATTCGGTACCGGCCACGGCGCGCGACGCCAGCGTGTTCTTGACAACTCGCAAGTACACACCGGATTCGCGGGCCTGTTTGCGCATCGCGGTCATCTGAGCGACCGTGGTGCCTGCATACTCGGCAGCGACCAGGGAGTGAGCCTTCGCGGCAACTTCTGCCAGTTCGGCGACTACTTCTTGCTTCTGAGACAGATTGAGAGCCATTAGCACTCCTCCAAATGAACTCCGCTCACGGCTCCTGCCGCTTGCGGTCCTGGGCGACGCCTTCCATGACGTCGGGGGCACTTCGGTGCCCCGGGTGTTGGCCTTTCCAGAAACAAACCATTCCAGAAGGGGCAGCACCATCTGCGCAGGCCGGATTTGCGAGAAACCCGATTAAGCGACCCCGTTGGCGACGCGGCGATTCCCTGCCAACTGCCGAGCTCCCTGCCCGTCGTCGTCGCGCGTTGATCGCGCCTGCGGTCTTTGACAGCGGTTCCGGAATTCATCGAACGCCGGGACTGCCCTCAAAAACTTGCCTGCACCGACCGCGGGATCGGCGCAGGACTTAAGTCTTACTTGGCGGCGAGGGTCAGCGACGCGGTATCGACGGTGACGCCGACGCCCATCGTGCTGGACAAGGCCACTTTCTGCAGGAACACACCCTTGGCCGTCGACGGCTTGGCCTTGATCACATCGGCGATCAGCGTGTTCAGGTTGTCCGCCAGCTGTGCCGGATCGAAGCTCGCCTTGCCGATGGTGGCGTGGATGATGCCCGCCTTGTCGTTACGGAACTTCACCTGGCCGGCCTTGGCATTCTTGACCGCGGTGGCGACATCGGCGGTGACCGAGCCATCCTTCGGGTTCGGCATCAGGCCACGCGGGCCCAGCAGCTGACCGAGCTTGCCGACCACGCGCATCGCGTCCGGCGTGGCGATCACGCGACCGAAGTCGAGATCACCAGCCTGCATGCGCTCGGCCAGGTCGTCCATGCCGACGGCGTCGGCACCGGCGGCCTTGGCGGCCTCGGCCTTTTCGCCCGGCGGGCAGAACACGGCAACCTTGACGGTCTTGCCGGTGCCATGCGGCAGCAACGAGGAACCACGCACGCCCTGGTCCGACTTCTTCGCGTCGATGCCCAGGCGCACGGCCACGTCCACCGACTCGGCGAACTTGGCCTTGGCGTTGTCCTTGACGATCTTCAGGGCTTCTTCCAGGCCATAGAACTTGCCCGGCTGCACTGCGGCCTGAGCCGACTTCATACGCTTCGTGAGCTTTGCCATGTCTTAACCCTCCACCACAAGGCCCATGCTGCGGGCGCTACCGGAAATGGTGCGCACCGCGGCGTCGAGATCGGCAGCCGTCAGATCCGGCTCCTTCTGCTTCGCGATATCTTCCAGCTGCTTGCGAGTGACCTTGCCGACCTTGTCGGTATTCGGCTTCGGCGAACCCTTGGCGACGCCGGTGATCTTCTTCAGCAGGATCGTGGCGGGCGGAGTCTTGGTGATGAAGGTGAAGCTGCGATCGGAGTAAGCGGTGATGATGGTCGGAATCGGCAGACCCGGTTCCAGCTTCTGCGTGGCGGCATTGAACGCCTTGCAGAATTCCATGATATTCAGGCCGCGCTGACCCAGCGCCGGACCGACCGGTGGCGACGGATTGGCCTGACCGGCCTTGACCTGCAACTTGATGTAACCGACAACTTTCTTTGCCATGGGATTTTCCTCGCGAGTCCAGGCGCCTTGCGGCTCCTCGCTGTTCACCGGTCCGTGGATGGAAGGAAGGGATCCGCCTCCTGCGGATCCTGAAACGCGGGCACGCCGGATCAAAAAGACCCAGCGTGAACCGCGCAGTATAGAGACTTATTGGACCTTCAGCAATCCCCGTGCCAACACCACCGGAACGGGCAATCGGGGCGAACCGGTCAAGCCAGCCCGATCAGGCTTTCTCGACCTGGCCAAACTCAAGTTCGACCGGGGTCGAACGACCGAAGATCAGCACCGCTACGCGCAAACGACTCTTCTCGTAGTTGACTTCCTCAACCACGCCGTTGAAATCGTTGAACGGGCCTTCGGTGACGCGCACCATTTCACCTGGCTCGAACAGCACCTTCGGCCTGGGCTTCTCGACACCCTCGCGCACGCGACTGAGGATGGCATCGGCCTCGCTGTCCTTGATCGGCAACGGTCGGTCGGCGGTACCGCCGATGAAACCCATGACCTTCGGGGTTTCCTTGATCAGATGCCAGCATTCGTCGTCGATCCGCGGGGCCTTGCCCTCGGTATTCGTCTCGATCTGCACCAGCACGTAGCCGGGAAAGAACTTGCGCTCACTGCGACGCTTCTGGCCGCCGCGCATCTCGATCACTTCTTCGGTCGGCACCAGCACTTCGCCGAACTTCTCTTCCATGGCCTCGCGTTTGATGCGCTCTTCGAGCGACCGCTTGACCTGGTTCTCGAAACCCGAATAGGCGTGTACCACGTACCAACGCTTGCTCATGCTCACCTCAGCCACCCAATTTCAGCAGCCAGTCGAGAATGACCGACTTCAGGATCAGGTCGATCAGACCCAACAGCAACGACAGCACGATCACTACCACAATGATGATGCCGGTCGTCTTGATCGTCTCGTCGCGGGTCGGCCAGACCACCTTGCGCATCTCGAACTGCGATTCGGCGATGAAGTTGCGCACCCGCCGGCCAAGCGCGGTGAACGCGGCTATCGCGAGCGCGAGAATCAGCGCAGCCAGCACGCCAAGCAGGCGCACCGACGAGGAAATGTTGCCGTCCCGACCGAGCCAGGAATAGGCAAAGACGCCAGCAGCCAGCACCAGCACCGCCAGTACCAGCTTGCCGATATCGGCGGCGTTCGTGCCCTTGGGCTGTTCTGCCTTGGTATTCATGCGCTAGTGACCGGTGTCTGCAGCACGTCGGACCTTGCGGCCGACCTGCCATCGTCACCCGTCTCGATCCTCGGGGAAGTGGCACGCCAGGAGGGACTTGAACCCCCAACCTGCGGTTTTGGAGACCGCTGCTCTGCCAATTGAGCTACTGGCGTACATGGCTTGGACTTGAAACACGACGGCGAGCGGCATTGAGTCCGCTCGCCCCGTGAGATTTATTTTAGACTTTATTTCAGCCATCTTCCGTGATGGCAGGGATCAAACCGGCATCCATGCCGGACTATTCAATTAAGAGCAAATTACTTGATGACCTTGGCCACCACGCCGGCGCCGACGGTGCGGCCGCCTTCGCGAATGGCGAAACGCAGGCCTTCGTCCATCGCGATCGGGTGGATCAGGCTCACCACCATCTTCACGTTGTCGCCCGGCATCACCATTTCCACGCCTTCCGGCAACTGGCAGGCGCCCGTCACGTCGGTCGTGCGGAAATAGAACTGCGGGCGATAGCCCTTGAAGAACGGCGTATGACGGCCACCCTCGTCCTTCGACAGCACATACACCTCGGCCTCGAAGTCCGTATGCGGGGTGATCGTGCCCGGCTTGGCCAACACCTGGCCACGCTCCACGTCGTCACGCTTCAGGCCGCGCAGCAGCAGACCGGCGTTGTCGCCCGCCTGACCCTGATCCAGCAGCTTGCGGAACATTTCCACGCCGGTGACCGTGGTCTTCTGCGTATCGCGGATACCGACCACTTCGATTTCGTCGCCCACCTTGATGATGCCGCGCTCGATACGACCGGTCACCACGGTGCCGCGGCCGGAGATCGAGAACACGTCTTCCACCGGCATCAGGAACGGGCGATCGATCACGCGCACCGGCTCCGGGATGTAGCTGTCCAGCGCATCGACCAGCTTGATGATCGACGGCACGCCGATCTCGCTCTGGTCGCCTTCCAGCGCCAGCTTGGCCGAACCGTGGATCATCGGGGTGTCGTCGCCCGGGAAGTCGTACTTGGACAGCAGCTCGCGCACTTCCATCTCGACCAGCTCGAGCAGCTCGGCGTCATCGACCATGTCCGCCTTGTTCAGGTAGACCACGATGAACGGCACGCCGACCTGACGCGACAGCAGGATGTGCTCGCGCGTCTGCGGCATCGGGCCGTCCGCGGCCGAGCACACCAGGATCGCACCGTCCATCTGCGCCGCACCGGTGATCATGTTCTTCACATAGTCAGCATGGCCCGGGCAGTCGACGTGCGCGTAATGGCGCATCGGCGACTCGTATTCCACGTGGGCGGTCGAGATCGTGATGCCGCGCGCCTTCTCTTCCGGCGCCGCGTCGATCGCGCTGTAATCCTTGAACTCGCCACCGAAACGTTCCGCTCCGACCTTCGTCAGCGCAGCCGTCAGCGTCGTCTTGCCGTGATCCACGTGACCAATCGTGCCGACGTTGACGTGCGGCTTGGTGCGTTCGAATTTACCCTTTGCCATGCGCGCTAAACCCCGATGGAGTCAATGAGTTGAAGGAACTTGCCCGTTTCGGGGCTGACCATGACGGCCGATGAAATGGTGCTCATAACAGGAATCGAACCTGTGACCTCTTCCTTACCAAGGAAGTGCTCTACCGACTGAGCTACATGAGCGGAGGTATTTCAGCCATCTTCCATGATGGCAAAGACAGACCGACATCCTGTCGAACTCTTCAAAAAAGCTTGATCTATGCAGCGACTGCTTCGATCGATCACACCTGACACTTGCAGCGCAATGGAGCGGAAGGCGGGAATCGAACCCGCGTAATCAGTTTGGAAAACTGATGTTCTACCATTGAACTACTCCCGCCCGGCGCGGAACTCTTGCTGGTGGAGGGAGGTGGATTACTCCGGGCATCCTGCCCTCCGCCCCTCCGGGCCGCGCCGCTTTCGCGTCGCGTGCAAAATCGCTCCTGCGATCTTGTCGAACCATTCATCCGGATCGGTGGCTCAAACCCACCTCTCGAACATTTCAAATCGCAGGCAGCCATCGATGTACGGTTGCCGCGGATACCTTGCTGGTGGAGGGAGGTGGATTCGAACCACCGAAGGCGTGAGCCAGCAGATTTACAGTCTGCCCCCGTTGGCCGCTTGGGTATCCCTCCAACAAAGAACGCGTATTGTGTGGATCGGGCCCGGAACTGTCAACACCTCAGGGTGGCGAATGTGCCTGCGCAAGCAACTATTTCTGCGGATATGGTGACGAAGATCAGTCCAGCGAAGCCGCGCGCAGGTCGACCAGTTGCTCCATGCCCTTGGACAATTCCAGCAGCTGCTTCGCCTGTGTCTGCAATTGGCGCTCTTTGTCGTCGCGCGGCTCCCAGGGCGGCACCGCCGTCGGCTTGCCATCCGGGCTGTCCAGCGCCACGAAAACCATCACGCAGCTGGTTGCCAGCCGCTGTTCGTCCTTGCGCAGGTCGCGCGCCAGCACGTCGACCGCTAGGTGCATGCTGCTCCTGCCGGTGTGGATCAGGCGTGCCCGCACCGTGACCAGGTCGCCGATCAGGATTGGCGCCACAAACTGGATGCCACTGACCGACGCGGTGACACAGTAGGCCCCACTCCAGCCCACCGCACAGGCGTAACCCGCCTGATCGATCCATTTCATCGCCATGCCGCCATGCACCTTGCCGCCGAAGTTGACGTCGGTGGGCTGGGCAAGAAAACGGAACGTCACTTCGTGCTGTTGTCCGGACATGGTCGGGCATCTCGTCGGCGGAATCTGAAGTCGTGATTATGCCCGACTGCCTGCCTCACCCCCGTGCCAGCGAAACCTGTGTGATGTGTGATCTACCGGCTTGCGGCCGGTCTCGCTTCATGGCTAGATGTCAGCTGGGGCGAGGGGAGAGTCCATGGTCTTGCGCAGCATCGCGTCGCGGACGGCACTATGGGTTCTCGTCGGATCCACTGTCGTGCTGGCGGCCATGGGTGCCTTGCTGTTTGGCCTGACCCGCGCTCAGATCCTTGAGCACACCCATCATGAGGCGGCTTCCCTGGCGGCCAACGCGGGCAGCCAGATCCAGGCCCGGATCGACCGTATCGCCGTCTCGGCGCAGATGCTTGCCGCGATCGTTGCCACCCGCCAGGACGACGCCGAGCCACTGCTGCGGGACACCTTGGCTGCCAACCTGGACATGGATGGCCTGGCCGCCGTGTTCAGGCCTTCATCCAACCCGGCGGACGCCCCGCCCTACTCACCCTTTGTGCACCGGCTGGACGACAGCACGCTGACCAGTCGCGACCTGTCGCACGATCCCAATCCGTACTGGAACAACAACTGGTTTCTCGGCGGGCTCGGCTGTGCCAGCGGCTGCTGGCAGCGACCATTCTTTTCGCTGTCGCGGCATCGCCAGCTGATCAACTACTCGATCGCGATTCAGCGCAATGGTTATCCGATCGGCATCGTCAACGCCGATGTCACCCTCGATTGGCTGCACCAGATACTCGGCAATCTGGACAAGCCGGCGGGCGCCTATGCCTTCGTGCTCGACAGCGACGGCGATTATCTGGCGCATGACAATCCCGACCTGGTTGGCAAACGCGGCGCGCCAGCCCTGCTCGACGCACTGGCCAGCGACCATGCCGAAACCATGCGCCTACCGGTGGCGCAAAATTCGCAGGTACGAGGTCCCATCTGGATCTATTCCGCGCCGATCGAAGGCACCCGCTGGCGGCTGGGCCTGGCCGTACCGGAATACCGGATCTACGCTGGCGTGCGGCACATCTTCCTGCTGAGCCTGGCACTGGGCTTGCTGGCCCTGCTCGGCGTGGCGCTGATCACGCTGCTGACGATCCGCCGGACAATGGCGCCGCTCGGCGTACTGGCCGACCGCGCCGAACACGTTGCCCGCGGCGAACTCGACTTCGAACTGCCGCCAGCCCGCCGTCCCGACGAAGTGGGCCGCCTCACCGAATCCTTCGGCCATATGCGTCGCGAGCTGGCCCTGCACCTGGAAGATCTCGCCCGGGTCGCACGGGAAAAGCAGCGGCTCGCCAGCGAACTGGAGATTGCCCACCAGATCCAGCTCGGCCTGCTGCCGAACGCACACTATCTCGATGCCGTCTGCGCCCACTTCGAGCTGCACGCGGCGCTGCGACCTGCGCGGGCGGTCGGCGGCGATCTCTACAGCTACTTCATGCTCGATCCGGAACGTTTCTTCGTGATGGTCGGTGACGTCTCCGACAAGGGCATCCCGGCTGCCCTGTTCATGGCGCAGACGATCACTTTGGCCAAGGCGCTGGCGCCACGCGCGCAAACGCCGCAAAACCTGTTGCGGCTGCTCAATCTCGAACTTTGCCGCGGCAATGACAGCTGCATGTTCGTCACCCTGCTGTGCGGCCTGCTGGATACCGGCAGCGGCAGCCTGGTGCTGGCCAGTGCCGGACACGAGCCACCGATCCTGTGCGGCCGCGGCGCACCGCAGCTGCTGGAATTCCCCACCGGCGCGGTGCTTGGGCTATACGAAGATTCGGACTACCCGGAACACCGGCTGCGCCTGCACCAGGGCGAGACGCTGTTGATGTATACCGACGGCATCACTGAAGCCAACAACCACGGCCAGCAGATGTATGGCATCGAACGCACCGTGGAAAGTCTCGCGCAAGTCCCGCCGACAGCCGCCACAGCCGTCTATATCGAACGACTGCTGGGCGACGTGGACCGGTTCGTGGCGGACGCCGCACAGGCCGACGACATCACCCTGCTGGCACTGACCTGGCATGGCGCCGCGCTGCCGGGCACCGAGATATGCGTGGACAATCAGCTGCTGGACGTTTTCGCCGCGCTCGACCGCTGCGAGCATTTGCTGCAGGAAGCCGATGTCCCGGCATCCTTACTTGGCGGCATGCGCCTGGTGCTGGAAGAGCTCATGGTGAACACGGTCGAATATGGCTATCCCGACGGCCGCGCCAGCCAGATTCGCCTGCTGCTGCAACCCCAGCCGGGCGTCGTCACGATCGAGTTGATCGACGCCGGCATCGCTTTCGACCCGTTGCAATCCGCCGCCCCCACCCTCACCGGCGACCTGGCCGATCGCGAGCAAGTCGGCGGCCTCGGCATCCACCTCGCGCGCACCATGACCGACGAAATGCGCTATACACGGGACGCGCAAGGCAATCACCTGCTGCTTCGCTTCACCTACCCGGCCCAGGACGAATCTTCATCATGACACTTAGCCTGCACAGTGAATTCCTCGCACCCGATCGGGTCGTCGTGCAGGTCGGTGGCCGGCTCGACGCCATGACCTTCGGCGAGCTCGATGAGGCGATGCTCGTTTTGCTGCCGCAGCTCACCGATGACGGCACCGTGGTGATCGACCTGACCGGCCTGGAATACGTCAGCAGTGCCGGCTTGCGCAGCTTCGCCAAGATCCGCAAGAGCATGCGTGGCCGTGGCGGCCACGCGCTGTTGCTGAATCCGCAGCCGCAGGTGCGCAAGGTATTCGACATCGTCAAGGCCGTGCCGGTGAACGAGGTATTCACCAGCTCACAGGAACTCGACGCCTACCTGGACCGCATACAGCGACAAATCACCGAGGGTGACGACAGCATCGACGCCTGATCGGCGCGGCGTCCTCCGCGATCAGCGCATCGGCCCGGGCAGGGCCAGCGGATCGTTGTCGTAGATCGCCACATGCGGCACGCCATCGGCGCCGATCCAGCCGCGGTACATGCCTTCGGTGTTGAACGGCATCGCCACGCCGCCATCGGCGCCGAGGATGATCGCACCGCCATCGCCGCCCATCTGCGGTATCTCGTCGTTGATGACGGCCTTGCCGGCCTGCTCAGCGGATTCGTGCAGGTCCGCCATGCGCATGCAGATTTCTCGCGCGGCCGAAACGCGAATGTAGTACTCGCCCCAGCCCGTGCCTGACACGGCGCAGGACTCATCGGCGTACGTCCCCGCCCCGATGATCGGCGAGTCACCGACGCGCCCGTAACGTTTGTCGGTCATGCCGCCGGTCGAGGTGGCCGCGGCGAGCCTGCCTTCGCTGTCGCGTGCAAGCGCGCCGACGGTACCAAAATGCTTGAGCGCCATCAGCCGCTCCGTGAGCGACACGCCGTCGGCATCGTCCTTCAAGGCTTTCTGCAGTTCCTGCCAGCGCCGTTCGGTGCGGAAATACGACGGATCCACCAGCTTGAATCCCTGTTCCGTGGCAAACGTCTGCGCACCGTTGCCGACCATCATCACGTGCGGCGAATGATCCATCACGGCTCGCGCCAGCAGGATCGGATTTTTCACGCGATGGACTCCTGCCACCGCACCAGCAGCCAGCGTCGAACCGTCCATGATCGAGGCGTCCAGTTCGTTCTTGCCGTCATGGGTGAACACAGCACCCTTGCCGGCATTGAAGAGCGGATCGTCCTCAAGCACGGTAATCGCTGCCGTCACCGCGTCAGTCGCAGCCTTGCCGGCCTTGAGCTCCGCGTAGCCCTTGCGCAATGCGAGTTCCAATGCGGCACGCGCCCCGGCTTCGATCTGCGGCGTCATGCTTGCGCGCTCAACGCCCGCTCCGCCGTGGATGACCAGTACCGGCGCGTGCTCGCCGCGCACGGTCAGCTCGCCGTCGCGAACATCGGCGATGGCTTCGAACACTGGCCGGCTGACTTTGAAGTCATCCAGGTCGATGCGGCTTTGCGTACCCACGCCGGTGATGCGCGTCCCGAGATAATCGAGCGGCTTGCCGGCTTCGATCCGGTCCGGCGCGCCCTTCGGCTGCACCAGCCACGCGAAACCGTTGTTGATCGTGAACAGCCGACCGATGCCATGGCCATCGACGCACAACGCCGCGTCCTGATCCACGCCAAGGCCAACGACATCGGCGTGGCCCGCATGGCGCAGATTGGCGACGAACGAGATCAGTCGCCCGAGCCGATCGCGAACGTGGAAGTGGGTGTCGGTGATCACGCGCTGCATGTTGGGCAGGTGCATGAAATCGCCCACCAGGGTCATCGCCTTGCCCAGCGGATCGCGCATCGCCTCCTTCGAGGTGATGCTGCCACCGTCCATCGCGCCGTAGGCGTACGCACCGAGAATGGCGAGGCCCGCACTGGTGCCGCCGATCGGCTTGCCATGCTCCACGTGCTGGTTCAGCGCCACGTTCAATGGCGTGCCCTTCCAGAAATTCACGTAGTTGGACTGGTCGCCGCCGGCGATGAAGATGCCATCGGCATGCCGCACGATCTCCAGCACCTGTGGATCGCTGGCTGCCTCGCGGTTGTGGAACACCAGCGTCTGTACCGACGCCACGCCACCGACCTCGGTATAGAGCTCCCTCTGCATGTCGTCCTCGCCGGAGGCGCGGAGTATCACGAAGTGGCCATGCCCGCCCTTGGCGGCGAACCAGGCGAACGCCTTGTGCGGCCACTTGCCACCACCCATCAGCATCAGCGCCGCCTCGGTATGGCCGGGTGTCGACGTCTTCAGGTTTCCGATCTGGTAGTACTCGTAGCCATGACGAACGGCCGCGGGATCCGGTGATGCTGCTGCAGCCGAGCTGGATGCGATGAGCAAACTCAGCGAGAGCAGAAACAAAAAACCGGTGCAAATGACATGCTGCGAATGGCGGGGCGAGATCATCGGTCGAAGTCCGTCGAAAGGGAGGCGCGGTGAAATTCCTGGCTGCCGCCGCGCGATCGATAGTGCGTAGTGCCTATGGTCGTGACGAACGAGCAGCACATTTCCCCCATCCGCCGCGTGCATCGAATGACAGGCGATGCTCCGGATGTCACAACGCTGTCATTGCGTCGTGTTTTGGCGTTAATGTCGCGGCGTGAACGACTCTCTCGACCACTGGTTCATACGCGAAATTCTCGTGCACGAGCGCGCGCTGATGCGCTATTTGTCGCTTAGTTGGCATTGGCGCGATGAGATCCACGACCTGCGCCAGGATATCTACATGCGCGTCTACGAGGCCGCCGCGAAGGCACGTCCGGCGATGCCGAAGTCCTTCATGTTCACCACCGCGCGGCACCTGATGACCGATCGACTGCGTCGCGCGCGCGTCGTTTCGATCGATGCCGTGGGTGATCTGGACGCGCTGAACGTCTTGGTAGATGAGATATCACCGGAACGCCGGCTGAGCGCTCGCCAGGAACTGAAACGCCTGACCGAAGCATTCGATCGCCTGCCCGACCGCTGTCGCCAGGTAGTCTGGCTGCGCAGGGTGGAAGAGCTCCCGCAGAAGGAAGTGGCGTTACGCATGGGTATCGGCGAGAAGACAGTGGAAAAGCAGGTGGCCAAAGGCATGCGACTGATCGCGGAATATTTCTACGGCGGTGGCCATACGCATCGTGCGCGAAGACGTGGGGCAGCGGATGCCGATCGTGGAGAGGGCCATGGCCAGCAGCAGGCAGATTGAGCTGGCCGCCTCCGCGTGGCTGGCAAGGCGCGACGGAGATGGGTGGTCCACGCACGACCAGGTACAGCTGGACGCATGGCTGCATGAATCCATCGCGCACCGCGTGGCGTATCTGCGCCTGGATGCCGCCTGGCGACAAAGCGACCGCCTGAAGGCGCTGGGCGCCGGCGTGCCCGCTGGAAACGTGCCAAGCCGGGGAGCGTGGGGGTTGGTGCCCGGTGCCGAATCGCGCACGGCCCCACCCGAATCCGGAACCCATGACGAGCTCTCCGCGTGGGCGGGAGCCGATGCGGGACATCGTTCGCGTTCCTCATCGCACACCGCACGCAAGCCATCGACGAACCATCCGCGCAAGCTGCTCCGCTATGCTGCCGCCGGCCTTTCACTGGTCGTGCTTGCGTCGCTGTCCTGGGGTTGGCGCCACTACTCGGCGGTGGAACAGACCTCGTACCGCACCGCCATCGGTGGTTTGCAGGACGTGTCATTGCCCGACGGCTCGGTGATCACGCTGAGCAGCGACAGTCGCATCCTGGTCACGCTCTCCCGCAACGAACGCCTCATCGACCTGCAACAAGGTGAGGCGTTCTTCAAGGTCGCCAAGGATGCCAGCCGGCCGTTCGTGGTCAGTGCCGGTGATCGCCGTGCGATTGCCGTCGGCACGCGTTACGACGTGCGCCGCGATGCCGCCGACCTGCGCGTCATCGTGACCCAGGGCGTGGTCCGGCTGGAATCGGACAACGGACCGGATGGACGCCGGTTGCCTACCACCCTGCTGCCGGCCGGAAGTATCGCGCTGGCCAGCGACGCGGGTGTCGTGTTGAGTTCGGGTTCGATGCAGCACGCGGAGGAAATGCTCAACTGGCGCAGCGGGTTCATCTCCTTCCACGACACGCCGCTGGCTTCAGCCGCGGCGGAATTCAATCGCTACAACATCCGCAAGATCGTCATCGGCGACGCCTCGATCGGCAACCTGCAGGTCGGCGGCAATTTCCGCTGGTCCAATGCGGACACGTTCGTACGGCTGCTGGAGCAGGCCTTTCCGGTTCGCGCCGTGTACGGCAACGACACCATCGTGCTGAAGCGTCGATAGTCGAGGCCGCGTTTCATCGGCAGCAGAACGCCGCAGCACGCAGGGGGAAACCGACAGGCGGGATTTTCGACATACGTTCGTCACGTTAAACAATGGCGCCATCGTGCGCGCCACCTCTGGGGAGAGGGTGACCATGATCCGATCGTTCCGCACCACCGTGCTCGCTTTGGCCTGCTCGTTATCCGTCGCTGCTTACGCGCAAACCGATGCGGCCCGACCCGTCAACATTCCTGCCGGGGATCTCGTCAGCGCACTCGACAGCCTGGCCCGCCAGTCCGGCGCGCAATTCATCTATCAGGCGGATCAGCTTCGCGGCCTGCACACGCGCGGGGTCAGCGGTTCGCTGTCGACCGACGACGCCCTGAAACGACTGCTCAGCGGCAGCGGCTTCACGGTCCATCACGATGCCTCCGGTGCCATGGTGATCGTGAAGGGCGATGGCCCAGGCACTCCCCCGCCATCATCCCGCTCGACATCGACGAACCGCCCTGCAACCGGCAATGCCGTCCCGGCATCGGCCACCAAACTGCAGGCGGTCTTGGTGACCGGCTCACGCATTCCACGCTCGCAGATCGAGGGGCCAGCTCCCGTCACGACCATCACCGCGCAGGACATCGCCAACAAGGGCTTCGCCAACGTTTCTGACGTGATGACCTCGCTCACCCAGAATCTCGGCGCACTCGACAACAACCAGAGCACCGATGGTTTCTCGCCGGGCGCGCAGGCCGTCGATCTGCGTGGACTCGGCCCCAACCACACGCTGGTGCTGGTCAATGGCCGGCGCATCGCCGACTACCCGCAAGCTTACGATGGCAACAGCAACTTCACCGACATTTCCAATCTGCCGACGTCGCTGATCGACCGCGTGGAAATCCTGAGCGGCAGCGCGTCGGCGATCTACGGATCCGACGCGATGTCGGGCGTGATCAATTTCATCCTGAAGAAAAAGGCCGACGGCACCACCATCGATTACCGCGCCGGCGACACCCAGCACGGCGGCGGCAGCTCACAACGGCTGCAGATAAGCAGCGGCTTCTCGAAGGGCAAGTTCGACTCGGTGTTCGGCCTGGAACTCTACGAAGCCAAACCGATATGGGACTACCAGCGCAATTTCACCGACTCGCGCCTGGACAGTCCGGCCGATCCTTCCGATATCGTGGCCGGCCATACGTTCGTTCGCCAGGACATCAACGGGAATTACCTCGATCCGGGCAGGGCCACCTGCAACAACTTGTCCCATCTGGATCAGGGTTCGGTTTTCTATGCATCGCGTTCCGGATATGCGCCCGACAACAACGGCGGACCCGGCTACTACTGCGGAAGCTACGACGACCTTGACTACGGCACGCTGGAGAACGGGCGCAAGTCCGCCAACTTCTTCGGTTCGGCCACCTTCCACGTCAACGATCACATGGACCTGTTCCTTGACGTGCTGGCCGGAACGTCCCACCAGGACAGTTACAACACGTCCTTGAAGTGGCTGAACTGCGAGAAGCTCAACGGCGATTGCTCGCCCACGCCGTTTTACAACCAGGCGACCGGCCAGGTTGAACAGTGGGAACGCAACTATTTCACGCTTGAGGAGAATGGCGGCCTCAAGCCCGGAGAAATCCGCAACATCAACAACACGCTGTCGTTGACCACCGGCATCAAGGGCAGTTTCGGCCAGGACGACCAGTGGGATTACGAGGCATCGTTCGGCCACTCGCAAAACCAGCTCAAGAGCAAATGGCCGGCACTGATCGCCGCCAAGGCGCAGGCCTTGTACCTGGGGCCGTCGCTGGGTGTCGATCCGGACAGTGGTTACCAGATCTACAACGCGCCGATCAGCCGCTTTTACACGCCGCTTACGGTGGCGCAGTTCCGTTCCATCACCCAGGACTCCATCGACAACGACAAGAGCCGTTCCGAGGACTGGTCCCTGACCCTGAGCAACACCGAACTGTTCCACCTGCCGGCGGGCCCGGTCGGTTTCGCCGCCGTGGCCGAATACGGCAACCAGTACTTCGGCCTGAAGCCCGACCCGCTCTCGCTCGATGGCAGCTATTACGGCCTGCACAACGCCGTCGCGGTCGGTTCGCGCGACCACTCCGGGCTCGGCGTGGAATTCAGCGTGCCGGTGTTCTCGCAACTGACAGTCACTGCCGCGGGTCGCTACGACAGATACGAATACGGCACCAACGCATCGGGCAAGGGCACCTATGCGCTGGGTTTCGAATATCGCCCGTTCAAGACGTTGCTGTTGCGCGGCTCGCTCGGCACGGGCTTCCGCGCACCCGATCTTGCCTATCTCTATGCCGGCGACAGCGGTTCCAGTTCCAGCGGCACGGACTATTACCTGTGCCGCCGCGATGAACCGGACAGCGGCCCGGACTACTACGACAATTGCAGCAACGGCGGCGTCGATTTCAACGGGCGCAGCCACGGCAGTACCGCGCTGAAGGATGAAACCAGCAAATCCCTCACCTACGGCATCGTCTATTCGCCGACACCCAACCTGGATTTCAGCGCCGACTACTACAACATCAAAGTGAGCAACGAGGTCGAATACCAGGACAGCGACAAGGTCCTGCGCGAGGAGGCCGATTGCCGGCTTGGCGTGGACGCCACCGGCGCGCCGGTGGACGGCAATTCATCGTTCTGCCAGCAAGTCCAGAGTCAGGTCGTGCGCAATTCGCCGACCGCAGCCTACAACCCGAACGGCATCACCTCGGTACTGGTGCTTCCGATCAACGCCGCATCGGATCACACCTCGGGTGTCGACTTCGACGCGCACTACCGCCTGGCCACCGACTGGTTCGGCAAGTTCGACTTCCACGTCGGCGCGACCTACGTGATCATGCACAGGACGAAGCTCTCACCCGATTCGCCGGTCGACAACGAAATGACCGACATCTACTACTACCTGATCCCGCGCACCAAGGCCAACGCGTCGTTGACATGGATCTACCACGATTTCAGCGCCACGTTGTATGGCTCCCGCCTAGGCGGCATACCGAATTACGACGGCACCCTGCGCCTCGCCCCGTCCTTCAACTACAACGCGACCCTCGGCTACAGCATCACAAAAAACTTCAGCCTGTCGCTGGTCATCGACAACCTGTTCGACGCCAAGCCGCGGCGTGACCCTACCTGGACCAGCTACCCGTATTACTACATACCCTGGAATAGCCCGGTCGGCCGCTCCTTCTTCCTCGAAGCGAACATGAAGCTGGGCAGCCACAGTGAATGAACCGGCGCTTCCGCGAGATGCCTTGAACGGCATCTCGTGCGGCGGACACCCATGAGAGCCGTACGCTACGCCGTGCTGCTAGCCTGCTTTCTGGCCTACTCCACGACGGCGGCGGCAGCAGCACCGGTTTTCCAGTTGAGCGACCTGCAGAAGCTCGTGTCCCTGCACGACCCGCAGATTTCACCGGACGGAAAAGAAATCGCCGTGATCGTGTCCACGCCGGACTGGAAGGCGGACAAGGCCCGGACCGAGATCGACCTGGTCGATGCAGCGCACGGCACACGCCGTACGCTCATCAAAGGCCACGAAAGCCTTTCCTCGCCGCGCTGGTCGCCCGACGGCAGGCACCTGGCGTTCCTGGCAAAAGACCCGGGAACGAAGAAGACCCAGATCTTCGTGATGACGATGAACGGTCGCCGCACATGGCGCGCGACCGACAACACGCAGGGCGTGGATGACTATGCCTGGAGTCCGGACGGGAAACGCATCGCCTTCATCGCGCAGGATCCGGCGCTCCACGCGGAAGCCATCAAGGCGCACAACAAGGTGTTTCAGGTCACCAACGGCCATTTCCTGTTGACCAAGGATGTAGCGCCCTGGCAGCTATGGGTGGCACCGGCCGCAGGCGGGAAAGCTACGCGACTGACCCATGGCGAATTCAGCCTCGGCACCGACCAGGGCGGCACGACGACACCCGCGTGGAGTCGCGACGGCAAGCGCATTGCGTTCACCAGGATTCCTGGCGTGCATTGGGCGTCGGGATTTCATTCCGTCATCGCCGAAGTGGATGTCGCCAGCGGCGACATGCAGACGCTGGTTTCCGAACAGACCTCGGACCATGTCGAATTCGCGCCGACGGGCGACGCTTATGCGTTCTTGCGACCGCGCAACGGCGACCAGAACAATGGCGACGCGGTGTACGTAAACATCGGCGGCAAGACCTACGATGCGACGGCGGCACTGGCGCGCCATTTCAGCAACTACCTCTGGATGCCGGACGGCCGGACGTTGGTGACCGCCGGCGCACTGGGCACGCATACGGTGCTGTGGGAGCAGCCGTTGCCGGGCAAAGCCCGGCTGCTCGATCTCGGCGACGTGGAGGCAAACGACGGCCTGGGCACCACGACGAGCAACAACACGACCAGCATGAGTGTCGCCCGAACCGGCGCCATCGCATTCATCGGCACCACGGCGAACCACCCCTCCGAGCTGTACGTCCTGGATTCCGTGAACGCCAAGCCACGCCGGCTCACCAACGTGAACGCCTTCACGGACAGTCTCGACCTGGGCCGCACGGAATCCATCGAATGGATAGGCCCGGACGGTTTTCGCGAAGACGGCGTACTCGTCTACCCGGTCGGTTATCGGCGAGGCCGCAAGTATCCACTGGTACTGGTGATCCATGGCGGCCCCACGATCTCTTCCAACGCGGGTTTCCAGCGGCTGGCGCAACTGCTGGCCGCCGCCGGCTTCCTGGTGTTCCAGCCTAACTATCGCGGCAGCACCAATCTGGGCGACGCGTACCAGCACGCCATTTACCGCAACACGGGCGACGGCCCGGGCAAGGACGTGATGGCCGGTCTCGCGGCGGTGGAGAAGCTCGGCATGGTGGACGAGAGCCGCATCGGCGTGAGCGGCTGGTCCTATGGCGGCTTCATGACGGCCTGGCTCACCAGCCATTATGACGTGTGGAAAGCGGCGGTCGCCGGCGCGCCTGTCGTTGACTGGCTGATGGATTACAGCATCTCCTATTACCAGGAGGGCGATGCTTTCCTGTTCGGCTCATCGCCATGGACGAATGACGGCTGGGACATCTGGCGTGCGCAGTCGCCGATCAACTACGTGCGGAACGTCAAGGCGCCGACCCTGATCATGGGTGACGTGATGGATTCGAACGTGCCGCTGGTGAACGCCGAGGAGTGGTACCACGGGCTGCGCGACAACGGCGTAACCGTCGAGTTCTACGCCTATCCCGAAACATCGCACCTGCCACACGACCTCGTGCAGGTCAGCGACGTTTACCGCCGCTGGGTGGAATGGATGGAAAAACACCTCAAGTGACAGACGAGCCCTGTTGCGCCACGGAGGTCAGAAACCGCGGCGCATGATCCTTAAACGTTGAACAGGAAGTGCAGCACATCGCCGTCCTTGACGATGTATTCCTTGCCTTCCTTGCGCAGCCGTCCGGCTGCACCGGCGCCGGCTTCGCCCTTGTACTGGATGAAGTCGTCGTAACCGATCGTCTCGGCGCGGATAAAACCCTTTTCGAAGTCGCTGTGGATCACTCCAGCCGCCTGCGGCGCACTGGAGCCGCGCCGCAACTGCCACGCGCGCACTTCCTTCACTCCGGCGGTGAAATAGGTCTGCAGGTCGAGCAGCTTGTAACCGGCGCGGATCACCCGGTTCAGGCCTGGCTCGTCCAGGCCCATGTCCTTCAGGAACTCGTCGCGGTCGGCGTCATCCAGCTGCGCCATTTCCTCTTCGATCGAGGCACACACCGGCACCACCTCGGCACCTTCGGTGGCGGCACGCGCACGCACCGCGTCCAGCAGCGGGTTGTTCTCGAAACCGTCGTCGGCGACGTTGGCGATGTACATCAACGGCTTCAGGGTGAGCAGGAACAGGTCGCGCACCAGCGCCTTCTCCTCTTCATCCAGGCCCAGGCTGCGCGCGGACTTGCCTTCGTTGAGCCCGGTCGATAGTTTCTGCAGCACCGGCTTCCGCGCCAGCGCTTCCTTGTCGTTCGCCTTGGCTGCCCGCTCGGCACGGTTCAACGCCTTGTCCACCGACTCCAGGTCAGCCAGCGCCAGCTCGGTATCGATCGTCTCGATGTCGGAGATCGGATCGACCTTGCCTGCGACGTGGATCACGTCGCCCTCGAAACAGCGCACCACGTGGGCGATCGCATCGACCTCGCGGATGTGCGCCAGAAACTTGTTGCCCAGGCCTTCGCCCTTGGATGCGCCAGCAACCAGCCCGGCGATGTCGACGAACTCCACCGCGGTCGGGATCACTTTCTGCGGATTGACGATCCCGGCCAGCGCGGTCAACCGCGGATCCGGCACCGGCACCACACCCACGTTCGGTTCGATCGTGCAGAACGGAAAATTCGCCGCCGCGATACCGGCCTTGGTCAGCGCGTTGAACAGGGTGGACTTGCCGACGTTGGGCAGACCGACGATGCCGCATTTGATGCCCATTTGAACTCCGGGATTCGGGATTGGGGAGTCGTGATTCGGAAGAGCGGGATTCGCCAGGCTTTTGACAAATCACGAATCACGAATTACGAATCCTGGCTTGTGTGCAGCTGTTGCATCGCTTTCTCGAACTGGCCGTCCACCGCCAGCGGCAGCACGTCCAGCGCGCGACCGATGCCGTCGAGGATCGCGTTCTCGTCCTGCGCCGACGCACGACCCAGCACCCACGGCGTGACCTGATCGCGATGGCCGGGATGGCCGATGCCCACGCGCAGTCGATGGAACTTGCCATGGCCGAGGTGGCTCATGATGTCGCGCAGCCCGTTCTGGCCGCCATGACCGCCGTCGAACTTCATCCGCACGGTGCCCGCAGGCAGATCCAGATCGTCGTGCGCGACCAGACACTCGTCCGGTTCGATCTTGTAGTAGCGCAACGCCGAGACCACGGCGATGCCGCTCTTGTTCATGAAGGTGGCCGGCTTGAGCAGCCAGACCGGTTGGCCGCCGAGGCGCACGCGGCAGCTCTCACCGTGCAGCTTGCCGTCGAAGGCGAAGCGCTCGCCCTGACTGCTGGCCAGGGCATCCACTAGCCAGAACCCGGCGTTGTGCCGGGTTCGGAGATATTCGGCGCCGGGATTGCCCAGCCCGACAATGAGTCGCAATCCAGCCATGAACGACCAGCCACGTGGTCCCGCACCCGTGTCGGGCGCGGGACCACACGACTTACTTCTTGTCGCCCGCCGGCTTGGCAGCTGACTTGGCGGCCGGCTTGGCAGCAGCGGCCTTGTTGGCCTCGGCTTCCGCCTCGGCTGCCGCGTCCTCGGCAGCGTCCGCCGCGCTTTCCTTGACCACGTTCACGGTGACCACCGGGATATCGTGATCCTCACCCAGCTGCAGCGCGGGCAATTCGACATTCGCCGGCAGCTTCAGCTGCGACAGGTGAATGATGTCGCCGGCCTGGAGCGCGCCAAGATCCAGCTCGATGAACTCGGGCAGGTCCTTCGGCAGGCAGGAAACTTCCACTTCGGTCAGGTTGTGCGAGATCACCACGCCGGAGGTCTTGCCGGCCGTCGACGTTTCCTGGTTGAGGAAGTGCAGCGGCACGTTCACGCGCACCTTGGCGTTCTCGTCGATGCGCAGGAAATCCATGTGCATCATCAACTGCTTGAACGGATGCTTCTGCCAGTCGCGCACCAGCACTTTCTGCACCTTGCCGTCGACGTTCAGGTCGAGAATCGAGGAGAAAAACCACTCGTTCTTGGCGGCAAGCAGGATGGTGTTGTGCTCGATCTGGATGCTCTCCGGAGCCTGATCGCCACCGTAGACAACGGCCGGCACATAAGCAGCATGACGCAGGCGGCGGCTCGCACCTTTCCCCTCGTCCTTGCGGCTTTGCGCCTTGATTTCATGAGTCTTGGACATTTCGTTACTACCTTGGTTTTTGAAGAACCGCCTCGCGGCAGTTGCATGACTTTTCCGCGACCAGAAAAGCCGGTGTTGCCGCGCGACAGAGCCGCCACGGCGAAATCAGTGAATCAATCCACGTACAACGAACTCACCGACTCGCCAAAGGCGATGCGGCGAATGGTTTCGGCCAGCAGCTCGGCGACCGAGAGCTGGCGGATCTTGGCGCAGGCCTGCACTTCCGGGCGCAGCGGCAAGGTGTTGGTAACCACCAGCTGGTCGAGCTGGGAGCCTTCGATGTTGCTGATCGCCGCACCCGACAACACCGGGTGCACGCAGTAGGCAACCACCTTGCGGGCGCCGCGCTCCTTGAGAGCAGCAGCTGCCGCACACAACGTACCGGCGGTATCGACGATGTCGTCGACCATGACGCAGGTCTTGCCTTCCACGTCGCCGATGATGTTCATCACGGTCGATACGTTCGCACGCGGCCGGCGTTTGTCGATGATCGCCAGGTCGGCGTCGTCCAGCCGCTTGGCGATCGCGCGGGCACGCACCACGCCGCCCACGTCCGGACTGACCACGATCAGGTCGTCCATGCTATGGCTGCGCCAGATATCGGCCAGCAGCACCGGCGAGGCGTACACGTTGTCGACCGGGATATCGAAGAAACCCTGGATCTGGTCGGCATGCAGGTCCACCGTCAGCACCCGGTCGACGCCTGCGGCGCCGATCATCCGGGCTGCCAGCTTGGCGGTGATCGGCACGCGTGCCGAACGCGGCCGGCGATCCTGCCGGGCATAGCCGAAATACGGGATCACCGCGGTGACACTGGCCGCCGAGGCACGCTTCAGCGCGTCGGTCAGCGCCAGCAGCTCGAACAGGTTCACCGCGCTCGGTGCGCCGGTGGGCTGCAACACGAACACTTCCTGCCTGCGGACGTTTTCCTCGATCTCTATCTGCACTTCGCCGTCGCTGAACGTGCCGACCTGCGCCTTGCCCAGCGGCACGCCCAGGCGATGGGCGACATCTTCGGCCAGGGCACGATGTGCGTTACCGGTAAACAGCATCATCGGGGTGGACGTGTCCACAGTGATTACCTCGAAACAAAAGCCATCATGAAATGGCTGGGGCGGCAGGATTCGAACCTGCGCATGCGGGAATCAAAATCCCGTGCCTTAACCAGCTTGGCGACGCCCCAGTAAATAGTTTGTTTTTTGGCTTGCGCCGTTGTCTTCGCTCGTGCCTGTATCTGCCCGCGCCGATCCGTTTCGTCGACGACCCCATGGTCGTCAGCCTGCCTGTGTTGCCCGATCCGCGCCCCGGTGGCGCACCAACGCATCCTGCAAGGGTGACATGTCGACACCCGTGGCGACATGCGCCGTGAATGTCGCCGGACATTGCGCGGCAATTGCCGCGGCCCGGTCGAATGATCTCAATTCCAGAAACACGCAACCGCCGCTGCCGGAGAGTCGCGCCTGACCGAAGCCGCCCAGCCAGTCCAGCGCGGCGGCCACCCGCGGGTGTCGCGCACGCACTACCGGCACAAAGGCGTTTTCCGTCGTTTCGCCGGAAGCAAAGGATGAAATTGTCGCCCGCGGGGCATTTCGTGTCAATTCAGACGCTTGAAAAAGCACCGCGGTAGGCACCAGCTCCTGCGGATCGACCACCACATAATGGCGCGGAGGCAAGGTCAGTGGGCTAAGCCGCTCACCGACGCCTTCGGCCCAGGCGGAACGGCCGCGCACGAACACCGGTACGTCGGCACCGAGCTCACGGCCCAACTCGGCCAGCGCATCCTCGTCCAGATCCAGCTGCCACAACTGGTTCAGCGCCACCAGCACGGTCGCCGCGTCGGAACTGCCACCACCGAGGCCACCACCCATCGGGATGCGTTTTTCCAACACGATGTCCACGCCCGATGACGCACCGGCCCGTTCCTGCAGCAACCGTGCGGCACGAACCACCAGATCGGCAGCCTCCGGCACACCCGGCACCGCGTTCAGCCGGCGGACCGCGCCGTCGCGGCGCAGGCGCAGCCGGATCTCGTCACCCCAGTCGAGCAGGCGGAACACCGTCTGCAGCTCGTGATAACCGTCGGGCCTTCGGCCGATGATTCGTAGGAACAGGTTCAGCTTGGCCGGCGCCGGCCACACCGTCCAGGCATCCGGCCCGGGCAGCGACAGCCACCGATTCATGAACACGCGCAACGAGTCGGGGAAGCCGTTTTCACGGTCGCGCTGTCGCGCGAAGGCAAATGCGGGATCGTCCTTGTCCACCACGGCAAAGCCGTGTTTCGCGTAGAACGGCGCATTCCAGCGCACATCGGAGAGCGTGCCCAGGCCCACCCGCCGATACCCCGCCGCACTCGCCCAGGCGCAGGCATGTTCCAGCAAGGCTGCACCGATTCCGCGCTGGCCGTACTCCGGCAGCACGTCGATCTCGGCGATGCCGATGATGTCGGCTTCCATTTCCGTATCCAGCCAGACAAAACCGACCGGCGCAGCCGCTTCGTTCAATGCAACCCAGACCAGGCCACGGGTGATGCCCTGCAGCAGCAATTCCGGCGGGATCGACAGCGCGGCATAGCTATTCCATGCCGGATGGCCACGAAAAAGCTGCACGGCCTTGCGCTCGATCGCGCACAAGGCATCGACGTGACTTGGCTCCGCTCGTTCGATCGGGAAGGACATTCAGGTTCCGGACTCACGCGATGGCCATGCAGCCATCCAAGGGGCGCAAAGCCTAACCTACTCAGGCGCTCTTACTGAAACTGCCACGACTCGATCGCCAGCTTCACCGTGTACGGTGGCTTGCCGGCATACACCTTCGTCGGCAACGGCGGCTGCCGCGTGCTGTCCCATGCGCGGTAATCGACCGTCCAGCCGTCCTGTTGCAGCAGTGAAGGCAGGCGGTTTTCGCCAAAACTCAGATCGGCCGGGCCACTATCGGCGCGCAAGCCCAGCACCCAGGCCCGCAGATCGCCCAGCGGCACTTCCCAGCCGAGCGCCTTGCGCATCAGCGCCTCGGCATCGGGGCCACGCAACGGTCCCCCTTTCAGGCCTTCCAGCAATGCGCCGTCCGGTCCGCCGCTGAGCCGGAAATCCATGCCACTGATGGCCGGCCCACGCAGCACGAATTCATACTGCTCGCCTTTTTGCGTCCAGCTGAAACTGCCGCTGCCGCCATCCTTGCCGTTGGAGATACCCAGCCGGCCCTGCAACATCCAGTGATCGACATGGGCCAGTGCCTGCTCGCGGGCCACCTGTGCGTTGAGCAAGCCGGCGTCGCCCTTCATGCGCACCGTTTGCGGCACACACGCAGCCAGCAACAGCGGCAAGGCAACGGCGAAAAAGCGCAAGGTCAATTTCATGGCTGCAACCGCTTCAGCGTGGCCTGCAGGTTGCTGCTGTGCGGATCGAGTTTGCGTACCTCGTCGAAGATGCGTTGCGCGTCCTGCTTGCGTCCCTGCTTCCACAACACCTCGCCCAGGTGCACGCCGACATCGGCGTCCTTGCGCGCCAGCCATGCCGCCTGCAGGCTTTGCGCCGCCTGGTCCAGGTGACCCATGCGGTACTGCAGCCAGCCCCACGAATCGGCGATGGCCGGATCGCCCGGCTTGGCCGCACGGGCGATGCCGATCAGCCGTTCGGCTTCGGGCAGGTCGCGATTTGCATCTGCCAGGGTGTAACCGAGCGCATTGCTGGCGTCGATGTCACCGGGCTTGAGTTTCAGCAGCTGCTGGAAATCCTTCACCGCCAGATCGATCTGACCGGCCTCCGCATAAACCAGACCGCGGCCATACAGCAGCCCCGGATCGTCCGGCACCACCTGCAATGCATGGCTGAATGCCGCCTCGGCTTTCGCGTAGTTGTGCTCGCTCAGGTACAACTCGGCATCGACCTGCCAGGCCTGGCGCAACTGGGCAGGCTGATCCAGCGAATCCACTTGAAGTTGTTCCAGCAGCTGGTGTGCTTCGGCGCGCTTGCCCTGCTCGTGCAGGAGCATCGCGCAGCGCAAATCGGCGTCGAAAGCGTGCGGATCGTTATCGCCCACCTGTTCGTACCATGCCAGCGCCTCGGCATCGAGGTGCTGCATCTCGGCCAGCTGACCGAGCAGGTAAGCGCTGGTTTCGCGTGTCTCGGGCGCAGCCTGCTTCAATTCCCGGTAAAGCCCGGCCAGGGCCTTTTCGTTTCGGTCATGAGCGGCGAGTCCTGCGCGCAGGGCATAGATATCGGCGTTCTGCGGACCGTGTTCCAGCACCCCGCTTGCACCGGCGTAATCACCGGCCTGGCTGAGCACGCCGGCATAGACGAGCCGCAGGCGGGGATTTTTCGGATCTTTCGCCAGCGCCTTCTGCAGCAATGCGCGGGCGCCATCCTTGTCGCCGTCCTTGAACTTCATCTGCGCCGCCCAGGCATAGGTTTCGGCGCTCTTGAAGCGCCGCATCGCCGCGTCGGCGATCTGCCCGGCGTAGGCGTGACGACCGAACTTGTCGCCCAACTCGCTCATCGCCAACCATGCCTGCGCATCGCTGGGCAGACGCTGCGGCGTAGCCAGTGCTTCGAGCAGACGGGCCGCCTGGGCCTGATCGCGGGCGGCGACCAGCACACGGCCGAACAGACGCCAGGCGTCCTTGTCGCCGCTGCCGATCAACAATTCCAGCTGATGCCGCGCCTCGACGGCGTCGCCGCGATCCAGCGCCAGTTGCGCCCTCGCCTGAGCCATTTCGGCCGGCCTGGCACCCAGCGCCTGCCAGCGATCCAGCGCACGCTGGGCGGCGGCCTCATCGTGCACGGCGATCGCCAGATCCGCTGCGCGCTCGGCCACCTTGGGGTCGTTGCTCAGGGCCATCGCCTTGTCGTAATGGCCGGACGCGGCTTTCAGGTCGGTATGGTTGAGCGCCATTTCGCCGGCCAGCAACTGCGCCATCACGTCGTGATCGGTGTCCGGCGTGGCCACCACCAGATGCGCCAGGGGCTGGGCGGTGCCTGTTGTTTTCTCGGTGGGCCTGGATGACGTGCCGGCACAGGCAGCCAATGCCAGCGCCAAGCCCGTGACTGCCGTAAAATGCCGCAGTTGCTTGAACTTGCCCGCCCCGCTCCGCACACTACTGTCCATCCACATGTCCGTTCTGGTTGCGCCGTTCATCGCATGGCGACGTTGCGCCAAGCTTAGCCTACGCCACCGGATTCCTGCCGCCGAGATGTTCCCGCCACCATGCCGTTGATCGCCCTCGGGCTCAATCACCTCACCGCGCCGGTCAGCCTGCGCGAACAGGTGGCGTTCGATGCGGACGCCGCCGGTGGTGCCTTGCTCGAGCTGGCCCGCGAGCCGGGTGTGGAAGAGGCGATGATCCTGTCCACCTGCAATCGTACCGAGCTGTATGTCGGCGTCGCGGCAGGCGCGGAGAACATCCCGCAGGCATGGTTGAGTCGTCATCACCATCTGACCCCGGGCAAACTGGATGAGTTCCTGTATCGGCATGACGAACAGGACGCCGTACGCCACATGTTCCGGGTCGCCACCGGGCTGGACTCGATGGTGCTGGGCGAACCGCAGATCCTCGGACAGGTGAAGGATGCCTATCAGCTCGCGCGCGATGCGCAGGCGTTGAAGGCACCGCTGGATCGCCTGCTGCAGCACACTTTCGCCGTCGCCAAGCGCGTGCGTACCGATACCCGCATCGGTGCGCACACGGTCTCCGTCGCGTTCACCGCCGTGCGCCTGGCTGAACAGGTATTCACCGACCTCCGGGAGGCCTGCGTGCTGCTGATCGGCGCCGGCGACACCATCGAACTGGCCGCGCGGCACCTCGCCGAGAAACAGGCGCGCCGGATCATCGTGGCCAACCGCACACCGGAAACCGCGCAGGACCTGGCCGGCCGCTATGGCGGGTACGCGATCGCCCTGGCCGACCTGCCGCAGCATCTTGCCGAAGCCGACATCGTGATTTCGTCCACTGCGGCGCGGCAGCCGATCGTGACCCGCGCCATGGTCGAACAGGCGATGGCCGCGCGTCGGCGCCGGCCGATGTTCATGGTGGATATCGCGGTGCCGCGCGACATCGAACCCGCGGTGGGCCAGTTGCCCGACGTGTACCTCTACGGCATCGACGACCTGCGCCAGGTGATCGATGACAACCTGCGCTTGCGTGCGGCTGCCGCGCAGGATGCCGAGGCGATCATCGATCTGCAGGTCGACCGCTACATGGCCTGGCGCCGCGCGCTGACCCTGAAGAATCCCGCGCTGGACATGCGCCAGCATGCCGAGGTCTATCGCGACGAGGTGCTGGGCAAGGCCCGCGCCATGGTCGCCCACGGCAAATCGGCGGACGAAGCCCTGGCGTTTCTCGCCAACACATTGACCAACAAGCTGCTGCACCATCCCAGCGCGCGCCTGCGCGAAGCCGCGCTTAGCGGCGACCTGGACTTGCTGCACGCGGCGGGGCGCCTGTACGGGCTCGACGAGGAAGCGGGTTCTCGCGACGAATAGCGAGGGCGGCTGGCTGCCGCTCCTGCACTGTCTTTCGTCACGGCATCCGGCCGTCGTTGCCCCCTATCCGTCGCGGTTCCCATGACTCCTTCCATCCGTCGCAAACTCGAAGCACTGGCCGAGCGCCACGAGGAAATCGGGCTGCTTCTGTCGCAGCCTGATGTGCTCACCGACAACAACCGCTTCCGCGCGCTGTCGCAGGAATACGCCCAGCTCGAACCGGTCGCCGCATCGCTGCGCGAGCACGACCAGGCCGAACGCGAACTGACCGACACGCGCGCCATGCTGGACGATCCCGAACTGCGCGAGATGGCCGCCGACGACATGCGCCGGCTGGAACAGCGCCTGCTCGACCTCGACGCCGAACTGCAGCTGCTGTTGTTGCCGAAAGACCCGCGCGACGAGGCCAACCTCTATCTTGAAGTCCGCGCAGGCACCGGCGGCGACGAGGCAGCGATCTTTGCCGGCGACCTGTTCCGCATGTACCTGCGCTACGCCGAAAACCGTCGCTGGCATGTCGAGGTGCTCAACGAGCATCCGGGCGAACATGGCGGCTACAAGGAAATCGTGGCCCGCGTCGAAGGCAAGGGCGCGTACTCGCAGCTGAAGTTCGAATCCGGCACGCATCGTGTGCAGCGCGTGCCGGAAACCGAATCGCAGGGACGCATCCATACCTCGGCGGCGACCGTGGCGATCCTGCCGGAACTGGACGAAATCGACGAGATCGAGATCAATCCCGCCGACCTGAAAACCGACACGTTCCGCGCTTCAGGTGCCGGCGGCCAGCACGTCAACAAGACCGACTCGGCCATCCGCATCACCCACCTGCCCACCGGCACCGTGGTGGAATGCCAGGAAGAACGCAGCCAGCACAAGAACCGCGCCCGTGCGATGAGCCTGCTGAAAGCCCGCCTGCTCGACGAGGCGCAGAACAAACAGAGCGCGGCGCAATCCGAGGAGCGCAGGCTGCAGGTTGGCTCAGGCGATCGCAGCCAGCGCATCCGCACCTACAACTACCCGCAGGGCCGGATCACCGACCATCGCATCAACCTCACCCTGTACCGCTTGCCGGAAATCATGCAGGGCGACCTCGGCGAGTTGATCGATACGCTGACCCGCGAGCACCAGGCCGACCAGTTGCAGGCGCTCGGCACCGCCTGAACCCCGTCGTCACGACCCGCGGGGTTACCCTGCATGCCACGCGACATTCAGCGAGGCGACCATGGGCAAGCACTACCGCAAGGCGTTGGAGAAGCTGCAGCTCGAACTGGTGCAGCTGCAACACGGGCTGCGTAGCAGCGGCCGGCGACTGCTGGTGATTTTCGAGGGCCGCGACGCCGCCGGCAAGGGCGGCACCATCAAGGCCATTACCGAGAGCCTGGATACCCGCGGCTATCGCATCGCGGCCCTGCCTAAACCGAGCGAGGCCGAAGCCACGCAATGGTATTTCCAGCGCTACGTCGCGCACCTGCCCGGCGCCGGCGAGTTCGTGCTGTTCGATCGCAGCTGGTACAACCGCGCCGTGATCGAACCGGCGATGGGATTCTGCAGCGCCGCCCAGTGCGAAGCCTTTCTCGATGCCGCGCCGGCGTTCGAGAAGCTGCTCACCGACGACGGCATCATCGTGCTGAAGTACTGGCTGGCGGTAGACCAGGTCGAACAGGAAAAGCGTTTCGCCGAGCGCGCCGACGATCCATTGAAACGCTGGAAACTGTCGCCGGTGGATCTTGCCGCTCGCAAGGAGTACGCCAAAATTGGTCGACTGCGCGACGTGATGATCGAACGCACCCACCGCGACCATGCGCCGTGGTTCGTGGTCGATTACAACAACCAGAAGCACGGCCGGATCAACCTGATCCGCCATCTGCTGCAACAGGTGCCGCTGCATGACGACCCCGCACCCGCAGTGAAGCTGCCCAGGCTCAAGGGCAAGCCGAAGACCGAACATGTCACCGACAAGGCCTTGTGGGTGCCCGATACCTTCTGATCAGGTCGTCTTGAAACCGCGCAGTTCCTGTTGCGGCAGCTCTTCGCGCGCCACGGCGTCGACGCGTGCCGCCGGCGGTCCGTGGCGCAGCCATTGCTCCAGTGCATCGAGCGCCAGCGCCGAACCGCTGGCAATCACCTCGACGCTGCCGTCGGACAGATTCCTTGCATGGCCGGCAAGGCCGAGATCCATCGCCTGCTCGCGGGTGCTGGCGCGGTAGAACACGCCCTGCACCCTGCCGCTGACGATGAAGCGCGCGGCCGGCATTACGGCTGGCCGATCAATCCGGCCAGCGACGCTTCCGTCACCGGACCGACGATGTGTTTGGCCACCTTGCCGTCCGGGCTGATCAGGTAGGTCGTGGGCAAGCCACGCGGCTCGTCGAAATCCTTCAACGGCTTGTCCAGCGTGACCTGGGCGATCGGATACACCACCGGATGCTTGGCGACAAAGGCCTTGATGTCGGCCGGATCGCTGTCGTCGTACGCCAGCCCGATCGCCACGACATTCTTGTGCGCGGCGACGAAGCGTGAGATGTCCGGCATCTCCTTGATGCACGGCACGCACCAGGTCGCCCAGTAGTTGACGATCACCCACTTGCCGCGCTGCGCGGCCAGGTCGAAGGTCTTGCCATCCAGCGTGGTGACTTTCAGCGTCGGCTGCGTCGGCATGGCCGCCTGCGCGGGCGCGGCGAATGCCAGCGCCACGGCCAGCGCGGCGGCCGGCCGGGTGAACGATGCGAACAGGGTCATGCGGGTAATTCCTCGATATCGTCCGCGGGAGTATCGGTTACGGGATAGATCCGGTCGAGTCGCACACCAAGCTTGGCGGCCAGTACCTCGGCCAGTTCGGCCAGCATCGTCAGCAATTCCGGTGGCAACTCGATACCCAGTGCCGCCGCTTTCTGTATCGGGTCCAGCGGCAGCGGATAGTCGATATGCCGGTACACGCGCAGCAGGTCGGTGCAGTCGAGGCTGCGGCAGAGCAGCCAGCCGCCGGCTTCGCCGCGCTGGATCATGTCGGCTTCGCGCAGGTCCTCGAAATAGGCAGCGATCAACGCGCTGCGCAGATACGGCTCCTTCGCGCGCACGCCGGCCGGGTCCACACAAGCGCCCGTCCGCTGGGCCTCGACGAAGTGCCGCAGCACCACCAGCAGACCGAGGAACTCGGCGCCTTCGGGCAGCGTTTCCATCGGCGGGTGATACTCGAACGCAGACGCCGAGGCGGCGATCGACGCGGCCAGGATCACGATCACCCACGACAAGTAGATCCAGAGCAGGAAAATCGGGATCGCCGCCAGCACCCCGTAGATCTGCTGGTAGGTCTGCGCGTGCTGGACGAACGCGGTGAATCCCCAGCGGGCGACTTCGAACAACACCGCGCCAAGCAGCGCGCCGATCGCCGCGTCACGGCGCGACACTTTGCAGTTGGGGATCACTGCATACATCAGCCACAGCGTGAAAAAAGTCACCACGAACGGCAGCACCGTCAGCAGGCTCTGGCCGATCCCGCCGAACTGGTCGGCGGCGCCGCGCAGCAGCGGTACGGCCGTGACGTACGAGGTCACCGCGATGCCGCCGACGATGAGGATCGGCCCCAGGGTCAGCGCCGCCCAATACAACAGCAGACGCGAACCCCAGCTGCGCGGCTGGCGCACGCGCCAGATCCGGTTTAGACGGTCCTCGATGCTGATCATCATCGACAGCGCACTGAACAGCATCACCAGGATGCTGATGCCGGTGAGCTTGCTGGCATTGGCGGCGAAGCCGAGCATGGTGTTCTGCACCGCCTCGCCCGCCGACGGCACGAAGTTGTTGAACACGAAGTCGATCAGCGTGTCGCGCGCCGGCTGGAACACCGGAAACGCCGAGAACATCGCAAGCACCGCCACCGTCAGCGGCACCAGCGACACCAGCGTCGTGTACGACAACGCGCCGGCCGTTTCGAAGCACTTGTCGTCGACAAAGCGCTGCCAGATGAAACGGCTGAAGCTCCGAGTGCGATCGCGGTTGAAACGTCGGGCCATCGGTATCCTTTCGCCGGCGGCGATGAGGTCGCCAACATCGTGGTTATCGATCGTTACACTAGCGTATTGCCGATGAATGCCTCAAACACATCAGCCTGACCCACATGAGCTCTCCGCGATGAACCAAGAAATCCTGGTGCTGTATTACAGCCGCAGCGGCCATACCGCCCAGATGGCGCGGCTGATCGCGCGCGGCATCGAGGAGGTGCCTGGCATGCGCGCGCGCCTGCGCCAGGTGCCGCCAGTGGCGCCGGTGACCGAAGTCGCCCAGCCGCCGGAGCCCGAGGACGGCGCGCCGTACGTGACGAAACAGGATCTGCTCGACTGCGTCGGCCTGGCCATGGGCAGTCCGACCCGCTTCGGCAACATGGCCGCACCGCTGAAATACTTCCTCGACTGCACCGGCGCCGAGTGGGCCAGCGGCACCCTGGCCGGCAAGCCCGCGGTGCTGTTCACCAGCACCAGCACCATGCACGGCGGCCAGGAATCGACCCTGCTGAGCATGGCGTTGCCACTGTTGCACCATGGCATGCTGCTGCTCGGCATTCCATTCACCGAGCCGGCCCTGACCAGCACCCAGAGCGGCGGCACGCCCTACGGCGCCAGCCACGTCGCCGGCGCCAAGGGCGACAACACCATCAGCGAACACGAACGCGAACTGGCCCGCGCGCTGGGCCGCCGTCTCGCCGACGTAGCCCGCCGCCTGACGGACAAGCCATGAACACCACCGCACACGCCCCCATCCTGCCGGCCTACCGCATCGGCCTGATCGCCTGGGCACTCCTCATCGGGCTGCAACTCGTCTGGCACGCCTGGCTGATGCCACCCCACGACATGCCGATGCCCATGCTGCTGGCGATCACCCTGATCCCGCTGCTGCTGCCCCTGCTCGCCCTGCGCGACGTGCGTCGTGCCCTGCTCTGGGTCGGCATCCTCAGCCTGTTCTACTTCTGCCACGGCGTGTCCGAGGCATGGAGTTCGTCCAGTCAACGCTGGCTTGCACTGGCGGAAATCGTGCTGACCTTGCTGTTGATCGGCACACTCGGCGCCGGGGTCAAGCGCAAGCATCGCAGCTGACCACGTCGAAACGTTGCCGTCTCCTGGCAACCGTCAGGCGTCACCCCGGCGTAGGTCGGGCGTGCCTGCAAACGCGTGAGCGTAGCCTGGGAATTTGCAAGCGAGATCCAGATCCGTGCCGGCGATGGCGCGCCCTTCGACCACATCACCCTGCTTGCGGTGTGTCGACAGGGTTGAAGATCCGGACAGGCGAACCGCCTGACGAATTTCCGAAGACCACCCGGCGTCGCCGCGCCAGTCGTGGGGCGACCGTCGGCGCGCGACTGGCCCGGCCATGACTCGCCCGCGATGCGCAGCTGTCACCGATTGTCAAAACTGCGAACGAATCGGCCTTCCCGACCTCACCGCGCCGTTGTAGCTTGTCCGGGCAGGGGATGCATCAGGCTAATTGAGGGAACATTGAATGCCGAACTACATGGGCTACAACGTCGTGCTTGCGCGTGCCATACGCATGACACTCGCCGCCGCGACACTGGTGGCATGGTCGGTCCAGGCGCAGGAACACGCAGCAACAGGACATCAACAGGGTTCGCCCAGCCAGTCGGCACCGGCGCAAGAACAAGGCACTCCGGTCAAGACCGCCACGAGCTTGCAAGAGGTTGTCGTCACCGGCACACACCGGGCAGGTCTTTCGCCCAGCGAGTCGATCTCGCCCATCGACGCATTCAGCGGCAGCCAGATCGCCAACCAGCCTTCGGCGAACCTGACCGACTCGCTGACCAACATCGTGCCGTCGTTGACCACCCAGCGCTTTCCGATCGCCGATGGCACGTCGTTCGTGCGGCCGGTGTCGTTGCGCAACCTGTCGCCCGACCAGACCCTGGTCCTGGTCGATGGCGTGCGTTTCCACCGCTCGGCTCTGGTCAACCTGCAACTGGACCCGCTGGGCACCTTCAACCAGGGCGCACAGGCGGTCGATTTCTCGGTATTCCCGTCCAACGCGATCGGTCGCGTGGAAGTGCTGCGTGATGGGGCCTCGGTGCTGTACGGGTCGGACGCGATCGCCGGCGTGGTCAACATCATCCTCAAGCGATCCCGCGAAGGCGCCACGGTCGGCGCGCAATGGGGCCAGTACAGCAAGGGCGACGGCAACCTGCGTCGCTACGACGCTGACGCGGGCTTCCCGCTCGGCGCGGAGGGCTTCGTGCATGTGAGTGCCGAGCGCGAAACCACCGATCCCACCTCGCGCGGCGTCGCGCAACAGGACGCGGCCGCCGTCGCGGCGGCGGTGGGCGCGAGCCAGGTGCGCTACAACGGTCTCGGCCAGCGTTGGGGCGACCCGGAAACCACGGCGAACAAGCTTTTCGTCAACGCCGGCCTGCCGCTGGGCAACGACGTCGAGCTGTATGGCTACGGCAATTACATGGGCAAGAAAGTCCTGTCCAGCTTCTTCTACCGCAACCCGGTCCTGCCGCCGCAGTACGGCATCACCGGGCGGTCCACCCTCGTCAGCTACGCCAACGGCAGTCTGGTGCCGGCGAACGCACCGCAGTCTCTGGTCAACAGCATTCTTGCTGGCGGCGGCAGCCCGGCGAACTACCTGACGGCCGATACCTCGAGCCCGAGCGGATGGATCCTGCTCAATCCCGTCTACAAGATGTTCCCCGGCGGCTACAGTCCGTCCTTCGGAGCCGATATCTCCGACCACCAGCTGGTTGGTGGCGTGCGCGGCGGCCAGCAGAGCAACCTCCAGTGGGACCTGCACTACCGCAACGGCAGCAACGAGATCGACTACCGGTTGAACGGCTCGATCAATCCCAGCTTGGGCAGCCTTACCCCAACGAGCTTCCATCCCGGCAAGCTGACCCAACGCGAACAGGGTGCCGGCGCGGATTTCGTTCGTTCGTTCGATGATTCGCCGCTCACCCTCGCCTTCGGCGCACAGTGGCGATCGGAGACCTACATCATCCAGCCCGGCGATGCCGGCTCGACCGAGGTAGGACCGACAGCTTCCGTTTTCGGCGTGGGCTCGGACGCTTTCCAGGGCTTTCCGACCACCGCGGCAGGCCGGTTCACACAGAGCAGCGACTCCGCCTACCTCGACGCCGAGACGAACCTCAACGATCGGTGGTCCGGCGCAGCGGCCGTGCGCTACGAACACGCCAACAACTACGGCGCCAAGGTGTTGTACAAGCTTTCCACCCGCTACGCCTTCAACGACGCGTTCGCGCTGCGTGGCACATTCAATACCGGCTTCCGCACGCCAACGCCCGGCCAGGCCAATACGCTCAACGTCACCACGACGGCGAACGCGCAGGGCGAACTGATCCCCAGCGGCACCTACCCGGTCAACAACCCGGTAGCGCGCGCGCTCGGCTCGGCGCCGCTGAAAACCGAAACATCCAAAAGCCTGACCTTCGGTACCGTGTGGACGCCGACCGCCACGCTCACGGCAACCCTGGACTACTACCGAATCCGCATCAACGACCGCATCGGCCTGGTGAGCAAGACCGTGGACCAGGCCACCGTCGATCAGCTGGCTGCCGGCGGCTACCCGAACGCGCCATTGCTGCTCGGCAGCGATGCCAGCTATTTCAGCAATGCCTTCGGCTCCGTCGTCCGCGGCATCGACTTCGTGGTCGATACGCGACACCCGCTGGGCAACGGCGCGCTCGACATCAACTTCCGCTACAACCGCAACAAGCAGGACGTGGCGAAAGTCAAACCGGACACGCTGAACAAGGATTTCGTGTACGACCTCGAAAACCAGGTGCCCAGGAGCCGTTCGGTGCTCAGTTTCGATTACGGACTAAAGCGATTCGATGCCATCGCACGAATCAACCATTACGAGGGATGGAGCACCGCGACCGGCGTGTTTGGCGGCAACAACCCGCCAGACGATGTCGCGCACTACAACGGCAAGACGTTGCTCGATCTGGAGGCAGACTACAAGTTCAACGACGTCTTCACCGTGGCTGTCGGCGGCAACAATGTCTTCAACACCTATCCCGGCAGGGAACAGAACGCCACGTTGCAATTCCTCGGCGCGAAGTACGCACTCACCTCGCCGTTCGGTTTCAATGGCGCCTTCTGGTACGCACGTGTGACCGTCCACATCTGACCGACGGAAAACGAAACGCTCCGCCCCGGGGCGTTTCGTTTTCCAGCGCGCGTCAGAGCGATACCTCGTTCGACACTGCCTATACTGGAAGCCCTCTCGCACGGAGCCAGTCATGGGATTCCTGCAAGCCGCCCCGCAGCTGCCGCACCCGTACCGCAGTGACCGTTCGCTGCTGGCCCTGCTTGATCGTGCACTGCCGCCCGGGCGCCGCGTCGCGCTGGACAATGACCTCGACGCGCTTGGCGACTACGCGCAGATGGCCTGGCAGCGCGCCTGCAATACGACACGCCGAAAACCGGCGCTGACCCAGTGGGACGCCTGGGGTCGGCGCATCGATCGCATCGAATTGACTACCGCGTGGCAAGAGGGCCCGCATCTCACCACGCGACATGCGGTACTCGCCGCCGGTCACGCCGACAGCGAACACGCACGGCTGGAGGAATTCGCCCGCGTCTACCTGTATCACCTTGCCAGCGAGTTCTATACCTGCCCGCTGGCGATGACCGACGGCGCAGCCACCGCGATCAAGGCGTCCGGCAACCGTGAACTGATCGATCGCGTGCTGCCGCATTTCCTCAGCCGCGATGCGGGCACGTTCTGGCTCAGCGGCCAGTGGATGACCGAGAACACCGGTGGCTCCGACGTGGGCAATACCGAAACCGTCGCGCGACAGGATGCCGCTGGTCAATGGCGTCTGTACGGGCGCAAATGGTTCAGTTCAGCGGTGGTGGGCGAGGCCGCGTTGGCACTGGCGCGGCCGGAAGGCGCCGGTGCCGGCACCGCGGCGCTGGCGCTGTTCTACGTCGAGACGATGGACGGCGAGCGGCGCAAGAGCGAACTGATCATCGACCGGCTGAAGGACAAGCTCGGCACGCGGGAACTGCCTACCGCGGAAATCCACCTGGAAGGCCTGCCGGCGTGGCCGCTGGGCGAGCTTGCCCACGGTGTGCGCCAGGTGGCGCCGATGCTCAATGTCACCCGCACCTGGAACGCGATTTGCGCGATCGCCAGCATGGCGCGCGCGATCAGCCTGGCACGCGACTACGCCACGCAGCGACAGGCGTTTGGACGTCCATTGATCGAGCAGCCGCTGCATGCGCAGACGCTGGCCGACATGCAGGCGGAGTTCGAGGGCGCGTTTGCGCTGGCGTTCGAGGTCGCGCATCTGCTGGGCCGTGTCGAACACGGTGTCGTCGCACCGCACGAGGCGTCGCTGTTGCGCCTGCTCACGCCGCTGGCCAAGCTTTGGACCGGCAAGCTGGCGGTGCGGATTTGTTCCGAGGCGATCGAATGTTTCGGTGGCGCCGGCTATATCGAGGACACCGGCCTGCCGCAACTGCTGCGCGACGCGCAGGTGTACGCGATCTGGGAAGGCACCACCAATGTGCTGTCGCTGGACAGCCTGCGTGCGCTGGCCGGCGACGGTCCCGGCGCCTTGCGCACGGCGTGCGCCAGCTGGCTGGACGGCAACGACAACATGCATGCGGCCAGTGCGATCAAGCAATCACTGGATGCCGCGTCACGCTGGATCGATCAGCACGCATCCACCCGCGAAACGCTGGAGGCCGGTGCACGCGGGCTTGCCTTTACCCTGGCGCGCTGCGCCGCCGCGGCGCTGCTGGCGCGGCACGCCAGCTGGTCGAGCAGCCATGGCGATCCGCGCCCGGCGGCGGCATTGCGGCGCTTCATCGGCTTTGGCCTCGATCACCTGGTCACGCCGGATGCGGACAACACGGCGTTGCTGTCGGGTTAGCGCACGCCACCCGCCATCGGTCAGGCGAGCCAGAACTCGCGGATGCCAGCCACACCCTGGCCCCCATTCTGGCCAGCTTCTGCGATATGCGAGGGCGCCATGCCGCCCAGGGCGTAGACAGGCAGCGCGGCGGCTTCGGCCAGTGCGTGAAAGGCCGGCCAGCCCAGCGGCGCCGTCTGCGGATGACTGCGGGTGGCGGCCACCGGCGACAGCGTGGCGAAATCCGCCCCGATGCGCGTCGCCTGGGTCAGCTGCGCCGCATCATGGCAGCTGACTCCCACCGGGAGCGACCACGGCAGCGGCCGCTCGGCGAGGGCCGGTAGCTGATGATCCTTGAGGTGGACGCCGACACCCAGCGCCAGCGCACCGTCGATATCGCCGTTGAGCAGCAGCCGGGCGTCATGCCTGCGCGCCAGTGGCAGCAACGCGGCGGCCAGCTCGCGAACGAGCTCACGCGGCCATAGCGGCAGGCGCAGCTGGATCAGTTGCTCGCCCCGCTCGATCGCCTGGCCGATGCGTTGGAACCACTTGCCAAGTTGATCCGGTGTCACATCGGCGGGGGTGATCGGATAGCGGTTGGGCAGGCGCAATGCCTGCAGGATGGCGCGATCGGCGGTGGTCAGCATGGCCGGATCGATTTGCTGCGGCATCAGCCACTGCAGCGCCTGCCCTTCCAGCGACTGCGGCACGCCTTCCCATTGTTCGGTTTGCCAGGCATCCAGCAACAGCACGCGCTCGACGTAATGGCATGGCACCCGGATCAGCGGCTCGGCGCGCTGCAGCGTGATGCCGAGTTCCTCATCCAGCTCGCGCGCCAGCCCCGCCAGCGGCGCTTCGCCGGGTTCGAGCTTGCCGCCGGGAAACTCCCACATGCCGGCCAGGTGCTTGCCGGCCGGCCGCTGTGCCAGCAGCACGCGTCCAAAAGCATCGCGCAGGACGCCGGCCATCACGTGCATGACCGGCTTCGGCGCGACCGGCGCAGGCATCAGCTATTGCGCAGGTATTCGACCATGTCGAAATCGTAGGCGTGCTCGGCGTCGGCCTTGTGATGCACGCGGGAGACTTCGATCCAGTCGCTGAAATGCACGCCGGGGAAGAACGTGTCGGCGCCATCGATCGCTGCGCCGACCCAGGTCAGGTACATGCGCCGGGCGCGCGGCAGGGCTTCGGAAAACACCATGCCGCCACCGATCACCATCAGGCCGGTGTTGTCGGTGCGCGCCTGGGCCTCTTCCACCGAACGCACGGTGATCTGGCCGGGAAACGGCGCTTCGTGCTTGCGCGACAGGACCAGGTTGACCCGATCGGGCAGCGCGCGGCCGATCGACACGGCGGTGTTGTACCCCATCAGCACGTTCTTGCCGGTGGTCAGCTGTTTGAACCAGCGCAGGTCATCGGGCAGATGCCAGGGCAGTTGCCCCTTGCTGCCGATGGCGAAATTTTCGTCGAGTGCGGCAATCAGCGAAATAGCCATAACGGTCCTTGAGAAAAGCCTGATCAGTAAGGGGCTGGCGCCTTTGGGAGGCGCCGCCGATTGCATCGAATCTTAGCAGGGTGCGGTGGTTTCGCGGCGGCAGCGCAGGTATTTGCGGCAGTGAACGATGGCCTTCCCGCGAACGGATTGGGCGCGGTTACACCGCTACCGCCGCCTTGATGGCCGGATGCGACTGATAACCCTCGACGGCGACGTCCTCGTAACGGAAATCGAAGATCGAGCGCACTTCCGGGTTGAGCTTCAGCCGCGGCGAGGGCAACGCCTCGCGGGTCAGCTGCAACCGCGCCTGTTCCACGTGGTTGTTGTAAAGATGCGCGTCACCCAGGGTATGCACGAAGTCGCCCACGCCCAGTCCGCAGACCTGCGCGACCATGTGGGTGAGCAGCGCATAGCTGGCGATATTGAACGGCACACCGAGGAAGATGTCGCCCGATCGCTGGTATAGCTGGCAACTGAGTTTGCCGTCGGCCACGTAGAACTGGAACATCGTGTGGCACGGCATCAGCGCCATCTTCGGCAGCTCGCCCACGTTCCACGCGCTGACAATCAGCCGGCGGGAATCGGGGTTGCGCTTGATCTCGTCGATGACCCAGGCGATCTGGTCGACCACGCCGCCGTCGGCGGTGGGCCATGCCCGCCATTGCTGGCCGTAGACCGGGCCGAGATCGCCGCTCGCGTCGGCCCACTCGTCCCAGATGCGCACGCCGTTTTCTTTCAGGTAGGCGATGTTGGTGTCACCGCGCAGGAACCAGATCAGCTCGTGCACGATCGACTTCAGGTGCAGCTTCTTGGTGGTGACCAGCGGGAAACCCCGGCCCAAGTCGAAACGCAGCTGGTAACCGAACACGCTGCGCGTGCCGGTACCGGTGCGATCGGTCTTTTCAGTGCCGTGGTCGAGGACGTGGCGGAGCAGGTCGAGGTAGGCGCGCATTGGCCAAGGATAGCGTCACGAGGCGATATGTGGGAGCCGCCCAGGCCGCGAGATGCCGGCTTCCCGGCGGTAGGGCATCGCGACTGAAGGCGCTCCCGCACGACCGCGGCCATGACCACCGTCACTCTCGCCCATCGCCATTTTCGACCTAGACTCGGCGCTTTCCCCCAAAGAGAAGGCCATCATGGCGCAGTGGTATTTCAGCTACGGCAAGAACACCGACCGCATGGGTCCGCTCGATGACGCGGCGGCGCGAACCCAGGCCCAACGCCAGCCGGACGGCTATTGCTGGTGCGACGGCTTCACTGAATGGAAGCCGATCCGCAGCGTGGCGGAACTCGGCGGCACACCACTGGCGCCGCCACCGATCCCTCCCTCGATGGGCCATGGCCGCGCCGACGAGATCGATTACCGCATCGTCGGTACCGACATGCAGTTCGTCGAGATTGAACTGGACCCGGGCGAAAGCGCGATCGCCGAGGCGGGCGCGCTGATGTACAAGGAATCGGCGGTGCAGATGGACACCGTGTTCGGTGACGGCTCCAGTGGCGGCCAGAGCGGCGGAGGACTGATGGACAAGCTGATGTCCGCCGGCAAGCGCGTGATCACCGGCGAGAGCCTGTTCACCACCGTGTTCACGCACACCGGCCAGGGCAAGGCCAGGGTCGCGTTCGCCGCGCCCTACCCCGGCACGGTGATGGCGATGAAGTTATCCGACCACGGTGGTCGGCTAATCTGCCAGAAAGACGCCTTCCTGGCCGGTGCGCGCGGCGTGCAGTTGGGCATCTTCTTCCAGCGCAAGATCCTGACCGGTCTGTTCGGCGGCGAAGGTTTCATCATGCAGAAGCTCGAGGGCGACGGCTGGGTCTTCGTGCACGCCGGTGGCACCGTGGTGCAACGTGAATTGAAACCCGGCGAGCGGCTCGACGTGGATACCGGCTGCGTCGTCGCGTTCCACGACACGGTAAGCATGGACGTGCGCCCGGTCGGCGGCATCAAGAGCATGCTGTTCGGCGGCGAAGGCGTGTTCCTCGCCACGCTGACCGGGCCGGGTACGGTATGGCTGCAATCGTTGCCGTTCTCGCGCATGGCCGGACGCATGCTGGCGGCGGCACCGCAGGGCGGCGGACAGCGCCGCGGCGAAGGTTCGATTCTCGGCGGCCTCGGCGACATTCTCGGTGGCGACCGCAATTTCTGAGTCCGCGCCCCTATCTCCACGTGTAGGAGCCCGCTGGCGGGCGATGCCCTTCGGAAAAGCATCGCCCGCCAGCGGGCTCCTACCCAGGGAGAGACTACCCAGCGAGCGGCAAGGTGGGTGAGCGACGCGACATCGCGATCAGCACCACCCCGATCACGATCAATGGCAACGACTGCATCTGCCCCATCGTCACCCACTGGGTGCCAAACAGATAGCCGAGCTGCGCATCGGGCACGCGCACGAACTCCACCGCAAAGCGGAAACAGCCGTACAGCAGCGCGAACAGACCGGAGACCAGATAACGCGGCCGCGGTTTCAGCGACACCAGCCACAACACCACGAACATCACCACGCCTTCCAGCAGCATCTCGTACAGCTGCGAGGGATGCCGCGGCAAACGATCCGGCGCCTGCGGAAAGATCATCGCCCACGACACGTCGCTGGGCTTGCCCCACAACTCGCCATTGATGAAGTTGCCGAGCCGGCCCAAACCCAGTCCGATCGGTACCAGCGGCGCCACGAAATCCACCGTGTCGAAAAAATGCAGCCGCTGCCTGCGCGACCACCACCAACCTGCCGCCAATACGCCAAGCAGGCCGCCGTGGAAACTCATGCCACCGTCCCAGACCTTGAACAGCGTCTGCGGTGCGGTCCAGATCCAGTCGATGTCCGCGTAAAACAGCATGTACCAGACCCGTCCGCCGACGATCACGCCCATCATCCCGTAGAACAACAGATCGCCCAGCGCGTCCCGACTGACCGGCAGGCGCCCGCGCCGACGCCGGTATTCGCCCAGCACCGCGACGAAGAAGAAGCCGAGCAGGTACATCAGTCCGTACCAGTGCACCTGGATCGGGCCTAGATGGAAGGCAACAGGATCGATATCGACGACGAAAGGCTGGGACATGGCGACAAGCTTGGCTGGCAAAGACCTAGTGTAGCGGTCCGCGGATGACCGGCGCGGGCGCCTCTTACGATCACGCTTCCCGCGGCGCTAGAATCGTCGACAGACGCTGAGTGCACCGGGGGAACGGGGGTAGCGCAGCCGTCATCAGGGGATGTCCGCATCCAGCCCGTCCGTCGTGCGCTCCACGCGACCGGCTCATCACAGGGAGCGTGTCAGGGGAAAACCGATGTCTTACCGTTTTGCACGAACCGTGCTGTTCGCTGCCTGTCTGCTGTCGCCCGCCGCTGGCGTGGCGGCCGACCTTGTTCCGGTGGAGGCCTTCGCGCACCACCCGCTGCTGTCGATGCCGAGGCTCTCGCCGAATGGTGAGTACCTGGCCGTCAACATGAATGACGCCGACGGCGATTCGCATGCGCTGGTCATCTACAAAATCGATGACATGAAACAGCCGGTGAGCATGCTGCGCCTGCCCAAGTATGAGCTGGCGGCAGGAATTACCTGGGTCAGCAATACGCGGCTGGTGGTGGAGAAAGGCAAGCAGTACGGCTCGATCGACAAACCGCAATTGACCGGCGAAGTGATCGCCACCGACCTCGACGGCAAGCATCAGGATTACCTGTATGGCTTCGAGGGCTCCTACGGAACCCGCGCGGCGACGCGCGGCACCGATCGCGGCTGGGGCTTCGTCGACGGTGTACCCACCCCGGTCAATGGCCATTTCTACATGGCCACGCAAAGCTGGAGCAATACCGACAGCAGCACGCTCTATGACGTCGACGCCGTCAAGAACAGCCGCCATCTGATCGGCGAGATAGGCATCGGCGGACTGAGCTTCATGGTCGGCGCCAATGGCCAGGCCCACTACGCCTATGGCCGCGACGACAACTGGAGGTACGTCGTGTATCACCAGCAAGCCGGTGGCTGGGCGCCGATGGGCGCGGCCCAGATCGGTCACAGCTTCACCCCGATCTTCTTCACTCCGGATCAACAACGCATCTACGCCAGCTACAGCGCCGATGGCGGCCCGACGATGCTGGTGGAGCAGGACGAGAACGGCGGCAACCGCAAGGTGCTCGCCAACGACAGCTTCGGCAGCATCGGCAACATCGAATGGACGGCGCTGCCCTATCAGCCATTCGCCACGGCGCCGGACACCGGCGTGCCTACGCTCAACTACATCGACGCCAATTCCATGGCGGCGAAATTGCACCATGCGTTGAGCATGAAATTCCCCGGCAGCTACTTGCATTTCGTCAACTTCAGCGAAGACGGCAGCAAATTGCTGTTCTCGGTCTCCAGCGACCGCGACCCGGGTGCCTATTTCCTGATCGACACGCACCACTACAAGGTGATCAAGCTGTTCGCCACCTCGCCGTGGATCGATCCGGCAAAGATGGCCGAACGCCGCCCGATGCACTTCAAGGCCAGCGACGGCATGGATCTGGAAGCGATCCTGACCATCCCGAACGGCGTCAAGATGGCCAACCTGCCGATGGTGTTGCTGCCGCATGGCGGCCCGATCGGCGTGGAGGACGACTGGTCCTACGACAACGATGCGCAATTCCTCGCCAACCGCGGCTACCTGGTGCTGCAGGTGAACTACCGTGGCTCCAGCGGCCGTGGCGTGAACTTCATGGAGGCTGGCTACCTGAAATGGGGTACCCGAATCCAGCAGGATCTGACCGACGGCGTGAAGTGGGCGATCGCGGAAAAATATGCCGATCCACAACGCGTTTGCGTCTACGGTGGCAGCTTCGGCGGCTACGCCGCGATGATGACGACGATTCGTGCGCCGGGCATGTTCAAGTGCGCGGTGGGTTACGCCGGCATCTACGACTTGGCGATGATGTACAAGAAAGGCGACATCAAGGCGGACAAGTCCGGCCGCAGCTATCTGAACACGGTCATCGGCAAGGACGATGCCGATCTCGCCGCCAATTCCCCCGACAAGCTGGCCGACAAGATCGACGTGCCGGTACTGCTGATCCATGGCGAGGACGACAAGCGCGCACCGTTCGCCCAGGCCAAGGCGATGCGCGCGGCGCTGGATGCGGCGCACAAGCCGTACGAGTGGTTGAGCAAGCCGGGCGAAGGCCACGGCTTCTACGACGAGAAGAACACCATCGAGTTCTATACCGCACTGCAGACGTTCATCGCCAAGCACATCGGTGCTGGAACCACGCCCTGAATCCGGCACGGCCCATCGCTACCGGAAGGCGCTTCGGCGCCTTCTTTTTTTGGGATGGCTGCACGTCATTGGGCGGCCGCGATTTTTATTGGCCACACAAGGACTAACGTGATTTCACGGCGTTTTTTCTTGCAATTTGATTGCGCGTTGTCTTAACGTCGGGATTACATCGTCCTTCCCCCAAGCTCGACGATGCCGTGGCGCCGACGCCCTCCCCAGGCCAGACGCGCCGTCCCCAAAGCCTGAATGAGCTGCCTTGTCGGCTGCTCAAGGGCCGTTTTTGTTCGGAGTTTTTCCATTCAATGAAACAGAAGACTTTGCTGGCTACCGCCATCACGGCAGCCTTGATGCTGCAGGTATGGACCGTTTCTGCGCAGGACGCGCCCGCCGCCCAACCCGCCGCTGCGGGACAGGCCAAGCAGCTTGATACCGTGACGGTCACCGGCTCGCGCATTCGCAGCGCGGATCTGGAAACCGCGCAGCCGGTCTTCACGATGGACCGCCAGGCGATCCAGGCCACCGGCCTGACCAACGTCGACGACATCCTGGCCCGCATGCCATCCGCCGGCACGCCGGACATCACGCCGCAGGACACGCTGTCTTCGGGCGCCGACGTCGGCGGCCGTTACGTCAACATCCGCAACCTCGGCTCGCAGCGCACGCTGGTGCTGGTCAACGGCCGCCGCTGGAGCTCCAGCCTGAGCGGAAGGACCGATCTGTCGACCATCCCGGTGTCGATCATCGATCGCATCGATATCCTCAAGGACGGCGCGTCGTCGATCTACGGTTCGGACGCCATCGGCGGCGTGGTGAACATCATCACCCGCGAGCGTTTCGACGGTGCCGAAGCGAACGTCTATTACGGCCAGAACGGCAAGGGCGACGGCCAGCAGAAGAATGCCGACTTCACCTGGGGCCACAACACCGACAAGTCGGCGTTGATCGTGGGTGCGTCCTACCAGGACACCAAGCCGATGTGGAACAGCGATCGCGACCTGACACGCTATGCGAACGGTCCGCGTCATCCCAATGACGGTCTTGGCTTGGGCCCATGGGGCAATGTGACGGATCCGGTTTCCGGCGACAGTTACGTGATCAATCACGGCTCGACTGACACCGGCAACATCGCCAACTACCATCTGTACGACCCGAACAGTGCGGCGGACAAGTACGCCACCCAGCAGGACATGACGTTCCGTTCCGGCTCCAAGCTGAAGAACCTGTTCGTGCAGGAACGCTACAACCTGACCGACAACATCATGCTGCGCGGCACCGGCAGCTACACGGTGCGCGACACCTCCAGCCAACTCGCTGGCTACCCGTTCCAGACGGCCGCGGGTCGTGGCGATGGCCTGTTCATTGACCCGAACAATGCGTACAACCCGTTCCCGGGCAATGAGACCGAGTTCCTGCGTCGTACGGTCGAGCAGCCCCGCGTGACCTACTCGAAAGCCAAGCTGGCCCATATCGATATCGGTGCGGAAGGTTATTTCACTTTCCTGAATCACGACTGGAGCTGGGACGCGACGTACAACTATTCCAAGACCAAGATCAGCCAGGTCACCACCGGCAACATCTATCTGCCGAACGCCGAAAAGGCACTGGGCGCCACCACGACGGTCGATGGCCAGGTCGTCTGCGCCAATGCCGCCGATCGTGCTGCCGGCTGCCTGCCCTGGAATATCCTCGCCGGTCCGGGCGGCACCTCGCCGGCAGTGTGGAACTACGTCGGCGCGGTGGGCACATCGCACCAGACCAGCCAGACCGACGACATCTCGCTCAATACGACCGGCGGTCTGTTCGATCTGCCCGGCGGCACGGTGAACATCGCCGGCGGCGTCGAGCATCGTCGCGAAAAGGGTTCGTTCCGCCCGGACGCGAACGACTCGGCCGGCCTGACCACCAACCTCGCCAGCGCACCGACCACCGGCGGCTACACCGTGAACGAGGCCTACCTCGAGCTCGACGTGCCGCTGCTGCGTGACCTGCCGGGCGCCCGCGAGCTGGGTATCAACGTGGCCAGCCGCTACTCGCACTACAGCAACTTCGGCAGCACGACCAACAACAAGTACAACTTCCGCTGGAAGCCGTTCGACGATCTGCTGGTGCGTGGCACCTACGCTGAAGGTTTCCGCGCACCGACGATCGACGATCTGTACAGCGGTACCGGCGAAAGCTTCGAGACGTTCATCGATCCATGCGACACCAAGTTCGGTGCTTCCGCCACCAACGCGGGCGTCGCCGGCCTCTGTGCCAGTTCCGGCGTCCCGGCCAACTACCGTCAGGTGGACCAGGCCGGTCAGCAGATCGTCAGTGCGGGTGGTGGCCAGTCGCCGACACCGTTCCTGTCGGGCTCCAATGCGAAGTTGCAGCCGGAGAAGTCGATCACCCGTACCGCCGGTCTGGTCTTCAGCCCGCATTACGTGGATGGCCTCGACCTGACGCTCGATTACTACAAGATCTACGTCAAGAACATCATCTCGCCCGTGTTTGCGAATGACATTCTCAACTTCTGTTACGTGCAGAACGATCCGAGCTTCTGCGGCCGTTTCACCCGCGACAGCAGCGGCGCGATCAACAGCCTCAACGAGAGCCTGTCCAACCTCGGCACGCTGAAGACCGAGGGCTACGATTTCGGCATTCACTACCGTCTGCCGGAAACCTCGATCGGCACCTTCCGCATCGCTTCGGACAGCACCTACCTCAGCAAGTACGAGCTGGCCAGCGGCCCCGGCGCGACGCCTAAAAACGAAGCCGGCTTCATGTCCGGCATGACCGGGGAGGAGGGTTTGTACCGCGTCCGCTCCAATCTGCAGGTCGACTGGAGCTACCGGCAGTTCGGTGCCAGCTGGACCATGCGTTACTTCAGCGGCTTGAAGGACAGGTGCTACAGCAACATCGCCGGCGCCCCGGTCGAGTGCAACATGCCCGACTACACCAACCCGTCACTGGGTGGCTTCGGCGTCAGCCAGAAAGGTTCGGTCACGTTCAACGACGTCCAGGTCCATTACGCAGCACCGTGGAAAGGTATCTTCACCGTGGGCGTCAACAACGTCTTCAACAAGAAGGGCCCGTTCTACTACAACGTAACGGCGGCCGGTTCCGGTAGCCCGCCGTACAACCCGTCGTTTGACATCGACCGTTACTTCTACGTGTCGTACAACCAGAAGTTCTAAAAACCGGCGACGGTTCGTGCAAGAAAAAACGCAGCTCTTTCGGGCTGCGTTTTTTTGTGGCCAGGTATTCGCTGCGATGAGAAGCCGATGTCGCCAGGCTCAAAGCAGCACGGGACGATCCGGCAGCTCGTCCGGGTTGGCCCGGCCATCACCGGGAAAGTGACGCACCAGCAACGCATGCGCGGCCGCGATCCCCTCGAGGCTCCCGTCACGCCATTGTCCGCGGGCGTAGCACTCGCGCATCCGCGCACAGAGCTCGTCCCATTCGCCAGCCGCCACCTTGGCGGCAATGCCGCGGTCGGCGACGATCTCGATGCGATGTTCCGCCATCAGCACGTAGAACAGCACGCCGCTGTTGTACTCGGTATCCCATACCCGCAACTGGCTGAACACCTGGCGCGCGCGCGTCGGTGCATCCAGGCCATCGAGTACCGCCAGCGGCGCCAGCCGCGACTCGATCGCGAAACAGACTTCACCCTGATGGGTGCGTTCGCCAGCGGCGATGGCCGCTGCCATCTCGTCAAGCAGCGATGCCGGAAAGCTTCGCCGCATTTGGAACCAGCCGCCGAACAGATGGGCAAACAACCGTTGCATATGCGTCATCACCAGCTCCCCGATGATCCGCCGCCGCCGAAGCTGCCGCCGCCACCACTGAATCCGCCGCCGCCGAAGCCACCGCCACCGCCGCCCCAGCCGCCGCCACCAAAACCACCCCAGCCACCGCCGCCGATCGAACGACCGGCGCCGCCCGGCAACAACATCAGCACGCCGCCGACCAACGCACCGATGATGCCTGCGCCCATGGAAATCAGCAGCCACAGCAAACCGCCCACCAGCACCGCACCCAGCGGCGCCCGGATCCAGGGCTTGGCCCGACCCAGGATGCTGCGCAGGAACAACGCCACGAACACGCCGATCATCAAGCCGTTCTGCAGCCCGGCGCCGCCATGTCTTTCGCCAGGCGAACCCTCCACCGGCGGTGGCAACGCCTCGCCGTTGATCAGCTGGGTCAGGGCACCGACCGCGTCGTCGATGCCGCCGAAATAATCGTTGCTGCGGAATTTCGGCGCGATGTATTCGCGAGTGATCCGGGCGGTGGCGGCATCGGGAATGGCGCCTTCCAGGCCATAACCGACTTCGATGCGCACGCGCCGGTCATTCTTCGCCACCAGCAACAGCACCCCATCGTCGGTGCCCTTGCGGCCGATCTTGTTCGCCTCGGCCACCGCAAGTGAATAACCCTCGATGTCCTGGTCGCCGGTGCTGCCCACCATCAATACCAACAGCTGCGCGCCCTTGGCCTTTTCCAGCGCTACCAGTTGCGCGTCCAGCTGATCGACCTGCTGCGACGTCAACGTGCCGGTGAGGTCGGTGACGTGCCGTGCCAGTTTCGGCACGGCGTCGGCCGCGTGCAGCAGCACTGGCAAAAGCAGCGCCATCGCCAGTGTCAGCCACCGGCGCGGAAAGCGCCTGGACATCATCAATGCGTCGAGGCGGCGGGTGCCGGCGTACCGGTGCCGAAGTCGACGGTCGGCGCGGTGGAGATCGTCTTCTCGTTGTCCACGCTGAAGTTCGGCTTGACCTTGTAGCCGAACATCTTGGCGGTCAGGTTGTTCGGGAAGGTGCGGATCATGCCGTTGTACTCCTGCACCGCCTGCACGTAGCGGTTGCGTGCCACGGTGACCCGGTTCTCGGTACCTTCCAGCTGCGCCTGCAGGTTCTGGAACAAACCATCGGCCTTCAGCTGCGGATAGTTTTCGCTGACCACCATCAGCCGCGACAACGCATTGCCCAGTTGGCCCTGTGCGGCCTGGAACTGCTGCAGCTTCTGTGGATCATTGAGCGAGTCGGCGTTGACCTGCAGGCTGCCGACCTTGGCGCGGGCTTCGGTCACTTCGACAAAGACCTTTTCCTCGTGCTGGGCGTAGCCCTTGACCGTATTGACCAGGTTCGGCACCAGATCGGCGCGGCGCTGGTACTGGTTGAGCACTTCGGACCAGGCGCCCTTGACGGCCTCGTCCTGCTTCTGGATGGCGTTGTAACCGCAGCCGCTCAGGCCGACGACGAGCAGCAACAGCACGAGATTACGCAGAAGTTTCATGGGGTCGCTCCGATCCGGTGGAATGCCATTCCACCATCCCATGCGACCCACCGCAATCATCCTGGCGCCAAGTGAACGCGGCAACTCAGCCGAACAGGCGCGGCCCCAGGATCAGTCCCCAGCTCAACGCCACCAGGATCAGCAGCACAAATACCGCCGCCGAGCCCATGTCCTTGGCGCGTCCGGCCAGCTCGTGGAACTCGGGGCTGACCTTGTCGACCACCGCTTCGATCGCCGAATTGAGCAATTCAGCCGACAACACCAGCAACGGCGCCAGGATCAGCGCGAACTTCTCGAGGCCGCCGTGCCCCAGCCACAGGCCGACCGGCACCAGCACGATGACCAGGCAGGCCTCGAGGCGAAAGGAAGCCTCGTGCCGCCAGGCGGCGCGGAAACCCTTCATCGACCACTGGAACGCATTCCAGAGCTGTTTCGGACCGCGGAAACCTTCGGCTGCCATGGCGCTGCGCCGCTCAGCCGATCGCCGGGAACGGCGAACCGGCAATGGCCATGTTGGCGGCAACGGGGGTCGCCGTGAGGCCGCGCGACGGCGAAGGCGCAATGATCGGCATGGTTGGCGAAACTCCGTTCAGGCAGGCAGATACGAACGCGACATGATGCCACAAGCCCCGGCGCCCCAAGCGATGCCGACAGCATCGCGATGGTGGGGATCCGGGCCTGCCGATGCATTCGCGGCGGCGTTTGTCATGCCGCAGTGCAGCTACACCCCGATGGCGGATAGGTTACGCTTCGACGGTTGTGGTCCGTTCAGGATCGCAAGGCGCAGGCACGTGCCAGCACGTCGCCTTGATTTGAATCACGCACGGAAAAGATATGGCCACCCAGAACCCGCCCGTCTCGCAGACGCGCTCCTTCACCACCGTCTTCGTCATCGAGATGTGGGAGCGCTTCGGCTTCTATGGCATGCAGGTACTGATGGTCACGTTTCTGATGAAGAAACTTGGCTTTATCGACATCAAGGCCAACCTCGTCTGGGGTGCGGCAGCGGCGCTGATCTACGCGACGCCTGCGATCGGTGGCTGGGTCGGCGACAAGCTGCTCGGCACCCGCCGCACCATGCTGATCGGTGCCACGGTTCTGGCGGTTGGCTACGGCATCCTGTGGATCCCGCCGGAGACACTGGGCCTGACCGATGGCGGCAGCGGATTGATGGCGCTGCTGACTCCGGCCAACCTCACCTACTTCGCGCTCGGCGTGATCGTGGTCGGCAACGGCTTCTTCAAGCCCAACGCGGGCAACCTGGTGCGCAAGATCTACGAGGGTGACGACACCCGTATCGACAGCGCGTTCACCATCTACTACATGGCGGTGAACATCGGCTCGATGCTCTCGATGACGGCCACGCCGTGGATTCGCGACCATATAGCTGCACGCTACGGCGATTCCATCGGCTGGCATACCGCCTTCGGCTGCTGCGCGGTGGGCCTGGTGCTCGGCTTGATCATCTACTTTTTCATGCGTCGCGCCTTGCGGCATATCGGCTCGCCTGCGGACGACCTGCCGATGAACATGCGCCGCGCGTTGCCGGTGTTCGGCGCGGCATTCCTGCTGGTTTTCGTGGTCACCTTTATTCTGCAGAGCGAAGCCGTGGCGAGGGTCTGCGTGTATGCGGCCGGCGCGGTGGTTTTGGGCGTATTCGCCCATTTGATCCGGAGCAGCCAGCCCAGCGAACGCGCCGGCCTGATCGCCGCACTGGTACTGACCGTGCAGACGATCTTCTTCTTCATCTTCTACTCGCAGATGGCGACCTCGCTGAACCTGTTCGCGCAGCACAACGTGGACCTGTCGTTCAACGTTTTCGGGGTCCACCTGTTCAACTGGATCCCCGAGCAGTATCAGAACCTCAACGCGATCTGGATCGTCGTCCTGAGCCCGGTACTGGTGTTCGCCTACAACACGCTCGGTCGGATCGGCAAGGATCCCTCGATCGCATTGAAGTTCGCGCTGGGCTTTGCCGCCGTGGCCATAGGTTTCTTCATGTATGGCGTGGGCGCAAGCGCAGCGGTGGCTGGCCAGGTGTCGTCGTGGACGATGATCTGGGGCTACGGCTGGTACTCGCTGGGTGAGCTTCTGGTCAGCGGACTCGGACTGGCGATGATCGCGCGCTATGTGCCCTCGCGCATGGGCGGCTTCATGATGGGCGCGTATTACGTGGCCGTCGGCCTGTCGCAGTACCTTGGCAGCATCGTGGCCAACTACGCGCACATCCCCGACAACATCACCGATCCGGTGCAGTCACTGACGATCTACGTGAGCCTGTTCAACAAGCTCGGTTTCGTCGGCATCGCCTGCGTGGTGATCGCGCTGGTGATGCTGCCGCTGATGAACAAGCTGTCGGCCAGCCACTCCGATCCGGCGAACAACCACAACCCGCTGCCCGCTGTACGCAGTGAGGAATTCAACAACCCGTGAGTCCGATGAACCCGCCGCCACTGGCGGCGGGTTTCACAGGTTTTCTGATCAACCCATGATCGCGATGCCCCATCGCAGTACCACCTACATCGGCCCGTTCGCTCTCGCCCGGACGCTGGCGTGGCTGAGACTCTGCGCAATCGCCGGACAGAGCGTCGCCGTGCTGGTCTGCGCGTGGTGGATGCAGTTGCAGATCCCGTTACTACCGCTACTGGTCGGCATCGGCCTGCTCGCGGTGTTTTCGGTGTTCGCCGCGTGGCGGCTCCGCCAGCCGTGGCCGGTGCACGAATGGGAAACGATCGGCCACATTGCCACCGACACGCTGGTGCTCGGCTATCTGCTGTATTTCACCGGTGGCGCCAGCAATCCGTTCATCACCCTGCTGCTGGTACCCATTGCACTCAGCGCGGCGGCGCTCTCCGCACGCGCCATCCTGGCAGTGGCAGCGCTGGCCGGCGTCGCCTACGTGATCCTGCTGTACTGGAATGTGCCGCTGCCGATGCCGATGCACGAGGATTCGCCCAACCGCTTCTCGCTGCACGTGGCCGGGATGGGCGTGAATTTCGTGATCAGCGCGGTGCTGCTGGGCTTCTTCATCAGCCGGCTGGCTCGCGTACTGCGCCTGCAGCAGCTCGAAGTGCAGCGGGTACGCGAGCGGGCGCTGCGCGACGAAGGCATCCTGGCGATCGCCACCCAGGCTGCCGGTGCCGCGCATGAACTCAACACGCCGCTGTCGACCATGCGCACGCTGCTGCCCGAACTGCGCCGCGAACATGCCGGCGACACCTCGCTGGCCGAAGACCTGGAGCTGCTGGCAGGCCAGGTCGATCGCTGCCGAACGATCCTGCGCGAGATGGTCGCCTTCGGCAAGGCACAGTTGTCGCAGGAACCGGAGCGACTCAGCGTGGCCAGTTTCATCCACGGCTGCCAGGAACGTTTCCAGCTATTGCGACCCGAAGCCGAGCTGAGCCTGACGCTGGACGACGACATCGCGCAAACCGTGCTGCGCACGCCACCCGGTCTGCGCCATGCCTTGCTGAATCTGCTCAACAACGCAGCCGATGCCTCCGCTGTCCGGCACTCGCACGCGGTGGCATTGCGGATTTCGCGTGACAACGGCTGGCTCCAGCTGAGCGTGTGCGATCGGGGCCCAGGCTTCGACGTCCACGACGCATCGGCGCCACTCGGTTACTCGCAGAAACAGACCGGTTTGGGTATTGGCCTGGCGCTGGCCGAAGCGACCGCCGAACGGCTCAACGGCGAACTGATCGCCCGCAATGCCGAGCACGGTGCGGAGGTCTGCCTGCGGCTGCCGCTGGCGGTGATTGCCGAGAAATAAGCTCGCCAGACGTGCATGCGCCGCCGCTTCCGGCAAGAATGGGCGACTGATCGACTTCCAGGAATCGCCGCAATGACCGAGTTGCCCCATGCCGCCACGGCCCGCCCGCTGCTGCTGGTCGACGACGACGCCACCTTCCTGCGCGTACTGGCACGCGCACTGGGCTCGCGCGGATTCGAGGTCATCACGGCGGGCAACTTCGACGAAGCCCGTGCGCTGACGCGTCGGCATCACCCACGCTACTGCGTACTCGACCTGAAGCTCGGCGAGGAAAACGGGCTGCGCCTGATTCCCGAACTGCATGCCCTGGTGCCCGACCTGCGCGTGCTGCTGCTGACCGGCTACGCGTCGATCGCCACCGCGGTGGAAGCGATCAAGCGCGGTGCCCACGACTATCTGGCCAAACCGGTCGACGCCGACGCCGTGGTCCGCGCGCTGCTCGACGGCGATGCCGACATCGATGACAACGATGTGCCCGACGCGCCCGAACAGCCGCTGGCGCTGCGCCGGCTCGAATGGGAACACATCCAGCGCGTGCTCACCGAATGCGACGGCAACATCTCCGAGACCGCCCGACGGCTCGGCATGCATCGCCGCACCCTGCAGCGCAAACTGAGCAAGCACCCGGTGCGCGAACGTCCCGACCGCGACGACTGATCAAGCGGGGATGAGAACCGGAGATCGGACTTCGCTCGTTCCGGCATGACCCCTCGCCACACGGCTTTGCGAGCCCAGATCAAGCACTCCTGCAAACTCGATGCTGCCGGCACCTTTTGCCGCACCTGCGCATCTCATCGCCGACCGCCGCTGCGACAACGCGTCATCTGTCGTGCGCATGACAACGGACTATCCTTGCAACCCTAGACCCCCATCCAGAGTCTCTCGCTTGAACACCCTTGCTCTCGGCCTTTGCGCAGTTGCACTGGCGGTGTCCACCGGCCCGCTGCTGGCCACTGACCCCGCTCCGGCAACCACCACCCTGGCGCCAGTTTCGGTGCACGCCAGCGACACGATGGTGATGGCGACGCCAAGCGTGCAGGTTCATGTCAGCCGGCAGAAGCTTCTGCAGCAGAACGTCACCGAAAGTGCCGATGCACTGAAGTACGCACCGAACATGATGGTGCGCAAGCGTTATATCGGCGATCCGAACGCGGTGATCAGCGGCCGCAACACCGGCACCCTGCAGAGCGCGCGCAGCCTGGTCTATGCCGACGGCCTGCTGCTCTCCAACCTGATGACCAACGGTTACGATGGCGCCCCGCGCTGGGGCATGGTGGCGCCCGAGGAAATCGGTGCAGTCGACATCCTGTATGGCCCCTATTCCGCGCTGTACCCGGGCAATTCGCTGGGCACTACGGTGCTGATCCATACCGTGCTGCCGCAGCGATTCACCGCCAGCGCCAGCACGCAGTTCTTCAGCCAGGATTACCACGACGCCTACGGTGCGGGCGGCCATTACAACGGACATCAGGTCGCCGCCACGCTGGGCAACAAACAGGGCCGCTGGAGCTGGCTGCTGGCGGTGAGCCGGCTCGACAACGACGGCCAGCCGATGCAGTACGCCACGGCGAAAGCAGGTGGCGATCCGGCGGCCGCGGTGCCGGTGAATGGCGCCACGCTGGACCGCAATCCCAATGGCAGCCCGCGACTGGTGTACGGCGCCAACAGCATCGAGCACACGATGCAGAGCGAGGCCAAACTGAAAGTCGGCGTTGACGTCACCGATGACATCGCCGCCTTGTTCACCGTGGGCTGGTGGCACAACCGCGCCGACGATCGTACGCGCAGCCTGATCCGCGACGGCAACGGCAAGCTGGTCAACAGCGGTGCAATCAACGCCGACGGTCAGGTCTGGACCCTGCCCGCCAGCGGCCTGGCGCCGACTTCGGCCAGCGACACGCACATGCTGTACGGCGTCGAGTTGAACGGCCACCTCGACAACGGCTGGCGCTGGACGGCAGTGGCCAGCCACTACGATTTCCTGCATTCGCAATTGAACAGCGCGAGCCTGCCCGGCGCAGCCGCCGGCCCGGGCACCGTCGCCGACAAGGCCGGATCGGGCTGGGACACCTTCGATCTGCGCAGCTCCGGTCCGGTCGGTGATCACCACATGCTGTATGCCGGCGTCCACGGCGACCGCTACGTGCTGGACAGCCGCGTGCGTAGCGCCAGCGACTGGCGTGGCGATGCGGACGGTCCGCTGGTCAGCTCGTTTGCCGGCCGCACACAAACGCGTGCCATCTATCTTCAGGACGTGTGGAGCTTCGCCGACGCATGGGCGTTGACCCTGGGCGGGCGCCTTGAACAATGGCGCGCCTATGGCGGCCTGCTGGGCAACGCCAGCAACACGCTGCGCTATGCGAATCGCCAGCGCACGGATTTCTCACCGAAGGCCGCACTGAGCTGGGATCTTGCCGAAGGCTGGGAACTGCGCCTGGCGCACGGCAAGGCCGTGCGCTATCCCACCGTGGCCGAACTTTTCCAGGGCAGCATCTCGGCCAACGCGATCGTCAACAACAATCCGCAACTCAAGCCCGAGCGCGATGAATCCACTGATCTCACGCTTACGCGTCACCTTGATCATGGCCATTGGCGCGTCTCGCTGTACCAGGACCGCATCGCCGATTCGCTTTACTCGCAAACCGACATCACCGTAACGCCCACGGTCACCAGCGTGCAGAACATCGACCGCATGCGCGGTCGTGGCATCGAAGGTGAGATCGGCCTGACCGATCTGTGGCTGGACGGGCTTGACCTGCAGGCCAGCCTCGCCTTGAACGAGGCCAAGACGCTGGATGACAGCCAGTATCCGCTGGCCAACGGCAAATACTTTCCGCGCATCCCGAAGGTCCGCGCCAGCGTGTTCGCCGACTACCGCTTCGCACCGCAGTGGGACGCTTCACTCGGCATCCGCCACTCCGGCCGCCAATACGGCACGCTGGACAACAGCGACTATGTGGACAGCTACGGCGCCGTGAGCAGCTTCACCGTGGCCGATGCCAAGCTGCGCTGGAAATTCGCGCCGGCATGGACCGCCTCACTGGGTGTCGACAACCTCACCGATGAACATTACTGGGTCTACCATCCCTATGCCGGCCGCACCTGGTTCGGTGCATTGCGCTGGGAGCTGTGAACGACGCGGCCTTGCTCCTCCCCCTGCAAGCAGGGGGAGGTCGGGAGGGGGTCATGCTTTTGATCTGAGATCAAGAGCTACCCCTCCCCAACCCTCCCCTGCTTGCGGTGGAGGGCGAAGCTGGAATCTCGAGGAATTCTTATGCGTCACCTGCTGATCATCCTGCTCTGCCTGCTCTCGCCCGCCCTGCTGGCGCACGACGGCATGCACATGGATATGCCCAAGGGACCCGAGCTCGGTGCCAGCGCCGCGTTCGACAGCCATGGCCGTTTGTGGCTGGTGGACGCGGCAGACGGCCACGTGCGATTGCGCCACTCCGATGACGACAGCCGCACGCTCAGTGCACCGGTCGAGGTGAATGCAAAGGCCGAGCGGATCTACGCCGAGGGCGAGAACCGTCCGAAGATCGCGTTCGGACCGCACGACGAAATCTACATAAGCTGGTCGCAGCCGCGCGCGGCACCGTGGACCGGTTTCGTGCGCTTCGCCCGATCGCTGGATCGCGGCGAGCACTTCAGCACGCCGCTCACGGTGCACCATGACCGCGCCGAGATCACCCATCGCTTCGACGCTCTGGCGGTCGACGGCCACGGCCGCATCGTGGTCGCCTGGATCGACAAGCGCGACGTGATCGCCGCCACTGCCAGGAAAAAACCGTATCTCGGCGCCGCGGTTTATTACAGCTGGTCGGACAATGGCGGAGTCAGCTTCGTGCCCGAACGCAAAGTGGTCGACCAGAGCTGCGAATGCTGCCGCATCGCACTGGCGCGCACGCCCGACGGCGAGGTCGCCGCGTTCTTCCGCAGCATCTACGGCGACAACATCCGCGACCACGCCTGGGGCGTGCTGCATACGGATGGCCAGCCCAGCCACGTCGAACGCGCCACCTTCAGCGACTGGCAGATTGCCGGATGCCCGCACCATGGCCCCGGTCTGGCGATCGGCAACGACGGCATCCGCCACGCCGTTTGGTACGAAGCCAGGGACAAGCCCACGATCTGGTATGGCCAGCTCGATCCCGGCCACCCGCCACGGCATGCCCTGGCGATCGCCACTGCTGGCGCCAGCCATGCCGATGTGGCCGTGCATGACCACACCGTGTGGGTGGCCTGGAACCAGGTCAGTGCCGACGGCTACGCGTTGATGCTGCGTCGTTCGACTGACAACGGCGCGCACTTCGATACCGCTCGCGAGATCGCCCGCAGCAGCGGCGCAGTCGCCTCGCCGCAACTGCTGCTTAAGCAGGGGCGCGTCTTCGTGGCCTGGAACACCGCCGAAGGTTTTCGTCTGGTTGGGATGCCGCGATGAAACGCCTGCTGCTCGCCATCGCGTTGTTGTCGCCGGCACTGGCGATCGCCGCGCCGCTGCAGCCGCTGGCGGCTGCCGATGTACCAGCCCTGCTGCGACCGCCGGCGCGTGGCGAGCGGATCATCGCGTTGTGGGCGCTCGACTGCGCCTACTGCGAACCGAACCTCGAAGCACTGGCCCGGCTGCAACGCGCCCATCCGGACGACATCGAACTGGTCATCGTCGCCACCGACAGCATCGAACAACGCAAGACGATCGAGGCGCACCTGCACGACATGAAGATGGACGTCTATCCAACCCGCGCCTACGCCGAAGCCTCGCCCGAACGCATCAACTTCCTGCTCGACCCGGGCTGGGGCGGCGAGACCCCGCGTGTCATGGTGATCCACGCCGACGGCAGCCGGCTGGGCATCAGCGGTGCGCTCACGCCCGATCAGTTACAAAAACTCCGGTAGGAACAGGCGGCTGGTCAGGGTTGCGCCGTGCTCTCCGGGGCCACCGGCTCGGGCATCTCGGCGGTACCGTCGTCCTCGTCGCCGTAAAGCGCCACATGCGGCACACCGTCGACACCGATCCAGCCGCGATACATGCCATCGGTGTTGAACGGGATCGAGATGTGGCCTTCCGCGTCCAGCGCAATCGCGCCACCATTGCCACCCATCGAGGGGATTTCCTGGTTGATCACCTCGGCGGCGGCACGCTTCAGCGGCACGCGCATCTGGGTCACCTTCATGCAGATTTCGTGCGCCGCCACCGTGCGCATGTAGAACTCGCCCCAACCGGTACCGGATACCGCGCAGCCGGAGTTGGCATAAGTACCGGCGCCGATGATCGGTGAATCGCCGATGCGGCTCCAGCGCTTGTCGGTCATGCCGCCGGTGGACGTGCCGGCGGCAAGATGGCCTTGCGCATCCAGCGCCACTGCACCGACTGTTCCAAAGTGTTTGGCCGTCTCGACGTCCGCATGCGGCAGTTTCGCAGCATCTTCCTTCAGTGCCTTCTGTAATTGCTGCCAGCGCGCGTCGGTACGGAAGTACGACGGATCGACCAGCGGCATGCCGATGTCCTGTGCAAATGCCTCGGCACCGGCGCCGGACAGCATCACGTGCGGTGATTTCTCCATCACGGCGCGCGCCAGCAGGATCGGGTTTTTCACCCGCTGCACGCCAGCCACTGCACCGGCACGCAAGGTGTAGCCATCCATGATCGCCGCATCCAGCTCGTTCTTGCCCTCGTGGGTGAACACCGAACCCTTGCCCGCATTGAAGTTCGGATCGTCCTCCAGCACGGTGAGCGCCGCGGTCACCGCATCCAGCGCCGACTTGCCGGATTTGAGCTGAGCGTATCCGTGCTGCAGCGCCTGCGTCATCGCTGTCCGAACCGCCTGCTCCCTTGCCGGGGTCATATCGCGCTTGATCACCCCAGCGCCACCGTGGATCACCAGCATGGGCGAGACGGCGGCGTGGCCGATGGCAGAAATGCCGAGGGAGGCAAGGACGACAAACAGGCGGCGCGGTTTCAAGACACTCTCCCGATCGGTGACCGGGCGAGTATAGCCAGCCTTGTCGGTCACTTTGGCGTGAAGTGCACTCGCTTGCCGTCCAGCACCAGCTTCATGCCGGCAAGATCGGCCACCCGCTGCAACGCCGTGCCCGCCGGCATGTCGTTGAACGACAGCTTGACCGGAGCATTGCCCAACGCATCCGGATTGATGAGTGTCCAGCCCGCTTTGGCGGCTATCGATTCCGCCACGGCGCGCGTCGTACTGTTCGTGACGTGCTCGGTAACCTTGACCGGGGAAGCTTCGGCCATCGCGCGTGCCGGACAGCCGGCCTGCGGTGTGACGTCGATGGCATACGTCTGCTTGCCGTCCACCCCCGTACCCGTAGCGTGCAATGTCTGGCCAAGCGCGCCGTGCAGCTGCCGGTGTGCAAGCGGCGAGGCGCCATGGTCGGCCACGGCAAGGTCGATGCGTACTTGGCCATCGTCGGCAGGCATGGTGATTGCTTGCACCATCATGCCACCCACGCTTGCTTTTGCCGCCTTGCCCGGCGCGACGCACAGCGCCATGGCCACCGTCTGCGCATGACGCTTGTGGCCATCATCAGTTGCCAGCTCGACCTGCATGTCGAGCTGGTATTCCGGGCCTTGAACTTTCTGGCTCGCCAACGCCCCTTGCGGTGCGCTGGCGGCATAAACCGAACCGGCAACGACAATGGCCAGTGCAAACCCGACGATCATCCCGGCTTCCCGGCGTCGGCGGTTTGGTGAGGGCAGTTTCAACATGGCAATACGCTCCGTAAGTGGATGACGAGGGGACCAGGTGCAACCCACCGGCAACGCCAACACGGCCGATCGGGTTTTCAACATTGCATTCGCATAGCTGCGCCGCTGTTCGCCGTATTGGCGCAACACCGCGGCGTCACAGGCCAGCTCCTGATCGTGGCGCAGCGCCGCATACGCCCACCACGCCAGCGGATGGAACCAGAACACGGCCACGCCGAGCTGCGCCAGCAGGCACCACCATCCATCGCGGCGGCGCGCATGGATGGTTTCGTGAGCCAGGATCAGCATCTGCTCGGTGGCGTCGTAGCGGCATTCGAAATCGGCAGGCAGCACGATGCGGCTCCGCCAGGCACCGATCAGAGCGGGACCGACATCCGGACCACTCGCGCGCAACACCGGCCAGCGCGACGGCGTGCCGACGACGCTCGTGGCGTCACGCAGCCGCATGCGATAACGCCATTGCGCGAGGGTGGCCAACGACAAGCTGACCATGCTGCCCAGCAGCCAAAGCAGCGCAACCCAGGTGCGCCAGTCGATCGCACCCGATCCGGCAACCTGAACCGGCAACGCGGCAGCGGCGGAGGTGATCGCGAAGACCATCGGCGACAACACCACGATCGGTACGGCTGCCGCATGTGGCAGCTGGCTGGCCAGCATCGCCAGTGGCGGCAACAACCACAGCTGGAACGCGCGCTCGGTACCGAACAGATGCCTGCATGGCTTGCGCAGCACGGCCACGATCAACACGGCGGCGGTGAAAGCCAGCAGCAACAGCCAGCCGCAGCCGATCCAGTCGATTCCGGCCCACTCAGCGCTGTTCATCATCGAGCTCCCTGAGCAATTTGCGCAGTTCGGCGACATCCTTTTTCGACAGCTTGCGTTGCTCGGAAAAGTGCGCCACCAGCGGCGCCACGCGACCGCCGAACAGGCGATCGAGCAAGCCCTTGCTCTCTTGCGAGACGTATTGCTCGCGACTGAGCAGCGGCGTGTACAGGTAACGTCGGCCGTCGCGTTCGGCGTGCACCGCCTTCTTGCGCAGCAGGCGGTTGAGCAGGGATTTCACCGTGCCCTCCTGCCAGTCCTGCGCCGGACCGACCTCGGCAAGGATCTCCTCGGCCGAACGCGGCGCCACGCGCCACAACACTTCCATCACTACTGCCTCGGCTTCGCTGATCGCCATGAGTCACCGTTTACATGTGTAAGTGAACTTATGTTTACACGCGTAAATGATAGCGTCAAGCGCAAATCCACCTACGTGGGCAGCGTTTGCGAACCTGGTCCAGGGCCGCCCGACGCCAAACCGTCGTATCCTTGTCAGCTGACTCTCCCTGCAGGAAGGCATGGCAATGGACAAGGTTTACCCAAACGCCGCGAAGGCGCTCGACGGTTTGTTGTTTGATGGCATGACGATCGCCGCCGGCGGCTTCGGCCTGTGTGGCATCCCCGAAAACCTGATCGGCGCGCTGCTGGACGCCGGCACCAAGGGCCTGACCATCGTCGGCAACAATGCGGGCGTGGATGATTTCGGCATGGGTCCGCTGCTGAAAACGCATCAGGTGAAACGCGTGTTTGCGTCGTACGTGGGTGAGAACAAGGAATTCGAACGCCAGGTGCTGGCCGGCGAGCTGGAGTTGCATCTGACCCCGCAGGGCACCCTGGCTGAAAAGCTGCGCGCTGGCGGTGCCGGCATTCCCGGCTTCTATACGCGCACTGCGTTCGGCACCAAGCTGGCCGAGGGCAAGGAGACCAAGGTCTTCGGCGACAAGGAATACGTGCTGGAAGAGGCGATCCACGCCGATGTATCGATCGTCAAGGCATGGAAGGGCGACGCCCACGGCAATCTGGTGTTTCGCGAAACCGCGCGCAATTTCAATCCGATGATCGCCACCTGCGGCAAGGCCTGCGTGGCCGAAGTGGAACACCTGGTGCCGGTCGGCGAGCTCGACCCGAACAACATCCATGTGCCGGGCATCTACGTCGATCGCATCGTGCAGGGTGCGCAGTATGAAAAGCGCATCGAGTTCCGCACCCTCGCCGGCGTCGCCGCCGGCAAGGAGAGCCCCACGCGGGTGACCATGGCCAAGCGCGCCGCGAAGGAACTGCAGGACGGTTTCTACGTGAACCTTGGCATCGGCATCCCGACCATGGTGGCCAATTACATCCCCGACGGCGTCAGCGTCACCCTTCAGTCGGAGAACGGCCTGCTCGGCATCGGCCCTTTCCCCACCGAGGAGCAGATCGACCCGGACCTGATCAACGCAGGCAAGCAGACCATCACCACCCTGCCCGGCTCCAGTTTCTTCTCCAGCGCGGAATCGTTCGCGATGATCCGCGGGGGCCATATCGACCTGTCGATCCTGGGCGGCCTGGAAGTCTCCGCACACGGCGATCTCGCCAACTGGATGGTACCGGGCAAGATGGTCAAGGGCCCGGGCGGCGCGATGGATCTGGTCAGCGGCGTCAAGCGCGTGGTGGTGCTTATGGAGCACTGCGCGAAAGACGGCAGCCCGAAGATCAAGACCGAGTGCGACCTGCCACTGACCGGCAAACAGGTGGTCGACCTGATCATCACCGATCTGTGCGTGTTCAAGGTGAACAAGGGCGAGGGTCTGGTGTTGATCGAGCTGAACGAAGGCGTCAGCGTCGATGACGTGAAGGGCAAGACCGGCTGTGCCTTCGGCGTCGATCCGACATTGAACGGCTGATTCCGCTGTCGGTGGCGCACGTGTGGAAGTACACCGGGTGTGCTTCTACCGCTGTTGATCCTTCTCCGCCAACTCTGCATCGACCGGCAGGGTGTGTGGGAAGCATAGGCGGGCGATGTTTTCATGGCCCGGCTGCGTCTGCAATTCCAGCGGCCATCCGAAACGGTCGCTGATCCGCTGCGCGATCGCCAACTCGAAACCATGCCGGTCGACGCCATGCACGCGCACGGGTCGCAGCGCATCGTCCGATACTTGTGGATTTGCCTGGTTGCGTACGCTTACTACACCGGGCAACACGCTGATCACCACGCTGCCCTGCTCGGTTTGCTGGCAGGCGTTACGTATCAGCTGCCAGCACAGCACCGAGAAAGCCTGCGGCGAACCCTTCAACGCGAAACGCGCCGGCTCCTGCAACAACAGTTCGATGGGACGCCCCGCCAACAGTTCGCGGGCCGATTCCAGCTCCTGGCGCAGTACATCGTTGACGACGAAATATTCCTTTTCCGTCGCCGTATCCGTCTCACGCGCCAGGATCAGCAAGGCCTCGACCAGCACCTCCATTTCACGCGTGGCACGCTTGATCCGCCGCACCGATCGGGTACCGAAATCACTGAGTCCCTCTTCCTCGGCCAGCATGTCGACCGACATCTTGATCACAGTGAGCGGACTGCGCAGCTCGTGGCTGGCGTCGCGGGTAAAGTTGCGCTCGCGCTGGTTATAGCCGGCAATGCGCGTGGCGAATCCATGCAGTCCGCGTGCCAGCGACGCCACATCGGCATCGGCATGGTGCGACAACTCGTCCAGCTTCAGCGTTTCCGGATCGAGTTGCTGGGCGTCCCAGCGATTGACCAGGCGTGCCAGCGCACGTACGGGTCGCCACTCACGGCGAGTGGTGAACCAGGCGACGATGGTGATGACAACGATCACCGCGACCACCGCCACCGTCGGTACCACGTTGTAGGCGCCCAGAATGCAGATGATCAGCACAGTCAGAAACTGCAGACCGAACACCCACGCAATCCTCTTGCGAAATGCACCCACACGGGCAGGGACTGCTTTGACGCTGCTATCCATTACATCCCTATGCCTGTCGATTCGATGTCAGGCTGTCTGAGTCGAAGCCACTTCAGATTCCAGATCAGCGAGACGATAACCAGCCGAGTGGATGGTGTGTAGCAGGGGTCGTGCGAAGGGCTTGTCGATAACCCGGCGCAAATTGTATAGATGCGATCGCAAGGTGTCGGAGTCAGGCAGCGTGTCGCCCCAGATTTCGCGCTCGATATCGCGGCGGCTGACCACCCGCGGCGACTCGCGCATCAGGATCGCCAGCAGCTTCAGGCCGATCGGCGACACCGTGAGTTCCTGGCCTTCACGCGTCAGGCGCAGAGTGGCGGTGTCCAGCGTCATGTCGCCCACGGTGAGCACTTCGGTGGATACCTGGCGGCGATCGCGGCGGATCAGCGCACGCAGGCGCGCTTCCAGCTCGCGCACTTCGAACGGCTTGACCAGGTAGTCGTCGGCACCGGCTTCAAGGCCGATCAGTTTGTCTTCCAGCGTATCGCGCGCGGTGAGCATCAGCACCGGAGTGGATTTTTTCGCTTCCCGGCGCAGCTTGCGGCAGACTTCCAGGCCATCCAGCCCCGGCAACATCAGGTCCAGCACAATCACGTCATAGCTGTTGGAAACAGCCAGATGGAGGCCGCTGACGCCGTCGGCCGCATAGTCGATCGAATAGCCACGGCGTTCGAGAAACTCGCCCACCATCTCGGCGATCTGGCGGTTGTCCTCGACCAGAAGAATCAGTCCCGCTTGCTCGTCATGTACGGTCATTTCACTTTCTCCCTTGCCCTTCACATAAGTGAAGATCTAAGCGGCCGCGGGGTGAGCGTAGCGTGAAAACGAGCGCTGCGATTCAGAATACGTTCGGGTTTCAAATCACCGCAGCAGTGGCTGCAGTTGCTTCCACACCGTTTCCAGTACGCGCGGCTCGGCGCTGGCGACCGGATGAAGTCCGTCGTCCTGCATCAACGCCGGATCGAGCGCGATGCCGTCCAGCAGGAAGGGCACCAGTGCCGTGTGGTGAACCCGGGCCAGGTCGACATAGATCGTGCGCAGGCCATCGCGATAGACCGGCCCGTAGTTCACCGGCAGTTCGATCCCGACCAGCAGCACCTGCGCCTTCGCCTGCCGTGCCGTGGCAATCATCGCGGCCAGGTTTTCGCGCAGCGCCGGCAGCGGCAGGCCGCGCAGGCCATCGTTGGCGCCCAGTTCCAGCACCACGACCTCCGGGTGGTACTTCGCCAGCAACGCCGCCAGGCGATTACGGCCGCTCAGCGTGGTTTCACCGCTGATGCTGGCATTGATCGCGGTCCATGTCGGCACCATCTTGCCCAGACGCGCATCCAGCAAATGCACCCAGCCGGCATCGACCGGTATGTTGTGTGCGGCGGACAACGAGTCACCCAGCACCAGCACGGTTTTTGGCGCGGCCGCCTGGGCGCTGCCGATGCCACACAGAAATATCCACAGCCACAGGCATCGACGCATGAGCGATTCTTCCCGTCCTCTTCTTGAAGCCCGCGATATTAGCAAGTCGGTCAGCGGACCCGAGGGGAGGCTCGACATCCTGCGTGATGTGAGCCTGCAGATCCTGCCCGGCGAAAGCTTCGCCATCGTCGGCGCATCCGGTTCCGGCAAAACCACCCTGCTCGGCCTGCTGGCGGGACTGGATACACCGGATAGCGGCAGCATCGCGCTGGATGGCCACGCGCTGGAGCAACTGGACGAGGAGGCACGCGCCGACCTGCGTCGACGGTTGGTCGGCTTCGTGTTCCAGTCGTTCCACCTGCTGCCTGCGCTCACCGCCGAGGAAAACGTGATGCTGCCGCTGGAGCTGGAAGGCAGCAGCGCGGCGCGCCAGCGCGCGCGCGAGGCGCTTGAAGCAGTGGGATTGACGGCACGGCGGCGGCATTATCCGGCCCAGCTTTCCGGCGGCGAACAGCAGCGCGTGGCGATCGCCCGTGCCTTCGTGCACGCTCCGCGCGTGCTGTTTGCGGACGAGCCCACCGGCAATCTCGACCAGCGCACCGGCCACCATATCTGCGACCTGCTGTTTGCGCTGAACCGCGATCACCGCACCACGCTTGTGCTGGTCACGCACGATGCGACGCTGGCGGCACGTTGCGATCGCCGGATCGAACTCGAAGAAGGCCGCGTGACGGGCGTTGTCGCATGAAGCTCCTGCTCCTCGCCCTGCGCAGCCTTCGGCGCGAATGGCATTTGCCGGAATTGCGCACGCTGGCCGCGTCGCTGGTCCTCGCCGTGGTGGCGCTCGGCGTCGTTGCCACGCTGGCGACGCGGATCGAACGCGGCATGCTGGCCAGTGCCGCCGAACTGATCGGTGGCGATATCGGCGTCTCGTCGCCGCAATCCCTGCCGGACAACTTCGCGCAGGCAGCGCAGCAGCGCGGTCTGCAGCATGTGCGCACCGCCGGCTTTCCCAGTGTCGCGTTTGCCAACGATCAAACCCAGTTGCTGGACGTGCAGGCTGCGGGGCCGGACTATCCGCTGCGCGGCACACTGGAGCTGCTCGACGCGACGGGCCACACCCGTAACGGCCATTCGCCCGGGACAGGCGAGGTCTACCTCGACCATCGCGCGCTGGTCGCGCTGGGTTTGCGGATCGGCCAGAAGCTGCAACTGGGCGGCCGCGAGCTGACCATCGCCGCCGAACTGGTGCGCCAGCCCGATGGCGGCCAGTTGCTGGCGCTGGCGCCGCGCGCATTGATGAGCCTGGCCGACGCCACACAGGCGGGCTTGCTCGGTGTCGGCAGCCGCGCGCGGCATCAGCTGCTGCTGGCCGGTGAACCGGCGGCGGTCCGGGGCTGGCTCGACTGGGTGCGGACCACCACGTTGCCGCAGGGCGCCCAACTGATCACGCCGGAGCAGACTCAGGAACGCATGCGCACATCGTTCGACCGCGCCGGCGCCTTCCTGCGCCTGACCGCCCTGCTGTCGGCGCTGCTGGCCGGCATCGCCATTGCACTGTCAGCGCAACGCTATGCCCGGCGCAAGACTGGCGAAGTCGCCTTGTTGCGCGCGTTGGGTACGTCGCGCCGGCGCGTGCTGGGCCTGTTGCTCGGCACGCTGGGTGCGCTGGCACTGCCGGCAACCGCGCTCGGCCTGCTGCTGGCCTTGGGACTTTCGCAACTGGCCTGGCTGTTCGCCAGCCAGTTGTTCGGCAGCGTGCCTACCGTGCTTCCGCTGGCGCCCTCGCTCGCCGCCGCCGGCATGGGGATTGCGGTGCTGGTCGGTTTCGCGCTGCCGCCGTTGGCGCGCCTGGCCGAGGTGCCGCCGGTAGCCGTGTTTCGCCAGAGCGTGACGCCGCGAGTACGGCGCTTCGACGGTCTGTATCTGATCCCGGCGGTGGTGGCGCTGGGCCTGATCTGGAGCCAGAGCAGTTCGCTCACCCTGGCCGGGATTCTCGCTGCCAGCCTGCTTGGCGTGGCAGTCATCGCAGCCTTGCTGGCGATGCTGCTGCTGTGGCTGGCCCGGCGCGTCGCGCCCGGGGCGCATCCCGCGCTGCGACTGGGCCTGGCTGCACTGGCGCGGCGCCGTACGCTGAGCGTGATCCAGGCGACCGCCCTGAGCCTGGGCCTGTGCGCCCTGTTGCTGCTGGCGGTGGTGGCCCCGGCGCTGTTGCAGGGCTGGCGCCAGGAGTTGCCAGCCGATACGCCGAACTGGTTCGCACTGAATCTGCAGGACGACCAGCGCGCCGCTTTCGGACAGGCACTGATCCGCATCGGCGGCGATCAGCTCAACATGCTGCCGCTGGCGGTGGGCAAACTCACGGCGATCAACGGCCGGCCGATCGACCAGCTCCAGTTTGCGGACGAACGCGCGAAAGACTGGGCCGATCGCCAGTTGCGCCTGTCCTGGGCCAGCGAACTGCCGCCCGCGAACGAGGTGGTTGCCGGTCATTGGCAGGGTGTGCAACCGGCCCAGGCCGAGGTATCGATCGACACCATGTGGCGTGACATGTTTGCGCTGAAAGTGGGCGATACGCTGCGATTCGATGTCGGCGAAAGCAGCCTCGATGCCAGGGTTGGCAGCATACGCAAGGTCGACTGGAGTTCGTTCCGGGTCAACTTTTTCCTGTTGCTCGACCCGGCACACGCCGGCGCGCTGCCGCATACCTGGCTGGCCAGTTTTCACCTGCCGCGCGGGCATGCCACCGAGCTGGCGCAGCTGTCGCGCGACTACAGCAACCTCAGCCTGATCGACGTGGATTCGCTGCTCGATCGCGTCCGCGAGATCGTCGACCGCGTGGGCAACGCGGTGCGCTGGATCCTCGGCTTCAGCCTGCTGGCCGGCGCACTGGTGCTGGCCGCGGCGCTCGCAGCCAGCGCCGCGGAACGCCGCCATGAAGCCGCATTGCTGCGCACGCTGGGCGCGCGTCGCGGGCAACTGCGCATGGCGGCGGCTTGCGAGTTCGCTCTGCTCGGCCTCGTCGCCGGCCTCACCGCCGCGCTCGGTGCCGCTGGCGCCGGGCTGTGGCTGGGCCAGGCGGTGTTCCACATCGACCGCTTCGTGCCACCGCTGTGGCCGCTGCTGGGCGGCGCCATCGGCGCAGCGCTGGCGGTGATGCTGCTGGGCCTGGCCGGCACCCGCAAGGTGATCCGCACCCCGCCCATGCGGCTGTTGCGCGAAGGCTGAGTCGGCATCGAAGGAACGGCTGATAAAGTACGCTGGCACTCTTCCGCCGGAACACCCGATGATCGCAAGCCGCCTGCAACAGCGCCTCAAGGAAGAATGGCTGCTGTGGCTTTTCGCGGCATTGGCGATCGTGCTGGCGACGCTCGATCCGCAGCCACTGGCCAGCTATCGCCGATGGCTGCAGCTGCCCACGCTGGCTGGCCTGATGGGGCTTTTGATCGCGATCCAGGGCATCCGCGACAGCGGGCTGGTACAGCATGCGGCCGCGGCGGTGGTGACGCGGGTGCATTCGCTGCGCAGCCTCGGGCTCGTGCTGGTGGTCGCGACCGCGCTGTTGTCGATGGTGCTGACCAACGACGTGAGTCTGTTCCTGATCGTGCCGCTGACGGTGGCGATCGGCGGCATGTCGAACCTGCCGGTGCTGCGCATGGTGGTGCTGGAAGCGCTGGCGGTAAACGCCGGATCCACGCTGAGTCCGATCGGCAATCCGCAGAACCTGTTGCTGTGGCAATACTCGTCGATGCCGTTCCTGCATTTCGCGGCGGCGATGTTGCCGGCCGCCGCGGTGATGTTGGTGCTGGTGGCGGCATTCACCGTGCTGTGGCTACCAGGTGACCGCGTGGCGCTGACCGCGGAGGGGATCGATGGCGCGGTGATATCGGCCCGCCTCGGTGCATGGTCGATGGCGGCACTGGTCGGCATGGTGGTGCTGATGGAATACAGCCATGCACCGCTGGGTGCCGTCGTGCTGCTGGCGCTGTTCGGCTTGCTGGCACGGACGAGCCTGCAGCGAATCGACTGGTTGTTGCTGCTGACATTTGCGGCGATCTTTCTCGGCTTGGGCCATTTCGCCGAGTTGCCGCTGGTGCAGCGGGGGCTGGATCGACTCGACTTCGGTCAGCCGTTGATCCTGTACCTCAGCGGCATCGTCGCTTCGCAGCTGATCAGCAATGTGCCGGCGACCGTGCTGCTGCTCGATCGCACTCCCGACGCCATCGCGCTGGCGGTGGCGGTGAACGTGGGTGGCTTCGGGGTGGCGATCGGTTCGCTGGCGAACCTGATCGCGTTGCGCCTGGCGAAGCAGCCGCATGGTCTGCGGCTGCTGCACCTGGTATCCATCCCGTTCCTGCTGGTATGCGCGCCGCTGGTCTACCTGGTCTGGCGATGGTAAGCGCGCGGACCCGATCAATCGTCGTCGTGCGGCACGCTGACCTTGCCCTTCACCCCGGAATGGTTGACGTCGCCACTGCCCTTGGCGCCGAGGCTGAGATCGCCCCCCACGTCGCTCACGTCGAGATCGCCCGAACCCAGCGTATCGGCGTGCACGCTGCCACCGACCTGCCGCAACGTGACATCACCCGAGCCGACGCTGCCGACCCGGGCGTCGCCCTTGATGCCATCGGCCTTGAAGTCGCCGGAGCCCACCGAGCCCAGGTCGAGGCTGCCGATGTCGGTTGCATCGACATCGCCGGAACCCACGCTGGTGCTGAACTTGCCGGACACCCGGCGCACGTGCAGATCACCCGAACCGACGCTGCTTTGCAGCTGCTGCACACCCGTGGCGTCGGCGTCGCCGGAGCCCACGCGCAGCGTCACCGGCAGGTTGGCCGGCAGCTGCATGGTGACCTCGAGACTCGTGTAGGAGCTGCCACCGAACAGGTTGAAGCTGAAATGGTCGTCGCCGCCGAGGTTGATCAGCAACTGGTCGCCCTCGCGCCGCTGGGTGACCTGCAACTTGTCCAGCGCCGACTGTTCTGAGGCGCAGGCGCGGCCGGTGACGGCAAGTCCCTTGGCGTTGTCGCTGCCGGTCAGGTGCAGGTCGTAGCTGTTCACATCGATCTGCACCGCTCGCACCCCGGCCAGGTCGAGCTGCAGGTTGCGCGGCGCCTCGTATTTGCAGGGCGTGGCGGCGAAGGCGGCAAACGGTGCAAGCAGCAGGGCGGCGGTAAGCATGCGGCGCATGGGGTTCTCCTCTGGGCTGTCGATGGGTTTCAGTCGATGGGTTTCAGATGCAGGCGAAGGCAAAAGGGTTGCAGAGATGGCCTGGAAACGACAGTCCTCGTCAACGCCAGGTTGCCTGGGACGTTTTTTTTCGCTTGCCCATGAAGGAAGGACATACCATGCACCGCAATATCCTGCTGGCTTCGCTGGCCGTGCTGATCGCCGGATCGGCCCCGGTCCTGATGGCCCAGAGTACGCCGCCACCGGCCCCATCCGCTCCCCATGCCACGGCCGGTAAAGGGATGCGCCTGCTTTCGGGCGATCACGCCCAGGCCATGCACATGCATGCTTTTGATCGCCCCGACGGCGGCGTGATCGGCAACCTGCACGGCCTGGAGCGGCTCTACATGCAGGCAGGACGCAGCAAGGAGATGACCTCGGTATACAACGACGTGCTGGCCAAATCGCAGGATCCGCGCGTGCGCGACTACGTCTATACGCAGCTGGCCCGTCTGCAGGCACAGCCGACGAATCTGGATCAGGCGATCGGCACGTTGCGCAAGGCACTGGACGAAAGCCTGGCCAACGAGGCGAGGATGCGTACCGAGCGCGAGCAGATGCGCGCCACCTGGCAGCAGCGCCGCTCCAACAGGATGGCGCCGGTTAAATAGTTTCTTTCGTGAGCTGCATGATGGCGGACTGTCGTGCAGGTTTTACGGCTTGCGCTCGACCTGCTTGGCGCGCAGCCATAGCTGCTCCTGTTCGCCCAGGGTGCGTTCGCCGAACGTGCCGCCGTCGGCCGCCGCCAGTTGTTCCATCTGGCGGAAACGCCGCTCGAATTTCGCGTTGGCATGCCGCAACGCCTGCGAGAAATCGACGCCGGCATGGCGCGCCAGGTTCACCATCACGAACAGCACGTCGCCGATCTCGTCTTTCAGTCGTACCGGGTCGGCGCCGTTCTCGAATTCCGCGCGTACTTCGTCCACTTCCTCGGCCAGCTTGGCCAGCACCGGCTGCGGATCGGGCCAGGCGAAACCGGCGCCGGCCGCACGTTGCTGCAGTTTCTGCGCACGTTTCCACTCTGGTAGCCCGCTCGAAATGCCTGCCAGCAGGCTATCGTCGACCGGCTCGCCCCTGTCCGCGCGTTCGGCCGTCTTGATGTCTTCCCACGCGCGTTTCTGCGCGTCGAGATCGGCATAGCGCACGTCACCGAAGACATGCGGATGACGCCGGCGCATCTTGTTGCCGATCGCATGGGCGACGTCGGAGAAATCGAACAATCCCTGCTCGGCCGCCATCTGCGAGTGGAACACCACCTGCAACAGCAGGTCGCCCAATTCGTCACGCAGGTCGTACCAGTCGCGGCGGTCGATCGCATCGGCGACCTCGTAGGCCTCCTCGATGGTGTATGCCGCGATGGAGGCGAAATCCTGCTGAACATCCCATGGGCAACCGCGTTCGGGATCACGCAGGCGCACCATGATCGCGAGCAGATCGTCGAGGCTGTAACGCGTCGAATCGGTCATGGCGCGCGCAGCCGCGACGCCCAGTCGATCGCGCCATCGCCCACCGCGATGAACTCGGGATTCAGCAGCGACTCGCCACGGTTGTAGAGGAACGGCTGGCCAGCCAGATCCAGCACCGCGCCGCCAGCCTCCTCCAGCACGCACTGCGCCGCGGCGGTGTCCCACTCGCTGGTGAGGCCAAGGCGCAGATAGACATCCGCCGCGCCACGTGCGATCAGGCAGAATTTCAACGACGAGCCCAGCGGAACGCGCTGGTATTCAGTACCGATCAACTGCTGCAGCATGGTGGCCTCGGGCCCACCATGCGACCGGCTTCCGGCTACCACCGGCGCGGGTCCCAATGGACGCGTGCGGATGCGCTGCCAGTCGCCTTCGCCTTGTGACTGCAGCCACGCACCCTGTCCGCTTTCGGCGATGAACAGCTCTCCGGTCACCGGCGCCAGCACCACGCCAAGCACACAGCGGTGGTTCTCGATCAAGGCGATGTTGACGGTGAATTCGCCATTGCGCTTGACGAACTCGCGGGTGCCGTCGAGGGGATCGACCAGCCAGTAGCGCGACCAGTGCTGGCGTTCGGACCATGGCAACGCCTTGGCTTCTTCCGACAACACCGGCAGGATCGGATCGAGCCCGCCAAGGCCCGTCATGATCACCTGCTGCGCGGCCAGGTCGGCAGCCGTCAGCGGCGATGCATCCGCCTTGGTCTGCACCGCGAAATCGCTGTGATAGACCGCCAGGATGGCGGCACCGGCAGCGCGGGCGATTTCACCGACTTGCCGGGCCAGCGCAGGTGTCGTGCTCATGTGCGAACGAAGCGGCCGGCGAGGTACTCGCGGGCCATGAACAGCGCGGCGATCGAGCGCCCTTCGGTCACGTCGTCGCGACCGAGCAGGGTATGCAGCTCGGACATCTTCCACGGCACCACTTCGAGCTCTTCCGGTTCATCGCCCTGCAGCCGCTCCGGGTAAAGATCCTGCGCCAGCACGACGTGCGCCATGTGCGTCATGTACGACGGCGACAGCGACAGGTTGTGCAGGATCTTCAGCTTGCGCGCGCCGTAACCCACCTCTTCCTTCAGCTCGCGCTCGGCACCCTGCTCGGCGGTCTCGTCCTGGTCGAGCCGGCCCTTCGGCAGGCACAGTTCGTAGCGACCCACGCCCGCGCCGTATTCGCGGATCAGCAGCACGGTGTCGTCGTCGAGCATAGGCACGATGATCACCGCGCCCAGGCCGCTGGCCTTCAGCCGCTCGTAGGTGCGGCGCTCGCCATTGGCGAACTCCAGGTCAAGCTGCTCGACCTGCAGGAAGCTGCTGTCTTCGACGTCACGCGTCGCGTGGATGATCGGTGGCTTGGGCATCCACCGATTGTAGCTCAGCGCCGCAGCGTGGCCAGCTGCGCGTCGGCTGGAGTCATCTGCCTCAGCCGCTTTGCCTTGCTACCTAGGCGTGCCCGCCCTGCGTACGCAGGCGGGCGTTCATTCCAGTGGCCGCACCCAGATATTGCGAAAACTGACCGACTGCGAGGGATCGCCGTGCGCCTGGAGTTTGATCGGCGCCTCGACGTATGGCTTGTATTTCGGCTTGCCGATGTAGAAGGTCTCGCCGGCAAGCTGGGTGTGGTTCTGCATCAGCACGCCGTTATGGAACAGTGTCACGTAGCCCGTTGACTTCAGCGTGCCATCGGCGGCAAACACCGGTGCGGTCCAGATGACGTCGTAGGTTTGCCATTCCCCCGGCGGGCGCATGGCATTGACCAGCGGAGGTGTCTGTTTGTAGACGCTGGCCGCCTGTCCGTTGACATAGGTTTTGTTCTTCCACGAATCCAGGATCTGGATCTCGTAACCCTCATCGGCCGGCCCGGTCGAGGCAAGGAACAGGCCGCTGTTGCCGCGCGCCTGGCCTTCGCCCTGTATGTCTTTGGGCACCTGCCATTCCAGATGCAGCTGGTAGTTCTTGAAGCGCTGCCTGGTCTGGATGTTGCCCCCGGCCTTGTTCACCGTCAGCACGCCGTCGTGCACTTTCCAGCTTGCAGGAGAGTGGTCCTTGGACGACTCCCATTGGGAAAGATCGCGACCATTGAACAACACGACGGCGTCGGACGGCGGCTTGTTGTCCTGGCTACCTGCCGCAACGATCCTGGGTACCGGCTCCCACTGCTCGGTCGCCTTGGGATCGGTCTGTGCCCATGCGGCCGTTTGCATGCTGGCCGCGAGAATAGAAAGAACCATCGCGCTTTGACGTTTCATGGGCATCCTCTGGAGAAGTTCATACCGTGCATATCTTGAACGCCTCGGCGAACGAGGCGTACGGGTCGGATAGCGATGGCGTGAACTCGTGCGCGATGTAACCCTTGAAATCGAGGTCCGCGATCGCCTTGGCGATGGCGTGATAGTTGAGCTCCTGAGTGCCGTCGATCTCATGGCGACCCGGTACGCCGCCGGTGTGGAAATGCCCGATCCACGGGATGTTGTCGCGGATGGTGTGGATCACGTCACCCTCCATGATCTGCATGTGATAGATGTCGTAGAGCAGCTTGACGTTGGGCGAGTTGATGCCCTTCATCACCGCGACGCCGAACGCGGTGCTGTCGCCCTGATAGCCGTGATGGTCGACCTTGCTGTTCAGTAGTTCCACGCACACGGTGATGCCGTTCTCGGCCGCGAGGGGTGCGATCTTCGACAGGCCCGCGATGCAGTTGTCGACCGCCTGGCTGTCGCTTATGCCTGGCTTGCGATTGCCGAACATGGTGATCATGTTGGTCAGGCCGGCGCGCTTGGCGAGCGGGATCGTCGCTTCCAGTTCCTTCAGCAAGATGGCGTGGTTGGCCGGGTCATTGAAGCCCATGCTGATGAAGTCGTCCCGTCGCGCGGGATAACCCATCGTCACGGCCAGGCCGTGGTCGGCCACCACCGCCCATTCGTCCGCATACAGCAGATCGACACCGGAAAAGCCGATCGCCTTGAGGTGCTTGCACAGTTCGGGAAGCGGCGCCTTGGAAGTCCAGCGGCTCAGCGATTGTCTGAGGCGCCCGGGTGTCGCCTTCACGGGAGCGGCTTTGCCGGGGACGGCATCGGCGGCGGCGAGCAGCGGCATGGCACCGAGAGCCGCCACGCCGGCAGCGAGCTGGCCCAGCGCGGTGCGGCGACTGATGCCGTTGGACGTGGTGGTCATGGTTATTCGAGTCCCAGGATGTCGCGATTAAACGCGCTGTCGCTCACCGTCGCGGCGAAATCGTCGAACGCGCGCTCGGTGACCTTGATGAGGTGGTCGCGGATGAACACCGCGCCTTCCTGCGCGCCTTGCTGGGCGTCCTTGATGCAGCACTCCCATTCGAGCACGGCCCAGCCGGGATAGTCGTACTGCGCGAGCTTGCTGAAGATCGCGCCGAAATCGATCTGCCCGTCGCCCAGCGAGCGGAAGCGTCCGGGGCGATCGATCCAATTCTGGTAGCCGCCGTAGACGCCCGCGCGCCCGTTGGGACGGAACTCGGCATCCTTCACATGGAACGCGCGGATCCGCTCGTGATAGATGTCGATGAACTGCAGATAGTCCATCTGCTGCAGGACCATGTGGCTGGGGTCGTAGAGGATGTTGGCGCGCGGGTGCTGCCCGACCGCGTCGAGAAAGCGCTCGAAGGTCGCGCCGTCGTGCAGGTCCTCGCCGGGATGCAGTTCATAACAGACATCGACGCCGGCTTCGTCGAAGGCGTCGAGAATTGGCCGCCAACGCCGGCCGAGTTCCGCGAAGGCTTCCTCGATCAACCCGGCGGGGCGTTGCGGCCACGGATAGAACAGATGCCAGGCCAGCGCGCCGGAGAAGGTGGCGTGCGCAGTCAGGCCGAAATGCTTGCTCGCTGTCGCGGCGAGCTTGAGCTGCTGCACCGCCCATTGCTGACGCTGTTGTGTGTGGCCACGCAATGCGAGCGGCGCGAAACCATCGAAAAGGCGATCGTAGGCGGGGTGCGAGGCCACCAGTTGCCCTTGCAGATGCGTGGACAACTCGGTGACCACCAACCCGTGTTCGGCCAGCATGCCGGCGATGTCATCGCAATAGGTCTTGCTTGCCGCCGCCTGTTCCAGATCGAACAGGCGGCGGTCGTTGCTGGGGATCTGCACACCGACAAAACCGAGCGACGCCGCCCACCGGGCGATATCGGGCAGCGTGTTGAATGGCGCCGCATCGCCCGCGTACTGGGCAAGGAAAATACCCGGACCCTTGAGTGTTTTCATGCGACTGTTCTCATGCGCGTCCTTTTCATCGGTCAGATTCTCACTCCGTCTAGGTCGCCCAAGCCCTGCCATTGCCTGCCTGGGACAGCGGTATGTCGGCCTTGAATCCACCGGGGACGGCGACGTACTGCAGCACCTGCGTGCAGCCCGGTTGTGACACGAAGAAGCCCAGCATGGTCAACTTCTTGGTCCTCAGCACGAAGTCCTCCGCGGGCGGCAGCGTGGCATCCGGCGCATGGCCCAACGCGTTGGCGTGGAGCCTGGTCACCAGCGCCTTGCGCTGCGCCTGGTCGAGCTGGAGGAACGGCTTGCCTCCGGCCTGGTCGAACGCGGCCAGCGCGGTGAAGTAGCGCTTCTGCTCGGCCTTGGTATAGACGTCCTTGAACATCGAATCGATAAACGCCGGCACACCCGCGTCGCTCGCTCCCGGGGTATCCGTGCGCGGAATCACGATGTCGGCCACCGCAGCGATCAGGTTGCTCTGCGCCGGAGCGAAGAATCGGGGCGCTGCGCCCGCTTTTCGCGAAGCGGCATGCGCGTCGAAGACGGCCAGCAACGACGGTGCGACGAAGGCGCCGACGGCCAGCGCGGACATGCTTTTCAACCATTCACGACGGTTCATGGCTTGTTTCCTCAGAGGTTGCCGCGCTTGAGTTCTTCCACGGCATGGCTGGCCGCGCGTGCGGTCAGCGCCATATAAGTCAGGGACGGGTTCTGGCAGGCCGACGAAGCCATCGCCGAGCCGTCGGTGATGAAGACGTTCTTGCAGGCATGCATCTGGTTCCACGCGTTGAGCACCGAGGTCTTCGGATCACGGCCCATGCGCGCGGTGCCCATTTCGTGGATGCCGGCGCCGACGTTAGCCGGGGTGATCGAGGAGCGCACGTCGCGATAGCCGGCGGCGGTCAACATTTCCATGGCGTCGTCGATGATGTCCTTGCCCATCAGGATCTCGTTTTCCCCGTGGGCAGCATCGAAGTTGAGTACAGGCAGGCCGTATTTGTCCTTGCGATGGCGGTCCAGGGTCACGTGGTTCTGGTGGGACGGCAGCATTTCGCCGAAGCCTCCCAGCGACACTGTCCAGGGACCGGGTGTTTCCGCGGCGCGCTTGAGCTCGTCGCCGATCTCAGGCCCGTCCACCAGCCGGCTCCAGTCGCCGCGGCTCGCGCCACCCTGGTAGCCGAAGCCGCGCAGATAGTTGCGCTTGTCTGAGCCGATGTTGCGGTAGCGAGGAATGTAGAAGCCATTGGGCCGGCGTCCGGAGTAGTAACGATCTTCATGGCCCTCGACCAGCGCACTCGCGCCTCTACCGAACAGGTGGTCCATGATGTTGTGGCCCACTTCGCCGCTGTCGTTGCCAAAGCCGTTGGGGAAGCGGCTGGAAAGGGAGTTCAGCAGGATGTGCGCGGTGCCGAAGGTGGACGCGTTCAAAAAGATCACGCGCGCGAAGTACTCGGTCTGATGGCCGGTCTCCGCATCCAGTACACGCACACCGGTCGCCTTGCCCTTGGCGTTGTCGTAGATCAGCTCGTAGACGATGGCGTTGGTGACGATCGTCATGTTGCCGGTTTTCTCGGCGGCGGGAAGCGTCGATGCGTTGCTGCTGAAGTAGCCGCCGAAGGGACAGCCGCGCATGCACAGGTTGCGATACTGGCACCGCGTGCGCTGCGGACTCAGGTTGTGCTTGAGTGGTTCGGAGAGGTTGGCGGTGCGGCCGATGATCAGCTTGCGCTTGAACTTGTCGTCGAGCTTGCCCTGGAAATCCTTCTCGACACAGTTCAGCTCCATCGGCTTGAGGAATTGGCCGTCCGGCAGTTGCGCCAGGTTTTCGGTCGACCCGCTGACGCCGATGAAGTGCTCGACGTAGTCGTACCACGGAGCGAGGTCGTCATAACGGATGGGCCAATCCACGCCGACGCCTTCCTTGCCGTTCGCCTCGAAGTCCATGGCGCTGAAGCGATAGCTTTGCCGACCCCACATCAGCGAGCGTCCGCCAACGTGATAGCCACGAAACCAGTCGAACGGCTTGGTCTCTTCATACGGGTTGTCGATGTCGTCGACGAACCAGTGCTTGGTGGACTGCGTGATGCCGTAGAACGACGGACGCGTACTTTTCGGATGACGCGCGACGTCTTCGCGCGTCGGTTCGTCGGCATACGGCAGTTCCCATGGCGCCTTCATCGCGGTGGGATAGTCGCCGTGCTTGACCATGGGACCACGGTCGAGCACCAGGGTCTTGAGCCCCTTCTCGGTCAGTTCCTTGGCGGCCCAGCCACCGCTGACGCCGGTGCCGACGACGATGGCGTCATATGTATTCTTTTCCATGCGTTTCCCTTGAGACAGTTCAGCGCAGCGGGCGCAGGTAGGCGTAATCGACGCGCGCGGCGTCGAGCTGGCTCATGCGGGTGTAGGGGCCTTCCTGCTCGACGAAGCAATGCTTCAGCCCTGCGGCGTCAGCTGCCGCCATGATCGGTTTGTAATCGAGCGTGCCGCGGCCGAGTTCGGCACCCGGGAAGTCCTTGCCGCCGTGGGGCAGGAAATCCTTGGCATGCATCAGCGGGATACGGCCGGGGTTGGCCTTGAAGTAGTCCGCAGGGTTCTTGCCGCCCGCGTGGACCCAGCCGCAATCGAGCTCGAACTGCACGAGTCTGTGGTCGGTTTCCTTGAGCAGCACATCGTAGAAGGTCTGCCCACCACCCACGTCGGTAAATTCCAGATGGTGGTTGTGGTAGGCGTACTGCAGGCCTGCCTGCCTGGCTTTCTCGCCGAGGCGGTTGGCGTACTCGGCGGTGCGCTTGGCGTCGTCGAGCGTATAGGTTGGCTCCGATGCGCCGCCTTTTGCCTTCTGCATGATCGCCGGCAGCATGCTGCTGACGATGTACTTCGAACCCAGCACGTGGGCGGCATCGAGACCGGGCTCGAAACCGAGGCTGTCGAAGTGCAGGCTGGGCGAGCGCAGGCCGGCTTCGTTCAACTGGTCGCGCAGGGTCCTGGCGGTGCTGGTGACGATGGCTTCGATTTCCGTGTAGCCGATCGACTTGAGCGTCTTGAGCGCGCCGACGGGATCGCTCTGGTATGCATCCAGCACCATGTAGAGCTGGATGCCGAGCGCCTTGCCCTTGGTGGTGGCGGCGAGGAGTTTTCCGGGTGCGCCAAGGGTGAGCCACGCCGCCGCGCCAGAAAGCGCGGAACGAGCCAGGAACTGCCTGCGAGTCATCATGAACGGTTCTCCCGGGGAATGAGGGGCGCCTTGCGATCCTTGAAAAGCAGTACGAACAAGACCAGCACGACGGCGGCGCAGGCACCGGCGATCAACCAGATCCCGTGCCAGTCATACGCCACACCGCCCTGGGCATTGGTCCGCGTGTAGGTATCGACCACCACCCCGGACAACCATGAGCCGACGAACATGCCCAGGCCGTAGGTGAGGAAGGTGATCAGCCCCTGCGTCGCCGCGCGCAGCGCGGACGGTGCCTCGCGATCGATATAGATCTGGCCGACGACGAAGAAAAAGTCGAAGCAGATACCGTGCAGGATGATGCCCAGCCACAGCATCCACATCAGCTCGCCGGTGCCGCCGAAGGCGAACATGGCATAGCGAACCACCCAGGCCAGCATGCCGACGGCCAGCATGTACTTCACGCCCAGGCGCCGGAAGAACCATGGAATGAGCAGCATGCAGAGAATTTCCGACATCTGCCCACCGGTCATCTTGCCGGCGGCGTTGACCACGCCGATATCGTTAAGGAACAGGTTGGTGAAGGCGTAATAGAACTGCAGCGGAATGCAGATCAGGAACGAGGCGAGCGCAAATACCGCCATCGAGCGGTCGCGCAGCAGATGCAGCGATTCAAGCGGGAGTACATGACGGATCTCGAAGCGCTTGTCGCGCGCGAGCGGCGGCGTCGGCGGCAGGGTCAGGCAATAGACCGCCATCGCGAGCGAAAGGCCTGCCGCCAGGTGCAAGGGCGACGCGGTGGCCTCCACGCCCCAGGCGCCGACGATCAGGCCCACCACGATCCAGCCGATCGAGCCGAACACGCGAATCGCGCCGAATTCCTCCTGCGGATCATGGATATGCCGCATGGCGAGCGAGGTGGTCAGCGCCAACGTCGGCATGTAGCAGAGGCTGTAGGCCAGCAGGGCGACATACAGCAGCGGGAACGAACGCTGTTGCGCGGCGACCACCAGCAGGACCGCGCCGACGATGTGCAACAGGGCCAGCACACGGCGCGTATCGAACAGACGGTCGGCAATCAGCCCCACGAACAGCGGCGAGATCATCGCGCCGATGGCGGTGGTGCCCGCGATGGCGCCGATTTCCTTGCCGCTGAAATGCAGCGTCTGGCCAAGCCAAGTGCCGACCGTGACATACCAGGCGCCCCAGATCGCGAACTCGAACAGCATCATTATCCTAAGGCGCCACTTCATCCCCGTTTCCCCTTTGTGCGTCGTGGTTCGAGAGGGTCATCGATGTGCTGCCATACACCGCCCGCGGCATGGCTCTTGAGCATCGCGTCGACCAGCAGGCTGTTGCGATAGCCGTCGGCGAAGGTGGGTAACGCGTCAGGCCTGGTTTCGGGCGTGCCGCCGCGGCGAATCCATGCATAGGCGTCGGCGATGAGGTTGCCGAAGGCATCCGCCCAGGCTTCCGGATGGCCCGCGGGCAGATGCGCGTAACCGCGCGCGGCGAGATCAAGTAGCGCTGGGTCTCGCGTCAGCAGCGTATTTGCCTGCGCGTGGTGACCGATCCAGAGTTCGTTGGGCTGCTCTTGCCGCCACGCCAGCGAGGCCAGGCGCCCGCTTACTTCCAGGCGCAGGTCGTTCTTGTGGCCAGGAAGTACCTGGCCCACGGTGACGCAGCCGCGGGCGCCGTTGTCGAAACGCAACAGCACGCTGGCCAGGTCTTCACTGGTGATCTTGATCTTGCGCCGTGCCACCGACTTGGCCGCACCGGCGAAAGCTTGCGGTGAAGCGGCCGGCGCTTCGCGGATCGGCACCGCCGTATGCAGGTCGGCCAGCACGGCGGTGATCCTTGCACCGGTGACGTGTTCGGCCAGATCGCACCAGTGCGAGCCGATGTCGCCAAGCGCGGAACTGGCACCGCCCAACTTCGGATCGAGACGCCACGAATAAGCGCGTTCGTCGGTCAGCCAATCCTGCAGATAACAGCCATGGACGAACACTGCCGGGCCGACCTTGCCCTTGGCGATCATCGCGCGCGCCTGCTGCACCAGCGGATAGCCGCGATAGTTGAAGGTGACGACGTGCGCGACATGGGCTTCGCGCGCGGCCTCATACAGTTCGCGCGCTTCCTGCGGGCTGCTGGCAAGCGGCTTGTCGGAGATCACATGCTTGCCGGCACGCAGCGCCGCCAAGGAGACCTCCCTGTGCAAGTGGTTGGGCGTGGTGTTGTGGACCACCTGCACGGCGGGGTCGGCCAGCAGTTCCTGATAGCTCGCGTAGGCGCGTCCGGCGTTCAGTTCGCGTGCCCGTTTTTTTGCGGATTCGGGGCTGGAGCCAGCGATGCCGACGATCTCGACATTACCCAGGCGGCGCACGGCATCGAGGTGATGCGCGGCGATGAAGCCGGGGCCGACGAGCCCCATGCCGAGTTTCTTCATCGGGTTAACACCTTGGCGCTGGTCGATATGGACTGGCCTGCCACTTCCCCTCCGAGCTACCGCTGCCGCAAAAATGTATTCGATTACATCCGCATAAACACTAGTGTTGTCTGCGTCACATGTTTGAAGTTTGCTTCAGCGCATCGGGCAAATCGTCGTATAGCGCTTTAAATATGGCAATGTATGTAGCAGATGTATAAACGCCGCTGCAACGATTTCATGTAATCCATTACATTGCGTCGCACAAATATGGGTCGGAATGATCGCTTCGACATGTCATTCTCGGGCACTGCCGACTGGTATCGTGCCAAGGCACGGCGGCGATAAAGGGGGCTGGAACGCGTGAGTACGGACGGATCCAAAAGTAAACGGCCCGGCGTCAAGGGCGAGCGCACGAATGCTGCGCCGCAGCCTGCGCGTGTCCGGACGGTCAAGGAAATTGCCGCCATTGCCAAGGTTTCAGTGGCCACCGTGTCACGCGCCTTGCAGCGGCCCGAGCTTGTCAGCGAAGCGACACGCCAGCGTATCCATGAGGTGGTCAAGCGCCTTGGCTACACGCCCAATGCATTGGCACGCAACCTGCGCACCGCGCGTACGCGACTGATCATCGCCTTGCTACCCGACATCGCCAACCCGTTTTTTTCGGAGGTGATTCGTGGCATCGAACAGGTCGCGCACGAGAACGGCTACTCGGTGTTGTTGGGCGAGACGCAAAGCAGTCTTGTGCGCGAGCAGGCCTACGCCGACATGGTCGCGGCGCGGCAGGCCGATGGCATCATCACCATGTCCCCTCGCGTGCCGGCGATTCCCCTCGGTGGCCGTCTGCCCGTGGTCAATGCTTGCGAGTACGTCAAGGACAACAAGATCTCCAGCGTCTATATCGACAACGTCGCCGCCGCCGGCGCCGCAGTCGACTATCTCGTGACGTTGGGACACCGCGACATCGCCTTCATCGCCGGTCCATCGTCGAGCCCGATCTGCGTGGACCGCGAACAGGGCTACCGGCTCACCCTGCAGCGGGCGAAGATTTCCGTTAACCCCGCGCTGACCGCCGTCGGTGACTTTTCCATCGAGGCAGGCGAGCACGCCATCGAACGGCTTCTCTCGCAGGGACAGTCGTTCAGCGCGGTGTTCTGTTCCAACGACGAAATGGCGATCGGCGCAATGCGCGCCTTGATCTCGCACGGCCGGCGCGTGCCGGAGGACGTCTCCGTGGTCGGCTTCGACGATATCCGCTTCGCGCGCTACACCTCGCCGCCATTGACTACCGTCGCCCAGCCAAAGAATGCGCTGGGAAGGGAGGCGATGACCATGCTGATCGAGTTGCTCAACGATCCAGCGGTGCCGCCGCGCAAGCGCGTGCTGTCGGCTGATCTGGTGGTGCGCGGATCAACGGCGCCGTGTGCGGCCGGGCGTTGATGGCAAGTCGCTGACGTCGAAGTCGCAGCTTCATCCATGCTGCAAGCGCAGCCGCGACAATGCCTGCGCATGAATGGCTGGCGTTCCCGCCAGCACGCTGCGCGTCTCAAGCGTGAGCGGTGCGCCGTCGAGGTCGGTGAATACGCCGCCCGCTTCGCGCACGATCACCGCCAGTGCGGCGATGTCGAGGATGTTCACGTCCGACTCGATCACGAGGTCCAGCGAGCCGCGTGCGAGCAGGTGGTAGTGGCAGAAATCGCCGTAGCCGCGAATGCGGTTGCTGTCGCGGATCAACCCACCGAGCGCATCCCAGCGCGCGTCCGAGGTCAATGTCTTGATGTTGCCGGTGGACAGCGATGCATCGCCGATAACCGCGGTATCCGCGACGTGGACGCGCGTGCCGTCGAGCCAGGCGCCGTCGCCCTTGCTGGCCCACATCGTTTCGCCGTAGACCGGTGCGCTGGATACGCCCAACACCAGTTCGTCGCCATCCATCAGCGCGATCTGGGTGGAGAAGAACGGCGTGCGCCGCACGAAGCTCTTGGTTCCATCGAGCGGATCGACCAGCCACATCAACCCGCCGCGCTCGCCGTCCAGGCCGAACTCCTCGCCGTGGATCGCCGCCTGCGGCAACGCCGCGCGCAGAATTTTCCGGATCGCCTGCTCGGCCTCGCGATCGGCGACGGTCACCGGCGTGGCGTCGGATTTCAACTCGACTTCCACGCCGCGGCGCCAGTAGTGCCCGATCACTTCGGCGGCGGCGGCGGCGGCTTCGTGGGCGGCCGCAAGGGCAAGTGTGGCGAGATCCGGATTCATGGTTTTCCCGTGCGATGAGGGTCGGCAGTGTTCGGCGGCGAACCGCCGGCGAGTCCGCCACTGCGCTGGAGGTGGACACGACCTTGGTTATCGATCGGACCGAGCTGACTGAGCCATTGGCGCAGCGACGAATTGGCCTGGCGCGCCCGCAACGTGGCGTCCATGCGCCAGCCCAGCGGAATCAACTGCAACTGGCCTTGTACCTGCAACGGGCCATGACCGTCGTCCTGCAGCGTGGCCTGGATCACCCCGCCCTGCGCCTGCGCGTTGGCGCTCAGGTCACCCAGCGCCACCAGGCCTTGCGGCGTCTGCATGGCGGCATCGTGCCATTGTGCCACGGCCTGCAGCTGCAGCGGCCAGCCGCCCTGCAACAGCGCACGATCGACATGCAGCTGCAATTCGCCGCGGGGCTGGCCGAGCGGCGTCGCTGTCGCAGGCCGGGCCAGCGATTGCAGGTCGATGCGCAGGTCGGTCGCGCTCAGCTCGGTCTGCTCCGCCGACAGCCGCCGCATGTTTCCGGACACGTCCAGTTGCGGTCCGTTGAACTGCCATTGCGCGCGGACCCTGCCGATCAGCGCCGACCTCGATAGCTGCCATTGCAGCCGGCCGGCCACGCGTCCATCCACGCCCACCACCTGGCTGACGCTGCCATTCCACAGCGTGCCGCTGACCTGTTCGAGGCGGATGCCGTGGAGCCGCGTTTCGAATCGCGGCAGCACCCAGCTTGCGGGCACAAACCACGCCAGCAACAACGCAGCCAGCAACAACAGGCCGATTCCGAGCAGGGCGCTTCTCAGGTATTTCAATCGACGATTCCTTCTTCCGCGCACTGCATGGGCTTGAGCGGTTCGCGCGCAGCGTCGATGATAGCGTGATGACCATTCCCGCCAGCAGCAACGCCGCACTCGCCGTGCGCGACCTTCGACACGTGTGGCATCCATGCACACAGATGCGCGATCACGGCATCGCCAATGACGGCGCCGTGCCGATGGTGCCGATCGTCCGTGGCGAAGGAGCGTGGCTGGTCGACGCCGACGGCCGGCGCTACCTCGATGGCATCAGCTCTTGGTGGACCAACCTGTTCGGCCACGCCAATCCGCGCATCGCCGGTGCACTGGCCGAACAGGCACGCACGCTGGAGCATGTGATTTTCGCCGGCTTCACGCACGAGCCGGCGATCGAACTGGCCGAGGCGCTGGTGCGAATCACCCCGCCAGGACTCGATCGCGTGTTCTACGCCGACAACGGTTCGGCCGCGATCGAAGTGGCGCTGAAGATGAGCTTCCACTATTGGCTCAACCAGGGCCACGGCGAGAAGACACGTTTCATCGCGCTGACCGGCAGCTACCACGGCGAAACCCTGGGCGCGCTTTCGGTCAGCGACGTGGCGCTGTACCGCAAGACGTATGCGCCGCTGTTGCTGACGCCATTCCTGGCGCCGTCGCCGGACATCTATGAGGGCGAGTCTGGGGAGTCGCCCGAACAGATCGCCACACGCCGGCTCGGCGAACTGCGCCAGCTCCTCGAACGCCACGCGCACGAGACCTCCGCCGTGATCGTCGAACCACTGGTGCAATGCGCTGGCGGCATGCGCATGTACCACCCGTCGTATCTCACCGGCCTGCGCGCGCTGTGCGACGAGTTCGCGGTGCACTTCATCGCTGACGAGATCGCGGTGGGATTTGGCCGCACCGGCAGCTTGTTCGCCTGCGAGCAGGCGGGCGTGACGCCCGATTTCATGTGCCTGTCGAAAGGCCTTACCGGCGGTTTCCTGCCCTTGTCGGCGGTGTTGACCAGCGACGGCATTTACCAGGCGTTCTATGCGGAATACAACGCCGGCAAGGCGTTCCTGCATTCACACAGCTACACCGGCAATCCGCTGGCCTGCCGGGTCGCGCTGGAGACGCTGGCGATATTTCGCGACGAGCCGGTGCTCGAACGCAACCGCCAGCTCGCCACGCACCTGGCACGGCGACTGGAGCCGCTGCGCGCGCACCCACAGGTCGCCGACGTGCGCCAGACCGGCATGATCGCCGCCATCGAGCTGGTGGCCGACAAAGCCAGCCGCCGCCCCTATCCCGCCGACGAACGACGCGGCCTGCGGGTCTACCTGCATGGCCTGCAACACGGCGTGCTGCTGCGTCCGCTGGGCAACGTGGTCTACTTCATGCCGCCTTACGTGGTCACCGAGGCGGAAATCGACCTGCTGGTCGACACGGCCATCGCCGGCATCGAACGTGCCGTGACCGGCTGAACCCACACGATTCCGCGGAAACCCGATCCATGCGCACCATTCGTATTCACGCCGATCTGCCGCTCGACCCGGGCAGCGAACTGTCGCTGCCGGCCCAGGCCAGCGAGCATGTTGCGCGCGTGCTGCGGCTGACCGCTGGCGATCCGCTTACCCTGTTCAACGGCGACGGCAACGACTATCCGGCCAGCATCCTCACGGTGGGCAAGCGCGAGGTCACCGTGCGGATCGAATCCAGGCAGATCCTGCACAACGAGTCGCCGCTGCCGCTCACCCTGGCGCAGGGCGTGGCCCGTGGCGAAAAGATGGACCTGATCGTGCAGAAGGCAACCGAACTGGGCGTCGTCCGCATCGTGCCGCTGCTGACCGAACGCTCGGAGGTGAAGCTCGATTCCACGCGCGCTGAAAAACGGCTGGCGCACTGGCGGGCCGTCGCCGCCAGCGCTTGCGAGCAGAGCGGCCGCGCGCGCGTGCCGGAGATCATCCCCGCGTTGCCGCTGGCCACCTGGCTGGGCAATCTGGACACGGATGGCGCATTGCGACTGGCGTTGCTGCCGGAAGCCTCGCGTACATCCCGCGAACTGCGTTTCGACGCTAGTGGAGGCTTGCTGGTGGTGGGTCCGGAAGGCGGGCTCGGCGAACGCGATATCGCCGCGCTCACCGCGGCCGGTTTCGACGGATTGCGGCTGGGGCCACGCATCCTGCGTACGGAGACCGCTGGCCTGGCCGCACTGGCCGCGCTGCAAGCCCTGCACGGCGACGGTTAGCCGTCGCCGGCGTCGACTCAGTCTTCCGTATCGTAGGGCTGGGACAGCGCGACGGGTTGCTCGGACTCCGTCGGCACGGCCAGGTCGGAATCGTCGAGCAGGCTGAGCAGTTCGGATTCGATCCATTCCAGGTCGGGAATCATCGCCACGTCATCGCGCACCAGCACATGGGCACGCACACCCGGTGGCAGTGCGGTGCCATCGTGGGTGGGAATGATCAACTCGGCATTCAACGTGGTCAGGCGCGGGAAGCCCCGCGTCAGCACGGCGATGAATGGCAATTTGGGATTGCCACCGAGCGCCTTGAGCACGGCCACGCGCACGCTCAACTCGGTATCGCCTTCCTCGGTGCCGGCCAGCTGGGTGAACGAGACCAGCGGTACCCGCCAGCCACGCCACGCGATGCGCCCGAGCAACCAGTCCGGCGCATGACTTACCGGTTCGGGGGGACTCTGGGTGACCACTTCGGCAATGGTGGCATTGGGCAACAGCAGGCGCAGGTTGCCTACCGGCACCAGGACGCAGCGGATTTCACGCGGCAGCGGATCACTCATGGAAACACCTCGATCAGGTGCGCCGCCAACTCGGGCGGCGTACCGGAAAAACTGACTAGTCGTTCGGCGAATATTCCGCTGACCATGTCGGCAAAATGTTCGCCTGACGACGACTCTACCCAGACCTGGCCGCCACGGTCGTGAACCGCTTGTGCTCCCGCCACGGCATCGTTGCCGCGCCCGGCGAAGACGATCGCCAAGGCGTCGCGACCGAAGGCGCTGGCTGCCATGGTCAGGCTGGCATCGATCGACGGATCCGCAGACGCGTCCGCACCGTTGCCCTGCAGTTCGATGCTGCCGTCGCGGCGCAACCGCACCTGCTGTCCGGCGGGTACCACCAGCACCTCGCCGACGCTGGCACGACCGCCGTGCTCGGCCAGCCGTACCGGCAGCGCGCACTGGGCGGCAAATCGGTCCACCAGCGCCGTATCCTGCTGGTCGCCGACATGCTGCGTGTGCAAGAAGGTCAGGCGCGTCGTCGCCGGCAGCGCCGCCAGGAATTCGCAAACGGAGTCGACGCCGCTGACCGCCGCACCCAGCAACACGACACGGCTCAATGCGCTACCGAGATCGTCGAGCATCATCTCGTAGTCATGCACATAAGCCTGCGGCGCAATCGCCTCCTCCATCGTCACCAGTTCGAGGCTCATCATCGGCTCGATATCCGATGCAACCGCTTCCACATCCGGCGCCAGGAAGTCGGCAGCGCTCAATTTCTCGACGCCGAATGCCGCGGCACTATTGGTGGACGCCGTGAGCGGCGCGTCGTCATCCAGCAGCGCCCAGCTGTCGGGCGCACGAACGGATGAGGCCGGGTCGGCCAGCACCGGTTCGGCGGCCGTCGCGGGAATCGTCGCCACCGACGGATCGGTCAGCGACGACAGCTGCAGGTGATCGGTCCGGAATGTCGACACCACATCGCGTGGCAAACCTTCCTCGACCGGCGCTGAATCGTCCGTAGCCACCGACAACTCGACGGCATCGTCCTGCGCCTGGTCGTGGCTCGTCGGTACGCCGCCGAAATTGCCGTCGTGCAGCGGTGGCAGCGTTTCGTCCTCGAAATAACGCAGCCCGGGACCGGATTCGCTCTCGTCGTCCGGCGGCATGTCGCCGGAAGCGAGTAAGGCCTCCAGTTCCGCGGCAAGATCTTCCGATTCCGCGGCGATGATCTGCTCGTGCTGGTCGTCGCCGGAATGCAGCAGGAAATCGGATTCCGGATCGAAAGCCGTCGCCGGCTCCGATTCCGCCGGCGCGGGTTCCACCGGCTCCGCCGGCGCGTTTGCCGTGGGTTCCACGACGGGCACAACCGGTGCATCGACCGGTACGGGATCGATCGGATCGGCGTCGAGCGACGATGCCACCGGCGTGTCGACGATGCGGGCATCGTCCGGACGCGGTGGATCGATATCGCCCGCGGCCAGCACTTTCACCGCCAGATGACGTGCCCACCGGGCGCGATCCCAGCCGGCCAGTGCGCGGCTGGCCTGCGCATCGTTGAATACCACCCGTGGCCGGTCACCGTCGATGACCTCGTACAGGCGATCGAGCGCGTCATCGGCACCGTCATCCAGGTTGACCACCAGCACGTCGGCGCCTACCTGCTGCAACAGCTCGCGGCTGAGGCCGGATACCTCGCCCTCGTGAACGATCCGCGCGCCGCGTTCGTGCAGTGCCTCGCGCAAATGACTGCCCAGTTCGGTGTCGTCAAACAGCAGGGCGACCGCCGGAGCCGTATCACTCATGAATCGGCTCCACCGCACGCTGCTCCAGCACTTCGTTTATCTGCACCAGCAACTCGGCCTCTTGATAAGGCTTGCCGAGGTAGCGGTCCACGCCGATGTCGAATGCCCGTTGACGATGCTTGTCGCCGCTGCGCGAGGTGATCATGATGATCGGCACGTCGCGCAACCTGGGGTCGGCCTTCATGTGGGTGGCCAGCTCGTAGCCGTCCATCCGCGGCATCTCGATATCCAGCAACATCAGGTCCGGCACGCGTTCGTGCAGTTTCTCCAGCGCATCGACACCGTCCTTGGCTGTGCTGACTTCGTATTCGTGACGTTCGAGCACGCGGCCGGTGACCTTGCGCATGGTGATCGAATCGTCCACCACCATGACCAGCGGCCGTACCTGCACTTCCTCGATGATCGGCGCCTGGATCGCGCTGAGGCCTTCGGAGAGTCGCTGGTCGCGACGGATGATGCCGTGACGCACCAGCGGTGCCAGATCCAGAATGATCAGCACCGAACCGTCGCCCATGATGGTCGCGCCGAGCAGGCCGGGTACCGAACTGATCTGCGGACCGACCGACTTGACCACGATCTCGCGTGAACCGAGCACGGCATCGATGCGGATCGCGGCGCGCAGGTCACCGGCACGGGTCAGCAGCAGCGGCTGCTGTTCGCCTTCGGCCGGCAGACCCGGCGGCAGGCCCAGCAACTCGGCCAGATCGTGGATGCCGTACGGCTCGTTGCCGTACTGGAACGACGGCTCGTCCTCGGCCAGCAAGGCAGTCAGGTCGTCCGGGTTGACCCGCGCCACGCCTTGCACCGAAGTCATCGGGATCGCGAACGTGGCCTCGCCGATGCGCACCAGGATCGCCTGCGTCACCGCGAGGGTGAACGGCAGGCGCAGGATGAAGGTGCTGCCCTTGCCTTCCTCGGACTCGATCGACAGCGAACCACCGAGTTGCTTGATCTCGTTCGCCACCACGTCCATGCCGACGCCACGGCCGGCCAGCTGGGTCACCTTGCTGGCGGTGGAGAAGCCCGGCTGGGTGATCAGCGAAAGCAGCTGGTTGTCGGTCGGCTTGGTCTCGGCACGCAGCAGCCCGCGCTCGATACCGCGCTTGCGGATCGCTGCGCGATCCAGTCCGCGGCCGTCATCGCTGACCCGGATCACCACTTCGGTGGCTTCGCGCGCGACCTGGATATGCACCGAACCCTCGGCCGGCTTGCCGGCCTTGCGGCGCTCGGCCGGCGTTTCGATGCCGTGCGCAATCGCATTGCGCAGCATGTGTTCGAACGGCGCCTTGATGCGGTCGAGCAGGTTGCGATCCATTTCACCGTGCGCACCGTCCACGTACAACTGGGCGTGCTTGGCCTGCTCCTGGGCAGCCTGGCGCAGGGTACGACGCAGGTTCGGCACCATCGTGTCGAACGGCAGCATGCGCGTGCGCAGCAGGCCATCCTGCAACTCGGTACTGACCCGCGACTGCTGGATCAGCAGCGTTTCGGCCTGACGGGTCAGCTCGTCCAGCATGTTCTGGATGGACACCAGATCGGAAACCGACTCGGCCAGTGCACGGGAGTACTGCTGCAGCTGCGAGTAACGGTCGAGCTCGAGCGGATCGAATGTAGTCAGGCCCGCTTCGCGATGCTCGCGCTGGAAACGCGCAATGATCTGCGCTTCGGTCTCGATTTCCAGCATGCGCAGCTGGCTGCGCAGACGGGCGACGGTCTGCTCGAGTTCCACCAGGTTGAAGCGATAGCCGGCAACCTGCTGCTCCAGCCGCGAGCGATAGATCGCCACCTCGCCAGCGTGGTTGACCAGGCTGTCGAGCAGGTCGGCGCGAACGCGGATCTGCTCCTGCGAAGAACGAACCTCCTCCTCCATTTCCGGCAACAGTTCGGGCAGGTCGAACGCATTGACCTCGGCAGCGACCTTGGGCACCGACTTCGGCGCGGACGGTGTCGGTGTCGGGACCGGCATCGCAGCCGTGGGCAGCAATGCATCGTCGGCCAGGACCTTTTCGCCAGCCAGTGCCAGCAGATGATCGATCATCTGCTGCGGATACTCGGAGGCCTGACCCAGCGATACCTGCTGCACCAACGCATGCAGCTGGTCGAAGCTTCCTTCCAGCGCGGTGATCAGCGTGCCGGTCTTGGCCCCGTCGCGGATCGGCTTTTCGAGCAGGGTTTCGATCGCGTGGGAAAGATCGCCCACCGGCACCAGCCCGGCGATGCGTGCACCACCCTTGAGCGTGTGCAGGTCGCGCTGCAGCTCGGCCACGTACGCCAGGTCGGCCGGGGCATCGTGCCATTGCGCCAGCACGCCATCGGCGTGGTCGAGGATCTCGCGCGCCTCGTCGATGAATACCTCGAGCAGATCGGCGTCGATGTGGCCCGAACCGGCCAACGCATAGGCAGGCTCCGATCCGGCCTCTTCCGGCTCACCAGTCGCAGCCTGTTCGGCCGCCTGTCGTTCGGCGGCGGCAAGATGCTCCGCTGCCGCCTGCTCGGCCGCCAGCTTTTCGGCAGCGGCCTGTTCCACGGCGGCCTGTTCCAGTGCAGCCTGCTCGGCGGCAAGCCGTTCGACCGCAGCACGTTCCGCTGCTGCCTGTTCGAGTGCCAGTCGTTCGGCCGCCGCCTGCTCGGCAGCAAGCCGTTCTGCGGCCAGTTTCTCAGCCGCAACCCGTTCCTGTTCCCGTTCCGCGGCAGCGTGCTCAGCGGCGAGCTTCTCGGCCTGCGCCGCGGCGGCCTGTTCTGCCGCCAGCTTCTCGGCCGCAGCCTGCTCCGCGGCAGCCTGCTCGGCGGCAGCGCGCGCGGCGCTGGCCTCCTCCGGCTCAAACGCATCCAGTGCAGCCACCAGTTCGGCGGCCACTTCGGCATGATGCTGATCGTCCGGATGAATCTCCGGCTCCGGCTTCGTTTCCGACGCTGGCGTAACCGCAGCTCCGTCGGCCCAGGCGCCGGTGGCCTCCACCATGCTGGCGTCCAGCGAAGCGGCCATGGCCGCATGGTCGTCATCGGCATCCGTCGCGACGACAGCCTCGGTGGCGTCCTCGTCGTCCATCTGCGGCTCGAAGATGACATGAGCCACCTGCGACTCTGGATAGCGATCGCGCATCTCGACGACCTGCGCCGTCAACGCATCCGCGTTGGGCAGCTGCGGCTCGGCGACATCGAACTGGGCCATCACGTAATCGACCACGTCCACGGACTGGCCAAGCAGATGCACCCCATCGGCCGGCAATGGCAAGTTGGCCGCGCGCAAGCGCTTGAACAGGCCCTCCAGCGGCGACAGCAACTGCGTCAGCAGGGGAATGTCGACCATCGCGATCGCCCCGTGCAGGGTATGCACGGCTCGCAACAACTCTTCGCCGATCGGCAGCTCGTTACCGCCACGCTGGATCGCCAAACGAATCGTCTGCAGGTATTGCGCGACCTCGCTGCGCAGGATCTCCAGCAGTACCGGGTCCACTGGTGGCATCACCGGCAAGGCCATGATCTGCTCATGGCTGCCCGGCTTGTCATCGGCTGCGCCGATGCTGTGGACATCGGTGACACCTGCCTCCGGAATGGCCTGCGCGGCAGCGGCAAGGCGCGGCACGCGCCGGCGCACGACACGACGAACCGTCTCCATGGCCTGCGGTGTGTGGTCTTCCAGACGGGTCGGGTTGCCGACAGAAAGTTGCTCGGCGGTGTGCATGATCGCGCCAAGCGGCGCATCCGGCACACCTTCGCCCTTCAGCGCGGCCAGCAACTGCGGCAGCACATCGATCGCGTGGTGCACCAGCGCCTGGACGTCCTGGTTCGGCTCGATGGTGTTGTCGAGCACGCGATTGAGCATGTCCTCGACTTTCCACGCGAACTCGCCCAGCACGCCGGCGCCCACCAGCCGTCCCGAACCCTTCAGCGTATGGAACGATCGGCGGATGCTGACCAGCGGCGACGTCTGGCCGGGATCGACCAGCCAGATCTGCTCGGCACCGCGCAGGTTGTCGATTTCCTCCTGCATCTCCTCCAGGAATATCTCGCGGATATCGTCGTCGATGCCTTCGGCATTGACGTTGAAACGGGTATTCGACGCCAGCGCATCGCGCACCGGCACCTGCTCGAAAACCTCTTCCTCGATCTCGATCCAGTCGCCCTGCTCGTCAGGCGTATTGCCGTCGAGCATCGCCGAGGTGGTCGCTTCGGTTTGCGCAAGGCGCAATCCGTCCAGATCGTGGGCAGGCGCAACGTGCTGCTCTGCCTCGCCGATGAACAGATGTCCCAGGTCGTCGCCCGGCAGCAGGCTGACCGACTCGGACAGTTCCGGGTGTTCTTCGTGCCCGGTCAAGGCTGCATGGTGCGTCTTCGCTTCGGTTTCGGAAACGGCGACGACGGCCGGTGCCGTGACCGCCCGTGCGTCCGGAACCGGCCAGTAGCCGAGCAGGCCCAGGCTGTGTTCGGCCACGTCGAGGATGTGCTCCAGGCCACCGCGATGCTCGCGCGCGGCCTCGAGGTAGTACTCCAGCGCTGCCAGTGCATCGGCCAGATGATCCATCTGCGCACCGCTGGGCACCCGACGGTCCTCCAGCAATTCGTAATCGATGAAACGGCCAACGCCCTGCGCCAAATCGGCCGGTCGCGGCGACGACAGCATGCGCAAGGCACCGGCCACCTCGTCCATCAGGGACGGTGAACCGGCCAGACGATCGTGCTCCCAGCCCGATTCGACGAACGCGACGATGGCGTCCTTCACCCGACCGGTATTGCCGATGGCTTCCTGCATCAAGGTCGTGACGACGCCCATCGCTTCGCTGCGCGGCAAGCCGTGCATGGCGTCGCCGGTACCCGGTTCGTCCTCGGAGCCGAGGCTCTCGATGTGGTCATCCAGCGACGCTTCGACGTACAGCAGCGCACCGGCCACGTCGAGCAACGTTTCCTCGTCGGCGGCGCGCATGTGGTTCGCGATCTCGTCGAGCACGCGTCGCTGTTCGGTGATGACCCGACGCGGTACCGCCAGGGCGAGCATGCCCAGTGTGTCGCCGACGCGCTCGAGCACTTCGCCCTGCGCCGCCAACTGCGCCGGATCGCCATCCTGCTGGCGCAGGAACAAGTCCAGCGCTTCCTTGACGCGCAGCAAATCGTCTTTCAATGCACGCGATACCGAATCGAGCAACGCGCGGTTGTGCCCTGCCATCGAGCCGCGGGCATGTTCCAGCTCGCCGGCATCGGGCAACAGGCTGTCCAGTGCATACGTGCTGCGCAACAGCTCCATCTGCGGACTGCGCTGTTTCGCCTGGGCCACGATGTAAAGCAGCTTGCAGGCCACGTCGTCTGCATCACCACCACGCAGGCTGTTTTCGCCGTGTTCGATCAACAGGCGGATATTGCGGTCGACCTTGCCGATCAGCTGGCGCACTTCGCCGGCATGACCCTTCAGCGCGCCCTGTTCGAGACCTTCCAGTACACCGGCTGCGATCCACCACAAGCGCCGGCCATGCACGTGATGGCAGCGCGCGGTGATCGCCAGCAGGGTCTTGCGCATGTTGACCAGTTGCGCCGCCGCGTTCTGCCCGCGAAACCAGCCGAGTAGTTGCTGCTGGAAGCGCAGGCGCAGGTCCACCAACTCGCCACGATGGGCTTCGGCGTACGCCTCGCTCATGGCAGCGGGGGCTTGCTCGGGCAGGAACGCGTCGAGATTGGGGTGGAACATCGCCGATTCGGGTAGCGGCTCCTGCTCTCGACTGGCGCGCAGATCGTTCAACAGGGGCAGCAACACCACCGGCACGTCGCGATGACCGCTGGACAGCCGCTCGAGGTAATCGGGCAGTTGCATCAGCCCGCGCATCAACGCGGCATAGGCTTCCTCGCGGTAGGTGACGTGTTCTTCAAGCAGCGCGATGGACAGCGCCTCCATCTCCGCGGTCACCATTGCCGCGCCATACAGTTCGACCATCTGCAGGGTGCCTTGCACCTGATGCAGGTTGTCCGCGCAGGTGCGCATGAAATCGCGCTTGCCCGGATTGTCGACGTAGGACTCCAGCGCCTCGCGAGCTATCGACAACGTATCGTCGAGCTCGGGCTTGACCCACTGCAGGGTGGTGAAATCGATGTGGTCTTGAAGTCTCATGCGCCTCTCTCAGCGGCTGCCCGATATCTCATCACGCAGCCAACGAGGTTACCCCCTGTAAAAATGCTCATTCCGAACCACCTGAAATCCGTCGGTCGGCATCAACCCGGCAACTTGAAATGTGCCACCGATCGCCGCAGATCGCTCGCCAATTGCGCCAGCGTACCGATCGAGTCAGCTGTCTGGCTCGCGCCCTGCGAGGTCTGCGAAGTAATTTCCTGAATCGCGTTCATCGAGTGCGAGACATCTGTCGCCGCGGCGGACTGCACGCGTGCCGCGGTGGAGATGTTCTGAATCAGCGCGGACAAATCGTGCGAAACGCGCTCGATATCGCCCAGCGCGCTGCCGGCATCCTCCGCCAGGCGCGCACCGGCCACCACTTCGGCGGTGGTCTGTTCCATCGAGTTCACCGCTTCGTTGGTATCGGACTGAATCGTCTGCACCAGCGTTTCGATACGCTTGGTCGCGCTGGTCGAGCGTTCGGCCAGTCGCTGCACTTCGTCCGCAACGACCGCGAAACCGCGACCGGCCTCACCGGCCGAAGCGGCCTGGATCGCCGCGTTCAACGCCAGGATGTTGGTCTGCTCGGCAATGTCGTTGATCAGTTCCACGATCGAGCCGATCTCCTGCGAGGATTCACCCAGGCGCTTGATGCGCTTTGAGGTTTCCTGGATCTGGTCGCGAATCGAGTCCATGCCCGAGATCGTCTCGCGCACCACTTCGGCACCGTGCGAGGCGATCTTCACCGAGCGCTCGGCCACGTCGGCCGATTCGGCGGAATCCTTCGACACGATGTCCATCGAGCTCACGATCTGGTTGATCGCGGAGGTCGCCGAGCTGATCTGCTGCGCCTGCTGCTCGGCCGCGTCGGCCAGGTGGCGGGCGGTGGTCTGGGTTTCCTGTGCCGAGGACGACACCTGCTCGGAGGTTTCGTTGATCGTGGTGACCAGGGATCGCAACTCGTCGATGGCGTAGTTCACCGAGTCGGCGATCGCGCCGGTGATGTCCTCGGACACCGTGGTCTTGACGGTCAGGTCGCCTTCGGCGAGCGAACCCATTTCGTCCAGCAGGCGCATGATCGCCTCCTGGTTGCGCTGGTTCAGCTCGGTACTGCTGGCGAAGCGCCTGCGCTGATCGCGCACCAGGGTGATGACCAGCAGCAGCGCGAATGCCACCGCGGCGATTGCACCCAGCAGACCCCACCACACGTTCGGGAACAGCCGGCGCAGCGGCAGCTTGCCGATCTGCTCGGACAGGTCGTTGGCGCGCAGCAGCACGGTCTGCGAATCCAGCGAGGCCTGGTTGCCGGCGTGTTTCACGTCGGCGATGTTGCCGGCGGCGGCGACCAACTTGGCGACCGGATCGGCCAACTGGTTCCAGTTGGTGTCCATGTCGGTGAGGATCTTGCGTGCATTCGCATCGCCGATCGGCTTCACGCCGCTGTCGGCGTTGCCCGCGATCAGACCCTTCAGCACGCTGCCGTACAACTGCGCATCGCGGGACAGGCCATCGGCCGCCGACTGCGCGGAGTCGCCACCCTGCAGCACTTCCTGCACGCGACGGATGATTCGGTCAGCGGACAGCATCTGGCGCGAGGTACCCAGCATCTGCTCGGAACTGCCGTTGCGCTGCTGCAGGATGTTGACGACCTGTTCCATGCTCGAGTTGAGCAGCGGCATCTGCTGCGCGAGCGTATTGGCGCGTTGGCCGGAATCGAGCACGACGGCCTTGTTGGAGAGGATCTTGCCGATGTCGGTGTCGAGCTGTTTCCAGGAGGCGTCGAGCGCGCTCACGGCACGACCGGCAGGCGTGGTGTTGCCATCCGCATACGGCTGCATGCCGCTCTTGGGATCACCCTTGTTCAACCGCTGCACGGCCGAATCGATCGAGTTGCGGGTGCCTTCGAGCTCCTTGAAGGAATCGGTGTTGCCGTCCGCTGATTCCAGCGCGAACTTCGCCGTCTGCTGCGACAGCACCTGAATTTGCGTGGTCAGCGCGATCGCCTGGCGATCTTCGCCGTTCTTCTGGTTGAGCAGGAAGAAATCCAGTGCCGCGAAGCCGATCGCAATCAGCAGCAGGACAATGAGTGCGGTGTAACCGCGTTCCCTGCTGACGCCCCCTGTAGTGCTCATGTTCACCTCATACGTCTTACTGATACGTTGCCGGTTCCGCAAAGCGGGAACTGGCCAGGGAATGGTTTCCCCAAGTTTCCGACCCCAACCGGAGCCGGCCCTTCACATAGCCGCAGACCCGCCGGATGTCAGGCAGCGGCCTGCCGGAAATCCGGTGCGCGCACCAATCGATTCATGCTGAATACCGCCAGTTGCTGTTCACCCACACGGCTGTCGGCGAAACGGGCAAGTCGCGGATCGTCCTCCTGCCCGGCCTCGCGCCGCTGTTCCTCATCCACGGTGCGCTGGCCGAATACCTCGTCCACCAGCAACGCCACGCTGCCCGTTCCTTGGCGCACCACCAACAGGCGCGTGCGGTCGGAATGCTGGGTGCGTTCGCCAAACAGGAAACGGGCGAAGTCCACCACCGGCACCAGGTTGCCGCGCACGTTGGCTACCCCAAGCAGCCACGGCAACGTGCCGGGCACGGGGGTAAGCGCCGGCACGGCCAACAACTCGTTGATCTCGTCGATGCCGCTGACCAGCAGCCGCGAGCCGACGCGGAAACCGATACCGCGCCACAAACCCGGCGCCTCCATCTTGTCCTGCGTATCGGAGGCATGCGCCAGCGACAGCCGCTCGTAGCGGGCGAGTATCTCGAACGGCGTGCGGTTGACGGACTGGTTCATGTCTTGCTCGGCAGCAAATCGTTGATGCAGGTCAGCAATTCTTTTTCGTTCACCGGCTTGGTGATGAACGCACGGGCACCCTGACGCAGCCCCCAGACGCGATCGGTCTCCATGGATTTGGTGGTGATCATCACGATCGGCACCACCGCCGTCGCGGGATCGCGAGTCAGCGTACGGGTGGCCTGGAAGCCGTTCATGCCGGGCATGATCACGTCCATGATGACCAGGTCGGGCAAGTCGGCGCGCACGCGCTCGATGCCTTCCTCGGCGGTGCTGATGGCGACGACCCGATGCCCCGCCCGTTCAAGCAGGGTGGTGAACACGCGCACATCGGTCGGCGAGTCGTCGATGATGAAAATATTGGCCACAGGTCCCCCTCAGAATCTGCAGTCAGCGACTAGCGGCCATACTGACATGACGATGGATGGCACCAAGAAGTTCGTCTCGCGTGAACGGCTTGGTCAAATACTGCTCGGCACCCACGATGCGACCACGCGCCTTGTCGAACAGGCCATCCTTCGAGGACAGCATGATCACCGGCGTGCCACGGAATTGGGGGTTGTTCTTGATCAATGCGCAGGTCTGATAACCATCAAGCCGCGGCATCATGATGTCGACAAAGATGATCGCCGGCCGCTGGTCGGAGATCTTGGCCAACGCCTCGAACCCGTCGACCGCAGTCAATACTTCGCAGCCCTCTTTCTTCAGCAGAGTCTCCGCTGTACGGCGAATGGTCTTGGAATCATCGATGACCATGACCTTGAGACCAGCCAAGTCACTAGCACTAACGTTCAAATTCACTACTCCCCCCCTGCGGCTCGCCCCGAGCTCAGGATAGGCACCAAGACATGCAACAGCCATGCCGCATGGTGCGCATGTAAAAAAATGTCGAAAACGAATCACACAATGCCCGCTCTACGGCGGTGCATCCAAGGTTTCGTTGTTTACTGCCTGTCCGCCGAGGCTGTCAAGCGGTAATCACCCGCGTTGCCTGCCGCCGCACAAGGTGACCCATATTGGCACCATCTGGCCCATGGCGACAGCCGTTGACACGACCAACCTGCCGCCATTCGATGGCCTCGACCGTCATCGGACTTAGTATAGCGGCCTGACGATCCACCCCCGCCTGCCCTGTCGCACAGATCAGGCCACCAACGGAGAATCCAGATGACCTTGTCGGTCGGCGTGCTGATGGACCCCATCGGCGCGATCAAGATGGTGAAGGACACCAGTTTCGCGATGTTGCTGGAGGCACAGCGCCGCGGCCATTCCCTGCATTATTTCGAGCAGGGCGACCTGGCCCTGCGCGACGGCGCGCCCTGGGCGCGGATCGCGCCCCTTGTGGTGCGCAAGGATCCACAACACTGGTACACGCTGGGCCAGGCGCAGTGGCGCGACCTGCGCGAGCTCGATGTGGTGCTGATGCGCAAGGATCCGCCGGTCGACGCCCAGTTCATCTACGACACGATGGTGCTGGAAGCGGCGCAGCGTGGCGGGGTGGCCGTGATCAACGATCCGCGCTCGCTGCGCGACTGCAACGAAAAACTGTTTGCGCTGGATTTCCCGCAATGCATCGCGCCAACGATGGTCGCACGCGATGCCGCCGAGCTGCGCCGGTTCACCGCCGAGCATGGCGAGGTGGTGCTCAAGCCGCTGGACGGCATGGGCGGGCGCGGCATTTTCCGTGCGCGGGCCGGCGACAGCAACCTCAATTCGATGCTGGAAACCCTGCTCGGCGGCGACGCGCACGGCGCCGGCCGGCAATTCGCGATCGCGCAGAAATACATCCCGGAAATCAGCGCGGGCGACAAGCGCATCCTGCTGGTCGACGGCGAACCCGTGCCCTATGCGCTGGCACGCATCCCGCAGGGCGACGAGTTCCGCGGCAACCTCGCCGCCGGCGGCCGCGGCGAGGGCGTGCCGTTGTCCGAACGCGATCGCTGGATCGTGTCGCAAGTGGCTCCGGAGCTGCGTCGGCGAGGCCTGCTGTTCGTGGGCCTGGACGTGATCGGTGACTACCTGACCGAGATCAACGTCACATCCCCGACCTGCGTGTGTGAGCTGGATGCCCAGTTCGGGCTTAACATTGCCGGTCAGCTGTTCGACGTCATCGAACAGCACGTCAGCGGAAACCGCCCTGCGTGAGCGCCACTGCAACCGTCAACTCTCCCCCCAATCCGATCGGCGCCACGCTGCTGTTTTCGTTGCTGCTGCACGGTGTGCTGTTGCTGGGCATCACGTTCCATTTCGTCAAGCCCAGGCCCAGCCTGCCGACACTGGACGTGACCCTGGTCAACGTGGCCAACCAGGAGGCCCCGGACAAGGCGGATTTCCTGGCCCAGGCCAACAACAGCGGCGGTGGCCAGAGCGATCGCGTCGCACGGCCGTCGCAGATGTTTTCCGGCGTGCTGCCGAAGCCTGATCCAGGCATCGCCGCACAACCGGTCGAAGCGACCACGCCGGCACCGCGTGAAGCCACCCCGACCCGGATGGTCACCACCCGCGGCGCCACCGACTTCCACGTGACCAGCGACACCGCGCAAACCGAGGTCGATCCGCAGGATCAGGCACCGACCGCCGCCGAACTGAAACGCCAGCAGGCGATTGCCCAGCTGGCCGCCGAGCTGCGCCAACAGACCGAAGCGCTGGCGAAGCGGCCGAAGAAAAAGTTCATTTCGGCCAACACGAAGGAATACGTCTACGCCAGCTATATGCGCGGCTGGTCGGACCGGGTGCAACGCATCGGCAATCTCAACTACCCGGACCAGGCCCGCCGCCGCAAGATGTACGGTGACCTGCTGCTTACCGTCGGGCTCAATCGCGATGGCGGCATCAAGAACATCACGGTCATCAAGAGCTCCGGCCACCCGCTGCTGGATGCCGCTGCCGAACGCATCGTGCGGCTAGCGGCGCCATTCCCGCCGCTGCCCAAGGATGCCAGCGTGGACGAGCTCTACATCACCCGTACCTGGCAATTCCTGCCCGGCGACGTGCTGCGCAACAAATAATCCGGCGGTCCGCGCGAGCCGGCATCCGCCGGCTTACAATGGCCACATGATCGCCGCCGCGCCGAGCACCCTCACCGGGCACTTCCTGATCGCCATGCCAAACCTGGCCGATCCGCCGTTTTCCCGCGGCGTGGCGTTGTTGTGCCAGCACGACGAGGACGGCGCGGTCGGCCTGCTGGTGAACCAGCTGTCCGAATACCGCTTCGGCGACGTGCTGGCGCAGATGAAACTGGAATGCCTGGACAGTGAACTGGCCGATGCGCCCGTGTTGATCGGCGGTCCGGTGCAGCAGGAGCGCGGCTTCGTGCTGCATCGTGAACCGGGCGACTGGGAATCCAGCTATCGCGTCAACACCGACTGGTCGGTCACCACCTCGCGCGACATCCTGGTGGCCATGGCCGCCGGCGAAGGTCCGCGTCAGGCGATCATGGTGCTTGGCTACGCCGGCTGGGATGCCGGCCAGCTGGAACAGGAACTGATGGCGAACGCCTGGCTCACCACCGAAGCCTGCGGCCGGGTGGTGTTCGACACCCCGCTGGAAGATCGCTGGAGTGCCGCTGCCGGGCTGGTCGGGGTAGATCCGCGCCAGTTGTCCGGCTATGCGGGTCACGCATGAGCTGTGTGTTCGGCTTCGATGTCGGCAGCCGGCTCACGGGCGTGGCCATCGGCAATACGTTTACTGCCAGCGCGCGGGCGCTGACCACCGTCGCGGTGCACGAGGATGGCCCGGACTGGAACCGGCTCGACGCGCTGCACCGGGAATGGCAACCCGACACCCTGGTGGTCGGCCTGCCGTTGACCCTGGACGGCGCCGAACAGCCTGCCAGTCGCCGCGCCCGGCGCTTTGCCACCCAGTTGCAACAGCGTTACAGCCTGCCCGTGGTCCTTGTGGATGAACGACACAGCTCGCAGGAGGCCGCGCAGCGGTTCGCCGCTGCCCGGTCGGTCGGACTCAAGCGGCGGCGCGATGCTGCCAGCATCGACGCCGAAGCCGCCGCGGTCATCCTGGAGCGCTGGCTGGCCGCCGAACCCGCGCCAGCCAGCCACGATCACTGAACGCACGCCCTCTTTCCCCCTCCGACCTGCCGCCATGAGCCCTCGCCTGCGCCACCTGACCACCCTGGAAAACCTTCCGCGCCAGACGATCGAACGCCTGCTCGACCGCGCCGAATCGCTGCGCGACGCCTGCGCCCACGGCACCCGCAAGCTCGATGTGCTGGCGGGACGCACGGTGTTGAACCTGTTCTTCGAACCGTCCACGCGCACCCGCACCTCGTTCGAGCTGGCGGCGCGACGACTCGGTGCCGACGTGATCAACTTCGACATCGGGCTTTCTTCCACCAGCAAGGGTGAAGAACTGTTCGACACCCTGCATACGCTCGAAGCGATGCACCTGGACGCGATCGTCGTGCGGCACAAGTTGTCGGGCACGCCGGACGAACTGGTACGCCATGCGATGAGCGGCGTGTCGGTGATCAATGCCGGCGACGGCAACCATGCCCATCCCACTCAGGGCCTGCTGGATGCGCTGACGATCCGCCAGCACCGGCCGGATTTCGAGAACCTCAGCGTGGTCATCTGCGGCGACATAAAACACTCGCGTGTGGCCCGCTCGGACATCACCGCGCTTCACGCCCTGGGCGTGAAGGAAATCCGGCTCTGCGGCCCCGCCGAACTGATGCCGACAACGGAAGAAGTACCGCAAGGCCGTCGCTACGACGACTTTGACCAGGCCATCGATGGCGCCGACGCGGTGATCATGCTGCGCCTGCAGAAGGAACGCATGGCCGGCATCGACCTGCCGGACGAAGCGGCGTACTTCGCCCATTACGGGCTGGATCGGCGACGGCTCGCCCGTGCGGCCAAGGGCTGCCTGGTGATGCATCCGGGGCCGATCAACCGCGGTATCGAAATCGCCTCCGATGTAGCCGACGGCGCGCAGTCGCGCATCCTCGAACAGGTCGGCAATGGGGTGTTCGTGCGCATGGCCGTGCTGAACGAAGTACTGGCGCGCTGAACGCAAGCCACTCGCCACACAGCACACCACGCAAGCGGGCATAATGGCCTGCGCACCATCCATCATTTTCCGGGGATCAACATGCGATCAACGACGCGATATGCCGCGCTGGCCCTTGCCGGCGTCATGCTGGCGGCCTGCGGGCACAAGGACAAGGATGCTCCTCTGGCGTTCGTTCCGGCGGACACGCCGTACGTGGTGGCCAATCTGGACATCATGGACGACAACTCCCGCGAGGCGTTGCTCGCCCAGGCCGATGCGCAGTTGCCATCCCAGCTGGCCCAGCTGGATGCCGCTGCCGACCGGCTGGCCTTGAAGGATCCCGACGGCGCCCGCCTGCTGCGCGCCCTGCGTGCCGAATTCAACGGCAAGACGGTCGAGACCTTCGCCCTGGGCGCCGGGTTGAACCTCAAGGGTTACTCCGCGTTTTACGGCGTGGGTCTGGCGCCGGTCCTGCGTTTCCAGTTGAGCGACGCGAAAGCGTTCGAGGGTTTCATTGGCCGGCTTGAAACCGCCTACGGCAAGAAGCTCGCGCTCGCCAACGTGGACAAGCAGAGCTATCGCAAATACGTGTTCGTCGCCTCGGGCACCGAAATCATCCTGGCGACAGTCGGCAAGCAGGCCGTGGCCGCGCTGCTCCCGGCCGACGCATCACCGGCATTGCTGCGCCAGTCGCTGGGCCTGGACCGGCCGCAAAAGAGCCTGCAGGACGACGGTCGCCTGGCCACGCTGGCCAAGGCCAAGGGTTACAAGAAGTGGCTGGTCGGCGAACTGGACATGACCCGCGCACTGCCGCTGGCAGTCAGCGGTCAGGACCCCCTGATCGCCGCGATCCTCAAAGCGCACGCCCAGGCCGAATCGGCCAAGACCGGCGAACCGGTCGCCAACCAGCTGCAGACATCGCCAAGTTGCGCCAGCGACGCGGCGCGCATCGCCGCGCGTGTGCCGACGCTGAGCTTTGGCTACACCCAGCTCGACGCCAAGCACCAGGACGTGCGAGTCGACGTGGCACTGGCCGAGGACATCAGCAAGGCTTTCGCCGGATTGCAGGTGGCCCTGCCAGGTCTCGGCGGCAACGGCACCGCCCCGTTCGACCTGAGCCTGGCCTTGCCCGTCGCGCAGTTGCGCACGTTCTGGCTCGCCCAGGCCGATGCGGTCACCGCCAAACCCTTCAGCTGTCCCGCGTTGGCCGATCTAAACGAAAGTTTCACCAAGCTCGGCCCGGCCATGCAAAAAGCGGCGATTCCGCCGTTCGGCGACATGCTCGGCCTGCGCATCGCGCTGGACTCACTGGTTCCCGCCAAGAACACCGCCTTGCCGACGTTCACCGGCCGTCTCGTGCTGGCCACCAACAACCCTGCCGGCTTGCTGGCGATGGGCCAGATGATGGTGCCTGCATTGGCTCAGCTGAAACCCGCCAATGACGGCAAGCCGTTGCCGTTGCCGAAGGACATGTCGAGCATGTTGGGCCAGCCGGCATGGCTGGCCATGAGTGACAAGGCGCTGGCACTCGGCATCGGTGCCGGCGAAGACGCCCGGCTTGCCGCCACCCTGAAGGACCCGGCTGGGGATGCCGGTCGCATGACCCGCATGCACCTCAGCGGCGCGATGTACCTGGACTGGCTGCAGGTGATGGAGCAGAAAGTAGACAGCCTGGCGGCGGCCACCGCCGCGATAAGCAAGAGTGACGAGCCGTCGATCGATGGCCTGGACACTGGCGACAGCGCGGCGCAGACCGCCGCCAATGCCGCCCGCTCCAAGGCGCAGTTCGCCGCGATGAAGTCACAGGCTGAACGCGTCGACAGTATCGACGCCGAAATGCATGTCGACGACAGCGGCATGGTGATCACCAGCCAGACCGTCCTGAAGTAGTTTTGAAGACCCGAAATGGGGCCGGCGCCGCGGCGTTCCGGCCCCTTTTTAATGGGCCCGTTCTTGGCGTGCCCAACGCAATGCAAACATCGCCGTGACCTCGTCTTCGCAACGGGCATCCCTTGCTGAACCACGCCTTTTCATCGCGACGCGGCATTCACGGTACGGCTGTTGCCATAGGACCACGGAAGCGACAAACCAGCCTCCGACTGTCTTTACCGACAGACCTTTCATCCCAGCCCAGGAGATTCACCATGCGTACCCCCAAGATGATTCGCAACAGCATGTTTGCCGCCGGTCTGGTGCTGGCCTTTTCGGCCGTACCGTTGACCCAGGCCGTGGCCCAAGACGCAATGCAGAAGTCGTCCGACAACCAGACTGTGCCGGACAAGGCCGCCGATGCCTGGATCACCACCAAGGTGAAGTCCGAGTTCGGCACCACCAAGGGCATCAAGGCCACCGATATTACGGTCGAGACCAGCGATGGCGTGGTCACCTTGAGCGGCACCGTCGCCACCGCGAAGGAAAAGAAGCACGCCGCACGCGTTGCCCAGCACGTGAAGGGCGTCAAGAGTGTCGATGACAGCGGCTTGATGGTCGGTGCCGCCGCCCAGTAACGCCACGCGATACGGGAATAATGAAGAAGGCGCCCGCGGGCGCCTTCTTCATGTCCGTGCAACGGGCTTCAGCGATTCAGGAAATTCGCGCCACCGAAATTCTGCGTATCGCGCGTCTCTTCCAGTTCCACTCCATCCAGCCCCTGCGACAGCGTGTGTGCATCGCCGCCCTGTGCCAGTTTGATGCGCAAGCGCACCTCGTTGGAACTGTCGGCGTGACGCAACGCGTCCTCGTAGCTGATCTCGCCGGCGTGATACAGCTCGACCAGGCTCTGATCGAACGTCTTCATGCCGAGCAGGGTGGATTCCTTCATCAATTCCTTGAGCTTGTGGATTTCGCCCTGGCGGATGTAATCCTGCGCCAGCGGCGTGCCCAGCAGCACTTCCACCGCGACCCGCCGCGCCTTGCCATCGGGTGTCGGAATCAGCATTTGCGCCACGATACCTTTCAGGTTCAATGACAGATCCATCAACAGTTGCTGGCGGCGGTCTTCCGGGAAGAAGTGCAGGATGCGGTCCATCGCCTGGTTCGCGTTGTTCGCATGCAACGTGCACAGCACCAGATGGCCGGTTTCGGCAAACGCGATCGCGTGGTCCATGCCTTCGCGGGTACGGATCTCGCCGATCATGATCACGTCCGGCGCCTGGCGCAGGGTGTTCTTCAGCGCGTTGTCCCAGCTGTCGGTGTCAATGCCGACTTCACGCTGGGTGATGATGCATCCTTCGTGCTTGTGCACGTATTCGATCGGATCCTCGATCGTGATGATGTGCCCGGTCGAATTCAGGTTGCGGTAGCCGATCATCGACGCCAGCGAAGTGGACTTGCCCGAGCCGGTGGCGCCAACGAAAACGATGATGCCGCGCTTGGTCATGGCCAGCTGCTTGATGACCGGCGGCAGGTTCAATTCCTCGGGCGTCGGAATCTTCGACTCGATCCGGCGCAGCACCATGCCGACGCAATTGCGCTGGTAGAAGCACGACACACGGAAGCGGCCCACGCCCTGCGCGGAAATCGCGAACTGGCACTCGTGGGTTTTCTCGAATTCCTCGCGTTGCCCCGGCGTCATCACGTTGAGCACCATGTCGCGCGCCTGCTGCACGCTGAGTGGGCTCTGGGTGATCGGCACGATCCGGCCCTGCACTTTCATCGAAGGCGCCACGCCGGCCGTGATGAACAGGTCGGAGGCCTTCTTGTGCACCATCAGTTTGAGGAAGGAGGTGAAATCGAAGTCGCTCATGGCTTTACCCCCGGAATTCGGGATTTGGGATTCGGGATTTGGGATTCGTCAAAGCCGTCGACCCGCGAATTGCGCGCGCAACCGATGGTTTCCTTTTTCATGCTGGCGCGAGGAAAGCGGACCGTGGCGCGATGGCGCTTATCGCCAATCCCGAACCCCGAATCCCGAATCCCGACGCTCACTTGAAGCTGTCCTTGTTCTTGGCATAGGTCGACGCCTGCTGGCGCGTCACCAGGCCACGTTTCACCAGATCCTGCAGGCACTGGTCCAGCGTCTGCATGCCGAACTGCTGGCCGGTCTGGATCGACGAATACATCTGAGCCACCTTGTCCTCGCGGATCAGGTTGCGGATCGCCGGGATGCCGACCATGATCTCGTGCGCTGCGATGCGGCCGCCACCCACCTTCTTCAGCAGCGACTGCGAAATCACCGCACGCAGCGACTCGGACAGCATCGAACGCACCATCGGCTTCTCGCCGGCAGGGAACACGTCGATGATGCGGTCGATCGTCTTCGCCGCCGAACTGGTATGCACGGTGGCGAACACCAGGTGGCCGGTTTCCGCCGCGGTCAGCGCCAGCCGGATGGTTTCCAGATCGCGCAACTCGCCGACCAGGATGTAGTCCGGATCCTCGCGCAGCGCCGATCGCAGTGCTTCGTTGAAACCCAGCGTGTCGCGGTGGATCTCGCGCTGGTTGACCAGGCACTTCTGCGAGGTATGCACGAACTCGATCGGATCCTCGATCGTGAGCATGTGCCCGTATTCGTTCTTGTTGATGTGGTCGACCATCGCCGCCAGCGTGGTCGACTTGCCCGAGCCGGTCGGGCCGGTCACCAGGATCAGGCCCTGCGGCTGCTCGATCAACTCCTTGAAGATGCGCGGGCAACCGAGGTCTTCCAGCGTCAGCACCTCCGACGGAATGGTACGGAACACCGCACCGGCGCCGCGGTTCTGGTTGAACGCATTGACGCGGAAACGCGCCAGCCCGGGGATCTCGAACGAGAAGTCGGTCTCGTAGAATTCTTCGTAATCGCGCCGCTGCTTGTCCGACATGATGTCGTAGATCAGCGAATGCACCTGCTTGTGTTCAAGCGCGGGGATGTTGATGCGGCGTACATCGCCGTCAACGCGGATCATCGGCGGCAGCCCCGCGGACAAGTGCAGGTCCGAGGCCTTGTTCTTCACCGAGAAGGCAAGCAGTTCGGCAATGTCCATCTATCGTTCCCCTCAACCGATCGTCTGGATGGCATGAATTCGAATGCCACATCAGGGGACGGACGATGTTCGTCGGCATCATGCACCGCGGCGCAAGGCGCCAGTGCCGTGAAACCACCTGGACGAACGATCCCCGGATCCCCCTGTAGCCGCGTCGATACTACTCGCGCAACCGCCCGTGCGGCCAGTCTTTCCAGCGGCCGTCATGCAAACTGTCGACCCGGTTTGCGCACCCGGTCGAAAAAACGTCACCCCGCTGCCGCCGCCCTTTCCATCGCGATGTCCCGAACCGCTGCATCGCCAGGCTGCCAACGCACAAAAAAACTGCGCGGAGCATCGGCTCCGGTAAGGTATGCGGTCTGGACCATCGAGGAATCCCCGCATGACACGTCTTGCCTTCATCGGCGGCGGCAACATGGCGCGCAGCCTGATCGGCGGCCTGCTGAAGACGGGCGTGGCACCGGCCACCCTCAGCGTGGCCGAGCCGCTGGCCGAAGCACGCCAGGCGCTCGGTCGCGAGTTCGGCATCGCCTGCTACGCGGAAAACCGGCTGGCTGCGGCGGAAGCCGAGGTCATCCTGCTCGCCGTCAAGCCACAAATCATGCCGGCGATCCACAACGAGCTCCGCGACACGCTGCAACGCAATCGGCCGCTGCTGATCTCGATCGCCGCCGGGGTGCGGCTGGACCAGCTGGAACGCTGGTTCGGCAACGGCCTGCCGATCGTGCGCTGCATGCCGAATACGCCCGCGCTGATCGGTGCCGGCGCGACCGGGCTGTGCGCCAACAGCCGCGTCAGCGCAGCCCAGAAAGCGCAGGCGCAACACATCCTGGACGCCGCCGGGATCACCCGCTGGATCGATGACGAGGCATTGATGGACACCGTCACCGCCCTGTCCGGCTCCGGTCCGGCTTATTTCTTCGCCATGGTCGAGGCCATGGAGGCCGCCGCGGTGTCGCAGGGCCTGCCACGGGACACCGCCCGCGCGCTGGCCGCGCAAACCTGCCTCGGCGCGGGCCGCATGCTGGTCGAAAGTAACGAGGATCCGGCCGTACTGCGCCAGCGCGTCACCTCGCCGAACGGCACCACCCAGGCGGCGCTGGAAAGCTTCACCGCGGATGACCTGCCGCGCATCGTTTCCCGGGCCGTTGCCGCCGCCACCCGGCGCGGCACCGAACTTGCCGCCGAATTGGACAAATTGCCGTGAGCTATCTGCTGAATGCCCTGGCCATGTTGATCGAACTGGCCTTCGATGCGGCCGTCACGCTGCTGCTGCTGCGCGCGCTGGCCGAAGCTTGTCGCGCGGATTTCAACAACCCGCTGAGCCAGTTCGTCTATCGCTACACCAATCCGGTGTTGGCGCCGATACGGCGCATCCTTCCGAACTGGCGCCAGGTCAACCTGGCCGCCCTGTTGCTGGCATGGCTGGCGATGGTGCTGAAGCGACTGTTGCTGTTCGCCCTGCTCGGCGTGATGCCGAACCTGCTCGGCCTTGCGGTGCTGGCGCTGGCTGAACTGCTCGACTTCGTGCTGCTGTTCTATCTCGTGCTGATCTTCGGCTGGTCGCTGCTGAGCATGTTCGCCGTCGATCGCCGCCAGCCGCTGTTTCGTCTGGCCGGCACCCTGGTCGAGCCCTTGCTGCGCCCGCTGCACGGCAAGCTGATTGTCGGCCAGATCGATTTCGCGCCCATGGCAGTGATGATCGCACTGCTGCTCGCGCGACTGCTGATCGCCGCGCCATTGCTCGACCTGGGTGCCCGGCTGGCCCTGGGCGGCTGATACCGGCGACGTGGGAGCGACCTCAGTCGCGATGCGATTTTTGTTGTGTCGGGGCAAGCGCCAGGGATGCAGCAAGAGCATCGCGCACGATACCTGAGCTTGCTCTGGACCTGATCCGGGGCGCGCTCCTCTCAGTTGCAGGCGAACGGAAGCTTTTCGCCCCGAAACAACAAACGCCGTGAGGCAATCGCGACTGAAGTCGCTCCCACCAAGGCCAAACCAAAAAAACTCAGCGCTGTGCCCACGCGGCGATGATCCGGTGGATCGCGTCCAGTCCGTCGAACAGCGCGGCCGGCCCCGGCTGCAGGATGATCGGCGACTTGATTTCGTGCAGCTCGCCGTTGCGCACCGCCGGGATCGTGTCCCAACCCGGGCGCGCCGCAACCTTTTCCGGTCGGAAACGCTTGCCGCACCAGGAGCCGAGAATGATGTCGGGTGCGCGTCGCACCACTTCGTCGCCGTTCGGCAGGATGCGCTGTTTCGCCAGCGGTTCGCGCGCGAGCTCGGGAAAACAGTCGTCGCCACCGGCGATGCCGATGATCTCGGCGACCCAGCGGATGCCGGTGATGATCGGCTCATCCCACTCCTCGAAATAGACCTTCGGCCGGCGCGGCAACTGCGCGACGGCGGCGCGGATGTCGGCGATGTGCTGCTCGGCACGCTGCGCGTATGCCTCGGCCTTCTCGTGTGCGCCGACCATCGCGCCCAGTCGACGGATGTAGGCGAGAATGCCGTCGACGCTGCGATGGTTGCTGATCCACACCTCCACGCCGGACTTGATCAGTTCGCGCGCGATGTCCGCCTGGATATCGGAAAAGCCGATCGCCAGGTCGGGCTCGAGTTTCATGATCTCGCCGGTCCTGGCGCTGGTGAACGCGGAAACCCTCGGCTTCTCCTTGCGTGCCCGCGGCGGGCGCACGGTGAAACCGGAAATGCCGACGATGCGGTGATCCTCGCCCAGCGCGTACAGCACCTCGGTCGGTTCCTCGGTGAGGCAGACGATGCGTTGCGGATAGTGATCGGACACGGCGTGATCCATGCGTTCAGTGTCCCAGCACGGTCACGCTGACCTTGCGCTGGTGTGGATCGAGCCGGTGTTCCCACAGGTAGATGCCTTGCCAGGTGCCCAGAAGCAGCCTGCCCCCATGCACCGGCACGGTGAGGCTGACCCCGGTGAGGATCGAGCGGACATGCGCCGGCATGTCGTCGGGGCCCTCCGCGTCGTGCCGGAAGATCGGGTCGCCGTCGGGCACCATGCGGGAAAACCAGCGCTCCAGGTCCTCGCGTACGGTGGGGTCGGCGTTCTCGCCGAGCAGCAGCGAGCAACTGGTATGTGCGGTGAACACGTTCGCGATACCGGTCTGCACATGGCTTGCGGCGACCGCGTCAGCCACTTGCTGCGTGACATCGCTGAAGCCGCGACCACGCGCATGCACGACGAAACCGCCCTGTGCGACGTGCTCGGCGGGTAGCGGTCGGGTCACGGGTAGAGGAGCCGGCTCGTCCAGGTCTGGCCGTGACGATCCCAGCGCACTCGTTCATGCAGACGGAACTCGGCGCCGTACCAGAATTCCATTGTGTCCGGCTCCACCACGAAGCCGCCCCAGTGCGGTGGCCGCGTCACTTCGCGGCCCTCGAACTGCTGCTCGTAACGCGCCACCCGTTGTTCGAAGGTGTCGCGGTCCGGCAGCGTCTGCGACTGCAGCGAGGCCCACGCGCCGATCTGGCTCTGGCGCGCGCGGCTGGCGAAGTAGGCATCCGACTCCTCATCCAGCAATTTGCGCGCGACACCTTCGACGCGTACCTGCACGCCCTCGCGCAGCTGTTTCCAGTGAAAGCACAGGGCGACCTGCGGGTGCGCCTCGAGCTGGCTGCCCTTGTCGCTCTGGTAATTGGTGTAAAAACGGAAGCCGCGCTCGTCGGTGCCCTTGAGCAGCACGATGCGCGAGGCAACCCGACCGGAGCCGTCGACGGTGGATACGCTCATCGCCGTCGGTTCGCGGTCGCCGCTGGCTTTGGCTTCGTCCAGCAGCTGCAGGAAGGTGTCCAGGATTTCGGGTTTGAGCATGATGTTTGAAACTTTCCTTTTGCATCGTGGCCGACACGCGCCATCATGGTGCGGATGAACCTGACTGATAATAGTGCAATGCCCCACTCAACCAGCACCACTTCAGCACGGATGGCGACGCCATCTTCCGCCATGGAACGTGAAGAGGGTTGCGGCGCGCCCCAGCGCGGGACGCCAGGTCATCGCGGCGTGCCGGTAGCGGAAATCCCTCCCGGAGCCACGGTGTCTCACGGATGATGACGTCTCTCGCCGACATGCAGAACGAGGCTCTCGCCGGCCACCTGCTCGACCAGTACGCCGGGCGCATCGCGCGGTCGCGGCGCCCCTACATTCTCGGGCTTTCCGGCCTGCAGGGCAGCGGCAAAAGCACCCTGGCGCGGGTGATGAAGGCCCAGGCCGAGGCTCGCGGCTGGGCTACCGAGGTGCTTTCGCTGGACGACTTCTATTACGCCCGCAGCGATCGCGAGGCGCTGGCCCGCGATGTCCATCCGCTTTTGCGCAGCCGCGGCGTACCGGGTACCCACGAAATCGAGTTGATGATGTCGGTGCTGGCCGCGCTGCCGCACGCTTCGGACAAGCTGCCGGTGTCGCACCCGCGTTTCGACAAGGGTCGCGATACCCGTTTTTCGCCATCCCGCTGGCCGCGCATCACCCGCCCGCCGAAACTGGTCATCGTGGAAGGCTGGGCACTGGGCATCCGCCCCCAGGTGCAGGCGGCACTAGCCAGGCCGGTCAATGAGATGGAGCGCAGCGAGGACCCCGATGGCCGCTGGCGGCATTGGGTCAACAAGCAGTTACGGGGCTACCAGCCGCTATGGCGCAAGTTCGACGCCCTGATCGTGCTGCAGGCACCAGGCTGGGAGATCGTGCGGCGCTGGCGCGGCGAGCAGGAACAGGATCTTTTGGCGCGACACGCGCCGCTGGCGATGGATGCGTCGGCGATGGAGCATTTCCTGGCGCATTTCGAGCGCCTCAGCCGGCATGCACTGGCAACCCTGCCGGCACTTGCCGACACCTGCGTGGAGTACGACGACGACCGGCATGTGACCGGACTGAGTCACGGTTGAAACCGGGGAACGGAACGGCAAGAGCGTCACACACGCAGATCCCGTTTCTGAACTTGTTCCCTGTCCCTGTTCCCCGTTCCCGCTCAACCATCAGTTGACGACGAAATTGACCTTCATGTTGACCCGCCACTCGGTCACCGTGCCGTCATCCTTCGTAACGACCTTGATCTCGTTGATCCACGCGCCCTTGATGTTCTTCACTGATTCCGCGGTCTTCTTCAGACCGTGCTTCACGGCATCTTCCACGCCCTTGCCGGACGAAGCGTTGATCTCGATGACTTTGGCTACAGACATGGTGTCAGTCTCCTGTCGAATCGTGCAGGCGGCACGCTGCGCTTCCCCGTCCTGAAGCCCGAGTCTGCCCCGCTCCGGCCCGTCAGAACAAGCCGCACTGCAAAATCACGTTACGTTGACGCCTCGACCTGCACCGCCGTTCCGTAGGCCAGCACCTCGGTGACGCCCTGCGCCACCTCGTTGGCGTCGTAGCGCATGGCCACCACACCATTCGCTCCCATCGCGGCGGCGTGTTGCAGCATCAGCTCGAACGCCTCCTCGCGCGCCTTCTCGCACAGTTCGGTATAGATCGAGATATTGCCGCCGACGATCGTCTGCAGCGCCGCACCGAGATTGCCGACCACGCTGCGCGAACGCACGGTGATGCCGCGGACAATCCCGAAGGAACGCACGATGCGGCAGCCCGGGATGTCGTTGCCAGTGCTCACCTGGTGGTGTGGAACGGTATGTGCCATGTCGGTTCTCCGTGAGGTGGTTGACTCAATTGTCCAGCAGCGCGGCATAGCCGTCGCGGGCATCGGGCCACTGCGGCACCCAGCCTTCGGCGCGCAACCGCGCATTGCTGAGTCGCTTGCTGCCGACCCCTGCCGGCGCCGCGCCGTCCGCCGGCAGCGGCGCGTCGACCAGGCCGGCGATGAAGTCGTACAGCTCGTCGAGCGGCATGGGCGTGTCGTCAACGCCGAGATACAGTGACTGCGGCGCCGCCAGCCCCAGCAGGTGCACGACCGCTGCCGCGGCATCGTCGACATGGATGCGGTTGGCCCAGTGCGGCGTTTCGCGCGGTGCCCGCAGTTGTCCCGCCCGCAGCCGCTCGGCCCATTGCATCCGGCCAGGGCCGTACAAGCCCGCCAGCCTTAGCACGGTGGATGGCACCGACTGCTCCGCCAGCCACCGTTCCGCGTCGAGCAGCACCGATCCGTTGAAACCCAGGGGCGCCGTTGGCGTGGTCTCGTCGACCCAATCGCCGTCGTGCTCGCCGTAGACCGCACTGGACGAAACCAGCAATACGCGCTTCAGCGCACGCCCGTCGAGCGCGTCCAGCAGATGGCGCAAGCCATCCACAAAGACCGCTCGATAGGCCGCCTTGTCCCGCGCCTCTGGCGCCGGCAGGTAGACCAGTCGGCTGATTCCCTCCGGCAGATCGCGCAGGGTCTCCGGTTGAGTGAGGTCGCCGCTCAGCCAGTGGATGCTCTGTTTGTCGCGTAGCGGTGGTTGGCGCCGCAGCGCCCATATCTCGTGGTGCTGCGCGCGAAGGCGTTGCGCCACGCGTGCGCCAAGGTCTCCGCACCCGGCCAGCAATATGCGTTCGCTCACGGCCACTCCCGTTCGATCTGCCCTGTTAGCATTTACCCATGAATCCGTCGCACAACCTGTTCATCATCGGTCCGACCGGCGCCGGCAAGACGTCGATCGGACGACGGCTTGCCGCGCATTATGGCCTGCCGTTCGTCGATCTCGACCAGGAGATCGAACGTCATTGCGGCGTGGATGTAAACACCGTCTTCGAGATCGAGGGCGAAGCCGGTTTCCGTCGACGCGAAAGCGCGCTGCTGGAAGAGTGCGGCCATCAGCGTGGCGTGCTGTTGGCCACCGGCGCTGGCGCCGTGCTGGCCGAGCACAACCGTCGGCAGCTGCGCGAACTGGGCTATGTGGTGTGGCTGCAGACCACGATCGAACAGCAGCTGGAGCGACTGGAGCGCGACCATCGCCGCCCCTTGCTGGCCGTGCCAGACCGGCACGAGCGGCTGCAGGCAATGGCACGGATCCGCGAACCGATCTACCGCGACCTCGCCGACCTCGCCGTGCCCGGCGAACACGGCAGTGTCGCCGCCGCCAGCGAGCGTTGCATCGCACTGATCGATCAGTATTGGCAGCGTCCCTCTTCCGCGTCATCCCAGCAGACCGCATGAACGATCCAGCCATCCAGACCATCACCGTCGCCCTCGGCCAACGCAGCTATCCGATATGGATCGGCTCGGGCCTGCTCGCCGAGCACGCGCGCTGGCGCGCCATGCTGCGCGGCCGCCACGCGCTGGTGATCAGCAATACCACCGTGGCGCCGCTGTACCTGCCGCGGATCGAAGCGGGGCTGGAAGGCCTGCACTGGTCGTCGTTCCTGCTTGACGACGGCGAGGCACACAAGAGCTTCGCCAACGTGAACCGCGCGCTGGAAGCGCTGGGCCAACTCGGCGCTACCCGCGACGCCTGCGTGATCGCGCTGGGCGGCGGCGTGGTCGGCGACCTGGCCGGTTTCAGCGCCGCGTGCTGGATGCGCGGCATCGACTTCATCCAGATGCCGACCACCTTGCTGGCGATGGTCGACTCCTCGGTCGGCGGCAAGACCGGGGTCAACCTGCCGGTTGGCAAGAATCTCGCCGGCGCATTTCACCAGCCGCGCGCGGTGATCGCCGACATCGATACGCTGGCCACCTTGCCCGAGCGCGAATACCGCGCCGGCCTGGCCGAAGTGGTCAAGGGTGCGGCGATCGGAGACGAGCCGTTTTTCGCCTGGCTGGAGCGGCATGCCGATGCGCTGGCCGCCCGCGATCCCGCCGTCGTGCAGGAAGCGATCGCGCGCAAGGTCGCCTACAAGGCCGGCGTGGTCGAGCGCGATGAAACCGAACAGGGCGAGCGCGCCCTGCTCAACCTCGGCCACACCTTCGGTCATGCGCTGGAAACAGCCGGCCACTACACCACCCTGCTGCACGGCGAAGGCGTGGCGATCGGCATGCTGCTGGCCGCGCGGCTGTCCGAGCGCCTCGGCATGAGCGAGCCCGCGGCCACCGCCCGCCTGCAGCGGCTGCTGGAAACCCTCGGCCTGCCGGTAGCGATTCCGCCCGGCATGGATGCGCAGCAATTGCTGGCGCTGATGCGACTGGACAAGAAGAACACCGCCGGCACCTTGCGCCTGATCCTGTGGCGCGGCGTCGCTAGCGCTGAAATCGTCAGCGGCGTGAACGAGGCCGACGTAGTCGCGGTACTGCATTCAGCCATCCCCTAGCGCTGAAGCCTGACCCTCCATTGTAGGAGCGACTTCAGTCGCGATGCCCTGAAAGTCTGCCCAGCCCTCGAGCTATCGCGACTGAAGTCGCCCCCACAATGAGTGGCGCGTTGGGATGGCGCGTCCACAAAGCCGGCGCGGCTCCTATAAACTGTCGGGTCCGGCCATGCGCCGATCCACGCTCCCAGTCACCGATCGCCATGCGCCTCTACCTGCAAACCGTGCCCGGCAGCGCCGACGCACCACGCTACGTCCAGATCACGCTGGAGCAGGATCTGCTCGGCGGCTGGACGCTGTATCGCGAATCCGGCACCCAGGGTGGCCGCGCCACGATGAAGCGCGAGCAGTTCCTGGAGCGTGACGAGGCCGTCGCTGCCTTCGAGAAAGCCCGCGATGCCCAGCTCAAGCGCGGCTTCCGGTTGATGTTTGCCCAAGGCCTGGAAGGCCCCTACGGACGTTGAAATGACCGATGTGTTGAAGAACGATCGCTTCCTGCGCGCACTGCGCCGCGAACCCACCGACACCACCCCGATCTGGGTAATGCGCCAGGCCGGACGCTACCTGCCCGAGTACCGCGCCACCCGCGAGCGCGCCGGCAGCTTCATGGGACTGGCGCAGAATCCCCAGTTTGCTTGCGAACTGACCTTGCAGCCGCTTGCGCGTTTCGAGCTTGACGCCGCGATCTTGTTTTCCGACATCCTCACCATCCCGGACGCGATGGGTCTGGGCCTCACGTTCGTGCAAGGCGAAGGCCCGCAATTCGCGCGCCCGGTGCGCAGTGCCGCCGATATCGCGAAGCTCGCCGTGCCCGACATGGATGGCGAGTTGCGCTACGTGATGGACGCGGTGCGGCTGATTCGCCAGGAACTGCACGGCCGCGTGCCGCTGATAGGTTTCTCCGGCAGCCCGTGGACGCTGGCCTGCTACATGGTCGAGGGCCACGGCTCGAAGGATTTCGCCACGCTCAAGGCGATGAGCTGGAACGAGCCGAAGCTCGTCCACCAGTTACTCGATACGCTGGCGCAGTCGGTCACTGCCTACCTGATCGCCCAGGCCGCCGCTGGTGCCCAGGCGCTGATGATCTTCGATACCTGGGGCGGCCTGCTCGGCCCCACCCCGTTCCGCGAGTTTTCGCTGCGCTACATGGCGCAGATCGTGGCTGCGCTGAAGGCCGACCCCGCCTCGCGCGAACTGCCGGTGACCCTGTTTTCCAAGGGTGCCGGCGCGCATCTCGCCGAGATGGCCGACAGTGGCTGCACAGCGCTCGGCGTCGACTGGACCGTCGACCTGGCCGATGCCCGCCGTGCCGTCGGCGGCAAGGTTGCGTTGCAGGGCAATCTCGACCCGGCCATCCTGCGCGCCAGCCCCGAGGTGATCCGCCGCGAGGCCCGCGCCGTGCTCGACAACTACGGCAACCACCCCGGCCACGTGTTCAACCTCGGCCACGGCATTACGCCGGAGGTGAATCCAGAGCACGTGAAGGTGCTGGTGGATGAAGTGCATGCGTACGGGCGCACAGTGCGCGGCGGCTGATCGCCCTTCAAGCGGCAACTGCAACGCCGCGGTCCGACGCCTGCTTGGGCCATCTGGCCCACGCCCGTACAATGGCCCGTTCATACCCATTCACATCGCGCGCGCCGATGGCGCGCCATCGCGAGTCCCCATGGAAAAAAGCTTCGAGCCCGCCCAGATCGAGTCGACATGGTACGCACGCTGGGAAGCCAGCGGCGCGTTCAAGCCGTCGGGCCAGGGCGAGCCGTACTGCATCTTGCTGCCGCCGCCGAATGTCACCGGCACTCTGCACATGGGGCACGCGTTCCAGCAAACGGTGATGGACATGCTGGTGCGCTACCAGCGCATGCGCGGCATGAACACGCTGTGGCAGGTCGGCACCGACCATGCCGGCATCGCCACGCAGAAGATCGTGGAAAACCAGCTCGCCGTCGAAGAAAAAACCCGGCATGACCTGGGCCGCGACGCGTTTGTCGAACGCGTGTGGAAGTGGAAGGAAGAGTCCGGCTCCACCATCACCCACCAGATGCGCCGCATCGGCGCCGCCGCGGACTGGTCGCGCGAGCGCTTCACCATGGACGAAGGTTTGTCGGCCGCGGTGCGCAAGGTGTTCATCGACTGGTATCGCGCGGGGCTGATCTATCGCGGCAACCGGCTGGTCAACTGGGATCCGGTGCTCGGCACGGCGGTGTCCGATCTGGAAGTGAACAACGTCGAGCGCGACGGCCACATGTGGTCGATTCGCTACATGACCGTCGATGGCAGCGAAAGCCTGGTGGTCGCCACCACGCGTCCGGAAACCATGCTGGGTGACGTCGCCGTGGCGGTGCATCCGGAAGACGAACGCTACGCGCACCTTGTTGGCAAGCAACTGCACCTGCCGCTCACGGGCCGCACGATCCCGGTGATCGCGGACGACTACGTCGACAAGGATTTCGGCACCGGCTGCGTGAAGATCACCCCGGCGCACGACTTCAACGACTACGCGATCGGCCAGCGCCACAAGCTGCCGCCGATCACCATCTTCACGCTTGACGCCAAGGTCAACGAGAATGGCCCGGAGAAATATCGAGGTCTGGATCGTTACGACGCGCGCAAGGCCGTGCTGGCCGACCTCGAAGCTGCTGGCCTTCTGGTCGAGACAAAGGCGCACAAGCTGCAGGTGCCGGTGAGCCAGCGCTCGGACGCCGTGATCGAGCCGATGCTGACCGACCAATGGTTCGTCGACCTCACCAGTGACGTGCAGGCCGATGGCCGCCCGGGCGGCCGCAAGGCGATCACCGAACCGGCGCTGGATGCCGTGCGTTCGGGCGAGGTCAAATTCGTACCGGAGAACTGGGCCACCACGTACACGCAATGGCTGGACAACATCCAGGACTGGTGCATCAGCCGGCAGCTGTGGTGGGGCCACCGCATCCCGGCGTGGTACGACGAGGCCGGCAACCTCTTCGTGGGCGAGGACGAGGCCGATGCGCGCAACAGTGCCACGACCGCGCCGGTCGGCGCGCTGCGCCAGGACGACGACGTGCTGGATACCTGGTTCTCTTCCGCGCTGTGGCCATTCTCCACGCTGGGCTGGCCGGCCAACGGCCCGGTAAAAAACGAACGCGGCGAAGTCGTGGCGAACTGGGAAGAAGACAAGATCTTCCTGCCCAGCGCGGTGCTGGTCACCGGTTTCGACATCATCTTCTTCTGGGTCGCCCGGATGGTGATGGCGACCAAATACTTCACCGGCCAGATCCCGTTCCGCGAGGTCTACATCAACGCCATCGTGCGTGATGCGGAGGGTCAGAAGATGTCCAAGTCCAAGGGTAACACGCTGGACCCGCTGGACCTGATCGACGGCATCGCGCTGGAGCCGCTGGTGGAGAAATCCACCAAGTCGCTGCTGATCCCGCAGGTGCGCGCCAAGGTCGAGAAGCGCATCCGCAAGGATTACCCCGACGGCATTCCGGCCATCGGCACCGACGCGTTGCGCTTCACCTTCGCCGCGCTGGCCAGCTACAGCCGCACCATCAACTTCGACATCAAGCGCGCCGAAGGCTACAAGGCGTTCTGCAACAAGCTGTGGAATGCGGCGCGGTTCGTGTTGATGAACCTGGATTCCCCTTTCCCGTCGGGAGAGGGTGGCGCGAATGCGCCGGGTGAGGGTTCGGGCGAAGCACGACATTCCGGCACTACCGCACCCTCACCCATCTTCCAGAGGGAGAGGGGCTCATCGCCAGCAACCGAGGCCGAACGCTGGATCCTCACCCGCTTGAAGCAGACGCTGACCGAAGTCGACCAGCATTTCACCAGCTATCGCTTCGATCACCTCGCGCAGGCGCTGTACGAGTTCGTGTGGAACGAATACTGCGACTGGTTCCTGGAACTGGCCAAGCCGGCACTTAACGGTGACGACGCCAGCGCCGCTGCGTCGACCCGACATACCTTGCTGGTTGTGCTGGAGTCGGTACTACGCGCCTTGCATCCGATCATCCCCTTCATCACCGAGGAAATATGGCAATCGGTGGGGCCGAAGCTCGGCCTGACCGAAAGCATCTTGATGGATCGCCCGTGGCCGCGCGTCGACGAGATCATTGCGGACGACGCGGCGACAGCCGAGATCGAGTGGTTCAAGAATGTGCTTTCCGGCATCCGCCGGATCCGTTCCGAAATGAACATCTCGCCGGCCAAGATCATTCCGCTGCTGTTCGCCGACGGCGATGCCAGCGATCGCGCACGCGTGGCGAAGTTCGCCGCGCAGATCAGCTTCCTCGCCCGCACCGACGGGTCGCAGTGGATCGAAGTCGGCGCCAGCGAACCCGCTGCTGCCGCGGCCGTGATCGGCACGCTGCGCGTGATGATTCCACTCGCCGGTCTGATCGACCTCGGCGCCGAGAAGGCGCGCCTGGCCAAGGAAATCATTCGCATCGAAGTCGAGATAAAAAAGTGCGAAGGCAAACTCGGCAACGCCAGCTTCGTGGCCAATGCACCGGCGGAGGTGGTTGCGCAGGAACGTCAACGCATCGCCGACTGGAACACCACGCTGGGCGCACTGCGCGAACAGGCCACGAAGTTGTAGAGCTGAAGCACAAGCGTCGGCAATCGCGTTCTTATTTCTCGAGATTGCCCGCGGCAGTCTCGAGCGCCATCACGATGGCATCCTCGCGCCCATGGCGTGCCGGGTAATACCGCGGCCGTCTGCCGACCTCGCTGAACCCCACCGATTCGTACAGCGATTTCGCCAGCGGATTCGACGGCCGTACCTCGAGGAACACCCGCTCCGCGCCATTCCAGCGCGCGATGTCCAGCAACCGACCGAGCAGGTGCCGACCCAGCCCCCGTCCTCGATGCGTCGGGCCGATGCAGATATTCAGCACATGCGCCTCGCCCGCGCCGACTGACAGGATGCCGTAGCCGGCGACTGCGTGGTCCACACACAGCACCCAGCATGGATGCCCGGCCTTGATGCAATCGCCAAAAATGCCGGGCGACCACGGAAACTCGTAGGAGATATTTTCCAGCGCACTGACCGTGTCCAGATCCTCGGTCCGCATGCCACGCACCTCGATCACCGGTTTGACCACCGCGGCCATCGTCGTTAACCGCCCGCTGTGGCCAGCGCGCGGCGCAAGCTGCGCAGCGCGTTCCACAGTCGTCGTTTGGCGCTGGCGCTGGCCAGCACCTGCGCCGGCTCGTCCGCCAGCACGATCTGCGCCTGACGCATCGTGGCGACCGGCAGCGTGCGACCCAGGGCGTGCGCCTGTGCCTCGCCAAACACCAGGTATGCCCGTGCCGCGGGTACGTCCCCGCCAAGCTGACCCTCGTTCACCGTGACACGCGCCGCACGGGCCAGCATCGACCCGCAGGCATTGAGCGCACGTCCCACCAGATCGAGCTCGCGTGCACTGCATCCCTGCGGCAGAACCATCACGCAGGCAACCCCGGCGGTGGCATCCGCTGTGTCGATCATCAGGTCCGGCACGCTGCTTGCGGTTGCCTGCATGCGCCGTACCCAGGGTGTCACCCCCAACGCGCGCAAGACACGGGCGCGATGACTGACCGATACGGCGTTCATGTCGTGCCGCGCCGCACCCGGCGCCGATGGGTGGCCAGGCCCCAGATTGTCCATACTGGTCCGGACAACAGATAGATCGTGAAGCCGATAAAAAGCACCCGTGCCGTATCCAGGATCAACAGCGCCAACAGCAACACCGCCCCGACCATCCAGACGAACGGCACGTGCTGGCGCTCGCCCATCGGCAACGATTTGAAGCTGAAATAGCGGAAACGGCTGACCATCAACAATCCAACGACGATCGCAATCACCGGCGTGACAAAACAGAAGTCGCTACCGGCCAGGCCGAATTTGTCCACGCTCCACACGAACGACATGCATACCGCGGCGGCGGCCGGACTGGCCAGTCCCTGGAAATAGCGTTTGTCGGCCACACCGACCTGGGTGTTGAAGCGCGCCAGCCGCAGCGCGGCGCACGCGGCATAGACGAAGGCGGCGGCCCAACCCAGTTTGCCCCACAGCGGACCGAAATCGCGCAACGCCGACAACGACCACGTATACATCACCAGTGCCGGCGCCAGGCCAAAGCTGACCAGATCGGACAACGAGTCGTATTGCACACCGAATTCGGTCTGGGTACCGGTCATCCGGGCCACTCGGCCATCCAGTCCATCCAGCAGCGCGGCCACGAACACGGCAACGGCAGCCTCGCTGTAGCGTCCGCCAATGCTGGCGATGATCGCGTAGAAACCCGCGAACATCGCGCCGGTGGTGAACAGGTTCGGCAGCAGATAAATACCCCGGTGACGGGGCCGCCGGACGGGCAGTGGCTCACTCATGCATCAGTACCGTGACAGGATGCGCGCAGTGTAAACCATCGGCCGCTTGAGTCCGGACCGACGGAGTGTTAACAAGGTGAACCTGAATTTTTCCCCGAAACCGGAGAACCCCATGCATCGCTTGCTGATCGCCGTGGCGCTGTTGTTGCTGACCCCGCTGGCCATGGCCCAGGCCTATAAATGGACGGACGCCAGCGGCACCGTGCATTACTCGGAAACGCCGCCGGCTCAGGGCACCAACTACAAGAAAGTGAAAACCACCGGCACGGTGGAGGCCCCTGTCCCGGCACCGGTAGCCAACACCGAAAACAGCGAGCCGGCCCCGGCGCCCGCCAAGGCGGTGGCCGACACGCCGGAAAATCGCGCCACGCTGTGCGCCTCGCTGAAATCCAACCTCGCCGCGCTGCAGGCCAGCGGCCCGGTGGTGACGCAGCAGAACGGCAAGGACACCGCGCTCGACGCCGACCAGCGCAAACAGCAGACAACGACGGCACAGGCGCAGTACGACCAGTACTGCCAGGCCAGATAACCGCTGCCGCGGGAGCACGACCGGGCTGCCCGGCGTGCCCCGCCGCATCAGCGGGGCTGCCGGCGGGCCGCTACAATGGCCGACTCCCATTACGCCGGAACCGCTCGCATGCGCCTCAGCCAATTCCACCTGGCCACCGTCAAGGAAGTCCCCGCCGACGCCGAAATCGCCAGCCATCGGCTGATGCTGCGCGCCGGCATGATCCGCAAGCTCGCCTCCGGCCTGTACACATGGAGTCCGCTTGGCCTGCGCGTGCTGCGCAAGGTGGAACACATCGTGCGCGAGGAAATGAATCACGCTGGCGCCATTGAAATGCTGATGCCCTCGGTGCAGCCGAGGGAATTATGGGAAGAGACCGGCCGCTGGGAGAAGTTCGGTGGCCAGTTGCTGAAAATCAAGGATCGCAAGCAGCAGGAATTCTGCTACGGGCCGACCCATGAAGAAGTCGTCACCGATTTCGCCCGCAACGAGCTGAAAAGCTACAAACAGCTGCCAGTCAATTTCTATCAGATCCAGACCAAATTCCGCGACGAGATCCGCCCGCGTTTCGGCGTGATGCGCGCGCGCGAATTCCTGATGAAAGATGCCTATTCGTTCCATCTGACCCAGGAGTCGCTGGCCGAGACCTACGCGGCGATGTACCAGGCTTATGTGCGCATATTCACGCGCCTGGGCTTGACCTTCCGCGCCGTGCAGGCCGATACCGGTGCCATCGGCGGCAATGCCAGCCACGAATTCCAGGTACTGGCCGATTCCGGGGAAGACGCCATCGTGTTTTCCGATGGCTCCGATTACGCCGCGAATATCGAGAAGGCCGAAGCGCTGGCCCCGACCACGGCCCGCGCTGCGCCCACCGCCGCGTTGCAGCGCGTCGACACACCCACCCAGAAAACCATTGCCGACGTCGCCGGTTTCCTCAAGGTCACCCCGCAACAATGCGTGAAGACTTTGCTGGTACGTGGCCGTGACGGCCTGGTGGCGTTGTGCCTGCGCGGCGATCACGAGGTCAACGAGGTGAAGGCCGGCAAACTGGCTGAGCTGCCCGGCGAATCGGTACTCGCCAGCGAAGAGGAAATCCTTGCCGCCACCGGCACCCGGCCGGGCTTCATCGGTCCGGCAGGCCTGCCCGATGGCATTCCGGTGATCGTCGACCGCGATGCCGCCGTGCTCGCCGACTTCGTCTGCGGCGGCAACGCCGACGGCAGCCACTACACCGGCGCCAACTGGGAACGCGATGCCCGCGTCACCCGCATCGCCGACCTGCGCAACGTGGTCGAGGGTGACCTCTCACCCGACGGCGAGGGTGTGCTGCACATCGTCCGCGGCATCGAGGTAGGCCACGTGTTCCAGCTTGGCCAGAAGTACGCCGAGGCGCTCGGGGCGACGGTGGTGGACGACGGCGGCAAGCCGCAGCTGATGACCATGGGCTGCTACGGCATCGGTGTCAGCCGCATCGTGGCCGCCGCGATCGAGCAGCGCCACGACGACGCCGGTATCCTGTGGCCCGAAGCGATGGCGCCATGGCGGATCGCCGTGTGCGTGATCAACCCCAAGAACCTGCCCGCCGTGAGCGAGGCCGCCGAAGCGCTGTATCAGTCACTGGTCCGGCAAGGTATCGAAGCGGTGCTCGATGATCGCGGATTGCGTCCCGGCGGCATGTTTGCCGACATGGAACTGATTGGCATTCCGCATCGCGTCGTGGTCAGCGAACGCGGCCTGACCGCCGGCACGCTGGAATATCGCGCCCGGGCTGAAAACGAAAGCCGCCAGCTCAGTCAGGACGAGTTATTTGCCCTGCTTGGCTGATGCGACACGCGCAGTTAATGGAAACGGCTGCCTGGTGCAGCCGTTTCTGCATTTTGCGCGATGGAATGGGGCTCGCGCTTTAATGGACTTCACGGTGCGTAATTAACCACGCTTAATGTAAAAGCGTCTTCACATGGTGAACCGCGCTTTACAAGCATTCCGGTAATCAGCGAGAATCATTGTTGCAACAGCATCCAATCGGCCAGGCGCTATCCCCGTAATCGCTGCATCATAGCCACGCCATAGCCATTCTTTTATTTGCCGACACTCACCCGGGAGTCAATCATGGCCGTCGATATCAAGAGTCTCAATCACACCCAGCTGAATGACCTGATCAACAAGGCACAGGTCCGCCAGAATGAATTGCGCAAGGAAAAAGTCGTCAAGCTGCGCGAGAAAGTCAACGCGTTGCTGAAGGCCGAGGGTTATACCTTCGAGGACATTTTCGGCGGCGGCCGCGGCAAGGCCAAGCGCACCACCAGCCCGGTCGCGCCGAAGTACCGCAATCCGGCCAATCCGGCGCAGACCTGGTCCGGCCGTGGCAAGCGTCCGCATTGGTTCAACGATGCGCTGAAGGCGGGCAAGAAAGAAAAGGATCTTGCGATCTGATCGCTGGAGACTCCTTTGGATAACGAAACGCCGACCTCGTGTCGGCGTTTTCTTTTTTGGATGACGCGGATTTAACTCGGGCAATGCGCCATGCCGGGTTCGTTGCCATGAAAGGCGTTATAGCGACCGTCGTGGCGAAACCAGCAGATCACCGAACATCAATCCGGCCACCAGCGAAACCAGCAAGGTCAGCAACAGCAATCCGGTATCCATGCCCAGTGATGTGTCCCGCTCCAGCAGAAAGGACATGCTGCGAAAACCCACGCTGCCTGGCACCAGCAACAGGATGCCCGGTTCGCGGATAACCGCGCCGGGCCGGTCGGCGTATCGCGCGTAAATGTTGGCGAAGGCGCCCAGCAACAATCCACCCAGGAACACGCCAAACGGCGCGGCCGGCAGCGAGCCGGAAATCGCACCGCCCCAACGCGTCGCCAGATAACCGACAACCACCGCCACGATCACCGCGGGCCAGTCGCGCCGCGCTGCACGGAAGAGGATGGCAAAGGCAACCGCCGCGGCCAGCAAGGCCGGATAGTCGGTCCATGCGGGCAGCGCCGGCAGCGCGAAATCGCGCGCCACGATACCGAACGCGGCACACAACTGGGTCGCCGCGATGGTGCCGAAGGTGAGCTTGAGCAGGGTCGACATGGCGCCGCCCATGCGTGCCATGCCGGAAACCAGGTGCTGGCTGGAAATCTCGCGCACCGCGGTGGTCAGCGACATGCCCGGGATCAGGATGATCAGGCTGGCCAGCACCACCGACTTGATCGCCAGCGGCACCACGAACGCACTCACCACGATCGTCACCGCGGTGGCCACCAACGCGCAGATCGCATCGCTGGCCACCGCCAGCCGTGGCCGGCTGGCGGCCAGCAGAGTGATTCCGCCAATCATCAGTCCGATGGCGGCGGCGACCAGCAGATCCACCCACGAACTGTGCAGGAACAACGCCGCGATACTGGCGGCGGACAGGCCGTAACTGGCGATCAAACCGAGCTTCTCGCGGCGTGTATCGGGCAGGCCCAGCGCGCGCAGCAGGCGGAAACCCTCGCGCAGACCCAGTTCGCCGGCAATGGCGCGATCGGCGATGTCATCCGCCTCGCACAAACGCTCCAGGTTCACCTCGCCGGGCGCCAATCGCATCACCTGGGTGGTCTGCGCCACACCCTCCTCGCCCTGGGCCAGATCGGCGAATGAAATGATGATCGCCGTCGGGCTGGACCACACGTCGGCCGAGAGCCCCAACCGCTGTGCCGCTCCGGCAACCGCCATTTCCAGCCGCGGCGCGGAGGTGCCGTATTGGTGCAGCCGCCGCGCCAGCTCCAGCAGGAAGGCGATGCGGGTGGTCAGCGCCGTGGTGGCGAACTGCTGCTGGCTGATGGTGTCGCCCGCACTCATGCCGCTGCGCGCACCTGCAAGGTGGTGCCGTCGACCGCAACCACTTCCACGGTGCTGCCCAGCGGCAGATCCGGTCCGCTGACCAGCCACTGCCCATCACCCACGCGCGCCTTGCCGCGACCGTTGACGATCGGCTCGATCAACTCGTAACGCCGGCCGATCATCTGCTCGCCGCGGCGGTTCAGCCGCTCGTCGCCGGGTGCGCGACGCTCCAGCCGCGGTCGCAGCCAACGCGCGTAAGCCACGCAGAATGCAAAGACCAGCAGCCCGAACAGCACGGCCTGCGCCAGCGCTCCCAGCGCCGGCACCGCCCACAGCACCACGCCCATCGCTGCGGCGGCCAGGCCGATCCACAGCATGAAATAGCCGGGCAGCAACAGCTCGCCGGCGATCAGCAAAAAGGCGAGTATCCACCACAGGTAATGTGTCGACAGTTCCCACATGATCGTGGCCTCAGCGCAGCGGCGGTTGGTTGATCGACTTCTGCTGCTGGCCCAATGACTCCTTCGCCAACTCGGCGATACCGGCCAGCGAGCCGAGGATGCCGGTGGCCTCGATCGGCAACAGCAGCATTTTCTGGTTCGGCGACTTGGCCATTTCCTTCAACGCCTCGACATAGTTGTTGGCGACGAAATAGTTCAGCGCGTTGACGTTGCCGTTGGCGATCGAGTCGGACACCATCGTGGTCGCCTTGGCCTCCGCCTCGGCCGAACGTTCGCGCGCTTCGGCAGCGCGGAACGCGGCCTCTTTCTCGCCCTCGGCAGCCAGGATCACCGACTGCTTCTCGCCCTCCGCCTTGAGGATCGCAGCCTGGCGGAAGCCCTCGGCGTCGAGGATGTTGGCGCGCTTCTCACGCTCGGCCTTCATCTGCCGGGCCATCGCGTCGATCAGGTCGCGCGGCGGCGCGATGTCCTTGATCTCGATGCGGTTGACCTTGACGCCCCACGGATGGGTCGCCTCGTCGACGACCTTGAGCAGCTTGGCGTTGATCGCATCGCGCTGGCTCAACGATTCATCGAGATCCATCGAGCCCAGCACGGTGCGGATGTTGGTCATCACCAGCGCCAGCGATGCCTGTTCCAGGTTGGACACCTCGTAGGCCGCCTTGGACGCGTCCAGCACCTGGTAGAACACCACGCCGTCGACGCGCACCACCGCGTTGTCCTTGGTGATGACGTCCTGCGAGGGCACGTCCAGCACCTGTTCCATCATGTTGATCTTGCGTCCGACCGCCTGGTAGATCGGGATCAGGAAATGCAGGCCCGGACTCAGGGTGCGGGTGTATTTGCCGAACGTTTCCACCGTCCATTCGAAGCCCTGCGGCACGATGCGGACCAGCTTGAGCACGCCGACCACGACGACAATCACGATCACCAACGCAAGAAGCTGTCCCATTGCCTGCCCCATATCCCTGAAAGAAGATTCGAGTATAGGCGAGCGCGAGCCTGTAGGGCCCGCTGTCCGGTCCACACGATGCGGTGAAGAGGGGAAGCGCCCGCTGGGTGCTTCCCTCGCTCCTGTCACGCTAGCTGGCTTGGCGCCCCTGATGATCGCTGCGCTGCTCGATCCAGTCGTACAGCACCGGCAGCAGGATCAGGGTCAGCAGGGTCGAGGTGATCAGCCCGCCAACCACCACGGTCGCCAAGGGCCGCTGGGTTTCCGCACCCACGCCGCTGGACAGCAGCATCGGTACCAGGCCGAGGATCGCCACGCTGGCAGTCATCAGCACAGGGCGCAGGCGCAAGGCCGTGCCATGGATCACCGCGTCACGCACGGACAATCCTTTCCCGCGTTGCTCGTTCAGGAAGCTCACCAGCACAATGCCGTTCAACATCGCCACACCGAACACCGCGATGAATCCGATCGCCGACGGTACCGACAGGTATTGCCCGGTAAGCGCCAGCCCGACCAGCCCACCGATGGTCGCGAACGGCACGTTGGCGAGGATCAGCGCCGCGTGCTTCACCGAATTGAACGCGGTGTACAGCAACACGAAGATGAAAAAGATCGTGGCCGGCACGATCAGCGACAGCCGCTTCAGCGCGCGTTGCTGGTTTTCGAACGCACCACCCCACTGGCTGTAATAGCCGGCGGGCAGTTTCACCTGCTGCGCAATCGCGGCGTTGGCCTGCTGCACGAAGCCGTCGATATCGCGTCCACGCACATCCATCTGGATCACCGCGTAGCGCTGCAATTGCTCGCGGCGAATGAACGAATAACCTTCCGCCTCATCGATTTCGGCCACCTGCGACAACTGCACCAACACGCCGCCTGAAGTGCGGATCGGGATACGCCGGATCGCTGGCAGCGAAGCCTTGTTCGCATCGTCAAGCCGTACCGCGATATCGAAACGCTTCACTCCATCGAGCAGGGTCGTCACCGGTTCGCCGCCGATACCGTTCTTCACCACCGCGAGGACGTCGTCGGCATTCAGCCCATAACGGGCCAGCGCATTGCGGTCCACCTGGATACGGATCTGCGGCTTGCCGAGATTCGCCTCCAGTGCCAGATCAGCCACGCCGGGCACGCCGGCCAGCACGTTCTTGATGCGCGCGCTGAGCCGCCCCAGCTCATCCAGGTCATCACCGTAGAGCTTCAGCGCCAGCGTGGCGCGCACACCGGAGATCAGTTCCTCGATACGCATCTGGATCGGCTGGGTATAGCTCACCACCGCGGTGGGCAGCGCGCCGGACAACGTCGTCTGCATGTCCGCTTCGAGACTCTCCAGCGTCGCGCCCTCGCGCCACTCGCTCTTCGGCTTCAGCGGCGTATACACCTCCATGTAGTTCACGTCCGCCGTCTCGCCCTGCTCGGCGCGGCCGATCATTGCCAGCGTGGTGCTCACTTCGGGAAATTTCTGCTTGATGAGCGCCGACACCTGATGCGAAATGGCGATCGACTCATCCAGCGACGCGGACGGGATCGAGGTGATGCGCCACATGATGGCGCCCTCTTTCAGATTCGGCATGAACTCCTTGCCGAGGAACGGGAATAGCGCAAGGCTGCCCAGCAACACGCCTGCGGCGATACCCAGCACAGGCTTGCGATGAGCCAGAGACCACGCCAGCAAGGTGGCGTAGTGGCGTTTCAAAAATGCCACCAGCCGGGTGTCTCGCTCCTCCTTTGGCTTGAGCACCAGCGCAGCGAGCACCGGAATCAGGGTCAGCGTCAGCACCAGCGACCCGGCCATGGCGAAGCTGATGTTGAAGGCCATCGGCTTGAACATCTTGCCTTCCAGCCCTTGCAGGCTGAACAGCGGCAGGAACACCACGATGATGATCAGGATGGCGAAGGCGATCGGATTGGCCACCTCTCGCGCCGCTTCCAGCACCGCGGCGGTGCGATCCACCGGGCCACCAAGTGCCTTGCGTTCGGCCATGATGCGATAGGCGTTCTCCACCATCACCACGGCGCCGTCCACCATCATGCCGATGCCAATCGCCAAGCCCGCCAGCGACATCAGATTCGCCGACAAACCCGCCTGGTTCATGCAGATGAAGGCGATCAACATCGCCAGCGGCAAGGCCACCACAACCACCAGCGCGCTGCGGAATTCGCCGAGGAACAGGAACAGCACCAGCGCCACCAGGATCGAACCTTCAACCAGCGCGCGCACCGCCGTGCCCACCGCGGCGTTGACCAGCTCGGTACGTTGGTACACCGATTTCACCACCACACCCGGCGGCAACGACGACCTCACCGCGTCGAGCTTGGCCTTGACCGCCTCGACGACGCCTTTGGCGTTTTCGCCGATACGCGCCAGCGCCATGCCCAGCACCACCTCCTTGCCGTCACGGGTCACCGCGCCGGTGCGCGGCGCGCCCGCCTCGACGACGCTGGCCACGTCACGCACGTACAACGGAGTACCGTCGTCGGTCTTCAGCACGATGTTGCCAAGATCCTGTGCGTTGCGGATCAGGCCCTGCCCGCGCACCAGATATTGCTCGCGGCCCACATCGATGAAGTTGCCGCCGACCTGCGCGTTGTTGGCCTGCAGCGCCGCGATCACTTCCTTGAAACCGAGCTGATGCGCGATCAACTTCATCGGATCCACGCGCACCTGGTATTGCTTCTCCTGCCCACCCCATGAGGTGACGTCATCGACACCCGGCGCTGTGCGCAGGATCAGGCGGATGTTCCAGTCCTGCAGCGTACGCAGGTCCATGTCGGTCGGCGCGCCTTGGAGCGTGTCGCTGGCGCGCTCGACGGTGTACCAGAACACCTGGCCGAGGCCGGATATGTTCGGGCCCATCTCCGGCTTGCCGTAGCCGTCCGGCAGGCGATCGCTCACTTGCTGCAGGCGCTCGTTGACCAGCTGTCGAGCGAAATAGACGTCCATGCTGTCGTCGAAATTCACCGATACAAAGGACAATCCGAACAGGCTTACCGAGCGGATCTCCTCCACCTTGGGCAGGCCGGCCAGCGATGATTCCACCGGCGTGGTCAGCAGCAGTTCCACGTCCTCGGCGACGAGGCCGGCCGCTTCGGTATACACGTTGACCTGTACCGGCGTGACGTCGGGAAAGGCGTCGATCGGCAACTGACGCACGGCCTGCAAACCGAGGAAACCGATCACCGCGAAGGCGATCAGTACCAGCACCTTGTAGCGCAGCGAGAGGGCAACCAGCCGTTCCAGCATCAGTGCTCTCCCAACTGCGAGCGCAGCAGTCGCGCCTTCAGCGCGAACGCGCCCTTGCGCACATAGCTGTCGCCACGCCTGAACCCCTGGTTGATCACTGTCCAGCCTTCGCGCGTGTCACCCGCCATCACCGCCACCGGCTCGAAGCGGCCGTTGCCTTTGGCTAGAAAGACCGTCGGCTGGTTCTGCAGCAGCACGATCGACTCGGCCGGCACGGCCAGGCTTTGCACGCTGCCGGCGACTGCGATGCGCACTTCCACCAGCTCGCCGGAATGCAGCAGATCCTTGCGGTTGTCGACTTCGATGCGCACCGGCACCGTGCGGGTACGTTCGTCGGTCTGATGCGAACGACCGATTACCTTACCGACAATGGCGTTGTCATGGGCGAGGATGCGCGCACTGCCATCGGGCGTGATCCGCTCGGCGTCAGCCGGTGCCATCTGCGCCACCACCCATACCGTGTCTTCCTCGACCAGGGTGAACAGAGCGCGACCCGGCTCGACCCGTTCGCCGAGACGGAACTCGTCGGTGGTGATTCGTCCGGCGGTCGGCGCGAGCAGTTCGAAGCTGCCATCGGCGGCGGCCGAACCCTTGCGCAGCAGGCTTCCAATCTGCTCCTCGGAGAGGCCATACGCGCGCAGCTTGGCGCGCGCCTGATCACGCTGCACCTTGGCCTCGTTGTAGCGCCGTGCCGACACCGCCTGCGGCCCCAGCGCGGCGATGCGCCGCCAGTCCTGTTCGGCCACGATCAGTACGCCCTGGGTCTCGGCCACCTGCACGCTGGACAGCACCACCAGCGGCTGGCCCGCCTTCAGTACGTCGCCCAGCCTTGCCTTGCGTGCGAGCACCTGCGACTCCACCCGTGGCGACACCAGCACGGTGGAATAAGCATCGGCGCGCACTTCGCCGGGGACTTTCAGCTCGTCAACGAGCGTACGCAAGGCCAGTTTGTCGACGACAATACCGGCGTCCCTGATGGTCGCCGCATCCAGCGTCAGCGGATCTTCCGCGGCGACTTGTACCGAGGCGTGTGCTGGCTCATCGGCATACGCGGGCATGGCGCAGGCCAGCACCGCGATCCATGCCAGCTGCCACAGGCGACCTCCAATAGCGCGGCTTTTTGCAGTAGCGCAGCGTTGGCCCGAAAGCACACCGCGACGCGATGACGTGGTTCGCACGCAGGCGGCTACCTTTGGCACGCGTTGCAGAAAAAAGAATGTCATCGGGAAGCCTCCCCGGTGCGGCCATCGAGCCAGTCGTTGAGACGGCCCGCGGCAGTGAGGTAATCGAACCACGCCTGCCAGGTCTGGCTCTCCAGCTCGTGGCCGGACAATGCAGTGTCGAGGCTTTGCTTGAGCTGGGTGAGGTAATCGGATGTGCTCGTCTCGCCTGCGCGCCAGAGCTTTTCCAACAAGGCGGTGCGATCGCCGAACGCCGCCGCTCGGCCGTGGCGGAACGCCACTGCTGCTTCGCGTAGGGCGACGTAACGTATTTGCGCTTCCTGCAAGTCGGCGCGCCGAATGAACTGGCGCGAACGCAGCTGGGCTGCGGCGGCATCGGCGTCGGCATGTGCGGCTTCCACCTCGGCGCGACCGGTGTTCAATACCGGCAGCGGTATCGAGATGTTGAGCCCGATCACACGGTCGCTGATCGGCCCGTTGCGGACCCGGCCACCGGCCAGGCTCACGGTGGGGTCGGGCAGACGTGCGCGGCTTGCCACCTGCACAGCGGCTTCGGCGCTTTGCTGCAAGGCGCGCGCCTGCTGCAACTCCGGTAGGGTGTCGATGGCCAGTGGCGTGATGCTGTCGGCAACCGGCGGCAAACCCTCGGGCAACGGTGGCAGCTGTATCGTCGACTCGCCGCTGATCGCCAGCAAAGCCGCACGCGCAGCAGCTTCGTGACCGATCAGCAACGCCTGTTGCATCCCTGCCTCGGCCAGGGCGAGGCCAGCCAGATCGCGTTCGGGGCTGCTGATGTCGCCCACCTGCAGACGCTGCATGGCCAGTGCATCGAAGCGCTGCATCAGGCCCAACCGCTGCCGGCCCAGTTCGTCTTGTCGTTGGGCCAACGCAGCGGTGGACCAGGCCTTCAGCCAGCGTGCGGCGATATCCCGGCGCAGCAACACATAGCCAGCCTCGCTGACTTCTACGTCGGCCTCGCCCCGACTGGCGCGGGCGCGACGCTTGCCGGACAGATCGAGCGCCAGGCTGAGCCCGGCCACGCGCCGATCGACGTCGGCGTTCTCCGCCTCCAGCGACAGCTCCGGGTTGTACAACGGCTGCGCTGCGGCCCGTGCATGGGCACGCGCTGCGTCCAACGCCGCCCGCGCCGCCTGCACCTCGGGACTGGCCTGCCAGACGGATTGCAGCGCCTTGCGCAACGGTGCCGCAGCGGCCGATGGTGGTACGGGAAGAGGCGCGGCACCAAGCATTGCCGCATACAACAGACACACGACACCCAGCGGCGCCGAACGCAAAACAGACATGGAGCGATCTCCTGAACACGGTCACGAAGCGACCAACCGCATCCGCGGTTGCATCGCAGAACGGAGCGGTGTCAGGCGATAGGAGGACGCAACAGGGAGCCGGTGGTGTCCGGCACCAAACCCGGCGAGAGGCGCGATGACATCATCCTCGCGGCGGTTGGCGCGAGTGGCATGAGCATGCTGCTCGTCAAGGTCAGCGCATGGGCGCACGCGCAATGACAATCGCCAGCTTCGCCCAGCAGACACGCCGCATCGCCGGAAGTGCCTGCGACCGCCGAATCCGCGGTCATGCCAACGACCGCCTGGGTCGCAGCCAACCGGGCGGAGGGATCATCAGCCAGGCAGATCGAACTGGAGACCAGCTTGATCAACAGCACCGCGATAGCCAGCGCCCACAGGCCGCGATGGCGGCGCAGGCGGGTCAGCAGAGGCGTGGCGGAGCGAGTCATCGGCGCATGCTAGGCGATGAGCGCGTGTTAGACAATTGCATTGCCCGCGGCAGCATGTCGCTGACTTGATGGGTGACCCCATCGGGAGTCTTCGTCGGCGCCCTTGGGTAGCCATGAGCATGCCACGCGATGTGGGCGGCAAGATGTGCTGAACCTTCGCCTGTTTCCGTAACTCTGGAAACATGAATCCATAGCCGCCCTCACCTTCCCCAACGCGCTCGTAAAGGAGTACCGGGCTGAGGCCGCAGTGGGGCGAGGAGGCGCTCGCTACGAAAGAGCCACGCTGTCCTTGATCTGTACAGGCGAGCGGTTCGCCCGGGCCTGGCGCGGCGCAGCCGAAGGACAGCGACCAACCCGACTTACCTCGGCACCACCTGTGGCAACCGCAGGCTTACCTGCAGGCCGCCGCCCTCGCGATTGGCGAGCAGGACGCGGCCGCCGTGCGCTTCGGTGATCTCGCGCGCCAGCGCGAGCCCCAGCCCGGTGCCGGAGCGCTTGGTCGAGTAGAACGGCAGCAACGCCTGCGCCAGCACCGCTTCGCTCATGCCGGGGCCGCGATCGGCCACCTCGATCCGCCATTCGCTACCAGCCTCCAGGATCGACAGCGTGACCTCGTCATCCACTCCTTCCGCTTCATGCGCGTTCTTGATCAGGTTGATCAGCACCTGTTCGATCTGCGCGGCGTCGAAACGGCCAGGCCGGGTCGGCACATCGGATGCCAGCCGGTACTGACAATGCAGCGCCAGACCCTCGAGAAACGGCGCCCACGCCACCTCCACCAACTGCGGCGACGGCAGCTTGGCGAAGCTGGCATAGCCGGCGATGAAACCGTGCAGATGCCGGGCACGCTCACCGATGGTGGCGAACACGCCAGGCAGGCGATCGGTATCGCCGCGACGCGCCAGTTCGGCACCGGAATGCGCCAGCGACGAAATCGGTGCCAGCGAATTGTTGAGTTCGTGGCTGATCACCCGGATCACCCGTTTCCAGGTCGCCACTTCCTGCCGTGACAGTTCGCGCGTCATGCGCCGGAACAACTGCAGCCGGTGCGGCCTCCCTTGCAGGCGGAAAGCTCGCTGCGACAGGTGGAAGGTTTCCTCGCTGCCATCCATTTCCACGCTGAGCAGGGCATCCTCGCCACTTTCCACTGCCTTGCGCAGGGCTTCGGGCGAGTCGGCCAGCAGTTCGGAGAAATCCAGACCGACCAGACTGCGGCCTTCGTTGAACAGATGCCGCGAGGCGATGTTGGCGTAAGCCACCCGACCGATCGCGTCGGTCAGCACCAGCGCCACCGGCGTGTTCTGCACCACCGTGTCCAGCAGGAGTTCGCGCTGCACCAGATGCTGGCGCTGCTCGCGCAAGGTTTGCCCCAGCGCGTTGTGCATGCGGATCAGCTCGCCCAGCTCATCGCGTCGATGGACCGCAATCGAGAAGCTGAAATCACCATCGCGGTAACTTGCGACCGCCCCCTCGAGCGCCCGCAGCAGGCGACTCACGGGCGCCATCGCCAGCCCTGCCAGCCAGAAGGCCAGCGGCAACAGCACGATCACGCTGGCCAGCATGCCGCCGTAGATGCCCAGCTGCATCGGCGAACGGATCGACACGGACAGATCCTTGCGCAGCCATGACAGCAATTGCGGCAACGGCCACTGGGTGACGCCGGCGTAGATCAGCGCACCGGCTGCGCCGGCCATCAGCAATAGCAGGGTCAGGCGGCCCTGCAGCGAGTTCAGGCGACGCCACATCGGCCACGACCTCCGCGTATCGATCGCCTCAATGGCATCCGGAATCCATGGGTGTCTGCGCGCAATCGAGTGGCGCACGTCCATTTTGCCAGGCGCGGTCGTTGCCCATCACGGCGGCCTTGTCGTTTGCGCCGGGCGGCGGCTGGCTCAGCGGGCCGCTCTGGTTGCGATCCTTGAACTTGAAGTGGCTCGTGGTCGGCGAGGCCTCCGTCGACGAATGGACTCGATAACCGGCCGAGCTGGCAGGGGCTGGATGTTTCGCCCAGCTATCACTTTGCACCGCAGGCGATGTCTGCGCCATTGCCGCGCTGGCGAGCAGCCATGTCGAAGCGATCAAAAGGGAACGGTATGGCATGACAACACTCCTGCGTTTCGATATCGCCATCTTTCTACGCCATCTGCTCGACGGCAAGCGTGATCGCAAGCCGAAAAAACCTGTCGCCATCCGCCAGCGGGACGGCGCTTCTACCGGACGCACCCGGGCTTTGTCGGATCGACCTTGCATGCGGGGGTGGGTGGACCGTAATTCACCAGTGTGTTGCCACTCATTCTGTGTTTGAACGTCACAGCGCGTGCCGCGTCCTGCCCCAGCCTTGCCAAGGGCGAGGCCGGCGCGCGGTGATCGGCGAACTGAAAATGCCCCTGCGTTTCGGCTCCCGGCAATCGCGAATGCGCCAAGCCGGGTTCATGCGCGTTTTGCGCGAAGGCCCCCGCGCAAAACAGGATCAGACTCGGTACGGCCAGCATGCGGTAATCCATGTGCTTTTCTCCAGGTGGCATCACACGAACATCGGCGCCATGGCTTGCAACAAACCGGCGACTACGCCTGCGCCAGACCATAACGCTCCATCCGCCGATACAGCGCCTGTCGCGACAGGCCCAGGTGCTGTGCGGCGCGGCTGACTACGCCGTCGGCCCTGTTCAACGCCGTTTCGACTGCCTCGCGGCTGGGTTCGTCGAGATTGCGGGCAGCGGCGGTGGCGTGTTGCGGCAGGTTGAGCAGTTCCGGGGTGATCGGATTGCCGCCAGCCAGCAGCGCGGCGCGCTCGATCGCGTTTTTCAGTTCGCGCACATTGCCCGGCCACGGGTAGCCCAGCAACACTTCGCGCGCGGCATCGCCGAGTTCGGCACGACCGTCGAGGAAAAATTCGGCCAGCGGCAGGATGTCATCGTTGCGCTCGGACAACGGCGGCAGGTTCACCTCGATCACGTTGAGCCGGTAGTACAGGTCCTCGCGGAAGGTGCCTGCGCGGATCATTGCCTTGAGGTCGGCGTTGGTCGCCGACAGCACCCGCACCTTGGCCTGCCGCGTCTTGCCGGAGCCGAGCCGCTCGAACTGGCCGGTTTCCAGCACGCGCAACAGTTTCATCTGCCCCGGCAGCGGCAGGTTGCCGATCTCGTCCAGGAACAGGGTGCCGCCATCGGCCAGTTCGAAGCGGCCTTCACGCGCCTTGTTCGCCCCGGTATACGCACCGGCCTCGGCGCCGAACAGCTCCGCCTCGATCAGTTCGCCGGGCAATGCGCCGCAGTTCACCGCCACGAACGGACCGCGCTTCACCGCCGAGTTCGCGTGCATGATCGCGGCGATACGCTCCTTGCCCGTGCCGTTCGGGCCCGTAATCAGTACCGAGACATCGGACCGGGCGATCTGGCAGGCCAGGTCCAGCGTGCGCGCCATCGCCTCGGACGCAAACACCAGGTTGTCCAGGTCGTACTTGCGCTGCAGCTGCTCGCGCCGCAGGCGTCGTTCGCGCCGGCTACGCGTCATTTCGCGGGTCGACTCGGAAAGCTCCAGCAGGTTTTCCACCGTGGCCAGCAGCTTGTTGTCGTCCCAGGGCTTGGCCAGGTAGTCCGCGGCGCCGGCCTTGACCAGCTCCACGGCGGTTTCCAGGTGCGTCCATGCGGTGAGCAGGATCACCGGCAGGTCGGAATGCTGCTCGCGGATCGCGCGGAACAATGCCACGCCCTCCTTGCCCGAGGTCGTGTCGGCGGTGAAGTTCATGTCCTGAATCACCACATCCACTGTTTCACGCTGCAGCGTCGCCAGCCCTTCGTCGGGGGTCAGCGCGGTGAGAGGCCGGATCTCGTGCAACGACAACGCAAGCGAGAGCGCCTCGCCCACGGCCGGGTTGTCGTCGATGATCAGTACGGTACGCATTTTTCTTCTGCACATGCGGACATGGATGCCGCTCCAGCAATAAAGGTTGCCATGACTATGGTCACGCGTATACCCAAGCCCCGCTCACACCGACCGCGTCGCCACCACCGGTGACACCGCCGCGGCACGCAACGCCGGGCCCAACACCGCCAACTGACCGAGTATCAACATTACCAGCGCGCCCACCGGCAGATAGACCCATGGCAGGTGCGGCAGCTCGTAGTGACGCATCAACAGCAGGTTGCCGAGATACGCGAACACCATGCCTACCATGACACCCACGCTGACGATCAGCACGTTCTCCGCCAGGAAGTAGCGCAGGATATCCGCCCGCCGCGCACCCAGCGCGCGGCGTATGCCGATCTGGCGCGTGCGTTTCTGCACCCAGAAGCCGGTCAATCCCATGATGCCGATCACGGTGACGATGACCACGGCCAGGGTCACGCCTGCATAGAGCCACAGCGCCGCGCGCTGGCTCTCGAACGCCTGCGCCCGACGCTCGCTGTAGAAACTGACGCGAGCGGTGAGTTTTTCTCTCATTTTTGCGCCGAACTCGCGCTGGATCGCTGCCGCGACCCGCTTCAACACCGCGTCGTGCATCGCCGGATCAACGCGCACCGCAAAGCTCAACATGGAGGTGCTGCCGATGCGACGCGCCAGCAAGATGGTGTTGTCGGCGCGCCCGTCCGTGGCGAGGCCGAGCTGGTTGCGCAGCAGATGCCGCACGATGCCGACCACCTGATAGCCGTGACTCTGGCGATCGCTGGGATCAAGCAGCACCTTGCCCAACGCATGCCCATCGTCAAACAGCTGGTCTGCCAATGCGCGCGTGATGATGACCGGTTGCGGTGCCCCTGGATCCCACTTGCTGTTGCCTTCACCACCCATCCCGAAGTCGCGGTATTCGTCCGGCAGAAAATCCCTTCCCGCCACAAGTTGCAGGCCCAACGTCTTCACCAGCCCTTCGCCGAGATAGCCGTTGGCACCGAGCTTCACGCCATTGCCGCCCTGCAACGCCATATCCATCAGCGCGCCCGACACCATCGGCAAGCCGAATGCCGCCGATGCATCGCGCACGCCGGGTACCTGACGCAATACCTGCTCGCCGCGGCGCACTTCGGCCGCCGTCCACGGCTGCTGCCGTGAGGCCATCTGGTCGATCAGGATCAGCTCGTCGGCGGCGATCCCGCTGGGTGCCAGCATCGGCGCCAGTCGCTGCTGCACCAGAAACAGCACATTGCACAGGATGGCGCAGGCCAGGGCCACCTGTAGCAAGACCAGCGCCGGCATCAGGCTGTGCCGGCGCAGTACGGACCATTGGGTACGCATGGACATGATCAACTCTCCTCAGGCGCTCTTGACCTGCAAGCCAGGCTCCACCGTGGCGGCACGCCACGCCGGCAGCACGCCCACCAGCACCCCTACCGCAAGCGCCAGCACGAACAAACCGCCGAACATCACCGGGTCAAGCCGCGCCAGATCGGTAAAGCCCTGATCTTGCATCCGCAAGATCCACAATCCCAGCAGGGTCAGCGGCGATGCCAACACGCCGCCCAGTGCGCAGACCACGGTGGCCTCCAGCACGTGCTGCATGAACACCGCGCGTCGCGGCGCTCCCAGCGCGCGACGAACGCCGATCTCCGCGCTGCGTCGCAGAAACTTGGCGGTCAGCAATCCGGCCACATTGACCATGCACAGCAACAGGAACGAGCCGGCCAGCCACACGTTCATGCGCGCGTTGTCGGGTATCACGTTCTGTTGCGTCAACCATTCGGACACGCTGTGCAGTTGCGCCTTCTGCCTGGTGCGCCCTTCCAGGGCGGGCTGTTGTTCGGCGTAGTGATCGAGATAGTTGCGGTAGTCGGCCACCTGTGGCGTCGTGTCCATTTGCACCCAGTAAGCCAGCCATGCGCAACGCGCCGGATCGACCTCGAAAAGGCTGCGCTGTCCCTTGGCCGATGCGTCGCAACCGTCGGAACCACCCGGCATCAGGCCGGCGTCCAGCGCCGCGGTATACGGCAAGAACACGTTCTCCAGATCACTACCGCTGAACCCCCAGCGATCCAGTCCGTAAAAATGCGGTTGCGGCGCAAAGCGGGTGCTGACACCGATCACCCGGAACACCGTCTTGTCGAGCTGGATGCTGCGGCCCACCGCATCCCCGGTGCCGAAGAGCTTTTGCGCGAGATCGACATCGATCACCGCCACCGGTGCACGGGCGGCGTCCTCCGCTGCGCTCCAGCTGCGGCCGTAGCGCAACGCCACGCCGAACATCGGCACGAACTCGCTCGTCGTGCCCAGCAGCGACTGACCCTGCTGCACATGTTCGCCAGCCGCCGTGCTCACATCGGCATCCAGCCCAACCAGCGCGGCCTGCCGTACCGCGCGATGCGCCTGCAGCAGCGCCTGCGCATCGGCCATCTTGATGCGCTTGTAGTTGGTTGTCGTCACCCCGTTCAGCGATTTGTAATCGGCCGACTTCGCCTGCACCGTGTCCACCCACGCCAGGTACAAGTGCTGGCTGCGCCCCGGCAAGGGATCGGCGGACAGCATGTGCAGCAAGGCCAGCGTCGTCATGCTGGCAGCCAACCCCAGCGCCACCGTCAACACCGCCAGCAGCGTGGTCCGGGGAAACCGCCGCAAGCCGCGCAAGGCCAGTTCAAGGTTGTATCGCACCATCCATCCGCTCCGTCGTTTCAGCACGTTCGACATCCCTTTCAAACCGACCGCGTCGCCACCACCGGCGGCACCGCCGCGGCGCGCAGCGCCGGGCCGAGCACGGCAAGCTGACCCAGCAACCACAATATCAGCGCGCCTACCGGCAGGTAGAACAGCGGCAGCCGCGGCAACTCGTAATGGGTCATCAGCACCGCGTTCAGCACGAACGCCAGCAGCATGCCCAACACGATGCCCGCACCGACGATCAGGAAATTCTCCGTCTGGAAATAGCGCAGGATGTCACCACGGGTGGCGCCGACAGCACGCCGGATGCCGATACTCCGCGTGCGCTGCTGCACCCAGAAATTGGCCAGACCCGTGATGCCCAGCGCGGTGACGAACAACAGGCCGAGGCCCGAGGCGATGAGCAACCCGACCATGGTCAGGTCGCGCCGGAAATACGTGGCACGCATCTCGGAGAAATGCTGCGGCGGCTTGAGCAGGCGATCATGTGCGGCAGCCTGCAACAAATCGCTGGCTCGCTGGCCGACACGGTCGCATTCGGCCGGAGCGCAGCGCACCACGTAGAACGCCTGGCTGTCGTCAGGCAGCATCGGTGTGAGCACGGTGTAGTCCGGCTTCTGCTGGCTGCCCGGCGAAGGCGTCGCAAGATGGTCGAAGACACCGACGATGCGGCGATCGTGCTCGTCGATTCGGATCGCGCGTCCCACCGCCGAACGGCCGGGGAAATAATGCTCCGCCACGGCGCGGCTCACGATCAGCGCATCGACATCGTCCAGCCCGGCCCAGTTGTCCTTGACCCGCATCGGCCGATAATCGGTGGCCGCAAAATCATGGCCGCCGATCAGCCGGATACCCAATGTGGTCAACTCCCCTGGCGTACCGCTATACAGGGTCAGCGGAATGCCGCCAGCTGCGTCCGATGCACTGCCTGCAGGGCGACTGCCGACGCGCCAGGTGGAGCGGCTGAAGGGCATCGAATCGACCACCACCGCAGCAGTCACACCGGGGATCATGCGCAACCGCGCCAGATCGGCCTCATGCCGTTGCTGCACGTCGCTGCGCAACTGGAAGTCCTGCGCACTGATCAACACCAGTGACGCTTCGTCGATTCCGCTGGACGCGTACATGCGCTGGACGCGCGTGGCGACCATGAAACCCACGTTGCAGACGATGGCGCAGGTCGCCGCGACCTGCAGCAGCAACAGTATGGCCACGAGCTTGTGGCGGGTCAGGCTGGCAAGGATGGATCGGAAGGGAGGCATACGCATGCTCAGGCACTCTTCAATTGCAGAGCCGGCGCTACCCGGCAGGCACGCCACGCCGGCAGCAGCCCGGCCAACACGCTGGCGAGGATGGCCAGCATCAAGGTCAGTACCAGCATGCCGACATCCATATGCGCCAGCGAGGCATACGCATCGGGCCGCTGGCGCACACTCCACAGACCAAACTGGGCGATGACCAGGCCAAGCAGGCCGCCGAGCAGACCGATCAGCACGGACTCGACGCCCAACTGTACGAAGATGTCCCGCCTCTGCGCACCCAGCGCACGGCGCACGCTGATTTCTCCCGAGCGACGCAGGAACTTCGCGAGCAACAAGGCGACGATATTGAGCAGGCATACACCGAGGAACGAAACCGCAAGCAGCAGTTGCAGATGCAGGTCGCCCGGTATCCAGTCGGCACGCCCCAGCCACTCCATCATCGGGTAGAGCGCGCTGCGGGGTGGCCTCTGGAAGCGGCCCGCGGCATGCTGTGTTTCCGCATAGCCTTGCAGGAACTGGCGATACGCGGCCACCTGCCCGGCATCGTCCAGTTCGACCCAGAACTGCGCCCAACTGCAGCTGTCGCTGGTTCGCCGCGCCTTGCCGGCCAGACTGTCCTTGCTCCAGCAACTGGTACCGCTCACCGGCAGGTCGAGATCGACGGCAGTCAGCAGCGGGATGAACGCTTGGTCGGCTTTCCCATACGGCTCGCCACTATCGACGTCCTGATAAAAAGTCGGTTGCGGATTCCACTCGCCCGTCACGCCCACCACGCGAAAAAGACTACCTGCCAGGCGTATCTGCCGACCCATCGCCGGCTTCTCGCCGAATACACGCCGCGCCAGTTGTGGCGTGATCACCGCCACGCGTGCCCGGGCATCGTCGTCCGCCACGCCCCAGCCGCTGCCGCTGGCCATCGGCACGTCGAACATGGCGAAGAAATCGGCGCTCGCATAGTGGACAGGTTGGTAATCGGGGCGCGTATCGCCCTGGTCGTCGGCCGTCTGGATCAGCACCGTGCCGCCGGCCATCATCGCCTGGCGTGGCGCCCGATGCGCCTGCAGCAGGGCCATCGCGTCGACATAGGTAAAGTTGTCGGTAGCGCTGTCGTGCTCACCAACCCCGCCGGCGTTGTCATTATCACGCTGGCTATCGCGCAAGGGACGCGGATCCAGCGTGGGATAGAACAGTTTGGCGCTGCGCGCGGGTAGCGGATCACCCGACATCACATGCAGCACGGTAATCATCGTCATGCTGGCGCCGATGCCCAACCCGATCGCCAGCACCATCAATGCGGTGAGGACCGGATTGCGCTTGAGGCTGCGAAGCGCGAGATCGAGGTAGTAGGTAAGCATGTCCGGAACACTCCTGTTGACTCGCTCTTTCGTAGGAGCCCGCTGGCGGGCGATGCTCCTGTTTCTTGCATACCCCGAATTCCGACCAGGAGCATCGCCCGCCAACGGGCTCCTACAGGATTTTCATCACACCGATCGCGTCGCCACCACCGGAGGCACCGCTGCCGCCCGCAGCGCGGGACCGAGTACCGCCAGTTGCCCGAGCAACCACAACACCACCGCGCCGGCAGGCAGGTAGTACAGCGGCAGTCTCGGCAACTCGTAGTGCTTCATCAGCAGCAGGTTCAGCGCCACCGCCAGCAAGAGGCCGATGGCGATACCGCCGCTGACGATCAGGAAATTCTCGAGCTGGAAATAACGGAGAATGTCGTGCCGGGTGGCGCCTATGGCACGGCGGATGCCGATCTGATGCGTACGTTGCTGTACCCAGAAACTGGACAGTCCGACCACGCCCAGCGCGGTCAGCGCGAGCAGGCAACCGATCACCACCAGCAGCAGCCAGATCAGTGCGCGGTCGTCGTGGAAATACTCCGAGACGGTATCGGCATAGCTGTGGCTGCCCGTGATGATGCGCTGGTCATCCACGCCATCGAGGACCTTGGCCAGGTTGCGCAACGTGGTATCGCGCGCACCCGGCTCGGTGCGCAACACGTACTTGCCGCCAGCGACCGAGGTCACCGGAAACAACAGGTTGAGGTCGCCGCCGCTGGATTTGTTGATGTCGGGATTGAGGAAATGATCCGTCACGCCGACGACATGCGTGACATCCGAGCCCTTGTCGCCGAGGAAGACCGGCTTGCCCAGGGGATCTTCCCCGGGCCACAGCTTCTGCGCCAGCGAGCGGGTGACGATCACCGACGGCGGTGGCGGCTTGTCGCCCTGGAACGGGTTGAAGTCCTGATATTCCTGCGGCAGGAAATCGCGTCCCTGCGACAGCTTGATTCCGAGCGTGTTCACCACGCCCGCCGTACCGGCATACAAGATGACAGTGCAGACGGAATCGCCTTTTGCCCCACCGGGCTTGCGGGCAATGCAGGTACCCCAGGAGCCGGAGGAACTCAGCGGCAGCGAGTTGGTGATGACGGCCGATTTCACTCCCGGCATGGCGCGCAGTGCGGCCAGGTCGGCGGCCGCCCGGCTGACTTGGCTCGCTGGCGTGGCGTCGTCGCCGATGCCGCTGCTGGTGGCCCACACCAGCTCGTTGTCCGCCACGCCGGTTTGCAGTTGCATGTCGCCCAGGTGGCTGCCGATGATGAACAGCGCATTGCTGACGATGGCGCAGGTCAACGCGATTTCCAGCGCCACCAGCGCCACCACGGTCTTGTGATGTTTCAGTGCGGAAAGAATGGGATGCATGACGTGCTTCTCCTCACTGGATCTTCAGAACGCGCGCGGGTTGCACCCGGCACGCGCGCCAGGCGGGGAAGATCGCCGCCAGCACGGTGGCGCACAGCGCGAGCACCAGCGTCGCGCACAGCATCGCCACATCCAGATGCGCGTAGGTGGCGTATGGCGCCGGCTGCTGGCGCACGATCCACAGGCCGAAGAACGCCAGCAGCAAGCCGGCCACACCGCCAGCCAACCCCACCAGCGACGCCTCCACCAGCAGTTGCGCAAACACCGACCGCTTCGATGCGCCCATCGCGCGGCGCACACCCAGTTCGCTGCTGCGGCGCAGGAACTTCACCAGCAACAAGGCCACCGTATTGACCAGGCACACCAGCATGAAGCCCAGTGCCAGCAAGGCTTGCAGCTGCACGCTGCCGGGCACGACATGGTTGTAGTCCAGCCAGCCCATCACGTCGTGCAGGCGTGTGTTCGGCGGACGCTGAAAACGTCCCAGCGCCTTCTGCTGCTCGGAGTAATGCACCAGGAATTCGCGATACGCCTGCACCTGCGCCGGCGTATCCAGTTGCACCCAGAACTGCATCCACGCACAGTCGGCGGTTTTCATGCGATCGGGCGTGGGGAAATCGGCATGGCCCCAGCAATTCATGTTGCCCGCCGTGCCCTGCCCGAGCGCCATGGCTGTTTCCAGCGGAAGAAACACGTCCTCGGTATGGTGGTAACTGCCCTGGGTCAGGTCGTAGAAGTGCGGCACCGGATCCCAGCGATCGATCACGCCGATGACGCGAAACACATCCTTGCCCAGTGGCAGCGATTGGCCCACCGCGTGGTCGGCGCCGTAGAGCTTGTCGGCCAGACTGCGCGAAATCACTGCCACCCGCGCCTGCCGGTCGTCGTCTTCGGCGCTCCAGCCGTTGCCATGGAGAAACGGCACGTCGAACATGCCGAAAAAGTCGGCCGACGCATAACGCGCATCGGCAAAGAACGCGCGACTCTTTCCCTGTGGCGGACGCACCGTGACACGGCCGCCTGTCATCGCCACCTGGTGACTGTCCTTGCGGGCATGCAACAGGTTCATCGCATCGGGCCACGAAAATTGGTCGAACGGTTCCTTGCCCGCCACGTAGCCTTCCATGTCCTGCGGATCGATCTGCGGATAAAACAGCCGGGCGCTTTTGTCCGGCAGTGGGTCGGCGGTCATCACGTGCAGCACGGTGATCATCGTCATGCTCGCGCCGATACCCAAACCGATCGCCAGCACCATCAACACAGTGAGCCCCTTGTTGCGCTTCAGGCTGCGCAGCGCCAGGTCGAGGTAATAGGTAAACATGGCAGGCCCTTCCGTGTGTTCAGATCACTGGCTTTCTGTTCTTGTCATCACACCGACCGCGTCGCCACCACCGGCGGTACCGCGGCCGCACGCAACGCCGGCCCAAGCACCGCAATCTGCCCGATCAGCCACAGCGCAATCGCACCGCTGGGGAGATAGGCGGCAGGCAGTCGTGGCAATTCGTAATGGGTCATCAGGAACAGGTTGATGCCGTACGCAAACAGCATGCCCAGTGCGATGCCGCCGGTGACGATCAGGAAGTTCTCGGTCTGGAAATAACGCAGGATGTCGCGGCGCGTGGCACCCAATGCGCGGCGCACGCCGATCTGTCGACGCCGTTGCGATACCCAGAAACTGGACAGGCCCACGATGCCCAGCGCGGTGACGATCAGCAATGCCACGCAGACCACCGCCAGCAGCCACGCCATCGCCGTGTCCTGCCGGAAATAGGAGGCGCGCAATTCGGCATAGGTGCCCTTGTCGTTGATCAGCATCTGCGGATTGAGTTTGAGCAGTAGCGCGGAGGCTTCGCGCACCAGTCGGTCGCGCGACGCCGGATCGACGCGCAATGCATACAAGCTCGAGAACAGGCGGTTGGGCCTGGCCGCGAACATCGCCGCGTATTCGGAGGCGGTGCCGCGCAGGTCGCCGCGTACCAGGTGTTCAACCACACCGATCACGCCGTAGCGTTTCTCGCCGACCCAGAACACCTGGCCCACGGCTTCCTTTCCGGGCCACAGGCGCTGGGCCAGTGAACGAGTGATGATCATCACGGGGGAACGCGGCAACCACGAGTCGGTCTCGTCGAAGTCGCCGTCGGTGAAGTCACGGCCCTCGACCAGTTTCACGCCCAGCGTTTTGAGATAACCCTGGCTGCCCACATACATGCCGATGTTGGGCCCGGATTTCTTGTGGTCGGCATCCAGGGTCGGGTTGAAGTTCATCGAGGTGTTGGCCAGCGGCAGCGGAAACACCAGCGCGGCCGATTTCACCCCGGCCAGTCCGCGCAAGGCAGCGAGGTTGCGCTCGAGCAGCGAGGTGGCTTGGGGGCCATCGATGCCGTCGGTCTTCACCCAGACCAGCTCGTTCTCGACGATACCGGTGGTGACCTGCATGCGCGTGAGCCGTTCGCGGATCAGGAAGACCGCGTTGCAGAGGATCGCGCACGCCACCGCGATCTCCAGCACGATCAGCAAGGATGCGAGCTTGTGCCTGCCCAGCGACGAAAGTATGGGACGGATATCCATGTCAATTGCTCTTCAGTTGCAGGGCCGGCGCCACCTGGCAGGCGCGCCAGGCTGGCAGCAGCCCGGCCAGCAGGCTGGCGACGATGGCCAGGACGAAAGTGACCAGAAACATGCCGGCGTCCAGATGCGCCAGCCCGGCGTAGTCGCTTGGCGTGTGCCGCACCGCCCACAGCCCCAGCAGCGCCAACAGCAGGCCGACGATGCCGCCGGCCAGGCCAACGCCGCCGGCCTCGACCAGGAATTGCGCGAACACCGTGCGTCGCGATGCACCCAGCGCGCGGCGCACGCCGACCTCGGGTGCGCGTCGGAGGAACTTGGCCAGCAGCAAACCGACCGTGTTGAGCAGGCAGACGAACAGGAAGCCGAACGCCACCCAGGTCTGCAGACGCACGTCCGATGGCACGACCTGATTGAAATCCAGCCACTGCAGCAGGCTGGGCAGGTCCACCCGCGGCTTGTCCAGGTAGTGGTAGCGCCCCAGCGCCTTCTGCTGTTCCGAATAATTCACCAGATAGTCGCGGTACGCAGCGGCCTTGGCCGGACTGTCCAGTTGCACCCAGTACTGCAGCCACAGGCAGGGCTGGTTCTCGAGGTGCACCTCGTCGGTCAGTTGTCCCCAGCAATCCAGCCCGTTGCCCTGGATGCCGAGCGAGGCGAGATCGCGCGAGGTCGTGAACGGGATCAGCACATCGTCACCCGCGGCGAAGGCACCACCTCCGAACAGGTCGTAGAAACGGGGGGTCGGGCGCCAATGGTCGAGCACACCGACGACGCGAAAGTCCCAGTCCTGCAGCCGGATGTTCTTGCCGATGCTGTTGCCGCCGGCGAACAGCTTGTCGTTGAGTGTCGAGGAAATCACCGCCACACGGGCCTTGGCCGCGCCATCGGCGGCCGACCATGGACCACCGTAGGCAAACGGCACATCGAACATGGGAAAGAAATCGCTGGTCGTCGCCACCGTCGACAAGCCCATCGGTTGCGCCCCCGGCTGCGGACCGAATACCTTGACGTTGGCGCTGACCACGATGGCCTGGCGATCGGCCTTGTGTGCCTGCCAGAGGTTCATCGCGTCGATATAGGTCATCTGCGTCTGCGGCTTGTCGCCATGACGATCGGTGGGGTCGACCTGCGGGTAGTACAGCGTGGCGCTTTTGCCCGGCAGCGGATCCCCGGACAGTAGATGCAGCACCGTCAGCGTGGTGATGCAGGCGCCGATGCCCAGCCCGATCGCCACCACCATCAGTGCGGTAAGCGCCTTGTTGCGCCTGAAGCTGCGCCATGCCAGATCTATGTAATAGCCAAACATTTCATTCCCCCGGTTTCTTCAGCTCATGCCGGCGGGCATGGGCCTCATCCTTCAACGTGATCGATCAATCGCCGCGCGTGGCCTCTACCGGTGCGGCATCGCCGGCTTTCTGCGCCAGCGGCAAGGCGTCCGTCACCAGGTGCATCAGGAACCGGCCCGGCTGTTCCTGCATCACCATGTGCGCCGAGTCGGCAAACAGCACCATGTGCTTCGACGGCGCGTGTATGCGATCGAACCATTGCTCGGCCAGCTCGTGCGGCGTGGTGTAGTCGTGCTGTCCGACGAACAGGATCACCGGGCAGCGAAAGGCCGTCGTGTCGTCGAAACTCACACCGAGCAGTGGTTGCAGCAGGTGCTTGAGCGAATAGCCACTGCCCTTGCCGATCGCGTCGAGTTCCGCCTGGCTGTAATCGGGCGAGAGGTCCTCGGCGTCGGCGTCGAAGGAAAAATCCCTGCGGCCATAGGCAAGGCCGCCGTAATAGGTTTCCCACTTGCTGCGCGTGCCTATGCGGTCGAGCGTCAGTGGCGCCGTGCCGGGATACGGCGCCAGCGCCTGCAGTTCGTTTACCGCCTTGTCGTTGTGATCGGCCTTCGCCTGACGCAGTGCAAAGGCAAAGCCGATCTCCTCGTTCCTGCGCACGTTCACCACCTGGCCGACGCCGATGTAGGCGTAGAACCAGTCCGGATGTTGCTGGGCCAGCCGCGTGCCCAGCACGGTGCCCCAGGAATGACCGAGCAGAAAGATTTTCTGCTTGCCGTAATGCTGGCGCAGATACTGGACGACCTGTGCCGCGTCATCGGTCATGCCGGCAATCGTCATGCCCGGTGACATCTGCTGCTCGGTGTTGGCTGCGTAAGTCTTGCCGGCACCGCGCTGGTCCCACTGCACGACGGTGAAGTAATCCTCCCACGGCGACTGGAAGGTATAGCTGACCGGCATCGTCACCGACGCCGGACCACCATGGAGAAAAAGCAGGATCGGATTGCGGCGATCATGTCCACGAATCGACACCCACTGGTCGATGCCGCCGATACGCAGCTTGATGCGCTCGTCCACCCCGTTCGGCGAAACGATCTTGTGCGTGTTGTCGATGATGCGGGTGACTTCGTCGCGCGCAATCATCCGGGGTGCGGTGCTGGATGGTGCCGTCGCCGGCCTGGAAGAAGCCGCCGCCTGGGTGGACGATGCATCGCGCGCCATCGTGCCCAGGACGACGGTCACCATGCAAAAAAGTGCTGTGCGGAACGTGCTCATTGAAACTCCGTGCGGAGAACATGCCGGGAACCGGGAAGCCATCGATACACAGCTTCGCGGCGATGTCCGGATTGAGAAAACACCATCACACGCTCCGCGTCGCCACGACCGGCGGCACCGCCGCCGCGCGCAACGCCGGGCCCAGCACGGCCAGTTGACCGAGCCCCCACAACACCAGCGCCCCGATCGGCAGGTAATACAGCGGCAGCCGTGGCAGTTCGTAGAACTTCATCAGCGCGATGTTCATGCCGAAGGCCAGCACCATGCCAAGCACGATGCCGCCGGTGACGATCAGGAAGTTTTCGGTCTGGAAGTAATGCAGGATGTCGCTCCGGGTAGCGCCGATGGCGCGCCGGATACCGATCTGCCGGCGCCGCTGCTGCACCCAGAAGCTGGCCAGGCCGACGATGCCCAGCGCGGTGACCAGCAACAGCGCCACGATCACGCCGACCAGCATGCCGGCCATGGCGCGGTCGTTCTCGAAGTATTTGTGCCGCAGATCGCCGATCGTCTGGCTGTTCTCGCGATCGACCACGGCATCCGGCGCGACTTTTGTCACCGCCGCCAGCGCATCGCGCAGTACACGATCGAGCTGCTCCGGCTTGGCCCTCAGCAGATAGCTTCCGGCGAGCTGCGATCCCGGTTGCACGGGCACGAATATCGACCAGTCCGGGTCCTTCTCTTCACCGCCCCCAGGCGCGGGAATCATCAGATGATCCAGCACGCCGACGACGCGAAAGTGATATGAGCCCATCCAGAATTCCTTGCCGAGAGGGTCGGCGCCGGGCCACAGGTGCTCCGCCAGCACCCGCGTAATCTGCACGGATGCATCCTTGGGCAGGAAGTTGACGATGGGCTGATGGTCTTCCGCTTGCGGCGCGCGCCCCGCCACCAGGTGCAAACCCAGGGTCTGGAAGCTGCCGGGGCCTCCAACGTAAAAATCCACCACGCCACCGAAATGCTGCCCGGCCGTATCCAGGGTGATGCCGGCCCGGCCTTGTCCAACACCGAACGGAATAGCGCCGAGCACGCTCACCGATTGCACGCCGGGTACCGTGCCCAGCGCGGCCAGGACGCGGGCATTGAGATCGCTCGCCTGGCTTGCGCCATAGCCGGTCAACTGGACGGTCGCCAGTGAGCGTTCGTCCACGCCACTGATGACATGCATCTGCGCGACGCGGTGGGCGATCAGGAAACAGGCATTGCACAGCACCGCGCAAGCCAGAGCAATCTCCAGCGCGATCAGCACCGTGGCCAGACGATGTTTGCGCAGCGCGGACAGAATGGGTTGAATCTGCATGGTGGCCTTCCTTACAACGTCTTCAACTGCAGCGCTGGCGCAACCCGGCTGGCACGCAGCGCCGGCAGCACACCGGCCAACAGGCTGGCAACCAGAGCCAGTACGAATGTGACCAGGAACATGCCGGCGTCCAGATGCGCCAGGTCGGCGTACTCGGTGGGTTGCCGGCGCACCAGCCACAACCCGAGCAGGGTCAGCAGCCAGCCACCGATGCCGCCGACCAGGCCCACCGTGCCAGCCTCGACCAGACACTGCGCAAACACCGCGCCACGGCTGGCGCCCAACGCACGGCGCACGCCGATCTCGGCACTGCGGCGCAGGAACTTGGCCAGCAGCAGGCCGACCGTGTTGAAAAGGCAAATGGCCAGGAAGGAAAACGCCAGCCATGTCTGCAAGCGTACGTCGCTGGGCACCACGTGGTTGTAATCCAGCCACTGCATCAGGTTTGGCATGCGGGTGTCGTCGGCATGCGCTATCCGTCCCAGCACTTTCTGCTGGGCAGCGTAGCCGGCAACGAACTGCCGATATGCAGCGACCTTGGCCGCACTGTCCAACTGCACCCAGAGTCGTACCCATACGCACGGCGAGGTTTGCTGTTGATGGGCGTCCGGTGGCGTACCCCAGCAGGTGAACATCTCGAAATCGCCGGCGTTGATATCCAGGCCGGTCGAAAACGGCGTGTAGACATCCTGCGGTTTGCGGTAGAGATAAGATGTTTGACCGCGCGAGTAATTGCCGCCAGCGACATCGTAGAACAGCGGCGATGGTCGCCATGGCTTGAGTACACCGATGATGCGCAGGTCCGCATCACGCAGACGCAGCGTGCGGCCGACGCTGTCGGCGCCACCGAAAAGCTTGTTGTTCAGATCGGCGGAAATCACCACAACACGCGCACGCCGCGCGTCGTCCTGCGTGGTCCACGCATTGCCGTACTGCAACGGCACATCGAACATGGGGAAAAAGTCCGTCGTGGTCGACAGCATCGACACCATCAACGGCGGCAGATGGGTATCGGGTGCGCGCAGTTTGATGCTGCCTTCGATCAACAGGGCCTGGCGATCTGCACGATGCGCGCCCCACAGGTCCACCGCCGAGCTGTAGTCCAGCACGTCATAAGGTCCGTGGTTGCCATCGGCGGTGGGCACCGGATTGACCTGCGGATAGAACAGCGCGCCGCTCTTGCCGGGTAGCGGATCACCCGACAGCAACTGCATCACCGTCAACGTGGTCATGCTTGCCCCGATGCCGACCGCAATCGCGATCACCATCAGCGCGGTGAGCACCTTGTTGCGCTTCAGGCTACGGATTGCAAGGTCGAGGTAATAACCGAACATCACTTGTCTCCATTGATTCCCCTTCCTTGCACGCAGGGGAGGTAGCAAAAACGTTACGCTGCTCTCGTCGCCACCACCGGGGGCACCGCCGCCGCGCGCAGCGCGGGCCCCAGCACAGCGACCTGACCGATCAACCACAGCCCGATCGCACCGCCCGGCAGGTAGTACCAGGGCATGCGCGACATCTCGTAGTGCTGCATCAGGTACACGTTGATGCCGTAGGCCAGGGCCATGCCGATGACCACACCGGCCGACGTGAGCAGGAAATTCTCGGTCTGGAAATACTGCATGATGTGGCCGCGCGTAGCGCCCACCGCGCGTCGCACGCCAATCTGCTGGCGTCGCTGGCTGACCCAGAAGCTGGTCAGGCCGACGATGCCGAAGGCAGTTACCGCCAGCATCACCACGCACACCAGCACCAGCATCCAGGCCATGCTGCTCATGTTGGCGAAATATTTGTCGCGAACATCGGTGAAGGTCTGGCCCTTGGCAACGGCACCGGGATTGAGTTCGGCCAGTTTCTGCTCGGCCGCGCGCATGATGCGATCGCGATCCTGCGGTGCGCCGCGCAGGATGTAGTAGCTCAACGCGCCCTTGCTGCCCGCGGCACTCATCGGGAAGTAAACGGCGTCGTACGATTTGCGGGTGTTCTGCGTATACACATTGGGACGCAGCACGTCATCGACCACGCCGACCACCGTGTAGTAATACGGCTTGGAGTAGATCGTCTTGCCCAGCGCCACCTGCCCTGGCCAGAAATTCTCCGCGGCAGAATGCGTCATCACCACCACGTGGGTCTCGGGCAGCGGCGCGGTGCCGAACTTGCTGTCCGCCAGCTCGTCCGCGTTGAAGAAGCGGCCCTGCAACATATGCAGTCCCAGTGCCTTGTCGCCACCCTCGCCGATGAAATACAGCGACACATTGATGTTTTTCTGGTTGGCGATGACCGAATCGGGACTCACCCCGAAACTCCAGCCCCAGTTGTTGGTGCTGAGCGGCAAGCTGCTGGTGACGGCCGCCTCCTGCACCCCGGCGATGCCGCGCAGCGCGGCAAGATTGCGCGGGATGTCGCTGCCGGCCAGCTTGTCGTCGGTGCCGCGCAGCGTAACTGTAGCGATGCCCTGCTCGTCGATCGCGTTGGACAGGTGGATGTCCGCCACGCGTTGACTGATCATGAACACCGCGTTGCACAACACGGCGCAAGCCAGCGCGATCTCCAGCATGATCAGCGAGGCGGGGATGAGATGCTTGCGCATGCTCGCGAAAATCGGGCGGATTTCCATGATCATCTCAGGCCGCCTTCAGTTGGGGTGCTGGTGCCAGCACACACGCTCGCCACGCCGGCAGGATCCCGGCGACCAGGCTGGCCACGACGGCGACAGCAAACGTAAAAAAGAACATCCCCGCATCCAGATGCGCGAGGCTGGCGTACTCCGCTGGCTGGTGACGGATACCGAACAATCCCAGTTCCGCAAACAGCAGTCCGAACACGCCGCCAGCCAGGCCGACGATGACGGACTCGACCATGAACTGGATGAATATTTCGCGTCGCGTCGCGCCAAGCGCGCGGCGTACACCGATCTCGCGGGAGCGGCGCAGGCATTTGGCCAGCAGCAGGCCTACCGTGTTCACCACGCAGATCAGCAGGAAGCCGAAGGCCAGTCCGGCCTGCAGGCGCACATCGTCGGGAACCACCTGTTCCTGGCGCAGCCATCCCATCAGGTCCAGCAGCGACGTCTCGGAACGCTGATATCGTCCCAGCGCCACCTGCTGTTTCGCATAGTTGGCCAGGAATTCCTTGTAGCTCGCCATCGCCTCATGGCTGTCGAGTTCCACCCATACGCCGAGCCACTCGCACGGCGCCGTCTCGAGATGGCGGATGTCGGGCACGGCGGCAAAGCACTCCGTGTCCTGCGGCCCCATCTCCATCGCGCGCGCCGTCTGCAAAGGCAGGAACACTGCGTCGCCATCGCCGTAACTGCGGCCGCCAAGATCCTGGGCGTAGAAACGCGGCTGCGGCGCCCAGGGTTTCAGCACGCCAACGACGCGGAAGTCGTGATCGTTGATGCGGATGGTACGGCCCACGCTGTTCGCGCCATTGAACATCTTGTCGTTGAGAAAACTGGCGATCACCACCTGTTGCGCACGGCTGTCATCGTCCGTCGCCGTCCAGCCGCCGCCGTACTGGAACGGCGCGTCGAACATCGCGAAGAAATCCGAGGTGGTCATCACCGCATCGCTGAAGAACGGATGGCTGTTGGCCTGTTGCGGCATGATCTTGGCCTGGGTCAACGCCATGGCCGCCTGCCGCGTACCTTTGCGTGCATGCAGCAGATTCATTGCGTCGGCATAGGTCATGATCGAGTCCGGCTTGGTCTGCCCTTCGATGTAGCCGTCCTTCGCATTCGGATCGAGCTGCGGATAAAACAGCTGCGCACTCTTCTGCGGCAGCGGATCGCCGGACAGCAACCGCAACACGGTCAGCGTGGTGATCGTCGCGCCGATGCCAAGCGCAAGCGCGAGAACCATCAATGTGGTGAGCACCTTGTTGCGCTTCAAGCTGCGCAGCGCGAGGTCGAGGTAGTAGGCAAACATGTTGATCCTTCGTCGATGGCACTGTGGGAGCAGCTTCAGCCGCGATGCCAGCTGCCTGGCGAGACAAAGAGCATCGCGACTGAAGTCGCTCCCACAAGATCTGTGGGGTGATGCATCACACCGACCGCGTCGCCACCACCGGAGGCACCGCCGCCGCACGCAGCGCCGGTCCCAGGACTGCCGCCTGCCCGATCAGCCACAGCACGATGGCGCCCACCGGGAAATAGACGGCCGGAAGTCGCGGCAACTCGTAATGCAACATAAGGAACAGGTTGATGCCATACGCCAGCACCATGCCGAGCACGATGCCGATGGTGGCAAGCAGGAAGTTCTCGGTCTGGAAGTAATGCAGGATGTTGGCGCGCGTGGCACCCAGCGCACGGCGCACGCCGATCGTGCGACGCCGTTGCGCGACCCAGAAACTGGCCAGGCCGACGATGCCCAGCGCGGTCACGGTAAGCAGCGCGATGATGACGCCGACCAGGATGCCGGCCATGGCGCGGTCGTTCTGGAAGAAGTCGCTGCGGATATCGTCGAGTGTCTTCTTGTCGAGGATGATCCGATGCGGGTCGGCCTTGCGCAGCACCTTGGCAGCATCGGCCAGCACGCTTTCGCGTTGCCCGGGCGCCGTCCGCAACACATAGCGCGAAGCGCTTCGGGTACTCATGCGCAGTGGGAAAACCAGCGTCCACTGCGCCGTGTCGTCGCCGTTGAACAGCGCCGGACGGATCAGCGATTGCACCACGCCGATCACCCGTACCGATGTGTCGCCGAGATAGATGTTCTTGCCCAACGCGCTCTGACCGGGCCACAGGCGCTCGCCCAGCGCTTGCGTGATCACCACCGAGCCGACCTTGCTCTGCAGGTGAGGATCGCCCTGCATGTCGTCGTACTCCATGTACTCGTCGGCACTGAAATCGCGGCCTGCCACCAGCTTGCTGCCGTAGGTCCGGATAAGCCCCTCTCCCATGTACATGGTCGCGCTGAGCGTGGGCAGTTTCTGCGCCGGGTCGAGCTTGATGCTGGTGTTCGACGAGCTGTTGGTGAACGGCACCTGGTTGACCAGCGCCGCCGCGGTCACGCCGGGAACCCGTCGCAGCAACGCCAGATCTTCCTGCGCCCGGGCCTTGGCATCGGTCGGCCTGCCGATGTTTGCGACCCGGACCTGCACCAGCTCGTGCTCGGCCACGCCACTGACCATCTTGTCGCGCTCCAGGCGCTGGCTGATCAGGAACACCGCATTGCAGACGATGGCGCAGGTCAGCGCGATCTCCAGGATCAGCAGCAGCGCGGGGATCTTGTGCCGGCGCAGGGTGGAGAAGATGGGACGAATATCCATGTCAGTTGCTCTTCAGCTGCAGCGCGGGGGGAGTCAGACAAGCCCGCCAGGCCGGCAGCAGGCCGGCCAGCAAGGTGGCCACGACAGCAGAAGCGAACGTCGCCAGCAGCATCGACAGATCCAGATGCGCCAGCGCGGCGTAATCCGAGGGTTGCCGGCGTACCAGCCACAGGCCGAGCAGCGCCAGCAACAGGCCGCCGACACCGCCCACCAGGCCGACCACTCCGGCTTCGATCAGCAGTTGCGAAAACAGCGAGCGGCGCGATGCGCCCAGTGCGCGCCGCACGCCGAGCTCGCCCGAACGACGCAGGAACTTGGCCAGCATCAATCCGACCGTGTTGACCAGGCACACCAGCAGAAACCCGAATGCCAGCCATACCTGCAGACGCACGTCGCCGGGCACCACCTTGTTGTAGTCGAGCCAACCCATCACGTCGCGCAGGCGTACATTGGCCGGCCGCTGGAAACGGCCCATCGTTTTCTGTTCCCGCGAATAGTTCAGCAGGAACGTCTTGTATGCGCTCGCCTCGGCTGGCGTGTCCAACTGCACCCAGAATTGCAGCCAGGTACAGGTGGCGGTTTTCATGTCGTTGCTCTGACCCTTGTCCCAGCAATCGGTCGAACCATTGCGACTGAACTTGAGATCCGTCGCCGTGGTCAGTGGAACCAGCACACCCTCGTCATCGGAGTAGCTGCCGATATTGAGATCGTAGAAATGCGGCGTCGGACGCCAGCTGTCCAGTACGCCGACGATGCGGAACGCCGTGTCGCCCATACGCAACGTCTGCCCGGTACTGTCCTTGCCGCCGAACAGCTTGTCGTTGAGTTCGCGAGTGAGCACGACCACGCGCGCGCTGGCTTCGTCGTCGGCCGCGTTCCAGCCGTGCCCGTAAAGGAACGGCACGTCGAACATCGGGAAGAAATCGGCGGTGGCGTAGCGTGCGTCCTCGAAGAAAGGATCGATGGAGGACTGCGCGGGCTGGATCGGCACGGCGCCACCGGTCATCAATGCCTGGTAGTGGGCGCGCTTGGCGTGCAGCAAGGCCATGCCGTCGATCCAGGTCACCTGTGCCGGCGGCTCGTCCTGCGGCTTGTAGCCGTCCATGTCCTGCGGATCCATCTGCGGATAGAACAGTTTGCTGCTCTTGCCCGGCAGCGGATCGCCCGACAGCACATGCAGCACGGTCAGCGTGGTCATGCTGGCACCGATGCCCAGCGCGATCGCCACCACCATCAGCGCGGTGAGCGCCTTGTTGCGCCTGAGGCTGTGCAGGGCGAGGTCAAGGTAGTAGGCAAACATGTATCGACCCCTTGTTGATATCCACCGGCACCGCGCCTGTGGGAGCGGCTTCAGCCGCGATGCCCTTGACCCGGCATGGCGATGGAGAGCATCGCGACTGAAGTCGCTCCCACACGGCGGTTGTCCGGCTATCCATCACACTGCCCGCGTCGCCACGACCGGCGGCACGTTCGACGCACGTCGCGCCGGCACGAACACCGCGGCCTGGCCGAGCACCAGCATCACCAGCACGCCGGCGATCACGTACAACGCCGGAATGCGCGCCATCTCGTACTGCGTCATCAGCCACATGTTCAGACCGATCGCCATGACGATGCCGAGCACCACACCGGCACCGGCGATCATCAGGTTCTCTATCTGGAAGTAGTGCAGGATGTCGATCTTGCGTGCGCCAAGCGCACGCCGAACGCCAATCTGCCGATGCCGCTGGCCGACCCAGAAACTGGTGAGGCCAACGATGCCCGCCGCGGTGACGCATAGCAGGATCAGGGCGACCACACCCATCAGGATCGCCATGCCGCGATCGGCCTCATAGGCGTCGTGGCGGATGGTCGCGAACGACTTCACGCTGTCATCGTCGATCACGCGCATCGGGTTCACCGAGTACAGCGCCGGCGTCACCGCGTGCATCGCCGCTTCCAGCCGGCCTGGCTTGGCGCGGATGGCATAGCGCGCGAAGTTCGCGTTCAGCCGGATCGGTTCCAGGGTCGAATTGAAGGCCGTGTCCTCGTCATTGAAGAGTCCCGGCACCTGCATGCGTTCGACCACGCCGATCACGGTGATCGGCTTGCCACCGCCGTTGAGATAGACCACCTTGCCGACCGCGTTACCCTTGGGATACAGCTTGTCGGCAAGTGGCTTGGTCAGCATCACGATGTCCGGATCGTGCTGGTCCCGAAAACCCTGGTGCGTGATATCGGCGGCGGTGAAGGCTCGACCGGCGATCACGTGCAGGCCCAGCGTGGAAAACATCTGCTCGTCGCCGAAGTAGTAAGTGGTGCGACCGAACGCCTTTTTCGCATCCGGCTTGACGTCGATCGCGCCGTTCCACGACGAGTTCAGCAGCGGCAGCGAATTGATCGCTGTCACCGACTGCACGTCGGGCAGCGCGCGCAGCGCGGCGAGATCCTCCCGCTGCATGGCATCGAGCTTGTCGATGCTGCCCGCGTCGTCACCGCTCGGTGCGCCCACCCATTGCTGGGTGACCAGGAACAGGTCGTTTTCGTCGATGCCAGTCGCGCGGCCGACCAGCTCGATGCGCTGGCCGATGATGAACACGGCGTTGCAGACGATCGCCAGGGTCAGCGCAATCTGCATGGCGATCAGGATCACGCCGGCCTTGTGCTTGCGCAAAGCCGCGACAAGAGGATGCAGGGTCATGATGGTGTCCTCAGTTCGACTTGAGCTGCCACGCGGGTTGCACGCGTGACGCACGGAAAGTGGGATACAGCCCGGCAAGCATCGTGGCCACCACGGCCACCAGCAGGGTGATCACGAGCAGCGAAACATCGAGCCGGGCCAGGTCGGAGATGCTCTTGGGCAGCACCCAGCCGACGCTGGCCACGCCGGCCCCGGTCAGCAGCAGGCCGAGCACGCCACCGGCCAGGCCAACCACGCCAGCCTCGGTGAGAAACTGTGCGTAGATCGCATTGCGTGGTGCCCCGAGCGCGCGACGCACGCCGATCTCGCCGCTGCGACGGAGGAATTTGGCGAGCAGCAGGCCGATCGTGTTCACCAGGCATACCAGCAGCAGGCCGAGCGCCACCAGCAGCGAAACCTTGGTGTCGCTGGGCACCACATGCTCATGGTCGAGGAAGGCCGGCACGTCGCGCAGGCGCACATTCGGCGCCCAGCCGAAGCGGCCCGCTTTCTGCTGATCGCGCGCATAACCGGTCAGATAGTTGTGGTACGCGGTGACGGCGGCGGCATCATCCAGCTCGACCATGAAGGCGATCCACACGCAACTCGAATGCTGCAGGCCGACGAAACCCGATTCCTTCGGCACCTCGTTGCAATTGGTGTTGCCGTCATTGGGAATGCCCGCATCGATGGCGCGCTGAAACGGCATGAACACGTCCTCGAGGCCCTCGCTGAAACCGCCGCTGTTGACCACATCGTAGAAACGCGGCTGTGGGTTCCATTTTTTCAGCACACCGACCACGCGATAATCCTTGCCTTCCATGTTCACCGACTTGCCCACGCTGTTGGCGCCACCGAAAAGCTTTCCGTTGAGCTTGTCGCTGATCACCACCACCGCGGCTCGCTGTGCGTCATCGTTCGCGCTCCAGCCGCTGCCGTACTGGAATGGTGCATCGAGCATCGGGAAGAATTCGCCGAACACGGCGTGGCCGCTGACGTTCATCGGATGCCCGCCCGCCTGCGTCGGCACTATCGACGGCGCGATCTGGTACATCGCGGACTGCAGCCTGGCGCGATGCTCGCGCATCAACGCCGTGGCATCGGTGTAGTTCATTGCGTCGGCGGGTTCACCATCGTCCTTGTCGCTGCGCCCGCTTGGGCCGAAGGCATCGATCTGCGGCACGAACAGCTTCGACGACTTCCACGGGATCGGGTCGCCCGACACCGCGCGGAACACCGACCAGCTGGTCATCGACGCGGCCACGCCGAAGCCGATCGCCAACACCATCAATGCGGTCAGTCCGGGACTTCGCTTGAGGCTTCGCAGGGCCAGTTCGAGGTAGTAGGCAAGCATTCCATTTACTCCGTAAGTTGTCTTCTCTCCCTGCAAAGCAGGGGGAGATTGAGAGGGGGCGCTCTTTCGCCAGAAGCAAAAGCACCCCTCCCCAGCCCTCCCCTGCGAGCAGGGGAGGGAGAAAAACGTCACACGCTCCGCGTCGCCTCCACCGGCGACACGTGCGAGGCACGCAATGCCGGCGCCAGCACCGCGCCCTGGCCGAGCAACAACAGCGCCACCACGCCGGTCACCACATAGGCCAGCGACAGCCGCGCCATTTCGAACTGGGTCACCATCCACAGATTGATGCCAACCGCCAGCACCGCACCGACCACCACGCCGCCGATACCAATCAGCAGGTTCTCGGTAAGGAAGTAGCTGAGGATGTCGCTGCGGGTAGCACCGAGGGCACGGCGCACGCCGATCTGCTTGCGCCGCTCGCCAACCCAGAAACTGGTAAGACCGACAATGCCCGCGGCGGTGATGGCCAGCAGCACCGCGCTGACGATGCCCATCAGAATCGCCATGCCGACGTCGCGGTCGTAGGCACGCTGACGCACCTGGGCAAAACTCATCACCCCGTCCTTGTGATCGATGATGCGCATGTGGCTCTGCGCGAACAGCGCCTTCGGCGCATCGCGCATGGCGGCGGCCAGCTCACCGGGCCGTGCGCGCACCAGGTAATAGGTGTAGTCGTTCAACAACCGGGCCGGCACCAGCACGGCGTTGTACGCGTATGCGTTGGCCCAGCTACCCGTCATGTGCGCCTGCAGCGTGTCGGTGACGCCGATGACGGTGGACGGCTTGGCGCCCATCGATACGTAGATGGTCTTGCCCAACGCCGAGCTATTCGGAAACAACCGCTGCGCGAGGTCCTTGCTGATGATCACCTGCGCGGAATGCATCGGATCGCGCGGTTGCTGCGCACCGATTTCGCCGGCGGTGAAATTGCGCCCGGCGATCAGGTGCGTACCCAGTGTCGCCAGGGTGTGGTCATCGGAGAAAAACATCGCCGCGTCCGTGGTCATCTGGATCTGGTCGGGCTGCAGCTTGATGAAGTTGTCCCAGCCGGTGCCGCGCAGAGGAAAGCTGTTGGTCGGCGCGGCGTCCTGCACGCTGCCGAGCTGGCGCAGGGCAATCAGGTCGGCCTGCATCTGCGCGTCGATACGCTGCGGATCGGACTTGTCGGCCCAGTCGCTGCGAACCACGAACAGGTTGTTTTCCTCCACGCCGCTGGGCCGCGACAGGCGCTGGATGCGCTGCTCGATGATGAACAGTGCATTGCAGACGATCGCCAGCGTCAGCGCAATCTGCAACGCGATCAGCACGGTGCCTGCCTTGTGATGCCGCATCGCGGCGAGGATGGGTTTGATCTGCATGGGTCCTGCCCTCCTCTAGTTGGATTTCAGCTGCCACGCCGGCTGCACCTTCGCGGCGCGCCAAGTGGGATAGAAGGCCGCCAGCACGGTAGCCACGATCGCCACCAGCAAGGTCATCACGACCAGCGAGAAGTCCAGATGCGCAAGCCGGGCGATCTCCGGCTCGAACAGCAGGCCGACGCCGAGCATGCCAAGCGCTGTCAGCAACAGACCCAGCACACCACCGGCCAGGCCGACCGTGGCGGCCTCGATCAGGAACTGGCGGTAGATCTCCCGCCGCGGCGCACCCAGTGCACGGCGCACGCCGATTTCCGCCGCACGGCGCATGAACTTGGCCAGCAGCAGGCCGATCGTGTTGACCAGGCAGATCACGAAGAAACCCAGCGCGACCATCAGCGAGATGCGACTTTCCGGCGGAGCCACCTGCTCGAAGGCAAGCCAGTTGTTGACATCGCGCAGGCGAATATTCGGTGCCCAGTGAAAGCGCCCGGCACGCTGTTGCTCGGCGGCGTAGTGGGTGAGGAACTCGCGATAGCTTGTCGCGGCGGCCTGATCGGCCAGCTCCACCCACATCGGCACCCACACGCATTCGCTGTGCAGCCATCCTTCGCGGCCGGTGTTGAAAGCGTCATTGCTGCCGCAGGTGTTGCGCCCGGCCGTGTCCATCTGCACGTCGAGCGCGCGGGTGAACGGCAGGTACAACTGCACCGGGTCACCGAAGGCGTTGCCGCTGAACACGTCGTAGAAACGCGGCTGCGGATCCCAGTGTTTGGTCACGCCCACGACACGATAGTTGTGCCGGTCCATGGTGATTTCGCGGCCCACGCTGTCGGCGCCGTTGAAAAGCTGCTGGTTGAGTTCGTGGCTGATCACCACCACCGCGGCGCGCCCATCATCGTCAACCGCATGCCAGGCGCCGCCGTACTCGAACGGCACGTCGAACATGCTGAAGAAATCCGCATTGGTGGCATAACCGTCGGCAATGAACGGAATGCTCTGGCCTCCCCCGGGCAGCACCGACGGCGCCACGTAATAGAGCAGCGTCTGATGAGTGGCCTTGTGCGCCGCGACCAGCGCGGTGGCGTCGGTATAGTTCAGCGCCTCCGGCGGCTCACCCTTGGAGTTGTACTGCGGGCCGCGGTTGTCGATCAGCACCGTGTACAGCTGCGACGACTTGCCGGGGATCGGGTCGCCCGAAACCGCGCGGAATACCGACCAGGTGATCATCGACGCCGCCACGCCGAAACCGATCGCCATCACCATCAACGCGGTAAGCGCCGGATTGCGCCGCAAGCTGCGCAGACCGAGTTGAAAGTAGTAGGCAAACATCATTCGGGTCTCCAGATAGTTCGTTCTTCATTGCAGGCGCCAGCAGCATCGGGTACCGCAGTGGCGCTCATTCGAGCAGCTTGTTGATGTCTTCCAGATCGTGCACGTCCACCGAGCCGGCGGCCTGCTTGAGCAAGAGCTTGTTGAGGATGAACTGGTGACGCACCACGGTGTATTCGCTCTGCACGTTGGCCAGTGTCTCGATAGCGAACACCACATTGGTGAGGCTTTGCGTGCCGATCGCATAACCGGCGCGCATCGAGGTCAGCGATTTGCGGGCCGCATCCACCGAGGTACGCGCGGCGTCCACCTGGTCGATGCCATCGATCACCAGGTTGAAGTAGTTGTCGGCATCGCGCGCGGCCTGTCGACGCTGGGTTTCCAGCAAGCCTTCGTCCTGGTCGCGCTGGGCGATCGCCTGGCGCACCTGCGACTGGGTCAGCCCGCCACTGAAGATCGGCACGGTCAACGTGAGCCCGATCGTGGTGACGCCGGGACCGTAAGCAGCAGCACCCGGCACCGCACTGGACCAGCTGCCGAACTTGCCGTATTGCAGGCTGGCGTTGAGCGTAGGCAGGTGCCCGGCGCGCGCCGCGGAAACGCGGTGTTCGTCGGCCTTCACCGCGTAATGCCCGGCCAGGATGGTCGGATTGCTCTGCATCGCCGCGTCCACCCACGCCTTCGCATCGGCCGGCACGGGCGCCTGCATCGGCAGATCGTCGCGCAGCTTCTTCAACGTGCCCGTCGGCTGGCCGGTGATCTGCTCCAGCGCACGCTTGGCATCCTTGAAGCTGTCCTGGGCGCTGATCCGCTGCGACTTGATGTACAGGTAATAGGCCTGCGACTGCGTCATGTCGGACGCCGTGGCCAGACCGTTCTTGAAGCGCGTGCTGGACTGGTCGAACTCCTGCTTGTAGGCATCCTCGTAGGATTTGAATACGTCGAGGTTGTCCTGCGCGATCAGCACGTTCAAATAGGCTGCCGATACACGCACGTAGAGGTTCTGCAACGCCGCCTGGTAGGTCTGGTCACCCGAATCGCGGCTGGCCTGCGCAGCTTTGAGGCTGGCGATGGCCGACAGGTCGATGATCGGCTGGCTGAGCGTGCCGTTGAGATCGCGCTCGCGCGTATGGCCGCCCGAACCCGTGTCGACGATATTGCCGCTCGAGTTGGTGACGGAACCATTGCCGCCGTGGATCTGTTCCAGACCCAGACCCACGGACAGCTGCGGCAGCAGGGCCGAGCGTGCCTGCGGCACGTTCTCGGCCACCACCAGACGTGCGGCATCGGCCGTGCTCAGCACCGGATCGTTGGCGATCGCCTGATGGTAAGCATCCATCAGGTCTTCGCCGTGACCCGGCATCGACACCAGCCCCAGGCAGAGCATCAGCGATAGCAGTTTCACGCGCATGGAGGCATCAACCCGAGTGCGCTTCGTTGCTTGCGTGCTCGACGGCATGGAAGCGCGGATCCTCGGACAGATCCACCACCTGGCCATCGATGATGTGCACGTTGCGCTGCGCGCGCGCCGCCAGTTCCGGGTCATGCGTAACCATCACGATGGTGGCGCCTTCGCGATGGATGTCCTCGAGCAGTTCGAGCACGCTGCGTGCCATCTGAGTATCCAGGTTGCCGGTCGGTTCATCCGCCAGCAGCAGGCGTGGGGAGCCAGCCAACGCACGGGCGATGGCCACGCGTTGCTGCTGACCGCCGGAGAGTTCGGCCGGGTAATGCTTGGCGCGCGAGGCCAGACCGACACGTTCCAGTGAATCCATGATCCGCTGCTTGCGCTCGGCCGCCTTCATGCCGCGGTAGCGCAGCGGCACTTCGATGTTGTCGAACACATTGAGGTCAGGAATCAGGTTGAACGCCTGGAAGATGAAGCCGATCTTCTCGTTGCGGATCTTCGAGCGCGCGTTGTCGTTGAGGTTGCTCACCTCGATACCGTCCAGGTGATATTCACCACCACTGAAGGTTTCCAGCAGGCCGGCGATGGTCAGGAAGGTGGTCTTGCCGGAGCCGGACGGACCGGTGACGGCGACGAACTCGCCCTCTTTCACGTCGATGTTGAAATCGCGCAATGCATAGGTCTCCACCACTTCGGTGCGGTAGACCTTGGACAGGTGAGTCATCTTCAGCATGGTTACGTCCTTTGGTGGTGGTGTTGGTGATCTTGAAGCCCCTCTCCTTCGGGAGAGGGGTTGGGGAGAGGGTTCGGGCTTGCCAAATCTGCCGCAAGCACCGCACCCTCATCCGCCCTGCAGGCACCTTCTCCCAGAGGGAGAAGGGATAAAGTTGTCAGTTGCTGATCGCGACGGTGGGCGCACTCTTGAAACTGTCGGTACCGGAGATCACGATGCGGTCGCCTTCCTTGAGGCCATCGAGGATCTCCACTTTGTCGATACTGCTGGTGCCGACACGGATCGGGGTTTTGGTGGCGATGCCATCGCGCACCACGTAGGCATAGCTGCCACCGGATTCGTCGACAAAGGAGCCACGCTGCACGGTCAACACGTTGTCGCGCTTGTCCAGCAACACGCGTACCGACAGGCGCTGGTTCTGGCGCAACTGTTTCGGTGTTTCGCCATCGAAGCGCAGCCGCGCCGCGACCTGGCCGTTGACCACTTCGGGCGAGATCGCGCTGACCAGGCCCTTCCAGACATGCCCGTTGCCGCTGATTTCACCGGCCATGCCGATGCCCAGGTCACGCGCAAAGCTTTCCGGCACTTGCATCTCCACCTGCAGTGCGGACAGGTCGATCACGCTGAGCAGTTGCGCGTCTTTCGCCACGGTGGCGCGCTCGGCGATGAACAGCTGGCCGACCTGGCCGTCGACCGGCGACTTCACGTTGAGGTCGTCGACCTGGCGTTGCAGGTCCTGCACCACCAGCATCTGGTTTTCGTGGGCGAGCTTCTTGGCCTGGATGTTGAACTTCAGGCTGTCGCCGCTGATGCCGAGGTCGGATTTGGCATGCGCCAGCGCGATGCGCGCCTTTTCCAGCGCGTCCTTGGCCTGGTCGACTTCCACCCCCGTGGCGGCGCCGGCAGCGCTGGCCTTCTGCTCGCGATCGAGGTTGGTCTCGGCGCTCTTCTCGTCGATCTGCGCGTTGTCCAACGCCTTCTGCAGTTCGCTGCGCTTGCTGCGCGCATCCACTTGCGCCTGCAGATAGTCGACCTGCATCGCATCGCCCTTGGACTGCTCCTGCGCCAGCTTGTTGTGCAGTTCCGGGCTGTCCACGATGGCCAGCACCTGGTCCTTCTTCACCGTGTCGCCGGCATGTACCTGCAGCGTCACCGCGCCACCGTAAGTGGCGTACATCGTCGGGCTGACCGCGGCGACCACCTTGCCCTCGGCGGCGATGTCGCGCACGAACTGGCCGCGTTCGACGGTGGCGAATGCCAGTCGCGAACTGCTGACCGATGCAGAGGCCGAGAACAGCCGGCCGATGCCCGGTGCCAACCAGACCAACAGACCCAGCACCAGCACGCCAGCGCCGAGCATGATCATCCGGCGTTTGCGGTTGGGTTTGACTTCGACCATGCGGTCTTGGGCGGAAGTGTCGCGAATCATCTTGTCGTTCCTGACCGCGGACAGCGCGGTTGCACGGAGATCTTTGCAATCCGCGTGCCACTCAGGAATGTTTTAAAAATTACCTGTATTTCAACTAGTTGAAACCCATCTCCATCCTTCATCCAGTGTCCGCGGACAGTATGCGGACAACCGGACGACCAACTCCCGGACGTTCAACCACCACCCGCCAGTTGCAGTGACACCGCTTCGGCACGGGCGATGCGGCCAGCCAGTTGACGGCTCAGAGACGAGACCTCTTCACTGGCTTCGGCGCCGAGTACATCGAGGCCCGCCAGCCGGCGTGCATGAAAGCGCAGCACCTGCGCATTGGCTGGGTGGGCATGCCGCCACTGGCGCACCGGCGAGGCCGTCAGCTCGCCGCGAAGCAGCAGGCTGTCCCAAGCCAGGTAGTCGGTATCCGGCAGCAGGTACAACCGGGCGCAGGCGCGGTCTTGCCCATCCACGCATTCGATCCACTCGCGTGGTCCTTCGACCGTGATCATGCAACCCGCCACCAGGCGGCGTGTCTGCAGCAGCGGCGCCAGTTGCCATGCCTCAACCAGCAATCCGCGCGACATCTTCCAATCCTTCGCACCCTGCGACTGCATGGGCAGGTAAAGCACATTGCCGAGCGACGGCAGACCCGTCGCCAGTTCGGACGCCGTCACGCGCATGCCGCGCCGGCTGATGGACGGAGCAGTGGCGTGCAGGCGCAATGCCTGCAGCCGATGGACCCACGAACTGAACATGATCACCTCCCACAGCAAGCCGACGGCACGCCGCGATCCTTCACCTATTTGGTAAGGATCAGCTTGTCGTTGCGGGTCAGGCGCAGGTGGTATTCGCTGCCCTGGTGCTGGATTATCAGTTCGCGCGCGCCGTCCAGCAGAAACTGGCTGGACACATGCCGCGTTTGCGCCGCCGTGCCGGCAGGCACCAGCGGTTGCAGCCGCAGACGCTGGGTCGGAAGGGATAACGATGAGCTCAAGGACAGGACAGACATCGGAAGATCCACAAAGAGTCGGTGACAGCCTTGATGATAATGATTCTCATTTAACTGTCAACCGATCGGATCGCCCTGCCCTCAGTCCGCTTCGACAATCCGCCGGATCCGTTGCGCCACCGTGGCGTCCAGTTGCGGCAGCAGGTCCAGCGCGTCCAGGTTCTGTTCCAGTTGTTCGCGGCGGCTGGCGCCCAGCATCACCGTGGACACGTGCGGATTGAGCAGGCACCAGGCAATCGCCAGCTGGGCCAGGCTGGTGCCCAGTTCATCGGCGACCGGTTGTAACGCACGCACCTTGCCGAATTGTTCGTCGCCTTCGCCCAGCACCTCCGCACGCAGCCACTCGTAACCCGGTTGGGCCAGCCGCGAGTCGGCGGGAACGCCTTTGTTGTACTTGCCACTGAGCAAGCCCGACGCCAGCGGCGACCAGATCGTGGTGCCCATGCCGTAAGCGTCGTACAGCGGCGCATATTCCACTTCCACCCGTTCGCGATGCAGCAGGTTGTACTGCGGTTGTTCCATCACCGGCGCGTACAGGTGATTTTCCCGGGCAACCCGATGTGCCTCGTGAATCGCCTCGGCTGGCCACTCGCTGGTGCCCCAGTACAGCACCTTGCCTTGGCGGATCAGCGTGTCCATCGCGGCGACGGTTTCCAGGACAGGTGTATCCGGATCCGGGCGATGACAGAAATACAGGTCGAGGTAATCCACGCGCAGACGCTGCAGGGCCTGATGGCAGGCTTCCATCACGTGCTTGCGCGACAGCCCGCGCTGGGTTGGCAGCGGCTTGTCGTAGGCGCCGAAGAACACCTTGCTGGAGACGCAGTAACTGTCGCGCTGAAAGCGCAAGTCGGCCAGCACGTCGCCCATCACCTGCTCGGCCACACCGTTGTTGTAGGTCTCGGCGTTGTCGAAATAATTCACGCCACGGTCGTGCGCCAGCGCCAGCATCTCGCGCGCCTCCCCACGCCCCACCTGCTTGCCGAACGTGACCCACGCACCAAACGACAGCGCGGAAAGTTGCAGGCCGGAGTTGCCGAGACGACGGTATTGCATGGGGAGGCTCCAGGGATGGGAACGGGAAAGACTACTACTTCCCCGCTCGCATGCCCGCCTCACTCAAAGCAGGCGGGCGCGCCATGGGTTCGCAACATCCGCTTACCGTTCGCCGTTGGCGTAAATCGTCAGCGCCTGCACGAGGTGATCGAACAGCAACCGCGTGCGCCGGCTCGCCTTCAGATCTTCGTGCATCACCAGCCAGGTATCGAGGCCGAACGCAAAGGCATCGGGAAGCAGGTGCACCAGGTTGCGGTCGCGCCGTGCAATCGCGCATTGGCATACGCCGATGCCGTAGCCGGCGCGGATCGCCGCCAGCTGCGCCAGGTCGCTGTCAGTGCGCAGCGAAAAATCCTCGCGGCCGAACGGCAGCTTGCTCCGCACTGCCCGCAAGGCCGGTGTCTCGTGGTCATAGCCGACGATCGCGTGCTCCGACAACTCCGCCAGCATGCGCGGCTGGCCATGGGCCTTCAAATAGGATCGATGCGCGTGCAGGCCCAGTCCGATCCGCCCGATCCGCCTCGCCACCAATGCACTCTGGACCGGGCGCAGCATGCGCACGGCAATGTCCGCGTCCTTGCGCAGCAAATCCTCGGCCTGATTGGACAGAGACAGCTCGATCACGATGCCTGGATATTGCCGGCGAAAATCGGTCAGCATCGGCGGCAACACCTCGGCGCCGATCACCTCGCTGCAGGTGACCCGCACCACACCGCGCACCTCGTGATTGCTGCCCGACGCAGCGCGTCGCAGTGCCGCGGATGACGCCGACATGGCCTGCGCGTGCGGTAGCAGTTCGTGGCCAAGGTCGGTCGGCACCAGCCCTTGCGGCGAGCGCGTGAACAGGGCCACGCCCAGCGTCGCTTCCAGTTGCCGGATATGCCGGCCCAGACTGGGCTGGGTCATGCCCAGCGCACGTGCCGCCGCCGACAGGCTACCTTCGCGCATCACCGCGAGGAAAGATCGGTACAGCTCCCAGCCGGGCTCATCGTTAGCCATGCATTTATGTATACCAGAAGTTCATTCGTCGCGGATTTTCTTTCATCCCGGCTGCGCTCAAGCTGAGCCCACTTTCGACAGGAGAACGACATGAACGCATCGCACAAGGCCCTGGTACTCGGCGCCACCGGCGGCGCCGGCAGCGAGATCGCCGCCGCACTGCTGCGCCGCGGCTGGCAGGTTCGCGCCCTGGTTCGCGATACCGCCCGGTCGCAGCTATCCGAACACATCGAATGGATCGCCGGCGATGCCATGAACGCCGACGACGTGGCCACGGCCGCACGCGGCGTCGAGGTGATTGTCCACGCCGTGAATCCACCGGGCTACCGCGACTGGGACAAGCTGGTCTTGCCGATGCTCGACAACACGATTGCCGCGGCACGCGCCGCCGATGCGCGCATCGTGCTGCCTGGCACCGTCTACAACTACGGCCCGGACGCGCTGCCGTCGTTGGGCGAGGACTCGCCGCAACGTCCGCTAACCCGCAAGGGTGCGATCCGGGTCGAACTGGAACGTCGCCTGCAACAGGCGGCGAACGATGGAGTGCGCTCGCTGATCCTGCGCTGCGGCGACTTCTTCGGCCCGCGTGCTGGCAACAACTGGTTCACGGCGATGGTAAAGCCGGGCCAGCCGGTGCGTTCGATCAACTATCCGGGACATCGCGAACTGCGCCATGCCTGGGCCTACCTGCCCGACGTGGGCGAAACGGTGGCACGCCTGCTTGAACACGAGGCGGAGCTGGCTGTATTCGAGCGCTTCCATTTCGGTGGCCACTGGGTCGACGGCAACGTCATGGCCAACGCCATCCGCCACGCCAGCAACCCCAACGTGCCGGTACGCGCCTTCCCGTGGTGGCTGGCCACACTGGCCGCGCCCTTCAACACCCTGTTCCGCGAAGTGCGCGAGATGCGCTACCTGTGGCAACAGCCGTTGCAACTGGACAATCGCAGGCTGGTCGGCTTGCTCGGCAGCGAGCCGCACACGAAGCTGGACGAGGCCATCGATGCCACCTTGCAAGGCTTGGCATGCATCAACCGGCCGGCGCGCACGCCGGAGGAAAGTCGGGCATTGGCATGAGGCGCGCCGCCGCTACGACAGGAAATGCAGACCCAGCGCCAGCACGATCGCGGCGAAGATGCCGGCGATCACGTCGTCGATCATCACGCCCATGCCGCCCTTGACGCGCCGGTCCAGCCAACTGATCGGCCACGGCTTCCACACGTCGAACAGGCGGAACAACACGAAGCCAACCGCGATCGCCCACCACGATGCAGGCAGCACCAGCAGCGGCAGCAAGGCAATCCATTGGCCGATGAATTCGTCCCACACGATGCTGCGGTGATCGTCGACGCCAATCGCGCGGCTGGCCACGTTGCACGCCCACACGCCCACGCCGAAACCGAACAACAGCACGATCACGTACCACGGCAGCGCCAGCTCGCGCAGCAACAGCCATGGCAGCAACGCCGCCAGCGAACCGAACGTGCCCTGCGCCACCGGCGCCAGGCCCGAACCGAAACCGCAGGCCAGCCAGCCGGCAGGCGTCGCCAGCAGCGCGCGTCGCTGTTCGCCATTCAGAGTCTTTTTTGCGCTCACGCGAAATGCTCCCAGCCTGGTCGACCCGCCGCCAGCCATGCGCCATCGGCACCGCGCACACGCACGCCATCTCCCTCCACGATGCGGCCGATCTTCGTCGCGCCGCACCCGAGCCTGGCCAGGCCGGCCTGCACCTCGGCCACCCGGCCGGCCGGCACGGTGAAGCACAGTTCGTAGTCGTCGCCGCCACTCAAGGCAAAATGCAGCGCGCTGGTTTCGTCGTGCAGCTCAAGCAATGCCGACGAACGCGGCAGCAACGCCGCCTCGATCTCCGCGGCCACGCCGCTGGCCGTGCAGATGTGGCCCAGGTCGGCAAGCAGGCCGTCGGAAACATCGACGCATGCCGTGGCCTGCCCACGCAGCGCGGTGCCGACGGCGAGCCGCGGTGTCGGCCGGTTCAATCGTTCGATCAGGAAATCGCGCAGGCCGGCACGGCCGTCGTCCTCGCGCACCGGATGCTGCAAGGCGTGCAGTCCGGCGGCGGCGTCGCCCAGCGTGCCGGTAATCAGTACCGCATCGCCGACCCTCGCGCCGGCACGGACAAGTGCCTGGCCTGGTGGCACGAAGCCGTGCACGGCCACGCTGATGGCCAACGGTCCACGGGTGGTGTCGCCGCCCACGAGGGCAAGCCGAAGCGGCCTGGCCAGCCGGACGAAACCTTCGACGAAGCCCTCGACGAAATCCGCATCCGCCGTCGGCAGGGTCAGCGCCAGCAGTGCCCAGGCCGGGCTCGCGCCCATCGCCGCCAGATCGGAAAGATTCACCGCCAGCGCTTTCCAGCCGACATCGGCCGGCGCGGTGCCGCGTGGAAAATGCACGCCCTCGACCAGGGTATCGATCGCCACCGCGAGTTCCTGCCCCGGCGGCGGCGCCAGCACCGCGGCGTCGTCGCCGATGCCGATGCGTACATCGTCACGCGGCTGCGCGCAGTGCCTGCGAATCAGTTCAATCAGGTCGAATTCCATCGGCGGATCATCCCACTGCAGCGTGTCAGCGACGGAAAACCATTATCGGCTTGCCGTGGTAAACCGTTTCCTGCCACGGGAGAAAACCGGCCTTTTCGGCGACCCGGATCGAACCCCTGTTTTCGGGCGAGATGATGCACACCATGCAGCATTCGGGGAAATGCGCCTGTCCCCAGGCGACGATGGCCTCTACCGCCTCGCTCGCGTAGCCGCGGCCTTGCGCTTCGGGCGCAAGCAACCAGCCGAACTCCAGCATGCCGTCCAGTTTCGGAACGATATCGCGCTTGTAATCCAGAAAGCCGATGTCGCCGATATAGCGGCCGCCGGCTTTTTCCTCGATGGCCCAACTGCCGCAACCCAGCAGGCTCCACAACCCGGCATGCTGCAGCAGGCGTTTCCACACCGCCTCGCCATCGAGTGGCTCACCACTCAAATAGCGCACCACCTCGCGATCGGACCAGATCGCCATGCTGGTGGCGTAGTCGCCCACCCGGTGGGCGCGCAGACGCAATCGTTCGGTCTCGATCAGGGGCGCTGTCGAAAACCGGACGGCAGCGGCTGGCATCAGCCCTTCTTCTCGACCGCGCGCAGTTCGCCGGCCAGCTTGTCCAGCACGCCGTTGACGTAGCTGTGGCCATGGTCGGCGCCAAAGCGCTTGGTGACCTCGATCGCCTCGTTGATGATCACCCGGTACGGCACGTCCGGGCGGAACTTCAGCTCATACGCGGCCAGTCGCAGCGCGGCGCGTTCGATCGGATCGATCTGCGCCACCTCGCGGTCGATGTGCGGACGCAGGCTGGCATCGAGCGCGTCGACGTTCTTCTCCACGCCGTGCAGCAAGTCCTCGAAGTATTCGAGGTCAGCCACTTCCATGTCCTGCTCGTGGCGGAACTGGTCGATCACCGCGTTCATGTGGCTGCCGGAGAGCTGCCACGCGTACAGTGCCTGCAGCGCGCGGCGGCGAGCGCGCGAACGCGCCTGCATGTCGATTCCCTGCACGTGCTGGTTCATCACAGCTTCCCGTACAGGTTGACCATTTCCAGCGCGGCGATCGCCGCGTCAGCGCCCTTGTTGCCGGCCTTGGTGCCCGAGCGCTCGATCGCCTGCTCGATGCTGTCGGTGGTCAGCACACCGAACGCCACCGGCACGCCGGAGCTGTACGCGGCCTGGGCCAGGCCCTTGGCGCACTCGCCGGCAACGTAGTCGAAATGGGGAGTGGATCCGCGGATCACCGCACCCAGCGCGATCACTGCCGCGTACTTGCCGGAGTTGGCCAGCTTGTGCGCCGCCAGCGCGATTTCCCACGCGCCCGGCACGCGGATCAGCTCGATCGCGTCGTCCTTCACGCCGTGACGCACCAGCACATCGCGCGCACCAGCCACGAGCGGTTCCACGACGAAACCGTTGAAACGGCCGGCGACGATGGCAAAGCGGCCTTTCGGCGTGGCGAAATCGCCTTCGATGATCTTCATTGCGCAATTCCTTGGGTGGACGCACGGTCCATGCAGACCGGCCATTTTACGGGTTTGCCCGCCCGCCTGCTCGCCGGGCTCCCTCCCCCGCTTGCAGGGTAGGGTTGGGGACGGGGTCGCTCTTGATCTTCAAGTCAAAGCCTTACCCTTCCCAACCTCCCCCTGCTTTGCGGGGAGGAGTCGAAACGTCAGGGCTGCGGTGGCAAATGCGGGTATCCGCCAAAACTCAGCTGCGCGTTGCCACCGGCCACCCGCAACCGCGCCGGCACGCCGAATGGCAGAGTGAACTTGTCCGGCTCGTGGCCGGTAGGCAAGCCGTCGATCACCGGTATGCCGCTGGCCTGGCGAATCTGCCCGAAGCCATCGACCAGGCCGTAACCGTTGTCGTACCCGCTGGGCCGGCACTGGCTGAAATCGCCCAGCACCAACGCACGTTGCCGGCCCAGCACACCGGACAAGTGCAGTTGGTACAGCAACCGCTCGATCCGGAACGGCGGTTCGCCGACGTCCTCGACGAACAGGATGCCGTCGTCGATCGCCGGGAAATACGGCGTGCCGACCAGGCTGCACAACACGGCCAGATTGCCGCCCCATAGCGGGCCCTCGACATCGATTTCGATATCGGACGCGGTGGCCCACTCGACCTGCGCCGACGGCTTGCGCACGGTGTCCCAGAAATGCCGCCAGGTGAAGTCGCTGAGCGTCTCGGCGCCGAAATCGGCACCCAGCATCGGGCCGCTGAACGTGCACAGGCCGCTTTTGGCATGCAGTGCCAGTTGCAGCGCAGTGAAATCGCTGTAACCCACCAGCAGCGTGTTGCTGCCATCGAGCCGTTCGCGTAGCGCGTCGTAGTGCAGCTGCCCCAGCAGGCGCGTGGCGCCGTAGCCGCCGCGGATGGCCAGCACGATGTCCGGCAGCACATCCAGCGTGGCCAGCGCGTTGAGGTCGGCGGCGCGCTCGACATCGCTGCCAGCGTAACGCTGCTCGCTGCGATCGAGCACTTCCAGGCCGCTCAGCACGCACCCGGCTTCGCGCAACCGCTCCACGCCACGCGTCATCGCGACGCGGTCGTGCGGATAACCGGAGGGAGCGATCAGGCGAATGTGGGTTTCAGGCATGGACGTGGTCGTTGGCGGAAAACTGGATTATGCCGCGGCGAAGTGGTCGCCACCGGGCAAAGACGTGGTGCATCCGGGCATCTATGGACCCTGTAACAGCGACTGTAGGAGCGACTTCAGTCGCGATGCTCTTTGGCCAGAGGCATCGCGACTGAAGTCGCTCCTACAAGTGAGTGTGCTCAAACGTATTCGACCACTTCCAGGCCGAAGCCGGCCAGGCCAACCAGTTTGCGCGGGGTACCGAGCACTTTCAGCTGATGCACGCCGAGATCGGCCAGCATCTGTGCGCCGAGGCCGAGCTGACGCCACTCCTGCTGCTGCGCCTCTTCCGGCGCCTGGGTGCTGGGCTGGCGGTTGAGCCGGGCCAGCAAGGCTTCCGGCGTGTCTTCGCCGGACAACACCAGCAGCACGCCGCGATCCTCGTCGGCGATGCGGCGCAGCGCGGAGGTCACCGTGAGGCCGAGATCGTCGCGCTTCAGGTGCAGCACGTCGGACAGCGTGTTGCGCACGTGCACGCGGCTGAGCACCGGCGCACCGTCGTTGACCTTGCCGCGCACCAGCGCGTAGTGCAGGCCATGACGGATCGCGTCGCGATAGGCGACTAGCCGGAACGGACCGAACTCGGTGTCCACGTCTTCCTCGTGCACGCGCTGCACGGTCTTCTCGGTTTCCAGCCGATAGCGGATCAGTTCGGCGATCGTGCCGATCTTCAAGCCGTGCTTCTGCGCGAAAACTTCCAGCTCCGGCCGGCGTGCCATCGAGCCGTCCTCGTGCAGGATCTCGATCAGCACCGCCGCCGGCTCCAGTCCAGCCAGCGCGGCCAGGTCGCAACCAGCCTCGGTGTGGCCAGCGCGCGTCAACACGCCGCCAGGCTGCGCGGTGAGCGGAAAGATGTGGCCCGGCTGGGACAGATCCTGCGGCTTCGCATCGGTCTTCACCGCCACCTGGATCGTGCGTGCACGGTCATGCGCCGAGATGCCGGTGGTGACGCCTTCGGCCGCCTCGATCGAGACGGTGAAGTTGGTGTGGTAGACCGAGGTGTTGTCGCTCACCATCGGGCGCAGGCCGAGCTGGCGTGTGCGCTGTTCGGTCAGCGTGAGGCACAGCAGGCCACGCGCCTCGCGCACCATGAAGTTGACGTCCTCCGGTCGCACCATCTGCGCGGCCATCACGATGTCGCCCTCGTTCTCGCGATCTTCATCGTCGAGAATCACGACCATGCGGCCGGCGCGGATGTCTTCGAGGATCTCGGGGATGGTGTTGAAGGGCATGGGTGTTCCTTGAGGAAGATGTTCTCCCTCCCCCTGCTGCAGGGGGAGGAGCCAGGAGATCAGGCGAAGCCGTGCTGCTTGAGGAACGCTTCATCCAAACGCGGTGTCTCGCCGCTGGAAAGCAATCGCTCGATGTAGCGCGCCACCACGTCCACCTCGATATTCACCGCATCGCCCGCGCGACGTGCATGGAACGCGGTGTGCTCGACCGTGTGGGGAATCAGGTTGACGCCAAATCGTGATCCGGCGACCTCGTTGACCGTGAGGCTGGTGCCGTCGATGCAGACCGAACCTTTCGCGGCGATGTAGCGTGCGAGCGCGGCGGGCACGTCGAACGTCCAGCGCTGCGAGCGGCCGTCGGGCGTGATCGAGATCACCTTGCCGAGCCCGTCGACGTGGCCGGAAACCATGTGGCCGCCCAGACGATCGGCCAGGCGCAGTGCCTTTTCCAGATTCACCGGATCACCGGCCTTCAGTTGACCCAGCGAGGTCAGCGACAACGTTTCGTTGGAAACGTCGGCACTGAAGCGGCGTGGCTCCAGCGAGATCGCCGTCAGGCACACGCCGGAAACGGCGATCGAGTCGCCCAGCTGCGCGTCGGAAAGATCGAGGTCAGCGGTATCGACGTGCAGACGCACGTCGCCGCCACGTGGCTCGAGCCGCGCGATGCGGCCCACGCTCTGGATGATGCCGGTGAACATCAGCGCACCTCCCGCGGGAGGGTCACGGACGGCATGGATGCTATGACTTTCATGAAACGTTTCCCGCATGAGAGAGCTGCGAAAAACGCCCCAAGGCATGAGGCCAGGCGTGCACCATGAAGCGCCCGCCGTGCCGTCTTCTCTTTATCCGGACTGTGAGGAAGCGGTTGCCCGCTGCCAACCGTCGGCTCCGGCATCTGACCGGATCTGCTGACCTTCCGGCATGGCCGGAAGCGCTCGCGGGCTCGCCTCGAAAGGCCTACCGCCGGTGGGGAATCTCACCCCGCCCTGAAGACGCTATGTCGTGTTTTGCCGGCCTGACCGGCTGGCGCAGTCTAGCACCGACATACGTAGCCGCCGATGGCGATCGCCGGAATGCAGTGTTCGTCAGCGCGTACAACGGCCGATTCAGGCGCGGCGCAGTCGCAGTCGCCAATCCGCACCGAGCTGGCGCTGGTCGACCACCTGCAACTGCCAGCGCTTCGCCATGTCGCCGAGCCCGGGCAAATACAGCAGCGGGCGCGCGCTGTCGCCCAGCAGCAGCGGCGCGATATAGAGCAGCAGCTCATCGACCAGGCCAGCCGCGAACAGCGCACCGCACAGGGTCGGACCGGCTTCGACATGCACTTCGTTGCAGTCGCGAGCTGCCAGCAAGGCGAGCACGACGGACAGGTCGAGTGCATCGTTTTCTGTAGCGATGGCCATCTGTTCGACCCGCTCGAAACCATGCGCCGCACCGACCTCGGCGGCGCCATGCAGCACCAGCGTGGGCGTCGAACCATCCAGCACATGGCTATCGGCCGGCGTACGCAGCTGGCGATCGAGTATCACGCGCAGGGGCGGCGTGAATGCCTCACCGTCGGGCAGGCGCACGGTAAGCCGCGGGTTATCAGCCAGCACGGTACCGCTACCCGAGAGAATCGCCGAGCTGCGCGCACGCCAGCGCTGCACATCGGTGCGGGCGGCCTCGCCCGTGATCCATTTCGACTCGCCGTTGGCCAGCGCGGTACGGCCGTCCAGGCTCATCGCCAGCTTGACCCGCACGAACGGACGACGGCGTTCGATACGGCTGAAGAAGCCGACGTTCAATTCGCGGGCGGCCTCGCGCATCAGGGTGGTATCAACGATGATCCCGGCGGCACGCAATCTGCTGGCGCCGCGGCCATCGACCTGCGGAAACGGATCCTCCGTCGCAATCACTACCCGCGCCACGCCGGCGGCGATCAGCGCATCGGCGCACGGCGGCGTGCGACCGTGATGCGCGCAGGGTTCCAGCGTCACATAGGCGGTGGCGCCGCGAGCACGTTCGCCCGCTTCGCGCAAGGCGAATACCTCGGCATGCGGCTCGCCCGCACGCTGATGAAAGCCCGCACCAACAACTTCCTCACCCTGTGCGATCACGCAACCCACGCGCGGATTCGGCTGGGTGGTATGGATGCCGCGTTCGGCCAGGCGCAAGGCGTGTGCCATGTGCAGGTGATCGACCGTCGAGAACGTCATGAGCCACCCCGTTTACACCACATCTGCAGGAGCGACTTCCGTGGCGATGCCTCTGCTTCAGACCAGCGATCAAGAGCATCGCGACTGAAGTCGCTCCCACAACAGCGGCAGCCGCAACAGCCGCGCGGATGGCCCATGCTATTTGCGCTTGCCGCCGCCGAGCAGCGGCAACTGCAGCTCGGACAGCCCCGGCAGGTCGCGCTCGAGCTTCTCGATCTCCTCGCGGAACGCGTGCACGTCCTCGAACTTGCGGTAGACCGAGGCGAAGCGCACGTAGGCGACCTGGTCGAGGTTTTTCAGCTCGCGCATCACCAGCTCGCCGACCTGGCGCGACGGCACTTCGCGCTCACCGCTGCGGCGCAGGTCGTTGACGATGGTACGCACCGCCGCATCCACCGCATCGCTGGTCACCGGCCGCTTTTGCAGCGCCCGCTCGAAACTCACCCGCAACTTGCGCTCGTCGAACGTCTCGCGCCGCTCGCCGCTCTTCACCACCGTCGGCAATTTCAGCTCGGCCGTTTCGTAGGTGTTGAACCGCTCACCGCACTGCGGACACTCGCGCCGACGACGCACGCTGCTGCCGTCCTCGGTCAGGCGTGAATCGATCACGCGAGTGTCTTCGTGCTGGCAGAAGGGGCAATGCATTCGTCAGTCGATCAACCGTAGACCGGATACTTCTTGCACTGCGCCGTGACGCTCTCGCGCACCTTGGCGATCACCGCCTCGTCGGCCGGTGCGTCCAGCACGTCGCAGATCCAGTGGGTCAGGTCGGTGACGTCCGCTTCCTGGTAGCCGCGGGTCGTGACCGCGGGGGTACCGATACGCAGGCCGGAAGTGACGAACGGCTTGCGTGGATCGTTCGGTACGGCATTCTTGTTGACGGTGATGTGGGCCTTGCCGAGGGCTTCCTCAGCGGCCTTGCCGGTTACATCCTTGCCGATCATGTCGACCAGCATCAGGTGGTTCTCGGTGCCGCCGGAAACGATCTTGTAGCCGCGCTCGATGAAGATCTTCGCCATCGCCTTGGCGTTCTTCACCACCTGGGTCTGGTAAGTCTTGAACGCAGGCTCCAGCGCTTCCTTGAACGCCACCGCCTTGGCCGCGATCACGTGCATCAGCGGACCGCCCTGGATGCCGGGGAACACGATCGACTGCAGCTTCTTCTCGACCTCTTCGCCGGCACCCTTGGAAACGATGATGCCGCCGCGCGGACCGCGCAGGGTCTTGTGCGTGGTCGAGGTGACCACGTGCGCATGCGGCAGCGGACTCGGGTACACACCGGCAGCGATCAGGCCGGCGACGTGGGCCATGTCGACGAAGAACAGCGCACCGACCGAATCGGCGATCTGGCGCATGCGCGCCCAGTCGACCACCTGCGAATAGGCGCTGAAGCCACCGACCAGCATCTTCGGCTGGTGTTCGGTCGCCAGGCGCTGCACTTCGTCGTAATCGATCAGACCGTTCTCGTCGACGCCGTACTGCACCGCGTTGAACAGCTTGCCGCTGATGTTGACCTTGGCGCCGTGGGTGAGATGGCCGCCGTGGGCAAGCGACATGCCGAGGATGGTGTCACCCGGCTGCAGCAGCGACAGGTACACCGCCTGGTTCGCCTGCGAACCGGAATGCGGCTGCACGTTGGCGTAGTCGCAGTCGAACAGCTGCTTCAGCCGCTCGATCGCCAGCTTCTCGGCGATGTCCACGTATTCGCAACCGCCGTAATAGCGCTTGCCCGGATAGCCCTCGGCGTACTTGTTGGTCAGCTTGGAACCCTGCGCTTCCATCACCCGCGGGCTGGCGTAGTTCTCCGAGGCGATCAGCTCGACGTGGTCTTCCTGGCGCTGGCCTTCATCGGCGATGGCCTGAGCCAGTTCGTCGTCGTAACCGGCAATCGTGCAGTCCTTGGGAAACATTCTGACCTCGTGAAGTGGCGGGTGGGCAAGTCGGAAAGTGTAGCCCCGGCGGGCATTCCGGGCCACCGATGCGGCTTGGCGGGGCCAATGCGTGGTGAATTGAATGACATATATTGAAATCTGTCATTCAATTATTTACTATCCATTTCCCAACCTTTGCCGGTCGCCACCATGAAACACCGCACTCTGGGCCGCAGCGGCCCGCAGGTCTCCGCCCTCGGGCTCGGCTGCATGAGCATGTCCGATGTCTACGGCAAGGCCGATCGCAGCGATAGCATCGCCACCGTGCACGCCGCACTGGATGCCGGCATCACCCTGCTCGATACCGGCGACTTCTACGGCATGGGCGACAACGAAATGCTGCTGGGCGATGCGCTGGCCGGCCGCCCGCGCGAAAGCTACCAACTCAGCGTGAAGTTCGGCGCACAGCGCGGGCCCGACGGCGCCTGGCTGGGCTACGACGCGCGTCCGGCGGCGGTGAAGACCGCGCTGGCGTATTCGCTGAAGCGCCTGCGCACCGATTACATCGACGTCTACCGCCCGGCGCGGCTTGATCCGAACGTGCCGATCGAGGACACCGTGGGCGCGATCGCCGAACTGGTGCAGGCCGGCTACGTGCGCCACCTGGGCCTATCCGAGGTTGGCGCGGAGACCATCCGTCGCGCGCATGCCGTACTGCCGGTCGCCGACCTGCAGATCGAGTACTCGCTGATCTCGCGCAGCATCGAACCAGCCATCCTGCCGGCGTGCCGTGAACTGGGCATTGCCGTCACGGCCTATGGCGTGCTGTCACGCGGTCTGATCAGTGGCCACTGGACCAGGGATCGCGGCTTCGACGCACACGATTTCCGCAAGCACAGTCCGCGCTTCCAGGGCGGCAATCTCGAACACAACCTGCAGCTGGTCGATGTGTTGCGCAGCCTCGCCGACGACCGCGGCTGCAGCGTGGCGCAGCTGGCGATTGCCTGGGTGCTGGCTCGTGGCGAGGACATCGTGCCACTGATCGGTGCGCGCACGCGCGAGCGCCTGACCGAAGCGCTCGGCGCACTCGATGTAACGCTGGACGCCGACGACCTCGCCACGATCGAACGCGCCGTGCCACCGGACGCCGCGGCAGGCGAGCGCTATGCCGCCGCCCAGATGGCGATGCTCGACAGCGAACGCTGAGCGCCCTTTCCCACCCGACGAGGAGATCCGACATGTACGCCATCATGGGCATCACCGGCCAGGTCGGCAGCGCCACCGCAAGGCACCTGCTGGACAACGGCCAGCAAGTGCGCGCCATCCTGCGCGACAAACGCAAAGCCGCGACCTGGGTCGCACGGGGCGCTGAAGTCGCCATCGCGGACTGGTCCGACGCCGAGGCACTGGCCACCGCATTCGAGAACGTCGATGGCGTGTTCGTCATGCTGCCCGCCAACTTCGCACCCGGCCCCGACTTCGCCGAACCGCGCGCCCTGATCGGCACGCTGACCACCGCGCTGCGCCGGGCACAGCCGCCAAAGGTGGTGGCGTTGTCCTCGATCGGCGCCCAGCAGCCTCGCGACCTCGGCCTGATCACCCAACTGCACCTGCTGGAACAGGCGCTCGACGCGCTACCCCTGCCGCGCGCCCATGTACGCGCCGCGTGGTTCATGGAGAACCTGCGCTGGGACGTGACCCTTGCCCAGCACGAGGGCCATCTCGTCAGCTGCCTGCAACCGCTCGATCGCGCAATACCGATGGTCGCCACCGACGACATTGGCCGCACCATCGCCAGCACGCTCATCGAAACATGGTTCGGGCGCCGGGTGATCGAAGTGGAAGGCCCGCGGCGCTACAGTCCGCGCGACATGGCGCAGGCGCTGGCCGCAGTGCTGGAGCACGATGTGGAAACCATCGCGGTGCCGCGCGAACAATGGGCGGCGCGCTTCGTGGACGAGGGCATGCCGGCCGATCGCACCGCTCCGCGCATCGCCATGCTGGACGGCTTCAACAGCGGCTGGATCCGCTTCGAAGGCGGTACCACCGAGCACGTATCAGGCCGCATCCCGCTCGGTTATGTGGCCGACGAACTCGTCAGCGCCTGCCTCGACGTGCTTGAATCGGCGGCATGAACGACTCCGCGCTGACCCCCGAACGCATTCTCGCCGCCGCCGAAGAAGTGCTGCGCCGCTACGGCCCCGGCAAGGCGACCGTGATCGACGTGGCGCAGGCGCTCGGAGTCAGCCACGGCAGCGTATATCGGCATTTCGCCAGCAAGGCGGCGCTGCGCGACGCGGTGCTGCGCGGCTGGCTGGAACGGTTGATGGCACCGCTGCAGGCGATCGTCGCCAGCCGCACGGCGCCGCCGGCGCGCCTGCGTCAGTGGCTGGCCGCGCTGCGCGAGATCAAACGCGCCAAGGCGCTGGGCGAACCCGAACTGTTCGCCACCTACGGCGCGTTGGCTGCGGATGCGCGTGAAGTGATCAGCGAGCACGTCGAGCACCTGCTGCTGCAGATCGCCTCGATCATTGCCGTCGGCGTGGCCAGCGGCGATTTCCGCAAGGTGGATGCGCAGACCACCGCGCTGGCGATCTTCAACGCGACCTCACGTTTCCACTACCCCGGCATGGCCCACCTGTGGGGCGCCTCGGACGAAGACGCCGCGTTCGCCCAGTTGCTCGACCTGCTGCTGGCCGGCTTGGCGCCCGCGGTGGCGCCCACCCCATCCCGCCGCCGCAAATCGGCGGACTGAAGCCGCGAAAGCCGGTGCAACCGCTATAATGCGGGGTTTGCGGTCGCCCGACGGGCGTCTGCCGCGGTACAGCCTCCCGGAGTCGACATGCAGTACATCTACACCATGAACGGGGTCAGCAAGATCGTCCCGCCGAAGCGCCAGATCATCAAGGACATCTCGCTGTCCTTCTTCCCCGGCGCGAAGATCGGCCTGCTCGGCGTCAACGGCGCGGGCAAGTCCACCGTGCTGAAGATCATGGCCGGCGTGGATACCGACTTCCAGGGCGAGGCGCGCGCGCAGCCCGGTACCAAGATCGGTTACCTGGCGCAGGAGCCGCACCTGGATCCGGAAAAAACCGTGCGCGAAGCGGTCGAGGAAGGCGTCGCCGAAATCCTCGATGCGCAGAAGCGTCTCGACGAGGTCTATGCCGCCTATGCCGAGGAAGGCGCCGACTTCGACAAGCTGGCGAAAGAGCAGCAGGAGCTTGAAAACCTGCTCGCCGCGAACGATGCACACGCGCTGGAACGCCAGCTGGAAGTGGCCGCCGACGCGCTGCGGCTGCCGCCGTGGGATGCCAAGATCGGGCCATTGTCGGGCGGCGAGAAGCGCCGCGTGGCGCTGTGCCGCCTGCTGCTTTCCAAGCCGGACATGCTTCTGCTGGACGAACCGACCAACCATCTCGATGCCGAATCGGTGGACTGGCTGGAGCAGTTCCTGCACGACTACCCCGGCACCGTGGTCGCGGTCACCCATGACCGCTACTTCCTCGACAACGCCGCCGAGTGGATCCTCGAACTCGATCGCGGTCGCGGCATTCCGTGGAAGGGCAACTACACCGAGTGGCTGGAGCAGAAGGGCGAACGCCTGGCGCGCGAAGAGGCTGCCGAAAAGGGGCGCCAGAAAGCGCTGGCGCGCGAACTGGAGTGGGTGCGTTCGGCTGCCAAGGGTCGCCAGTCCAAGGGCAAGGCGCGCATCAACCGCTTCGAGGAACTGAACTCGGTCGAGTACCAGAAGCGCAACGAAACGAACGAACTGTATATCCCGCCAGGCGAGCGGCTGGGCCAGGAAGTGATCGAGTTCAAGAACGTCAGCAAGTCGTTCGGCGATCGCCTGCTGATCGACGACCTGAGCTTCAAGGTGCCGCCGGGCGCGATCGTCGGTGTCATCGGCCCGAACGGCGCCGGCAAGTCCACCCTGATGAAACTGATCACCGGCGTAGAGCAGCCCGACACCGGCGAAATGAAGCTCGGCCACACCGTGCAACTGGCCTATGTCGACCAGTCGCGCGACAACCTCGATCCGAAAAAGAACGTGTGGCAGGAAGTTTCCGGCGGCGCCGACATCATCACCATCGGCCGCTACGAGCTGCAGTCACGCGCGTACATCGGCCGCTTCAACTTCAAGGGCACCGACCAGCAGAAGCTGGTGGGCTCGCTCTCTGGTGGTGAACGCGGTCGCCTGCACCTGGCCAAGACCCTGATGCAGGGTGGCAACGTGCTGCTGCTCGATGAGCCATCCAACGATCTGGACGTGGAGACGCTGCGCGCGCTGGAAGACGCGATGCTCGAATTCCCCGGCTGCGTGATGGTGATCTCGCATGACCGCTGGTTCCTCGATCGCGTCGCCACCCACATCATCGCGTTCGAAGGCGACTCGCACGTCGAATTCTTCCCCGGCAACTACAACGAGTACGAAGCCGACAAGAAGCGCCGCCTCGGCGAGGAAGGTGCACGGCCACATCGGGTGAAGTACAAGAAGCTCGCCTGATCGCCTGCTGTAACTGGCGACGCTTTGCTCCGGAGGTGGCCATGCGCCACCGGCCGGAGCATAACCGCGGTGACAGACTCCCGATCCAGTACGAACACACGGTCGCCATCACCCCGGGATGTTGGGGTGACGGCGACCAGACCGGGCGACGTGCCCTCGTGTTCGCTGGATCCGCCGTGGCGGCAGGCGTGCGAAAAGCTCAGCGCTGATCGCCTGCGCGGATCGTCGCCTCGTTGATCGCGCGCACCTTCGCCTCGTCCACCTTTTCGATCTTGCGATCGTACGTGTACAAGCCGTTGTGCTCGCCCTCGACGTCGGTGATCTGGGTGTAGACGCTGCCGGACACACCCACGGTCGGCCCTTTGTCGCGCAGCACGGCGGTATTGGCGACGTAGCCGGCGTTCAGCGCGTCGCGGTCCTTCACCGCACCATACGGATTGATCGGCGTGTTGGGCCAGACGTGACCGGGAATACCCAGGGTCAGGCCGCCATGCTCACCGTCCATCGAGGCCCGCGTCGCATCCGGGCTGGGCAGGCCCGGGCCCTGGTAGTCATGGATGTCGTAGACGTCGCCAGCGTGCGGATCACCCTTGGTGTCGCAGCAATTGGCGCCGCTGCGCGCATCGACCAGGCGCGAGGGATCGAGCTGCTTGATCTGCGCGGCCAGCTCGGCGGCGGCCGGAATGCTCCACTGGCCCCAGCCCTCGTTGAAAGGGATCCAGCCGATGATCGAGGTTTCGCCCTCGAGCTGCTTGACGATGGCCGTGACGTCCTTGCGGAATCGGGCCTTGTCCGCATCGCGGAGTTTTTCGTTGCGCCCGTTCGGCAGCGCCGGCATGTCCTGCCACACCATCAGGCCGATGCGATCGGCCCAGTAGTACCAGCGCGCCGGCTCCACCTTGATGTGCTTGCGGATGGTGTTGAAGCCCAGGTCCCTGGTCTTCTGTATGTCGAACTTGAGTGCCGCGTCGGTGGGCGCGGTGTAGATGCCGTCCGGCCAGTAGCCCTGATCCAGCGTGGCCAGCAGGAAGGTCGGCTTGCCGTTCAGCACGATGCGGTTGCGTCCGCCCACCTTCGCGATGGCGATGGTGCGCAGGCCGGCATAGCTGGTCACCTCATCGTGTTGGTCGCCGTGCGCAAGCGTGGCCTTGAACGTGTACAGGAAGGGATCCCGCGGGCTCCACAGGCGCGGATGCCCGATGGCCAGACGCAGCGGTTTGCCCGCCGGTCCACTCGCCTCGCCCACCGACTCGCCATCCGCGTAGGCGATGACATGCAGCGTGGTGTCCTCGTCACCGCCTTGCAGCTTCGAAGTCACCGTGAAGGCGTCCAGGCTGCGCGCTGGCGTGAAGGTCAGTTGCGCCAGGCTGGTAGCCGGCACCGGCTCCAGCCACACCGACTGCCAGATACCCGAGGCCGCGGTGTAAAAGATGCCTTCGGGTTTCAACCGCTGCTTGCCGACCATCACGTCGGCACCGTCCACCGGCGCATGCACCGCGACGACGATTTCCTGCGGGCCTTTCGGGCGAAGCACCTGTGTGATGTCCGCGCCGAAGGACGTATAGCCGCCCATATGACGCGCCACCTGCTTGCCGTTGACGTACACCGTGGCGTCCTGGGCCACCGCGCCGAAGTTCAACCGCACGTGCTGGCCATGCGCGGTGAAGGCAGCCGGAACATCCACCAGCCGACGGTAGAACATGAAGTCCGAATGCTTCTGCACGCCCGATAGCACCGATTCGACCGGATACGGCACCAGCACCCGTTCCTTCAGCGTCCGCCCGAACGGCGGCGCGCCTTGTCCGTCGTCCACGGCGTACTGCCATAGTCCGTTCAGGCTCATCCATTGTGGATGCTCCAGTGACGGGCGCGCCAGCTGGGGCCGCGGATACTCGGGCAACGCATTGCCGGGCGACACCTCGGCCGTCCACGGTGTCGCCAAGGGTGCCACTTTGCCGCTCCACGTGGCCGCGTTATCCGCCGCCATCGCCAGCGGGACAAAACCGATGGTCAGGGCCACGCCGATCCAGGCGCGTACGCGCCGTACCTTGGTGTTGCACGTCATCTGTTATTCCTCGTGAGTCTCGCCCGGCGCCGTCATGGAAGGCGGCGCATCGTGCGGGTCGGCGCCCCAGCCCTTGTTTGGCGCGGGGCCCATCGTGAGCACCAGCGTGGCGCCGTTGGCGATGTCCGCATGGCTGAACCACGGCTTGCTCCATGGCTTGCCGTTGAGCGTCGCGGACTGGATGTAGATGTTCTTCGCCGAATTGTTGCGCGCATCGATCTCGAGGAGCTTGCCGTTGCCCATGCGCAAGCGGACCCGGTCGAAGATCGGGCTGCCGATGATGTAATCGGGACTGGCGGGATCGACCGGATAGAAACCCATCGCGCTGAGCACGTACCAGGACGAGGTGGAGCCCTGGTCGTCCATGCCGGGATAGCCGTAGCCGGTGGCATCGCTGCCATACAAATCGGCGAGGATGCGGCGTGTCAGCGCCTGCGTCTTCCACGGCTGGCCGCTCCATGCATAGAGATAGGCCGCCTGCTGGTCCGGCTGGTTGCCCTGCACGTACTGCCCGATCACGCCCGTGCAGTCGCGGCAGATGCCCTTGGGCTGGTAGGGCGTGGAGAAAAAGGCATCGAGCTTGGCGTTGAACGCCGCGCGTCCGCCGAGCAGGTTCATCAAACCCTGTACGTCGTGCGGCACCAGCCACAGCGTGGACCAGCCCGAGCCTTCCTTCATCATGAAGTTGTAGTAGGGCTCGGCCGGATCGAACGGCGAAATCCACTTGCCGTCCTCGGTCTTGCCACGCATGAAGCCCACCGACGGATCGAACACGTTGCGATAGTTCGAAGCGCGGCGCTCGAACATCGCCGCGTCCTGCGTCTTGCCGAGCCGGCGTGCGAAATCCGCCAGTGCATGGTCGTCCCACGCGTATTCAAGCGTGGTGGCGACGCCCGCCTTGCCACCGGCGTAGGGCGGGCTGGGATTTCCGTCCGGCACGATGTCGGAGATCCAGCCCTGCTTTGCATATTCGGCCAGATAACCGCGCGGCCCCTTGGGATCGGTGGCGTTCTTGCGGAGGTACTCGTAGGCGCCGGCGTAGTCGAAATCGATGCCGCGCTGCCATGCACCGTCATAGAGGAACACCGCGTGGTCGCCATGAAACGAGGTGTTCATGTAGCCGCGCTCGCGCGCGCGATCCAGCTCGGAATGCATGATGTCTTTCACGACATTCGGCTGGAGCAACATCAACAAGGTGATCTGGTTGCGTCCCGTATCCCAGAACGGCACCGGCCCGTAATGGTCGTAATCCGCGACCTGGTCTTTGCCGGCGGCATCCGTGTAGTGCTCGCCCTTGCGGGCGATCATGCGCGGGCTGGCAAAGGCGTGGTATAGCGTGGAGTAGAACAGCATGCGCTGCTTCGGCGTGCCTCCGGTCACTTGGACGCGATCGAACAGTTGCGCCCATGCCGCACGCGCCTTGGCGTGCACGCGGTCGAAATCCACGTCGCTGTCCTGCGCCCTCAGCCGCTGTTCGGCCTCTTCGGCGCTGTGGCCATGGGCGATGCGCACCACCACCTGCGCGCCTGCCTTGGTGTCGAAGGTGAGGTAAGCACCCGCGTAATCACCCGAGATCTTGCGGCGGTCGGCCTGGATGTCCTCATGGCCGAGTCCTTCGCCCTTCAGCGTCACCTCGCTGTGGAACGTGCCGAAGCGGGCGAACGGCCGCGAGAACTCGGCGACGAAATACGGACCATCCGCGTCGCGATCGCGGCGGCCGGCGGTGGCCACGCCGCGCACCGTGTGGTCGTCGACCACTTCCACGTCGCCACCCGCGCGGCGAAGGTTGATCACCACGTTCGAACGATGGCTCTGCGGGAACGTGAAGCGCATCAGGCTGGTCCACTGCGTGACCGTCAGTTCCGCCCTGGTGTGGAAGGTGGCGAGGTCCACCGCGTAGTAGCCCGGCGAGGCTTTCTCCGTGGCCTTGTCGTAGTAGGAGGTCATGTAATCGGGCGGCACGGTCCAGTCGCCGACCACGGGCATCACCATCGGCGCGCCGCGCGCGCCATAGGTCGAGCCGCCGCCAGTGAAGCCGATCATCGCCGGACGCCGGTAGTCGTATGCCACCGGCACGCCTGTCGCGAAACCGAGGTCTGCGTTGATGTTCACTGGCGCGGCTTCGGTCGCGCTCTGCGGCAGGCTCGCTCCGGGCGTCGTCATGCCGGTGTACAGCGGCTCGCCCGGCGGCGGTGCGTTGCCGATCAGTTCCTGCCGGTCCAGCGGCGCGGTACCCACCAGGGGGTTGGCCAGATCGACCGACGAGGCGGGAGATGACGAGGACCTTGCAGGGTTCGTCCCGGCTGCGATGGCCGAACTCAAGGCGAGCGCGGACAGCACGACGAACATGGCACGGCGTGGGAGGCGTGCCAGGTGGGTATTCATAAAGCATATTCCTTCGGCGGAGCGGGAATCATCCTTTGAAACGGAAACGGGACCGGGCGATGTGCCCGGCCCCGTCGGTTTGTCACTTGTTGCTATCGCCACCGAACTTGTAGGTCACGCCCAGGTAGTACTGGCGGCCCGGATACATCAACTGGACCAGGCGCGAACGCGTATCGCCACCCAGGTAGGTGTGCGGCCTGGCCTTGTTGAAGTTGATGATCGACGCGGTGATCATGACGTGCTTGTTGAACTCGTAGTCGCCGTTCAGGTCGATCTGGTGATACGGCTGCGCATAGATCGGCAGGCCCGTGGCAAGGCCTTCCATCGTACGGCCCGTCCAGTTGTCGCTGGCACGCAGCAGCAGGCCGTTCTTTTCATAGAACAACGAGACGTTGGCCGCGTACTTTGCGCTGCCGATCAGCTCGGCCTTGCCCACCTGCGTATCGCCCAGCGACACCGCGGTTTCGTTGGTTTTGTTGAGCGTGTAATTGGCGATGTAGCCGAAACCCGAGTCCCAGGTGCTCTGCGCATAGATTTCAACGCCCTTCGACGTGCCGGAGCGGCCGTTGGCATTGGTGCTGTACTGCAGGAAGTTCTGCGTCGAGTCACCCACGTTCACGTCGATGTTGTTGACGGTGACCGGCACGACGAAGTTCTTTACCTTCTTCTGGAACAGGTCGATACCGACGACCGCGTGGGGCGCGTAGTACCACTCACCGGCGAGGTCGAACTGGGTGGCCGTGAACGGCTTGAGGTCGGCGTTTGCACCGGAGCCGTACCAACCCGGCAGCGGTGCGCCGAACTGCTTGCGGTCGTTGTAGTACTCCTGCGTGTTGTTGGTCAGCTGGCCCAGCTGGGCCAGGTCGGTGTAGTTGGCGCGGGCCATGGCCTGCGAGCCGGCAGCGCGCAGGATGAAGTCGTCCGCGATCGTCCATGCGATGTTGAAGCTCGGCAGGAGCTTGTTGTAGCGCTTGGCGGTCTTCGCCTTGGTGAAGCCCTCGATCACCGACACTTCGCGCGGCAGGTACTGGAAGTCACCCGGGGCGCACGCACCGCCGCCCGCGTTCACGCCCGAGGCCGGGCAGATCAGGATGTTGCCGCCCGCATCGTGGTAATACACCGCGTTGTTGGTGGTGACCTGGTTGGCGACGGTGAGGTCCTGCTTGGTGGTGACGAAACGCAAGCCGACATTGCCGCGCAGGGTGCCCGTGTCGAAGTTCGCCTGCACATAGGCAGACGCGATCTTCTCGCCGATCGACGACTTGTTCTGCGGCTTGTTGTAGATACGCCGGTCGTAGGCGGAGTTCAGGTAATTGTAATAAGCCGGGTAGTTGATCGCCGGGAAGATGCTGTCGCCGTAGGCATGGTTCACGCCTTCGAGGTAGTTCGGCAGCAGGAAACCGGCCGGCAGCTGGCCCGCGTTCGGGTCGCAGGTCTGGAACTGCGAGTCGGTACCGTGGCAGTACCAGCGCACTTCGTTGCTCTGTTGCTGGGCGTTGGCATCGGTGTACTTGGCGCCGAACTGCAGCGACTGCATCCACGTGGAATTGAGCGCCCAGGTGAAGTCCGCCTGCGCGAAATTCTGCGAGGTGCGGGTGTTCACCATGTTGGAGCCGGTCGAACCCAGATCGACCTGGCCGGCGCCGGCCTGCATGTTCTGCAGCACGGACTGGTCAGCGCTGATGCCCGGCTTGCCGTTGAGGTTCCATGCGGCGCCGGTGCTGCCGTCCACCCATTGGCCGTTGACGAAGTTGCGCGGCTTGGCGGCCATGCCCAGTTCGATCGAGGGACCACCCGTGGCCCAGGTGCGACCAACATTGAACGAGCCGCTCAGGTCACCGCCGTTATCCCACTCGCCTTCCAGGTTGAGCGTCTGCGAGGTGGCCTTCTCGACGGAGTAATTGCCGTTGAGCCACGGGATTTCCGTGGAACATACGTCCACCGCCTGGCGGGTGGCGCCCGTGACCGGGTTCACCGTGGAGTTGCAGCCGACGCCGGCGGGCGGCAGCACGTAGTTCGCACCCGTGACGATGGTGCCGGAGTTGTCGAAGGTCAGGCCGTTGGGCGCAAGCAGGCGGCCGTTCTGGTCGGCATAGTTGCTGTTGTTCGGCAGACCCCACTCGGGAATTTCGAGGGTGTTGGTGATCTGGGTCTGCTGGCGTTGGAATCGGAAATAGTTGCCGGTCAGCAGGAAATGATCGCTCGGCTTGAACTGCATCGTGGCCTGGACGCCCTTGGTCTTCAGGGTCAGGTCGTTGCGGCTCGTGGAGAACTGCTGCGGCATCCAGAAGCCGTTGGAGACCTTCCCGGCCTGGTCGACGACGCCGTTGCCCCACAAGTCGATGTTATTGTTGACCGCAGGGTCAAAGCCATTGCCGTGCACGTCCACGGGTGCCTGGGTACAGGTCTCGTGGTCCGTGCAGTTGTCGGACCACCAGTGCCAACTCGAGGCATCCGCGGAATACGTGGTTGCCTGGCGCTTCTGGTAGGCACCGGCGACGAGGAAGCCAAACGTTCCCTCCTTGTTTTTCCACGACCACAGCGCCGCGCCCTGCGGCTCGGTCTTCGAGCTGGTATCGGAGCTGGCGGCAGTGCCGGTGACGAAGCCCTCGTTCGCCTCCATATCGAGCGGGCGGCGCGTGCGCAGGTCGACGTTGCCGCCGATGCCGCCTTCATCCAGGCGTGCCTCAAGGCTCTTGTAGAGCTTGATGTCCGCGAACATGTTCGCGGGGAACAGCGTGTAGTTGAATGAACGCGTCAGGCCCGCCGAGGTATCGGCCGAGGCGACGTAGTTGCCGTTCAATTGGGTCAAGGTCAGTTCGGGGGCAAGGCCGCGGATGCTGACCGTCTTGCCTTCGCCGGATTCGCGGCTGATGACCACGCCCGGCACGTGCGCCAGGGCATCGGCGATGTTCTTGGCAGGGAACTGCGCGATGTTCTGCGCGTTGATCACCTCGACGATGGAATTCGCGTCGCGCTTTTCCAGCGTGTTTTGGTCGATCGACTGCGCGTAGCTGGTGACGACGACCGCTTGCAGGTTCGTGGCGTTGGTTGTGTTCGTGGTTTTTTTCTTGTCCGCCTTCTTTGCCTTCGTGTTGTCGGAAGCTTGTCCGGACGGCGGTGCGGTTTGCGCACTTTCAGCTGGCGGTGGTACCTGCGCAGCACGGGCAACTTCGGGTAGTCCCAGATAGCCGCCAAATGACAAGGCCAGGGCGAGTGCGGCGTACAGCGGCTTGCGGGTAGAGACGTGTGGCAGATAAGTCATCTTCTTGATCCCCATTGATTGCATCCTTCTGGAGTCAGCGGTGATTCCCCCCCGGGTAGTCACGTGCTGTCGGATGCGTGATTTGTGTAGTTGTCTTCTTCAACTCTTGCCGAAATTAGATCGATCCAAATTTGGGGTGTCCAGCAGGTCCTCGACTTGCCGGTACCGGTGTTTAAGGCGTTGTATGCGTTGCTGGGAATGTCCGGATCACGTCGCCGCTTATCCGGAACAGAGGGTGCTGCCGTGTCGACCACCGGTCCATGGATCGATCACATCCGCAGGACTCGCCGTCCACTTCCTCATGACCGGCGCCGGGCAAGGAATGACTATCCCTGCAGCCGGCAATGGTGCCCATGAACGACCGCACACGTGTTGCGCGCGGGCCAGTCATGACGGAAATGCGGACGAGCTCTGGTTTCATGTGACGATTTCCAACTCCCTCGACCTGTCTGGGGAAAGCTAGAGGCCACCTCGGGTAGCCCCCTGTGTGCGCCGCTGTTTCTCCCTGCCTCGATCCGATCAAGCTGTTCAGGTCATTCGCAGCGGCGACATGACCAGGAATCACCTAATTTGGATCGATCTAAGTCCCTGGTGCAAATTAGTACGCCGAAGACGGGATATGTCACGCTGCGGCGCAAAAAACCCAATGGGAATGCCGGGATCGGCGGATTGCGGGGAGGCAAGGCTGCCGGAAAAATACGCTCGGGCGACCGTTTCCAAGCCCGACAGCGCTCCCGGCCGGGCGAAGCCGACGGCGCACTGACCGAATGTGCTTCGCTAGACTACACAACCATTATCATCGACCGAGATCCACCCCATGCGCTTCCAAGACACCTTGCAACGGCGCTGGCACGAGCATGGCACGCTGGTCTGCGTGGGCCTCGATCCGGAACCGGCAAAATTCCCGGGGCACCTGCGCGGCACACCCGATGCGGTGTTCGACTTCTGCAGCACCATCGTCGACGCCACGGCCGATCTGGTCTGTGCATTCAAGCCGCAGATCGCGCACTTCGCCGCCTTGCGTGCCGAGGACACGCTGGAACGGTTGATCGCGCATATTCACGACCGCCATCCCGGCGTGCCGGTCATCCTCGACGCCAAGCGTGGCGACATCGGCAGCACCGCGCAGCACTATGCGACCGAAGCGTTCGAGCGCTATCGCGCCGACGCGGTGACGCTGAATCCGTATCTTGGCCGCGACTCGATCCAGCCATTCCTCGATCATGCCGACAAGGGCGTGATCCTGCTCTGCCGCACCTCCAATCCCGGTGGCGCGGATTTCCAGGCGCTGGATTGCGGTGGCCAACCACTGTACCTGCGCGTAGCCGAAACCATCGCCCGCGACTGGAACGCCAACGGCAATTGCGCCCTGGTCACCGGCGCCACCTGGCCAGAGGAACTGGGCAAGGTGCGCGAGGTGGTCGGTGACATGCCGCTGCTGGTTCCCGGCATCGGCGCGCAAGGGGGCGATGTGGAAGCCGTGCTGCAGCATGGCCGCACGAGAGATGGCACGGGCCTGCTGATCAGCTCCTCACGTGCGGTCCTGTATGCCGGCAGCGACGAGGATTTTGCGATGGCGGCACGCGCCGCCGCCAGGGAACTGCGCGATACGATCAACCGTTACCGCTGATTCCAACCGCCAATCGAACGACAACTCATGCCATTCGGCATTTTTCGGCGGAGTACCCGCAGGACAACAATCCTGCTTTCCGGAGAACGCCATGGTCTTGCCTTTCGACGTGCTGATGCTGCTCGGCTTCGTTCTGCCGGGCATCGCGATCTGCCTGATCCATCGCTACCTCACGCGGAACGCGCGCTGATGTACATGGGTCATTTCGCGGTCGCGCTGGGTGCGCGCCGCTGGCTGCGGCCGTTGCCGCTGGCATGGCTGCTGTTCGCCGGCATTGAGCCCGATCTGCTCGATGTGTTCGGCAGTCTGGTGCCATCGCTCGGTGTTGGCGACGCCAGCCACAGCTTTCCAGGGATCATCTACGCGGCAATCGCGGTCGCCGCGCTCACCGCGCTCATCTTTCGGCGGACAGGACTAGCGCTCGGTGCCGGGCTGCTGGTGTTGTCTCACGTCGCAGTCGACTACCTGACGAGCTGGTTGCCGCTATGGCATGGCGGACCGCATGTCGGGCTGCACCTATATGCAACGCCGCGAGCCGACTTTGTGCTGGAAACGGGCTTCATCGTTCTGAGCCTTGCTCTCTACGCACGCTCGCCCGATCTTCGTCGTCCGGCTCGCGCGGGACTGATGGCGATGGCCGTTCTGATGATCGGCCTGCAGGCCATCTGGAACTTCGGCATGGCAGGCGGCTGATATCGCCACCTGACGAATCATCAGCCCAGCGCCATCTTCGCCGCCTGCAGAGTCTTCGCCTTCTGGTCCATCGCGTCGGCGGCGTCCAGCAGCGCGCGTGCGAAACTGCGCACTTCGGCCGGACGCAAGGCATACCAGTTGCCGCTCTTGCTGGCCTCGGTGACGTTGCGACCCGAGCGGGACACGCAATGCGGCCGGAAAATCACCATGCCGGTAAGCGATTCCGAACTGATGTCGGCCGACACGATCTGCATGTGTGTTTCATCTTCTTTCTTCACCGAACTTCTCCCGGGCGGATAGCCGCCCTCACGCAGCTTACGCTACCGGGAGTTCAACGTTTGTTGGATGCGATGCCGTCGACTCGATGGGCGCCGGTTTTGTCAGTCGGCGACGCAGCCAGCGCTCGCATGGCGTCGACAGCCAACGCTCCACCCATGCACCCAGCAACCAGCACAGCGGCAGCGCCAACAGATACCACAACAGGCCCCATCGGTAATCGCCGCCGCCGAGTTTGAACAGCCGTACTACCGCAAACACCACGAACATATGGCTGAGGTAGATCTCGTAGCTCAGGCGTCCCCATGAACGCAGCCAACCCAGGCCGCGCACGGGCTGCCCATGACCGTGCCATTCGCGTTGCTGGCTGGCGAGCAACAGACACAGGGTCGACACGGTCAGCACCAGCAGGTAGCCGTCGCGCAACAGATGCCACAATGCGCCGCCGTCCAGCACGACCGCGGCCACGCCGGTTGCACCGAGCCATCCCAGCAACACGCCCGTGCGTCGCGGCAGCGCCTGCAAGCGCGCCGCCAGCAGGGCACCGAGTACGCCCACGGCGATCGCCGCCATGCCTGGAAGATAGGCCTTCTCCTGCCATATCTCGTTACCGCTCAGGGCGGCATGCGTCCATGGCATCGACAGCGCCAGCAACGCCAGCATGGGCATCAGCACCCATCGTCGGCGCGTGAGCAGGCACACCAGCGGGAAGCCGAGATAGAACACTTCCTCGATCGACAGCGACCACAGAACGTCCCAATTGCCTGGCAGATAGCCCGTCTGCCCCTCGTACCAGTTCAGATGCAGGCCGAGCGCGGCGATGATCGCGCGTGGCAGCGACTGTCCCGGGCGGGTAATGGTGTAATCCGGCACGGCCAGCAAATGCAGCACGCTGAGCACCGCTATCAGCACCAGCAGGCATGGCACGATGCGGGCGAAACGTCGCGCATAGAACACACGCATGTCGATTCGCTCGAGACTGCCCCAGCGGCGCAGCGCATTGCCCGCGATCAGGAATCCCGAGATCACGAAGAACACGAACACCGCTTCATAGCCGTTGTAGTTCAGCCGGCTCAGCAACCATGTCGGCAACACGTCGGCCAGCGCGGTTTTCTTCAGCGGAATGCGCAAGCCGATGTGATTGAGCACCACCAGCACGATCGCCAGCCCACGCAGCAGGTCGATGCCCGGGTTGCGACCGGTGGTCGTGGCGGACACCTCATTTGAACTGGGCACCGTTGATTGCATGGATGACGGCACTTTCGAGGAATGCCACATCATCGGCGAGCGCTGCGCCGCCGGCAACTGCGGTTTCAGGTGATCACGTTGACGCCTTTCCAGAATGCCACGCGACCTGCGATCTGCGCAGCCGCCTCTTTCGGATGCGGGTAATACCAGGCGGCCTGGGCATTCACCGCATCGCCAACGACGACGTCGTAGTAGCTCGCCGTACCTTTCCACGGACAAACACTGTGATGGTCGCTATCGCGGAAGCAGTCGCGCCGGAGCGAGTCGGCGGGAAAGTAATGATTACCCTCGACCACCACGGTGTCGTCGCTTTCGGCGAGCACGGTATCGTTCCATATCGCGCGCATCAGTCGTCTCCGAGGTCTTCACCCGGAAACAGCACGTCGGTATAGCCGAACTTGCTGAAGTCGGTGATTCGGGTGGGATACAGCCGGCCGATCAGGTGATCGCATTCGTGTTGCACCACGCGGGCGTGGAAGCCTTCGGCGGTGCGTTCGATGCGCGTGCCCTTCGGGTCGATGCCTTCGTAGCGGATCAGCGAGTAACGGCTCACCGCGCCGCGCAGGCCGGGCACCGACAGGCAACCCTCCCACCCCTCTTCCATGTCCTGCGACAACGGGGTGATCACCGGATTGAGCAGAATCGTGCGTGGCACTTCGGGCGCCTCGGGATAACGTTCCGAATGCTCGAAACCGAAAATCACCAGCTGCAGGTCGACACCGATCTGCGGCGCCGCCAGGCCGACGCCGTCGGCCGCATGCATGGTGTCGAACATGTCGGCGATCAGTGCGTCGAGTTCGGCGCTGCCGAGCATGGCAGCGGGCACCGTCGGCGCAATGCGCAGCAGGCGCGGATCGCCCATCTTGAGGATTTCACGGATCATGCGGGTCTCGCGCGCGGGTGGTTTCTCTCTGGGTATGGTCTCGCGTGTGCAGACACAAGGCCATGCCGGATTTTCGTTCAGCGACCGCCAGATCCTTTCTTCAGCAGCTCGGTGCCGCGGGCGGCGGGACGGGTCCTGCCCGGCCGCCGATCTCGGTGAGCAGGCCATCCAGCGCTTTCATCGCCTATTCGACCAATGGCTAATGCCGATCCGCCTGTTTTGGCATTGACCCCCGCCGCCGACCGGACGACCCTTGAGTTATCGCCAAGGGAGCCTCTCATGCAAGCCGTCATCCCCAAGCCGAGTCCGGCCAGCAAGATCATGTGGGTTGCCATTGCCATCATCGGCGCGTTCTGCCTCGGCGTGGTGGCGTTGCGACGTGGCGAGCCGATCAACGCGATCTGGCTGGTCGCCGCGTCGATCGCGATCTTTGTGATCGGCTACCGCTTCTATGGCAAGTTCATCGAACACTCGGTATTGCAGCTCGACCCCACTCGCGCACCACCATCGGTGCTGCGCAACGATGGCCTCGATTACGTGCCCACCGACAAGTGGGTGGTGTTCGGCCACCACTTCGCCGCGATCGCCGGTGCCGGCCCGTTGGTCGGCCCGGTGCTGGCCGCCCAGATGGGTTACCTGCCCGGCACACTGTGGATCCTGTTCGGCGTGGTGTTTGCCGGCGCGGTGCAGGATTTCATGATCCTCGGCCTGTCCCTGCGCCGCGATGCCCGCTCGCTCGGCCACATGCTGCGCGAAGAGCTGGGGCCATTGCCGGGCATCGTGGCGATGATCGGCGTGCTGGTGCTGATGATGATCGTGCTGGCGGTGCTCGCACTGGTGGTGGTCAAGGCACTCACGCACAGCCCGTGGGGTACCTTCACGGTGGCCGCCACGATCCCGATCGCGTTTCTGATGGGCGGTTACATGCGCTGGTTCCGCCCGGGCCGGATCCTGGAAGTGTCGATCATCGGCCTGGTGCTGCTGCTGGCATCGATCTGGCTGGGCCGGTACGTGGCCGAATCGGCCACGCTGGCACCGCTGTTCGACTTCGATGCGAAGGCGCTGGCTTGGTGGCTGATCGGCTATGGTTTCTGCGCATCGGTGCTGCCGGTGTGGCTGCTGCTGGCACCGCGCGACTATCTGTCCACCTTCCTCAAGATCGGCACCATCGCGTTGCTGGCGCTGGCGATTTTCCTGTCCGCGCCGATGCTGCAGATGCCGGCGGTGACCAAGTTCATCGACGGCAGCGGCCCGGTGTTCGCTGGCAACCTGTTCCCGTTCCTTTTCATCACCATTGCCTGCGGCGCGGTCTCCGGTTGGCACTCGATCATCGCCTCAGGCACCACACCCAAGCTGCTCGCCAACGAAGGCCAGGCGCGACTGGTCGGCTACGGCGGCATGTTGATGGAAGCGTTCGTGGCGATCATGGCCCTGATCGCCGCCGCCTCGCTGCATCCGGGCGTGTACTTCGCCATGAACGCGCCAGGCGCGATCATCGGCACCACCGTGCAGGACGCGGCCGCCACGATCAGCCAGTGGGGCTTCGTGGTGACACCGGATGAATTGATTCAGACGGCCAAAAATATCGGCGAGACCAGCATCCTCAGCCGAGCCGGCGGTGCACCGACGCTGGCCGTGGGCATGGCCCAGCTGCTGCACAACATCATCCCCGGCGGCGGCATGATGGCGTTCTGGTACCACTACGCGATCCTGTTCGAAGCGCTGTTCATCCTCACCACGGTGGACGCCGGCACGCGCGTGGGCCGTTTCATGATCCAGGAGATCGCCGGCCTGATCCACAAGCCGCTGCAGGAAACCGAATCGTGGACCGGCAACCTGCTGGCCACCGCGATCTGCGTGGCGCTGTGGGGTTACTTCCTGTACCAGGGCGCGGTCGATCCGCTGGGTGGCATCAACACGCTGTGGCCGCTGTTCGGCATCGCCAATCAGATGCTGGCCGCGATCGCGCTGATGCTGGCCACCGTGGTGGTGGTGAAACTCAAGCGCGAGCGCTTCGTGTGGGTGCCGGGGATCCCTGCGCTGTGGCTGATCATCTGCACACTCACTGCCGGCTACGAGAAGCTGGTCGGCCCGATCAGCTTCACCGCCGCCGCGAACAAATACTCGGCCGCAATGCAGCAGGGCCAGTTGCTGGCCCCGGCAAAAACCCAGGCCGCGATGCAACAGATCGTCACCAACAACTACGTCGACATGGCGCTGACCGGCCTGTTCATGGCGCTGATCGTGGCGATGGTGCTGTTCTGCCTGCGCGCCCTGGTCAAGGCCTGGAACACCAACCATCCGACCGCGCACGAGGAACCGTACGTGGCGTTGAGCACCTTGGCCAGCTGAGGAGGACGTGATGAAAGCGACCTTTCAAGCCATGCGCAAGTGGGCGGTGCAAACCGCCCGCCTGTGCTGCGGGGTGCCCGACTACGACGTCTACGTGAAGCACCTGCGCGAGCGTCATCCGGAGCGCAAGGTACCCAGCTACCGCGAGTTCTTCCGCGAACGGCAGGAAGCCCGCTACAAGGGCACCGGCGGGCGCTGCTGCTGACCTGGCGCGGCTGTTTGTGGGAGCGGCTTCAGCCGCGATGCTTTTGGCTTTGAGTTCATGAAGCAAAGTATCGCCGCTGAAGCCGCTCCCACAGAACGCGGTAACAGCTCCCGGTGCCAATCCGCACTGGCCATTCCCACTCAGACAGGGACAATGGGCGATTGCCTGTACGCTTCGCTGTCATGTCCCCGAGCAAAAACACCTCACCTGTCGCCACACCAGCCCAGCGCCACGCGGGTCTGCGCGTCATCGCGATCTACGAGATCATCAAGACCCTGTGCCTGGTTCTGGTGGCGATGGCCGCGTTCCATCTCGATCGTCAGCAGAACTTCGAGCGGCTGGTGCACTGGCTGGAACACCTTTCGCTGGCAGACAGCAACGGCCTGCGCTGGAAGCTGGTCGGCCTGCTGCAGGATTTCGGACCGAGCCGGTTTGTCGCCATCGGTGCCGTCGCGCTGGGCTATGCCGTGCTGTTCGGCATCGAGGGCATCGGCCTGTGGATGGGCAAACACTGGGCGGAATGGTTCACGGTAATCGCCACCGGCTCGCTGATCCCGCTGGAACTGTACGAGACGCTGCACCATTTCGGCTGGCTCAAGCTGGCCACCCTGGTCGGCAACGTGGCGATCATCATCTACCTGGTGCGCATCGCAATGCAGCCGCGCGCCTCACGCTGAGGCGTTGCCGGCTCCCCGCCGCCGCGGCGGGCCCGCGCAAGCCATGTCTGGTTTCTCCGCGAACGGACCGGGGCTCACATGTCGCAACGGGATTCGTTCGATTCGACCCATTGATAGGCGTCGACGACCTCGCCCCGGGGCAGGTATGAGATATCCATCGCCTGTGCTCCCCGACGGATCTTCAGTTCGAGTCTGGCGTGCTGGTCGGCCTGAATACCGTCCTGGGGTACGGGTTTCACTATTTCGTCTCCGTTGCGAATGCCTGCCCGGGCGGCCTCGGAACCCGGTATCAATCCCCGGACAATGCGCCTTGGCTCGATCAATACGTCGGGCGTAAAGCCCAGCTCGTAACGGCGAAGCGGCCGGGTGACGCGACGAAAGCAGCGGCCGAAGGCGTCCGGGGGCAGCACGACGAGCTTGCCGCGCATCATCTGCTGAAACTGCAACTTGCCACGTTTGCCCAGCGCCTGGGTGACCGCATCGACCCAATCGGACTCGGTCACCGGATGGCCCGACGCGCGACGGTGCAGCAGTGCGAGCACCAGATCGTCCAGCGAACGCTTGCCCTTCGACGCGTGACGAAGGGCGGCGTCCACCTGTGCGAAATAAAGCGCACCGCGGTCGTAAGGCAGCACGCGGATCCGGGTATCGGGCCAGAACCGCGCCGAGATCTGATCGTTCGGCGTCGTATTCAGCATGTCCGTGTAGTAGCGCGCCGCCGTCGTGTTGAGATCGTCGAGGTACGCCTGCCGATCGATCTGACCCGCGCGCAAAGGCAACAACCGCTGGTAATAGACGGCCAAACCCTCCGAGAACCACGATGCCGCAAGCTCGTCCTTGGCGTCGAGCGCACCAACAAAGGTGTGCACCATTTCGTGGGCGAGCGTCATCTTGAAAGTATCGACCGGCGTGTGTTCGTCGAACGTGCCGACGAATGAGTGGCCCACTTCAACGCCACCGCCCGGATTGATCGGATTACGCCGCAGATACACGCTGTAGGCCGTGTTGCCGGCATCGAAAAACTTGAGGTAATAGGTGTAAAGCTGGTGGGTCCACTGCATCAAGGCGCGCGCGTCGAAACGTGGTGTGCCCTGCCAGGCTGAAAAGAACCCATCGGCGGCCGGACGCTCCGGCTCATGTCCGGGCTGCCCACCCATCAGGAACACCGACTCCAGTTGCTCGGGCGCCACGGCAGTGGCGCCGAGCTGGTCACCCAGGCCAAGGGTGGAGACGCCCAATGTGTTGCCACCCAGCCCTGCCAGATCCCAGTGCAGCTTCAGCCGATATGCCTGGCTGCTGTCCGGCAACAGCAAGAAGCTGCCGGTCAGACCCGAAAAGACCCTGCCCTCGCTGCGCAGCTCGAACGGCGGCGCGGCACCCAGCGGATTGGCTTCGTTGGTGATGTCCACCCGGTAGCTCAGCTTCAATGGCCCGTGCACGATGCGTGCAGCCTTCCAGCGTCGATAGGGCTTCTGACCGCCCCGGTCGTCGTCGTACGTCAGGGCCAGCGCGCCATCGGCATCGTAAGCCTGCAAATCATGCAGATTCACCGCAGCCGTCTTCACGTTGCTTGTCACCAGCGGCATCCGTACCAGCGGCGCCCCCGCAGCTGCCGCATTTCCCGGCATCTGGACGGCCACATGCAGCGAAGTGATCCGCTGCGCGCCTGCACTGACGGACGGCTGCAAAGTGACGCTGATTGTGCGGCCCGTCGGCGATTGTGCCTGCACGCCTGATATCAGCATCAGCGTCAGCAGGGGCGTGAACCACGCTCCCCTGAGTTTGCCGCGTCTTTCGCTGGCGATGGTTTCCGACATGGCGATTTCCTTGTGTGCCGGTCGTGGCCTTGAACCACGATCGACACTTTTACCAAAGGCGTCCGCGCACCATGCATCGATGACGCGGACGGATAGCCTGGATCATCAACGACGAGCTCAGAATGAATAGGTCGCCGAAATGCCGACCGTCCGTGGCTGGATCAGCAACAGTCCATAGGAGCTGACTCCCGTCGTGGCGTTCTGCGCGGTGGCGCTCAGATAGCCCCTGGCATCGGTGAGGTTCTTGACGTAAAGGGACACATTCCAGTCCATCGACTGTACGCCGGCATGCAACTCGGCCGTGGTGTAGGGCCGCAGCAGAAAACGCTGCGCCTGGGCCGACGCGGTGAAACCGCCCTCGCGATCACCCACGTAGGTGACGCCAGCGCCGAGGTTGCCGTCCAGCGAACCACCCAGCGGGAAGGTGTAATCCGCCGACAGGTTGCCCGACCACAACGGTGAATAGGGCAGACGATCGCCGCTTCTTCCGTAGGTGCCGTCCGGCGTGCTCTCGGTCAGCACTGCACGCGTGTAGGAGGCATTGCCCGCGATCGTCAGTCCGCGTAACGGCCGCCAGCTCAGGCTGGCTTCGGCGCCTTCGCTCTTGGCGCTGCCGGCATTCACGTAGTAGCTGTTTCCCGTTCCCTGCGAGGTTTCGGAGAGCTGGATGTCGGTCCAGTCGATGTAGAACAGCGCCGTGTCCAGGGTCAGCGTGTGGTCGGCAAAGTCGCCCTTCAAACCCCATTCGTAACTGGTGAGAGAGTCGGACTTGTACTGGCCCGGGAAGCTGCCCCTGTCGTCCATCAGCAGCGCGTTGGCCCCGCCTGCCCGGTAGCCGGTGGATACCCGGCCGTACATCATCACGTTGGCGTTGAGGTGGTAGCGCGGACTGAAGCTGTAGGTCCACACCTTGTTGCTCGCGTCTTCACTGTCGGACGACGGTCCACCGTTGAGCGGGCCATCGTAGTTGTTGGCGAAACCCTGTTCGATGGAGCTGAAGCGCCCACCCAGCTGGATATCGAATGCGTCAGTGAATTTGTAGTCGATGTTGCCGAATGCCGCCTTCTCCCGGTAGGTCGAAGGATAGATGTCTTCATACATCGAGCCAAAACCCGCGTCGGCGCCGGTGGTACGGTCCACGGCGACGAGCGCCTGATACCCCGACGTATGCTCGTTGGTGAAGAACACGCCACCCAGCCAGCTCAACGAGCGACCATCGTCCGGCGAAGACAGACGGAACTCCTGGGTGAACTTGCCGGTGCGGTTGTTGTTGTCGATCCTGATCCCGAGGTCGGGAACACCGTAGATGAGATTGGCAACGCCACCGAACGTGCCGGTGACATCCTGCGGCCCCACCAGCGTGTACTGGTTATAGCTGGAGATCGAGTGGAAGTCGGCTCCGCCGAAACGATCTTCCACCTGCAACGTGTAGATGCGGGTTTTCACATCGGCCGAATCCGTACCGGGCAGGCGCCGGTGATCGTAAGGACCGTCCACTGGCGTGTAGCTGTTCTGGCCTACGTCGATGCGCGCACCGCCATCGACCGAACTGTTTTGCGCCATGACCGAGGCGCGTACCTTGAGGCTGTCGGTGACATTCCACAATGCCGAGATCCTGCCGCCACTGGCATCGCCATCGTTCACGTTGTGCTTGCCCTGGCCCGGATCGTCGACGAAGCCGGGGTCATGGCGCTTGAAGGCACTTACTCGTACAGCGAGCTTGTCCTTTACCAATGGCAGGTTGACGGCAGCGCGCGCGGCATACCCGACGGTACCGTGTTCCGTGCTGGACAGATCGGACTGCACGCGCCCGCTGAACGCCTGGGTATCGGGATCGATCATGGAGAACTTGATCAGCCCGCCCATGCTGCTTGCACCGTAAAGCGTGCCCTGCGGACCACGCAGCACTTCGATGTGATCGATGTCGAAAGGGTCGAGATCGGCAATGGAATAGTCCGTGGTGGACGATCCGAACGGTGCATCGTCGATCATCACGCCAACCGTGGGATTGAGCTGCTCTCCGGCGGAAATACCGCGTATCACGAGCGTGGTGCGACCGGAACCACGATCGTAAACACTCAACCCAGGAACCTTGGCGTAGTAGTCGTCAAGCCTCGACGCGCCGGAGTTGAGCAAGTCGGCCGCTTCGACGACCGTCATCGAGATCGGCACATCCTGCTCGGACTCGGACTTCTTCTGCGCAGTGACCATTACCTGCTGCAGGTTTTTCACATGCGATGCCTGGACGACCTTGGGCGACGCGCTGTCCTGCGCGAACGCCGGTGGCATGAAGACCAGGGACGAAGCCACGGTGGCGCCGAACAGGCCGACAAAGGTTGCCCTGGACAACATCCTGGACTTCAACGGATATGGATTCTTTGCATTCACACGTTTTCCCCTTCGAGTGGCATTGACGGATGTGACCCATGGTTCTGGCGTCTCCCGCGCATCCCCGCGGCAGCCTCATTCAAGCCAGCCAAGGTGGTCGGGTAGGTCCGCTGACGTCGCGGCTTCATGCCAGGGCTTCGAGCAATCGTTCGATATCGTCATCGGTGTTGTAGATCGACGGCGAGATGCGCATGCGCCCCTCACCGACAAAGACATCCAGACCCGCAGCACGCAACTTCCTGTCCAGCGAAACGCTGTCCTTGACCAGAAAAGTGGCGATGGGCGATCCGGCATCGGCCGGGGTCATGGAGGGATAACCCAGCCGCGGAACTTCGCGCTGCACCTTGGCGATCAATCGCTGTGCATGGCGCTGGATGGTGGCCGGGCCCAACGCGAGAATGGCCGGCAGCGAGTGCGACAACGCCGCCAGCGTGGCGTTGGAGTACGTGCCTATCTCGAAGAAACCCGAAGCGTCGTCGTGCTGCGACCACGATGCCGGATACGGGCCGGCAGGGTCGTCCGGAAAGGCGTGGTAGTCGAATGCGTTGAGCTGCCGATAGCCGAACAAGGTACGCCGCAGGCGCGGGATGACGCTTTGCCTGACGTACAGAAAACCCAACCCGAAATCGCCCATCAACCACTTGTAGCTGGCGCTTCCCATCGCATCGACGCCCGACTCCTTCACGTCGACGGGAATCGCGCCGACGGCCTGCACGGCATCCACGTAGACCAGCGCGCCACGTGAATGGGCGAGTTCGCAAAGGGCCTTCAGATCGTGTTGGAAACCATTGATGAAGGACACTTGAGATACGGCCACCAGACGCGTCTTGTGGTCGATCACGCGCTCCATGTCCTTCAGGTCGATGCGCCAGTGCTTGTCGGGCCGGACGACGCGCACATCCATGCCCTGCTTCTGCAAAGCGCCATAGAGGTACAGCGAGCCTTCGAAATGCAGGCCATCCGTGACGATATTGCAGTCATTGTCGGGCAGGCCGAGGCTGGAGACAAACATCGTTTCGCCGGCCGTCGTGCTGTTCACATAGGCGATCTCTCCCGTCTCGGCGCCGATCAGCCTGGCAAACTGTTGCTTGACGTTTTTCTGCAGCTCATCGATCAGGTCCGGCTTGGTCCAGGCCACGCGTTCCTTGTAGTCGAGGTACTCCTCCACCCTCGCCCGCGCACCTACACTCAATGGGTGCCAGCGCGCGTTGTCGAGGCAGGTCTCGTAGTGCCTGACCTTGAACTCCAGGGCGCCGCCGGCAGGCGCTGCCTTTGCGAATGCATGTCTGGCCAGGGATGCGGGCACGGTCCAAGCGGCGGGCGCAAGCGCCAGCGTCTTCAGTACCTGCCGTCGTGAGACTGTCATCGTCATTTCCCGGGGACGTGGGTGATCGGTGAAGGATGCGGATCGCTTCCGGAGCAGTGGGGTTCAGTCATCGCGCAATTCGACTTCGGCTTCCACTTCCACCGGGATGTTGAAAGGCAGTTGCACCATGCCGACCGCCGATCGAACGTGCATGCCGCGCGCCTCCCCATAAAGCAAAATGATCAGGTCGGAAAACCCGTTGATCACCGATGGGTGGTCGCAGAACGTGGGAGAGGAATTGACCATGCCGAACACCCTCACCCACCGCGCGACGCGGTCCAGGCTGCCCAACTCGCGCTTGATGCTTCCGAGCATGGACAAGGCCACCAGTCGCGCCGCCTGATAGCCTTCCTCGATGCCCAAGTCCTCGCCGAGCTTTCCTGACGCGTGAATTTCGCCCGAGGGTTCCTGCGGGCCATGGCCTGAAATCAGCAAACGCTGGCCACACCGCCTCACTTCGGAAAATGGAAGCCGGATTCCGGCTGGAACCTTCAACGGCGGCGGCAGGGCGAGCCCGGCGGCCAGGAGACGTTCTTCGATTTCGCACATACCCACTCCAGAGACGCTGCAGTAATCCGTTGACTCGCTGCACCGGAACACCTATCGGAATGAATTCAACACATTGTTGAATTAACTAAACAGATTGTTGATTTACCATCGTTCCGGAAAGGCGTCAAGCACGCGATGACGCGGCCGTCGTTGCAACGGGTCATGCCGCAGACGCAAACGGCCCTGGCGCGTGGCGCCATCGGAGTCGAAAGATCTGTTCGTGCCGTAGGCCCTGCGAGCTTCCGCCCGCACGGCATCGGCGAGGACGAAACGGCTTTACTTGCCGGCGGACCGGCGGGTCGGGGCTTTTTTCGCCACACCCTCGTCCGCGCCGGGATGCCTGAGGGCATCGAGGTAGTTGTATATCGTGAAGCGGGTCACCCCGAGTGCACGCGCCGCGCGCTCCACGCCACCCTTCACGGTGAACAATCCGCGTTGCAGCATCGTGTTCACTGCGTGGATCTTTTCCTGCTTGCCCATCGCCGATACCTTCTTGCCGAACTTGTTCACGGCGTCGGTGATGATTTCCTTCATCAGCAGGTCGATACCTGGCGCTGCCGCGCGCTCCGGCTCGGGCTCCGCCTGCCTGGAAAACATGCTTTGCAACAACGCATGTGCCTGTACCACCACCGACATGTCGGCGTTGATGCACAGGCTGGCGAAAGGGGTATGCCGACTGTCCAGGAAAATCACCGTGGTCGACTGCAGCTCCCTGCCATCGCGGGTAAATGTCTGGTAATCGGAAATGACCGAGTGCGAGGCGCCTTCATCCGCCGTGAGATTGCGCTGCAGCTCGACGAAGGCCTTGTCGTTGTCGGGCCCACTGAGGATCGAATCGCCCACCGCTCGTCCGGAAACCTCGCCGTTGACGATTTTGAGGATGGAGTTTCCGGGACAGGTGAGGTCGTGCAGCACGATTTCCACGTTGTGGCCCACCACCTTGCCGATGATGTCCACCACCGGGCTCAACATGTCGAATATCTTCTTCCGCTCAAGCCGAACGGCTGCCGATACCGGCTCACGATCCTTTGTGCTGCCAAGCAGGGACGTCGTTCGAGAGCGTTTGGTGGTCATCCTTCGATATCCCCTTGTGGGCAACATGCATCGCTGATCGCGCCATGGATGAGCTTGAATCCTTCGTCCAGGCACGAGGCTGCTTCATGATCTCGCCCACGATCATATCGCGCGACCCCGCCGCGATTCGCCAGTCCGGACTCATACCTCGTGATGCACCGCCTCGGCAGGCAACTCGTTGAAACCGCCGCGCCGGGGCATCAGCTCGACCAGGTACATCGCGGCCAGGATCAATCCGCCGCCGACAAGCATGCGCCAACCCAGCACGTCGCTGCCAAGCAGCACCGCAAACGCGGCGGCGAACACCGGTTCGGTCGTCATCACGATCGCGGCGCGCGTGGCCGGCAGGTGCGACTGCGCCCAGGTCTGCATCAGCATCGCGCCGGCACCGGCGATCAACGCCATGTACAACACGGCGAACCATGCGCTGCGATCGGGCGGCAGCGTGGGTCCATGCGGCATCGTGGCAAGCAGGCAGACCGCGGCGATCGCCACCATCTGCACCGCCGACATGCCAAAGGCCTCGCCCTGGCGCGACCACTGGCCGAGGCCGACGATATGCAGCGCATACAGCGCGGCCGAAGCCAGTGTCAGCCACACGCCAAGATCGACCGACACCCCGTTCAACGAGAGCAGCGCGAGCCCGGCGATCGACAGCAGAACCGCCAGCCACACCGTGCCGGCCATCCTTTGACGCAACAGCACCATCGCCAGGATCGGCGTAAACACCACGTACATGCCGGTGGCGAAGCCACTGACACTGGGCGCGATCATCGACAGGCCCCAGGTCTGCAACAACTGGCCCAAGCCATAGACCACACCGAGCAGGAGGCCGCGCACGATCTGTTGCCGGCCGAGCCGCAGCACCGGGCGAGCAAACAGCGCCAGCATCACCAGCGCACCGATCACGAAGCGCACGGCCAGGAAATCGGCCACCGGCATGCGTCCGACCACGTCCTTGATCAGCACGAAAGTCGAACCCCACACCGCGGTCATCGCGAGCAGACCGAAGGTCGCCAGCGTCGTGGTTCGCCCGGACTGCGTCATCGACGCAACAGCAATCGCGACAGTTGTCCCGGAATCTGCAGCAGAAAGTGCGTCCAGATACCCAGCCACACCGCCGCGGCCACCAGCGGCTTGCGGGCGGCCGGATCGTGCAGTCGGAACCAGCGCCACATGCCACGGTGCTTGTAACGACTGACGAACACGGGCCGATGCCGGCTGGAGCTGCCCCGGCCGTGATGCACCCGAACGTCGCCGGCCAGCAGCACCTGGTAACCCAGGTCACGCACGCGGCGGCACAGGTCCAGGTCTTCGCAATGCAGGAAATAGCCTTCGTCGAAACCACCCAGTCGCTGGAACATGGCGCTGGGCAGCAACATCACCGCACCGGATACCGCCTCCACCTCGATCGTCTCGTGCGGAATTTCCTGCTCCACGTTGACACCTTCGCCTGGACGACCGAGCAGGCTGGCGAGCGAGCGCTGCAACAACGGATCGCGGCGCCAGGATGCCGGATCTGGGCGACCGCCGGCATCGCAGACAACCGCACCGATCAATCCGGCCTTCGGCCTGTCGGCAAGCAGGGCCAGCAGCCGGCGCAGCTCCTCGTCATGCAATTCGCAATCGGGGTTGAGCACCAGCAACGCCGGCGCATGGGCCTGCCTGGCGGCAAGATTCACCGCCGGACCAAAGCCGAGGTTCTTGTGGCTGTAGATCACCGTCAGCCGTGCATCGTGCGCGTAGGCGCGCTCGATCGCGGGCGGCACACCATCGCGCGAGGCGTTGTCGACCAGGATCAACTCCAGCGGCAGGCTGCTGGACAACACGCAGCGCACGCATTCGCGCAACGCGGGACCGCTATCGGCGGACACCACGATCACACTGAGCACCAGCGAAAAGGGCGAGCGTTGGCTGGCGGGAATATTCACCGTGCAAGTATGCGCGGAGACGCACGCAGGGAAAACAGCCGGGCGCGAAACAGTCCGCACATTTCATGCAAGGAAGGCGCGATCCGACTGCGATCAATCTTCGTCATCACGTCCCAGTACGGCCGCCAGCGTCTGCGGAATATCGTCGTCGTGGCGCGCCAGCCAGGGTTGTTCGCGGTACCAGCCGCTCAACTTCCAGCCGCGCAGACGATGCCGGCGGTCACGTTCGCGATCCCAAAGCACGATGCCGCGACCCTGCTCCGTGCGGGCGGCAAACCAGCGCCCGTCCGGACTGAAGGTCGCCTGCGGTCCGGCGTCGGGAACTTCGTGGCCATCGTCAAAAAAACAGCTGCCGCCGCGGTAGTGCACGCGACCGGCCAGCGGATCGATCGAGCCGCCGTCGAGCTGGTGCCAGACCAGTGGTTGCAACTCGATGATTTCCGCGGCGGGACCGATCGGCGCCATCGCCAGTTCGGGCCATTCGGCGGATGCCGTTGCTGGTGCCGATGCCGCGCGGCGCAGGTCGCGATCCAGCCACGCTTCCAGACCGGCCAGCAGGGTGTAGCCGGCCAGTGCGCCCAGCAGGGCGGCACCCCATGCGAACGCGTTGCCACCGAGTGCCCGCTGCAAAGCAAACAACACGCCCGGCAGGCCCCAGCGCAACCCGCGCCGGATCAGGCCGACGTGCTCTGCATCCAGCCGATGCTGCAGCAGTACGGCAACCGCCACCAGCGAGAACAGCAGTGGCAGACCCAACCACCACGGCAGCAGCGCCAGCAACAGCAGCCACGCCAGCGTTGGCAACCACGAATGCCACGCTGTCCAGCGGTGCCGGGTCACAACCCGGCACCCGTCATGCCATAGCTGGTCAGCCGCACCACACGCGCGCGTTGCGGAACATGCGCATCCACGGCGAATCCTCGCCCCACTGCTCCGGATGCCAGCTCAACTGCACGCTGCGGAACACACGTTCGGGGTGCGGCATCATGATCGTGACGCGGCCGTCGGCAGCGCTGAAGCCGGCGAGGCCGCCGGGCGAGCCGTTGGTATTGAGCGGAAAGTTCTCGGTCGGCTTGCCGCGGTTGTCGACGAAGCGCACCGCACCGTTCGACTTCGACGGGCTGCACGCCTGCGGAAAGCTCACCCGGCCTTCGCCATGCGCCACCGCCACCGGGATCCGCGAACCGACCATGTCCTTGAAGAAAATGCTCGGTGTCTCAAGCACCTCCAGGGTGACCAGCCGCGCTTCGTACTGTTCGGAGGCGTTGCGCAGGAACTTCGGCCAGTGCTGCGCACCGGGGATGATTTCCTTCAACTGGGCCAGCATCTGGCAGCCGTTGCACACGCCCAGCGCGAACTTCGTCTCGTCGGCAAAGAACGCCGCAAACTGTTCGCGCAGCATGTCGTTGTAAAGGATCGAGGTGGCCCAGCCGCGACCGGCACCAAGCACGTCGCCGTAGGAGAAACCGCCGCACGCCGCGAAACCGCGGAAGTCGGCCAGTTTGATGCGGCCGCTGGCCAGATCGGACATGTGCACGTCGACCGCATCGAAACCGGCGCGCGTGAACGCAGCGGACATCTCGACCTGACCGTTGACACCCTGCTCGCGCAGGATCGCGACGCGCGGACGCGCGCCGGTGCCGATGAACGCCGCAGCCACGTCCTGCGCCGGGTCGAAAGTAAGTTTCGGGGTGATGCCCGGATCGGCATCGTCGAGCCGCCACTCCGACTCGGCATCGGCGCTAAGCGGGTTGTCGCGCAGGCGCTGCATCGCGTGACTGGTTTCATTCCACGCCTTGAACAGGGTGCTCCAGTTCCACTTGAACAGGGTCTCCCCGCCGAGGAACATCTTGATGCCGAGCTTCTCCTTCGGCCGGCCGATGCGATGGCTGATGCCGGCCAGGCCGTACTTGACCAGCAGCGCTTCGAACGCCTCGCGATTGGCCTCGGCCACCTGCACCACCGCGCCGAGCTCTTCGTTGAACAGCGCGCGCAACGTTGCCTCGGCCCAGCCGTCCAGATGGATTTCGAGGCCGCAATGTCCGGCGAACGCCATTTCCAGCAAGGTGGTGATGGCACCACCATCGGAGCGATCGTGATAGGCCAGCAACAGGCCGCCCGCGTTCGCTTCCTGGATCAGGTCGAACAGTGCCTTCAGCCTTTTCGCGTCATCCAGATCCGGTGGTACGCCGCCGGATCGGTTGAACACCTGGGTCAGCGCGGAGCCACCCAGACGATCGCGGCCGGCACCCAGGTCGATCAACCACAACATCGAAGTGCCGCGATCGAGCTTGAGCTGCGGCGTGAGCGTGCGACGCACGTCGCCGACGCGGGCAAAGCCGGTGATCACCAGCGACACCGGCGACACCGTGCGCTGCTGCGTATCGCCGTCCTGCCACACGGTCTGCATCGACAGCGAGTCCTTGCCGACCGGAATCGAGATGTCCAGTTGCGGGCACAGCTCCATGCCGATGGCCTTGACCGCGTCGAACAGCGCAGCATCCTCGCCCGGATGATTGACCGCAGCCATCCAGTTCGCAGAGAGCCGAATCAGTCCGAGATGTTCGATCGGCGCGGCGGCGAGGTTGGTGATGGCTTCGCCCACGGCCAGGCGCGCCGCATCAGCACTGTTGAGCAGCGCCACCGGCGCACGCTCGGCCATCGCCATCGCCTCGCCGGCATAGCCGTCGAAGTCGGCGATGGTCACCGCGCAGTCGGCCACCGGCACCTGCCACGGGCCGACCATCGGATCACGATGATTGAGGCCGCCCACCGTGCGATCGCCGATCGTGATCAGAAAGCTCTTGCTGCCCACGGTGGGCAGGCGCAGCACGCGCAGCAGCGCCTCGTCCATGCTGATGCCGGTGAGATCCGGCACCAGATCGATGCGCGGCTTGATCCGGCTAGCGTCACGATGCATCCGCGGCGGCTTGCCGAACAGCACGTCCATCGGCAGGTCGATGGCGGTCAGTTCGCGGCGCGGATCGGTGAGCACCAGCTGGCGCTCGACCGTGGCATCGCCGACGACCGCATACGGACAACGCTCGCGCACGCACATCGCCTCGAACCCAGCCAGATCTTCCGGGCCGATCGCCAACACGTAGCGTTCCTGCGATTCGTTGCTCCACACCTGCATGGGCGACAGCGAGGGGTCGTCGCAGGGAATCTTCGACAGGTCGATCACGCCGCCGACGCCGGCATCGTTGAGCAGTTCCGGGATCGCATTGGACAGGCCGCCGGCACCGACGTCATGCACGCTGACGATCGGATTGTCGTCACCCAGGCGCCAGCACGCGTCGATCACTTCCTGGCAGCGCCGTTCCATCTCGGCGTTGTCGCGCTGCACCGAGGCGAAGTCCAGCTCCGCGCTCGACGCGCCGCCGGCCACCGACGAGGCTGCACCGCCGCCCAGGCCGATCAGCATCGCCGGGCCACCCAGCACGATCACCTTGTTGCCCGGCTGTACCGCGCGCTTCAGCACGTGGCCGGCGCGCAGGTTGGCCAGGCCACCGGCCAGCATGATCGGCTTGTCGTAGCCACGGCGCAGTCCGGCTTCGCCGGTCTCGTGCTCGTAGCTGCGGAAATAGCCGCCCAGGCAGGGACGGCCGAATTCGTTGTTGAACGCCGCCGCACCGAGCGGGCCATCACGCATGATCTCGAATGCGCTGGCCATGCGCGGTGGCAGCGGGCGCTCCACTTCCCACGGCTGCGGATGGCCGGGAATGCGCAGGTCGGACACCGAGAAACCGGTCAACCCGGCCTTCGGTTTGCCGCCGCGGCCAGTCGCGCCCTCGTCGCGGATCTCGCCGCCGGCGCCGGTGGCGGCCCCCGGCCACGGCGCGATCGCGGTGGGGTGGTTGTGCGTCTCCACCTTGATCGCGAAATCGATGCGCTCCTCGTGGCCACGCCACACACCGTCCGCCGGATCGGCGAAGAAGCGCTTGCCGGTGCTGCCCTCGATCACCGCCGCGTTGTCCGAATAGGCCGACAAAGTGTGCGCGGGCGAGTGCTGGTGAGTGTGCTTGATCATGCCGAACAGGGTCTTGTCCTGTTCAGCGCCATCGACCGTCCAGCTGGCGTTGAACACCTTGTGCCGGCAGTGCTCGGAGTTCGCCTGGGCGAACATGAAAAGTTCGGCATCGGTCGGGTCGCGGCCGAGTTCGGCATAGCGCTCGACCAGGTAGTCGATCTCGTCATCGGCCAATGCCAGGCCCAGCCGTGCATTCGCTTCGGCCAGCGCCGCACGCGCATCGGCGCCGAGCGCGATATGCACCAGATCGCCCGGCGAGCCGGCCAGGAACAGCCCCTGCGCATCGTCGATCCGGGTCAGCACCGACTGCGTCATCGCATCGTGCAACACGGCGATGATCGCGTCATGCTCCGGCGCGCCCGCCGCCGGCAACCCTGCCACCTGCCAGGCCAGTCCGCGCTCGACGCGGCGCACATCGAAACCGGCGCCATGCAGGATATCGGTGGCCTTGCTCGACCATGGCGAGATCGTGCCCAGTCGCGGCACCACCCACAGCGTGGCCGGCTCTGGCGAGGTGTGACCGGGCGCGGCGTCCTTCGCTTCCAGCACGGCAAGCAGACGCTGGCGCAGCGCTCCCGCCGGTGCCGTGTCGGCATCGATGAAATAGACAAACCACGACGCCTGCACGCGCACGCCGCGATGCAGGGCATCCAGGCGGGCATTCAGACGTTCGAGGCGAAACGGCGAGAGGGCGCTCTGCCCGTCGAGTACGATCATGCGGGGAACGGCTGCTGTGCGGAGGAAACGCCTATTCTAGCTGATGCTGCAATACGGCATAAGCGAGGCCTCGCCACGTCCTGCTTCCTCGCCCTCGAGCGGAAGGCCCCTGCTTTGCTCCTCCCCTGTAAGCAGGGGAGGTTGGCCACCGAAGGGAGTCCTTTAGGTGAGGGGTGGCTCTTGACGTTGCCGCAAAAGGCCGAAAAGCACCCCTCCCCAACCCTCACCTGCGTTGCAGGGGAGGGAGCACCAGCCCAGTCTCAACCGCCCTGCCGCAACGCCTGCAGCAGCTGCTCCGGCGTCACATAGCCGCCCAGCGTGCGGCCGTCCGGGCCGATGATCATCGGCGTACCGGTAACGCCCAGCTTCAAGCCCAGGTTGAATTCGTCCTTGACCGGATTGGCGCAGGTCGCCGGCTTCGGCGCATGGCCGCCTTTCGCGGCCGTGAACGCCGCCTTGCGGTCGCTGGCGCACCAGACCGAGACCATCTCCGTATAGGTCGGCGTCGGCCGCCCGGCGGTGGTGGTCAGGCCTTCGCGCGGCCAGGCCAGGTATTCCACGGCGATGCCTTCCTTATTGAACTCGGCCACGTGTTCGTGCAACGCCCGGCAGAAGCCGCAGTTGACGTCGGTAAACACGGTGATCGTGTACTTCGGGTTCGGCGGTGCAAACACGATGCGCTGGGACACCGGTACCTTGGCCAGCTCGGCCTTGCGGAACCGCGACCAGGCATCATCGCTGGCGTTCTGCTTGCGACCCAGATCGATCAGGTCCCCGTGCATCAGGTATTTGCCGTCGGCGCTGACATAGATCATCTGGCCGGATGCAATCACCTGATAGAACCCCGGCATCGGCGCCTGCTGGATCGAATCGACCTGCGCGTCCGACGACAGCTTGCCGATGGCCTGCCGCACCATCTGCGCCGCAGCCGGCGTCACCGCTGGTCCGACGACGGGCGCGGCCGCGTTTTCAGCTGCGATGCCGGTCAGCGAGAGTCCGCCCATGCACAACGCCAGCATCAGCTTGTTCAACATCGCCATCAAGGTTCTCCGATTCGCGCGAATTGCCGCCGGTGAAACCGTCATTCTCGCACAGTCGGCCGCATGCTCCCGCCTGCTTTCGCGGCACACGGGCTTTCGTTCAGTGCTAGATTTCCGTGACCCGAGTGCCCCGGAACGCTTTCCGGCATTCGTGCTTCCTGTGACCTACTACCGGGCGGAATCCTCTTGATCATCTGTGTCCCCAACGTATTGACCGCCGAGGAACTCGGCGCCATCCACAATGAACTTCGTGCCGCTTCGTTCGTCGAAGGCGCCAGCACCGCCGGCTGGTCGGCACGCGAGGTCAAGAAAAACCTGCAGGTCGCCGTGAACACCGGCAGCCTGGCGAAGCTGCAGGACATCGTGCGCAGTGCTTTCCTGCGCGACGCCAAGCTGCAGGCAGCGCTTCTGCCCGCGGCGATGACGCAGGCCATGTTCAACCGGTACGACGTGGGCATGACTTACGGCCTGCACGTCGATGCCGCCGTCATGGGCGGCCTGGGCAGTTCGGTGCGCAGCGACGTGGCGATCACCGTCTTCCTGTCCGACCCCCGAAGCTACGACGGCGGCGAACTCGTCGTGAACGCCAACGGCATGGAATGCGCGTTCAAGATGGAAGCCGGTTCCGTCATCGCCTATCCGGCCAACTCCCTGCATCAGGTCACTCCGATCACGCGGGGTGCACGCCATGCCGCCGTCATCTGGATACAAAGCCAGATACGCGACGCCAGCCAGCGCGAACTGTTGTGGGATCTGGAAACTGCCAAACGACAGATCTTCAGCAGCGAAGGCCAGAGTGCGACGTTCGACGCCGTCAGCCGGTCGCATGCCAACCTTCTGCGCATGTGGGCCAACATGTGAAACGACCGGGTTCTCGCCGTTGTGCCAGACCATGGGACGGTGCGCGCGCTCACCCCCGCGGATGATGTTGCGCGTGCAAACGCTTCAAGCCCTCCTTCGCCACCAGCGTGTAGATCTGCGTAGTGCTGAGCGAGCTGTGCCCGAGCAGCATCTGCAGCGCGCGCAGGTCGGCGCCGTGGTTCAGCAGATGGGTGGCGAAGGAATGGCGCAGTACGTGGGGTGATATGCGTTTCGGGTTGATGCCGACGTTTACTGCATAACGCTTTACCAGGGTCCAGAACATCTGGCGGGTCATGCCTTCGCCGCGCTTGCTGAGGAAAAGCGCCGCCGGTTGACGGCCTTTTGCCAGCGCCGGTCGCGCGCCGGCCAGATAGGTGCCGACGTGCTCCAGCGCGACCTCGCCAACCGGCACCAGCCGATCCTTGCCGCCCTTGCCGGTGACGCGCAGCACGCCCTGACGCGTATTCAACGCGGCCAGCGGCAGCTCCACCAGTTCGGAAACACGCAGGCCGGAGGCGTACATCAGCTCCAGCATGGCGCGATCGCGCAAGCCCAGGGTGGTGCTGGTATCGGGCGCGTTGAGCAGGCCCTCGATCTCGCGCTCGGCCAGCGCCTTGGGCAGGCTGCGCGGCATTTTCGGGCGTTCGATCAGCAGGGTCGGATCGGCAAAACCAGGCTCGGTGCGAGCGACGAAGGCGTAGTAGCGACGGAACGCCGACTGCCGCCGCGCGATCGAGCGCACCGCCACCGACTGCGCCCCGTGATACGCGGAAATGTCCTCGCGCCGAGCGGTCCGCAGATCGCGGCCACGGCTCGCCAGCCAGCTGGCCAGCGCCTCCAGGTCGCGACGGTATGCATCGAGCGTGCGATCGGCCAGGCCATCCTCCGACCACACGCGTTCGACGAACATGCTTATGCTCTGCCGGTCGGGTTCGGCGATACTGGCGCGTCTTTCTTCCTTTTCCATGCGCTCGATGCTGGCCATTGCGCGCGTACTACGCAAGCGACCTCACATCGATGCCCTCGAATTTCGTCACCAGCGATCTACCCTGCCCTTTATGGCGCCGTCTGCTGGCGCTGGTTTACGACCTGTTGATCGTGGTGGCCATCGTGATGGTGGTCGGCCTGCTGTGCCAGCTGGCCACGGGTGGCACGCTGATCAACACCGGCGCGAGAACGGTCATACCGGTGTGGTACCAGGCGCTGCAGGGGCTGGTGGTGGCGGCGTACTTCATCAGCTCCTGGCGACGCGGCGGACAGACCGTGGGCATGCGGCCATGGCGCATCCAGGTCACCCGCGACGACGGCGGCCGACCCACGCTGCAACAGACGTTGATCCGCGCATCGGTCGCGGCGGCACCGCTGGTGCTTCTGCTGCTCAATTCGGTGATCGGACTGCGACCGACGCTGTGGACGCTGCTGGTGGTGTGGACCGGATGGTTTGCCGTGGCGCTGTTCGACCCGCGTCGACGCGCCATCCATGATTTTGCCGCGCATACCGAGATCCGGCTGCTGCAATAGCCAAACTCCCGTTTCGCTTCACACTTCGCTCAACGCATACAAGGTCCAATCCAACGATGCTTCGATCACGCCCCGCCGAAAGCCGCAACGACGCCGAACTGATTCGCGCCAATCGCGGTTTCTACGAATCGCTGTGGGCCGAAGCCCGGCTGATCGGACCGGAGCGTTTCAATACCTGGCCACTCTTGCAGCAACTGGCTGCCGCCGCGACGCGCCGACTCGAGGTGGCTCCGGGGCTGCGCCCGCGACTACCGCTGGAGGGCACCTGTTTCGTCGACCTGAGCCACGCCGCCCTGCAGCGCCTGCGCGCGAGTGGCGCCAACGCGGTGCACGGCATGATCGGCGCACTGCCCTGCGCCGGCGCCAGCTTTGACCTCATCTGCGCACTCGACATCCTCGAACATGTCGCCGACGACGACAGCGCGCTGGCCGAACTGGCGCGCGTGGCGGCGCCCGGCGCCAGCATGCTGCTGTCGGTGCCGCTGCATCCGGAGGCGTGGACCGCGTTCGACGATTTCGTCGGCCATTGCCGCCGCTACGAGCCAGCCCGGATCGTCGCCCGGCTGGCCCAGCACGGCTTCACCATCGAGCACAGCGCGGTCTACGGCATGCAGCCGAAATCGTCGCGCCTGCTCGACCTCGGCCAGTGGTATCTGACACACAAGCGCGAGCGCGCGATGTGGTGGTACAACCGCGTGTTCATGCCGATGGGCCTGTACTTCCAGAAGCCCCTGCGATGGCGTGCCGGCCTGGGCGATACGCAAGGCGTCGACGAGTTGCTGCTGCGCTGCAGTTACCAGCCGGTACCCGCGCCAAGTCACTGATTGAGCTGGGCACCCGCTATTGCGGCATCGCAACACGACAGGCGAAAACGGCGCTAAGATGGTGGTTTTCGCCAGCGGCCAATCACTCCGATGCTTTATCAGATCCACGAATGGCAACGCTCGTTTCTCGGCCCGTTGAGCTACTTCGCGCAAGCCAACGCGCGCATGCTCAACGATCACAGCAATCCGTTCGCGCAGCTGCCGGGCGCGCAGCGGATGGCCGCCGGTTATGAATTGATCCACCGTCTCGGCAAGGACTACGAGAAGCCCGAGTTCGGCATCCATGCGGCCACGGCGCACGAGCACGAGATCGCGGTGATCGAGCGGGTGGCGCTGGCCAAGCCGTTCTGCGAGCTGAAACGCTTCAAGCGTTTCAGCGACGATCCGTCCACGATCGAAAAGATGAAGAACGATCCGGTCGTGCTGGTGGTGGCGCCGCTATCCGGCCACCACGCCACGTTGCTGCGCGATACCGTGCGCACGCTGTTGCGCGAGCACAAGGTGTACATCACCGACTGGGTCGACGCTCGCATGGTGCCGGCCGGCACCGGTCCGTTCGGGCTGGACGACTACGTCGGCTACATCGAGGAATTCATTCGTCACATCGGTGCGCGCGAGCTGCATGTGATCTCGGTATGCCAGCCCACGGTGCCGGTACTGGCGGCGGTGTCGCTGATGGCGGCACGCGGTGAAGACACGCCGCGCAGCCTGACCATGATGGGCGGCCCCATCGATCCGCGGCGCAGCCCCACCAGCGTCGACAACCTGGCCACCCAGCAGCCGCTGTCATGGTTCAAGGGCAACGTGATCCACACCGTGCCGGCCAACTACCCCGGCCGCGGCCGCGAGGTTTATCCCGGCTTCCTGCAGCACGCAGGGTTCATCGCGATGAACCCCAGTCGGCACATGACTTCGCACTGGGACTTCTACCAGGACCTGCTGCGCGGCGATCAGGACGACGCCGAGTCGCATCGCAAGTTCTACGACGAATACAACGCCGTGCTCGACATGCCGGCAGAGTTCTACCTCGACACGATCGAGAAGGTATTCCAGCAGTTCCTGCTGCCGCGCGGCCTGTGGGACGTGGCCGGCGAACGGGTCGATCCCGCCGCGATCAGGCGCAGCGCCCTGCTCACCATCGAAGGCGAACTGGACGACATTTCCGGCCTGGGCCAGACGGAAGCCGCGCACGACCTGTGCAGCAGCATCCCGGCGAAGCGTCGCGCGCACAAGGTGATCGAAGGTGCCGGCCATTACGGCATCTTCAGCGGCCGCCGCTGGCGGGAAACGGTCTACCCGCAGGTACGCGATTTCATCCGCAGGTTCGATGGCGAGCCGCCAGCCGAAAACGCCACAACGAAAGTCAGCCGCGCGCGAAAAACGCGTTGAACGCCTCGACGACGCGGCTGACGCCGTCGTCGTCGACATCCAGATGCGTCACCAGCCGAAGCGTCGGCAGATAACCGATGCTGATGCGGATGCCCGCCTCGCGCAGATGGGCGTCCAGCTCGCGCAGGCGTTTGGCCGGCACGTCGATGAAGACCATGTTGGTGTACTGGCCGAGCAGGTCGACACCGGCGATTTCGCGCAGGCGACCGGCCAGATAGGCGGCGCGGTTGTGATCGTCGGCTAGCCGTGCAATGTGATGGTCCAGCGCATGCAAGCCGGCTGCCGCGAGCATGCCGGCCTGGCGCCAGCCACCGCCGGTGACCTTGCGCCAGCGTCGCGCCTTCTCGACCTGCGCATGCGAACCGAGCAGCACCGAACCCACCGGTGCACCGAGTCCCTTCGAGAGGCATATCGACACCGTATCGAAATGCCGCGCCATCTCGTGTGCCGGCACGCCACACGCCACGGCGGCGTTGAACAGTCGCGCACCATCCAGATGCAGGCCGAGCCCGTGCGAGCGCGCCACGTCGTGCGCGGCGACCAGATAGTCCAGCGGCAGCGGACGGCCGTTCCAGGTATTTTCGAGCGCCAGCACCCGGGTACGCGCGAAGTGCGGGTCGACCGGCTTGATCGCCGCCTGGATACTCTCCAGCGGCAGCGTGCCATCGGCTGCCTGCACGATCGGCTGTGGCTGGATCGAGCCAAGCACGGCCGCGCCACCACCCTCGAATTTGTAGGTATGCGCATCCATGCCCACCAGATATTCGTCGCCACGTTCGCAATGCGCCAGCAACGCCAACAGGTTGGACTGGGTGCCGCTGGGCACGAACAGTCCGGCATCGAAACCGAGTTCGTCGGCCAGCCGTTGCTGCAACGCGTTGACGGTCGGATCCTCGCCGTAGACGTCGTCGCCCACCTCGGCCGACAACATCGCATCGCGCATCGCGCCAGTGGGACGCGTCACCGTGTCGCTGCGCAGATCAACCCATTCCACGGTTTGCTCCAGACTTGGCAAGATGGCCAAGCTTGGCGGCATCAGGCGCGCCGGGCAAGTCCGGACGGACGACGACAACCGGCGTCCGGCGAGCGCGATCGGCGCGCTAGGACAACAGCTGAAAATGCACCATCAACCAGCCGACCGACGCGCTGATGAAGATGCAGACGATTAACCAGAATCCATAGGAATTTTTGTGCCAGATCGGCTTGCTCATATCCCCCCCCCGAGATCGTGTAAGTCATGGACACGCTCAACGCGCCCATCTGCGACGCTGAACATGCCAGCTTCATACCACATCCACGGGCGGAAGGAACATTTCCTCGGCGGGACGTCCGTTTCGGGATCTCGGTCACGCTTTGGATGCCCATCGCTCCAGCTTCCGCCCCTTTGATGCCGCAAATGGCGGTCCGGAACAGGAACGATCCGCCAAGCGGACGGCGCGCAGGGAGCACGATGAACTGACGCAAATGGTCGGCGGCCGACCCGCCGGGTCAGGCGCGACGCCGGAAATAGACCCACGCGAGAATGGCCAGGATCGTGGCTGGCAGCAGGTTGGCGAGCAGCGGTGGCAGGCCGTAGACCGTGCCGAAATTCACCATCGCCTGCTGCAGGAAATACCAGCCGAGCGCCAGCAGGATGCCGATGAACATGCGTTTGCCCAGGCCGCCCGAACGCAGCGTGCCGAACGCAAATGGCATTGCGCACAGCACCAACACCAATACGTTCAGCGAATACAGCGCGCGACCCCAGAATGCTACTGCGTAGCTGCCGGGGCTTTCGCCGTTGCTCTCCAGGTAATGCATGTTGCGACGCAAATCGCGCATGGAAAGGTATTGCGGCTGGATCACCGACTGCGCCAGCACTTGCGGGTTGAGGCTGGACTTCCAGGGCAACGTGGTCGCATGGGTTGCATGCGTCCCGGTTGCGTCGAGCGTCGTGGTGCGCACGTCTTGCAGCATCCATTGCCGACCGTTGTGCTCGGCGGTCTTGGCCCACTCGAAACGGCTGAGCTGGCCGTCGTCGGTGAAGGTGAACACGCGCACGTCGCTCAACTGCACCGTCCCGACGCCGTCGTGCTGTTTCAGCGATGTACCGCGGGCGTTGATGATGTCGTTGCCGTCGCGCGCCCACAGGCCGCTGTCGGTACCCATGCCGAGATCGCCGGATTTCATCCGCAACTGCATCGCCTGCGCCTGCTGGTCGCCCCAGGGCGCCAGGGTCTCGCCGAGGATGACCACGCCGACGATCAGCACCGCGACCACCCCCACCGCCGATGCAGCGATACGCAGTCGCGACATGCCGGCCGCGCGCAATGCGGTGAGTTCACCCGTGCCGGCCAATCCGCCCAGGCCGAGCAAACCGCCAATCAGCGCCGCATTGCCGAACATTTCGTAGGCGCGACGCGGAGACGTCACCAGCACGTAGACGATTGCGTTGTTCAACGTGTAACCGTGCTTGCCCACGTTGGCGAGCTGGCGCAGCAGCTGGGTCACCGCATCGAAACCGGTCAGCACAAGCCACACCATCAACAGCGAGCCGAGCACGCTCATCGCCACCAGCCGATCGACCCGCTTGACGTTGAACACATTGCCGAGCGACAGACTCATGCCGCCACCCTCGGCCGCGCGGCGGGAGCCCTTCCGGGTGAATACTGCTTCCACAGCATCCAGCCGGCCAGCGCCAGCACCACGGCATGCAACGCCCACAGCGGCGCCTCGTTGTGCCAATGACCCTTGCCTATCTGCGCGCGCCCGAGTGCCAGCAGCGTGTAGTAAAGATAGAAACTGACGATGGCCAGCAACAGGCGGCCATACCTCGGCTCGCGCGGGCTCTGCCGCGCCAGCGGCAACGCCAGCAGCAACAGCACCAGGGTCAGCGCCGGCGCATTGGCGCGCCATGCAAACTCGGCGCGATCATCCGGCTCGTTCGAGCGGGCCAGCGTCCAGCTGTCCTTCGAGGCAGCCGGATCGTCGTCCTCATCGGCCTGCACGCTGGACAACGAGGTGTCGTTGCGCTGGTATTGCATCTTGCGCCAGTTATCGGCGCCGAGCGGTACATCGTATTGCCAGCCGTCCTTGAAGGCGATGAAGCGGCCGTCGCCGTTGCTCTCCTGATACAACTCGCCACTGGCTGCGCTGACGATCTTCAGGTGCGGCGGGCCCTTCTTGCTGTCGCTCTGGGTCGCCACGAACGTACGGCCCAGCTTGCTGCCATCGCGGCTCAGGCTGTCGACGAAAATGATGCCGCCCTTGCCCGGCAGGTTGGTGAAACGCCCGGCATCCAGACCCGCCGCGATCACCGAGCGGTTGGCCGCGGCAACCATGGCGTCACTGGTGCGCACCGCCCACGGCCCCAGCCACAGCGACACCAATGCCGTGATCGACACCAGCACCACGCCGAGAATCAGCACCGGCCGCAGCAAGCCACGCGGCCCCATGCCGGACGATGCCAGCACGTGCATTTCGCTCTCGCGATACATCCGCCCCAGCCCCATCAGCACGCCGATGAAGCTGGCCAACGGCATCATGTTGGTCAAGCCGTCGAGCGTGCGCAGCCCCAGCACCTGGAACATCACGCTGGCCGGAAAACTGCCGTTGGCGACCTGCTGCAACACCTTGGCGAACGCGCTGCCAGCGACGATCACCAGCAGCACCACCACGGTGGCGGCCACGGTCTGCGCCAGCTCGCGCAGGAAATAGCGGTCGAGGATGCTCAGCATGCGATAAACTTGTCCGCTTACCCGCCGCGGCCGATCGGCCCGGCAAACCGCAAGTCTAGCCTGTCCGGCCACTGCCGGGCCCATACAGGAACCACCCGATGACACTCCAGTTCAGCCTTGGCACCACCGCCCCCGCCACCGTCGATACCGCCTGCGTGGTGGTTGGCGTGTACGAACAAGGCGTGTTGACCAGCGCGGCTGCACAGGTCGACAGCGCCTGCGACGGGATGATCAAGCGGCAGGTGGAAAGCGGCGACATCAGCGGCAAGGCCGGCAGCAGCACGCTGCTGTTTGCGCCAGCGGGAGTCGCGGCCAAGCGCGTGCTTGTCATGGGCCTGGGCGCGCAGAAATCACTCGACGCCGCACGTTTTCAGAAGGTGAACATCGAAGCGGCGCGCGCACTCGGCCGCCTGCCGGTGACCGATGCCGCCTCGTACCTCACCGAAGTGGATGTACCCGGTCGCGACAGCGCCTGGCGCGTGCGCATCGCCGCGCTGGCGAGCGATCACGCGGCCTACCGCTACACCGCCACGTTCAAGCCGCGCGACAGGAGCAAACAGCCTGAACTGGCTGCACTCGCGTTCGCCGCCGCTGCCGATGCGCAGGCTGGCCTGGATCAGGCCGTGGCGATCGCCGAAGGCGTGCGCTTTGCCCGCGAGCTGGCCAACCTGCCGCCGAACATCTGCAATCCGGCCTATATCGCGTCGCAGGCACAGGCCTTTGCCGACACGCAGGATGCGGTCAGTTGCACGGTGCTCGATCACGTCGAGATGGAGCAGCTCGGTTTCGGTTCGCTGTTGGCGGTGGCCCGCGGCTCGGTCAACAAGCCGCGACTGATCGCCCTGGAATACAACGGCGGCAACGACGGCGACAAGCCGTACGCGTTCGTCGGCAAGGGCGTCACCTTCGACTCCGGCGGCATCAGTCTGAAACCGGGCGCCGGCATGGAGGAAATGAAGTTCGACATGGGCGGCGCCGCCGGTGTGCTCGGTGCGTTCGTCGCCGCGGTGAAGATGGGCCTCAAGCTCAACCTGGTCTGTGTGGTGCCGAGCGTGGAGAACATGCCCGATGGCGACAGCTACCGCCCCAGCGACGTGCTGACGAGCTTGTCCGGCCTCACCATCGAAGTGCTCAACACCGACGCCGAGGGCCGGCTGATCCTGTGCGACGCGTTGACCTGGACCGCGCAGAAATTCCAGCCGCAGGCGATGGTCGATGCCGCCACGCTCACCGGCGCCTGCGTGATCGCACTGGGCAAACATGCCACTGGCCTGATGAGCAAGCACGACGACCTTGCCGCCGAACTGCTCGCCGCTGGCGAGGAAACGCTCGACCGCGCGTGGCGCCTGCCGTTGTGGGACGACTACCAGGCGCAGCTCGATTCCGGGTTCGCCGACGTCGCCAACATTGGCGGCAAGAGCGCCGGCGCGATTACCGCCGGCTGCTTCCTGTCGCGTTTCACCGACGGCCAGCGCTGGGCGCATCTGGATATCGCCGGCACCGCCTGGGACGACGGCCGCAAGGGTCTGGCCACCGGCCGCCCGGTGGCGTTGTTGGCGCAATGGCTGCTGGATCGCGCCGGCTGATCTGCACGGAGCCGACCTGACATGCCTCGCGCCGACTTCTATCTGATCGACAAGCCCCGCTTCCGCGAACAGCCGTTGTTGCTGGTATGCGAACTGGCGAAGAAGGCGTTTGCGGCGCAGCAGCCGACGCTGATCCTGACTCGCGACCATGAGCAGGCCCATGCGCTCGATGAGTTGCTGTGGGCGTTCGACGACGACGTGATGATTCCGCATCAGCTGGCGGGCGACGATGACGATGACGAGGCCGCCGTACTGATCGTGCCGCCCGGCGTCGATACGCCCGACCGGCCGCTGCTGATCAACCTGCGCGAACTTTGCCCGGGCGGCCGTTACCAGCGGGTATTGGAAGTGGTGGCCGCCGATCCTGCCGAACGTGACGGTTCGCGCGTCCGCTGGCGCGAATACCAGCGGCTTGGTTTCGAACTGCACAAGAACGATATGTAGCTCAGGCCGGTTCGGCCTGCGACGCCGCGGTGTTCATGATTTGCGCCAATGCGCTGGTCAGCTGCTCGCCGCTGAGCGGCTTGCGCAGGAATCCGTCCATGCCCGCCGCACGGGCACGCGCTTCGTCCTGGCCGCCCGTGCGCGCGGTCACCGCCACGATCGGCAGATGCTGGCCAGCGTGTTCGCGCTGGCGGATCAGCCGGGCGATCTGGAAACCGTCGACCCCGGGCAGGTCCAGGTCCAGCAGCATCGCATCGCAACCCGCGTGCGCCAGTTCGGCCAGCGCGGCGAGACCGTTGGTCACATGCACCACGATGTGTCCCTCGCGCTCCAGCAGCCCGCGGATCACCGCCGCGACGATGGTGTCGTCCTCCACCAGCAACAATCGATAGCTGCGGTCGAGTACCTCCGGCGCCGGCAACGATAAACCGGCCGGTTCGGCCAATGGCAGGCGTACCCGGAACGTGCTCCCATGGCCCATACGCGATTCCAGCTCGATGCTGCCGCCCATCATGTCGACCAGCTCGCGGCAGATCGCCAACCCCAGTCCGCTGCCGGCACGGCGCTGCGGTCCGTCTTCCTGCTCGAAACGCTGGAACAAACGCGCCTGGCTTGCCTCGGGAATGCCCGGGCCGGTATCGCTGACGCTCAGCAAAAGGCCCTCCGCCGTGCGCTGCGCGCGCAGGGTGACGTGGCCGTGCTCAGTGAATTTCAGCGCGTTGTTGGCCAGGTTCAACAGCACCTGCTTGATCCGCAGCGCATCGCCGACCAGCTGCGCCGGCAGGTCGTCGGCCATCTCCAGCACGAAGCGGATGCCCCTCGCATGCGCCAGGCCCTGCTCCAGTTGCGCCACGTCGTCCAGCAGCTGGCGCGGATCGAACGGCGACGGTTCCAGCTCCAGCCGGCCGGCCTCGATGCGGGCCAGGTCCAGCGCGTCGTTGAGCAGTTTCAGCAGCATGCCGCCGGAGCGTTGCATCGCCTGGGTGTAGTCGTGCTGTAGCGGGTTCAGCGGCGTGCTCAGCAGCAGTTCGGCCATGCCCATCACACCGGTCATCGGGGTGCGGATCTCGTGGCTCAGCGTAGCCAGGAACTGGGTCTTGGCCGCGCTCGCCGCCTCGGCCATCTGCCGCTGCTGCTCGACCATTTCCACGTGGTGATGCCGCGCCAGCCGGCGGCGCCAGATGCGCAAGCCGAGCCACGCCGCGACCAATACCAGCAACGCATAGATCAGCCACGCCCACCAGCGCCGCCACGGCGGTGCCTGCACCTGAACCGCCAGCGGCGCCTGCAGGTGAACCCATCGGCCATTCGCACCGGCAGCCATGACGTCCAGTGTGTAGCTGCCGGCGCCCAGTCCGGTGAATTCGCGTTCACCGTGATTACCGGTGTCCACCCAGTTGCTGTCGAAGCCGTGCAGGCGAAAGCGATAGTGATTGGCGGCGGGATCGATGTAGGAGAACAGCCGCACAGCGACGTTGATACCGCGATCCTTCCAGCCAAACCGCAGCACTTTTCGTCCTTGCGGCATCATCTGAACCTTGCCGTTGCGACGCACGCCGACCTGGGTGATCGCCAGTGGCGACACGCTGTCCCGATCGCGAACCCGATCGGGGTTGAAGCCCACCACGCCACCGAGTGTCGGCGCGTAGAGGTTGCCGTCGGGCATCAGCGCATAGCCGCGGGAAAATTCGCCATTGGCCAGGCCGTTCTGCAATCCGAACGAATGGAACCGCCCGTCCTGCGGGTCGAAACGCCACAGGCCATCACGACCCAGCAGCCATACCCGCTCCAACGCATCGACGTGGACGTCGACCACGTTGATGGATGGCCAGCCCTGGGCGGCACCGACCGAGCGGTCGAGCACCAGTCCATCGCCCTGGTAGTGGTAATGCTCCAGGCCATCGGGGCACGCCAGCCACAGGCCATCGGGACTGAAATCGAAAGCGTTCACCGCACGATCGCCGGACACGCCCGGGATCGCGCTGAACCGGTCCTGGTGCGGATCAAGCCGCAGCATGCCGCCATCGCTGGCATACCAGAAGACACCATCATGCAGCGTGAGCTGGCTGCCCCAGAACACTCGCTGGTTGGACTGGTCCATGGGCACCCGGGTGACCGCAAGTGTGTCCTGGTCGATGCGGAAAAGGCCCTCGCCGAACGTACGCACGTACATCCTTCCGTCGGGCCCCGATTCCACTTCCAATGGATGTTGCAGCCAGCGGCTGTCCGGATCGATCCGTTCCGGCTTGCCGCCGACGGTGTAGCGATAGAGCGCGCCGCGTACGGTGATCCACAATCGCTCCCGCGCATCCTGGGTCATTCCCAGTACATCGCCACCGAGGCCGGACAGCACGTGCTCGACCTTGCCGCTGACCGGGTCGAGCTTGTCGATCCGGCCGGCACGCTCACCGACCCAGACCCGCCCATCATGGCCGCGCGCCATCGCCGTCACGACGGAATCGCGCAGGCTGGCGGGATCATCCGGGATATGGGTGAACCGGCTGGTGTCATCCCAGCCGGGCGCCAGATAGGCCACGCCACCGTCCAGCAGGGTCACCCAGAGTCCACCTTCGTGATCGGCCAGGATCGACCACACCCAGGTACCCGGCAGGTCGCCATGCAACACGGGCTGGTCGGTGACTTTCAGCGCCGGCGCACCCGGATCCTGCAGGAACAGGCCATGCTGGGTGCCCACCCAGAGATGGCCGGCAGTGTCGCGCACGCTGCTGAAGGTGTTGCCTTGCGATAGCCCGGCGGACATCGGCCGCGCCACGTCATCATCACCGACCTGCAACAAGCCATCCGCGGTGGCGATGCGCACTTCGCTGCCGTCGCCGTCGATATGCCAGGCATCGATGGGCACGGCGCTATCGCGTCGGGTTATCCGATGCGTGCGGCCGGCAGCATCACGCCGGAACAAGCCGATATTGCTGCCGATCCACAGCTGCTGCCGATCGTCGACATAGAGGGCGGCCACCAGCCCATAGGCCACCGGATCATCGCCCAGCAGTTCGTTGCGTACGTGCTCGAAACCGCGGCCGTCGGCACGCATGCGGTCGAGTCCGCGAACCGTGCCGACCCACAGGCTGCCGTCGGCGCTTTGCGCGATCGTCCAGACCTTGTCGCTGGCCAGGCTGGCCGGATCCCGCGGGTCGTGCCCCCAGTGCTCGAACGCGCCGGTCGTCGCGTCATAGCGATTCAGGCCCGCTTCCAGCCCGCCGGCCCACAGCCGCCCGTCGCGATCGAACAACAGCGAGGCGATGCCGTTTTCATGAAGCGAGTGGGCATCGTCTGCGATATGGCGAAAAACCTTGAAATCGACACCATCGTAACGGGCGATTCCACCCGCGGTGCCGAACCACATCGCGCCCTGTCGATCCTGCGCTACCGCATAGACGATGCTGCTGGGCAAGCCCTCCGCCGCGCCGTAGCGGCGGAATTGCGGAGTAGGCGATCGGCTGCGTGGAGCGGCCGTGCTCGCCGATGACGGCGCAGTCGGCGGCGTAACCGATGCAGGCGCGACCAGACCCAGGGCCAGACCCAGCCAGACTGAAAACATCAACACGTGCTCCCGGATTTTCGCCCCCCTCCATGGCGTACCGTACACGAAGCGACGGCGCGGGGGTCGGTGCCCGCTCCGTTCCGCGGCAATCCCGGCCACCGGGACGAACTTTGCGAGGTAGGCCCTCGCCTGTCGCTAGCCGGAATCGCCTGCTTTCGATGCCGTGGCCACGATCCGCGTCAATGCATTGACCAGTTGCTCACCGCTGAGCGGCTTGCGCAGGAATCCGTCCATGCCCGCCGCACGGGCGCGCGCTTCGTCCTGGCCGCCCGAGCGCGCGGTCACCGCCACGATCGGCAGATGCTGGCCGGCGTGTTCGCGCTGGCGGATCAGCCGGGCGATCTGGAAACCGTCGACCCCGGGCAGATCCAGGTCCAGCAGCACCGCATCGAAACTCGCATGCGCCAGTTCAGCCAGAGCAGCCAGTCCGTTGACGACGTGCACCACCACGTGGCCTTCGCGCTCCAGCAGGCCACGGATCACCGCCGCGACGATGGTGTCGTCCTCCACCAACAACAGCCGATGGATCTGGCCGGTGGCGACAGTCGCCTGTGGCAGCGGCTCCGCGTTGGACGGTTCGACCAGCGGCAGGCGTACCCGGAACGTGCTGCCATGGCCCAGACGCGATTCCAGCTCGATGCTGCCTCCCATCATGTCGACCAGCTCGCGGCAGATCGCCAACCCCAGGCCACTGCCGGCACGGCGCTGCGGTCCGTCTTCCTGCTCGAAACGCTGGAACAAACGCGCCTGGCTCGCCTCGGGAATGCCCGGGCCGGTATCGCTGACGCTCAGCAAAAGGCCCTCCGCCGTGCGCTGCGCGCGCAGGGTGACGTGGCCGTGCTCGGTGAATTTCAGTGCGTTGTTGGCTAGATTCAACAGCACCTGCTTGATCCGCAGCGCATCGCCGACCAGCTGCGCCGGCAGGTCGTCGGCCACCTCCAGCACGAAGCGGATGCCCCTCGTGTGCGCCAGGCCCTGCTCCAGTTGCGCCACGTCGTCCAGCAGCTGGCGCGGATCGAACGGCGACGGTTCCAGCTCCAGCCGGCCGGCCTCGATGCGGGCCAGGTCCAGCGCATCGTTGAGCAGCTTCAGCAGCATGCCGCCGGAACGTTGCATCGCCTGGGTGTAGTCGTGCTGCAGCGGGTTGAGCGGCGTGCTCAGCAGCAATTCGGCCATGCCCATCACGCCGGTCATCGGGGTGCGGATCTCGTGGCTCAGCGTGGCCAGGAACTGGGTCTTGGCCGCACTCGCCGCCTCGGCCATCTGCCGCTGCTGCTCGACCATCTGCATGTGATGACGTTGCGCCAGGCGCCTGCGCCAATTGTGCAGGAGCAGACCAGCCACGATGACCAGCAGCAGCACATAGACCACCCACGCCCACCAGCGCATCCATGGCGGCGCTTCGACATGGATGCGCAATGGCCGGGCCAACGCCCGCCACTGGCCCGCGGCGGTGGCGCCCATCGCGTTCAGGGTGTAATCGCCGGCACCGAGTCCGGCGAACTCACGCTCGCCGCGGCTGCCGACATCGACCCAGTCGCTGTCGAATCCGCTGAGGCGATAGCGATAGCGGTTGCTCACCGGATTAACGTAGGAAGCCAGTCGGGCGGTCACCTTGAGGTCGCGGTCACGCCAACCGAGCTGCACGGTCCGGTGGTCCAGCGCCAGGGCTTGAGTGGAACCATCCCGGCGTATGCCGAGGCTGGTCAGGGTCACCGGTGGCACGGGCGGCACGGGATGGTCATGGCCCCATTGCGCGAGGCGCGCCGGTTGAAAAGCGGCCACGCCACCGCTGTCCGGCGCAAAGATCATTCCATCCGGTGCCATCTCGGTCACGCCGGCACCGAACTCGGCATTGAAAAGACCCTGCTCGGGTCCGAACGAAGTGAAACGATGGGTGGATTTGTCGAAACGCCACAGCCCCGGATTGGCGAACAGCCACAACCCGCCCTGGTGGTCGACGCGCAAGGCCATCAGGTCGGAAGCCAGCTTGGCACGGCCCGTGTCGACGACATCGTCGCGTACCGCCCGGCCATCGGCATAACGGTAGTGTTCCAGCAGTTGATCGGAGACCAGCCAGAAGCCGTCGTCATCGAAGTCGAACGTGCGGATGTCGTGCGCAGGCACGCCCGGCACGGAGGCAAGCCGGCCGGTCCGGTCGTCCAGCCGCATCAGGCCGGCGGCGCTGGCATACCAGAGCGCGCCCGCATGGAAACTCAGTTGGGAGGGAAGCAACCGGCTGCCATCTCCCTCCGCACCCTCCATCGGCACGCGCGTGATCGCCAGACTGTCCGGATCGATGGCGAATATCCCTTCGCCCCAGGACGCGACATAGACCTTGCCGTCGTTGGCGGCAGCCAACAGCACGGGCCGGGTCAACCCCGCGGGTTCGATGTCGATCGATCGGAGCTTGCCGTGATCGAATAATTGCAGGCCGCCCGGAACGGCAATCCACAATCGATCGCGGGTGTCCTCGGCCAGCTCCATCACCTGACCGCGGATGCCCTTCACCGCATGCTCGACACGTCCGGTCGCCACGTCCAGCTTGTCGATCCAGCCATCGTCGCCACCCACCCACAGCTTGCCGTCGTGGCTGAGCCGCAGGGTCGCCGCCGAGATATTCGACAGGCTGCCGGGATCGTCCGGCACATGGGTAAACCGCATGAAGCCATCCCAACCCGGCGGCAGGTAGGCAATGCAGGACTCCTCGAACGTGATCCAGAGGCCGCCCTCCCGGTCGATCGCGGTGCGCCAGGTCTTGCTGGCAGGCAGGCCGCCGGGTAACAGCGGATGTCCCTTGATCGACAGCAACTGCCCGTCACCACCATCCAGCAAGAGGCCGTCGGCCCTTCCGATCCACAGGCGGCCCTGCTGGTCGCGCGCGCTGCTGAGGACGCGTGACGACGACAGCGATGGCTCCATCAATGGTCGCGCCACGCCGTCGCGCCCGATGATCAGCAATCCGCCGTCGACGGCGACGCGGACCTCGTCATTGCCACCTTCGATGCCCCATATCTTGTGCAGGTCGCCGTGATACGAGGGATCCACCGGCACGCGCTGCAGCGTGCCGTCGGACTGGCGCAGATACAGCCCGCTCTCCGCTCCGATCCATAGCCGTCCATCGGACTCCGCCAGCAAGGCCCGGATCGGACCAAACGAAGCGCCAGGCGTGCCGGCCAGATCCAGTGGCACGTGATCGAAGCCCGTTCCATCCGGACGCAGGCGATCCAGCCCGCCCTGGGTCGCTACCCACAACGCGCCGTCGGCGGTTTGGGCGATGCTCCAGACTTCATTGCTGGCGAGACTGCCCGGCTTGCCGTCATCGTGCTGCCACTGGCGAAAGCTGCCGTCGACCTGGTCGTAGGCGATCAATCCGCCCGTGATGCCCCCGGCCCATAGACGGTTGTCGCGATCCACCAGCAAGGCATAGACCGTATTGAACGGCAACGAGTGCGGGTCATCCACGCTATGCCGGAAAACCTTGAAATCGATGCCGTCGTAGCGAATCAGGCCACCGGCCGAACCGAACCACATCAGCCCGTTCTTGTCCTGCGCCACGGCATAGACCGGCCCGCCCGGCAGGCCATCGGCAATCCCGAATCGACGAAACTGCGGAGTCGACGCCGTCGTGGCAGTGATGACCGATGCATCCACCATGGCGCCGAACGGCGCAGCACCACCCATCATGACCCTGGATGAAGTGACCGCCAAAACCATATTCAACACGAACGACGCGAGCATCCCCGATCCCCTCTGCCCTTTCCCCATCATGCCACCGGCATCGCGACATGCCAAAACACGCCCTGCAGTCCGGCTGCATGCACGGCCATGCCCGGTGGAACGACTCGTCTAGAATGTCCGCATGTCCCGACGCCTGCGCCTGCTGTTTGCCGCCCTGGCCGTAGCTGCCTTGCTATGGCTGCTGTTCGCTGCCGCCGAACGCGCGCTGGCATTGGCGCAGCGCTTTCTGGCCTTGCCGGCCTGGCTGCAATGGACGCTGGGCGGCGTGCTGCTGGTCTTTGCCGCGGCGGGTCTGAGCGTGCTGCGGTGGCTGCTGCGTCCCCGGCGCAAACGCCGGCCGATGCCGGTACCCGATCGCGACAGCCTCGAACAACGCATCGGCCGATTGCGCGAACGCGGCGCCGACACCGGTGCACTGGCCGGCGAATTGGGCGAGCTCGATCGACGTCGTGCGAGCACGCGCATCTACGTTGCCCTGTTCGGAGAAATCTCCACCGGCAAATCCAGCCTGATCCGCGCACTGGCTCCGCACTCCCACATCGCCAGCGACGCGCGCGGCGGCACTACCCGTGAGGTCGCTCACTACGACGGCGCGCTGCCCGACGGCCGCACTGTGGTGCTGGCCGACGTACCCGGCAGTCGCGAGGCCGGCGGCGAAACGCATGAAACGCTGGCGCGCGATGAAGCCCTGCGCGCGCATGCCGTCATCTATCTGTGCGCTGGCGACCTCAGTCGTACCCAGGCCGAGGAATTGCGCTGGCTGGCCGACTTCGGCAAGCCGCTGCTGCTGGTGCTGAACAAGGCCGACCAGTGGACGCCGCCGGAACTCGAGCAGTTGCTCTCGCGACTGCGCCGGCAATCGCGCGATGTCGTCCATGCCGTGCTGGCGATCAGCGCTGGCGGCAGCGAACGCTATCAACGCCAGCTCGCCGACGGCAGCACCGAGTCGATCGAACGCCAGCGAAAGGCCGCGATCGCGCCCCTGCTGCAGGCGCTGGATCGCATCACCGCGCCCGGCGCCGCGGGGCTGGAAAGCCAGCGCGAGAACGCGGTGCTGGCCGGCCTGCATCAGCGCACCGGCACGCTGGAAACGCAAACGCGTGCCGAGGAAGCCGAACGCATCGTGCGCAAGTACGCGCGCCGCGCGATCGTCGGCGCCATGGCCGCGGTGGCACCGGGCAGCGACCTGGTGATCCAGGGCGTGCTCGCCACCGGCCTCACCCGCGCGCTGGCCGAGTTGTACGGCGTGAAAGTCAGCGATGTGCAGATCGAGGATTTCGTGCAGCAGGCAAAACTCACCCTGCGCACCGGCAGTTCGATCGTGCTGGCCGTCGCCGGCAATGCCCTGAAAGCCTTTCCCGGCCTGGGCACGCTCGGCGGCGGTGTGCTCCACGCGTTTGCCTACGCGCTGATCTTCGACTCGATGGGCCGCGCCCTCGCTGCATCGCTGGCCGAAAGGCAAACCCTGGATCAGGACGACGCCGGTGCCCGTCTGAAGGAACTGCTCACCGACGCGGGCGGCACGCGCTTGCGGCAACTGGCCACGCTGACGCTCGATGCGGTACGCGAGCGCGACAGCGCCGATTGATGGTTTCCCGGTGGCGATCTCCTCGCACGATGATTGGATCGCTCACCGAAACCCATCGTTCAGACAGCGACGCTGGCAGCCCCGCGATCAATCGGCCAGACTTCCCCCCATGTTTCGCCCCTACCTCATCCGCTGGCTGTGGTGTCTCGCGGCAACCCTCCTGCCGCTGGCGGTGCATGCCGCGGCGGACGGCTGGCGCTACGACACCGTGCACAGCCAGATCCTCTTCAGCATCAGCCACAACGGCTACTCGCGCCCGTTTGGACGGCTGCATATCGCGCGCGGTTGGCTGCGTTTCGATCCGGATGACTGGAGCAACGCAGCAACCGAGCTGGATATCGACCTGGCTGGCGTGGACATGGGCGACGCCGGCTGGAATGCGGCTGTATGCAAACCGGCTTTGCTCGATTGCGCGGGCGATCGCTACGCCCATTTCGCCAGCACCCGCGTCGAACGCACGGATGACCACCACGGCGTACTGCACGGCCAGCTGACCCTGCACGGCATCACCCGTCCGCTGGACCTTCCATTTACCTTCAACCGCGCCGCCAAGACCATGTACGAACTGCACAAGGTGGCCGGCTTCTCGGCCACCGCCACGCTGGATCGAAGCAGCTTCGGCATCACCGCCAACCCCGGCTCGATCGGCGGGCAGGTCAGCGTGTGGCTGGAGTTGGAAGCGGTTCGTGACGACCACGCCCCGACAACCTCGAAGGAGCAACCATGAGTCTGCGCAGCAACGATCGCCAGTGGGGTTCGGTGGCAAAGCTGTTCCATTGGATCATCGCGCTGGCGATTCTCGGCAACGGCACGTTCGGCCTGCTGATGGATCTGGCCCATTCGCCGATGCAGAAGATCAACTGGCTCGCGCTGCACAAGTCGATCGGCCTGACCGTGCTGGCGCTGGTACTGCTGCGCATCGTGTGGCGCTGGCATGACCGCCGCCCGCCCGATGAGCCCATGCCGCGCTGGCAGCAGCTCGGTGCGCATGCCGTACACGGCCTGCTGTACGTGCTGATCGTGGCGATTCCACTCAGCGGCTGGTGGTTCAATTCGGTCACCGGCAAGCCGCTGCAGTGGTTCAAGCTGTTCAACCTGCCGGCGCTGGCGGCGAAGAACGACGATGTCCGTCACTTCGCGCACGCCGTGCATGAATACCTGTTCTGGTTCCTGCTGCTGGTGCTGGTGGCGCACGTCGGCGCCGCGCTGAAGCATCATGTGTTCGACAACGACAACGTGCTGCGCCGGATGCTTCCGTTCGGCCGTACACGCCCGCGCCCGACTTCCGAAGGAGATCCGTCATGAAACGTCTTGCCATCGTGCTGCTTGCGCTCGGACTGCCCTGCGCTGCCGCAGCCACCGACTACAGCGTGCAGCCCGCAGCCAGCAAGCTCGGCTTCAGCACCACCTTTCAGGGCGAGTCGTTCGACGGCCAGTTCGGGCAGTGGACGGCCGCGATCAGCTACGACAACGCCAACCTGGCCAGCTCGAAGTTCGACGTGGAAGTAACCCTGGCCAGTGCGAAAACCGGCGACAACGATCGCGACACGGCGCTGCCCGGCGCCAACTTCTTCGATGTGGCGAAATTCCCGAAAGCCCGTTTCGTCACCACGGGTTTCCGCAAGAGCGGCGCGCGGGTGATTGCCGACGGCAATCTGACCTTGCGCGGCACAACCAAACCGATGAGCCTCGACGTGGCGTTCAAGCCACAAGGCAGCGGCGCCACGCTGGACGTGGCCGGCACGGTGAAGCGGCTCGATTTCGGCGTCGGTACCGGTGACTACGCCGACACCTCGGTGATCGGTGGCGATGTGAAAATCACTGCGCATCTGCAGCTGGCGCCGAAGTAAACGGCGCCACGATGAATCGTGACGAGCTGTGGCTGCGCCTGCGCCGCTGGATCACTCCGGCGCCGGCCATCGTCACGCCCGCGCCGCGACCGTCGAACGATTCGACGCGGGTGGCCGACAGCCTGCGCGCACTGCTGGACGACCCAACCATCCCGGTTTCGGTACGCAGTGAACTGGCCGTCGATTTCAGTCGCATCGAGAACATGCTGGACAAGCTCGAACGCGGCGAGCTGCACGTTGCCGTGTTCGGTCGCGTGTCGACCGGCAAATCGGCACTGGGCAATGCACTGCTCGGGCGCGAGGCCTTCACCGTCGGCGTGCTCCACGGCACCACCATCGACGCCGAGCACGCGACACTCGACGAAGCACAGCACGACGGCCTGGTGCTGATCGATACGCCCGGCATCAACGAGCTGGATGGCGAGACTCGCGAACGGCTGGCGTTCGAGGTGGCCGAGGTCAGCGACCTGGTGGTCTTCGTCTGCGACGGCGACCTCACCCGCGAGGAGCTCGATGCGCTGAAGATACTCGCCGCCACCCAGCGTCCGCTGCTGCTGGCGTTGAACAAGGCCGACCGTTACGGCCAGGACGAGCGCGAAAGCCTTCTGCAACACCTGCGCCTGCGCGTGGCCGGCCTGATCCGGACCGAGGATGTGCTCGCCGTGGCTGCAAGGCCAGCACCGCAACGCGTGGTCGAAGTGGATGCTCGCGGACACGAACAGACCCGCGAGCAATTGCGCGCGCCGGATGTTGCCGCCCTGCGCGAACGACTGTTGGCGATCGCCGCCCGTGAAGGCAAGACACTGTCGGCGATCAATGCCGGCTTGTACGCCGGCCGGCTCACTGACCAGGTCAGCACGCGCATCGCACAGACCCGGCAGGCGGTGGCGGCAAAGCTCATCCGCCACTACTGCCTCGCCAAGGGCGTGGCGGTGGCATTGAATCCGATTCCCGTCGCCGATCTGCTCGCCGCCGCAGGACTGGACGCAGCGATGGTGGTGCAGCTGTCGCGCGTCTATGGCCTGCCGTTGACGCGCGCCGAATCCGGCCGGCTGGTGGCGGTGATCTCGGCCCAGCTCGCCGCGCTGATGGGTGCGATCTGGGGCATGCAGCTGGTCGCCTCCGCACTGAAAGGCATGAGCGCAGGCCTGTCGGTGGTGGTCACCGCCGCCGCGCAGGGCGCGTTGGGCTGGTATGCCACCGTGCTGATCGGCCGTGCCGCGGAGCGCTATCTGATCGCCGGCAAGTCATGGGGCGAACAGGGCGCCAAGCGCGCGGTCAGCGAGGTGGTGGCTGCGCTCGACCGCGATTCGATCCTGCGCGAGGCACGCGAGGAAATCCTGCGACGATTGAAGATGCGTAGCGCCTGAATCAGGCGCCTGCCGGTCCGGTTTGCAAACGGACCGATCACAATGGCCGTCGCACCACGCACACTTCAATCCCGTAACGGCAGGAACTGGGTGCATAAATCCCGGGCATCACTTGCCTGGGTTAGCCTTGCCGCTCGCAGCCCTTCTCCTGCCCTCGTGCAGGTGGCGGGCGTTCGACCTGGCCATGGCGACCTGGCGGGCGACGTGTAACGCGTCATCGCAGCCGCATCTGGCCATCCAGACGATGAGGAATACCGATGAAGCCACCGATCTGTTTTCGCGCGGCGGCCTGGCTGATGGCATCGGCCGTGGCCCTGCCCGTGGCGGCCCTGCCAGTGGCGACGCGCGACGCGGCACCTGTCATGCACGGCAAGGCCAATCCCGGCGCCGTGGTCGAACGCGGCGACGTGCGCTTCACCGTGCTCACCCCGCGCATGATCCGGATGGAGTGGTCGCCCGACAAACACTTCGTGGATGCTCCGTCGCAGGTATTCATCGACCGCGACCAACCGGTACCGAAGTTCACCACCGCCACCCGCAATGGCGAAATCCACATCGACACGGCATCGCTGAGCCTTACCTACACATTGGGCAGCGGCCGATTCAGCGAGAAGAACCTCACGATTCATTCGAAGGATCTCAAGACGGCTTTCAACTGGCATCCCGGACAGATTGAATCGGGCAATCTCAAAGGCACGGCGCGAACGCTGGACCGGTACCGCGGCGACGTGCAGCTCGGCAGCGGCAAGCACCTGGACCTCGGACAGGGCCTGCTTTCGCAACAGGGTTGGCACTTGGTCGACGATTCGAAAAGCTTCCTGTTCGACGACAGCGCGTGGCGCTGGGTCGAGAAACGCCGCTGTGCGGATTGCCAGGACCTCTATTTTCTCGGCTATGGCCATCAGTACGAAAAAATCCTGGGCGACTACGCCAACGTCGCCGGGCGCGAACCGATGCCGCCGCGTTTCGCCTTCGGTTACTGGTGGTCGCGCTACTGGAACTACTCGGACAGCGAAATCCGCGACTTGGTCGAAAACTTCGAACGCTACGGGATCCCGCTGGACGTACTGGTCATCGACATGGACTGGCACCGCACCGACGGCCTGAGCGAAGACTCCCGCTATGCCAAGGAAGACACGTTCGGGCAACCGGTCGGATGGACCGGCTACACCTGGAATCGCAGCCTGTTTCCGGCACCGTCGCAATTCCTGGCGTGGTTGCACGGCCAGAAGCTGAAGGTGACGCTGAATTTGCACCCGGCCTCGGGCGTGACGCCGAGCGAAGCCCAGTATCCCGCCTTCGCCAAGGCCATGGACGTGCACGACGGCAAGGCGATCGGCATCGAGACCGCCGACAAGCGCTTCATGGGCAGCCTGTTCGACACCGTGCTCGATCCGCTGCGTGCCGAGGGCATCAACTTCTGGTGGCTGGACTGGCAGCAGTGGCCTGATTCGAAAACGCTGCCGGGCCTGTCCAATACCTGGTGGCTCAACTACGTGTTCTATACGCACATGCAACGGGCCGACAAGGAGCGCGCGCTGATCTACCACCGCTGGGGCGGCCTGGGGAACCATCGCTACCAGGTCGGCTTTTCCGGCGACTCGGTGATCTCCTGGCAGTCGCTCGCCTACCAGCCCTACTTCACGGCCACGGCATCCAACGTGCTCTATGGCTACTGGAGCCATGACATCGGCGGACACATGTTCGCCGACGACACGCCGGAAAACGAACGCCATATCGATCCGGAACTCTACGTGCGCTGGATGCAGTTCGGCGCCTTCAGCCCGATCCTGCGCACCCACTCCTCCAAGGAAGCGGCGCTGCGCAAGGAACCGTGGGGATTCCCGCCCGAGGTGTTCGCTGCACTGCGCCAGATCATCGACCTGCGATACGCCATGGCGCCGTATATCTACACCGCCTCGCGCGAGGCCTACGACAGCGGCATCTCGCTGATGCGTCCGCTTTACTACGCGTGGCCGGACGAGGCGAAGGCCTACGACGCCGACAACGAGTACATGTTCGGCGACGATCTTCTCGTCGCGCCCGTCGCGCAACCGATGAAGGACGGCGCGGCGACCGTCGCCACCTGGCTGCCGCCGGGCCGCTGGTACGACCGCAACCGCGGCGACGTGCTCGACGGCGGGCAGACTGTCACGCGCGACTACACGCTGGACGAGGTGCCGGTATTCGTCCGCGCCGGCGCGGTGGTGCCGATGAACCCGTTCTCGGTGAAGAAACTGCAGGACATGGACAACAGCGCCGTCGTGCTGCGCCAGTTTCCCGGAGGAAACGCACACACGCGGCTGTATACAGACGCCGGCAACAGCGAGGGTTATCGCCGCGGCGAATACGCCTTCACCGCGATCGACGGCCAGCGCGACGCGCATGCCGCCACGCTGACCGTTGGCCCCCGCCAGGGTCGCTATCCGGGCATGCCGCAAGGCACCCAGTTCACGGTCGAACTGCCCGACGCGACGCTGCCGCAAAGCGTCGTGGTCAATGGCAAGCGGTATGCGCGGTCGGATGATGCGCGTACGGGCTATTGGCAGTATGACGGCGACACCTTGACGGCCCGCATCAGCGTGCCTGCCCTGTCCGCCGGACAGCCGCTCAAGGTCGTCGTGCGTTTTGCCGACGACGCGGTCGATATCGCCGGCTTGCGTTACCGCATGAAGCGCGTCGGGGCCGCGGTCGAATGGCTGAAATACCACTGGGATTCGCAAAGCCCGCTGCCGGATGATGTTTCGCTGGCAGCGCAGCTCGGCCGCCTGATCGACTACCAGCCCGAGCAGCTGCCGGTGCTGGTGAAGGCGTTCAACACACGGCTGGCCAAGCTGTCGGCCGAGGTCGATCGGTCGCATGCCGATACGCAGGTGAAGGCCCACTTCGCCGGGATGATCAAGGCCATCGACAAGGGCTGAGCGAAAGCTTGGGCGACGAATAAGCGGTTCGATCCTGTGCGAGACGCGCGAGAAAGGTTGCGCGCTAGCTGCACCGCCACTTCTGGGGAGTGGCAAGCGTGATGCTCTCGTTCGATCCGACCAAAAGCATCGCGACTGAAGTCGCTCCCACAGTACGAAGGGATGATTCGAGCCCCGGCCCTGTGGGAGCGACTTCAGCCGCGATTGGACGTCCATACGTCGAACGCGCGCCTTCAGCGAATACCCCCAAGGGTTTTCCCCAGCTAGGGAAGCTCCCGAATAGGCGCAGCCGCCACGCAGTGCTGCAATCGCTCCATGCGCCGTCGTACGGCCGTCACGCGATTCCTTCACTTGTGAGGTTTGCCATGTCCGCAGTCAGTGCCGCCACCGCTTCGCCCTCCGCCGCCCAGGCCAGCAGCTCACCGGAGGTGTATTACGTACGCAGCGGCGACTCGCTCTCGGGGATCGCGCAGCGCTTCGGCGTGTCGCTGTCCGCGCTGGAAGCGGCCAATCCGCAGATCAGCAATCCGAACATGATCTTCCCGGGCGAACGCCTGACGATTCCCGGCGGCCATGGCGGCAGCGCACCGGCGCCGGCACCGGGCGGCTCGGCACCGGGCAAAGGCGCGCCAGCATCCGGCTTCAGCATCAGCCAGAACGGCGTGCACATGCTGGAAGGCTTCGAGGGTTTGAGGCTGCAGGCCTACCAGGACTCGGGTGGCGTGTGGACGATCGGCTACGGCCACACCCACGGCGTCCATGCCGGGGAGCACATCAGCCAGGCCACGGCCGAGCAATACCTGAAGGATGATCTTGCCTGGGCGCAGAACGCGGTACGCAGCAACGTGCATGTACCGATCAACCAGAACCAGTTCGATGCCCTGGTCAGCCTGACCTACAACCTCGGTGCGAACGGCTATTCCGGCCTGCTCAGCGACCTGAACCGTGGTGACTACGCCGCCGCGCAAAATGATTTCCATGACTACGTGCATGCCGGCGGCGTGGTGCTGCAGGGCCTGGTAAACCGGCGCAACCAGGAAGCGGAGCTGTTCGGCAGTTCCGCCCCCGGTGGCGCGCCAGCGCCTGCTCCTGCACCCGCTCCTGCGCCAGCTCCCGCTCCCGGTGGGCATGGCGGCAACTACACCGTGCAGCCGGGCGACACGCTGTCCGGCATCGCCCAGCGCCAGGGCATATCGCTGGCGGCGTTGCGCGCGGCCAATCCGCAGATCAGCAACGCCAACCTGATCTATCCGGGTGAGGTCATCCACCTGCCGGGCAGTAGCAGTCCGGCACCGGTCAGCCACAACTACACCGTGAAGAGTGGTGACTCGCTGTCCTCGATCGCCTCGCACAACGGCGTGTCGCTGGCCGCGTTGCAAGCGGCCAATCCACAGATCAGCCATCCCAACTTGATCTATCCAGGCCAGGTCATCCACATCCCCGGCAAGGCTGCCGCGGCGCCGGCACCGGCCAAGGCCACCACGCACAACTACACCGTGAGGAGCGGCGACACGCTGTCCGGCATCGCCGCGAAAAATCACATGACGCTGGCAGCACTGCGCAAGGCCAACCCGCAGATCAGCAACCCCAACCTGATCCATGTCGGACAAGTCGTCCACGTTCCGGGTGCCGGCTCTGCACCGGCACCAGCGCCCGCCCCTGCCCCTGCGCCAAGCACGCACAACTACACCGTTCGCTCGGGCGACACGATGTCCGGCATCGCGGCGCACAACGGCGTGTCGCTGGCCGTGCTGGAACACGCCAATCCGCAGATATCGAACTTCAACCGCATCAGCGTCGGCCAGGTCATTCATCTCCCTGGCGCCGGCAGCACGAGCCCGGTCGGGGGCTCCGGCTCGGTCAAAGGCACCAACGCCGCAGCGATGGGCAAGAAATACCTCGGCCGTTACGAGTCGGATCTGCAGAACGCCGGCGTGACGCTGCGCTGCGATACCAGCGAAAGCTGCGCCAACTTCGTCACGGCGATGCTGAAACAGTCCGGCAAGTTGCCGGGCGGCTTCTCCTTCGCCCAGCGGGTCAATGTGCACAGCATGAGCACGGGCTTGCAGAACCACGGCTGGCACAAGGTCAGCCTGGCCAACGCGAAGCCGGGTGACGTGTGGGTTTGCGATGGCGCCCACGGTGAATCGCATACCGAGATCGTCGCCAGCAACGACGGCCACGGTCACATCACCCTGATCGGCTCCAACAACCATCCAGTGCGCAGCAACCAGCAGATCAACTACGACACTTACTCGGCCAGCATCGGTGGTTCCTACATCCTCGCGCCGCCCTGAGCGAACGTGCACGCATGACGAAAGGGCGAGCCGCGAGGTTCGCCCTTTTTGTCGCCGACTGCGGTAAAGCAGAATCCGATCGCGTGGCTTGTTTAAAGACTGTCGTGTGCAGGAAAGATCGCTGACGGCGCACCGTACTCCTCGCCCCACGCCACCCACGCCATATCGGTCGAGCCGAGGCTGTATGCCAGCACCTGCCATGCATCGTGCTGCTGGCGCAGCAGCGCTGCGTATCTGTCGGACTTGTGCCCGCGTTCGGCGGCAGCCTCGTGCGGCGTGCCACGGTAATCGACCGGCTGGCCGCCCGGCCCCTGCATCTGCGCGTGCAGGAACGCCCAGCCATCGAGCACCTGCAGCTGTTTGACCACAAACTGCACCGGGGTCCCCAGCTCCTGTTCCGCCGGCACCCGCGCGACATCCAGAATCGCCGCGCGACCGGGCGAGCCTGACGGCGGTGTGTCGGCGGTGTTGCGGGCGGGCGTGGCGGTCATGGCGAAACCTCACAGGCAGGACGGAAGGCTGGATATCGGCGCGCCGGGAACGGAAAGCCGCCGTCGACGCATCCGGGCCAGTATGCGCGGCACACTGGACCTGTCTCAGCTAGGGTTTTCCCTGATGGCCGGTGGTCGACGACTCGACGTCCAGAAACCGGCGCACCGCGTCGGCATCGAATGGCCAATCCAGTTCGCGGCCATCGCGGTCATCGCGCAGCACCGGCACGCGAGTCCCATAGCGCGTCACCAGTTCGGCACTGTCGTCCACCCACGCGCTGTCGAAATCCGGCGCACGCGCCTCGGCCAGCACGGCGATGGCCTGATCGCACAAGTGACAATAATCGCGTTGATAGAGGACGAGGTCGGCCATGCGCGGGCGAACGGACTGCCAAACAGGAAGGGCACGCGTAGAATAACGCGTTCACCCAAATCACAGCAGCGCACTCATGGCCGTCAGCGTATTCGACCTCTTCAAGATCGGCATCGGACCTTCGTCCTCCCACACCGTGGGGCCGATGCGCGCGGCCGCGCGTTTCGCCGAACGCTGGCTGGAAGAAAAAGGCGTGCTCGACCGCGTCACCCGCGTGCGCGCCGAACTGTACGGCTCGCTGGCGATGACCGGCCGCGGCCACGGCACCGACAAGGCGGTTCTGCTCGGATTCGAGGGCCAGCACCCGGACACCGTCGATCCCGACCAGATTCCCGCCACGCTCGAACGCATCCGCGGCACGCACCGCCTGCGCGTGCTGGGCAAGCACGAGATCGAATACGAAGAGAAGCGCGACCTGGTCTTCAACAAGCGCCAGAAGCTGCCGTTCCACACCAACGGCATGCGCTTTTCCGCCTACGACGCCGACGGCAACGAACTGGCCACGCGCGACTACTACTCGGTCGGTGGCGGCTTCGTGGTCAACACCGACGAGGCCGCCGAAGACCGCATCGTCGCCGACACCACCGAGCAGCCGTACGCCTTTACCACCGGCGACCAGATGCTGGCGCTGTGCAAGCAGCACGATCTGACCATCGCGCAATTGATGATGGCGAACGAAAGCGTGTGGCGCCCGGAGGCGGAAACCCGCGCCGGCCTGCTGACGATCTGGAAGGCCATGCAGGACTGCGTCGCCCGCGGCCTGCGCTCGCCCGGCGTCCTGCCCGGCGGCCTGAAAGTCACCCGTCGCGCCCCGGCGATGGCCGACGAACTGCGCAACCAGCCCGAAGCCGCGCTGAAGGATCCGCTGACCATCCTCGACTGGGTCAACCTGTACGCACTCGCCGTCAACGAGGAAAACGCCGCCGGCGGCCGCGTGGTCACCGCGCCCACCAACGGTGCCGCCGGCATCGTGCCCGCGGTAGGCCATTACTACCTGCGCTTCTGTCCGAAAGCGGATGACGACGGCATCGTCAACTACCTGCTCACCGCCGCCGCCATCGGTATCCTGTACAAGGAAAACGCCTCGATCTCCGGCGCCGAAGTCGGCTGCCAGGGCGAAGTCGGCGTGGCCTGCTCGATGGCCGCCGGTGGCCTCACCGCCGCGCTCGGCGGCAACGTGATGCAGGTCGAGAACGCCGCCGAAATCGGCATGGAACACAACCTCGGCCTCACCTGCGACCCGATCGGCGGCCTGGTGCAGATCCCCTGCATCGAACGCAATGCGATGGGCTCGGTCAAGGCAATCAACGCCAGCCGCATGGCATTGAAGAGCGACGGCAAGCACCGCGTCTCGCTCGACAAGGTGATCAAGACCATGCGCGACACCGGCCGCGACATGAAGGACAAATACAAGGAAACCTCGCGCGGCGGCCTCGCGGTCAACGTCATCGAGTGCTGACGCGCCAGGTTTGCACCTGGGGTGTTCCCTAGGCTTCGCACGCCTTGCGGATGGCTCGTACCTAGGGAAACGCCCAGTGTTGGCGGTGGGTGCGACAGCTCATCATTCATGCGTTTCCCTCTCTCATTATCAGAGCAGAAGCCATGAACATGCGCATTTTCCTCGATGGCGCCAGCAGTACCCAGCTGCCGCAAAACACGCCGCCACCGGCTACCTACACGGCCAAGCCACACGACACCGTGCAGAGCGTAGCGAAGAGCCACGGTGTGACGCCGGAGGAACTGGCGCGCAGCAATGGCATCCACTTCGATGCGACGCTGACCGCTGGGCAGCAACTGAAGCTGCCACCGAACGCGAAGCTGACGGCCGAGGAGAAGCACCAGGACACGCCGCAGACGCCGCGGGAGAAAACCGACGCGGCTTACGACAAATACCTGCAGGCGCAATACGCCGTGAGCGCCGACCAGCGGTCACCCGCCGGCAAGGCCGATGTCAACGGCGACCGCGCGAACCTGTCCCAGGCGAAGGCCGAGTTCGACAAGGCAGTGAAGGCCGAGGTCGCCGGCCAGGTCGCCCAAGCCAACCAGGGCGTGCCCGGTCAGTACCGTACGCCGCAAGACAAGCTGATCGCGCAGTACGGAGCGCAGATCGAGGCGCGCTACAAGGGCGATGCGAACGGACAGAACGAGGTCAAGAGCGCAGTCGCCGACTTCCAGTTGCAGGCCAAGGCGGAAAGCCTGATCCCCGGCTACTCCGGCGACTGGAGCGCCGCCGACAAGCTCAAGGGCATCGACCTCAGCGGCCAGCCGCAGGCGGTCATCGACAAGGTGCTGGCCGATCCGCGTGTGCAGCAGTGGATCAAGGACGCGGCGCATGAGGCCACCACCAAGCCGACCACCGACGACGTGAAATACCTGGCGGATCTCGCCAAGGCCTCGCCGCAGATCGCCAGCAAGGTGATCCAGCAGTGGTGGGGATCACAGGACTCGCAGTCCATCATGGTGACCACCGGCGCCGCGGTCACCTCCGCTACCGATCCGGACGTCTACAAGAACCTCGCCACGCTCTACAACGCCCTGGCCGGCACGCCCGGCGGCGAGCAGGTGCAGCAGCAGATCGCCAGCACCATCGCCAACCAGCAGCAGGACAACCCGATGGCCCTGCAGCACACGTTGAACCAGGCCATCCAGGATGGTGCGGATCCGAAACTGGCGCTGGCGGTAGCCAGCCAGATGGAGGCCAACGGCAAGCACGATGCCGCCATGGAGGTGGTCGGGTCGGTCAAGGGCGGCGTGCTCAATTACCAGAAGCTCACGCTCAAGAACGACATGCAGGCGTATGCGAAGCAGACCGAAGAGCTCAACCAGATGCTCAAGAATCTTGGTCCCGGCACGACGCAGGAGCAGCGACAGAAGCTGGTCGAGGCCTACATCAAGGGCAAGGGCAAGGACTGGCAGGGCCAGCTCAAGGCCGACAAGGACAAGATCGTCGCCGACGTGCGCCGGCTCGACGCGGACCTGGTCGCGTTGAAGACCGGAAACATGCCGGACAACCTCAAGCAGTTCGGCATCAGCGACGACGCCTTCGAGCGGTTCGGCGACGACGAGACCACGCGCCAGGCGGTGCAATTCGTCGCCGAGCAGGATCCGAGCGTATTCGGGGGCAAGGAAGGCGGCGAGGCGGCCAAGCTGTGGGTGGAGATCGGCCACAAGAACAAGGACTTCGTCGAGGCCGTCGGCAAGGCTTACGTGGCAGGCAATGTGCTGCCGGCGCTGAGCCACATCAATCCGAACGATCCGGCCAGCGTGGCCAATGCGCGCCAGACACTGGAAAACTTCCGCGGCACGGCGTCGAAGATGCTGGGCATTCCGCAGGAAGAGGTCGACAAGGGCATCAACAAGCTGGAAAGCGTGCTCACCTCGCTGAAGAGCGAATCGATCGAGGACGCGATCCAGGGCAAGGGCATCAACGCGCTCGGCGCCACGCAGAAGGAGCTGCAGGAGCTGAAGGAACTGCCGTTCAGCGACAAGGGCGCGGGCCTGGCGTTCCGCAGCCTTGCCTTCGGCATCACCGGCGCCGCGCTGATCAACCAGACCGGCAAGACCATCGACGACCCGAGCGTGCAGAACATCCTCGGCACCGCCGCTTTCGCGCTCGATCTCGCGCCCAGCAAGACCGCGCTTACCGCCACCATCCAGGCGCTGGACAAGAATGGCGTGCTCGAGCGCTGGGGCGTCGGCGCCGCTGGGCTGACCGAGAAGTTCATCGGCGTCATCAACGTCGCCTACTTCGCCGCTGGCGCGGTGAGCGGGTTCTCCAAGGGCGACTACCCCACCGCGATCTTCTCCACAGTCGGCGCAGGCGGCGCGGCGCTGGCCGCCTTCGGCGGCGAGGAGATCCTGGGCGGCCTGGCCGGCCCGATCGGCATCGCCATCGCAACCATCGCGGTGGTTGCGCTGAGTCTGATCGAAGGCCATCACGAGAAGAAGGAAATGCAGGAGAACGAAGCCAAGTACCTGAAGGCTTCAGGCATGGACGAGGAAACGGCCGAAGCGCTGGCCAAGAGCGACCCGGATCAGCTCAAGCAGCTCCAGGCCACCGGCATGACGCCGGAGCAGATCCAGGAACTGGGCAAGGACTATCCGCAACTGCTGCAGAGCGAGCACAGCGGCAATCCCTACGTCGGCGACTGGCCGGACCTGCAAAAGCGTACCGGCATGAGCGGCACGGATCTCTTCAACGTGCTCAAGGCGGCCGACGAAGGCGGCAAACCCGGCGCGGGTATCGCCGAACTGAGCTATGTGCTCGGGCATCCGAACTTCTTCCCCGCCGTCACCCAGGTGCAGAACCGCGGCCAGCTGATCGAGGCCTTGCGCACGCAGGCGAAAGCGTTCCGCATCAGCTCGATCGACAAGGACCAGAGTAACCAGCAGGCCAAGGCGCTGGAGCAGGCCGCCGACTGGCTGGCGGCGCACTGATCGGAGGCGTGGCCTGCTCGATGGCCGCCGGCGGCCTCAACGCCGCCCTTGGCGGCAACGTGATGCAGGTCGAGAACGCCGCCGAGATCGGCATGGAACACAACCTCGGCCTCACCTGCGATCCGATCGGCGGCCTGATGCAGATCCCCTGCATCGAACGCAATGCGATGGGCTCGGTCAAGGCGATCAACGCCAGCCGCATGGTATTGAAGAGCGACGGCAAGCACCGCGTCTCGCTCGACAAGGTAATCAAAACCATGCGCGACACCGGCCGCGACATGAAGGACAAATACAAGGAAACCTCGCGCGGCGGCCTCGCGGTCAACGTCATCGAGTGCTGAAAGCCCTCATCCTCTCGCGGGCGATGCTCCACGCGAAAACACCATTACGCCACGGATCGCAAAACGACCGACACCGGAAGTATTGACGGCCTTCATGTGGGAGCGGCTTCAGCCGCGATGCTTGTAGTTTCCGGAAAGGCATCGCGGCTGAAGCCGCTCCCACAGTCGCTTCTGCGGGGCATCGCACCCGAGGTGTGACGTGTGGTGGGTGACACGGAGCGGTCAACTCTGCAACCATCGACCTCTTTTGGCGCATTCGACGCCCTCCGCAGGAGCTTCCATGTCCCAAGACAGCCCCATCCGCCGCGACGTCGGCCCCTTCGCCCTGATGCTTACCGGTCTGGGTTCGATCATCGGTTCCGGCTGGTTGTTCGGCGCATGGCGGGCGGCGCAGATCGCCGGCCCCGGTGCGATCTGGGCGTGGGTGCTCGGAGCGGCGATCATCATGACGATTGCCCTGACCTATGCCGAACTCGGTGCGATGTTTCCCGAATCGGGCGGCATGGTGCGTTATGGCCACTACTCGCACGGGTCGCTGGTGGGTTTCATCGCGGCGTGGGCCAACTGGATCGCGATCGTCTCGGTGATTTCGGTGGAGGCCGAAGCGTCGGCGCAATACATGTCGTCGTGGAAATGGCAGTGGGCGAAGGATCTCTATCACCAGGTGCCGGGAGGCCATGGTGAGCTGAGCACCAACGGACTGCTGATCGCCGCCGCGCTGGTGGTGATGTATTTCCTGTTCAACTTCTGGAGCGTCAAGCTGTTCGCGCGTTCGAACACCGCGATCACGCTGTTCAAGCTGATCATTCCCGCGCTCACCGCGGTGCTGCTGATACTCAGCGGCTTTCACCCGGAGAATTTCTCCGTCGGTATCCACGGTGAACTGCACAAGACCGACTTTCCTTCCATCCTCACTGCAGTCGCCATCGCCGGCATCGTGTTCAGCTTCAACGGATTCCAGAGTCCGGTGAACCTGGCCGGCGAAGCACGCAATCCGGGCAAGAGCATTCCGTTCGCGATCGTCTGTTCGATCGCGCTGGCCACGGTCGTTTACGTATTGCTGCAGGTGGCCTACATCGGCGCGGTGCCACGCGAGATGCTGGCCACTGCTGGCTGGCACGGCATCGATTTCAGTTCGCCGTTTGCCGACCTGGCGATCATCCTGGGCCTGCAGTGGCTGGCCACGCTGTTGTTCATCGATGCCGTGATCAGCCCCAGTGGCACCGGCATGACCTATACGGCCACCACGGCGCGGATGCTTTACGGCATGGAGCGCAACGGCACACTGCCGAAGATCCTCGGTCGCGTGCATCCGAAGTGGGGCGTGCCGCGGCCGGCGATGTGGGTGAACTTGGCGGTGTCGTTCCTGTTCCTGTTTTTCTTCCGCGGCTGGGGCTCCCTGGCGGCGGTGATCTCGGTGGCCACGATCATTTCCTACCTCACCGGTCCGGTCAGCGTGATGACGCTGCGCCGCACCGCGCCGGAACTGCATCGTCCGTTCCGCCTGTCTGGCCTGCCGATACTCGCCGGCATCGCCTTCATCATGTCGACCGAATTGCTGTATTGGGCCAAGTGGCCGCTGACCGGCGAAATCATTCTGCTGATGGTGGTCGCGCTGCCGGTGTATTTCTACTACCAGGCCAAGGCGGGTTGGCATGACTTCGGTCGACAGATGAAGGGCGCCTGGTGGCTGGTCTGCTACCTGCCTTCACTGGCCATCGTGTCGTGGGCCGGCAGCACCACGTTCGGCGGCAAGGGCTACCTGGCGTACGGCTGGGACCTGCTGATCGTCGCGGTGATCGGCCTGCTGTTCTATCTGTGGGGCGTGCGATCCGGCTGGCGCACACCGTCGGTGGAAGCGGCACGACTGGAAGCCCACGAGGATCCGAATGCGCCGCTGGTACCGCCGGACGAGGCGACTGCCGAGCGCATCACCGGACACTGAGTTCCGTTCCGGTCACGAAGAAACGCGCGACTCATGGCCGCGCGTTTTTTTGTTTCAGTGATCCGCGCGCAGGCTGGCCGGCGGACGCGCACCGCCCAGCGACAACAGCACCAGCACGATCGCCAGCGCCAGATACGCCCCGGCGAACTGCCACACGACGCTGCGCATCGGGGCATCGAGCAGCCATGGCAGGTAGATGCCGCCGGAAAGCTCCACCGAATGGATCACGCCAAATAGGCTGAGCGCCCCGCCCAGCAACAGGATCAGCGCGGCGCGCAGCGGGCGCTGATCGATCAGGGCCACCACGAAGCTGGCCCATACCATCGAGGTGACGATGAAGCCGTTGCCCAGCACGGTGATCACGGCCAGTTCGGAAATACCATGTGTGCCGTCGTTGAACAGCTGGGCGAAGTGCTCGGGTGATACATAGCTCGGGTCGCTGAGCTTGATCGTGAGCATCCGCGCGATCGCCGGGAAGAAGCTGAACACCACCGCCGCCGCATAACGCATCGGCGTCGCCTCGAACGACTGCACGGTGATGCTGATGGCGACAAACACCAGGATCGGCGCCAGCACCGGCAAAGGCAGCAGTTCGATCAGGTTCGACAGATAGCCGAAGATGCCGCCCATTCCGATCACAATGCCGGTAAGCAGCGTATAGCCGCTGCGCGCACCCATGGCCTTGTAGGCGGGCTGGCCGATATACGGCGTGGTCTGCGCCACGCCACCGCAGAAACCGGCGACCAGCGTGGCCAGCGCTTCCACCAGCAGGATGTCGCGGGTCGAATAATCGTCGCCGGCCGCACGCGCACTCTCCGTGACGTTGATACCACCCACCACCATCAGCAGGCCGAACGGCAGGATCAGCGGCAGGTACGGCACGATAGGGTTGAGCCCGGCCACCCATTGCAGGGTCGGCCACGGCAGTGCGATGCGCCACTGCCACGCGACCGGCGCGTGATAACCGCTGCCCAGCCAGCCCAGCGGACCCAGCACGTAGTACAGCAGCACGCCGACCACGAACGCGACCAGCACACCCGGCAGGCCGAACGGCAAGCGACCGCGCGCTACCAGCGCATACAACACCACGCCAAGCCCAGCGAAACCGACCACTGGTACCTTGAGAATTTCCACCAGCGGCAGAAAGCCCATCAGCACCAGCGCGATGCCGGCGATCGAACCGAGCAGGCCGGCGCGCGGCACATGCCGTTGCACCATCGCGCCGAAGAACGACAGCACGAATTTCAGCACCCCCATTACCACCAGCGACGCCATGCCGAGTTGCCAGGTAGTGATCGCCGCGGCATGTTCATCCATGCCGCCCTGCTTGAAGCCGAGGAACGCGGGGCCGAGCACCAGCAAAGCCATGCCGATGCTGGTCGGTGCATCCAGCCCCAGCGGCATCGCGGTCACATCGTTGCGCCCGCTGCGTCGGGCCAGTCGGCGCGCCATCACGGTATAGGCGAGGTTACCCAGCAGCACGCCGAATGCGGTGCCCGGAAACATGCGCAGGAACACGATGTCGGCGGGGAAGCCGAAGATGCCGATCAGTGCCGCGGCCAGGAAGGCCATGATGGACAGATTGTCCACCACCAGGCCGAGGAAGCCATTGAGGTCGCCGGCGGCGAGCCAGCGTCGATTGCCTGGAATGGTCACGCGAAGATACCGCCTGCGATTCGGGGGAGGGTCACCTCGATGGCGCTCAGAATGACACGTCCGCCGGCTGGGTCACCCGCAGCACCGACTGGTCGCCGGTGCGCTGCTTCCACGCCGCACGGATCGCCTCGACCTTGGCGCGGTTTGCCGGCGTATCCGGATAGTCGATCACCAGCATCTTGGAGCGCAGCCGTTCCGGGCTGGTCTGCTGCTTGCCCTGCCATTGGCCATAGACGTCGATCACACTGAGACCGTCGGGGAAGCGCGTACTCACCTCGCTGTCGAGAAACTCCCGCCATGACTGCTCGCTGACACCCTGCTCGGGTTTGTCGGCCAGGCCCAGACCGAAATACAGCCGGGTGTCGACCCAACCCGCGGCCTGCGCCGGGTGGGCCGCATCGCCATGCAACACCGCTCCCGGCCGGGCCGCCGGCGTGGCGCAGCCGACCAGCAGCGCGGCGAGGAGGACAAGGGGCACCAGCGAGCGAACATTCATGAAATCATCCATCCGATCATTTGGACTTCTAGACGTATAAATTTCCAGGCACGCGAAAAGTATCGACAGGATCCTGTCGCAATGCAACATACAACCATGCAGCCTGCCATCTCGCAGGTCATGCCGGGGGAGCCGCCACATCGTGAACATCGACAACCCGACGAGTCAGCCGTCGCTCCAGAACAAGTCTCCGCGGCGCGCGCCAAGAACGAGGCGACGATGACTCCGTCACTGCCACCAAAGCGCGCGGCATGCTACCGCGCACTTTCTTTCCGGGAAAAGGAATCGGCAGCCCCTGTCGAAAGCATCCGTCTTCATTCGTCGCCCTTGCAAGCGCCACACTCCGATCGGCGCCCCATGACCTCACGCAAGGACATCGACATGACACGTACAACCCGCCTGGCCATTCCCGCGCTCAGCCTGCTGGCCTTGCTGTCGCTCAGCATCGGCGCCAGCGCCGCCACGGTCACCTACAAAATCGATCCTGATCACACCTATCCCAGCTTCGAAGCCGATCATTTCGGCGGCTTGTCGGTATGGCGCGGCAAATTCGACCACAGCCGCGGCACCGTCATGCTGGACAAGGCGGCCGGCACCGGAACGGTGCACGTCATCGTCGATATGAAAAGCGCGGACTTCGGGCAGGATCAGCTCAACAAGGGCGCGCAGGGCAAGGAATTGTTCGAGACGAGCAAGTATCCGCAAGCCACCTACAAGGGCAATCTCGCCGGCTTCGTCAACGGTGCGCCCACCACGGTCGCGGGCCAGCTGACCCTGCACGGCGTCACGCATCCGCTGGACCTGAAGATCAACAGCTTCAAGTGCATGCCGCACCCGATGTTGAAACGCGAAGTTTGCGGCGCCGATGCGCTGGCCACGTTCCAGCGTGACGCGTTCGGCATGGACGCCGGCAAAGCCTATGGCTTCAGCATGGCGGTGACACTGCGTATCCAGATCGAGGCGATCCAGGCCGAGTGATGCATGCCGATGACGCTGGTCGCTCAGACCAGCGCCAGCACATCCCCCAGCAAGGCCTGCGCCGTCACTTCCGGCCCGGCACCCGGCCCCTGGATCACCAGTGGCTGGGTGTTGTAACGGGTGGTGGTAAGTGCGAACTGGTTATCGGTGCCATACAGGCGTGCGGCCGGGTGGTTCGGCGGCACTTCGACCAGGCCGACGCGCGCTCGGCCGCGCTGGTTGAGGCGGGCGAGAAAGCGAAGCACGCAACCGCGTGACCTCGCCTTGGCGTGCAGCTCGGCGAGTGGCTCGTCCAGCTCGTCCAGACGGGCAAGGAAGGCATCGGTATCCAGCGCGCGCAATGCTTCGGGGACCAGCCCCTGCACATCGACCTCGTCGCTGCCGAGCGCGAAGCCGGCGCTGCGGGCAATGATCAGCAGTTTGCGCGCCACGTCCTCGCCGGACAGGTCCGAGCGCGGATCGGGCTCGGTGTAGCCGAGCTGGCGTGCCTCGCGCAGCAGCTCGGAGAACGGCTGGCTGCCGTCGTATCGATTGAACAGCCACGACAGCGAGCCGGAGAACACACCCTCCAGCGTGAGCAGGGCATCGCCACAGCCGCGCAGGCGGCGCAAGGTCGACAGCACCGGCAAGCCGGCACCCACCGTAGCCGAATCGCCGTAGCGGCCGCCGCTGGCCAACGCCACCTGCAGGGCGCGCCAGCCAGGGAGTTCGCCACCGGCCAGCGCCTTGTTCGCGGTGACCACGTGGTAGCCGCGCGCCAGCCACTCCGCATGGCGATGAGCCAGCGGTGCACTGGCGGTGGCATCCACGATCACCCTGGCCGACGCGCCACTGGCGTCGAGCGCCGCGAGCAGGCGGATGTTGTCACGCGGATCGCCGTGACTGTCCAGTTGCTCGCGCAGGCTGCGGCTGGCGAGACTGGGGGCGTCGGTCTGCTGTCGGCGCGAGTTGGCGGCGCCGACCAGCCGCAGGGATGCCGCGGCGGGCGTATTCAACAGCTTCAGCAGCGCGCCACCGACCACGCCGGTACCGAGCAACACCACCGCAATCGAACCATCCGCCCGCACGCCGGGCGCGGCCGCGCGGCTATGTCCGGCCAGCACTGCGCTCATGCGGTCACCTGGCGTTTGGACGTCTCCACGGCCGCAGCGCGGATCAGCGCGGCATCGAGATCGCGCAGCAGGTCGTCGCCGTCCTCGATACCCACCGACACGCGCAACAGGCTGTCGGCGATGCCGGCGGTGCGCCGCGCTTCAGGCGCCATCGATGCGTGGGTCATGGTGGCCGGGTGCGCGATCAGGCTCTCCACGCCGCCCAGGGATTCGGCCAGCGAGAAATACTGCAGGCCGTCGACGAACGCCGCGATCTGGTTCACGTCACCGTCCAGCTCGAAACTGAGCATGGCGCCAAAACCCTGCTGCTGGCGCGCCGCCAGCGCATGGCCGGCATGATCGGCCATGCCCGGGTAATACACCTTGCGCACTGCCGCATGGCGATCGAGCTGCTCCGCGATGCGGGTGGCGTTCTCCTGGTGCTGGCGCAGGCGCACGCCCAACGTGCGCAGGCCGCGCAGGGTGAGATAGCTGTCGAACGGCGCGCCGGTGAGGCCGTTGCAGTTGGCCCACCACTTCAGCTGCTCGAACACCGCCGCGTCGCCTGCCACCACCGCGCCGCCCACCACGTCGCTGTGCCCGTTGATGTACTTGGTGGTGGAGTGCACCACCACGTCGGCGCCGAGCAGCAACGGCTGTTGCAACGCCGGCGACAGGAAGGTGTTGTCGACCACGAGCAGCGCCCCGACCGCGTGCGCGGCCTGCGCCACATGGCGGATGTCGGTGATCCGCAGCAGCGGGTTCGACGGCGTCTCGACCCACACCAGAGCCGGCTTGCGTGCCAGTCCGGCCGCCAGCGCCACCGTGTCGGTGAGGTCGGCGAATTCGACCTGGAAGCGGCCTTTCTTCGCCCAGGCGTCGAGCAGCCGCCAGGTGCCGCCATAGCAATCGTGCGCCGCCAGCACGGTGGCACCGGCCGGCACCAATTCCAGCGCCAACGCCACCGCCGACATGCCGCTGGATGTCACCACCGCACCGACGCCCTGCTCCAGTTCCGCCAATGCGTTGCCGAGCAGGTCGCGGGTCGGGTTGCCGCTGCGCGAATAGTCGTAGGGACGCTTGCGGCCGAAGCCGTCGAAGCTGTAGTTGGTCGACAGATGCAGCGGTGGCACCACGGCGCCATGCTGGGTGTCGCTCTCGATGCCGGCGCGCACGGCGCGGGTACAGGGGGCGGTGGTGTCGCTCATGTCCATCTCCAGGTCAGTCGTCATCATGTTTTCTGTGTAGAAACCCGCCTGTCGGCGATGCCACTTCCGGTGTTTCAAAACAACGGGCATCGCCCTCGGGCTGGCTTCTATGCAAGGGCTTCGCGCAGCAGCGGCGCGAGTTGTTCGGGTTCTTTCAGGAAGGCGTCGTGACCGTAAGGGGACTCGACCACTTCCAGCGTGGCCGGGCCCAGCAGGCGACGCTGCAGTTCGCACAGGTCGGCCAATGGCACCAACCGGTCGGATGGAAACCCGATCAGGGTGGTCGGCGCGGGCACCTGCTCGGGCTTGACGTCGTGCAGGTCGATCGACTCGGACAGGGCCAGGAAACGGCCCGCGTCGAAGCGCTCGACAAAGCGGCGGCCCTGGTGCTCCAGGTAATCCTCGACCGGAAAATGGAAGCGCTCGTCGCGCCATTCCGGTTCCCCGGCAAAGCGACGGCCGAATTCGCCGCTGCCGCGGTATGTGGTGATCGCCAGTTGGCGGGCCAGCGCCAGCGCCTCGTCGACCTGGCCACTGGCCTGACCCAGCCGCACGATGCCCCGCTGCACGCTGCGCTGCGCCGTGCTGAGCGGGTGCGGCCGATGGGCGCCAGCCAGCAGAACCAGCCGTTCGACGCTATGCGGATGCCGCGCGGCGAACGCCAGCGCCACCATCGCGCCATACGAGGAACCGATAAAGGCGTAAGCCCGCGGGATGTCCAGCTCACGCAGCAGGGCGGCCAGCGCATCGGCCTGATCCTCGCTGGAGACGGAGTCGGCGCCGAACTGGTCCGGGGTCAACCAGTCGATGGCCAATACCCGGTAGCGATCCAGATCGATCGCCCCACCGGCGGTTACCAGTTCCTGCCACCAGCCCGGCGCCGCGTCGCCGTCCAGCGCCACGACGTCGCGGTTGGCCGAGATCCCGCCCTGCACGATCAACGTGGGCGCATCGGCTGCGCCGCACCATAGATAGTGCACATCGACCTCGCAGGGGCCGGCGCCGTACTTCGGATGGAATGTGAGCCGGCGCGTGCTGCGCTGCGCGGTGAGGTCGTCAGGCCGGTCATCGAAACGCATGTGCGCCGGCAGACCGATCGGAGCGGGGGTAGCCATCGGTAGCGGTTGACAGGTCATGCGGTTCTCCGGTCGGCATCGCCTGGGAGGAACCGGAGAAGGGTGTCATGCACGCACAAGCAGCGAGGCTGCGGCAGGAATGACGCCCATCTCTCGGCGGCACCGTGGTGCCTCCGCAGGATTTGGCACCGTGACAGGAACGTTTCCCGCAGGTTGCCCCGGCATCAAAGGGCCTATCCCTCCGCCGGTCTCGATGAGTTCGACGGACTCTAAAGCCGCACCGTCCCGGTGTCAATAGACGTCTAAACGTCTACACGTCCATACGATCGCCTTATATGGCTACAAACAGGGCGCAAAGGGGAACCAATGCCCAGGCCAGGACCGCCCCGGCCGTCATGGCGCCCGACCTCACTGAACCGGGAAATTCCCGCACCATGAACACCGGACCCCTGCCTTGTCCCTGCAACCACCGAGCCTTATCGGCGCCGTCGCAGTCAACGGGGCTGCCGGACTGACCTGTGCCTCGATGGCCCATTGCGTCCCCGGGAACGGGGTGGCCGGCCTATCCGGCGGTGAGCGTCGCGAGGCCGATCAAAACCCATCGCCGCCGGATGCGCTCGCTGCTAACGTAGCCGGATGATTCCCCACGCCGATACGCCCGCCTTGCATGCCCGGCTGCAAAGCGACGGTTTTGCCTTTGTCACCGCCGATATCATGCGCAACCTGCTGGAAGCGCAAACCCTGCCCGACTGGCCCGCATTCACGGCCAGCTGGAACGACTTGGCGCCGGACATCTATCTCGCCGCCAGCGGTCGTCATCGGCGCCGGCGCCATGCCACGTTCGCCGCCGACAGCGACGGCGACATCCGCACCGTGGCGCATCAACCGCATTACCAGAGCCTGCAATACAACACGCTGCAGGGCGATATCCAGCGCTGGTTTGAGCCGATATCGCCGGCGATCGCCGATGGTGTCAGCCTGCAACGCATCCTCGGCTTTTGCCGCGACTGCTTCAGTGCGCTGGCGCCGGCCACCCGCCACTGGCACGTCGAGGTGCACCAGTTCCGCATCGAGGCGCGTGCCGACGAGGCCGGCGAACCCACTCCCGAAGGCGTGCACCGCGATGGCGTCGACTACGTGCTGGTGTTGCTGATCGACCGCGAAAACATCGAAAGCGGCACCACCACCATCCACGCACTCGACCGCAGCCTGCTGGGCAGCTTCACCCTCACCCGCCCACTGGATGCCGCCCTGGTCGACGATGCTCGCGTGTTCCACGGTGTGACGGCGGTCACGCCGCTAGACCCCGCGCAACCGGCGCACCGCGACGTGCTGGTGGTGACGTTCAAGGCCATCAGCTAACGGGAAGCACGCCTCGAGCATGCCGCAACACCGCACCAACCGGCATCGCGTAAGATGGCGGTCTTGTCTTTCGCAGGCGTCGTCATGTCCCTCGATTCAACATATCGCGGGACCCCTGCGACCGCCGTGCCATCGGATGCCCATGCCGATCGGCTGAAATTCAACGGCGAGAACTCATTCCACCGCGAACTGCGTCGCCGCGTCGACGCCGAGTTCAAGCGCAGCGGTACCCGCCAGCGCGACAGCGCGCAGATGTATCTGAAAACGGCGGTCATTCTTGTCACGTTCGCGCTTGCCTATGTCGCGTTGCTGCTGTTCGCCCGTCATTGGTGGCAGAGCCTGCCGCTGGCGCTGCTGCTGGGCACGGCGATGGCGGCGATCGGCTTCAACATCATGCATGACGGCGGCCACCATGCGTATTCGGAACGACGCTGGGTCAACCGGTTGATGGCGTTGACACTGGACCTCGTCGGTGGCAGCTCGTACATCTGGCAGTGGAAGCACGCGCGCTTCCACCACACCTGGGTCAACGTGGACGGCCACGACAGCGACATCGACCTCGGCGTGCTGGGCCGGTTGTCGCCGCTGCAGCCGCGGCGACCGTGGCATCGCTGGCAGCATTTCTACCTGTGGCCGCTATATGGCGTCACCGCGATCCGCTGGCATCTGTTCGGCGATTTCCGCGACATGATCACCGGCACCGTCGGTGCGCGCCCGTTCAACCGGCCGAAAGGCTGGGACCTTGTCGGATTTGTGTTCGGCAAGCTGGTGTTTTTCGTGTTTGCGTTCGGCCTGCCGCTGATCTTCCACCCGGTCGGCACCGTATTGCTGTTCTACGCGCTGGTCTCGGCGGTTGCCGGGATCCTGTTGGCGCTGGTGTTCCAGATGGCACACGTGGTCGAAGAGGCCGAGTTTCCGGTGCCCGACGAAACGGGTCGGCAGATGGCGACGCCGTGGGCGATCCACCAGTTGCAGACCACGGTGGATTTCGCGCGCAGCAACCGCGTGCTCGGCTGGCTGATCGGCGGGCTGAATTTCCAGATCGAGCACCACCTGTTCCCGCGCATCTCGCACGTGCATTACCCGCTGGTGGCCCGTGTGGTGGAAGACACCTGCCGCGAGTTCGGCGTGCCCTACCTCGAACATCGCACGTTCGGTGCCGGCCTCGCCTCGCATTATCGCTGGCTGCGACAGCTGGGCCAGCCGTTGGTTGCCGCTGCGGCGCCATTGACTGTAGCCACGGCGGCACTGACCGGCTGATTGGCCGCCGATCACACTCCGCGATTGCGATGAACCGGGACGACTGCGACACTTCCCGGCATGACGCCCGCTCGAGGCATACGGCGTTGTCCATCGCCGCCCGGGAGTCAACAGCATGTCCATCGTCGCCAACATCGTGATCGCCCTGATCGCCCTGCTGCATGTGTGGTTCCTGATTCTGGAAATGTTCCTGTGGACGCGGCCCTCCGGCCGTCGCGCATTCGGCCTCACGGCGGAATTCGCCGAGCAGTCGAAGGCGCTCGCAGCCAACCAGGGTCTCTACAACGGCTTCCTTGCCGCCGGACTGGTCTGGGGCCTCTGCCTCGGTTCCAGCGGCGCAGGCTTCAGCGTGAAGGTATTCTTCCTCGCCTGCGTGCTGATCGCCGGCATCTTCGGCGGGCTGACCGCGAGCCGGAAGATTCTGTGGATACAGGCGTTGCCGGCGGTGATCGGATTGGCACTCATCCACCTGGCTTGATCGACAGACACGCATGACGACATCCCCTCGCGAAACGGTCGGGCAACGCTTCGACCCCGCATTGATGCAACGCGCCCGCGAACGCACATGGGCCGCGCTGCACGGCATTCGCGAGCGCATGCGTCCGGGTATCAGCGAGGACGAGGCCAGGGCCGCGGCGATGGATGTGTTCCGCGAGCTGGGCTACGAGAGGCTGTGGCACCCGGTGCTGATCCGCATCGGCGCGAATACCACCAAGACCTACCGGCAGCCCTCCGATCCCGATGTGCGGCTGGGCAAGAACGACAGCTACTTCATCGACCTGGGGCTGGTGTTCGATGGCCACGAGGGCGATGTCGGCGACACCTTCGTGGTCGGCCACGCGCCCCCGCAGCAAGCCTGCGCACAGGCGGCGCGCGCACTGTTCGACGAAGTGGCCGACGCATGGCGCACGCAGGGGCTGAGCGGCCAGGCGCTGTACGCGTTCGCCGATAAGCGCGCGCAGGCGCTGGGCTGGCGGTTGAACCACGCGATCAAGGGCCATCGGGTCAGCGATTTTCCGCACTCGGTCCACAAGGGCGGAGATCTGGGAGATCTGACGTCATCGCCATCGAATGGATTGTGGATACTGGAGATCCAGATCGCCCATCCCACTGAACCGTTCGGCGCGTTCTACGAAGACCTGCTCGGCTGACTGCCAGGCAAGCCCTATTGAAACAAGTCCCATTGAAAATGGCCGCCAGCGGCGGCATCTGAGCTGTCCCATCCATGCGTTTTGTCCAGACGCTTTTCCGGAATATTTACCGTGGCCCGTCAAAAACCCCTCGCGCTCTATCGCAACATCGGCATCATCGCGCACATCGACGCCGGCAAGACGACGACGACCGAACGCGTGCTGTATTACACCGGCAAGAAACACCAGATCATCGACGTGCACGACACCAAGGACGGCAAGGGCTCCACCACCACCGACTACATGGAGCAGGAGCGCAAGCGCGGCATCACGATCCAGTCGGCTGCCGTGTCGGCGGTGTGGAAGGGTCACCAGATCAACGTGATCGACACGCCCGGGCACGTCGACTTCACCATCGAGGTGAACCGTTCGCTGCGCGTGCTCGACGGTGCGGTGGTGGTGTTCGACGGCGTGGCGGGCGTGGAGCCGCAGACCGAGACCAACTGGCGCCTGGCTGACCAGTACAAGGTACCGCGGCTGTGCTACGTCAACAAGATGGACCGCATTGGCGCGAACTTCGCACATTGCGTGAAGGGCATCCGCGAGCGCCTCGGCGCCAACGCCTTGCTGTGCCAGGTGCCGCTGGGCAGCAGCGACGAGTTCATCGGCATGGCCGACCTGGTCGCCGGCGTGGGCTACATCTGGGCCTCCGACGACAAGGACAGCGTGTGGGAAAGCGTGCCACTGGATCAGCTGAAGGACCGCCTGACGTTCGGCTCGACTGTCGACAACGAGTGGGTCACGAACCTGCCGAAGCTGCGCGAGGATTTGCTGGAGAGCGCACTGGCACTGGACGACGATGCCTTCGAGCGGCTGATCAACACCGGCGAATTCGACCCGGAAGTACTCAAGCACTGCATCCGCAAGGGCACCGTCACCGGCGAGCTGGTGCCGGTGTTGTGCGGCTCGTCGTACAAGAACAAGGGCGTGCAGCAATTGCTGGACGCCGTGGTCGACTACCTGCCCTACCCGGGCGAGAACGGCGGCATCGCGATGGTCGACGAGGACGGCAACGTCATCGGCGAGCAGGTCGTCACGGATGAAGCGCCGGCACGCGCGCTGGCGTTCAAGGTCATCAACGACCAGTTCGGCACGCTCACGTTCTGCCGCATCTATTCCGGCGTGATCAAGAAGGGCGACACCCTGCTCAACGTGACCCGCGGCAAGAAGGAACGCGTGGGCCGCATCGTCGAGGTGCAAGCCGACGACACCAAGGAAATCGACGAGGTCCGCGCCGGCGACATCTGTGCGTTCGTCTCGATGAAGGACACCGAGACCGGCGATTCACTGTCCGACCCGGCGCACCCGGCGCTGCTTGAGCGCATGCGTTTCCCCGATCCGGTGATCAGCGTGTCGGTCGAGCCGAAGAGCCGCAACGACGTCGACAAGATGTCCACCGCGCTTTACAAGATGGTCAAGGCCGATCCGTCGCTGCGCATGGAAGTGGACCAGGAAACGGGCCAGACCGTGCTCAAGGGCATGGGCGAGCTGCACCTGGAAATCACCATCGACCGCATGCGCACCGAACTGGGCGTGGAAGCCAGCATGGGCAAGCCCAAGGTCAGCTTCCGTGAGGCCTTCGGCAAGCGCGTGGAGCATACGTACACGCACAAGAAGCAGACCGGCGGCTCCGGCCAGTTCGCCGAAGTGACGATGATCTTCGAACCGGGTGAGCCGGGTTCAGGCGTGGTGTTTTCCGACGAGGTCGTCGGTGGCCGCGTGCCGCGCGAGTACATTCCCGCGGTGGAGCACTCGGTCAAGGCCGAATCGCACGAAGGCCAGGTCGCCGGCTACGAAGTGGTCGATTTCAAGGCGAGCCTGATCGACGGCAAGTACCACGACGTCGATTCTTCCGCACTGGCATTCGAGATCGCCACCCGGCAGTGCTTCCGCGAGGCGCAGAAGCTCAGCAAACCGAAGCTGCTGGAACCGATCATGAGCCTGGAGGTAGTCACCGAGGCCACCTACCTGGGCGACGTCATCGGCGACATCAACCGCCGCCGCGGCAACATCACCGACCAGGGCCAGAAAGGCACCTCGGCCTTCGTGCAGGGATTCGTGCCGTTGTCGGAGATGTTCGGCTACATCAACTTCCTGCGCTCGGCTACCAGCGGCCGCGGCAACTTCTCGATGATCTTCGATCATTACCAGGAAGTGCCCGCCAGCATGGTCGACAAGCTGATGGAAAAAGAGGCGAAGTAAGACTTCGACTCCAGCATCGCGCGGGCCTGTACCGGTCAACAAACAAGCAAAAAGCCCGGAAAGCAATTTCTGGGCTTTTTGCTTGTTACGCCATTTGGAAAGCCATCAATCCTCAACGCTCAGCATTCCCGCTCGTCTGAGGTCCACCTCTCGATATTCACATGGACGCACTTGGCAAGGCAGTGATCGACAGCTGGAACTCAATCTGCCAGTACATCGGTCGCGACGTTCGCCATCCGCTTGAGCGCGTTCCTGTCGACCTTGCCCATACTCCCCGTAGGCAACGCCGACAGCACATGGATATGCGCGGGCACATAAACTCGCGACAGTCCATGCAGGACATGCTCCTGCAGCGCCACCGCTTCAATGGCGTCACCCTCCTTAGCCACGACGAACGCTACCGGCACTTCGCCGAGGTCAGCATCGGCGGTACCGATGACGCAGCATTCGCGGACGCTGGGGTGTGTCTGTAGATAGCTTTCTATCAGTCCCGGCGACAGATTCTCGCCACCGCGGATGATCACGTCCTTGATCCGGCCGGTGATGGTGACGAAACCGGCATCGTCGAAACAGCCGAGGTCGCCGCTGCGCAGCCAGCCATCAACCACCGGCGATGCCACCTCTGCCCCGATATAGCCAAGCATCAGCGCCGCTCCGCGGATGCGGATTTCGCCCTCCATGCCATCCGCGACACGTTCGTCGGTACCCGGCTTGAACAACGCAAGTTCCTGGCCGTCCAGCACCGTCCCGATACTACCGATGCGTCGCCCGGACGGCGGATTCATGGTGCTCGTACAGGTAGCTTCGGACAGGCCGTAGGAGACCAGCAACGGCACGCCAAACGCGGCCTCGATTTCTTCATGCAGGGAGGTCGTGATGGGCGCCGAGCCGCAGCGCAGGAAACGCAGCGAGGGAAACCGTTCGCCTGCTGCGAGTTTGGGCAACATGCGTGAGTACATCGTCGGCACGCCGGTCACGTAAGTGGGCTCGAAACGGCGCAGGCAATCAACGATGTCATCGGCGCGAAAGCGTTCGATCAGCACGATCTGCGCACCGCACAGGAGCGGTACAATCAGTTGGTTGTTGACCCCATTGGTGTGGTGCAGCGGCATGACGTGGAGCAGTCGATCCGCTGCCGTAACCTGCGTGTGCGCCGCGACGCCATGCGCATTGCATAACAGATTGGCATGCGAGAGCAGCACGCCTTTGGGACGCCCGGTGCTACCGGAAGTAAACAGCAACAGCGCACGATCATCACCGGTCAAGGTGCTGTCGATAAAGCTGCCGATGGCCTGCACTGCATCCAGCGCCACGACGCTGGCGCCAAAGGTGGTCAGCGCCGACGCCGTAGATACCATGAGCGCAGGATCGTCGCATACCAGCATGCGCATACCCACGGCGCCCATCCGCGTGACCAGCTCATCGACCGATATACGCGCCTCCATGAAGCATGGACAACCGCCAGCCTGCATCGCGCCAAAAAAGGCGGCGATGGCATGCACCGACTTGGTCGTCGCCAGGCCCACGAAGTCACCACGGGCCACGCCTGCCCGAGCGAAGCCAGCGGCATAAGCATCCACCAGTTGCCCGAACTCCTCGTAGCTCACGCTGACGTCGGTGGTGACGAAAGCCGTGCGAGCCGCCTGCGCATGCGCCCTCATCGCATCGCGAAGCCGCTGGCTCAGTGAATCGTGTGGAACGCTCATGCAACCTCCGGCCGCAACAAGATGGAGGCGTCACTCTGGAAACGGCCTTTCGGGTCGAGCACGGCAAGCGCCGCCTGCTCACGTTCTGTCGGCAACGTCGTCGCCACCGCACCGCCTACTTGGAAGTCGAAGCCGGTACGCGCGACAACTTCTTCCAACGAGGCTTCTGGATGCCAGGACTGCAGCGCCAGTCGTCCATCACGCCTGATGAACACGGCGATCGGTGTGACCACGCCATGCATGCCGCCGGCAGCAGTCAGGAAATCCAGCTTCTCGACCATGGTGCGCCGCGAGTGCTCGGTACGCCAAGTCACTGCGCGCCTCGCCGTCGGTAGCATGACCGCGCCGCCACCGCCGCCGGGCAAGCGCACCTTGGGCCGATGCCAGTCGCCGATGCACGACACATTGGTCTGACCAAGGCCATCGACCTGCGCCGCGCCCAGGAAGCAGAGATCCATTTTCCCGCGCGTGCAAAGGTCGTAGAAATCCTCATTGGCAAAGATCGAAGCGGATCGTTCGGCAAGCACGGGATCGGAACTGGAAATCGGGATCGACGAAGGCTCGGGATCGACGCCGCCAGCGACGTTGATATAGGTGAAGTCAAAGTCGTAGGCGCGCTTGGCCATCAGGCAAGCCAACATTGGCAAGGTCGAATTCACGCCACTGAAGGTGATCTCGTGTGGGCGAATGAACCGCGCCAGATTGGTGACGATGTAGGAGAACGGCGACCATGAGTCATGCATGTGCTGGCTCCCGTACTTCGGGTGCCGCATCAAGGTGCGCCTGCAATACGCCGTCAGCATCTTCCAGATAGGCTTCCACCGCCGCGTAATCAACTTCGTAGTGCGGCCAACACGAACCCGGCCATGCGCCGCCGGGGACGACCGCGATGGCTTCGACCATGAAATGCGGCACCAGGGTCAATTCGGGCTGTGCACGAAACGCGTCCACTGACACCACTCGCTCGGCAATCACTAGTACACGGCCGGCAGCGCGGGTCATGATACGGTCCCAGTGCGAAGTGCCGAACACGCGCACATCGCCCTGCTCGCTGACTTCGTTGACATGAATCACTGCGAAATCTGGCGTAATGCGCGGGATGACATAGGTGCTGCCCTCGGTGCCGTAAGGGTCATCAAGTGCTTTCCAGCCGTTGAGCTCAGGCAACGCGGAGCCATGCAGGCCACCACAAGGCTGAAATGGCACGCCGAATGCGGAGGCACGCAAACCGGCGGTCAGGCTGGCACAGGCATGCTCCTCGAGCACGATCTGCTGGCGTTCGACCGCGCGCCGATAGAACGGCGCCAGTCCGAAATTTCCTTCCATGGCGACGATGCCCGCACGCGTTCGCGCCACGGCACCAGCACGGCAAAGGATGTCGATGTCGTAACCAGGCGATTGCTTGATGATGTCCAGCGACTTGCGCCCCTGACGGATCAGTTCGCGAACGAACGCGAACGGACCGCGATGCAGGAAGCTGCCGCCAAGGGCGATCGAACTGCCGTCGGGCACCCGCGCCGTCAACTCGGCCAGGGAGATAATTTTGCTTGCGTCGTTATCGGTCACGTTGGTTTCCTGATCTATTTGCCCAGTGCCTGGCGGTAATCACGCAGGCGTTGCAACAGGCCCGGGCGTGCGGCCGATGCCACCAGCTCGGCCATGTCGGCGTCCCGCGTATCAGCGCGCGTCACGCGAAAGAGTCGTTCGGCAGCATCGCCGGAAAGCGTGCAGGCGGCCTGCAATGCGGCCGCGGAAAGCTCGGCCCAGCGAGTGTCGTCGGCGAGCAGGGTGACAAACCCGTGTCCATGCGCCTGCTCTGCGTCGAAGGTTATCCCGTCGTGCAACACCTCCCGCGCCCAACCGCTACCGGCCAGCGCGGCAAAACGGCGCGTGCCCAGCACCAGACCAAAGCTCAGACCCGGCATACGGAAGGTGGCGTGGCTTGTACACACGCGTCGGTTGCAAGCGGCGAACAGATCAACGCCCGCGCCGAAATTTCGGCCACGCACAAACGCCATCGTGTCGTAACTTGCGTGATGGACACGCTGCAGCAATTGCTCGATGCGCACGAAGCGTCGTAACAGGTCGCCTTCGCTTTGCTCCTCGTAACCGCCAAAGTCGAAGCCCGCCGAAAAATTGCGTCCCTCGCCACGCAGTACCAGAAGGCGCGTACCGTCACCTTCGGCGCGATCCAGCTCTTCATGCAGTGATTCCACCATGGTGGCACTCAGCGCGTTCATTTTCTCGGGGCGAGCCAGCGTGATTTCGAGCATTCCCTCACTGCGGTGGACGACGAGCTCAGCCATGTTGGGCCTCCATCGCGGCATGAGCCGCCCCGAGGATTTCCGCGTTATGTTCGCCAAGCGCCGGCGGCCGCCGATAGATCGCAAAACCTTCGCCGGAAAAGCGCAATGGCGAGGCGAAGGTCCGCGTCATGACTCCCGACGGCAGTTCAAGCGGCTGGACCCACTGCATGTGTGCAACCTGTGCATCAGCCAGAGCCTGGGAATAGGTATTGATTGGCGCGCAAGGTACGCCGGCCTGGCGGAATAGCGTCAACACCTGCTCGCAGGTGAGTTCGGCGAAGCTGAGTTCGAAGATGGTTTTCAGCTCGGCTTGGTGCGCAGCCCGCAGTGCACTGGAGGAGAAGCGTTCCAATCCAGCCAGGTCATCGCGGCCGATCGCGGTGCACGCCGCACGCCACAGGGTATTGTTGCCGGCCGCCATGGCGACGTATCCGTCGCTGGTGCGAAACGCCTGGTAGGGCGCATTGCGCGGGTGGGCCGAACCGAGCTTTTCCGGATCGATGCCGCTGCCGAAGTACTGGCTGGTCTGCAGGGCACCGACCGCCAGTGAAGCGCCGAACATGGATGCATCGATATGCATGCCCTTGCCCTGGGCGGCCACTTCACGCAGGCCGGTGGCAATCGCGAACGCGGCATAGAGCCCGGTCGTGAAATCCGACAATGGCACGCCACATTTCACCGGAGCCCCGCCCGTTTCGCCGGTGACGCTCATCACCCCGCTCATGGCCTGCAAGGTCAGGTCGAATCCGGCTTCGCGCGCACGCGGACCATCCTGGCCGAAGGCCGAGATCGAGCAATACACCAACGCTGGATTGACCGACGCCAGGCTTGCATAGTCCAGGCCCAGTCGGGCCATCACGCCTGGTCGGTTGTTTTCCACGATGACATCCGCGCCGGCTGCCAGCTCACGCGCCTTCGCGTTGTCAGCCGGATCTTTGAGATCCAGGGTGACCGAGCGCTTGTTGCGGTTAACCGAAGCAAAATTCTCGCTGAAGCCTTCGGTGATCGGCGGCCACTGGCGCATGCTGTCGCCACCGTCGGGGTGCTCGACCTTGATGACGTCCGCGCCCATGTCAGCCAGCAGCATGGCGCAGAACGGCCCAGCGGCAACGCTGCAAAATTCGATGACTCGTATGCCCTTCAACGGCTGCACTGCAATTCTCCAAAATAGACGATGGCTAGGCTCGCACTCAGGCGACCACAACTGGCGGGTAGCTGACTTGCGAATACCCGAGCGAACGCGACAAGCCGCAGGCGGCATCGACGACAAGCTGGCTGTACTTGCGGATGGCCGCCGGCCGCAACCGTTCGAGCGGACCAGAAATGCCGATGGCCGCCACCGGCGCACCAGCCAGATCGAAAACGATGGAGGCGATGCCGCCTACCCCATCGCGCCACTCGCCGCGATTGACCGCAAAGCCCTGCCGGCGGATCTTCGCCAACTCATCGAACAACGCATCGCGGCTGGCAATCGATCGGTTGGTCGGCGCCGCCAGACGCGATGCGAGCTGTTGCAGGCATGCGTCGCTCTGCCAAGCCAGCAAGGCCTTGCCCGATGCCACGCAATGGGCCGGCGCACGGCCGCCGATGGTCGAATAAGCCCGTACCGGATGCGGGGACTCGATCTTGTTCAGGTAGATCACGTCCATGCCGTCGAGAACCGACAGGTGGATGGTCTCCTTGGTCAGTCGCGCCAATTGCTGCATGAACACATCGGCAGATTGGCGTACGTCAATGCGCGCGACGACGCCGCTGGCGATCTCGAAAAGCTTGAGCGTGCACTCGTACGTGCCTGGCACTTTGCCGCTTCGCACATAACCGGCGGCGGTTAGTGTCTGCAGGGTTCGATGCACGTTGCTTTTGGTCAATTCCAGCGATTGGGCAAGCTCGGTGACACCCCGGGCACTGCGGCTGGCGGCGAGTGCCTCGAGTACGCCGAGGCCTTTCAGCAAAGTTGTATCCATCGTTCCAATATCCAAAACGTTGTTCCAAATAACCGTAATACCCGAAGGTCACACACGTCAAGCCATGTTGCGTCGCGTCAAAAATTCCTTTGCGATCAATGTCATAAATATTGATACGACAAAAAATGCTTATTGACTCGGCTCGCCACTATCTGCTTGTATGTTTTGAATATCGGCATGCCGTATTAAATATTGGAACACGGTCCAGCCGCAGTCAGCCACTCCTTCCGGGAGAAACGCAGCATGGTTCAGCATCAGACAAGTGGCTCCCAGTCGGGCCGGGTTTTCAAGGTTGTCAGCGGTAACTTCCTCGAGATGTACGACTTCATGGTCTACGGCTTCTATGCCACGGCCATCGCCCACGCGATCTTCCCCAACGCGAACCCCTACATTTCGCTCATGCTGTCGCTGGTGACGTTCGGCGTCGGTTTCCTGATGCGACCGCTTGGCGCGATCGTGCTTGGCGCTTACATCGATCGGCATGGCCGCCGCAAGGGACTGATTCTCAGCCTTGGCCTCATGTCGGTGGGCGTGCTCATCATCACCCTAACGCCGAATTACAGTGCGATTGGACTGGCCGCGCCGTTGCTGGTGGTGGTCGGGCGCCTGCTGCAGGGATTCTCCGCCGGCGCCGAATCCGGTGGCGTCTCGGTCTATCTCGCCGAGATCGCGCCGCCCGGGAAGCGCGGCTTCTTCGTCGCCTGGCAATCGGCCAGCCAGCAGATCGCGGTCATCTTCGCCGCGGTGCTCGGCGTGACCTTGCGTATGGTGTTGAGCGAGGAGCAAATCATGACCTGGGGCTGGCGCATTCCGTTTCTGGTTGGTTCGCTGATCGTGCCGTTGCTGTTCTACATTCGCCGCACGCTGCAGGAAACCGAGCAGTTCAAGGCGCGCACACAGGTACAACGCCCGACGCTTCGCGAAATTTATTCGGGTCTTCTGACGCATTGGAAACTGGTATTCAACGCAGTACTGCTGGTGACGCTGACCAGCGTCATGTTCTATTTGATCACCGCGTATACACCGACTTTCGGCCGCGCCGTACTCGGTCTTACCGAACGTGATGCTTTTCTCGTGACGGTATGCGTAGGCATTTCAAACTTCATCTGGGTGCCGGTGATGGGTGCGCTTTCCGATCGCATGGGCAGGATCCGTATCCTGCTGTTCTTCTCGGCGATGGTCGCACTCACGGCTTACCCTGCGATGGCCTGGCTGGTCGACGCGCCATCGTTCGAACGCATGCTCGGCGTGCTGCTCTGGCTGTCATTCCTGTATGGCGGTTATCAAGGGGTGATGGTTGTGACCCTTACCGAAATGATGCCGGTGCATGTGCGCGCCACCGGGTTTTCGCTGGCGTACAGCCTGGCACAAGCCATCTTCGGCGGCTTCACTCCGGCGATCTCGACCTGGCTCATCCATGTCACCGACAATAAGGCGATGCCCGGTGCCTGGCTTGCGTTTTCCGCGTTCGCCGGACTGGCCGGCGTCTATATGTTGCATCGATCCGGGGCATTGATCGGCCAAGGATCGTCTGCACGAGCCATCCCCGCCGCGCACGAGACGCGCGTGGCGCCTTAGAGAACTGAGTGCGGGCCGACAAATCCACGGCAGTTAAAGTGGATGTCGCCCAAGCCACCCTGCACAGACTTGGATCACGCCTGTGCCACGGATTGCTGAACCTACCTCCGCAAGACATCATGGGAACTGAGACATGCACTACAAACTTATCGCTGCGGCCGTTGCCTGTGTTCTTGGCACAATCTGTTCGAATGCACATGCCAATGATCTCAACGACATCTTTGCCCAGGGTCATGTGGACGGCGAAATTCGTGCCTATAACTTCAATCGCATCTACGAGACCAACACGGTTCCGGACGCCAGCGCATTAGCCGGCTCGGTGCTGATCAACGCACGCACCGGAACCTTCGGTGGTGGCTTCAGCCTCGTCGGCTCCCTGGCCAGCGCCAACTCGTTCGGCTCGCAATCCAACAACACGGCCAAAGTTGATGCATCGCTGATGGGACTCGACGATTCCGTCAGCGCGCTGAGCCAGGCCTACCTGCAATACGAGAACCATTGGTTGACGTTTCGCGGCGGCTATCAGTACCTGGCGACGCCATGGATGGGCATGGCCGATTCACGGGTCATCCCGGCATCATACGAAGCCCTATCGGTCGACGTAAAACCAGCCGACGGATGGGACATCTACGGTATCCGCAGCTTTGGCTGGAAAAGCCGCACGTCAAGCGGCTATACCTCGGACAACCTTTACTATCCGTCCACCTACGACGGCGACACCATGTATGGCAACAACGGTGCGCTGCCCGCTACAGCGCGCTCGGCCAACGGCGCCTGGGCTTTCGGTACGAGTTATACCAACGGCGGCCTGAAGACACAGGCGTGGTACTACAACTTCATGCGCTTCGCGCGCCTGGGCTATGTCGATGGCAGCTATACCTTCAAGACCGGCACGGGCTTCGATCCGTTCGTGGCGGCGCAGTACGTGACCGAAACTGGTGGTTCCGACAACATCCTGGTGGACACCCGAACCCGGTTCCTCGGACTGCCTGGCGACCGGGTGAAAAGCAAGGCCTGGGGCGCCAATGTCGGTGTCGTCATCCCCAATGGCCGCCTTGAAGTGGCTTATAACAAGATCGCGCAGCAGGACGGCGCAATAGGCAGCGGAGCCCTGATTTCGCCCTACACCGTCACCTATGCCGCGGACCCTCTCTACACCACGTCGATGCTTCGTGGCCTCGTGGAACAAGGCCCCGGGCATGCCTGGAAAGCCAAGGTTGCCTACAACCTGTTCGACCAGAAGCTGCAATTGGCCGCCGCCTACACGAAGTACACCACCGACCTTCGCGGCGACAGTCATGACTTGTATTTCGACATCATTTATAAGCTGGACGGCTATCTCAAGGGTCTGTCGCTACGCGATCGCTGGGAGCGTTCCTCCGGAGGCATAAACAACCTGAATCCAGGCAACGAGTCGTTCACTTACAACCGCCTGATGATCGATTACAAATTCTGAGCGGCGAACGATCTCTTGGAGGGGTCGGTCGAACACCGCTGGCCCCGGCCGGGTCCATTGACCAATACTGGGGAACCATCCGCCGCTGTCCCGGGGAGTTTCATCATGTCGATCCGCCATACCTGTCTGGCCGCCTGTCTTGCACTGGCGATCTCCCACATGCCCCAGGCTGTCGCTGAAACTACCGCGCAAGCGATGCCGGAAACCCTGGAGATGCTGCGCCACGCCATCGCCACGCGCACGGAGGAAGGCAAGGATCAGGTGCCGGTGCTGGCGCAATACATCGCCGCGAAGCTGGAGTCGGCCGGCTTCGCCAAGACCGACATCGAGATCATCCCGGTCGGCCGCACCGCCGCCCTCGTCGCGCATTACCGCGGCAGAGGCAAGGGCAAGCCGATCCTGTTGTCAGCACACATGGACGTGGTCGCCGCCGACCCGAAGGACTGGACCCGCGATCCGTTCAAGCTGATCGAGGAAAACGGTTACCTCTACGGTCGCGGCACCGCCGACATGAAGACCAACCTGATCACCCTGGTCGCCACCATGATGCGCTTCAAGCGCGAGGGCTTCGTGCCCGGCCATGAAATGATCCTGGTGTTCTCCGGCGATGAGGAAACCGAGATGGCCTCCACCCGCGTGCTCGCCCAGCGCTATCACGACGCCGAATTCCTGCTCAACGCGGATGCCGGCGGCGGCACCTACGACGACAAACTCAAGCCGGTGGATTACGAGATCCAAGCCGCCGAAAAGACCTATGCCGACTTCCTGCTCACCGTCACTTCGCCCGGCGGCCATTCCAGCGAGCCTGCGCCGGACAACGCCATCTACCGGCTGGCCACGGCACTCGACCATGTCGCGGGCTACGCCTTCCCGGTGCAGCACAACGAGATCACCCTCGCCTCGCTGAAAGCGATCGGCGAACACAGCAGCGGCCCGCTCGCCCAGGCCATGCTGAAGTTCACCACCAACCCGAGCGACGCCAAGGCCGCTGCCGTCATCTCCGCCGATCCCGCCTATATCGGCCAACTGCGCACCACCTGCGTGGCGACCATGCTCGATGGCGGCCACGCACTCAACGCGCTGCCGCAGCGGGCCACCGCCAACATCAATTGCCGCATCTTTCCCGGCGTCAGCATCGCCTCGGTCGAAGCCACGCTCAACAAGGTCGTGGCGGATCCCACCGTGAAGATCACCGTGCGGGCGCCAACACCGGTACAAAGTCCGGTCTCGCCACTGCGCGCGGACATCGTGGCCGCGGTGACCGCCACCGTGCACGAACGCTACCCGGGCCTGGATGTGGTGCCGGACATGTCTTCCGGCGCTTCGGACAGCATGCACTTCCGCAACGCCGGTGTACCCAGCTACGGCGTCTCGCCCAACTTCGGCAAGCCCGGCGACAGCTTCGCGCATGGTCTCAACGAGAAGCTGCTGGCGTCCGAGGTGCCGGCGGCGCTGGATTTCTGGCACAGCTTGCTGACGAAGCTGGCGAAATAGGCATTTTTGCGGGGCCGGCTATTCAACTTGCGAAGCTCCTTGCCTCAATCCCTTTGCCTCGATAATCAGCTGGATGATCTTTTGCGCAGCTTCCGCGCCTGGATAAAACCGTCCACCGACCAGGGTCCCGAACCGCCCAGCACAAGCGCTGCCAGGCAGGCGAGATACAACAGGTCGCACTCATAACCGGGTGGACCGAACTGCGCGCCGCTGGCCGTCACGGCCACCAGCTTGATCGAACTGAAACCGTACGGCAGATGCACGGTGAAGATGGCCACCAGCAGCACCACGGCCATCGGCAAGCTCGCCAGCACCACAAAGGCGCCCAACAGGATCGCCAGGCCACCGAATATCTCGACCAGGATCGTCGCCCATCCCATCAGATGCGGTGCCGGCACTCCTATCGCCTGCAGAATCGCCGGGAAAGCGTCGGGCCCCCGGGCGGCCTTGGCCAGGCCGTGCTGCATGAAGCCGAAACCGACGATCAGGCGCAACGGAATGGCCGCCCAACGGGCGCCCAATGGAACGTTATTCATGGGTGTATTCCTCATGGACCGGAAACGGGCACCGAACCCTCCGGAATCTTTCTCGCTGGATTTCGCAGCGGAGCGGCAGCGCGTTCCCGATTCAATGGTTTGCAGGCGTCGCTTCAGCCGGCGAAGAGATGGGTGGCGTGGGTGACCGCACCGCCGGCGCGGATCGCCGCGGCGACCATGGCCGCTTCGGACAGCTGTGCGTCGCTGGCGCCGGCCTCGCGTGCCGCCTTGTTGTGCAGCTCGATGCAGTAGGGACATTGCGTGGTCAATGCCACCGCCACTGCGATCAGCTGCTTTTCGCGCGCGCTGAGCGCACCTTCGGCGAAGGCTGCCTTGTCGAAAGCCCAGAAGGCCTTCATGACGTCGGGCGCGTGTTCGTCCAGTTTCTTCAGACGGCCGAGGTTCTTCATGTCGAACATGGGTGTTCTCCTGGTGGATGTCCCCGGATCTCCCCGGGAACTGGTGATTGACGCGGCATTTCTCTTGGCTATTCGCCGACTGGCGTTCGCCGGTTACCTCCAGACGCGACAGGTGCCGTGTGGCCAGCGGCTGCGTGCAGGGCCGGCGGGCCTGGCGCGCTCCCTCGCCGGAGCCGCGGATCGATCCAAGCTACAATGTCCGGCCCACGTGCCAGCCAATCAGTTCCCATGCCCTCGCATCTCCAGGAAACCCTTCGTCGTCGCACCTTTGCCATCGTCAGCCATCCTGACGCGGGCAAGACCACGCTGACCGAAAAGCTGTTGCTGTTCGGCGGCGCGATCCAGATGGCCGGCTCGGTGAAAGGACGCAAGGCGGCGCGGCATGCCACCTCGGACTGGATGGCGCTGGAGAAGGAACGCGGCATCTCGGTGACTTCGTCGGTGATGCAGTTCCCGTACGAGGGCAAGATCGTCAACCTGCTCGATACACCGGGACATGCGGACTTCTCCGAAGATACCTACCGCGTGCTGACCGCGGTGGACTCCGCATTGATGGTGATCGACTGCGCCAAGGGCGTGGAAGAACGCACGATCAAGCTGATGGAGGTCTGCCGCCTGCGCGACACGCCGATCATGACCTTCATCAACAAGCTCGACCGCGAGGGCCGTTCGCCGATCGAGCTGCTGGATGAGGTGGAATCCGTGCTCGGTATCGCCTGCGCCCCACTGACCTGGCCGATCGGCATGGGCAAGCGGCTGAAGGGCGTGTATCACCTGGCGCTGGACGAGGTGCACATCTTCGAGCAGGGCAAGAACTTCACCCGGCAGGACTCGACCATCTTCAAGGGTCTCGACGCACCCGGTCTGCTGGAGAAAATCGGCGACGAGGCGATGCGCGAACTGCGCGACGAACTCGAACTGGTGCAGGGCGCCGCGCCGTCGTTCGATCTCGACGAATACCTGGCCGGTCGGCAGACGCCGGTGTTCTTCGGCTCGGCGGTGAACAACTTCGGCGTGCAGCTGCTGCTGGATTTCTTCATTGAGCACGCGCCGTCACCGCGGCCGCGCGCCACCACCACGCGCGAGATCCAGCCGCAGGAAGAAAAGCTGTCCGGCTTCGTGTTCAAGATCCAGGCGAATATGGATCCGGCGCACCGCGACCGTGTGGCCTTCATGCGCGTGTGCTCGGGCACTTACAACGCCGGCATGAAGATGATCCAGAGCCGCACCGGCAAGGAAGTGCGCATCGCCAACGCACTGACCTTCATGGCAAGCGACCGCGAGATCGTCGAGACCGCCTATCCGGGCGACGTGATCGGCCTGCACAACCACGGCACCATCACCATCGGCGACACCTTCACCGAGGGCGAGCAAGTCAGCTTCACCGGCATCCCGAACTTCGCGCCCGAACTCTTTCGCCGCGCGCGGCTGCGCGACCCGCTGAAGATGAAGGCCTTGCAGAAGGGCCTGGCTCAATTGAGCGAGGAAGGCGCCACCCAGTTCTTCCGCCCGTTGATGTCGAACGACCTGATCCTTGGCGCGGTCGGCGTGCTGCAGTTCGAGGTGGTCGCGTACCGGCTCAAGGACGAATACAACGTCGACGCCAGTTTCGAGCCGGTGACGGTGACCACCGCGCGCTGGGTGCATTGCGACGACGAGAAGAAATTGGCCGAGTTCCGCGAGAAGAACGCCATGAACCTCGCCATCGATGGCGCCGGCGAGCTGGTTTACATCGCCCCGACCCGGGTCAACCTGCAACTGGCGCAGGAACGCTGGCCGCAGGTGCGCTTCGCCAACACCCGCGAGCACGCGGCGGCGGTCGAGCTGTAGCGAACGAGCGGCGCCGCTGCTAACGTGCGGATCTTCAAGGGGAGATCACGCATGCACGACCAGGCCATCGCCTTCACCACACCACCCGGCTCGCCCGCATGGAAGCGCTGGCTGCTGTTCTCGCCGCTGGCGCGGATCGTGATTTTCGCCCTGCTTTTCGCGGTGCTGAGCTTTGCGGTCGGCGCATGCATGCACACGCTGGGCTGGCTGGCCAAGGACGCCTCGGCCATGCATCACGCTTGGGCCCAGTTCCTGATGCGCGCCCTGCCCGCCTTGCTCGCCTACCTGCTGCTGGTGCGGCTGGTGGAGCGCCGCCCGATCACCGAGCTGGCACCACGCAGGCTGTTGCCGGACGGCGCCAGGGGCACGGCTGCCGGCCTGTTGCTGTTCAGTGCGGTGATCGGCGTGCTGTACCTGCTGGGCAGCTATCACGTCACCGGCACCAACCCGAACGCGCAATGGTTACCGGCTTTGCTCATGTTCGGCCTGGGCGCGGGTATTGGCGAGGAGATCATTACCCGCGGCGTACTGTTTCGCATCGTCGAGGAAGGTCTGGGCACCTGGATCGCGCTGATCGCCTCGGCGCTGTTCTTTGGCGCCGCACACATCGGCAATCCCGGCGCCACGCTGTGGAGCTCGGCCGCCATCGCGATCGAGGCCGGATTGCTGTTCGGCATGATCTACCACGTAACCCGCTCTCTGCCGCTATGCATGGGCCTTCACGCGGCGTGGAACTTCGCCCAGGGCACGATCTACGGGGTGCCGGTCTCGGGCATGAAGGCGGATGGCTGGCTGGTATCCACCCGCAGTGGACCGGACTGGCTGAGCGGCGGTGTGTTCGGTGCGGAGGCCTCGGTCATCGCATTGACGTTGTGCTCGCTATGCACGCTGGGCCTGGTGATCGTGGCACTGCGCCGCGGCTCGATCGTGGCGCCGCCATGGCGGCGCCGCTGAGGCGGCTCGGCCGCCGCTGAATCGCGGCGATCGGCCGGCTATGGTTCGGCGACGGCAACGGCTACCCTGTTGAAGGCCCAGTCGCCGGCCCGGCGATCGCGGAACAGAACTGTCCACCGACTCGCCGTGACCCGCATGCCGCAGCCTACCCAGCCGAAAAAGAATTCCTGGCTCGCCAATCAGTCCATGCAACGCAAGATGATGCTGGCGATCGGCCTGCTTCTTGGGCTGTTCCTGATCGCCAACCTGGTCACCTTGGACTCGTTGCGAACCCAGGACAACAACCGGCACTGGGCCAGCCATACCTATCAGGTGCTGCTGCAGATCAATGCGGTGCAGCGCGCCGCGCAATCCAGCCAGGTCGGTGCTCGCGGGTTCTTTCTCGGCGGTTCGGCAAACGAACTGGCGACGTTCCGCACATCCACACATGAACTGAACCAGCGGATTGCCGGTTTGCGCCAGTTGCTGGCCGACAATCCCCTGGAGGAAAGCCGACTCGACACGGTCGCCTCAATGGCCACGCGCTGGCAACAGGAAGTACTCGACCATGGCATTACTCCGCTGAGTCGATTGAACCTGAGCGCTCCCGAGGTTCAGTTGGAGCGACAGCGGATCCAGGCCGATTATCTTGCGCAGCGCACCGTCCGCGTCGAGGACCTGTCAGCCGTGCTGGATCAGATGACAGGCGAGGAAAACCGCTTGCTGGCGTTACGCAACCATCAGCTCGATGTGGCCCTCACCAGCACCAAGGCAATCAACGCGCTGACCATCTTGTTGGGCGTCCTGCTCGGCATCACGGTCATCCGGCTTACCTCGCGGCTCGTGATACGTCCGTTGCGGCGACTCACTGACCAGATGACGAGGCTGTCCAACCACGACCAGGACTTCGAGATACACCGACCGGATCGCCGCGATGAAGTGGGCGAGATCGCCCGCGCCCTGCAGGTGTTCAAGCAGATGTCGCTGGACACGGATACGCGCGCATGGATTCGCTCCCGCGTGGCGGAGATCTCGCAGGTGCTGCTGCAGGCCACCACCCACAAGGATTTCGCCCAATGGCTGACCAGCGAGGTCGTGCCGCTGTGCAACGCGGGGCTGGGCCTGTTCTATTCGTTCGACGACGCACGCCATCGACTGGACCTGCTGGGAAGCTACGGCTTGCGCATCGACAATCGCTCCGCCGACCAGCACATGCCCGGCGAGGGCCTGGTCGAACAGTGCGTAGTGGAGCGCAAGGCGATCTTCCTGGATCAGGTGCCGACCGATTACCTGCGCATCGGCTCAGGCACCGGCGAAGCCGTGCCGGGGCATGTCGCGATTCTGCCGATGATCTATCGCGAAACGTTGATCGGCGTACTCGAGCTCGGCAGCTTCGGGCCACTGACCACCTTGCAGCGGCAACTGCTGGACGAACTGTTGCCTATTGCAGCGCTTTCACTGGAGAACCTGAATCAGGCGGTGCATACCCAGGATCTGTTGATCCAGACACGCGAACAGGCGGACGAACTACGCCTGTCCGAACTGGTGATGCGCCAGCAAAAAGAGGTGTTGCACGAAAGCAACGAGACCCTGCAGGCAAAAACCACCGAACTGGAAGAACAATCGCAGCGGCTGATTGCCTCGGAGGAAGAACAACGCGTACAGGCGAAGGAGCTTCGTTCTTCCAACGAAGATCTGCGGAGAATGACCGAGAGCCTGAACCAGCAGAAGGTCGTGCTGGAACATCTGCAGCGGGAAACCGAGGAAAAGGCGACCGAACTGGCGCGTGCCAGCCAGTACAAATCGGATTTCCTGGCCAACATGTCGCATGAACTGCGCACGCCGCTGAACAGCCTGCTGATCCTGTCGCGCAGCCTGGCAGACAACGATACCGGCAACCTCGACGACGAGCAGATCGAATCGGCGCAGATCATCCACGATGCCGGCAACAGCCTGCTTCATCTCATCAACGACATCCTGGATCTGTCCAAGGTCGAGGCAGGCAAGATGGAAATGTTGATTCAGGAGGTTCGCATCGCCGAACTCGGCAGGAGGTTGCAACGCACCTTCGTCCATCTCGCGAGCGAGAAGCGGCTGGATTTCGCCCTCTCGATCGATGACGGGCTGCCCGCTACCCTTGCCACCGACGGCGGCAAGATCGAACAGATCGCCAACAACCTGCTCAGCAATGCCTTCAAGTTCACTGCCAGCGGATCGGTGAATCTGCGTATCGGTCGTCCACCAGCCGATCTGGACATGCCAGCCGCCCTGGCCAATCAACCCTTGCTGGCGATCACGGTGAGCGACACCGGCATCGGCATTCCCCAGGACAAGCTCGAGCGCATCTTCAATGCCTTCGAGCAGGTTGACGCAAGCACCAGCCGCCAGTTCGGCGGCACCGGTCTGGGCCTGGCGATCTCGCGACGCATGGCGCAACTGCTCGGCGGCGACGTCATCCTGCAAAGTCAGATCGGGCAAGGCAGCCGATTCACCTTGCTGTTGCCGGAAACACCGCCGCCCGCCGCCGCAACCACCGTCGACAGGGAGGAAGCAGGCAGCGAGCGACATCGACATTTCACCTCGTCAGCCCTGTTGCCGATGTCCATCGAGGACGACCGCGGATCGCTCCTGCCCGGGCAGACCGTCATCCTGGTGATCGAAGACGATCCGGCATTCGTGCGCATCCTCATCGACATGATCCATCGCAGGGGCTATCGCGCGCTCGCCGCGATGAACGGCGAATCCGGCCTGCAGCTGGCTCGCGAGCATCATCCGTCGGGCATCCTGCTGGATGTTTCGCTGCCGGTGATGGACGGCTGGACGGTGCTGGACCGGCTCAAGGTAGACGAAGCGACGCGATCCATCCCGGTGCACTTCGTCTCCGTCAGCGACGCCGGCACGCGTGGCATGGAACGGGGCGCGATCGGTTTTCTGACCAAGCCGGTCAGCCGCGAATCCATTGCCGAGGCACTCGATCGCCTGTTGCGTTTCGGCGAGGGCAAGCAACGACGCCTGCTGGTGGTGGAAGACGACGACGCCTCGCGCAAGGCCATACGCATCGCCTTGCGCGCGCATCACGTGGACGTCGACGAGGCCGGCTCCGCCGAGGACGCACTGCCGAAGATCAGCGGCAACGACTACGACTGCATCGTGCTGGATCTGGGGCTGCCAGGCATGTCGGGCCTGGAACTGATGGAACACCTTTCGGCCAGGCCGGAGGCCATGCCGCCGGTGGTGGTGTATTCGGGACGCGAACTCGACTCGCAGGAGCAGCTGAAGCTGCGCAAGTACGCCGACGCCATCGTGCTCAAGGGCGCACGTTCCAGCGAGCGCCTGCTGCAGGAAGTTGGCGCGTTCCTGCAGGACATTCCTCCTCCCGTGGCCCGGTCGGTCACGAACGCGGGCCTGCCGGTCTCGCTGGCGGGCCAGCGCGTCTTGCTGGTGGACGACGACATGCGCAACCTGTTCGCGCTGTCCAAGGTGCTGCGCGGCTGGGGCCTGCAAGTGAGCATGGCGCAGGATGGTTACAAGGCACTGAAAGTGCTGGAAACCGAACAGCGGCCAGAGGTGGTGCTGATGGACATCATGATGCCGGGGATGGACGGCTACGAGACCATCCGCACCATCCGCAAGCTTCCCGACTTCATGGATCTGCCGATCATCGCGGTGACCGCCAAAGCCATGACGGGCGATCGTGAGGTCTGTCTGCAGATGGGCGCGAACGATTATCTTTCCAAGCCGATCGACATCGACAAACTCGCAGCCACGCTGCGCGTCTGGCTGCCGACCGCACGATCGTGATCGCGCGTACTGGCGAGCGGTCGCGACAGGCGTCGCCAAGTACCAACGCGCTCGCAAACGCGAGGGGTTTCACGCCTAGCAGCATCGGCATCGGTTAGGGTTGCTCCTTCGATAGCCAGGGACGGCGCGAAAAAGGAGCACCTGGTGACGCCGAAAATCTTGATTGTCGACGACACGCCCGCGAACCTGGTGGCAATGCGTCGCCTGCTCGCACGTAGTGGTGCCGAGCTGTACGAGGCGACCAGTGGCAACGCCGCGCTGGCACTTTGCCTCGATCACGAGTTCGCGTTGATCCTGCTCGACGTCAACATGCCGGACATGGACGGCTTCGAGGTGGCGAGCCTGCTTGGCGCAGCCGAGCAGCTGAGCGAGACACCGATCATTTTCGTTACCGCCGCCTACGCTGACGACGTGAACCGGCTCAAGGGTTACCACTCCGGTGCCGTGGATTACATCGCCAAACCGATCAATGATGTCATTTTGCAGTCGAAGATTCGCGTGTTTCTGGAACTGCATTCGGCGCGCATGAAGCTGCGCGAGGCGATGGCCGAACTGGCCGAGCGCAACGAGGAGCTGCATCGGGAGATCGCCGAGCGCAAGCTGATCGAAACCATGGTGCGTCACCAGGCCAGCCATGACCCGCTTACTGGGCTGCCAAACCGGGCCCTGTTCCGCGACCGCCTGCACGGTGCGATTCAGCGTGCCATCCGCCATCACAGCCGCTTCGCGCTGGTCTGCATCGATATCGACGGATTCAAGAGCGTCAACGATACCCATGGCCATGCCGCCGGCGATGCGCTGCTTCAGGAAATCGCCAATCGCCTTCCCGTACATCTGCGCAGCAACGACACGGTGGCCCGTCTGGGTGGTGATGAATTCGCGCTGGTGCTGGAAGAGATCGACGATCCACGGACGGCGCTGCAGCTGTGCGAAAAGCTCTGTGCCGAACTGAGAGAGCCTTATCACCTGCACGTCGACGGCAACGCGATCGAGGTACGCGTGGGCGCCAGCATCGGCATCGCGCCGTATGTACCGAACGAAGGTGCCGATGCCGAGGAGCGACTGATGCATGCGGCGGACCATGCGATGTACGAGGCCAAGCGCAACGGCAAGAATGGCTGCGTGCTGGCGGGCTGAGCCCGCACCGATCGGCTCGTTCAGCCGCGCTTGTGCGGCGACACCCACATCAGCACACGCGCACGGAAAACAACCTCGCCAGCACGATCGGTAACTTCGATCCCGACCGGCCACTCGCCGACTTGGCCGGATACCGGCACGGCTGCCTCCGGCGTGGCGACACCGCGCATCGAGCCCACGGCCTTCTTCAGGTATTCAACCGTCATGCCCTTGGGAATCCAGCGCATGCCGGCGGGAATAGTCGCATCAGTCATCACCCCGGCACTGAGTTCGGCCAGGTTGCACAATGCGATCGCATGAACCGTGCCGAGGTGATTGTGCACGCGCCACCGATCGCGGATGCGCACCTCGCATCGTCCCGGCTCCAGCGTCACGAAGCGTGGTGCGATGGTGGCGAAGTACGGCGCCTTGAGGCAGACCAGCCGCGAGAAAATCCAGTGCCCCGCCGGCCAGCGCGTGATGCGGCGGTACAGCGACAGTACGGATGCACTCATCGGTCGCCTCCATAGAAGATCCGGCCCGCAAAGCGGGCCGGATGGATCAGCTTGATTCAGGCCGCGCTGGGTGAGCTGGCACCCGCCCTTGTCTTGAACGCGCGCAGCTCGTCGGTATCGAAATCATCCACCGAGATGAACTCGAACACGCCTTCGCGCACCCGCCGGAGCAGGTCGGCCTCGGCTTCGGAGATCACCCCGGCCTGCTGCGCCTCGGTCAACTGGCCGAGGTAATCGTGCGACGTGAACTGGCCGGCCTTCAATGCCTTGCCGAACTTGCGGTCGACCGGCTCGGCAGCGATCACGTCCGGCAGCAGCGCCTTCATGCGACCGACCGTGTTGTTCGCCGTGGGCGTGGTGTAGACCCAGTCGGTGAGGCGATCGAGCGCTTCGTTCGGCGCGGTGAGCAGCGCGGCGACACGGCGGCCCAGGCGATCGGACGGTGGCACTTCGCGGCGACCCAGCGGAAACACCAGCACGCGCAGCAGCCATGCGACCGGACGCACGGGGAAGTTGCGGATCGCACCGTCCAGCGCGTTCTGGATCAGCCACATGCACTCGTGGAAGCCCCAGGCCAGAAACGGGCGATCCGCTTCCGGTCGGTCGGTATCCTCGTAGCGCTTGAGCATGGCGCTGGCTATGTACAGATAGCTCAGCACGTCGCCGAGGCGCGCCGACAGCTTTTCCTTGAACTTCAGCTTGCCGCCGAGCACACCCATGAACACGTCGGCACACAGCGCCAGCGCGGCGGAGTAGCGATCGAGCTTGCGGTAGTAGCGACGGGTATACGCGTCGCCAGCCGTCTCGCCGATGCGCGCGCCGGTCAGGCCCATCGCAAGACTGCGCACAGCGTTGGAGATGCCGAAACCGATGTGGGCGAACAGCAGCCGATCGAACGTCTTCAGCTGCTCGCCGCGATCGGCGATCGACAGCGCCTGCATTTCCTTCAGCACGTAGGGATGGCAGCGGATCGCACCCTGGCCGAAGATCATCAGGCTGCGCGTCATGATGTTGGCGCCCTCCACCGTGATCGCGATCGGTACGCTGGCCCAGCCGCGACCGGCGTAGTTCTTCGGACCCAGCTGCACGGCCTTGCCGCCGTGCACGTCCATCGTGTCGCTGGCGATCCGCCGCGCCCATTCGGTGGCGTGGTATTTCGCGATCGCCGAGGTCACTGCCGGTTTCTCGCCGCGATCGACGGCGGCCGCTGTCGCGCGCGACAGCGCGGCGGTGGCGTAGGTGAGACCGCCGATGCGTGCCAGCGCTTCCTCGACGCCTTCGAAGCGCGCCACCGCCAGGCCAAACTGTTTGCGCATGCGCGCGTAGGTGCCGGTGGCCAGCGCGGAGGCGCGCATGGCGCCGGTGGCATTGGACGGTAACGAAATGGCGCGGCCCACCGACAACACCTCGACCAGCATGCGCCAGCCGTGGCCGGCCATCTGCGGGCCACCGATCAGCACCGACAGCGGCGCGAACACATCCTTGCCGTGAATCGGGCCGTTCTGGAACGGGATGTTGAGCGGAAAGTGGCGGCGTCCGATCTGCAGCCCCGGCGTCGAACGCGGCAGCAGCGCCAGCGTGATGCCGAGGTCTTCCTTGTCACCGAGCAGATGCTCGGGGTCGTACATGCGGAAGGCCAGACCGATCACGGTAGCGATCGGCGCCAGCGTGATGTAGCGCTTGTCGAAGGTGAGCTTGATGCCGAGCGTCTCGACCCCGTCGACCATCTGCTTGCAGACGATGCCGATATCGGGAATCGAGGTGGCGTCGGAGCCGGCGTACGGGCCCGTCAGCGCAAAGCACGGGATCTCCTCGCCGACCGCCAGCCGTGGCAGGTAGTGATTCTTCTGCTCGTCGCTGCCGTAATGCAGCAGCAGCTCGGCCGGCCCGAGCGAGTTCGGCACGGCCACGGTGGAGGATACCGTCGCTGACATGGTGGAGAGCTTCTGCAGCACCGCCGAGTGCGCTAGCGCGGAGAACTGCAGGCCGCCGTATTGCTTCGGGATGATCATGCCGAAAAACTTGTGCTTCTTGATGAAGGCCCAGATGTCCGGCGGCAGGTCGGCCAGCTCGTGGGTGATCTGCCAGTCGTCGATCATCCCGCACAGCTCTTCCACCGGGCCATCCATGAAGGCCTGCTCCTCCACGCTCAGCTCGGGCTTGGGCTGCTTGAGCAATTCGTGCCAGTTCGGCTTGCCGGAAAACAGCTCGCCCTCGAAGCCAACCGTGCCCGCTTCCAGCGCGGTCTGCTCGGTTTCGGACAGCTTCGGGGTGACCTTGGCGAACATCTTCAGCAGCGGCGCGCTGATCTGCTTGCGGCGGAAATCCACCAACAGCAGGGGCACGGCGATCAGCAGTTCGATGATCAGCAGGATCACCATCGTCCACGGCGCACGCAGTACCAGGCCGACCACCAGCGTGGTGACGATCGTGACGATCGCCCACGTCCGCAAACTGCTGCGGTGATAGGCACAGGCGCCAGTGGCAATCAGCGCCGCCAGCAGGGTCAGTATCACGGACATCTCAGCACCTCATCACGGTTGAACAGCGCCGGCATGCGGCCGGGTCATGGTTGGGCAAGACCGGCCCGCTGCCGGTCGGTCGATAGATCCAGACTTTGCACGAAGCGGGCGACTTCATGCGTGAATGCGTCGTTCGCGTCACCCGCCACCATGTGCGTGGCATGCGACAGTTCCACGTGCCGCGAATGCGGCACCAGTTGCATGAATTCTTCGACGGTGGCGCGCGACACCACGTCGCTGCGCGCACCGGACAGCAACAGCACGGGTACGTCGATCTCCTTGGCGGCGGCCTGCAGGCGTGGCTGGTAGCGTTCGCTTTCCTGCACCAGCTCACCGGCCAGCAACGCCGGATCCCAGTGCCAACGCAGCCGACCATCACTGCCTTCGCGAAGCAGGGGGCGCAGTTGCTGCTCGCTCTTGCGTTCACGCCGCTGCGGCAGGTAAGCGGCGATCTGCTCCGCGGCGTCGGCGTAGTTGGCGAAGCCATCCGGATGCGCCTGCATGAACGCGAGGATGCGTTCCACGCCGGCGGTTTCCCAGCGCGGCGTGATATCCACCAGCACCAGTGCGCGGAACGGCGTCGGGCGTATTTCGCCGGCCAGCACGATGCCCAGCAGCCCGCCCATCGAGGCGCCCACCAGGATCGGCGGCTGCGGTTGGGCCGCGGCCATCCGCAACAGATCATCGGCGAACTGATCCATGTGGTAATCGTCGCCGCTGGCCAGCCGATCACTTTCGCCATGGCCGCGCGTGTCGAACGTGACGCAGCGGCAGCCGGTTTCCGCCAACGCTGCTGCCGCCGTACGCCATGCGCCGCGGGTCTGCCCGAAGCCGTGCGCAAACAACAGCACCGGGGTGCCGGCCGGATTCCACTCTTCCACCGCCAATTCCAGATCGGCCACGGGAAAACGGCTGAGCGTGCTTGGGGACGGCATATCATTAACCATACGGATGAGTATGGGTTGCTGGGGCAAGCGCCGTCAACCGCCCGGACAGCAACGCCTGGCCCGGCCCGAAAGCTCGCCGCGTTTGCCGCTGCGGTCAGCAACTACATTACAAATTCACGGGCTATGGCTACCATACGGCCATGAATGTCAGCAGCAAGCCAGAACGTACCCGGCTGTCGGCCGAGGATTGGGAATTAGCCGCCTTGCACCTGATCGCCGAACAAGGTGTCGGCGCATTGGCGGTGGAGGCTCTGGCCCGCCAGTTGGGCGTGACCAAGGGCAGCTTCTACTGGCATTTCCGCACCCGTGAAGCCCTGCTGCATGCCGCGCTGGAACGCTGGGAACAGTACGGCGAGCGCGAAATCATCAACCAGATCGAGCAGATCGCCGATCCGCGCAAGCGCCTGCCCGAACTGTTCCGCCGGGTTGCCCACGAATTGCAGCCGCATCGCGTCTATGCCGCTTTGCTGAAAGCACTGGATCATCCGCAGGTGGTACCGGTGATGGCGCGGGTATCGCAGCGACGGATGGAGTTCCTCACCACCGCCTATCGCGAGGCGGGGCTGGCGCCGCCACAGGCGCTGAACCGGGCGCGGCTCACCTATGCCGCATACGTCGGCTTCCTCCAGCTCAATTTCACGCTGGGGCTGCCGCGACTCAACCACGAAGAGTTCGACGCCTACATCGAGCACATGATCGCGACGCTGATCCCGGCCTGATTTCACTCCATAGCGTGTCCGGACGGCGCCCTGTGGCGCCGTTTTTGCTGCAAGAAACCTTGCAATACCAGTGCCCGCAAACTAGCGTTTCAGATCACTTTTTCTGAAAACCTCAAGAGGACACTGATGACCAGCAAGCTGGAAGCGCTCGAGCAGTGGGTTGACGAAGTGGCAGCGCTGACGCGCCCCGCGCAGATCCATTGGTGTGACGGTTCACAAGCCGAATACCAGACACTGGTGCAGCAGATGCTGGCCGATGGCACCTTGATCGAACTGAACCAGCAGACCCATCCGGGCTGCTATCTCCATCGCTCCCACCCCTCCGATGTTGCCCGGGTCGAGCAGCTGACCCTGGTCTGCCACCCGAACGAGCAGGACGCCGGCCCGAACAACCACTGGACGGATCCGGCGCAGGCGCACGCCAGGATCGATGCGCTGTTCGACGGTTGCATGGAAGGTCGCACCATGTATGTGATCCCGTATTGCATGGGCCCGATCGACTCGCCGCTGGCGCGCTGTGGCGTGGAGATCACCGACAGCCCGTACGTGGTCGCCAACATGAAGATCATGACCCGCATGGGCGCCGCGGCGCAGGCGCGGATCGAACGCGAAGGCGCCTTCGTGAAGGGCCTGCACTCGGTCGGCGAACTCGACCCCGCGCGCCGCTGGATCATGCATTTCCCGGCCGAGCTGTCGATCAAGTCGTACGGCTCCGGCTACGGCGGCAACGCGCTGCTGGGCAAGAAATGCCACGCCCTGCGCATCGCCAGCCACCAGGCGCGCAGCGAGGGCTGGCTGGCCGAACACATGCTGATCGTCGGCATCGAGAACCCGCAGGGCGAGACGCACTACATCGCCGCCGCGTTCCCCTCCGCCTGTGGCAAGACCAACCTGGCCATGCTGATCCCGCCGCAAGGTTATCGCCAGGACGGCTGGAAGGTGTGGACGGTCGGCGACGACATCTGCTGGATGCGCCCCGGCGACGATGGACGTCTATACGCGATCAATCCCGAGGCCGGTTTCTTCGGCGTGGCGCCCGGCACCAGCGACAGCACCAATCCGAACGCACTGAAGAGCATTTCGCACGACACCATCTTCACCAACGTCGCCGTCACCGCCGACAACCAGCCGTGGTGGGAAGGCCTGCCAGGCACGCCGGTCACCGACTGGCAGGGTAGACCGTACGACCCGGCCAACGGCCCGGCTGCGCACCCGAACTCGCGCTTCACCGTCAGCGCGAAACAGTGCCCGACCTGGTCGGAGATGGCCGAGGCGCCGCAGGGCGTACCAATCAGCGCGATCGTGTTCGGCGGCCGCCGCCCCTCGCTGTTGCCGCTGGTGATGGAAGCGCGCGACTGGAACCACGGCGTGTTGATGGCCGCCGCGATGGGTTCGGAAACCACCGCAGCGGCCACCGGCGCAGTCGGCGTGTTGCGTCGCGACCCGATGGCGATGAAGCCTTTTTGCGGCTATCACTACGGCGACTATTTCGCGCACTGGCTGTCGTTCGACCAACCCGGCGCGAAGCTGCCGAAGGTGTTCCACGTCAACTGGTTCCGCAAGGGCGCCGACGGCAAGTTCCTGTGGCCGGGCTTCGGCGACAACCTGCGCGTGCTGGAGTGGATGATCGACCGCGCCAAAGGCCGCGTGCCCGGCGTCGAGACGCCGATCGGCATCCTGCCCGCCGCGAACGAGCTGAAACTGGATGGGCTCAAGCTCGATCGAGCCCAGCTCGACGAATTGCTCGACGTGGACAACGCCGGCTGGCAGGCCGAACTGGCCGCGATCGGCGAATACCTGCAGGGCTTCGCACCGCGCCTGCCAGAACGGCTGTACCGGGAGCAGCAACGCGTGGCACGTGCCCTGAACGACAGCGCCGACCTGCCACGCCGCGAAGCCGCCGCGTCCTGAAACCATCCACTCGCGGGCAGGATCATGCCGACCTGCCCGCCTCCATTTTGCCTTCCGCTCTTCCCGCCGTCGGCGTTCAAACCCTTTCGCGCGGGACCGCATCCAAGCTGGCAAGATGATCGCTGCCTGCCCCGCTCCTGGAAGCTCCATGTCGCCGACCCCCACGGGAGCGAACGATACCGATGACGTGCGCGCCGCGGCCGCCGGCGATCGCCAGGCGTTCCAGCGGTTGTATCACCTGCACGTGGGCCGTGTGCATGGCGCGGTGTACCGCCTCGCCGGCTACGATCGCGCCCGTGCCGAAGACCTGACCCAGGATGCGTTCATCCGCGCCTGGCAGAAACTGCCCGGCTTCCGTCACGAGAGCGCGTTCGGTACCTGGCTTTACCGGCTGGCGGTGAACGTGGCGCTGATGGACATCCGCGCCCGCCACGCCGACCCGGTCAGCATGCTGGACGACGACCACCTGCCGGATACCGGCGAAACGCCGTTCTGCGCAGCCGAACGCGAAGAGCTGGAACACGCGATCGGCCAGTTGCCGCCACGCGCCCGCGCCGTGCTGGTGCTGCACGACGTCGAAGGCTGGAAGCACGAAGAGATCGGTACCGAGCTGGGTATGGCGGTCGGTACGTCGAAAGCGCAATTGCATCGCGCCCGCGGTTTGTTGCGCAAAGTGTTGGGAGAAAACTCATGAACGAATTCGAATGGCGCCGACAGATGCGCGACCTGCGCCAGCCGCTGGAGCCGCGGCGCGATCTGTGGGCATCGATCGACGCCGTGCTGGACGACGCCGAGCGCACCAGCGAAAGCACGCTTCCGGCGCTCTCGCTCCGCCGGCCCGGCCATCGTCGACGCTGGCTGATGGCCGCCGGCCTGGCCGCCTCGCTGGTGCTGGTCAGTGGCATCGGCTGGCGCCTGCTGCAAACGCCGACCGCTACCCCGGTCGCCAGTACCAAACCAGCCCAGGCCAGCTGGAAACCGGCCGATCCACGCCTGGCCGGCGCCGCGGTCGAACTGGATGCCGCGCAGATGGAACTGCGGCTGGCTATCCAGCAAGCCCCCGATTCACCGGCATTGCAACGCCTGCTCGACCGTACCCAACTGCAACAGACGCAACTGCGCCAACTGGCCAACCAGGCCGGCTGATACCACCAGGAACCATCATGAAAACCGTCCGCTATCTTCCGCTTCTGCTGTGCTTCTGCATCAGCCAGGCCTTGGCCGATACGCCGATCCAGTTGCATCACGACGCCACGCCCACTGCCCGCATCAGCGTCAGCAATATCGCCGGCACGGTGAACGTGACCGCGTGGGATCGCAACGAAGTCCAGGTCAGCGGCCGGCTCGGCGATGGCGCCAAGCCGCTGGCGATCACCGGCAGCAATGGCGATCTGGAAATCAAGGTCGAGCCGCAGGGCGGCTCCGGTCCGTTCAACTGGGGTGGCGACAGCAAGATGGCGCCGACCTCGCTGGAACTGCACGTGCCCAAGGCGGCTTCGCTCGATGTCGATGTGGTCAGCGCACCGCTGGTCATCGATGGCATGGACGGCGGCAGCATCGAGATCAATACGGTCAGCGGCAGGGCACGGATCAACGCACGCACGCCCTCGCTGAAAGTGGACAGTGTCAGCGGCGGCATCGAACAGGCCGGACAGGCCGGACAGGCCAGCCTGCAAACGGTGAGCGGCGATATCCTGGCGCCTGCGCTGGGCGACCGGGTCGAGCTGCAGACCATTTCCGGGCGTATCCAGGCCAGCGGTGGACCATGGCAGAAGCTGACCCTCAGCACCGTTTCCGGCGACGTGCAGCTGACTGGCGGACTCGCTGCCGGCGGCAGCATCGGTATCGACAGCATGAGTGGCGACGTACAGCTGCAGTTGCCTGCCAACACTTCCGGCAACCTGCATGCCAGCAGCTTCAGTGGCGACCTGCGCAGCGATTTCGGCACGCCGAAGGAACCGGAACACGGTCCCGGCAGCTCGCTCGATGTCCGCCTTGGCGATGATCGCGGCAAGATCAATATCGAGACGTTCAGTGGCGATTTGCGTGTGCGCAAGCAGCCCTGACGCAAGGATCGGTCAGCCCGTCACTCCCCCGAAAACCAGAACGCCGTCGCGTGAGCGACGGCGTCAGTTCGACTGACCGGCAGGACGTGGAAAACGGCGATGCCGAGTCGGGTTAGCGAGTCGGTCAGAGATCCTGGTGATACTGCACGTAAGGCGTGCGCGACTGATCCGGTTCCGGTCCCGCTGGCGTATTGGCCGGGGTGCCGGATGACCACAAGTTCTGTGCACCGACGCTCAGCGAGCCGCGCCCCGGCAACCGCCAAGTGACGCCCAGGTCGATGCTGTTCCAGCGCTTGTCCGCATTGAGACCACCAGGAATGCCTGCCTGCGGCTGCATGGTGCGACCGATCAGGACACCGCTCAACGTGCCGTGGTCGACGCCGAAACTCAACGCTTTCTGATCCAGCGTATTGATGCCCAGCAAGTTGCCGGGCAGCAGGTGAATGCGGCCGACACTGGCGCCCAGGTCGATCCCGCTCTTCTTGCCCAGTGCCAGTCGACCGCGTGCGTTGAGCTGGGCGCTGTTGTCGAAACCGGACAGGCCATCGACACCAGGCGCGGCGCCCGGCAGTACCCGCGGCAATACGGCGTTGTTGTTCGGCGTGCTGTTGGCACCCACGCTCAGGCCGACGCTGTAGCGGCCCGCATCATAGGTGGCGCCCACTTCGCTGCCGAGCACCCGCGTGTTCTGGTTGAACCATGTGTGTTCGCTGATCTCGGCGTGCGCCTTCAAGCCCGAACCCAGCCCGTATTGCAGGCCGGTCGTCATCACGCTGGCCGCATCGACCACATGCAGCGACAACGGTGCATTGTCGCGCAACGCGTCGGCACCGGTGGTGCGATCCGCCTTGAGCGTCAGCAGGCGACCGTCGGTGCCACGCCACAACGGCACCATGACACCGGGCTGGACCTCGGCCATCTGCTCCGGTGGCTGCGCCAGCAAACGCTGCGCTGTAGCGCTGTCGCCGCCCACAGACTGTCCGGCCGCGGCAAGCGGCAACAGGAAAATCAGCGACAGTAAAGACAGGCGACGCATGGATTTGGGCCGGCGACTCGTTCAAGGAAGAAATACCCGGTTCGGAGTATACCCCGTTTTACGTTTTACTAACACCCTGAAAACCCCTCCGGAATCACAGATTAGCAGGGGTTTGTGTCAAGCTTCGACCCAACGGGGCGTCCGCAGTTCCGCTGCCAGAAAGCTGGCGACGGGGCCAAATTACACGATATAAAGGCGATTGACGCCGATCCGCCAGATCGTCCCGGAATCCATCACAGTCAATGAGCGCCACACCCACGACCCGTTCAGCCCAGACGCTCCCCCTGGCGCGGGATCCTGCGGCCCTTTACGCGGCTGTTGAAAGATTGTTCGAGGCCTCCGACGCGGCCAGCGTCATGGAAATCTGCGAACTCGTGCTGGGCAATTTCGGCATCCAGGGGCGGCTTCGCTGGCGCCGCCTGGACGAACCGGCCACCCCGGTGGCGACTGGCCGACAACTCAGCCTGGCGGAAGACCCCCAAGGGCCACGCACCCTCATGCTCGAATGGGTCGATCTTCCGCCACCCGACATCGTGCGCGATCGCCTGGACTGGCTGGGCCGACTGGCCGATACACGGTTGCGCCAGCTGGCTGAAACCAGCCGCCTGTACGAGGCCATTTCCCGGCTCGCCCTGGCCGAACGGCTGCAACGCGCGCTGTATGCGATCGCCGAGCAGGCAGGGGCCGATCGTGACATGCCCGAGATGATGCGTTCGCTGCATGCCATCGTCAGCAGCCTGATGTATGCGGAAAACTTCTACATCGTGCTGTACGACGCGACCACCGACAGCGTCCGCTTTCCCTACTACGTCGACATTGCCGACACCGATCCGCCACCGCCTGACCAACATGTGCCGCTGCATGACATGCTGCACAGCCTGACCTGGAACCTGCTGCAGGAAGGCCGCCCGCTAATGGGCTCGATCGACGAACTGAAGCAGCAGTTCGGCGACCGCTTCGTGCTGCTCGGTCCCAGCTGCGAGCATTGGCTGGGCGCGCCGCTGTTGCGTGTCGGCAGGGTCGTTGGCGGCATCGTGATGCAGAGCTATCGCGCCGATACCCACTATTCGCGGCACGACCTGGAACTGCTGAACTACGTGGCGCAGCACGTGCAGACCGCCCTGGAACGGCGCGAAGCCCACATCGAGCTGGGTCGCCGAGTGACCGACCGTACCGCCGCGCTGCGCGAGGCCAATCGCGTGCTGCGTCAGCAGGTGCTGCAGCGCCAGCGTGGCGAGCGTCTGCAAGCGGCGCTGTTCCGCATCGCCGAGTTGGCCAACAACACCGAAAGTCTCGACAAATTCTACGCAGCAATGCACCAGGTGATCAGCGGCCTGCTGTACGCGCGCAACTTCTACATTGCGTTGGTCGACGAGGAAAACGGCCACCTCAGCTTCCCTTATTCGGTCGACGACATGGACAGCGTGCGCCCACCGCGCGCGCACGGCCGCGGCGCCACCGAATACGTATTGCGTCATTGCAAGCCGCTGCTGGCATCGCTGCCGGAGCTGGACCGACTGGTAGCCATCGGCGAAATCAGCTACTTCGGCGCACGCTCGATATGCTGGCTCGGCGTACCCCTGATCTGGGGCGGCAAGGCGATGGGCGTACTGGCACTGCAAAGCTATTCGCCCGAGCACACGTACAACGAACGCGACCAGGAACTGCTGACCTTCGTCAGCTATCACATCGCCAACGCACTGCAACGTAAGCAGGCCGCCTCATCGCTCAAGCAGGCTTATGCCGGCCTGGAACGTCGCGTCACCGAACGCACCCGCGCGCTGGCGCTGGCCAACCGCGATCTGCGCGAACAGATCGCCGAACGGGAACGCGTCGAGCGCCGCCTGAAATACGAGACCCTGCACGACTCGCTGACCGGCCTGCCCAACCGTACGCTGCTGCTGCAACGGCTTGAGCAGGCGATGCAACGGTACAACGCCAATCCGGGTGAGCAGTTCGCCGTGCTGTTCATCGACCTGGATCGTTTCAAGGTGATCAACGATTCCGTCGGCCACCTGGTCGGCGACGACCTGCTGTTCCAGGTCGGCGGTCGCATCCGCGCCTGCCTGAAGACGCGCGACGTGGTCGCGCGGCTCGGTGGCGATGAATTCGCGGTGCTGCTCGAAGGCATCGTCGATACCGGCAACGCGATCCTGATCGCCGAGCGGGTCATCAGCGAACTGCAGGCGCCGTTCCGGCTCGGCACCAAGGAGATCTTCACCTCCGCCTCGATCGGCATCGCCCTGTCCAGTCCGCACTACCGCCAGCCGGAGGAACTGCTGCGCGACGCCGACGCGGCGATGTACAACGCGAAGGATCGCGGACGCCATCGTGCCGCGATGTTCGACGACCGCCTGCGTCGCGAGGCATTGTCGCTGCTGGACATGGAAAGCGACCTGCGCCACGCGCTCAGCCGCAACGAGTTCGAACCGTTCTACCAGCCGATCGTGGAACTCGCCGGCGGTCGTGTCACCGGATACGAGGCGCTGTTGCGCTGGCATCATCCGGAGCGCGGCCTGCTGGCACCGAACGATTTCCTGCTGATCGCCGAGGAATGCGGCTGCGCCGAGGCGATCGACTGGCAGATTTTCGAGCAGGTGTGCACGCAGGCGGTGCGATTGATCGGCACCGAGGGCTTCATCAGCATCAACGTTTCCGGCCGGCATTTCCGCTCCGCCGATCTCGATCTGCGGCTGCTGGCGCTGTTCGACCAGTACGCCGTACCAACGTGCTGCATCCGTATCGAGGTTACCGAACACGCGCTGCTGGAGAACCCGGCCCAGGTCAAGCGGATGCTGCAGAACCTGCGCAGCCACGGCGTCGGCATCGCGCTCGACGATTTCGGTACCGGCTACTCCTCGCTCAGCTACCTGCATCAGTACCCGTTCGAGACGTTGAAGATCGATCGCTCCTTCATCACCGAACTGCCGCTGGACGATGCCGACACGCAAGGCCAGGCGCTGGTGCGTGCCATCCAGGTGCTGGCCGACTCGTTGCAGATGAAGGTGATCGCCGAGGGCATCGAACTCGAATCGCAGCGACAGGCCCTGCTGCGGGTCGGCTGCCGCTACGGGCAGGGCTTTTTGTTCGCCACCCCGCAACCGGCGGCCACCTGGGTCAGTGCCGGCAAGCCGCTGCTGTTGCCCTGAAACGCGACAGCACTCGCCAGTTGTTGCGATAGTTCACTGCGCGGTATCCGGTGCGCCGGGCGCAGCGGCGGCGCTGAGCAGGTGTTCGGCGTCGATGCGATCGAAGTGATAGCGCTGGGCGCAAAACTCGCAGATCACCTCGATCTCGTCACCACGTGCCGCCAGCGCCGCCTCGACCTCGTCGCGACCGAGCGAACGCAGCATCGATGCCACCCGGTCGCGGCTGCAACTGCAACCAAACGCCAGCGGACGCGGTTCGAACAGGCGCACGGACTCCTCGTGATAGAGCCGATACAGCAACTGCTCCGGCGCGCTGGCCAGCAATTCCGCGCTGCCCAGGGTGGCGGTCAGGTGCACGATGCGGTTCCACGCGTCATCGTCGCGGGCGGCATCGCGGCCACCTTCGTCGGGCATCTTCTGCAGCATCAGCCCCACGGCGTGGTCGCCATCGGCCGCCAGCAGGATCCGCGCCGGCAACTGCTCGGACTGCACGAAATAGTTCTCCAGTGCCCCGGCCAGCGTGGCGTGCTGCAGATCGACCAGGCCCTGGTAGCGCTGACCGCGCTCCACGTTGCCGATGGTGATGGCCATGACCGCCTCGGGCAACGTATCCAGCGTCAACAAGTCCGGCAGCGGCTCGTTCCAGCGTGCCAGTCCGCGCAGGCGTCCCTGGTCCGTGCATTCGGCAAACAGCAGGCGCAGGGCAGCGGCGCTCTTCAACTCGATCGACAGCGCACCGTCCAGCTTGATGTTGCCGGTCAACAATGCGCTGGCCGCCATCGCCTCGCCCAGCAAGGCATGCAGCGCGGGCGGGTAATCGGCACGGCCGGCCACTTCGCGCCACGCCGGCCCCAGCCGCACCACCGCGCCGCGCACGCCGGCGCGCTCCAGCAGGAAGCGTTGCAGCACATCGTCCACGGGCACGGTTTCGGCCACGGTCGTCATCTTTGATTGATCCGGCATTTGAGTGCGTTCCAGTTCAACAGGCAAGCGCTTCAGATGGGGGCGCGGCCGCACCGGGACAACGCCCCGTATACTGCTTCATCTTTTTACGCCGATCGCCATGCCTGCCTGGTTCCGTCGTCTTTCGTTGACCCGCCTGTTGCGTGCGCTGGCGATTCTGGTGCTCGCGTGGCTGGCGCTGAGCTGGTTGATGGTGCTGCTGTTGCGCTTCGTGCCGCCATGGACGTCCGCGGTGATGGTGGAGCGCCAGCTGGGCGCATGGGTCCACGGCGAGAAGGATTTCCGGTTGCGCCAGCACTGGGTACCGTGGAACCAGGTCTCGCCCTGGGTGCCACTGGCGATGGTGGCCGGGGAGGACCAGAAGTTTCCCTACCACCACGGTTTCGACTTCGATTCCATCCATGACGCGATGGATGCCGCCGACGAGGGCAAGCGCCTGCGCGGCGCCAGTACGATCAGCCAGCAGACCGCCAAGAACCTGTTCCTGTGGAATGGCCGCAGCTTCGTGCGCAAGGGGCTGGAGGCCTATTTCACCGTGCTGATCGAGTTCACCTGGCCCAAGCAGCGCATCCTGGAGGTGTACGTGAACATCGCCGAGTTGGGCGACGGGATCTACGGCGTCGGCGCCGCCAGCGACGTGTACTTCCATAGCTCGCCGGCGCGACTCGGGCCCGCCCAGGCCGCACGACTGGCCGCGGTGCTGCCAAGTCCCCGACGTATGCACGCCGATCGCCCCAGCGCCTATGTGCAGCGTCGCGCGAACTGGATCCAGCAGCAGATGAACCAGCTCGGTGGGCCCGGTTATATCGAAGGCCATGCGCCCCCACGTCCACGACGTTGAATGCGCCTGCCGCGCCATCCGCACTGATGATTCGCGTGGTCGCGCCGCTTCACAACTTGGCTACACGCCTGTCCGGCACCAGCGTTAAACTCGCTGTCAGACGGCCCGTCCGGGCCGGTGGGAGACCCAAGCATGAGCCAGGTGAAACATCTGCTGGAAAGCAAGGGCAGTACGGTTTTCAGCATTTCTCCGGAGGCACCGGTACTCGAAGCGATCAAGCACATGGCCGAACACCGCGTCGGCGCGCTGCTGGTGATGCGCGGCGACCAGTTGGTCGGCGTGGTCTCCGAGCGCGACTACGCGCGCAAGGTGATCCTGCAGGGTCGTTCGTCGTCGCAGACCTCCGTGTCGGACATCATGAGCGGCACGCCGCTGACCGTGGGTCCGGATACCGACGTGCTCGACTGCATGCGTCTGTGCACCGACAGCCGCGTCCGCCATCTGCCGGTGGTGGAAGGCAATGGTGTCGTCGGGGTGATCTCGATCGGCGATCTGGTCAAGGCCGTGATCGACGCCCAGGCGGAACAGATCGAGCACCTGCAACGCTACATCACTAGCTGAGCCGGATTTCATTGGCCGCGTGATTCAACTCGGCGATGTTCGCTCTTCGCCAGAACGGGCCAGTTGATCGGGGGCCAGATCGGCGGACCAGCCGGCACGCGTGGCCACCCATGTCGCCAGCGTCGCCACGCCGGCACCGAGCAACGCCACGCCGCCGACGCTCAGGCCGACCAGACGTAGTCCGCTGACTGCGCTGGTCACCACCACATCGCCAAAGCGCCACACGGCAGTCTCGACGAAGTTCTTGCCCTTGTAACGGGTCTCACGCGACACCCGCGTGTATAGAGCATCCGTGGCCGGCTTGGTCATGCCATAGGCGAAGCCACGCGTCACCATCATCATCAAGGCCAGCAACGGCACGCTCGCACCGAACAGGATCAGGTTGCTGGTTGCGCCGACTACTGCTACCGCCACCAGCAGCACCACATTCACCAACGATGGCACCACGAGGCCCCAGCCGGCACCGTGTCGGACCAACAGCCAGCGCGTCACGCTCAGCTGCAACACCGCGCCAAGCAGGTTGGTGGCCAGGTCAAGGTTGTTATAGAACTGCGTGCGGGCCACCTCGCCGGTGAAGTGCGCCTTGGCATAATCGGCCACCAGCGCGTAGGCCAGCGTGCCGATGCCGTCGCCGAATAGCATCAGCAGGGCCATGTACCGCAGGAACGGCTGTGACCACAGCGTGCGGACGCCGGCCCACAGCGAGCCACCGATCACATCGTTGCCGCGGCTGTGCAGTTGGCGATCGGCCTGGGCCGAAAGGCGCAGCAAGAGCGCGAGCGACAGGCTTAAAGCCAGCGCCGACGCCACCAGCAGCGGTGCCACCCCGATCAGCTGCACCAGGAACTTGGTCACCAACGGGCCGAAGATGGCTCCAGCCATACCGCCCAGCGCGATCAGCGGAAATGCCTTGCGCGCCTCGCCGCTGGAAAAGATGTCGGCCATGAAGCTCCAGAAGAGCGACACCACGAACAGGTTGAACACGCTGACCCACACGTAGAACACCACACCCAAAGTGCGCGCACCGATGCGATCCTGCGCGAGAAAGGCTGGCACGAAGGCCAGCAGGCACAGGATGAAAAAGCTGTAGCTCCAGCCCAGCAACCGGCGACGCGGGAAGCGCGCCACCAGCATGCCGAAGACCGGCGTCAGCAGCAGCATCACCAGGAATACCGCGCCGTAGAAAAGCGGCAGCGATCGCGAGCCCACCGCACCACCGAGCTGGTTCATCACCGGCCGGATGATGTAGTACGAGGTCATCACGAAAAAGAACGCCAGCGCGGACAGCGTGGGCGCGGCGGCTTGTTCCACAACGGTTTGGCGGGGCAAACTCACGGGCACATCCAGCGTGGGGCGCGGCAAGCCTAGCATGCGGTCACGCCCATCCGGGAAGGAGCGGGAAGCCCTTGAACGACTACGACTACGTCATCGTTGGTGCCGGTTCCGCCGGCTGTGTACTGGCCAACCGGCTCAGCGCCGATCCGGGTAAACGGGTGTTGCTGCTGGAGGCCGGCAACACTGACTGGAATCCGCTGATCCACATGCCCGCCGGCATCGCGCGCCTCGCGAACAATCGTCGGCTGAACTGGAACTACCGCACCGAACCCGAACCCGCGCTCAACCAGCGCCGACTGTGGTGGCCACGGGGCAAGACACTGGGCGGCTCCAGCGCGATCAATGCGATGTGTTACATCCGCGGCGTAGCCGCCGACTACGACGGCTGGGCACGTGCCTGCGATGATCCACGCTGGTCCTGGGATCAGGTATTGCCATGGTTCCTGCGCAGCGAGGACAACACACGCGGCGCCGACGCCTGGCACGGTGCCGGCGGGCCGCTCGGTGTTTCCGACCTGCGCCATCACAACGTGCTGTCGGCGGCCCTGATCGACGCGGGCGCCAGCGCAGGCTTCGACCGCCTCGACGATTTCAACCGTCAGCAGCAGGCCGGCTTCGGCCTGTACCAGGTCACCCAGCGCGACGGGGCGCGCTGCTCGGCCGCCACGGCCTATCTGAAACCGGTGCGTCAGCGGCCGAACCTGCATGTGCGTACGCGCGTGCTGGTCGAACGCGTGGTGACCGAACACGGCCACGTGACGGGCGTCCAGCTGCGCCGCGGCCGGCGCGATTCGGAGCGTATCGAAGCGGGCGAGGTGATCCTCGCTGCCGGTGCGATCAACACACCCCAGCTGCTGATGCTGTCAGGGCTCGGTCCGGCCGATCACCTGCGCGAGCACGGCATCGCCGTACTCGCCGACCTGCCCGAAGTCGGCAGCAACCTGCAGGACCATCTGGACATCTGCACGCTCGACGGCAGCAGGCAGAAGGTTACCTACGATCACCTCAACGAACTGACCACCGGCTTGCGCTGGTGGCGTCATCGCGATGGCCCGGGCAGTTCCAATATCGCCGAGGCCGGCGGTTTCGTACGCAGCCGGCTCGCCGACGACGAACGCTGCGACCTCCAGTTCCATTTCGTGCCTGCCCTGCTGGACGACCACGGCCGCCATCGCCTGCCCGGCTACGGCTACACCCTGCACGCCTGTTATCTGCACCCGCGCAGCCGCGGCCATTTGCGCCTGCGCTCGGCCGATCCGGCGCAACCGATCGCGATCCACGCCAATTACCTGAGCGATCCGGAAGGAAACGACCTGAAGCGGATGATTGAGGCCGCACGAGTGTCGCGCACGATTCTCGATCAACCGGCCTTCGATGCGTATCGTGGTGAGCCGATGTTTCCCGAGCGGCGGATCAGCAGCGATGCCGAGTACGCCGACTTCATCCGGCGCAAGGCGGAAACCATCTATCACCCGGTCGGCTCGTGCCGCATGGGCAAGGATGATCGCGCCGTGGTGGACAGCGAGCTACGCGTGCGTGGCGTGTCCGGTCTGCGGGTTGTCGATGCCTCGGTGATGCCTGGCCTGCCCACCGGCAACACCAATGCGCCGACCATCATGATTGCGGAGCGCGCCAGCGCGCTGATCCTCGACAAGGCCTGAGCCGTCCCTGTGGGCGCGACTTCAGTCGCGAGGCTTTTGATCAGTTTCCCGTGTCGGGAAATCGCGACTGAAGTCGCTCCTGCAAGAGCACGCGAGGTGCGCCTTACGCCGGCAACGGACAGTGCAGGCTGGCGCAGATCACCCGCAGCAATTCAGCCTCTTCCACGCTGACCAAGCCATCGGCGTGGATCGCACTGGCCAGGCTCTGGATCACCAGCTCCTTGGCCGCCGGCATCAGTCCATCCAGGTCCTCGAGCGCACGCTCGAACGGCACCTGCCAGGCTGACGGCGGCGCCGACCAATCCAATGCCTCGCCGGGGAAAGCATGTTGCATCGCCAGCAGCCATGCCCGGCGCGCGGCACCTTCATCAGCGGCGCCGTTGATGGCCACCACCGCACAGACCAGCATCACGCTCTTGCGGCACGCCGGCAGTTTTTTCAGACCATCCAGCGGCGTGCGGCGCGGCTGCTGCGCCTCGAGCAATTGCACACGCAGCAGTCGCGCGAGGCAGTACTCGTCGAGATCGACCCGTCCATCTGCCCGCACCAGGGCATCGAGCGTCTCCAGCAAGGTCCGCTGGCGCCCTTCCGGCAGTTGTTTCAGCGCAGGAAAGGCCAGCGCCGCCAGCGGCAGCCTGGATTCGGGCGACAGCGCGTTCACCTCGGCAGCGACCGCCTGCACGGCCTGTTGCACGTCATCACCGAACGCATCGGCAATCATCCGGCGTTGCGTTGCCTGCAACCCGGCCTGGTTCGACAGGGCCAGCGCGAGCACGACAGCCAGCGCGGACTCCGACTGCTGCGCAGCGGTCGTCAACATGGCCGGGATGGCCTGGCGCACGGCAGCGGCGCGCTGGAATCGGGTGGAGTCGGTGGTGCCGCCGGAAGCCGCCTGCGCCAGTACAGCGCCGGCCAGGACGGCCGGCAAGGGGGGCGGCACGCCAAGACCCGGCATACCGAAGTGGCCGGACGGCGTGCGCTTGACCGAAGCTTCCGGCACTGCTTCGGCGGGTTGCTGCAGCGCTGCGGCCAACCGGGCCAGATCTTCTTCGCGAAAACCCGGCTCCAGCGCACGGATACGTTGCAGCAACGGCGGATGGGTGGCGAACAAGGCATTGAATGTGCCGGCTTCGCCGAACAGCATGTGTGCCACTTCCTGTTTGTTGGCCACCTGCAGTTCGGAGCCTTCGCTGAGAATGGCAATCTTCTTCAATGCGCCGGCAATGCCGTCGGTCTGGCGGGTGAACTGCACCGCGGAGGCATCGGCCAGCGACTCGCGCGAACGCGCCACCGCGGCCTGGATCAGTCGCGCAAAGAAATAGCCGATGTAGCCGACTGCGATCAGCGCCAGCCCGATCATCCACACCTGGCCGCCACCACCGTCACGGCGACTGCTGCGGCCGCCGCCAAACCAGATCACCCGGCGTCCCACGATCGCCAGCACCAGGATGCCGAACAACAGGCCCATCAGGCGGATGTTCAATCGCATGTCGCCATTCAGCACGTGGCTGAACTCGTGGGCGATCACGCCCTGCAGCTCGTCACGGCTCAGGTTGTCGAGGCAACCCTGGGTGACGCACACCGCCGCATCGGATGCGGAGTAGCCCGCGGCGAACGCATTGATGCCGGGCTCGTCGGCCAGCAGGTAGATGTCCGGCACCGGCGCGCCCGCCGCAATCGCGACCTCCTCGATCACGTTGCGCAACTGGCGCAGTTTCGGATCGGAAGTATCCGATAGTACCGGCACCGCGCCAACGCTTTCAACGACCTTCTTGCCACCGCCGGACAGGCTCATGATGCGGAACAGCGAACTGAGGCCGATGCCGGCCAGCACCACCACACTGCTGACGAGCAGCAATAACAGGTTCGATGCGACCGGCTCCCCGTCGACCGGATGCCGGCCCAGCGCAAACCACACCACCACATCGATGGTCGCCACGATCGCGATCACGGCCAGCACGAACAGCATCACCAGCCGTCGGCTGCTGCCGCGTACGCGCGCCTGTTGCGCAAAGAAATCCATGGAGACTCCGGATATGCATCGCGGCATTCGCCGCGATGCAGCGGCGATCAGCTGAAGGAAACCTTCGGCACGTCGCGCACGGCCGGATCCTCGATCTTCAGCGGCTCGGCCACAGCGAAACCGAACCCGTTCGCCACAACGGAGGCCGGAAAGACCTCGCGCTTGTTGTTGTAGGTCAGCACCGAGTCGTTATAGGCCTGCCGCGCAAACGCGACCCGATTCTCGGTGGAGGTCAGCTCTTCGGAGAGCTGCATCATCGTCTGGTTTGCCTTCAGGTCGGGATAGGCTTCCTGCAGCGCGAACAAATGACCCAAAGTCTGTGTCAAAGCATTTTCGCTGCTGGCCAACTGCTGCATCGCGGCCGGATCGCCCGGGTTGGCCTTGGCACCGGCCAGCCCGTTGACCGCTGCATTGCGGGCCTGCACCACGGCTTCGAGGGTACCCCGCTCGTGCGCGAGGTAACCCTTGGCGGTCTCGACCAGGTTCGGGATCAGGTCGTGCCGACGGGTCAGCTGCACATCAATCTGTGCAAAGGCATTCTTGTAGCCATTGCGCGATGTCACCAGTCCGTTGTAGATCGACACGAAGTACAAGACAATCAGAACGACAACAATCAGAACAATGATCAGGCCCATCGCCAAGCTCTCCACCCTGAGGCGCATCCCCACGCCGGAATCACATCAGAATACCATGCAGTTTCAAAAGATCTTTCTGCTGATCGCGGGCACACTCGGACTGGCCTGCACACCGGTTTTCGCCGCCTCGCCCCCTCCTTCGACAACGCCGGGCAGCTTGCACGGCATGCCGCAGACACTGCCGCCAGCGCGGGTCAAGCAAACTCTCGCCGACTACCAACGCTGGTTGAATCGCCTGCCCGAGCACCATGCCGTGGCCGGACTGGTCACCGCCGTGGTGGTCAATGACAAGGTGGTCTTCGAGGGAACGGTTGGCTATGCCGATGCGGCCACCAAGCAGCCGGTCACGCCGAACACGGTGTTTCGACTGGCATCGCTGTCGAAGGCCTTCGCCACCGCGATCACCGGCCTGCTGGTCGAGGACGGCAAGCTGGGCTGGGACACCAAGCTGGTCGACGTACTGCCTTACTTCAAGCTCAAGGACATGGAGGCCGCCTCCCAGGCCACGGTGAGCGACATCCTGGGGCAGCGGCTGGGACTGCCGCGCAATACCTACGACAGCATGCTCGAGGACGACATCCCGTACGAAGAGCTGGTCCGCAAACTCGACGAGGTGAGCCTGGTCTGCGGTGTCGGCCAGTGCTACGGCTACCAGAACGTCGCCTTCGGCATGATCGGCGACGTGATACTCGCGCGCACCGGGGACTTCTTCTATCGCCAGGTCGACAAGCGCCTGTTCTACCCGCTGGGCATGGCCACCGCCAGCTACGGTCGTGCCGCGCTGGAATCCAGCAAGAGCTGGGCACGTCCGCATCGTGCCTCCAGCCGCGGCTGGATACCGTTCGAACCGAACGAAACCTACTACAGGGTCGCGCCGGCCGCCGGCGTCAACGCCAGCCTGCGCGACATGGAAAAATGGCTGATCGCGCAAATGGGCGGCCGCCCCGACGTGCTGCCAGCCTCGTTGCTCGATGTGCTTCACACACCGGGCGTCGCCACGCCCAGCGAACTGCATGCCACACCGTGGCGCCGGGCACGCCTGACAGCCGCCCACTATGCACTGGGCTGGCGGGTATACGAATACGGTGGCGAAACCCTGATCTATCACGCCGGCGCGGTGGCCGGTTACCGCACCATGATCGGCTTCTTTCCGAAATACCACGCTGGCGTGGTTACCCTCTGGAACTCCACCGGCCCCATTCCCAGCGGCTTGATGCCGATGGTGCTCGACGACCTGCTCGGCTTGCCCCACGTGGACTGGGCCAACATCGAAGGCCAGGCGAAGGCATCGGCGCCGCCTGCCAGGAAACGCAAACCCGCACGCAAGCGTCGGCCGGTGCATCGCCACTGAGCGAGGGTCATCCACTCGAACGGAAGACGGCGCATGGAAACCCATGCGCCGTCCGTCTATTGCGAGTGTGTCAAGCCGGGTTCGATCAGAGCTTGAACTCGATCCGCTGCTGCTTGGTGGTTGATACCGCCACGCCGTTCTTCATCGCCGGCGTGAACCGGTAACGTCCCACGGCGTCCTCCGCGGAGCGATCGAATACGCGCCGCGGCTGCGATTCGAGCACCTTGATGTCGGCGGTTCGCCCGTCGGCATCGACCGTGAATGAAACCAGCACCCAGCCTTCCTGCCGCGCACGCATCGCCGCCGTGGGATAACGCGCCGGAGATGCCTTCAGCAGCACCGCGGTACTGCTCTGTCCGCCCGCGCTGCCACTATCGGCCGAGGCCGTGTCGTCGCTCGCCACCGGCGGGGGAGCCGCGGGCTGGCTCGCCTGCTGCGCTGCGCGAGCCTTTGCCTGCCGCTCCTGTTCGGCCAGCTGGGCCTGCTGTTGCTCGACCAGCTTCACTTGCGCCACCTTGTCCGCTGCAGCCTTCTGGGTGGCCAGCTCCTGCGCCTTCTGCTGATCGGCAGCAAGCTGCTGCTGCTTGTCCAGCGTCTTGCGCTGGGCATCGAGCTTCGAGCGCAGGATGGTCAGGGTGAAGTTGGTCGGATCCGCCTTGGCCAGCAGGTCGATCTGGCGCTGCGCTTCGTTGAAGTCACGCGAGTTGATCGCCTGCTCGGCCGATGTGGCCGCAAACGGGAACGTCTCGCGCAATGCGTCGGAAGCGACCTTGTTGCCAGGATCCTTTTCCATCGCGCGCAGGTAGAACTCGAACGCGTTGTTGCCGGTGGGCGCCAGGTAACGCTGTTCGTTCATCGCGGTACGTGCTTCGGCCAGCAGCTGATTGACGTCCATCGCTGCCACGTTGGCCGGTGGCGGTGCCGCTCGCGTCGCGGTAGAGACCGGCGTGGACGGATGCCCGCCCGAGTCGGCCATCATCAACTCCTGGTGCGGCTTGATGATCAGGAACCATGCGCCAACCGCCAGCAGGGCGATGACGACGATGACGGCGATGGCTACGGGCCGAACGGCCCCACGCGCATGCCTGCGTGTTTCGAGTATGTATCGGGTATCCATGGTCTCTCGCTGAGTGTCGACAGATACCCGCGCTTTTTCCCCCTGTCGATCCAGGAGCGGCGAATCCCCCGGATTCACCGCGGCGCGGATGTGCGAAAGGTAACCCCAATGGCACAGCACGGCAAATAGTGCGTGGTTTCACGGCATCGGGCGGGAAATTGTGCAGGGAGGCTGCCAGGAATCCGGTCCGGGTAACCCGTTCCCCGCGGCGACCGGTCCGACATGGCAATGACGCGGCGCACCGGGTGGACCGGCGGCGTTTTCCAACTCCACAAACGAAGCATCCCGGCCGGAGCCGGGACGAATCTTCTCGAAGTGCTCTCCCCGCGCTGGGCACCGCGGGGAGAGAAGTCGATGTTGCTTGTCTTATTGGTGGTGTTGCTTGTTGACGCGTATTACTTACTTCTTGGCTTTGGTTTTGGAAGCCTTCGCGGTCCTGGTGGCTTTCATCACCTTGGCCGGAGCAGCTTTCTTGGCGGCGGCCTTCTTCGGCGCAGCCTTCTTCGCGACCTTCTTCACCGCGACTTTCTTCACGGCGGCTTTCTTGGCAGCTGCCGGTTTCCGGGCAGCAGCTTTCTTGGCGGCCGGCTTCTTGGCAGCCGACTTCTTGGCGGCAGCCTTCTTCACGGCGGGCTTCCTGGCGACCGGCTTCTTGGCCGCAGGCTTCTTCGTGGTGGACTTCTTGGCGGCGGCCTTCTTGGCGGCCGGTTTCTTTGCAGTGGATTTCTTGGCAGTGGCCATGGTTCGTCTCAGCTCCTCATCAGTTGGCAGTGGTTGCCCAGTAAAAGCGTGCAGGAACGCTTCAACCAACAAGTCGCTGTTGGTAGCGTGCCGAAGATTGTTCACTTGACGGTGGGTGCGCAAATCGGAAAGCCGCCGCAATACATGCAGCGGAATCGAGACAGTGATCTTGCGTACTGCATTGGCCTTTTCACCGTGCTCGACATAGGGCTTGATGAATTTCGTTGTTGCCATAAAACGCATTCCCCGTGATCTGTTGCGAAAGCTATCCCTGAAGATTTCAGCTGTCAATTGATTTTAGTCATGAAATCAAACCACTTCACCCCACCCCAATCCACCCGGGAGTCCGTCATGGCAAGGCTTTGGCCATATTTGATGGCATTATCAATTGGACGTCCAAACGTCCATATAATATTTGTATGAAAACAGCGTGGAGTCCCGCAACCGTTGCCACACCTTGATTTCAAGGCATGCACCCGCCGAAAGTGCAATAGACGGCCGTCACGACAACTCCATTTCAGGAGGCCAAATCCTGTCTTCCGGAACGTCCCCGGGAGATGAACGGAACACGACTGAAGTCGCCAAAATCCACATTTTCGACACGAAAAAAAATTTGGCCGGGCGGCCCCAAAACGTCCGGCCGCGCCCCAGACGGCCCGTCGTGGTGTCGGTAACGCCGTCGAGCGAAGACACGAACGCGACGACTTCGAGCGAAGAAATGCATCGACAATGGCATGCACGCGACGCGCAAACTTCATCGCGAATTCTTCCGCTCCACCGCGAAGAAGTCGACGAAGGAATCACCGGCGTCGATCAATGGCATGGCATGTATCGATACCGAAAACGACACCGGCCGCACTCGGCGGCCGGCGGGTCACACGATGGCGAGGTTCAGTGGTCTTCGTTCTCGACCAGCTCTTCGTAATCGTTCGCGTCGAGCAGCTCATCGAGCTCGGCACGATCGCTGGGGCGCACCAGGAAGATCCAGCCTTCGCCGAATGCGTCCTCATTGATGGTCTCGGGCTTGTCGTTGAGCAGCTCGTTGATCTCCACCACCTCACCGGACACCGGCGAATAGATGTCCGAGGCCGCCTTCACCGATTCCACCACGGCTGCGCCGGTGCCGGCCTTCACGGCAGAACCGATTTCCGGAAGTTCGACGTAGACCAGGTCACCGAGCTGGCCCTGCGCGTGGTCGGAGATGCCCACCCGGACCAGGCCGTCGTCTTCGACGCGGGCCCACTCGTGGGACTTGAGGAATTTCAGATCGCCAGGAATCTCGCTCATGATCGGGGTCCAGTTGTTTGATTGGGTCAGGTTATCGGCGGAGATTCTAGCCATATCCGCCGTGATAGAAACGTGCCGTGGCACGGCACAACGCGTGGCTCAAATCCCCTCGCAGGGTTTGCCATCACGTACAAATGGATATTTCACTAGCCGCAGCGGCACTTCACGTCCGCGGATGTCGACACGCACGTCGCCCGGCTCGCCGGCCGGTATGCGCGCAAACCCCACCGCCTTGTTGAGGGTCGGCGCAAAACTGCCGGAAAGGATTTCACCCTCGCCAGCGGTGGTCAGCACCTTCTGGCCATGACGCAGCACGCCCTTGTCGTCCAGGACCACCCCGACCATCACTCGCGGCACGCCGGCAGTCTTCTGCTGCTTGAGTGCGGCGCGGCCGATGAACATGCGGCCTTCGTCCAGTGCGATGGTCCAGCCGAGGTTGGCCTCCCACGGCGAGACGGATTCGTCCATGTCCTGGCCGTACAGGTTCATGCCGGCCTCCAGTCGCAGCGTGTCGCGCGCACCGAGGCCGGCCGGGGCCACCCCGGCGCCGAGCAGCGCTTCCCACAGCGCGACGGCGTGATCGTTCGGCACGATGATCTCGAAACCATCCTCGCCGGTGTAACCGGTGCGCGCCACGAACAACGGCATGCCATGCGGGCCCTGCGCCGCCGCCGCGGAAAATTTGCCGAGCTTGGCGATGCGTGGCCGGTCGACTTCATGCAGCAGGCCAAGCACCTTGTCGCGCGCATTCGGCCCCTGTACCGCGATCATGGCGAAGTCCGGACGCTCCTTCACCTCCACGTCGAACGCCTTCGCCTGACCTTCGATCCAGGCCAGGTCCTTGTCGCGGGTGGCCGCATTGACCACCAGGCGGAAGTGCGCCTCGTCGAAGAAGTACACGATCAGGTCGTCGATCACGCCACCCTGCTCGTTCAACATGCATGAGTAGAGTGCCTTGCCGGTGACTTTCAGCTTGTCGACGCTGTTGGCCAGCAGGTGGCGCAGAAATTCGCGGGTGCGCGCGCCGTGCAGGTCGACCACGGTCATGTGTGAAACGTCGAACATGCCGGCATCGCGACGCACCGCGTGATGCTCCTCGATCTGCGAACCGTAGTTGATCGGCATGTCCCAACCGCCGAAATCGACCATGCGTGCGCCAAGCGCACGATGGGTGGCGTTGAGTACGGTCTTCTCGGTCATCTGCGGGGTCGCCTGGCGGGGAAAGTCCTGCATTATCGCTGGCGGCCCCGATCAATCCAAGCGATACCCGGTCTGAAAGCGAATCAGCGCACACCAGGCAATTGCGCGATGACCTGTTCGGCCAGTTGCTCGACCTGCATGCCGTTGCCGCCCAGCAGATGGATGTCCGGCGACTGCGGGCGTTCGTACGGGGCATCGATGCCGGTGAAGTTGCGGATCGTGCCCGCACGCGCCTTTCGATAGAGGCCCTTGGGATCGCGCCGCTCGCACTCTTCCAGCGGCGTATCCACGAACACCTCCATGAACTCCGCCGCGGCGAACAGCTCGCGCGCCGATCGCCGCTCACTGCGGTACGGCGAAATCGCACTGACCAGCACGATCAGGCCCGCATCCACCATCAGATGCGCCACTTCGGCAATCCGGCGGATGTTTTCGACGCGATCCTGCGGCGTGAAGCCCAGATCGCGGTTGATGCCGTGCCGCACGTTGTCGCCGTCGAGCAGATAGGTGTGGTACCCCAGCGCATGCAAACGCCGCTCGACCAGGTTCGCCACGGTCGACTTGCCGGCGCCGGACAGGCCGGTAAACCAAAGGCACAGCGGCTGTTGTCCCTTGCTGTCAGCACGCACCGCCTTGTCGATGTCGACGTGTTGCCAATGCACGTTGGCCGAACGCTCCAGGGCAAAGTCCAGCATGCCGCATGCCACCGTGGCGTTGCTTTGTCGGTCGATGAGGATGAAGCCGCCCAGCGTGCGGTTGTCCGCGTACGCCTCGAATGCGATCTCGTCGTCCAGGCCCAACGCGCAATAACCCACCTCGTTGAGCACGAGCTGCCGGGCGGCGAGTTTCGCCTGGCTGTTGACGTCCACCTTGTGCTTGATCGACATCACCCGCGCGTTGACCGTGCGGCTGCCTATCTTCAACCAGTAGGTGCGATTGGGCAGCAGGGCCGCATCGCCCAGCCACAGCAGGTGACAGGTGAACTGGTCGGCGACCGGGGCGGGGTGCAGCGCATCGGCGATCACGTCGCCGCGGCTCACGTCGATCTCGCGATCCAGGCACAGCGTTACCGCCTGGCCATCCGTGGCGACGGACAGATCGCCACTGGCAGTGACGATGCGATCGATGCGCGCGCGTTGTCCGCCCGGCTGCACCACGACGTCATCGCCAGGTTCCACGCGGCCACCGCAGACCGTGCCGGCATAACCACGGAATGCGTGATCCGGACGGTTCACCCACTGCACCGGCATGCGGAATTGGGTCGCGCGGAACGGCGTGACATCGGCCGACTCCAGCAACTCGAGCAGGCTGCCGCCCGTGTACCAGGGCATCAGCGACGAACGCGAACCCACGTTCTCGCCACTGAGCGCGGCCACCGGCAGGCAGTGCACCTGGGCAATGCCCAGATCCTGTGCCAGCCCACGGTATTCGTTGGCCATCCGCTCATAGGTCGCCTGGTCGTAGTCGACCAGGTCCATCTTGTTCACCGCCAGAACGACCTGCCGGATGCCCAGCAGGCCGCATATATAGGTGTGCCTGCGCGTTTGCACCAACACACCCTTGCGCGCGTCGACCAGCACCACGGCCAGTTCGGCATGTGAGGCGCCGGTGGCCATGTTGCGCGTGTACTGTTCGTGACCCGGGCAATCGGCCACGATGAAACTGCGTCGCGCCGTGTGGAAGTAGCGATACGCCACGTCGATAGTGATGCCCTGCTGGCGCTCCGCGTCCAGGCCATCGGTAAGCAGGGCGAAATCGAGTACCTCGGCGGCGCCACCGTGCTGGCGGCGGCTGTCGCGGGCCAGTGCCGCCAGTTGGTCGTCCGGCAGCATGCCGGCGTCATACAACAGCCGGCCGAGCAGGCTGCTCTTGCCGTCGTCCACGCTGCCGCAGGTGATGAAACGGAGCAGGCCCGGTGCGTTCGACGCGGCCATCAGAAGTAGCCTTCCTGTTTCTTGCGTTCCATCGACGCGGCCGGGTCCTGATCGATCACCCGACCCTGCCGCTCGGAGCTGCGTGAGTTGGCCATCTCGTCGATGATCTTCGCCAGCGTGTCGGCCGAGGACTCCACCGCACCGGTGAGCGGGTAGCAGCCCAGCGTGCGGAAGCGCACCTCGCGCATCTGCACGACCTCGCCCTCGCGCAGCACGAAACGATCATCGTCGATCATGATCAGTGCCCCGTCGCGCTCGACCACCGGGCGCGGCTTGGCGAAATAGAGCGGCACCACCTCGATGCCCTCCCGCTCGATGTATCGCCACACATCCATCTCGGTCCAGTTGGACAGCGGAAACACTCGCACACTCTCGCCCTTGCGGATGGCTGTGTTGTACGTGTGCCAGAACTCGGGGCGCTGGTTGCGCGGATCCCAGCGGTGCTGCGCATTGCGAAACGAGAAAACCCGCTCCTTCGCGCGCGACTTCTCCTCGTCACGCCGCGCGCCGCCGATGGCGGCATCGAAACCGTACTGATCCAGTGCCTGCTTCAGCGCCGCGGTTTTCATCACGTCGGTATGCACGGTGGCGCCGTGGGTCAACGGCGAGATGCCCTGGTGCAGGCCGTCCTGGTTGATGTGCACCAGGATCTCCACATCGCCGGCCGCGGCCAACCGGTCGCGGAACGCGATCATCTCGCGGAACTTCCAGGTCGTGTCGACGTGCAGCAAAGGCATCGGCGGACGCGCCGGAAAGAACGCCTTGCGCAACAGGTGCAGCAGCACCGCGGAGTCCTTGCCGATCGAGTACAGCATCACCGGCCGCTGGTAGCCTGCCAGCACCTCGCGAAAGATGTGGATGCTTTCCGCCTCGAGGTCATCGAGATGGGTATGCGGGTGCGTGGACGCAGCGGTCATGCCATGAGTGATTCGACGAAGGTTTCCACGCGGCGATGCGCCTTGCCGCGGCGGAACCTCGGCAGCTGCAGAACGCACCTCATGCCATCACCGGATACGCCGGGTCGGCATCCAGCGTCGCCGCGCAGACCGCCGCCAGTTCCAGCAGGCGAAGGTCCGAACCGCGTGCACCAACCAGTTGCAGGCCAACCGGCATGCCATTGGCCAGGCTGCCCATCGGCAGGCTCACCGCAGGACAACCGGCCAGGCTGGCGAAGCTGGTCAGGTCGGCCTGCGAATCGGGTACCGGACCGTCCAGCGGAAACGCGCCCTGCGGCGTGGTCGGCAATACCAAGACGTCGACCTGGGCGAACAAGCGGCGCATCTTCAGGGTGGCCGCGTCGAGTACCCGATCGGCCACCGCGTAATCCGCCGCGCTCTTGCCGGCCGCATATCCGAGCATGTTGCGAAAACGCGCGGACACCGGGTGTTCCGGGTTGGCCATATCTGCCGCAAAGGTGCCCAGCATCTCCGCCTCCATCAACAGCAGGCCGGCCCGGCGAGTGCGCCCGAAATCCCAGTCGGCGAAATCGACCGTGCGCCGGTCGCCCAGCGCATGCGGCAACTTCGCCATGGCGGTCTCGAACAGCTCCACGACTTCCGGCTGCACGCCAACGGCGGCCAGATCGGGTAACAGGCCCGCACGCAGATTGCCGGGCTCCCAATCCGGCAGCGCGAAGGCGACGCGGCGACGTCGCGAGCGCGCATCGTCGGCGTCATAACCGGCCAGTACCTGCAGCAGCACCGTGAGGTCATCCGCGCTGCGCGCCAGCAGGCCCACCGCATCGAGCCGGCGTGCGGCCGGCACCAGGCCGCGAGCGGAGATCTCGCCATGCGTGGGCTTCAGCGCATAGATGCCGCAATAGCTGGCCGGGATGCGGATCGAACCGAGGCTGTCCGAGCCGACCGCCGCCACCGCCAGACCTGCAGCGACCGCCGCTGCCGCTCCGCCGGACGAGCCGCCGGCGCTGTAGCCGTGACGATGCGGATTGTGGGTGGCGCCGAAATGCGGGTTGTCGGTGGTCGCGCCCAGTGCGCCCTCGTCCATGTTGGTCTTGCCCAGCAGAATCGCGCCGGACGCACGCAGTCGCGCCACCACATGGGCGTCTTCCGGCGCGGGCTTGTCGCGACCCGGCAGACCGCACCGGGTCGGCCAGCCGGCCATGTCAAAATTGTCCTTCAAGGCCAACGGGATGCCATCCAGTCGGCCGATCACGCCGTCGCGGCGACGCCGGTCCGCCATGTTCGCCTGTTCCTGCAGCAGGCCGGATCGTTGATCGACATAGGCGTTCAGTTCCGGATTGAGCCGCTCAATCGCCTGCTGGTAGACATCGGCCAGCGCCTGCGGCTGTACCCGGCCCACTGCCAGCCAATGCAACAGTTGGCACAACGTGGCGCGGCGCAGGTCGAGATCGGCGATCGGCGGCATCGAATTCATGGACACTCCTTCATATGAGGCCTGATTATCACCGCGTCTGATGAAGTGATTGCAAGCGGTAACGCAGCACGCGTTGCCGCACGGCACCTTAAACCGGACAATGACGGTCTGATATGTACCGCCACGCACGGCTGCAGCCGTGCCACCACCCGCATGCTGGAGTCCGCCATGAGCGACCGCGAAACCATGGAATACGACGTCATCGTCGTCGGCGCCGGCCCGGCCGGCCTGTCGTTCGCGATCCGCCTCAAGCAGCTGAAGCCCGAGATAAACGTGTGCGTGATCGAGAAAGCCTCGACCATCGGCGCGCAGATCCTGTCCGGCGCGGTGATCGAACCGCAGCCACTGGATGCCCTGCTGCCCGGCTGGCGCGACAACCCCCCACCCATCTGCGTACCGGCTGGCGAAGACGAATTCTGGCTGCTCAGCAAGGATGGCGGGCGCAAATTGCCGGTGCCGCCGGGCATGCGCAACCATGGCAACTTCATCGTCTCGCTGGGTGCGATGTGCTCCTGGCTGGCACCACAAGCCGAGGCGCTGGGGGTGGATGTATTCCCCGGCTTCGCTGCTGCGGACACCATCTATAACGAGGACGGCTCGGTGGCCGGCGTGCGCATCGGCGACATGGGCGTGGCGAAGGACGGCACGCACAAGCCCGGCTACACCGAAGGCATCGACATCAAGGCCAAGGTCACCGTGCTTGCCGAAGGCGCGCGCGGCAGCCTGACCAAGCAGTTGATCAAGCGCTTCAAGCTGGACGCCGACAGCGATCCGCAGGGCTACTCCATCGGCATCAAGGAGCTGTGGCAGGTGCCCGCCGGTCGCGCCACGCCGGGCAAGATCGTGCACAGCTTCGGCTGGCCCGCCGATACGCATACTTATGGCGGCAGCTTCCTGTATCACCTGGACCAGGACCGCATCGCGCTCGGCTACATCAGCGGTCTCGACTACAGCGATCCGGAATACAAACCGTGGGAAGCGTTCCAGCAATGGAAGAACCATTCCATGGTGAAGCCATTGCTGGAAGGCGGCACGATCCTTTCCGCCGGCGCCCGCGCCATCGTCACCGGCGGCTGGCAATCGCTGCCGAAATGCGAAATGCCCGGTGCGCTGCTGATCGGCGACACCGCCGGCCTGCTCAACGTACCCAAGATCAAGGGCACGCACCAGGCATTGAAGAGCGGCATGCTGGCCGCCGAGCATCTCGCCGCCAGCGGTCTCGACGCCAGCGGTTTCGACGCGAAACTGCGTGGTTCGGAGGTCATGGCGGAGTTGAAGAAGGTGCGCAACATCAAGCCCGCCTTCAAGAAGGGCTTGTGGTTCGGCCTGCTCAACGCGGCGTGGGAAACCGTCACCGTCGGCCTGTCGCCGTGGACGCTGAAGAACAAGGCCGACTGGTCGTCACTGCACAAGGTCGGCGCGCAGGAAGAGCCCAAGCGCGACTACCTGCAGCGCACACTGGCCCCGCGCGACCGCCTGGCCGGCGTCTACTTCGCCGCCACCGAGCACGACGAAGACCAGCCGATCCACCTGCACGTGGCCGATACCAGCATCTGCATCGATCAATGCACCACCGAATACGACAATCCGTGCACCCGCTTCTGCCCCGCCAATGTCTATGAAATCGTTCAGGACGAAACCGGCAAACGCCTGCAGATCAACGCTGCCAACTGTGTGCATTGCAAGACCTGCGACATCAAGGATCCGTACGAAATCATCACCTGGGTGACGCCGGAAGGTGGCTCGGGGCCGAATTACCAGAATCTTTGAGCGGTCGAGGGCAGTCCACTGGCCAGCAACCTGCAATGGCGTCTGAAACGCCTCGGCTACCTGTGGCAGCGCACGCGCGGCAGCTTTGCGCTGCGCGGCTGGCGTGGCACGCTGGCGCGAATTCGGCAGGAGCTGGAGTCGCGACCCGAGGTCGATGACGCCTTGACGCTGTTGCCGCTGGGCGGACCGTTCACGCCGTTCGCCTTGCCGATCACCGACGAACCACGGGTTTCCGTCGTCATCCCGGTCCACGGCAAGCTCGCCCATACCGTTGCCTGCCTGCGTTCGCTGGCGAAGTACGGCGCGCTGGCGACGTTCGAAGTCATCGTGGTGGATGACGCTTCTCCGGACGACAGCGTCGCCACGCTGGCGCAGGTCGGCGGCCTGCGTTTGTTGCGCAATGCGTCCAATCTCGGCTTCATCGGCAGTTGCAATGCCGGTGCCGACGCAGCACGAGGCGAGTTCGTGCTGTTCCTCAACAACGACACCCAGGTCACGCCCGGCTGGCTGGACGCGCTACTGCAATGCTTCGTCGACCACGTCGACTGTGGCATTGCCGGCAGCCGGCTGGTCTATCCCGATGGGCGCCTGCAGGAAGCCGGTGCGCTGGTGTTCGCCGACGGCAGCTGCTGGAACACCGGGCGCTTCGAGGCACGCGATGCACCGGCGTTCCTTTATCGCCGTGAGGCCGACTACGTCTCGGGAGCTGCGCTGCTGGTCCGCGCGGAAGTATTCCGGCGCGTTGGCCGCTTCGATGCGCGCTATGCGCCCGCCTATTACGAGGACGTCGATCTGGCGTTCGCAATACGCAAACTCGGCCTGCGCACGTATTACGAACCCTCCAGCATGGTGATTCACTGCGAAGGCATTAGCGCCGGCACCGATCTGGACAGCGGCATGAAGCGCTATCAATCGGTCAATCGGGCGAAGTTCGTCGACAAATGGACGGCCGAACTGGCTGCCCAACCTCCCGCCGGCACGCCGCTGGAACGCGCCATACGCTGGCGTCGGCGTGGGCGTGTGCTGGTGGTGGACGCGATGACACCGGAGCCCGCGCGTGATTCCGGCTCGTTGCGCCTGTTCGCGATCCTGCGCATTCTCGACCAACACGGCTGGAGCACCGCTTTTCTGCCGGATGACGGTCGCGCCAATCCGACGGAAATCGCCGCGCTCGGCAGCCTGGGCTGTGAAGTGTTGTGCCGGCCGTGGGTGTCTGATCTGCCGCGCTGGCTGCGTGAGCACGGTGCTGAGTTGCATGCGGTGATCTTGTGCCGACATACCGTGGCCGGCCAATACGCCGATCTGGTTCGTCGCCATGCACCGCAGGCGAGGTTGCTGTTCGACACTGTCGACCTGCATTTCCTGCGTGAACAGCGCGCCGCTGAGTTGAGTGGCAATACAACGCTGGCCAGACAGGCCGAGACCTCCCGACGCAGCGAACTCGCCGTGATCGAGCAATCCGACGTTACCTTCGTGGTCAGTCCGCACGAACAGGCTTTGCTGGCGCGGACGTTGCCGCAGGCGCGGGTGGAACTGCTGTCCAACATCCACGACGTTCACGATTGCCGACACCCGTACGCGGGACGCAAGGATCTGGTCTTCATCGGTGGGCACGGGCATCCGCCAAACAGCGATGCGATCCGCTGGATCGCCCGCGAGATACTACCGCAGCTGCGTGAAGTCCTACCGGAAGTTCGCATTCACGTGCTCGGCGATCTACCCGAACCGGTGCGACGGGAACTGGCCACTCCAGGCCTCGAACTGCATGGTCGTGTGGCCGAACTGGCGCCATGGCTGGACAGCTGTCTCGCTTCGCTGGCGCCACTGCGTTTTGGCGCCGGCGTGAAAGGCAAGATCAACATGGCGATGAGTCACGGCGTGCCAGTCATCGCCACCACCATTGCGACGGAAGGCATGCAACTCACCGATGGCGTGGACGTGCTGCTGGCTGACAGTGCCCCCGCCTTCGTCGAGGCGGTGTTGCGATTGCAGAGCGATGAAGCGCTCTGGCAACAGCTTTCCGAAAACGGCCTGGAGAATGTTCGACGGTATTTTTCCGCCGCTGCGGCTGCCGATGTGCTGCGCAGGGTGCTGGATTGACCCACGGCACACCAACCACGATGCTCCAGCATCCTCACCGATAAAGCGCCATGTCTCCTCGCGATCTCGTCAAGCGCTGCCTGTTTACCGTATTGCAGACCGGCTTCCGGCTGACTCCCATGCCCGCGGCCACGCGCGATCGGCTGCGTCAGCGCTTCCTGGATCGCCACTTCTACCTGCTGCCGCCCGGGCCGCGCGGTCAGTCCGGCGATGCGTCGCAAGTCGAGCGGCGCGCGCGCTCGCGCGCCGCCGGGCGGGCGATCGGTTACGCACCCAGGCGCAACGGCAAACTGCCGACACCGCTGCCGGCTACTGTGGTGGCGTTTTACCTGCCGCAATTTCACCCGATCCCCGAGAACGACGCATGGTGGGGCGAAGGCTTCACCGAATGGCACAACGTGACCCGCGCGCTGCCGCAGTTCGAAGGCCATGCGCAACCACGCCTGCCCGGTGAACTGGGCTTCTACGACCTGCGCCTCGTGGATGCCATGCGAAAGCAGATGCAACTGGCCCGCGACTACGGCGTTGGCGCGTTTTGCAGCTATTTCTACTGGTTTGCCGGCAAGACTCTGCTGGAACAACCGCTGCAGCAGTGGCTGAGTGACTCGTCGCTGGATCTGCCACTGTGCCTTTGTTGGGCAAACGAAAACTGGTCGCGGCGCTGGGATGGTCGCGCCGACGACATGCTCATCGGTCAACAACACAGCCCGTCCGATGATCTCGCCTTCATCGAGCATGTCGCGCAGTACCTCGTCGATCCGCGCTATCTGCGCGTGGACGGCCGGCCGCTGTTGCTGGTCTATCGCCCTGGCCTGTTGCCGGATCCGAAAGCCACGGCCCGGCGCTGGCGCGAATGGTGCCGCACGCATGGCATAGGTGAGATCCGGCTCGCCTACGTGCAGAGTTTCGATCGGGTCGATCCGCGCGAGATCGGCTTCGACGCGGCGGTGGAGTTTCCGCCGAACAACACCACGCCAGTGCCGATCACGGCACACCAGCGCCTGCTTAATCCCGACTATTGCGGTGACGTGCACGATTGGCGCGAACTGGCGCACCAGTCGATGGCACAACCCGACCCCACCTATCCGCGTTACCCCGGCGTCAACCCCGGTTGGGACAACGAGCCGCGACGTAGCGGCCGCGGACGCGTGTTTACGCGTGCCTCGCCGCGCGGCTACCGCGACTGGCTGCGGCATGCGATCGCCACGGCGCGCCGGCGCTTCCCTGCGCAACCGCTGGTATTCGTCAACGCCTGGAACGAATGGGCCGAAGGCGCTGTACTTGAGCCGGACAGCCGGCTCGGCCACGCCTGGCTGCAGTCGACCCGCGATGCGTTACATCCCGCACCCGACTCAGACATGCGGCCGTGCGTGGTAATCCACATCTGGTATCCGGATCTACTGGAAGAGCTCATTGTTGCCCTGCGCACCAGTGGCATCGACTGGCGCATCGTCATCACCACCGCCTACGAACGCAAACAGGCGGTGCGCGAGCGCGTAGACAAACTCGGCATCGATGCCGAGGTCGAAGTATTCGAGAACCGTGGCCGCGATATCCTTCCGTTCCTGCACGTCGCGAACCGCCTGCTCGACGAGGGCGTCACCACCGTCCTGAAACTGCACGGCAAACGCTCTACCCATCGAGAGGATGGCGACGTCTGGCGTCATGAACTCCTCGACAAACTGCTCTCACCCGAACGGGTCGGGAGCATCCTGGCCGCTTTCCACAATGACAAAACGCTGGGGGTGGTTTGCGCCGAAGGCCACCTGCAGCCCTTGCGTCAGTACCAAGGTGCCAACCAAACCAATTTCGATTATCTGGTCCGCCGGCTCGATATTCCGGAATCACAGGCCGAGCAGTGCAATTTTTTGGCAGGAAGCATGTTTTGGGTGAGGCCAGAAGCCCTGCGCCTGTTGTTGGATACTCATCTCGAAGTGGCTGAATTCGAGGCCGAAACCGGCCAACTCGACGGTACCCTCGCGCACGCGATCGAACGCATCTTCAGCCTGGCAGCAAGTGCCGGCGGCTTCAGTACAGTCAGCGCTGCTGGCGTCCTCGGTCTTGTTGAAGCCGCGCCCGATCCTTATCCGTACGCACGACGCAGTCACTGATATCCGTCCCCTGCGTCGCCCGTCGCGCAAGTCATTTCGTACGATGGTTTGATGGCAGGTAGAATGGGCTTTCTCGCGCCCCACCAGGGGCGGCCAACGTGGTAAGGAATCGCAGATGAAAATACTGGTCGGCTACAAGCGCGTCGTGGATTACAACGTGCGCATCCAGGTCAAACCCGACGGCAGTGGCGTGGTCACCGACGGCGTCAAGCTGTCCGCCAACCCGTTCGACGACATTGCACTCGAAGAGGCATTGCGTCTGCGCGAGAAAGGCATCGCCGAAGAAGTGATCGTGGTCGGCATCGGCCCCGCCGACCTCACTGCGCATCTGCGCAACGGCCTGGCGATGGGAGCGAATCGCGCGATCCACGTCGTCACAACCGACGCGGTGCAGCCGCTGACCGCCGCCCGCGTTTTTCTCAAGCTGATCGAGAAAGAACAGCCCGGGCTGGTGATCCTGGGCAAGCAGGCGATCGACGACGACGCCAACCAGACCGGCCAGATGCTGGCCGCCTTGTGGGATCGGCCACAAGCCACGTTCGCCAGCAAGGTCGAGATCGCCGACGGCAAGGCCACCGTGACACGTGAGGTCGACGCCGGCCTGGAAGTGATCGAGGCGGAACTGCCCGCCGTGATCACCACCGATCTGCGCCTGAACGAACCACGCTTCATCAAGCTGCCGGACATCATGAAAGCCAAATCCAAGCCGATCGACACGATCGAATTCGGCTCGCTAAGCGTCGAGGCGCATGATCACTTGAAAACCACGCACTACGCGGCACCGGCCAAACGCAGCAAGGGCGTGATGGTGAAGGACGCCGCCGAACTGGTCGCTGCACTGAAGCAGAAAGGCCTGCTGTAAACATCATTCCTGTCGTTGTAGGAGCCCGCTAGCGGGCGATGCTTTTAACCTGAGTTTCAACGAAGAGCATCGCCCACTAGTGGGCTCCTACACACACACCAAGTTTCGGAGACATACATGAGCAAAATCCTGGTCATCGCCGAACATCTGGGCGGCAAACTCAATTCCTCCACCGCCCGCGCCGTAAGCGCCGCCATCGCGGTGAAGGGTGAAGCCATCGACGTGCTGGTGCTCGCCGACAACGTCGACACGATCGCCGCCGAGGCGGCGAAGATCGACGGCGTGAGCCGCGTAATCACCGTGGCCAGGCCCGAGAACGCCCATCCGCTGGCGGCCGTGCTGGCGCCGCAGATCGCCAAGGCCGCGACCGCTTACAGCCACGTATTCGTACCGTCCACCACGTTCGGCAAGGACGTCGCTCCGCGCGTCGCAGCTCTCCTCGGCGTCGCCCAGGTCAGCGACGTGATGAGTGTGGAGGCCGCGCACGCCTTCAAACGTCCGATCTACGCCGGCAATGCCATCATCACGGTCGAGGCAGACGCCGCCCACATCGTGGTCGCCACGATCCGCTCCGCATCCTGGCCAGCTGCCGCCACCGGCGCCGGCAACGCGCCGATCGAAGCACTGACCATCGACGCCAGCCTGCCTACTCACACTCGCTTCGTCGAACTGAAGCAAGGCAGCAGCGATCGCCCAGACCTGCAAAGCGCGAGCAAGGTCGTTTCCGGCGGCCGCGGCGTCGGCTCGAAGGAAAATTTCGACATCATCTTCAAATTCGCGGACAAGATCGGTGCCGCCGTTGGCGCTTCGCGTGCCGCCGTCGACGCCGGCTATGTCCCCAGTGACCTGCAGGTCGGCCAGACCGGCAAGATCATCGCCCCAGAGCTGTACATGGCGATCGGCATCTCCGGCGCGATCCAGCACCTTACCGGCATCAAGGACGCCGGCACCATCGTCGCCATCAACAAGGACGGTGAAGCGCCGATCTTCGAGATTGCCGATTTTGGCCTGGTGGGGGATCTGTTCAAGATCATCCCGGAACTGGAACAGGCGCTGAATTGATGACCTCCGTCTCCGCCTTATCGACAAGATCATGGTCATGTGACCATTGGTGTCCAGTTTAAGGATGCTCTGATCTATTGAGTCTGAAACGGCCGTCCAGACGGCCGAAGAAGCCTGACCGCTACCTTCAACTCGCACTTGGCATCACATTGATGCTGCCCCAGCTGACCGCAATGCTCCACCGTCTTCTCTTTGCCGGGCAGCAGTTTGTCCCACTTCCGTTACGTCCCCCGCGTTAGCCGACGTCGTTGTCACGTATGAAACGGACCCGATTCCAACGACGAGACAGGAGTGAGGCAACGCAGGAACCGTGCCCATTGCTGGCATCTCTTCTTCTGGCACATTGATGATGGAGGCCAGCTGGCCCAAATGTGCGTTGAGCGCTTCAAGGTCGCACAACATGAACACGACATCCTCGGCCGGCCGAGCCCTACTGTAATCATGCCGTTTTGACACTATTATATGTGATGTGAGAGTAACTTTAGCTTAGCTACGCGCCCAAGCTATCATGCGCTCGCATCAACTATCTGCCCAGCATGCTGTAACAGGCAGCACGTCTTCCAATGGTCTCGACTTTTCGGCGCTGATTAGCTTCCGCGATCGATGCAACGGTTTTTACAATGAAGATTGTGCGGACACGCCCCTCGTCACCTCGTACTACGCGTGGATCTTTGGTCAACCGCATGTCTAAGTCACGCTGGGGACTATGCGTCTTAAGAGTCCACGATGCCGGCAGATGTGATCAGGAAGCTGTTCATCTCCGATGGCTTGGCGTGCTGCGACTCAACCGATGCCACGCATACCCACCTTGCGATCCCGGAGCGCAACATGCATCGCGAGAATAATTTCGACGCCGTTCGTCTGCTCGCGGCAGCAGTTGTCATTTTTGGGCACGCACATCCGCTGACGAGCACGCCAGACTCCGGGCTTCTGGGAAACTCGGTGCAAGCCTTGGCAGTTAAGATTTTTTTTGTCATTAGTGGATATTTGATCTGCACAAGCTGGACACTGGACCCACGACCAATCAGTTATCTGCTGAAACGCTCGTTGCGCATCTTTCCGGCGTTGCTTGTGATATGCATTCTCACAATCTTCATCATTGGGCCTGCTCTTACGTCCCTGCCAATTGGCCATTACTTTGCCACGCCGCATACTTATGTTTACTTAAAGAACGTATTTCTGAGCCCGGTTTATGATCTTCCGGGCCTTTTCGCCAACAATCGCTACCCCATTGCGGTCAATGGATCGCTCTGGAGTCTTCCGATCGAATTCGCCATGTACCTGCTGTTGCCTTTTGTCTGCTTTTTCGATCGGCTGATGAACAGCAAAATGGTTGCTCTGTGCGCAAGCATCGCCCTTTGCTTCTTCAGTATCCATTTCGTACGGATGAGCGTTCCGGCAAATCACCCCGTGATTTACGGAACCGACCTCATCAGTGCCCTCGATGTGGCACCTTACTTCATGATCGGCGCGCTGGTTAGGCAAATGAGCTGGGAGAGCCTCCTCAACCCTGTGCTTGCACTATTTTTCATAGGAATCGTTGCCCTGATGCCGCCGACGACGGCAGTACACGACGAAATCGTTCTTTATTTCATGCTTCCTTACGTCGTACTGACCTTTGCACTTTCCTCGCACCGCTTACTGCAAGGCGCTGGGCGCTTCGGCGATTTTTCTTATGGTTTGTATCTCTACGGATTCCTAGTGCAGCAATGTGTCAATGATCTAAGCGGAAACACTCTTTCAGCTTTGCAAAACGCCTTCATTAGTTTACCGATAGCACTCGTCCTAGCCTACCTCTCATGGCACCTTATCGAGAAACCGATGCTCTCGCTCAAACCGAGGAAGAACCTGGCGTCGAAGAAACTAACCATTGAGGAGCAAGGCGCATGACAGATACCAAGCCCAAGGGTTGCTGCCTGGTCACAGGCGGCGCCGGGTTCATCGGTTGCTCGATATCAGAGCAATTGGCTACCCACTACGAGCAGGTAATTGCCATCGACAATCTCCACCCGCAGGTACATGTCAGCGGGAAGCGACCGGATGCGCTACACCAAGCCGTATTGCTGGTTGTAGGCGATGTCACGTCCGCGGATATGTGGGACGACGTATTGACGAAATACGCTCCATCAACAGTCATCCATCTCGCGGCAGAAACGGGTACTGGGCAATCGCTTACTGAGGGTTCGCGTCACGCGATGGTGAACGTGGTGGGTACGGCGCGAATGCTCGATGCTCTCGCGGAGCGAAAAATCCTCCCTTCCCGCATGGTTTTGTCGAGTAGTCGTGCAGTCTACGGCGAAGGCGCTTGGCAGGATCAAAACGGCGCATTGACCTACCCTGGTCAACGTTCAGCCCCCATGCTGGAGCGCGGGGAATGGGATTTTCCGGGCCTTCAAAGCAATCCTTTCAGCGCCCAGGCAACCCAAGCCCGCCCCACCAGCATTTATGGCGCCACCAAACTCGCCCAAGAAAACATTCTGTCGTCCTGGGCGCAGGCCTTCGACGTTTCACTCAACATTCTTCGACTTCAGAACGTTTATGGCCCAGGTCAATCACTGACCAATCCATACACCGGGATCGTATCTCTGTTCGCCAGACTAGCCAAGGCTGGCCGAAGCATCCCGTTGTACGAAGACGGCCTGATGCGACGTGATTTCGTTTTCATTACTGATGTTGCGTCCGCAATCGTTGCGGCAGCAACGAGCAACCGCAGAAACATCCTTGTGGACATAGGTTCGGGAAGATCCCTCTCGATTGCCGGGTTGGCTCATATTATTGCAGATATCTACGGAGCCCCCGAACCCCATGTGACCGGTCAATACCGCAACGGGGATGTACGCCATGCCGCGTGTAATATAGAGGCTTCCCAGGCCACACTGGACTGGATTCCACGGATAACCGCTGAAGAAGGCATCAGAAAACTTTGCAATTGGATTGACGAGCGTCCGGAGACACTCCCTCAGCTATGAACGCCATCAGCTCAACGACTAACATCGGCCATGTCCGCGTCCACTCGGTACTTTACGCAAACGAACCGCGCCGCATCGCACAAACCGTCGCTCATCTTAACCGGGCCGCCGACCTCGCAATTGCTGCGGGAGCCGTGGCATCGGTGACGCTAGTATACGGCGACAGTTCATCCCAACCTGTACTCAACGATGAGCAACTCTCAGAAATCAAAAGCAGCTGTTACGCGCTTCGTGACGTGCAGTATGTAGATTTTCAGGCAAATCTGGGGTCAGCCAAGGGACACAACACGCTCATTGCATACGCGGACGCCTCGGAAACAACCGGCGAGTTCGTCGATGCCGTCCTCATCATGAATCCGGACGTTATGCTGGCGCCGGATGCATTGATCGAACTCGCTCGTCCGTTGGCGAGCAAAAACGTCGGATTGGTGGAGGCACGTCAGCTTCCGATCGAGCATCCCAAGGAATACAACCGGTTGACCGGTGATACTGAATGGGCAACGACTGCGTGCGCCCTTATCCCTATAAAGGTACTGCGCGAGCTCAATGGCTTCGACAGCGACACATTCTTCCTCTATTGCGACGACGTGGATTTTTCGTGGCGCGCGCGGTTGGCAGGCTATCGTGTTGTGTATCAACCATCGGCCGCGGCCTTTCACGACAAACGCCTTGCGCCGGGGGGAAAATGGGCGCCGACAACCTCAGAGCAATATTTTTCGGCCGAAGCGGCAATATTGATTGCTTATAAGTATTCACGCCCGGATATTGCCAAGCACCTGCATTCGTTCTACACAAAGTCAGATTCAGAACATCTGCGCCGCGCCGCTGCGGAATTCGATCGGCGGAAAGAGGCCCACAGTCTTCCCGATCCGATAGATCCCAAACACAGTGTCGCCGTGTTTAAAGGCGATTTCTACACGAAACATCGGTTCCCGCTTTGAACATGAATACCTACGACAATCCCTTTTACGAAGACAACGTCTACGGTCACGCCGTTGGCTTGTTGACAAAAAATGCCCCCGCTACTGCTAGTGCGCAGCCGGCCATTCACCTCGACATAGGTTGTAGCGTTGGGCGAATGGCTGAGCCGATCACTGAGAGATTGGGTTCGAGGTATATCGGCTTCGACATCGATGCCGAGGCCATGTCAGCTCTCCAGGAACGCGGTTTTGACGTGCATCGTATAGATCTGAACGATCTGGCCGCTGCCGAAACTATAATCCGGGATGCCATAGGCTCGAACCGTGTCGGCTCGATGTCGATCATCGACGTGCTCGAACACGTTGCAGATCCGCTCGCCGTCGTCGGGATGTTGCGACGGGTGGCCACTACCCACTGCTGCCCACTGGTGGTTTCAGTGCCTAACGTCGCGCATCGGGATGTCGGTTTCAAACTTGCTTTCGGCAGGTGGGACTACACGGATACCGGATTGCTGGACAGGACGCATTTGCGCGGATTTACCCAATACGGGCTCAAAGCAACGATGCGCGCGGCTGGCTGGCATCTGGTCGAATCCAATGACGTCCAGGTTGTCAACAGCGATCAGCACTTCCCCAAGCTTCATCCAGCACTGGCGAGCTCTACTCTGCTCCACGAATTCCTCGCACAATTACGCGACGGTGTTGATGCGACTGCAAGAACCAACCAGTTTGTTGGCGTGTACCTGCCGGGACCCAGCGCGCAGACCGGCTTCGACGATGCGAATACGGATAGCGAAACACCATTTCTCTCGGTTATCACGCGTACGCAGGGGCGTCGCATCGATACGCTACGCGACGTGCTACTTTGTTTGTCCGCGCAGACATGCCAGAACTTCGAAGTCTGCGTGATCGGACACAAGCTTTCATCTCAGGCACAACTTGATGTCGAGCGGATCATTGAGGACACGCATGAAGAATTGCGCGCGCGCGTCAGACTTATTCGTGTCGAAGACGGCAATCGCACCAAGCCACTCAATGTGGGCTTTGAAAGCGCTCGTGGCCACTATGTAGCAATCCTTGACGACGACGATATCGTGCTTGGCCACTGGGTTGAGTCATTCAGGGCAATGGCGGCGCAAAATCCCGGCAGAGTGCTGCGCGCAGCGAATATGGCACAGACATGGGAACCCGTTACAACCACCTTTGGCAAACAGAGTGTCCGCGCAGTTTCAGGCATGGACGCCTGCTATCCCGACACTTTCGACTTCTTCCAGCATTTAATCGAAAACGAGACGCCACCTGTATCACTGGCGTTCCCCAGGGCCGCTTTTGAAGGTCTTGGCATCCGCTTTGACGAATCGCTCACGACGACTGAGGATTGGGATTTCTTCATGCGAACGGCGGCGATATGCGGCGTCGCCAGCCTCACTGAAATCACCTCCATTTACCGGAAATGGCTAGGAGCCGAATCGTCCTTCTCCATCCATTCGAAAGATGAATGGAGGGCCAACCACCTTCACATTTGGCGCAAACTCGATAATTTGCCCATTCTGCTCGAGTCAGGTGCCGCCACCCGCTTGCGGTATCTAGTCGAAGACCGGAATCGACACAACGGCCGTGGTGCAGGTCCACTACCGGATCCTGAAAGCGACCAAGGTCGTTATGAGAACGCACTTCGGGAACAAATCCATCTTCTTCGCCACAGCGTCACTTGGAACATTGGGTCACCCGTAAGGCTCGTTGCGCGCCTGCTGGGCCGCCGCTACCCATACCCCATGCTATGGGCAATGACTGGGCGGCAGCTCCAGCAACATATCGAGGCCATCAAGGCATCCCTACCATGGAAATTTGCGGAACGTATAAAGTCGCTGGTTGGGCGTCGCTGAATCAACTATAGCCATTAGGGCAACGAGTGTGGACTGCCCCGGGGTCGTAAGCGCTTTCCGCCCATGATTAGACTGTCCCTGGCATGGGAAGGCGGCTGGATATGCTATCCACGCTAATTGGAGCTGAAAACCTAGATGAAACGAATTGCTCTTGATCTCTTGGTACTGGTTATTGCCACGTCAGTTGCGGTAATACTCATAGATCATCAGATCCGACTCGCCATGGGCCCATATCTGATACTGGTCAATGTGATTCCAGCTGTCTTTTTCGCTTGCATGTTGTATGGGCTGACGACAAGGGCGCCCTTTTCCTTTATAGCGACGATCATAGTCCAGACGCTGGTCATTACTGCTGATGTCCAGAAGAACCGAATCCTGCACAGCCACCTATCCTATGCTGATATCAAGCTACTACCCATGTTCCTGCAGGACCCCCAACTGATCGTTGGGTTCGTTGCCAAGGGTGGTCTGCTTCTCACCGGCACCGTGATTGTCCTGTTGCTACTTGTCGGGTTCTGGCGACTTCGGCGAACGAAAATGTCGCCCCAGTTTCGCGCAATTGTTGCTGGTTCAACAGCTCTGTTTCTCGTTGCAGTGGTGGCCAACAAATCCACGATACCCTTGCCGAGCAGGGGTTGGAATCCGTTCCAACAGACGGAGGAAGCGACATACTTCGGGGTGACCGCCAACCTTCTTTTCGGCGCCCGCGATGCAGTAAGCGTGCTTATTCGCAGTGACCCTACGGCTGTCGAACGCTTCCACGACGAAGCGTCCGTGCACAGCGCAATCGCAGAAATTCATCAGGCCACGACGTTACGTCCAGACATCGTGATAGTGCAAAGCGAGTCGCTTTTCGAGCCTTCAAGTTTATGCGGATTGCCAGACGAACCAATCTTGACAACGATTGCCGAATCGAAACCGAGCAATTTGCATGTGCCCGTGTTCGGTGGTCGCACACTGCAAACGGAGTTCGAGGTTCTTTCCGGGGCGCCTACAAAATTCTTTCCCGGTAATCAATTTGCCTACTTCGATTTGCTTAAGCGGCCAGTAGCTGCACTCCCGAACGTACTATCCGTGCTCGGTTATCGCACCATCGCCATTCACCCCAATGAACGTGATTTCTGGCGTCGAAGTTTTGCCATCCCAGCGCTAGGATTTGAGTACTTCATCGATAAGACGGCGTTCTCCGACCGCGATATAGGGCTACAGGGACATATAAGTGACAGCGCATTGACTGCTGCCGTGCTGTCGGAATTATCAGCAACGAGCGACCCTACGATGGTCTTTGCCATCAGCATGCAAAATCACGGGCCCTGGGGCGCTGACACGCCCGGCGAGGACGCAGCGGATCGGGAATTGACTGACTACGTACAGCGAGCCAAGGCCGCCGACTCCTCATGGAAAGAGCTTACTGATGCGCTGGATAAACGCAATAGGCCGACTGTCGCGCTGATTTACGGCGATCACCTGCCAGGCTTGGCATCGACTTATAAAGAACGTTGTTTCAAGGATGGGAAGAAAGCGACAGAGCACTGGCCGCCCGTGGCAGTGTGGTCGAATTTCAACGTCCCGCCTTTACCTCATGAGATGAGCAGCTACTTGATACCTGGCTGGGTCATGGAAGCTGCCCAATTGCCGATGACTTCTTATCTCCGCGCAAACGCAGCCGCGCGACGCGCCATGAAATCAGCGACGAACGAGGCCTTCCGGCAAAAGCTTTTCGACGAGTACGGGAGCATCGCCGCGAACATGCTGCTATCCGGAACTAAACGTCAAGACGCCGCCGAGATCGTTCTTGACCAGCGTGAAATTGGAAAACTTCTGCCACGACTTCTCAGCGCGGGCAAATCGAACCCGTCCGTCAAACAAGATATCCTGTTTGACCCTAGTTCCGCTGGAGACTTGGCCACTCTCAAGCTGGATGGCAAAGTCGGAAGCATAACCTTCCGGCCCTACACCATTGACGCAACTTGCACTGGAGCCCAGCGGCTCACATACAGCGCGGACAATCATCAATTGGCGACGGGAGTAATTGACCGCGCAGCCAACATCACAACTGTGATGCTTGATGGGGTCAATCAACTTGTCATCAAACGCGATCGTCAGAACAGCGAAGCTCGTTGTTGGCCGGTGACGCTGCGACTTGTGCAGATGCAGTGCACGACAATCGGATGTGGGACTCATCACTAGCTCCGGCGGTCTAATGACCATGCATTTAGCCTCCGCAAGTATCCCTAGAGAGCTCAGACATCGCCTACGCGAGTCAGCTCGATTCGACGCATGGGGATACCAATGAGACCCGTGCTTATCTGCGACGAATGACTAGTAATGATCAACGCGTCGTGTTGCCACTGGTGCACGACATGATCGCGTTGGCTTCCATCAGAGACCGCCACCGAAATCGCATATTCGCCCGCCGGCAGTATCGGCATCCGGAAGTCAAAACGGGCGATCCAGTTCTGACCTTCTGAGCACGACACACCATGTTCGAGATATGAAAGGTAGGTGTTGTCGCCGAACAGGGGTAGGCCTTGCTTGTTCTTGACGATGAAACCCACGATCAGGTTTTCGATCGTCTGATGGGTCCGCAGATTGACGACAAACGAGACAGTTTCGCCGCCCACGGACCATGCCAAAGGTGCTCCCTGCACGTCGAGAAGTCGCGCACCGGCTATGAATGCACCACCTTTTCCGAAAGACTCGCCACTCGGGTCGTAACGCATGACTTCCAGATCATTGCGAAGGTTCGACGAAATCACCAGGTCGCGTCGGACATCGATAAAATCCTCGTCCATTCCATCGTGAAGCATGGCGCTCGACTGTTGGGCAATATGCATGGACACCTCGTCGTCGCCCTGCTCATGCCTATAAAGGTCGGCAAGATATGCTTGCATGACATCTTTGGGGCTGCCGTCGATTCGTATACGACCCTCGTGTAACCAAATTGCCCTGTCGCAGAGTCCTGTGACTGTCGTGCTGTCATGGCTTACGAAAAGCAAGGTACCACCCGCATCGCGGAAACGCTGAAGGAAACGCATGCATTTCTGGACGAAATATGCATCCCCCACCGCAAGGGCCTCGTCTACGATCAAGACATCGGCGTCCACATGAGCAATGACCGCAAAAGCCAGGCGCATGAACATGCCGCTGGAGTAGGTCTTCACCGGCTGATCGACGTAGTCGCCAATATCTGCAAAAGCAACAATCGATGCATAACGCGCATCAACTTCCTCGTTAGTCAACCCGAGGATCTGTCCACTCATGTAGATGTTTTCCTGCCCGGTAAACTCAGGATTGAACCCAGCGCCAAGTTCCAGGAGTGCGGCGACGCGACCGTTGACACTGCATGCTCCCGCAGTCGCTTCAAGCGTTCCGCAAACGATCTGCAATAACGTCGATTTGCCGGAACCATTGCGACCGATTATCCCTACGGTTTCCCCGGCTGCCACACTGAACGATATATCCACCAGCACACGGTGTTCACGAAAGAAATTTTTTCGACCTCGTAAAATCATTTGCCACAAGCGATGCACCGGCCGCTCAAAAATTTGGTAGCTCTTGAACAATCCACGAACTTCAATGGCAGGATCAGATGACATCGGCAAATCCTTTCTTGGTGCGCCAAAACCACCAGAAACCGATGACAAGAACCGTATACGCGACAAGATAGTAGATACCCAGCGCAGCCCAATCCGGAGATCGCCCCTCCAGGGTGACCTGACGCAACTGGGTGACCGGCAACGTCAATGGATTCAGGCTCAGGAACGGGCGATATGCCGGCGGCACCATGCTGATGGGAAAAAGGATCGGACTCATGTACATCAAAAGCATGGTGATGACACTCGTCATCTGCGCAAGATCTCTAATAAATACGCCAAGCGATGACATGAACATGACTACGCCTGTAGCCAACATTGCCAGTGGCGCCATCACCAGTGGCACAAAGATCCAGTTATAGGTAATCCCACCCATGACCCAGAGCTGCCCCAGCAACAGAATAAGCAGGGCAATACCAAGGTTAACCAGGGCGCTACCTGTAACGACAAACGGTAACAGCTCAAGCGGAAACACGACCTTCTTAACGTAATTGCTGTTCTCAAGAATAAGCATCGGCGCCCGTGTAATGCTCTCGGACAGGAAGATAAAAGGTACCAATCCGGCAAACAGGAGCAATGGGAAATTTGCACCTGGCATTACGCCCCAACGGGCATTCAGCACGACACCAAACACGAATGAGAACACCACCAATAGGGACAGTGGATTCAGCATTGACCATACAGCGCCAAGTACGGAACCGCGATATCGCAAACTCAGGTCTCGAGCCACCATGCGGCGGTAGAGCGACCATTGTCTTGCGATGGAAAGAACTGGCGCAGTTGCGTACCACCACCGACCTTTTCGCGTTGGGACGAGGATATGCATCATCGAAGCGCAGTTGTCAGCTCGTTCTTGAGATCTTCCACGTCCTCTACCCCCACCGACAGCCGCACCAACCCGTCGCTGATCCCCAGCCGCTTGCGGTTGGCCGCAGGCACCGAGGCGTGCGTCATGATCGCCGGGTGCTCGATCAGGCTTTCGACGCCACCGAGCGATTCGGCCAAGGCAAACAGCTCGCAGCGTTCCAGCATGCGGCGAGCCTTTTTCAGGCCACCTTTCACCTCGATCGTGATGATGCCGCCAAAGCCCTGCATCTGGCGCTTGGCCAGCGCATGCTGCGGATGGCTCTTGAGACCCGGATAGATCACCCGCTCGACGGCAGGGTGTTTTTCCAGCCACTTCGCCAGCTCCAGCGCGCTTTCGCAGTGCGCCTTCATGCGCAGATGCAGGGTCTTCAGACCGCGCATGGCGAGAAAAGAATCGAACGGGCCGGCCACCGCGCCGACCGAGTTCTGCAGGAAGCCCATCTGGGTAGCCAGTTCCTTGCTGCCGGCAACCACGATGCCGCCGACCATGTCGGAGTGGCCGTTGAGGTACTTGGTGGCCGAATGCAGCACCAGGTCCGCACCGTATTCCAGGGGGCGCTGCACCATCGGCGAGCAGAATGTGTTGTCCACTACCAGGATCAGGCCGTGTTTTTTCGCAAACGCGGCGACCTTGGCCAGATCAACCAGCTTCAGCATCGGATTGGTCGGCGTCTCCGCCCAGATCATTCGCGTGTTGGGCTTCAGTGCAGCCTTCATCGCGGCGGTGTCGTTCAGATCGACGAAACTGAAATCCAGCCCCGCCGAACGTCGGCGCACCTTCTCGAACAGGCGATAGGTGCCGCCATAAAGATCGTCCATCGCGATGATGTGGCTGCCCGAATCAAGCAGATCCAGCACCGTCGCCGCCGCGGCCAGACCGGAGGCAAACGCGAAACCGGCGACGCCACCCTCCAGATCCGCCACACAGCGCTCGTAGGCCATCCGCGTGGGGTTTTGCGTGCGCGAATATTCGTACCCCTTGTGCTTGCCCGGGCTTTCCTGCACGTAGGTGGAGGTGGCGTAGATCGGCGTCATGATGGCGCCAGTGCTGGGATCGGGATGCTGTCCGGCGTGGATGGCACGGGTGCCCAGGCCGTGTAATGCGGTCTTGCTCGGCTTTTTCATGTTGCTCGAATGTCCAGGCCTGGCAGAGGCAAGCCATAAAGCGTCCATCTTACCTCGTCACCCTAGTCCGCAAAAACGCCCCAAACGGGTCGTTCATCTTTGTGCTCGGCAAATCACCGGCCCGGAACTGACTCGAATGGCCGCCAGGTCGCCTGGTGTTCCCGATCCGGCCATACTGCGGCACCATGCACTTCCTGGAGCCACTGGTCTTCCAACCGTGCCCCGTGGCCGCTGAACGGAACCGCATGAAATTTCTTCTACACGCCCAAGTGGACAAGCGCAGCATCGGCCAGCATCTTGGCGCACCTGAGTACAGCTATTTCTTCCTGCTGCGGGCGTTTTCCGGAGTGCTCGCTGAACTGGGGGAGGTCATCCCTCTGGAAGACCCGGCGCAAGCCGAAGCGATATATACCCAATGCCTCGCCGTAAACGAACGTTGTGTCCTGCTGTCTTTCGCACCGCCCCACAAGACGCCCCTGGGCCTGGCCTGTCCGACCATCCCGGTGTTCGCCTGGGAGTATCCCGATATTCCCGAACGCATCGAAGAGGCATGCTGGGGGGATGACCCACGCCATGACTGGCGTTATGTGCTGTGCCGCACCGGCCGCGCGATCACGCTATCCAGCCACACTGTGGAAGCGGTGCAGCGAAGCCTTGGGCCCGACTTTCCTATCGTGGCAATCCCCTCGCCGATCAAACCCTTCACTCGTCGGACGCCACCGCAGGTACCACCCGAGCCGGAAGGCGTTTTGCTCAGGCTGAATGCCAGCGTGGCGGACAGCGCCCGCATGGGTCTCGACGCAAGCGGGCTGGTCTGCCTCGATGAGGAAGATGAAACCGCTTTTCATCCGCATGACCTGGATGATCTGCCAGCACCTCGGCGCGCCCCAGATATCCAAGATTCGCTTGTCACGAGCGCACCAGTGAGCGCATGCGCCTCCCTCGCCATGGATCAAGACGAATCTGCGCCGCTGGGCGTTGGCTGGGACTTGCCTCCGGTCCAGCGCATCTGCACTCACCTGCATGGCGTCGTCTATACGGCCGTACTGGCGCCCGCGGCGGGACGTAAGAATTGGGAAGATCTGATCACAGCATTCTGCTGGACCTTCCGCGACAACGCCGACGCTACGTTGATTCTGAAGTTGACCGGTACCGACCTGGCTTCACAGCACATCCGTCTGTTGATGACGTTGACCAAACTGTCACCGATCCAATGTCGGGTCATCGCCATCAACGGTTACTTGTCGGACGAGGACTACGAGGCGCTGATTGGCGCCACCACCTATTACGTAAATACCTCGCTATGCGAGGGCCTGTGCCTGCCGCTGGTCGAGTTTCTCAGCCAGGGGGTGCCGGCGATCGCTCCCGACAATACGGCCATGGCGGATTACATTCGCGATGATCTGGCGTTCGTGGTGCCAAGTTACCCCGGTGTGCCGACGGTATGGCCGCATGGCGACAACGAGGTCAATCGCACGTCTTATCACCAGCTCGACTGGCAGGCACTCACCGAGGCATATCGCTGCAGCTTCGAGGTGGCCCAGCACGATCCAGCCCGCTATCGGCAAATGTCTCATCAGGCGCGTACCGCCATGCAAGTCTATTGCGGCTCCGGTACGGTGAAGTCACTCCTGCACGCATTCCTGTGCCCGGATTTACCGCACGAATCGGCTGAGCCGGCGATCGGCAAGTCGGCTTTTTCGCAGCAAGCAGCACAACCCATGTCCGTCGTCTCATGATTCTGATCATCCATACCAGCACCGCGACGCAGCAACTTCCTCAACGGCTGGGGCGTCCGGAATACAGCTATCGTTTCGTGGTGGACGAATTCCGCCCGCTACTCGACGAACTGGGCACTGTCATCGAAGTCAGCGATCCGGAACACGAGGTAGACGCGATCTACGCAGCCTGCAGCGGTCGCGACGAGCCTTGCGTGTTCTTGAGCTTCATGCCGCCGAACAAGACGCCGATCGGGCTCGCCTGTCCGACCATCCCGGTGTTTGCGTGGGAATACGAGGCGTTGCCCAGCGAGGCATTCGGCGGCAAGCCGCGCAATGACTGGACGCGCGTACTGGCGAAGCTCGGTGCCGCGCTCACTCATTCCAGCTTCACGGTCGATTGCACCCGAGCCGCCCTGGATGCCGATTTCCCGATAGTCTGCGTGCCAGCGCCGCTATGGGACCGTATGCAGGCATTGCGTGGGATTTCGTCCAGCCCTGTCACCTTGTCTGTAGCAGGACGCGTCATCGACAGCCGCCGCATCGATCTCTCGGCGTATCGCAAAAGCCTGATGATGGCCGCCATGCCGGGAACATTGCCGCTGCCGGCGAACCCGCCCGGGGATGAGGTCGAGCTCACGCTCGACGGCGTGCTGTACACCGCCATCTTCAATCCTCACGACGCACGCAAGAACTGGCTGGAGATGATCACTGGGTTCTGTGACGCGTTGCGCGACAAGCCCGATGCCACTTTGCTGATCAAGCTGACCCATTACGATCCGTCCGACATCACTCCAAACCTGCTCGAGGCGGTCTACAAGATGGGCCGGTTATCGTGCCGTGTGGTGTTGGTGCATGCCTACCTGCAGAAACCGGAATACAACACGCTGCTGCGTGCCACCACGTATGCAGTGAACACCTCGCACGGCGAGGGCCAGTGCCTGCCGCTGATGGAATACATGTCGGCCGGCAAGCCCGCCGTGGCTCCATGCCATACGTCTATGCGAGATTACATCACTCCCGAAAGTGCTTTCGTCATCGATTCCAGCGGGGAACCCGGCACTTGGCCACACGACCAGCGCCAAGCCTACCGCACCCTGCGCCAGCGCATTCATTACCAGTCGCTGGTCGACGCCTACCGGCGCAGTTATCAAATCGCCAGACATGAGCCACTGGTGTATGCCGCCATGGGCGCTGCCGCTGCAGCCTCGTTGCGGCGTTATTGTTCGATCGACGTAGTGCGACCGCGGCTCAAGCGGTTCATTCATGACCGCCTGATCGCCAGCGGTGCCGTCATGCCGGATTCCGCTCATGTCGATCGGGCCTGAATACGCGCCGCCAGGCAGGCGACGCAATCGCGACATCGAATGCCTGCGCGCCATCGCCGTCGTCGGCGTGGCCTTTCACCATATGCAAGGCAACCTCTTTCATCCCGGCTTGCCTCTGGTCGGCCGGCTGCTGCAACACGCGGACTTCTGGTTCGGTGTGGATCTATTCTTCGCCATCTCCGGTTTCGTCATCGCCCGCAGTTTGCTGCCGCAGATGGCTGCCAGCGCGGGAAACCTGCGCGAGCAGGCAGGTGTGATCGGAGCGTTCTGGATTCGCCGTTTCTGGCGTTTGCTGCCCTCGGCCTGGCTGTGGCTTGGCCTGATCATGCTGGCCGTCGTGACGTTCAATCGCAGCAATGCGTTCGGCAGTGTCCACGCCAACCTGATGGCCACCCTGGCCGGCCTGCTCGATGTGGCCAACTTCCGTTTCGCCGAAGCGTTTTTCCGTTACGAGTACGGTGCCAGTTTCGTTTACTGGAGCCTGTCGCTGGAAGAACAGTTCTACCTCTTGCTGCCGTTGCTGGTGGCATGCCTGCGTCGTCGCATCGCCCTGCTGATGGTCGCGTTGTTCGTGATCCAGCTTTGCGTGTTCCGTACGCCGTTGCTGATGTCGGTGCGTACCGATGCGCTGGCTCTCGGTGTTCTCCTGGCGATCGCCGAGCCCGGCAGAAGCTATGCCACCTTGAATCCGGGTTTTCTGCTGCGCCTGGGCTGGTTACGGACATTGCTGCCGTGCGTATTGCTGGTGGTTCTGGCGGTGCTCGCCTCGGCCGATCACGGCAGTTGGCGTTTTCGCATCAGCGCCATCGCCATGCTCTGCGCTGCCCTGGTCTGGCTTGCCTCGTACGATCGTAACTACCTGCTGCCCGAAGGATGGTGCAAGCGCTTGCTGGTCTGGATCGGGGCACGTTCCTATGCGATCTACCTGATCCACATTCCGGTCTATTTCCTTTTGCGCGAACTGTGCTTCCGGCTCAGTGCGACCGACGACGCGCTGCAGATCATGCCTGCGTGGCTGCTGTCCGGGTTGGCGGTAGCCATGGTCGCCTTGCTGGCCGAACTGAATTACCGCTACCTTGAACAACCCCTGCGTCAGCGCGGCAAAAACATCGCTGACAGGTTCCGACATCGTCGGGCACGACCCTCGTCGACGGCGGTCAACGTAATGAAGACGACAGACACGGTCGAACCCATGACATGAGACTGCCGACTGCCTGCAACAATGCCATCTGCTACCACCGACACCCCCGTACGCAACGTCGCCTTTATTTCACGGAAATCGAGCATGTCGAACCTCACCAAGAAACTTCTCGGGTTGTTGCCTGACTCGGCTTCCGCCGAGCAGGCCTCGGACATGCCAAATGATGGAGTGTTCGCGGAGACTTCAACCGCCAAACCCGTTGTCGATCTGTCAGGCGCCACCGGTGTCGGCCTGCACGATGCCGTGCTGAGCGGCTGGTTCCAAAACGACTCCAACGAGGTGTTTCGCGGCATCCCTATCGGTCCTGGCGATACCGTGGTCGACGTAGGCTGCGGTGATGGCGGAGCCAGCCTGTTCTGCGCTCGTCGGGGCGCACATGTCACGGTGGTCGACATCGATCCGCAGGTGATCGCCGCCATGGCGGCCCGGCTGGCCGAGATCAGTCCGCAGGCCTACGCCACCCACATCAGCGACGGCAATCCGCTACCGCTGGCGGACGCCGTGGCCACCCGGGTGCTTTGCACGGAAGTGCTCGAGCATGTCGATGATCCAGACCAGTTGCTTGGTGAACTCGTGCGCATCGGCAAGCCGGGCGCACTTTACCTACTGAGCGTACCGGATTCGCTGCAGGAAAATTTGCAGAAACATGTGGCACCGCCCAGCTATTTCCAGAAGCCCAACCATGTACGCATCATCGAGCGACCGCAATTTGCCGACATGGTTACCCGCGCGGGCCTGGTCATCGAGGAACACACCCAGTACGGATTCTTCTGGTCGATCTGGTGGGCGCTGTTCTGGGCCTGCAAAGTGGACCTGGACAAACCGAGCCATCCGGCACTGGATCACTGGACCGAGGCTTGGCGCGCCGTGCTGGCACTGCCACAGGGAGCGCAGCTCAAACAACAGCTGGATGAGTTCATGCCGAAAAGCCAGATCATCGTTGCACGCAAGCCTTGAAGCCGATGCGTCTCCACTGTCTGCAACACGCCCGTCGTGTGACCAAGTGACCGGAGCTGGAACCGCATGAGCCCCACCCTTTCCCGCGCCTTGTGGCGCTATCGTGGTTTCATCCTGGGCAGCGTCAAGCGTGATTTCCAGGCGCGTTATCGCAACTCATTGCTCGGCGCGGCATGGACGGTGCTGCAGCCGTTGGCGATGATCACCGTCTACACCGTGGTGTTTTCCGAACTGATGCGCACTCGCCTGCCCGGTATGGACAGCCCTTATGCGTACAGCATTTTCCTGTGTGCCGGCCTGCTGACCTGGGGATTGTTCGGCGAGATCCTGCAACGTGGACAGACCGTGTTCCTGGATAACGGGAACATGATCAAGAAGCTGAATTTCCCGCGCATCTGCCTGCCTGCGATCACCGTGATCAACGCACTGGTGAACTTCGCGATCACCTTTTCGATCTTCCTCGCCTTCCTCGTGTTGACGCACAGCTTTCCCGGCTGGATCATCCTGTATGCGCTGCCGATCCTGCTGGTGCAGGTCGCCTTCGCTACCGGCCTGGGCATCATTGCCGGCGTGCTCAACGTCTTCTTCCGCGACGTTGGCCAGTTCGTGAACATCCTTCTGCAGTTCTGGTTCTGGTTCACACCGATCATCTATTCCACCACGACCTTGCCGGCGTCGATTCAGCCGTGGATGAAACTCAATCCGATGACGCCGCTGGCGCAGGCCTACCAGGGTATTTTCGTGTACGGACGCGCGCCCGATTGGCGGGGCATCTGGCCGGTGGCCGTGATGGCCGCTGTCCTGTGCGTGGTTGCGTTGCTGTTGTTTCGCCGACGTGCTGGCGAAATGGTGGATGAACTCTGATGGGCGATATTCGCGTCAGCGGGCTGGGCAAGGCCTACAAGCAATACCCCGGACAGTGGTCGCGTCTGGCCGAATGGATCCTGCCGGGCCACAAACCGCGTCACGTTGAACACTGGGTGTTGAAGGACATCGACTTTCACCTGCGCGCCGGCGAAGCCGTTGGCATCGTCGGCGCCAACGGCGCCGGCAAAAGTACCTTGCTGAAAATGCTCGCCGGCACGGTACGTCCCAGTTGTGGCGAGATCATGATCGGCGGACGCGTGGCGGCGATGCTTGAGCTGGGCATGGGCTTCCATCCCGATTTCACCGGCCGCCAGAACGCCGTGATGGGTGGCCAACTGCTCGGCCTTTCGCTGGAGGACATCGGCCGGCTGATGCCACAGATCGAGGCTTTCGCCGAGATTGGCGAGTACATCGACCAACCGGTGCGCACCTATTCCAGCGGTATGCAAATGCGCCTGGCGTTCAGCGTGGCCACCGCGCAGCGACCGGATATCCTGATCGTCGACGAGGCGCTTTCGGTGGGTGATTCGTACTTTCAGCACAAGAGCTTCGAGCGGATCCGCACGTTCCGGCGCGAAGGCACCACCCTGCTGATCGTGTCGCATGACCGTTATGCGATCCAGACCGTGTGCGACCGCGCCATCCTGATGGAGGCCGGGCGCATCCGCATGCAGGGGACGCCCGTCGACGTACTCGACTACTACAACGCGATGATGGCCGAGCACAATCATCAGATGATCAGGCAGCAGACTCTGGCCGATGGCCGGGTCACGACGATCTCGGGAACCGGTGAAGCCAGCATTGTCGACGTGCGTCTGCTCAATCATCACGATCGTTCTGCCGATACCGTGGAAGTGGGCGAACCGCTGCGTTTGCAGGTACGCATCCGGGCCAATGCGGCGCTGCCGCGACTGGTGCTTGGCTTCCTGTTGAAAGACCGGCTTGGCCAAGCCATCTATGGCATCAACACCCATCGCCTCGAACAACCGCTGGAGCACCTGGCGGCGGGCGAAGAGGCCACTTACTGTTTCAGTTTCCCCGCCCGCCTCGGCAAGGGAAGCTACTCCGTCTCGGTGTCGCTATCGAGCGAGGATTCACACCTGGACAAGAATTTCGAGTGGCGCGACAACGCTCTGATCTTCCATGTGTTCAACACGAAACAGGAGGATTTCGTGGGCACCAGCTGGCTTGATGCCAGCGTGGAAATTACCCGCCATGCCTAGGCTTCGTACATCCAGCGCAGCGTCTCGGACAGCTCGCGCGGCGGCAACCGGCCTATCCGCGCCTGCAAACGGGTGGGATCGCCCTCGAGACGCTGCACCTCGTTGTCGCGCACGAAAGCCGGGTTCACGTTCACATCGATCGCATAACCGGCGATCTCGGCCATCATCGCCAGCACCTCACGCAACGAATGGCTCGCACCCGAGCAGATGTTGAAGATATCGGCCCGGCCATCGGTTTCGAGCAGCCGGCGATACGCCCATGCCACCGACCGCACATCCATGAACTCGCGCCAGACATCGAGATTGCCCAACTCGATGTGCCGCTCGCCACGGCGGAAATGACCGACGATCTTGGGGATCAGAAAGCGTTCGTCCTGTCCCACGCCGGTGTAGTTGAACGGACGGGTGAACAACAGCGGCAGGCGCCGGTTCCACGTCCGCGCCATGTACTCCATTGCCAGCTTGCTGACCGCGTAATCATTGGCGGGAGCCGCCGGGGTGCGTTCGTCCAATGGACCGACCTGACCTTCCGCGTTGCCGTATACGTTGGCGCTGCTGGCCAGCACCACTGTTGAAGGCGGTACCGGCAAATCAGCCAGTGCGGCGAGCAGATGACGCGTGCCCACGATGTTGGTTCGATAGACCGCCTCGACGTCGCCATGCGCGACAAAAGCGATCGCAGCCAGGTGGATCACTGCCCAGGGACGGATGCTCGCCACCGCCGTGTTTACCGCGGCGGCATCCAGCAGGTCGACACGCCTGCCCGGCGCAGCGCCGGGCGCCTGCGACAGGCTGCATACCGTGTAACCGGCGCGTTCGAGTTCCGCCGTCACCTGCTGGCCGGTGAATCCCGTGCAGCCGGTGACCAGCACCCGCCGCGACTCGGGCTCAGAAGGAAAAGCCATGCTCGTTCCTGCGCAGGTCGGCTTCGACCATCATCCGGCACAACGATTCCAGCGACGTTTCGGTTGACCAGCCGAGCGCGACCCTGGCCTTGTCCGCGTCACCGATCAGCAGGTCCACCTCGGCCGGGCGATAGTGGCGCGGGTTGATGCGCACCACGGTCTTGCCGGTTCGGGTGTCCACCCCGTGTTCATCGGCTTCCGTGCCCTTCCAGGCGATCTCGATGTCGGCCGCTGCAAACGCCATGGCGGCGAAATTGCGCACCGTCTCGGTGCGCCCGGTGGCCAGTACGTAAGTGTCGGGCGCTTCGACCTGCAACATGCGCCACATGCCATCGACGTACTCTTTCGCGTATCCCCAGTCGCGTCGCGCTTCCAGGTTGCCGAGTTCCAGCACATCGGGTTTGCCGAGCCGGATCCTGGCGACGGCATCGGTGATCTTGCGGGTAACGAACTCGCGCCCGCGCAATGGCGACTCGTGATTGAACAGGATGCCGCTGGCGCCAAACAGACCGTACGATTCACGGTAATTCACCGTGATCCAGTGCGCATACAACTTGGCCACGCCATAGGGGCTGCGCGGATGGAACGGCGTCTCCTCGGTCTGCGGTACCGACTGCACCTTGCCGAACATTTCGGAGGTCGAAGCCTGGTAGAACCGGATGGAGGGGTCGACCACGCGAATCGCCTCGAGCAAGTGCAAGGCACCCACGCCAGTGATCTGGGCCGTGGTCACTGGCTGGTCGAACGACACGCCAACGAAACTCTGCGCCGCCAGGTTGTAGACCTCGGTGACCTGGTAGCTCTGCAGCAGACGGATCGCGGCGCCCATGTCGGTCAGGTCGAATTCGACCAGCTCCAGTTGCGGGTGGTCCTTGATACCCAGCTCCTCGATGCGCCAGAAGTTGGTTGAACTGGTCCGGCGATACGCACCCACCACGCGATAGCCCTTGTGGAGCAAAAGCTCTGCCAGATAGGCACCGTCCTGTCCGGTGATGCCAGTGATCAAAGCTGCCTTCATGCGCGGTTCCTGCATACGGTTGAGTACGGACATGCTACGGGCAAGCGGGCGTCCATCCAAGCGGGATGTCCCGGTCCCGTCAAACAGGCTATCCCCGAGGCGTAGGCTGGTGCGGCATCCAGGCGGTCAGCCAGTGGGAATGGTCGACATCCATGAGCATGCGCCACACCTGCCCGGTCGTTTCCTTCCAGCCCAACGCGGTGTCGGCAACCATCTCCACGGCAGGCCGATCGGTTTTCATGGCCTCTCGCAGCAGCCGGGTCAGCTCGTCCACATCGTCAAAGTATCTGGCAAATGTCGAGGAAACCTCGCGGAACACCGGGATATCGCGGGCGATCACCGGCAATCCGCGACGGGCTGCCTCGACCAGCGGCAAACCAAAGCCCTCCCCCTCCGATGCGGCAACCAGCGCACGCGCAGCGTCGTAGACCTGCTCCAGGTATTCGTCGCTGGCGCGCTCCAGCCAGACCAGGCGGGTTCCCGCGTGCGCGTGTAAACGCATGCGCGCGGCCAACGCATCGGACATCCAGCCCTCTCGACCGACAACCACGAGATTCGCCTCGATGCCTTCGGCCCACAGTCGTTCGAAAGCGTCCAGCACGAGGGCATGGCCCTTGCGCGGCTCGATCGTGCCGACCATCAAGAACGACGGCGTCGAACGCAGCCGCCGCAGAAGCCGTTGTGCCTCCGGTGGCAGGCCCGCGCTGGGCCGGGCCGCAGCCGGGTCGTTACCGGGGTAGAAGTAACCCAACGGGAGCCGCCCATCGCGCAAGGGTGGATGTTCGTCAAACCATCGACGAACATCGTCCGCTACAAAACGCGAGATGCACAACAATGCGTCGGCGTACTGCCCTATGCAATTCAGCCATGTCGCATGCATGGTGGCGATACCGTCGGGAAACCACTGCGGGTGACGTACCGGCAAGAGATCGTAGACCACGAAGACCATGCGCACGCCGCGCACGCGCCAGGCGTCGAGCAACGCCGCATTGGCGGGCAACGCGTCGGCGACCCAGTCCAGCCCAAGCAGGATATCGCCGGCCCTCGGCACGACCTCATCTTCGGGCAAATCGATCGGCGCATGCTCAAGCACGCGCAAGGCGTAATCCGCAGCAAGCACGTAACGGCCCTTGTGCAGCCGCACCGGTTCGATCCGATACTGCACCTGTCCGTGCTGCAACAGTGCTGACAACACGCCATGCACCACGCGCTCGATACCCGTGCGCAGCTCGCTCGCGGCCGTCGCGGTAACGTCGACATACACGTGCGGTCGATCCATCCGCGGTCGGTTCGCCGCAAGCACCTGCAACAATTCCTCGCGGGCGGGGCCATCCATCGCAAACCGGGCATCTGTTCGCTGCAAACCCGTCAGCAGGCGCTGTTGCTCGGCTTCTGCCGTGTCCCCGACGAATCGTTCAATGGCGTCGCGGTATTGCAGCGCCACCTCGGCAGGGTGATGCCGTTGCTGGACCAGCTGTGCTGCGTCCGCGGCAAGCTGCGCGCGCCGGGCATCGCTCTCTTTCAGGCCCTGCAATGCAACGGTGAGCTCGTCGTCGCTGAAGTGATCGGCGATCCGGATCGCGGCCGTTGCCGGCAACTCCATCGCAGTGCCGTGTGCGTTGACGATCAACGGCAGGCCGTGAGCCAGCGCATCGAAAACGGCGGCCGAGGTTTCGCCGCGCGAATCGGTGCGCAACTGCACCACCACGTCGGCGGCGTCCAGGTAATCGGCATAGCCTTGCGCGCTGACAAAACCGGTGATGCGAATGCGTACTCCGCTGCGGACGGACGCGATCGTCGCGGCCAGCGTCTGGCCGTAATCGCCACCGTCGTTCTCGCCGACGAAGATGAGGTGACAACGGGCATCCGTCGCCAACGACGACTGCAGCCATGCCGTCAGCAGGCGATGATTCAACTTGGTCGGTGCCAGCATGCCGAAACTGCAGACCACGAAATCATCCGGATCCAGGCCCAGCAAACGACGCGAAACCCGTCGATCGCCATGTGTCCGTGCCTTGGGAAACGGCACCACCGTGAACTTGGCCGCGACAGCAATACCGTAAAACCGCTGTGCCTGTTGCACGGCATAGTCCGAATGCACGATCACACCCAGCGCGTGATCGATTACATCGCGGTTGACCGGCCAGGCGTCGAGCGTGGCGACCCGCCCGTAATGTCGATCATGCAACAGCCCGGCATAGCCATGGCTGTCATACAGCAGCCGCAGGAAACTGCCTGGGTCTCTGGCGTCATTGGCCATCCAGTTGCGCGCCGCACCCAACCATGAATCGTGCAGCACCACCGTGCCCGAATGCCGCCGCAGCAGGCTGAACATGTGCGCGTGGAACGGCGAGTTGCCGAAGTGGTACAGCACCCGCGCGCCGGCATCGTCCTGCTGTTGGAACCAGTCCACAGAACGAATCGGAAAATTCGCCTGCACCCATGGATCAATCACCTCGAGCTGGTCGACAACCACCTCGATCTCGTAGTGACTGGCCAACTCCCGCAGCAAATGCGCGCTGTAGTCAGCGATGCCCGAGCGCAGCGGCGGCAGCGGCGAAACATAGAACAGCCGCGGGCGGGCGGGCGGTAGCCGCACAACGGCGCGCCGGTCACGGGCATGTCGCTCGATGGCCGCCAGGGCCTTGCGGGCGCTGCCGGGCCAGTCGAACTTCCGCACCTGGACCGCGGCGTGCTCCCGCAGGTTTTCGACGAAACCGCGTTCCGTCAGCACGGCGTGCAGTTTTGCCGCCATCGAGCTGCGACTGCGTGGATCAAACAACGCCTCGGGACAGCCGATGACCTCGGGCAGACTGGTGGTATTGGAACCGATCACCGCGGCACCGCACGCCATCGCCTCAAGCAAGGGCAATCCCAGGCCCTCGTGCAGGGACGGCGAGACGAACACCGTGCAACTGGAATACAACCTCGCCAGTTCCGCGTCATCCAGCGCGCCGGTAAAAATGACACTGCTGTCCGCCAGTCGCAGTTTGCGCGCGTAACCGCGCAGCTGCTTTTCGTTCGATGCATCGCAGCGTCCGGCGAGCACCAGCGGATGCAATTCTCGTAGATCGACAGGCAAGCCCGCATACGCGGCGATCAACGTGTCGACATTCTTGTGTGCGTCGTACCCGCCCGCATACAGCACGAAGCCAGGCCGCAGCCCCCAGTCATTTTGCCAGCGCGCCCAGCCGGCAGCGTCGACAGGCATCGGGCGAAATACCGGATCAGCGGCACCGGATACCACGACAATCTTGTCCGGCTTTATCTGCAGTTGATCGATCGCCTCCCGGCGCGACGATTCCGAAATCGTCAACAACAGCCCACAGCGTTTGAGCAGGCCGAGTCGCCGGTAATACCAGCGGCGATAGGCGGCATCCCGCAGATGCCGCGTCGGATTCAGCAACGGAATGAGGTCATACAACGTGGCCACATGACGATCGTCATCCGTACCGGTACCCAGCGCCGCCGTGGACTCGTCGCCCCACCCTTCGAACAGGCTGCTGTGCCAGATGCAGTCCGCCTGGACATTGGCAAGGAAATTGGCCTGTGCTGCTGCGCCCATGAGCGTGCGCCAACGGTTGTCTGGATGACAGCCGGCGATGCCTGGGGGCAACTCGTTGATCAGCATCCGCTCGCGCGGAATCCATTCCCCGAACTGCTCGATCAGGCTCAACGAACTTTCGTTCTGGCGTCCGTTCAACGCCAGCCACAATTCGTGCTCACCCGCCGCTGCAGCAAAGGCCTTCGACATCGACAGGCTGTACCGTCCGATACCCCGATGGCGACTGTGCGACTGCGCGCCCTGGAGATCCAGCACGATTCTCATTGGGTCTCCCCGGGCCACCAGGAGAACGCCGCATATTCGTCCCCGATCAATGGAAATTTCCGCGATCAGGCAGTCCAGCCTGCGCATACAGTTTGGAACGCAGGCGCTCCCGCAGGCCCGGTGTCCATCGCACGATAAATCTCGCACCACGGCGCACTACCCGAATCCGCAGCAGCGCGCGCATCAGGTTACCGACCCGACGCTGTGGGCCCCCAGACCAAGTCGACACCGCTCTCAACGGCTGCGTCAGACGCCAGGAATGACTTCTTTCCATATCGGCCAGCTTGTCTGTCAACGCCCTGCGCTCACGGTCCAGACCGCTGATGCGCTGCAGTTGTTCCGTGTTCGCCACCAGGATTTCCCGATAATCGACCTGCAGAAGCTCGAGCCGATCACGTATCACCGCGTGATCATGTTCAATGTCGACCAACCGCCCCAGCCGCTGTTCTGCCACCATGCGCCAGTCCAAGGCCGCTGGCTCGGACGGGTTGCTCCCGTCGCCATTTTCAGGTGCCGTGCCGCGAGATTCGTTCATCTTTCCACTCCGTCCGCCGGTCGAACCGTGGCAACCAGGTTCATCAGATAGCTTCGTCCAGTTCTCGACCGACCAGACTCAATCGCTGCGCCAATACTTTCATACACGCCTCGACTGAAAAATCACGCGCCATGTCCCGCGCCGCAGTCTCGCCCAGGCGGCGGCCCAGGGCGCGATCTTCGTACAGCGAGCGCATGTGCTGCGCCGCATGTCGTGGATCGGGGTCGGCCCATTGCTGGCCGTCTGCGTAAGGGTATTCGCCGCGGCGCACGGGGATCATCCGGTAGTTCACCAGACAGCTGTTCGTGGCCGTCATGAATTCCATATTGCCGGAATAGGCAGTCGCCACCACGGCTTTGCCCATGCACATCGCCTCGGCCATGCCCAGCCCGAAGCCCTCGCAGCGATGCAGGGACACATACACGTCGATGCACCGGTGCAATGCTTGCAGGTCACGGCGTTCAAGCATGTCGTCGCGCACCAGAATGCGCGGGTCACGCGCGGCGGCACTCAACAATTGCATCAGCGCCACCGTATTGCGATCGCCGTTGCTCGACTTGATAAGCAGCGTGACTTTTTCATCCCCTCGCGGAAACGCCCGGCAGAACGCATTGATGACCGCATGGGGGTTTTTCCTGGCGACCGTCGAGTTGAAATCGAAAGAGCAGAAAAAGACGTAATCGTCGTCACGCAAATCGAAATGCCCGCGTTGCAAACCGCTGTCGTTTCCCGCTGACGCCAATGGCAATGGCACGCGTGTCACCGGCTTGTTGCAGATCCGTCGCATGGCCTGTTCGACGAAAGCCGACGAAACCATGATTTCATCGACCTGGTCGATCGCCAGTCTCCAATCCTCCGGAAAATTCTCCAGCTCCCAAAACCAGTAACCGATCACATAGCGGTTCTGGCCCGCCGAAATGCCCGTACTCAGCAACGTGTCTTCCCAGTGATCCGGATTGACAAAGATCAGATCGCACGTGAAAGACGCTGCCGCGCCGAGGTGGCCGGCCAGCGTATGGTCGTGCCGGGCGTGCGGAATATTGATATCCACGTCGTGCAGCGAAACCGGATAATTCGTGGCGAGCATCGCGTTGGCGTAGAGTCGCGCGCATTCCCCAAGTCCAAGCCAACGGGAAAGATAGCCATGGAGATTGACTCCACGGGCCGTCCCCGCGACCTGTTCGACATGACGAGCCACCGGCGCGCCGATGACGATCGGCGAATTCTGCCAGTCAGCGGTTCGCTTGAATCCCAGGCCTTGCTTGATCGGCCGCTCCAGCCGGCCACGTACCCATTGCCGGATCGACAGCGGGATCCCCTGGCGAAGCCCGGCCCAGCGCGGACTCGACAACGTCCGCATGAGAAAGCTCCTCAAGATCGGATGAAATGTTTTCAGGGAAGGTACCGACACGACCACCTCGAGTACATCTGGAACACGCATTTCATCACGACACGACATGTCAAGAGCGATCAACAGCCGCACTTCCGCGCCGACGCCATGTTCTCAAATTGTGCTACGCGCGAACATGGCTAGTGGGCCTGAGCCATGCCGTTCTGCCACTCGTCATCCCTGATATGACAGAATACTTTGGATCAACTTGGAGGGATACATGAAGACACTGCTGGTCACCGGCGGAGCCGGCTTCATCGGTGCGAATTTCGTGTTGCAGGCCGTCGCCGACGGGCTGCAGATCGTCAACCTGGACAAGCTCACCTACGCCGGCAACCCGGATACGCTGGCTTCGTTGCAGGATAACGACGGCCACGTTTTCGTGCATGGCGACATCGGTGACCGGGCGTTGGTGGCGAAACTGCTGGCCGAACACCGGCCCGACGCCATCGTCAATTTCGCGGCCGAATCGCACGTCGACCGCTCGATCGATGGCCCGGCCGAATTCGTGCAGACCAACGTCGTCGGCACGCTGGGCCTGCTGGAATGTGCCCGCGACTACTGGCGCGGCCTTGAAGGTGCCGCGCGTGAAGGATTCCGCTTTCTGCACGTGTCGACCGACGAGGTCTACGGCTCGCTGGGTGCCGAGGGCAAGTTCACGGAAACCACGCCCTACGCGCCAAATTCACCGTACTCGGCGTCCAAGGCCGCTTCCGATCACCTGGTGCGCGCGTTCCAGCATACCTACGGGCTGCCCACGCTGACCACCAACTGCTCGAACAACTACGGTCCGTACCAGTTCCCGGAGAAGCTCATCCCGCTGGTGATCCAGAAGGCACTGGCCGGCGAACCGCTGCCGGTTTACGGCGATGGCAAGAACATTCGCGACTGGCTGTTCGTCGGCGACCATTGCAGCGCGATCCGCCGGGTGCTGGAAGCCGGCCGCGTCGGCGAGACCTACAACGTCGGCGGCAACGCCGAACGCGAGAATATCGCCGTGGTGAAGACGATCTGCGCCTTGCTCGACGCCCGCCAGCCGTTGGCCGATGGCCGTCCGCGCGAGTCGCTGATCACGTATGTGAAAGATCGTCCCGGCCACGACCGCCGCTACGCGATCGACTCCAGCAAGCTGCAGGACGAGCTGGGCTGGAAACCATCGCAGACGTTTGAAACGGGTATCGCCCAGACGGTGGACTGGTATCTCGCGCAGCAACCCTGGGTGCAACGGGTACTCGACGGCAGCTACCGGATGGAGCGCCTCGGCTCATGAAGCCGGGATCACCAAGGATTCGCGCATGAGCCACACGCAGAAAGGCATCATCCTCGCCGGCGGTTCCGGCACCCGGCTGTATCCGATCACCCGCGCGGTAAGCAAGCAGCTGCTGCCGGTGTACGACAAGCCGATGATCTACTACCCGCTGGCTACCTTGATGCTGGCCGGCATCCGCGAAGTGCTGATGATCAACACGCCGCACGAGCAGGAGATGTTCCAGCGCCTGCTCGGCGACGGCTCGCAGTGGGGCCTCGACATTCGCTACGCCGTGCAACCCTCGCCGGACGGTTTGGCGCAGGCATTCACCATCGGCCGCGACTTCATCGACGGCAAGCCCAGCTGCCTGGTGCTCGGCGACAACATCTTCTACGGCGTGGGCCTGACCGAACGGCTCAAGCGCGCGGCAGTACGCGACCACGGCGCGACCGTGTTCGGTTACTGGGTGAAGGATCCGGAACGCTATGGCGTGGCGGAGTTCGATGACGCCGGCCGCGTGATCGGGCTGGAAGAGAAACCCGCCAAACCCAAGTCCCACTACGCGGTCACCGGCCTGTATTTCTATGATGGCCGCGTCTGCGACTACGCCGCGGCGCTGAAACCCTCGCCACGTGGCGAACTCGAAATCACCGATCTCAACCGCTGCTACCTGGAAGACAACTCGCTGCACCTGGAGCAGCTCGGCCGCGGTTTCGCCTGGCTCGACACCGGCACCCACGACTCGCTGATGGAAGCGGGCAACTACATCGAGACCATCGAAAACCGCCAGGGCCTCAAGGTGTGCTGCCCCGAGGAGATCGCCTACCTCAACGGCTGGATCGACACCGAGCAGTTGCTGGCGCTGGCCGCGCCGCTGGCCAAGACCGGCTATGGCCATTATCTGCAGCAATTGATCACGCAAGGTCACGTACGATGAAGGTGATTGAAACCGCACTGCCCGGCGCCCTGATTCTCGAGCCCCAGGTGTTCGGCGATGCCCGCGGCTTCTTCTACGAGAGCTACAACGAGGCGAAGTACCGCGACGCCGGCGTCGATCACCGCTTCGTCCAGTCCAACGTCTCGCGCTCCGCCCGCGGCGTGTTGCGCGGCCTGCATTACCAGTGGCCGAATCCACAGGGCAAGCTGGTCAGCGTGCTGGAGGGCGAGGTTTATGACGTGGCGGTGGATATACGTCGCGGGTCGCCCACGTTCGGGCGATCGATCGGCGTGATGCTGACCGCCGACAACCATCGGCACTTCTGGATACCGGAGGGCTTTGCGCACGGTTTCTGCGTGGTTTCCGACTTCGCCACCTTCAGCTACCAATGCACCGCGCTGTACGACGCCCAGGCCGACGCCGGTATCCGCTGGAACGACGCGGCGCTCGGCATCGACTGGCCGATCAGCGAGCCGCTGCTGTCGGATAAGGACGGCAAGACCCCGCTGTTGCAGGACGTTGCGGCGGAGCGGCTGCCGGTTTTCGTACCTTGAAAATTCTGCTGTCCGGTGCCAATGGCCAGCTTGGCCGTACGTTCCTCGACCATGGCGGTCTCGCTGCGCGCGGCGAAATCGTCGCCGCCACCCGCGACGGCGTGTTGGCGGCCGGTGGACACGGCGAGGTCGCCGACCTGTCGATTCCCGAATCATTGCCCGTCCTGCTCGATCGCCTGCGGCCGGAGGTGATCATCAATGCCGCCGCGTACACCGCCGTCGATCGCGCCGAGCAGGAAGAGTCGCTGGCCATCCGCGTCAACGGCGAATCCGTCGGCGTGCTGGGCGATTGGGCCGCCGCACACGGCGCGCTGGTCATCCACTACTCCACCGACTACGTGTTCGATGGCAGCCAGTCACAACCCTATGCCGTGGAAGCACCGACCGGTCCGCTGGGCGCCTATGGCCGCAGCAAGCTGGCCGGCGAACAGGCGTTGCGCGAAAGCGGCGCCGATCACCTGACCTTCCGCACTGCCTGGGTCTACGCCGCGCACGGCCACAACTTCCTGCGCACCATGCTGCGGCTCGGCGCCGAGCGCGACGAATTGCGTGTGGTGGCCGACCAGCACGGCGCACCGACCGATACCCGGTTGATCGTCGGCGCCACCCTCGCCGCACTCGATTGCTGGCGACAGGCCGACAGCGCGGGCCGGCGCACGCTGGTGGGCACGCATCATCTGGTCGCCAGTGGCGCAACCACCTGGCATGGTTTCGCCAGCGCGATCTTCGAGCAGGCCAGCGCGTCGGGCCTGCTCGCGCGCTCACCACGCGTGCTGCCGATCGGCAGCGCCGAATTCCCCACCCCCGCCGTGCGTCCGGCGTGGTCGCTGCTGGACAATCGCGACTTCCAGCAGCACTTCGGCTACGCCCTGCCCGACTGGCAACAAGGCTTGCAACAGGTCATGCACCAGCTCGCCACCCCAGGACATTGAGCCCATGTTGATCCCCCTCATTCTCAGCGGCGGCAGCGGCACCCGGCTGTGGCCGGTATCGCGACGGAACCTGCCCAAGCAATTCCTCGAGCTGGCCGGCAAGGGCACGCTGTTCCAGCAAACCATCGCGCGTACACGGCAATTGCCTGATGTCGTCGCGCCGATCGTGGTGGCCAGCGAGGATCACCGTTTCCTCGCCGCCGACCAGCTGCTGGAAGCCGGCGTCGAAGACGCCACCATCGTGCTGGAGCCGTTGGCCCGCAATACCGCCCCGGCGATCGCGCTGGGCGCGCTGCAGGCGCTGGAGCGCCATGCCGATGCCCTGCTGCTGGTGTTGCCGGCAGACCACCTGATCGGCGACACGGAGGCGTTTGTCGATGCAGTGAAGCTGGCCACGCCGCTGGCCGAGCAAGGTTGGCTGGTCACCTTCGGCATCCGCCCGGATCGGCCGGAAACCGGATTCGGCTACATCCGTCGTGCCGAGGCGATCGACGATCACGGTTTTCGTGTCGAACAGTTCGTCGAGAAGCCCGACCTCGCCACTGCCGGCACCTACCTCGCTGACGGCGGCTATGACTGGAACTCCGGCATGTTCCTGTTCAAGGCCTCGCGCTATCTGGAAGAACTGGCCACGCACGCGCCGACCATGCTGGCCGCGGTGCGCGAGGCACACGCCAAAGCCTCGGCCGACCTCGATTTCGTGCGCATTGATCACGACGCGTTTGCGCAGGTGCCCGACGATTCGATCGATTATGCGGTGATGGAGAAAACCCAGCGCGCCGCGGTGATCCCGGTCAGCTGTGCGTGGAGCGACATCGGCTCGTGGTCGGCGCTGTGGCTGACCGGCGACAAGGACGCCGATGGCAATCTGTGCGAAGGCGACACCATGGCGGTGGACACGCGCAACTCGTTGCTGCGTTCGCACGACCGCCACCTGGTCGCCACCGTCGGCGTCGACGACCTGATCGTGGTGACCACGCCGGACGCCACCCTGGTGGCGCATCGCGACGCCGCGCAGGATGTGAAGAAGATCGTCGAACAACTCAAGGCCGCCGGTCGCAGCGAGCATTCGCTGCACCGCGTGGTTCATCGGCCATGGGGCAATTACGATTCGCTGGAGTCGGGTGAGCGGTTCCAGGTCAAGCGTATCCAGGTCAAGCCCGGTGCGTCCCTGAGCCTGCAAAAGCATCACCATCGTGCCGAGCACTGGATTGTCGTGTCCGGCACCGCCGAGGTCACCTGCGACGACAAGGTGTTCCTGCTTGGTGAAAACCAGAGCACCTACATTCCGCTGGGCAGCAAGCACCGCCTGCGCAACCCCGGCAAGGTTCCGCTGGAACTGATCGAAGTGCAGTCCGGCAGCTATCTGGGCGAAGACGACATCGTGCGCTACGACGATGTCTACGGCCGCGCATGAGCGCCCGCGACGGTAGAGGGCGCGCCTGAAGGAGCATGGCGTTTCCCGCCATGCAACATGCAACCGACACGGTTTGCCTGCATGATCGCCCGCTTGCCACCAGGGCGCTTCCCTCATGCGGACAAAACCCGAACTGTCGTTCTGGCAGATCTGGAACATGTGTTTCGGTTTCCTCGGTATCCAGTTCGGCTTTGCGCTGCAGACGGCTGACGTCAGCCGCATCTTCCAGACACTGGGCGCGTCGCTGGAACAGATCCCCGTGCTGTGGGTGGCGGCGCCGATCACCGGCCTGATCGTGCAGCCGATCATCGGGCACCTGTCCGACCGCACCTGGACAAGACTCGGGCGGCGCCGCCCGTATTTCCTCGCTGGTGCGATCCTCGCCGCGCTGTCGCTGCTGTGGATGCCCAATGCGCCGACGCTGTGGATGGCGGCGGCGTTGCTGTGGCTGATGGATGCATCGATCAATATTTCGATGGAGCCATTCCGCGCCTTCGTCGGCGACCAGCTGCCGGTTCGCCAGCGTCCGCTGGGCTACTCGATGCAGAGCTTCTTCATCGGCATCGGCGCCGTGATCGCCTCCGCCATGCCGTGGTTGCTGGCCAAATGCGGCGTCAGCAACAGCGCACCGGGTGGCGGCATTCCCGACACCGTGACCTGGTCGTTCTACGCCGGTGGCGCGGTACTGCTCGGCGCCGTGTTGTGGACCGTGCTCAGCACCCGCGAATATCCGCCGGACCAATTGCAGGCCTTCGATCCCGCGCCGGTCGAAGCGGCCCGCAACCGTAGTGAAGGCACCGCGCGCAGAGGGATGCTCTGGATACTGGGTGGCGTGCTTGTGGCCACGCTGATCGCTGGCTTCCGGTTGCAACACGAAATGTACCTGCTGGTTGCCGGGCTGATGGCCTACGGTGCGTCCCTGCTGTGGCTGGCACAGACACGCAGCCAAGGCATGCTCGCGCAGGTGCTGGACGACCTGCGTGCCATGCCCGCGGTGATGCGCCAGCTCGCGTGGGTGCAGTTGTTCTCGTGGTTCGCCCTGTTCGCCATGTGGATCTATGCCACCGCCGTGGTGACCCAAGTGCATTTCGGCAGCACCGACCCGAGCTCGGTGGCCTACAACGACGGTGCCAACTGGGTCGGCGTGCTGTTCGCCGCCTACAACGGCTTTGCCGCGCTCGCGGCGCTGGTCATTCCGCTGATGGTGCGCCGCTGGGGGTTGCGCGTCAGTCACCTGATCAACCTGTGGCTGGGTGGCGCGGGGCTGCTGTCCTTCCTGGTCATCCGCAATCCGGACTGGCTGCTGCTGTCGATGCTCGGCGTCGGTTTCGCCTGGGCGTCGATCCTGTCGCTGCCCTACGCCATGCTCTCGGACAACCTGCCGGCGGCCAAGATGGGCGTCTACATGGGCATCTTCAATTTCTTCATCGTCATTCCGCAGCTGGTCGCCGCGAGCGTGCTGGGCGAACTGCTCAAGCGGTTCTTCCATGGCCAGCCGATATGGGCGCTCGCGCTGGGCGGTGCGAGTCTGCTGCTGGCCGGACTGTGCGCGCTGCGCGTGCGGATCGAGGTGGAACCGGCTTGATCCACAGGTCATGAATCCGATAGTTCAGCTATCCGGTTGGACAAACGCCGCCGATGTACCGCGCCGCGCCAGTTCCTACCATGGCAGCTGACCTGGGCCGGGACGAACGCCGCCCGAACCGAACGGAGCTGACGGCATGACGATTGACCTCGATCGACCCTATCCGCTGTCGGAGCGGCAGATCGCCGATTTCCGCCGCGATGGTTTCATCCGGCTCAAGGACGTGTTCAACGCCGCGGAGCTGCGTCATTACGGCGACGAGATCACCCGGCTGACCATCGCACTCAATACCCAGGCACTGCCGCTGGAGCAACGCAGCACCTATGACCGTGCCTTCCTGCAGGTGATGAACCTGTGGGAGGAGAGCGGGCAGGTGCGGGAATTCGTGTTCGGCCGCCGCCTGGCCGGACTTGCAGCAGCGTTGTTGCAGGTCGATGGCGTGCGGCTCTACCACGATCAATCGCTGTACAAGGAACCACGCGGCGGCATCACGCCGGCGCATGCGGACCAGTACTACTGGCCGGTCGACAGCGACCGCACGATTACCGCCTGGGTACCCTTGCAGGCGGTGCCGCAGGAGATGGGTCCGCTGGCTTTCTTCGCCGGCAGCCAGGACGTGGAGTTCGGCCGCGACCTGGGTATTTCCGATGAGAGCGAGCGCGCGATCACCGCGAACATGGAAGCACGGGGCTTCCGCGTGGTGGACGAGCCTTTCGCGCTGGGCGAGGTGAGCTTCCACCTCGGCTGGACCTTCCATCGCGCCGGCCCGAACCGCTCGACGCAACCGCGCTCGGTGATGACGGTGATCTACATGGATCGCGACATGAAACTGAAGGCGCCCAGCAACACGATGCAACAGGCCGATTGGGAACGCTGGTGTCCCGGCGCGACCATCGACGCGGTGATCGACACGCCGAAGAACCCGCTGCTGTTCGAACGCACGACATGAGCGTTGGTGTTGTCAGCGGACCAGCATTGATCTCCGACGGCAACGGCCGTTTCACGTTCGAAACGATCGATGTCGATCCGCCCGGCCTGGGCGAGGTGCGTATCGCGATCGCGGCCGCCGGCGTCTGCCACACCGACCATGCGTCGCTGCGCTGGCCCGGACCGCTGGTGATGGGCCACGAAGGTGCCGGTCATGTCGAACAGATCGGCGCAGGCGTGCAGGGTTTGCAGATCGGACAACCCGTGCTGCTGAACTGGGCGATTCCGTGCGGCAGCTGTTTCCAGTGCGCGCAGGGTGCCGACGCGCTGTGCGAGCGCACCCACGAACTCGATGTGCCCCGGCTCGGCCACAGTCGCGCCCATGCCGGTGCCACGCGATGGCAGGGACGGCCGATCGAGCGCTCGTTCCACCTGGGCACCTTTTCGCGTTACACGGTGGTGCGCGCGGAGGCGGTGACTCCATTGCCTGCGGACCTGCCGGTGGAGATTGCGTGCATCCTGGGTTGCGCGGTGATGACTGGTGTGGGTTCGGCGATCAATGTCGCGGCGATTCAGCCCGGTGCCACGGTGGCGGTGCTTGGTTGCGGCGGTGTCGGGCTCAACGTGATCCAGGGCGCGCGCATCGCCGGAGCCGAGGTCATCATCGCCATCGATCGCGTGCAGGCCCGGCTCGATCGCGCGATCGAGCTCGGTGCCACCCACGCGCTGCTGGCCAACGATGACGATCCACAGCACATGCAGCTGATCGCCGCGGTGCGGACATTGAGTAACGGCCGCGGCGTGGATCACGCGTTCGAGGCCACCGGCGTGCCCGCGCTCGCGCTGCTGCCGCTGCAGCTGGTCCGCAATGGCGGCGACGCGCTGCAGGTCAGCGGTGCCCATGGACCGGCCACGCTCGACCTGCCGCAGTTGTTCTGGAACAAGCGCTACATGGCGCCGCTGTACGGCGGCTGCGTGCCGGCCCGCGACTTTCCGCGATTGTTCGACTGGGTAGCCGATGGCCGTCTTGAACTCGTTTCGCTGATCAGCCATCGCTATCCGCTGGACGCGCTCGACCAGGCTTTCGACGACATGCTGTCCGGCCGCAGCAGCAAGGGCGTGTTGCGCATCGCATGAACACCATATTCCGCACCATCGAGCGATCCGACCCGACCATCACCGCAACGGGATTGGACTTCATCACCGTCAAGAGCTCAGCACTCGGCGGGCGGGCCGACGTCACCTTGTTCGTTCCCCCCGCGGCGAAGAACGTAGCGGACTTGCCGATCGTGATCCTGCTACACGGCGTGTTCGGTTCGCACTGGGCCTGGGCGCTGAAAGGGGCAGCGCATCTCACCGCCGCCCGCTTGATCGACGAGGGCGCATTGCCGCCGATCGCGCTATTGATGCCGTCGGACGGCTTGTGCGGCGATGGCTCGGGTTACGTGGCGCATGCCCGCCAGGATGCCGAGCGCTGGATCATCGACGAAGTGCCCATGCTGGCGCGCGAGATAGTCGAAGGCTGCACCGCACGCTCGCCGCTGCTGGTGGCGGGCCTGAGCATGGGCGGCTTCGGCGCCTTGCGTCTGGCTGGCAAATACCGGCAGCGCCTGACCGCCGCCGCCGCGCTTTCATCGATGACCGATGTCGCGCAATTCGCGCCATTGATCGAGGAAAGTTCCGCAAGCTGGAGCACTGCACCAGCCGACCGCAGCGTGCTGGCCGCGCTGACCGAAACCGGCGACAACGGGCCGCTGCCGCCGATCCGCTTCGCCTGTGGCCGCCACGATCCTTACCTGGACGCCAACCGCGAACTGCATCGTGCATTGCAACGGGCCGGCATCGCGCATCACTACGTGGAAGAAGATGGCGATCACGACTGGAGCTACTGGGCCGGAGCACTGGACGCCACACTGCGGTTCTTCGGCGACGTATTGCACCAGCATCCCTGAAACGGAGCGCACCGCATGAGCAAGGCAAGATCACTGATCGCATGTTTCGTCATCGCCCTGCTGGGTTCGGCTGCGCTGCCTGCGCTTGCCGTCGATGCACCGCCACGCGCCAAGCCCGCCGACGAAGTGTTCTACCAGATCTTCGAGCGCAGCTTTGCCGACAGCAACGGCGACCACATCGGCGACCTCAAAGGCCTGACCGGCAAGCTCGATTACCTGAAGCAGCTGGGCATCACCTCGATCCTGCTCACCCCGCTGCAGCCATCGCCGTACTACCACAACTATTTCGCTACCGAATTCAAGGCGATCGAACCCGCCTACGGTTCGATGGATGATTATTTCGCGTTCGTCCGCGCAGCCCACGCGCGCGGTCTGAAGGTGTATCTGGACGAGGAATTCCAGTACGTCGCCGAAGGCCATCCATGGAGGCGCGATTCGATCGGCAAACCCCACGCGACATATGCCGACTACCTGCTGTGGCGCGATCCGCAACACCGCGTGGCCGAGCCCTTTCTCGATCACGCCACGTGGGACGGCTACGACGGCCGCCATATCGGTATCGCGATGGTCGACCTGAACCAGCCTGCGGTAAAACGCTACTTCCTGCATCTGCTGCTGTTCTGGGCCGATCCCCACGGCGACGGCAGCGGCCGCGATGGTGTCGACGGTTTCCGCATCGACCACATGATGGACGACCTGGATGACAAGGGCCTGGACAAAAACCTGTTTGCGGATTTCTGGACACCGCTGTTCCGCGCGCTGAAAGCGCGCCGGCCGGAGCTGCGCATCCTGGCCGAGCAGGCCGGCTGGGGCTACGGCGATGCGTGGCTGACGCGCGGCCATGCCGACCTGGTATTTGCGTTCCCGTTACGCGGCGCGCTGGCGCAGCTCGACAAACACGCCATCGTCAAGACGCTGCGCGCCACGGCCGCCGCCACGCCGGCGGGCAAGGACCAGGTGATCATGCTGGAAAACCACGACATCGACCGCTTCATGTCGCTGGTCGACGGCAACCCGGCAAAGGCGCGCGTCGGTGCCGCCATTGCGCTGATGCTGAAGGGCGAGCCGCTGATCTACTACGGCCAGGAACTGGGCATGCGCGGACGTCCGCTGAAAAATGTTCCGGTATCCGATGCCGTCCAGATCCCCATGCGCGAGGCGTTCCGCTGGAAAGCCGACCTGGCCGCACCCGGCTCGGCCACCTGGTACCAGGGTCCGCAGCGCTGGTGGACCGAACGCTTCAACCGCTCGAACGACGGCGTTTCGCTGGAGGAAGAGCAGGCACAGCCAGGCTCGTTGTACCACTGGTACCGAAAGCTGCTGGCATTGCGCCGCGCGAGGCCCGAACTACGCGAAGGCAGCCAGCGCATCCTGTGCGACGATGCTTCCGCCGTGCTGTGCATCCTGCGCGAGGACGGGCCGCGACGTACGCTGCTGATCGCCAACCTCGGCGATACCGAGGCACGGCCCGTGCTCGACCCGGCACTGCTCGGCGATGCATCGTGGTTCGACCTGCTGGGCGATGGGAAACAGCCGGTCGATGCCAGCCTCCATCCCATGCAGGTGCGCATACTGGGCACCCACTGAGACGCACATGACCGGTTGAACGCCGGCGAGGATTTCGACATGGCGCTGCCCCATCTCGATCGCCCGATCTGCGAACCGGTCGAACTGGCTCCGGGCGCGCCGATGCGTGCGGAGCGCATCCGCCAAGGCAGCGAAGCCGGCGCGAGCGAGCCTTTCGTGCATTTCCACGACGTGCACGAACTGGTGCTGTTCGGCAAAGTGGCCGGCCATTTCATCGCCGACGATCGCCGCTACACGCTGGCGCCGCGCTGTCTCGCCTTCGTGCCGTCGATGGTCCAGCATGATTTTTCGCTGGCGCCGGGGCCGCGCGACTGGGTGCTGGTGCAGGTCGAGGCCATCGCTGGCGAGACGCTGTCCCGCATGCCGGGGCTGGATCGCCTGAAGCACCCGTTCTGCGCCCGGCCTGGCCCGGCGTTGTATCGCCGCCTGCAGATGCTTGCCGACTGGCTCGTCGAACTGGGCGCGGCCGACCCGTTGTCGCGGCCGCTGGTCGAACTGCTGCTGCGCAACGCCATCCGCGCACCGGCCATCGAGGGCGAAAAGCTGGCGACGGACGCAGGTGGACTGCAACGCCTGCGCCCCGCCATCGACCGGCTGCGGCGCGACCCCGCCAACGCACCCGGCGCAGCCCGGGCCGCGGCACTGTGCGCACTGTCGGCTGCCTACTTCAGCCGCCGCTTCAAACAGCAGGTCGGCATGAGCTGGAGCGATTACGTGCGCACCCATCGCCTGCATCTGGCCAGTCGACGCCTGCTGGAATCCGGCCAGAGCATCGCCGCCATTGCCGATGGCCTGGGTTTCGCCACGCCGTCGCATTTCGGCGAACTGTTCCATCGCCGCTTCGGCATGACCCCGATGGACTACCGCCGCGTTGGACGCGTCCGTTCCACGCCATAGTCAGGGAACATGCCCGACATCCATCGAGCCGTTCCGAAGGTCCTCGGCGGATGTCTACTCGACCGTCACCGACTTGGCCAGGTTGCGCGGCTGATCGACGTCGGTACCGCGCAACACGGCGACGTGATAAGCGAGCAGCTGCAGCGGCACGGTGAACACGGCAGGGGCGAGGAAACTGCTGCTGGATTCGACGCGAAGCATGGCGCCATGGGCAGCCATGTCGTCCATGCCGGCGGCGCCATCGGCGAACACGATCAGGCGGCCGCCGCGGGCGCGCACTTCCTGCAGGTTGGACTTGAGCTTGTCCAGCAGCGGGCCGTTCGGCGCCACCGCGACCACCGGCATGTTCTCGTCGACCAGGGCCAGCGGACCGTGCTTGAGTTCGCCGGCCGGATACGCCTCGGCGTGGATGTAGGAAATTTCCTTGAGCTTCAGCGCGCCTTCCAGCGCCACCGGATACTGCACGCCGCGGCCGAGGAACAAGGCGTGCTGGCGGTGCATGAATTCGCCAGCCAGCTCGATGATCGCCGGCTCCAGCTTCAAGGCCTCCTCGATCGCGCGTGGCAGGCGCTGCAATTCGGCGCACAGGGTTTCGTAGCGCTGCGGATCGAGGCCGTTGCGGCGAGCCAGCTCCAGCGTCAGCAGGGCCAGCCCGGCGAGCTGGGTGGTGAACGCCTTGGTCGAAGCCACGCCGATTTCCGGACCGGCGCGGGTCATCAGTTTCAGGTTGGCTTCGCGTACCAGCGAGGACTCGGGCACGTTGCAGATGGCCAGCGTGCCGAGATAGCCACGGCGACTGGATTCGCGCAGCGCGGCCAGCGTGTCCGCGGTTTCGCCGGACTGCGAGATCGCCACGAACAACGTGTCGGCCGGCACCACCGTTTCGCGGTAACGGTACTCGCTGGCTACTTCGACGCTGACCGGCAGCCGTGCGTATTCCTCGATCCAGTACTTGGCGACGAGGCCGGCGTGGTAGCTGGTGCCACAGGCGATGATGTGCAGGCCGCGGGTGGCTTGCAGCATCGGCTCGCTGTCGATGCCGAAAATGTTCGGCAACACGCCATGCGGACCGATGCGCGCTTCCAGCGTGTCGGCCACCGCGCGTGGCTGCTCGAAGATTTCCTTCTGCATGTAATGGCGGTATTCGCCGCGCTCGACCGCATCGGAAGACAACTCGCTCTCGTGCATGGCGCGCTCGACCGGGGTGCCGTCGAGGCCGAACACCTGCACGCTGTCGCGGCTGATCTCGACCACGTCGTTCTCTTCGAGGTAGAGCATCCTGTTGGTGACCTGGATCAGTGCCTGTGCATCGGAACCGAGGAAATTCTCGCCGATACCCAGGCCGACCAGCAGCGGCGCGCCGCGGCGCGCGCCGATCACCCGGCCGGGCTCGTCGCTGCTGAGCACGGCGATGGCGTAGGCGCCTTCCAGTTCGCGCACGGTGGCCAGCACGGCCTCGCGCAGGCTCATGCCCTGACCGATGCGCCGATCGATCAGCGCCGCCATCACCTCAGTATCGGTTTCGGAAGTGAACACGTGGCCGGCAGCCTGCAGCTCGGCGCGCAGGCTGACGTAGTTCTCGATGATGCCGTTGTGCACGATCGACACGCGACCGGCCACGTGCGGGTGCGCGTTGGCTTCGTTCGGCACGCCGTGGGTGGCCCACCGGGTATGCGCGATACCGGTGCCGCCGGGCAACGGATCGGCCAGGTACAGCGCTTCCATCTCGCGTACCTTGCCCTTGGCGCGCACGCGGCGGATCGTGCCCTCATCCAGCACGGCCACACCGGATGAATCGTAGCCGCGGTATTCGAGCGCCTTCAGGCCGGCAATCAGCAGCGGGGCAACGTCACGCTGGGCGGCGGCAGCAACAATTCCACACATCGGCAGGGTTTCCTTTGATGAAGGACGGAGCCTCCGGCTTCGTCGGGACGAACGATTATGCGGATACGACCTGACTGCAGCCTTTCACCGAAGCGGTGAACGCCAGCTCAGTTCACCTTGCGACGCAGATAGTTCAACAGATCGATGCGCGTGATCAGGCCAAGGAAGTCCTCGCCGTCCGTCACGATCGCCACGTGGCCACGCTCGAATACCGGCAACAGCGATTCGATCGACGAACGCACGTCGAGCTTCTGCAGGTTGGTGATCATCGCGGTCGACACCGCATCGCGGAAGCGCGCTTCGTCGGCATGCACGTGCATCAGCACGTCGGATTCGTCGACGATGCCGACCAGCTTGTGGCCGTCCATCACCGGCAGCTGCGACACGTCGTACAATTTCATGCGGTTGTAGGCGGTGATCAGCAGCTCGTTCGGGCCGATCACCACCGTGTCGCGCTGGGCGAACGGGCGCAGCAGCAGGTCGCGCAGGTCGCCATGCTTCTCGCGCTCGATGAAACCGTTGTCGAGCATCCAGTAGTCGTTGTACAGCTTGGACAGGTACTTGTTGCCGGTGTCGCAAACCAGGGTCACCACGCGTTTGGGTGTGGTCTGCTCGCGGCAGTATTTCAGTGCGGCGGCCACCAGCGTGCCGGTCGACGAACCTCCCAGCACCCCCTCCTTCGCCAGCAGTTCGCGTGCGGTGAGGAAGCTCTCCTTGTCGGAGATCGCGTAGGCCTTGCTCACTCTGGTGAAGTCGCTGATCGAGGGCAGGAAATCCTCGCCGATGCCTTCGACCATCCAGCTGGCGGACTTGGTCGAGAGCGTGCCCTCGTTGATGTACTGCGCCAGGATCGAGCCGACTGGATCGGCCAGCACCAGCTCGGTCTGCGGCGAATGCTCGGCGAAGAATCTGGACAGGCCGCTGAGCGTGCCCGAGGAGCCGCAACCGACCACCACGGCATCGACCTTGCCGTCCATCTGTTCGAGGATTTCCGGCCCGGTGGTGGCGATGTGCGCGGCCGGGTTGTCGGGGTTGCCGAACTGGTTGATGAAGTACGCGCCGGGCGTTTCGCGGGCGATCCGCTCGGCCATGTCCTGGTAGTACTCGGGATGACCCTTGGCCACGTCCGAGCGCGTCAGCACCACTTCGGCGCCCATCGCCTTGAGGTTGAAGATCTTCTCGCGGCTCATCTTGTCCGGCACCACCAGGATCAGGCGGTAACCCTTCTGCTGCGCGACCAGCGCCAGGCCGAGGCCGGTGTTGCCGGCGGTGCCTTCGACCAGGATGTCGCCCGGACGGATGCGGCCGTCCTTCTCGGCACCCTCGATCATCGACAGGCCGATGCGGTCCTTGATCGAGCCTCCCGGGTTGGCGCTCTCCAGTTTGAGGAACAGCCCGCACGGCCCGGTGTCGAGCCGCTGCGCGCGCACCATCGGCGTGCGTCCGATCAGTTCGAGGACACTCTGGTGGACCGTCATGGAGACTCCGTGGCAAGGAAGGCGCCGATGCGCATGCAGCGCCCATCCGGCAGGGCCGTCATGATAACCGAGCCTTCCGGCCGTACGCCGGAAACGTCGCGGCCCCGGCAATCCTTCCAGGTGCAACAGGAGGATGCCGGGGCCGCGCTTCACGTGAAATCACAGGTTCAGTGGATGCGGTGCGCTCGATTCGCCCACATTTGCTCCAGTCGCGACTTGGCCAGCAATTTTTCCTTCTTCATGCTGGCAAGGGTGACATCGTCAATGGGGAGTACGCCGATATCGGCGTCGTGCACCTTGCTGTCGAGTTGCTTGTGGTGCTGGTAAAGCCGACGGAATTCGGCATCGGCCTTCATCAAAGCCTCGACATCATCACGCTGCTGGTTTTCAAACATGATCCGACCTCCTCGCGAGTGGACTTGCGGCGCCCCGGAGTGGGCATCCGCAGACGTCTGAACCATGTACGCAACCACGATCCGCGCCGTCGTTGCGGGACGCGGATGGGGAATGAAAAACGTGGAATGGGCGCATGGTTCAGGTCAGTGCCCCACGAAGCCTGGATGCCTCGTGGGGCTTTGACCCTACTCCGCCGATCAGGGCGGTGCAAGCTTCGCGGCGGCCTTTCAGGAAAACGTCTTGTTTTGGTAAAAAACCTGTCAAAACAGTATTTTACATTTACCTAACCGAGTCCCCGGCAAGCCCCTTGTCGCCGTCGACGTGAGGCCGACGGCGGACTTCCGGACAGTGACCGGCCGACCTGTCTACTGCGGGTTCTGGTGCTTCTTGGCGGGCTTCTTGTGCACAGGCTCGGCAGGTTCGGTGGAAGAACCACCGTCCTGCATCTGCGAACGCATGGCCTTGGCGGCCTGCGCGGCCAAGGCAGCCTCACGGCGAGCCGCGTGGGCAACCTTGCTTTGCGCGGCGGCCAGCTTTTTCGCTTGCTCGGCTTCGGCGCGCGCCTGGTCGGCGGCCTGTGAATATTCCTGCCCCTGCTGTTGCAGGCGGGCCGTCTCTTCCTGGGCCAGCTGGTATTGCAGGCGTTGACGCTCCAGCTCGCGGCGCGCCATCTCCGCATCGCGCCGGCTGTTGTCGAGCAGGATCTGGTCATGTTCACGGTCGAGCTGGGTCAGCTTGACCTGGGCAACCTGCAACTGGGCGGCGGCCTTCGCCAGGTCCACCCGTCGTTCGGCCAGATACAGATCATGTGCGCGGTCGTGCGAGCTGGCCTGGGCCAGCCGGTTGATCGCGTCGCGTGCGCGGGCCTGTTCGGCCTGCGCATAGCTGCCCATGCCGGGGTCATTGGCGAGCTGGTCCAGGCTGCCGCTCAACCGGCTGATGTCGATATCGTCTTGCCGTGCGTGCGCCGAACCCACGCTGACCAGGGCCAGTGCGATGGCGGCAAAGGTCGCGGTGAAACGCGTCATGGCTGGCCTCCCTGGGGGTTGGCATCGGATGGCTGGACGGCGTCGGGCACGGTCTGGAATCCGTCTTCAGTGGGCGCGGACAGGGCCGAGGATGACGGTGCGGGCATGTCCTGGGCGGGAGCGGCAGGGCTGGCGGACGGCTGCTCATCCGGTGCCTGCCCGGCCGCCTCGGTTTGCTCGCCCTGGCTGCGCAGGCTGGTGTTTTCCTGCAGCTTGCTCTGGATCTGCGCACGTGCGGCACCCAGCCTGGCCTTGGCCCTGGCCAGTTCGGCGTCGGCACGCGATTCCTCGGCCAGATCGGCCGCGACAACGTACTTGCGCGAGGCCATGGCCGATTGCGCCTGCTGGAACTTGTCCTGCGCAAAACCCAGGTCGACCGGCGCGTAATCGCCAGCGCCTGCCTCGCGTGCTTCCTGCAGCTGGGTCTGCGCCATGTTCATCGAATCATTGGGCGGCGGCACGGTGGCGCAGCCGGTCAGCGCCAAAGTCATGGCCAGTGCCAGAAAGGTCGCTGCCGTGCGGGCTCGACCAAGGGGTTCGGCCAGCGGGGAAAAGATATGCATCACATTCCTCATGGTGTGTCACGGCGTATTGTGGGCGGGCATAATCCATCATTGCAACGCGCATTTTCGAAACAGGGGACTTTTGTGGACATCGGTTACTTCCTCAAGCTTATGGTAGACAAGGGCGCGTCGGACATGTTCCTGTCCACCGGCGCCCCGGTGAACATCAAAGTCGAGGGCAAGTTGTACCCGCTGGGCAACACCGGACTGCCCAGCGGCATGGTCAAGAAAATCGCCTATTCGCTGATGGACGAAGGCCAGGTACCGCAGTTCGAGCGCGACCTGGAGCTGAACATGGCCTTGGCGGTGAAGGAAGCGGGCCGTTTCCGCATCAACGTGTTCAAGCAGCGCGGCGAAGTGGGCATGGTGATCCGCGCGATCAAGAGCGAGATCCCCAGCATCGAGCAGTTGCAGCTGCCCAGCATCTTCCGCGAGCTGATCATGGAGCCGCGCGGCCTGATCCTGGTGGTCGGCGCCACCGGCTCGGGCAAGTCGACCACGCTGGCGGCCATGATCGACCAGCGCAACACCAACTCGCCCGGACACATCCTCACCATCGAGGATCCGATCGAATACCTGCACCGGCACAAGCGCGCGATCGTCAACCAGCGCGAGGTGGGTCTGGACACGCACAGCTACCACGAGGCGCTGAAGAATGCGATGCGCGAGGCGCCGGACGTGATCATGATCGGCGAGATCCGCGACACCGACACGATGGAAGCGGCGATCGCGTTCTCCGAGACCGGCCACCTGTGCCTGGCCACCCTGCATTCCAACAACGCCGACCAGACGCTGGAGCGCATCCTCAACTTCTTCCCCGAATCGGCGCACAAAAACGTGCTGATGAACCTGGCGCTGAACCTGCGCGCGGTGATCAGCCAGCGCCTGGTGATCGGCAAGGACGGTCGCCGCATCCCCGCCGCCGAGGTGCTGCTGAATACCCCGCTGATCCGCGACATGATCCGCCGCGGCCAGATCCACGAGATCAAGGAGGCGATGGATCGCAGCCTGCAGGAAGGCATGCAGACCTTCGATCAGTCGCTTTATCGGCTGTACAAGGAAGGCCGGGTGGAGTTGGAGGAAGTGCTCAACAAATCCGATTCGCGCGATGGCCTCGCCCTGAAGATCCGACTTGCCGAAGGCGGCAGCAACGATCAGGAACTGGTCGGCAACGATCCGTACGGGATGGGCTTTTGAGGAATGCGTACTGAGGGAGGGGAAAGAGGGGAGCAAACCTCTCGTTTCCCGCTCCTCCACACTCGCTTCTAGCTTCGCGGCGCATCCGGCTGCACTTCCGGTGCAGCCTGCCGGAACGCCTCGAGCTCGTTGCAGGCCTGATGAACGCGCCAAATAGTCGGGTAATCGTCCATCGGCAGCTTCCAGCGCAGCGCGTTGTAGACCTGCGGGATCAGGCAGGCGTCGGCCATGCCCGGCACCTCGCCATGACAATAGCGGCCGATCGCCGCGTTATCGGCCAGCATCGCCTCGATGGCCCGAAAGCCCGTCGCGATCCAGTATCGCGACCATTCCACGCGCTGCGCTTCGCTGGCACCGAGCTGCGTTTCAAGCTGTTGCAGTACGCGCAGATTGCCCAGTGGATGGATATCGCACGCCACCGCCGCCGCCAAAGCGCGCACCTGGGCGCGGCCACGCGCATCGCCCGGCAATAACGCCGCCCCGGTTTGCGTATATGTCTCGTCGAGGTATTCCATGATCGCCAGCGACTGGGTAAGCACGCGGTCGCCGTCGAGCAGGCAGGGAACCAGTTCCTGCGGATTGAGCGCGCGATACTCCGGCGCGTGCTGCTGACCGCCGTCGCGCACCAGATGCACGGGCCGTGTTTCATAGTCCAGGCCTTTCAGATTCAGCGCGATGCGCACGCGGTAGGCGGCGCTGGAACGCCAGTAACCATATAGAACCAGTCCCGTAGCCATGTGCTCTCCGCATGCCTGAATGGCTGCAGTTTAGCCATCAAGTGGACCCGCACGTGGCGGGCGCCGGTTTGCATCGTCCGGCGACGGGCCGGACAATAGGCGGTTCGCGCCTTCCAGCGCCATTCCCATCCACCACCGGAGTTCCGCCGTGTCAGTCATCCGCATGAGTGACCTCGATTTGCGCGACCAGCGCGTGCTGATCCGCGAAGACCTGAATGTGCCGATCGACGACCACGGCCAGATCACCTCGACCCAGCGCCTCGACGCCGCCCTGCCCACGATCCGGACCGCCCGCGATGCCGGCGCGAAGGTCATGGTGCTGTCGCACCTCGGCCGGCCGAAGGAAGGCCGGTTCGATGCCGAATCGTCGCTGGCCCCGGTCGCTGCCTGGCTGCGCGAACAGCTCGGCACACCGGTACGGCTGGTGGCCGATTATCTCGATGGCGTCGAGGTCGCCGCCGGTGAAGTGGTGCTGCTGGAAAACTGCCGCATGAACGTCGGCGAGGGCAAGGACGACGATACGCTGGCGAAAAAATATGCCGCGCTCTGCGACATCTTCGTGATGGACGCTTTCGGCACCGCACACCGCGCGCAGGCCTCCACCCATGGCGTGATCAAGTACGCGCCGATCGCTGCCGCCGGGCCGCTGCTGAGCGCGGAACTGGATGCTCTGGGCAAGGCGCTGGAACATCCGGCGCATCCGCTGCTGGCGATCGTCGCCGGCTCCAAGGTGTCGACCAAGTTGATGCTGCTGGACAACCTGATCGGCAAGGTCGACCAGCTGATCGTGGGTGGCGGCATCGCCAACACCTTCATCGCCGCGTTGGGCCATTCGATCGGAAACTCGTTGTTCGAGCCCGACCTGATCGATGCCGCGAAAAAGGTATTGGCCGACGCGAAACGCCGCGGTGCCGCCGTGCCGATGCCGGTGGACGTGGTGGTGGCGCCTGCGTTCTCCGCGCAGGCACCGGCCACGGTAAAGCCGGTCGACCAGGTCGGCGAGGGCGAGATGATCCTGGACATCGGCCCGCGGACCGCCGAGCTGTATGCCGAGCTGATCGCGAAGGCCGGCACGGTGGTATGGAACGGTCCGGTCGGTGTGTTCGAGTTCGACGCGTTCGGCAAGGGCACCGAGACACTGGCGCGAGCGATTGCCGCCTCGTCGGCCTTCTCGATCGCCGGTGGCGGCGACACCCTGGCCGCGGTCGACAAGTACGGCATCGCCGACCAGGTGTCGTACATCTCCACTGGCGGCGGCGCCTTCCTCGAATTCCTCGAAGGCAAGGAATTGCCGGCGGTCACCGCGCTGAAGGCGCGAGCCGCGAAATAATGCTTTGCCTGTTCGACCTCGACGGCACCCTGATCGATTCCGAACACGGGATCACCGCGTGCGTGAAACATGCACTGGCTCGGCTGGACGTGCCGGCGCCGGCGCATGAGGAACTGCGCCGCTGGATCGGTCCGCCGCTGCGGCACAGCTTTGCGCCACTGCTGGATCACGATGCCGAACGGATCGAAGCCGCGGTGGAGTATTACCACGAGCGCTTCAATGCGCTGGGCTGGCGCGAGCACGAAATCTATCCGGGTATCGAGACGCTGATCGAACAGCTCCTTGCTGCCGGCCACCGGCTCGCCGTGGTCACCAGCAAGCCGCATCGCCATGCAGCACCCATCATCGCCCACTTGCCATTCGGCGAAGCCTTCCTGCGCCTGTACGGCCCGCACCCGGACAGTCCGCACAGCGAGAAAGCCTCGATGATCGCCGAAGCGCTGACGGACTTCGATTGCCCGCCAGCCGACGCGGTGATGATCGGCGACCGCCACTTCGACATCGATGGCGCCGTCGCCAACCAGGTGCGCGGCATTGGCGTGCTGTGGGGTTTCGGCAATCGTGAAGAACTGGAGCGGGCCGGCGCCAGCGCAATCGCGGCGACACCGGATGAACTGGCCGCCTTGCTCGGCTGATCTGATGCTGTGGGAGCGACTTCAGTTGCGATGCTCTTCAACCACCGTGAAGCATCGCGACTGAAGTCGCTCCCACATACACGAGTCAGCGAACCACGCGCTTCACCGCATCGATCACATGCGCCACCGTGAAGCCGAAGTGCTCGAACAGCTGCGGTGCCGGTGCGGACGCACCGAATGTGGTCATGCCGACGATCTCGCCATCCAGGCCCACGTACTTGCACCAAAAATCAGCCGTCGCCGCCTCCACCGCCACGCGCGCACGACACCAGCCCGGCAACACGCCTTCACGGTATTCCAGGGGCTGCGCGTCGAACACCTCGGTGCAAGGCATCGACACCACGCGCACGGCCACGTTCTGCTGCGCCAGCGCGCGCGAGGCTTCCATCGCCAGCTCCACTTCCGAACCCGTGGCGATCAGGATTGCCTGGAATGTTGTGTCCAACGGATCGGACAACACGTAGCCGCCGCGCATGATGTCGGCGACCTGGCGTTCGCTGCGCTGCTGGTGCTTGAGATTCTGTCGCGAGAACACCAGGCACGACGGTGCGCCCTTGCGCTCGATCGCCGCCTTCCATGACGCAGCCGACTCCACCGCGTCGCACGGACGCCACAGCTGGTTGTTCGGGATGTAACGCAGCGATGCCATGTGCTCCACCGGCTGATGGGTCGGACCATCCTCGCCCAGGCCGATCGAGTCATGCGTGTAGACGTGGATCGCGTGCGCCGGGATCAATGCACTCATGCGCACCGCGTTGCGCGCATAGTCGGAGAACACCAGGAAGGTCGCGTCATACGGAATGAAGCCGCCGTGCAGCGCCAGGCCATTCGCGATCGCGGTCATGCCGAACTCGCGCACGCCGTAATAGACGTAGTTGCCCTTGCCGTCGGAGCTATTGCCGGTGGCCGCGTCGAGACTGCCCTTCCACTTGGTCAGGTTGGAACCGGCAAGATCCGCCGAGCCGCCGATCAGTTCCGGCAGCAGCGGACCGAATGCGTCCAGCGTCATCTGCGAGGCCTTGCGCGAGGCCACTTCCGGACCTTCGGCCTGCAGCTTGGCGATATAGGCCTGCGACTTGGCGGCCCAATCAGCTGGCAACTCGCCGGCGATGCGGCGCTTGAACTCGGCAGCCAGCTCCGGATGCGCGGCGGCGTAGGTTGCGAACGCGTCGTTCCAGGCCTGCTCGACAGCGTTGCCCACCTGCTTGTGATCCCAGCCGGCGTAAATGTCCGCGGGAATCTCGAACGGCGCGTAGTGCCATCCCAGCTGTTCGCGCGCAGCGGCGATCTCGTCCTTGCCCAACGCGGCGCCGTGGCTTTCTTCCTTGCCCTGCTTGTTCGGCGCACCGAAGCCGATGATGGTTTTCGCGCAGATCAGGGTCGGCTTGTCGCCCTGGCTGGTGGCGACCTTCAATGCCTTGGCGACGGCGTCGGCGTCATGCCCGTCCACACCGCGGATCACGTTCCAGCCATAGGCCTCGAAGCGTGCCGGCGTGTCGTCGGTGAACCAGCCGTGCACTTCACCGTCGATCGAGATGCCGTTGTCGTCGTAGATCGCCACCAGCTTGCCCAGCTGCCAGGTACCGGCCAGCGAGGCCACTTCATGCGAGATGCCTTCCATCAGGCAACCATCGCCGAGGAAAACATAGGTGTGATGGTCGACGATGTCGTGACCGTCGCGGTTGAAATGCGCCGCCAGCACCTTCTCCGCAAGCGCAAAGCCCACCGCATTGGCCAAGCCCTGGCCGAGCGGGCCGGTGGTGGTTTCCACTCCCGGGGTTTCGCTGGCTTCCGGATGGCCGGCGGTCTTCGAGTGCAGCTGACGGAAGTGCTTCAGCTGATCCATCGGCAGGTCGAAGCCGGCCAGGTGCAGCAGCGCGTACTGCAGCATCGAGCCGTGACCATTGGAAAGCACGAAACGATCGCGGTTGAACCACTTCGGGTTGCCCGGATTGAACTGCAGGAAGTCGTTCCAGAGCACCTCGGCGATATCGGCCATGCCCATCGGCATGCCGGGATGACCCGACTTGGCCGTTTCCACGGCATCCATGGCAAGGGCTCGCACGGCATTGGCGAGTTCGCGGCGGGTGGTCATCGGGCAGTCTCCGGAAGGTGCAAAAGCGCTCATTGTCGCTGATATGGCCTTTTGCTGTCGCCGTGCCGACGGGATTAATAATTGCTTAACACTCAGCCGCGTGGTTCAGCGAGCTTCAGCATTGCCCCGTTAGAAATACGCCCCGCAGAGTCATCCCCAGGCACTGCCCGACCGCGCGTGTCCTTCCCCATGGCCCGCGGCACGGCTCAATAAATAAGAAAGTGGAGTACCCCATGAAAAAGACATTGCTCGCCCTCGCCATCGTATCCGCTGCACTGACCCTGCCTGCCTTCGCGCAGGACAACAGCCAGGCCGTGGCACCGACAACCACCGACAGCGCGGCCCCGGCTGGCGGCAATTACCAGCCGAGCCAGTCGATCGGCACCGGCAACTGGTTCGTCAATGGCAGCGTCGGCCAGGCCCATCTGGGCACGGGCCCGTACAACGATCACCCGACCACCTATGCACTCAACGGCGGTTACCGCTGGAAAGTCGGTCCGGATGTAGGCCTCGGCCTTGAAGTCGGCTACAACGACCTGGGCAATTTCAAGTTGAAGAATGCCTTCAACAGCAACGACGTCAACTTGACCGGCCGTCGTAACGCGCTGCGCGGCTGGACCGCCGGCGTCAACGGCAAGATCAACGTGTGGCAGGGCCTCTACGTCAGCGGTCGCGCTGGCGTGTACGGCTGGAAGGGCCACGGTTACGCCAACCAGGACATCAACCGCCACGACCTGGATCAGGTTGATTTCTACGCTGGCGCCGGTGCGGGTTACGACTTCAGCGAGCACTTTGGCCTTGGCCTGTCGTACGACTATTTCCGTGCCAGGAAGGACCGCGTCAACCTGAGCACCGACACGGCGTCGTTGACTGCCGAATACCGCTTCTAAGAAGGGAACACCGGATGAGGCGGACGCGGTTTGCGCCCGCCTCATCCACGCCAAATTAACCGTGGCTTAATACTGTACTGATCGGTATTGAATCTTTTGGCGACCGCCCCATCTAACTGGACAGGTGTCGCTGCCTGTCTTGGGTGGCGCATCGCCGCAGCGGCCACTCCCCCATTGGGCCGACTGCCATGACAACGGAGCAACCCATGAAAATGAAAAAGACCCTGCTTGCCCTCGCCTTCACTTCTGCCGGCCTGCTGGCCGTACCTGCGGTGTTCGCACAGAGCGTTCCGACCCATAACGACGGCTGGTTCGTCAACGGCAACGTCGGCCGCACCTCGATCGACCATGGTGCCTACAACGACAGCGATACCGGTTATGGCGTCAATGGCGGATACCGCTGGGCCTTGAGCCCGGCTGTCGCACTTGGAGCCGAGGTGGGTTACAACGACCTGGGCAACATTCACGCCAAGAACATCTTCAACAGCGACCCGGTGGTCGAGCACGGCAAGTCCCAGCTGCATGGCTGGACCGCTGGCGTGAACGGCCATTTCAATGTCAGCCCGAACTGGTATGTCAGCGCGCGTACGGGCATCTATGGCTGGAAGGGCCACGGCCTGAGCAATGACGAAAACCCGGTCCGCAAGGGCCTGGACGACACCAGCTGGTACGCCGGTGCCGGCGTGGGTTATGACTTCAGCAACAACGTCAGCCTTGGCCTGAACTACGACTACTACGATGCGAAGAAGGATCGCGTGGACCTGAGCACCGACATGGTCTCGGTCAGCGCGGAATACCGCTTCTGAGTTTCATCGTTTCGTGTACAGCAAAAAGGGCGCCGTTGGCGCCCTTTTTGTTGCCTCGTGCCGTCGCGTCAGCGATGGCCGCTTGCCAGGATCAGCCGTTCCACTGACCCAGCGCGGCCAGGCCGTTGTCGCGGGCGCGGGCGTGCACGGTTTTCTGTGCGTCGGCGTAGTTTGCCTTCATGTCCTTCGCCCACAGCTTCAGCGCCGCCTGCTGCATGGCGCGACCGTAGGAGAACGACAGCGGCCACGGGTGCGGGCCGATCTGGTTCATCGCATTCAGATGCGCGGTGGACTGCTGGTCGGTCTGGCCGCCGGAGAGGAACACGATGCCCGGCAGCGAGGCCGGCACGGTGGACTTCAGCACGCGTACGGTGGCCTCGGCCACTTCCTCGGCATCGGCCTGCTCGTCCGAATCCTTGCCCGGGATGACCATGCTGACCTTCAGGATGGTGCCTTCCAGCATCACGTTCTGTTCGTACAACGCGTTGAACAGGCTGCGAAGCACGGCCTCGTGCACTTCGTAGCTGACCTCGATGCTGTGGTCGCCGTCCATGATCACCTCGGGCTCGACCATCGGCACCAGGCCAGCTTCCTGGCACAGCGCGGCGTAGCGGGCCAGCACGTGGCAGTTCGCCTCGATCGCGGTGGAGCTGGGGTTCTCTTCGGAGATGTTGATCACCGCGCGCCACTTGGCGAACTGGGCGCCCAGCTTCGCGTATTCCTGCAGGCGCTCACGCAGGCCGTCCAGTCCTTCGGTGACCACGTCGCCGGGGAAACCGGCCAGCGGCTGCGGGCCCTTGTCGACTTTGATGCCGGGGATGATGCCGAGCTTCTTCATGACCTCGGTGAACGGCACGCCGTCCTTGGTCGACTGGCGGATCGTCTCGTCGTACAGGATCGCGCCGGAGATATGCTCGTTCAGGCCCGGCGTGGTCAGCAGCAGCTCACGGTAGGCGCGACGGTTTTCCTCGGTGTTTTCGATGCCGACGGCCTCGAAGCGCTTCTTGATGGTGTTGGTCGACTCGTCGATGGCGATGATGCCCTTGCCGGGCGCGACCATCGCCAAGGCGATGCTTTCGAGATCTTCAATACTCATGACGACTCCGTGGTGCGTGGCGTTGCCCGCCTGCACAAGGTTGAAGCCGCCTCGAAACCGAAGCGGCATGGCTCAAAACGTCAATTATAAGCCAGATCGGCAGGTCGGACAGGCCCGCCCGACACGGCGGCGTCAGGCACCGTAACCGGGCAACTTGCAGGCATCCATCAACGGCTGGCGCTGCGCCGGATCCTTCGACGCATTGAACGGCACGATGTAATAGGTGGCGACCGGTTCGCCGATGTGGTTGTTCAGCGACGGACCGTAACGGAAATTCGAGACCGCGCTGCGGGCCATCGGCCCCAGATCGCTCTTGGGCACCACCTTGGCCACCTGCACGTTCATCGGCACGCCGTCCGAGCCGACGGTGTAGGTCACCGCCGCGCAACCGGGCTTGTCGAGGTTCAACCCGGTGTTGGGCGCGTCCATCTGCACCTTGGTATTGAGCAGGATCCAGTAACGGTACAGATCCTGCTGGTCGACCTTGCGCGCCTGCGCGAATGCCGGCGCGACGAAACCGACCGCCAGCGCCAGCAGCAGGCCTTGGCGAAGAGGGCGAAATTGGGATGTCATGGCGTTCTCCTGGGCCGGATGCGACGGCTCGAAGTGTAGCCCGCCGCATCGTTCAGCGGCAGTCAACGCGCCGGCCGTGCGCCCGCCTTACAGGTCGCGCAGGCTTTCCACCATGCCGTCGGCGCCGACCGAGAGCAGCTTCAGGGTGTTGGTGCCGCCGCCCTGGCCAACGTGGTCACCATGGGTGAGCACGACACGGTCACCCTCGCTCAGACGTCCCTGCGCAAACAACTGCTGCACGGCGGAACGAGCGGTGGCCACGGAACTCAGGCCCTCATGGGAAAACGCTACCGGCTGCACATCACGCAGCAGCAACATGCGCCGGCGCGCGTCGGCCAGCGGCGACAGCGCATAGATCGGCACCGCCGTGCGGTAGCGTGAAAGCCATTGCGCGGTGGCGCCGGACTCGGTCAGCGCCACGATCGCACGCACGCCCAGCTCGCCGGCCAGCAGCATCGCGGCCAACGCGATCGCCTGATCGGTACGGTCCAGCCGGTGACCGCCGGTGGTCAGGTCTTCCTTTGGCTCGAACTGACGCTCGGCACCGAGACAGATCCGGCGCATCGCGGCCACCGCCTTGTCCGGGTGAGCGCCCGCAGCGGTCTCTTCGGACAGCATCACCGCATCGGTGCCGTCGATCACCGCATTCGCCACGTCGAGCACCTCGGCACGGGTCGGGATCGGCGAACGCACCATCGACTGCAGCATCTGCGTGGCGGTGATCACCGCGCGGTTGCGCTGCACCGATTCGCGGATGATCTTCTTCTGCAGGCCGGGCAGCTCGGCATCCCCGATCTCCACGCCCAAATCACCGCGCGCCACCATCACCACGTCGGAGGCGTCGATGATCTCGCCCAGTACCGGGATCGCATCGGCGCGTTCGATCTTGGCCACCAGCGCGGCATTGCCGCCGGCCTCGTGCAGCAGGCGACGCGCCTGGTGCATGTCCTCGGCCGATCGCACGAATGACACGGCCAGGAAATCCGCACCGATCTCGGCAGCCAGCTTGATGTCGGCCTTGTCCTTGTCCGACAGCGCCGTCACCGAAAGCCCACCACCTTGCCGGTTCAGCCCCTTGCGGTTGGACAGCTTGCCGCCGATCAACACCTGGCAACGCACTTCGGCGCCGACTACGTCCAGCACGGTCAACGCGACCAGGCCATCGTCCAGCAGCAGCACGTCGCCGGGATGCACATCCTGCGGCAGGCCGTAGTAGCTGACGCCGACGCGGGTGACGTCACCCGGCGGCACGTCGGGGCGGCAGTCCAGCACGAACGAAGCGCCGTCGATCAGTTCCACCGGGCCATTCGCGAACGTCTCGATGCGGATCTTCGGTCCCTGCAGATCGGCCAGCACGCCCACTTCGCAGCCAGCTGCAGCCGAAGCGGCCCGTACCGCATTGGCGCGAGCGCGGTGATCGTCCGGCTGCCCATGCGAAAGGTTCAGGCGAACCACGTTGACGCCTTCGGCGATGAGTCGTTCGAGCATCCCCGGCACGTCGGTGGCGGGACCCAGGGTGGCGACGATCTTGGTGCGGCGCAAGGAATTTTCGTTCATGTGCCGAGGCTAGCAGATGCCGCGCGGCACGCCACCACCCTGCATTCGTATGCAAGCCGCCGTCATGTGCGCCGGCGCCCAGTATCGATGCCTACGGTGCCAATGCGCGGTTGAGCACCTCGGCCAGTCGCCGCCCAGCCTGGCGCAGGCGCAACTCGGCTACCGGCAATTCGGCGGCGACGTAAGCCTGGTCGATCTTGTGTCCAGCCGGATAGAAGCCGGCCTCGGCGGTGATCCGGCAGGATTCCTCAGCCCATTGCGCGTACGGGTTGTCCAGCGGCGCGATCGGCGCCGGCAACACGACAGGCGGCCCCGAGTCGAGAGTTTTCGCATAGCCCTGCCAGTCGAGATCCCGGCTGTACAACATCTTCGAGTCCCACACCTTGTGCAGGTTGCTGCCCTTGCCGTCGAACCGCACCTGGTAGGTATTGCCGCCCTTGTCGTCGCGATAGCCGGCGTGCAGCGGCTGGTGGATGTCGCCGACAAGATGCACGACGAACTTAAGCGCCTCGCGACGCGCGGCATCCGGCTGGCTGCGGTCGCCCAGCACGTCCACGTAATGCTGCAACGCGGCCACGACGCAATGGCCATCACGGCAATCGCGCGGCGGCACGTAATCGCAATCGCTGCCACCGCGAAAATTGATGTAGTGCTGGCTGCGCGTCTGTTTCCACAAGGCGGCCTGGGCGGGATCGTCCTGAATCTGATCGGGCCAGTTGGCGATGTCCGCCAGCAAACGCGTGTGATCCGGCGCCAGCAAACGTTCGACCTCGGTTTCCGCGGTCGGGTCCAGGTGACGCTGCGCCAGCGCGGCAACCACACTGTGGCCAAGCGGCCCCCATGCCTGGACCACGGGCGCAACCACGAACATGGTCAACGCGATGGCGAGGGAACGTCTTGATGTGGTCATGGGCCGATCTCGCGCAAAAACCCAGTCTGCCACAGCCGACAATCGAGCCCGGACGGCATTCACTGTATAATTCGTGGCTGAAACTACGGCTCCGCTACCCGCGGTAGCCCACCCATCACCGCCTTCAGGAGGACGCTCGCTCATGACCATCAAGGTCGGCATCAACGGCTTCGGCCGCATCGGTCGCAACGTGTTTCGCGCCGCCGTGCAGAACTTCGGCAACGACATCGAGATCGTGGCGATCAACGACCTGCTCGAGCCGGACTACCTCGCCTACATGTTGCGCTACGACTCCGTGCATGGCCGCTTCAAGGCCGACGTGAAGGTGGAAGGCGGTCAACTGGTGGTCAATGGCAAGACGATCCGCCTGACCCAGGAACGTGATCCGGCCAACCTGAAGTGGGACGCCGTGGGCGCCGATGTGGTGATCGAATCCACCGGCCTGTTCCTCGACAAGGTCACCGCGCAGAAGCACCTGGATGCCGGCGCGAAGAAGGTGATCCTGTCCGCGCCGTCGAAGGACGACACGCCGATGTTCGTCTACGGCGTCAACGACAAGACCTACAAGGGCGAGGCGATCATCTCCAACGCCAGCTGCACCACCAACTGCCTGGCGCCGATTGCCAAGGTCATGCACGACAAGTGGGGCATCAAGCGCGGCCTGATGACCACCGTGCACGCGGCCACCGCCACCCAGAAAACCGTCGACGGCCCGAGCAACAAGGACTGGCGCGGCGGCCGTGGCATCCTGGAGAACATCATCCCGTCGTCCACCGGCGCGGCCAAGGCCGTCGGCGTGGTGATCCCCGAGCTCAACAAGAAGCTCACCGGCATGAGCTTCCGCGTGCCGACGTCGGACGTCTCCGTGGTCGATCTCACCGTGGAACTTGAGAAGGACGCCACCTACGCGGAGATCTGCGCGGAGATGAAGGCGCAGAGCGAAGGCGCGCTGAAGGGCGTGCTCGGCTACACCGAAGACAAGGTGGTGGCCACCGACTTCCGCGGCGAGACCTGCACTTCGGTGTTCGACGCCGACGCCGGCATCGCACTGGATAGCACCTTCGTCAAGCTGGTCAGCTGGTACGACAACGAGTGGGGCTACTCGAACAAGTGCCTGGAGATGGTGCGGGTCGTGGCGAAGTAAACGCGCAGAGAATCCGTCCATGCCGCACGAAGAAGCCCGCGTCCTGACGCGGGCTTTTTTATTGGAGAACGGTGACGTCCCGCAACGACGATTCGTGACAACGTCGCCAGCGACACGTTCGGCTGATCCAGGTCAAGGCCACGCGTCCCCCGCCAAGGCAGAATCACTGTCCCGCGACGACGTGATCTCACCTGAATCACGTATCCATTACGATGCCCGACATGAATTCTGCGGCTCCCTTCGACGAATCCGCCATCGCCACCGTGGTCGATCGCTTCTACGAAAAGGTGCGGCGCGATCCACAGCTCGGCCCGGTGTTCGACGCAGCCGTGCGCGACTGGGATGAACACAAACGTCTGCTGACCTCGTTCTGGGCGTCCGTCGCACTGCGTGCCAGCAGTTATCGCGGCAACCCCATGGCAGCGCACCGGCCTCATCCGATCCGCGCCGAACACTTCGATCGCTGGCTCGCGTTGTGGCGCGAAACCTGTATGGAAGAGCTGGACGAAGCAGATGCCGCGCAGATGCTGGAGTACGCCGAACGCATCGGCCGCAGCCTCAAGCTCGGTCTCGGACTGCATCCACAGTCGCGGCCTTTCGGCGTGCCGATCGTCGGCATCGAGCGCTGACGGCCAGACCTCGTCAGCAGAACGCGCGGCAGCGCACGGCGTACGCTGCCGCGAACGGGGGATTACGCCAGTACCTTCAGGGCCGCGTCGTAATTCGGCTCGTGCCCGATCTCGCTGACCAGCTCGGCATGCAGCACCTTGTCGTGTTCGTCCAGCACCAGCACCGCACGGGCAGCAAGCCCGGCCAGCGGACCGCTGGCGATCGCCACGCCGTAATCGTTGAGGAACTGGCGCCCGCGCATCAGCGACAGATTGGTTACCTGGTCCAGGCCCTCGGCGCCGCAGAAACGCGCCTGCGCAAACGGCAGGTCGGCAGAGATGCACAACACCACCGTGTGCTCGAGCTTGCCAGCCAGCTCATTGAAACGGCGCACCGAAGTGGCGCAGACGCCGGTATCGACGCTGGGGAAAATGTTCAGCACCTTGCGCTTGCCGGCATAGCTCGACAACGCCACATCGGACAGGTCGGCACCGACCAGCTGGAACGCCGGCGCCACGGCGCCTACCGCGGGAAACTGGCCATTGACGCTGATCGGCTGGCCCTTGAACGTAACCTCGGACATGTTGTTGCACCTCATCGGAAAATATCGGGCATGCAGTAGACCACGAGCCGAACAGAAAGCGCAGACCGCACGCCGAATCGATGTCCAGGTTCAGCCCGGCTTGCCATCCACCCGCGGCGTCAGCCAGATCCACGCCGAACGCAGCACCCATGGCAGGAATGCCATCAGCCAACCATACGCGGCGGCCATCAGCCAGCCGTTTTCGCCGCCGCCCAGTTCAGCGCGGATGCGCACCAGCACCACCAGCTGCAACAGGCCGAAGCACAGCCATGCCACGGCGCCCATTTGCAGCGGCCGCCCCGAATGGCCCTGCGTCACCCGCGTCACCATCGCCACCAGCATGGAACCGAAGTAACCGATCGCCAGCGCGTGCAGCGGCGCACGTCCCAGTATCCGATGGCCATCGAAGGCAAGAACCAGGTCCTGCACCGCAAACAGCACGAAAGCAAACGGCAGCCACGCAAACGCCAGGTGCAGCACAGCCAGCAGACCGGGCCGCATCGCCTTCCACGGTTGCCACGCCAGTGCGTGCCAGGCAAACACCAATGCCAGCGGAACATCAGCCAACCACAGCCAGCCCATTGCGCCGCGCCAGTCCAGCAGCAGATGCATCAGCAACAACATCCACACCAACGGCAGACTCCAGCGCGGGCGCACCACGCGATACCTGGCCACCGCATTGCCGCTGAAGAACGGCAGCATGCGATGCGTCACCGTGAAGAATATCGGTAGCAACAAACCGAACGTGCCCAGCTTGATCGCCAGCGTCGCGCACATGGCCGGACCGCCGCACAGATAAACCAGAAATGCGATCAGGCCCAGCGAACCCAGGCTCAGCGCAAGCAGGCATGACCGCGCGTGATCGTCGCGATCCTTCGACGCCCGCAACACCGCCGCCAGCATGCCGATGCCCATCAGATAGCCGACCAGCATCAGGACAAAACCGAGCCCGAGCAGCCGCGGCAAATTCAGCAAGCCCACGTTCGCCAGCACGTAGCCGCCAAACACGCAGCCGGCCACCGGCGCGTAGCGCGAACCTGGCAGTGCCGGCCGATGTAGCCAGCGCGGAAACACGGTCAGCAGAAAGCCGAACATGAAAAGGGGAAACAGCCCGTACTGGATCACCATGGCATGGCCCCAGCCCGGCGGTATCGATGGTTGCGGCCAGCCGCCCCACCCGAAGCGCATCCAGGTCAGCTCCGTCGCCCACCACGCCATGCTCAGCAGCACGGCGATGGAGCCGGCAAGAAACAACGTGCGATGCGGCGCCAACGCGATCAGCGCCGGCAATTCGGCAAAAGTAGCCGGCTTGCCTGAAGGGGATGAAGAAGGAGACATGATGCGCACGGCAGAGACGATTGATGGAACATGCTGGCATCCGGGCACGATCGAGGCCTTGACCTGGATCAGGCGAGGCCATCGCGATGTCCGATGGCGACATCCGGCTCATCCCCTTTATGCTCCGCAAGCCCGGGGGAACGCCTCCATGATGAGGCTCCGACCATGCGACCAAGGCTGCGTATATTCCTCCTGCTGACCTGCCTGTGGTCGTGCCTCGCCGCGAACGCAGCGGCATCGACACCTGACATCGGTACCTCCGCCGATCGCATCCTCGATCGGCTCGTCGACCCGATGGGTCCCGGTGTATCGGTGATCGTTTTCAGGGACGACAAGGTCGTCTATCGATCAGCCAGGGGATTGGCCAGCGTCGAGTTGGGAGTGCACTCCCGGCCTGGCAATGTCTATCGCATCGGCTCGTTGACCAAGACCATGACCGCCGCAACGATCCTGACGCTGGCCAGGCAGGGACGGTTGTCCCTCGATGACTCCCTGTCCATGTTCCTGCCGGATTTTCCGAACGGCAAGGACGTCACCATCGCCGAACTCCTGCACCACACCGCCGGCATCAGCGATGCCTGGGACAGCGATCCGGCGACACCGCTTGATACGAAAGCATCAGTGAAGCTCATCGCCGGGCAACCGTTCGATTTCAAGCCGGGTTCGCAGTGGCGCTACAGCAATTCCGGCTACATCCTGCTGGGCGCCGTCATCGAGAAAGTCTCGGGAAAATCCTGGGACCAGGCCGAGCACGATCTCCTGTTCACGCCCCTGCACATGACCGATACCGGCTACCACCCGGATCATGTGGTCATCCCCGGTTTCGTGGAGGGCTACAGCACCGACGATGCAGGACGACTGGCCCGGCCCGGCTTCGCGAGCATCGCCGGACCGGCGGCGGCCGGGGCACTTTGCTCGACCGTGGACGATCTGCTGCGCCTGATTCGTGGCCTCGCCGATCCAGGCACTTCCCAACCCAGCCTGTTTCAGGCCATGGCCGTGCCAGCCCCGCTGGCCGATGGCCGAACCGCGCCGTATGGGTATGGCGTGATGCTGGGCGATGTCCGGGGCGAGCCCTCCATCGAACACAATGGGGGGATCGAAGGATTCACCGCCCACTACGTGTATCTGCCCCGCCGCCGCATCGCGGTCGTCACGCTGGCCAACACCGATGCCGGCATCCCCAATCCTCGTTCGATTACGCGCCAGTTGGCGGCGCTCGCCATGGGAAAACCGTATCGCCGCTTTCAGGATGTCGAACTCACACCAACCAGATTGCAGGCACTGGCCGGGGCTTATCGCATTCAGGGCGGCTCGAAGCATGTTCTATCGGTCGATCACGGCAAACTCTTCGTGCGTCGCGACCAGGGCCCGGCACGTCCGCTGATGACCGCCGCCAGCGATGACCTCTATTACGTGGGCGACGGCACGGATTACTACCATGTCGTCAAGGGGCACGAAGGCCGCGTCATCGGTCTTGATTTCCATGCCGATGGCGCAGAGGCAGTCCGACGGGAAATGCGTATCGAGGAGTGATCCGCGATCCATGACGACGGCTGTCGTTCACCACCCTCGTTGCCGCTTCAGTCCCGTAGCAGTGCCTGACCGACCTTCCGCAACCCCGCCGGATCCAGCAGCTCCAGTTCGCGCCCCTCGATCCGGATCAGGTTCTGCGCACGGAAGCGCCCAAGCACGCGGCTGACCGTTTCGGCGGCCAGGCGCAGGTAGTTGGCGATGTCGCCACGGGACATGCCGAGGTGAAAACGGGTGGCGGAGAAGCCGCGTGCGGCGTAACGCCCGGCAAGATCCATCAGAAACGCGGCGACGCGTTCGTCGGCGCCATGGTCGCCGGCCAGCGTCGAGGCCGCGCCGAGTTCCTTGCTCAGCATGCGGAACAGATGCTGCTGTACCGCCGGGATGCGTGATGCCAGCGCACTCATCGCGGGAAACGAGAAACGGCAGAAGAACGTGGTGTCCAGCGCGACGGCATCGCAAGGAAAGTGCTCAGGGTAGATCGCGTTCAAACCGATCACCTCGCCAGGCAGGTAGAAGCCAAGCACCTGCTCGCGGCCTTCCTTGTCGATCGTACGGGTTTTCACGGTGCCTCCGCGCACGGCATAGATCGCGCGGAATGCATCGCCGGTGCGGAAGACATGCTCGCCCGCGCGAAACGGTCCGACGTGTTCGACCAGACACTGCAGTTCGGCCAGCTCCGGCTTGTCATAACCGGCTGCGATGCACGCGCTGGAAAATGCGCAGGTACCGCAGAAGCGCGAGGCGTCGCCATCGTCGGCGATCGGATGGGACGGCTCGTCAGATCGCCATGGCGGGGTGCTGGATCGCATGATCCGATGGTGCCGTTTCAGGACACCCGGGTCAAAGCGCGAGATGTCACAGCCCGCGCATGACGGAACCCCGCATGGATCCCGTCATGCGCATGCGTCAATGCTTGTACGGCGCGATCTGCTGCTCGATCGAACCGAAGATCGAGGCACCGGAAGCATCGGTGATGTCGATCTTCAGGCGGTCGCCGAATGTCATGAATGGCGTGGACGGCTGGCCATCACGCAGGGTTTCCACCGTGCGCTGCTCCGCCAGACAGGAAGCTCCCTTGCCGGTGTCCTCGTTCGCAATGGTGCCGGAACCGACGATGGTGCCGGCAGTCAGCGGCCGTGTCCTGGCCACATGGGCGACCAGTTCGGCGAAGCTGAATTGCATGTCGACGCCGCACTCGGCCTCGCCGAACCACGCCCCGTTCAACCAGGTGCGCATCGGCAGGTGCAGCTTGTCGCCCTGCCAGGCGTCGCCCAGCTCATCGGGCGTCACCAGCACCGGCGACAGCGCCGAGCGCGGCTTGCTCTGCAGGAAGCCAAAACCCTTGGCCAGCTCGCCCGGGATCAGGCTGCGCAGGCTGACGTCATTGACCAGACCGACCAGCTGGATATGTTCCGATGCCTGCGTCGGCGTCACGGCCATCGGCACGTCATCGGTGATCACGATCACCTCGGCCTCCATGTCGATGCCGTAGTCCTCGCTGGGCACCACCACCGGATCGCGCGGGCCGAGAAAACCGGCGCTGGTCGCCTGGTACATCAGCGGGTCGGTATAGAACGACTGTGGCACCTCGGCGCCACGGGCGCGGCGCACGCGTTCGACGTGCGGCAGGTAGGCCGAACCGTCGACGAATTCGTAGGCACGCGGCAGCGGCGAGGCCAGCGCGGCGATGTCCAGCGCAAAGACGCCGGCAGCTTCGCCTGCGTTCAATTCATCCGATAGCGCGTTAAGCCGCGGCGCCGCGTTCGACCAGTCGTCCAGCGCCGCCTGCAGCGTCGGCGCGATATCGGTCGCCTTCACCGCACGGCCGAGGTCGCGACTGACGACGATCAGCGTGCCGTCGCGGCCGCCTTCCTTGAGACTTGCGAGTTTCATTGGATACTCCGAGGGTAATCAACCACAACCTTCCACGTAATCAACTTGCGGCGGCATGCCGGCGTGCCACCGCGTTACCTTGCCCCGCGCGTCGGTTTCGAACACCAGCACGTCGCTGCCCTCGGGCGCGGCGACGCGCAGGTATTTTGCGCCGGCGACATACTTGTGCGGCTGCGTTTCCACGCGCTCGCCGTACAACGCGCGGACCTGCGCTTCGCTCATCCCCACCTTGCCGCCGCCCGGCGCGGATTCCTTCGCGGTACCGACGTCGTAGCGCACGAAACGTCCGCCCTCGAACATGAAGGCGAAATCCGCCGACAGCTTCACCCACTTCGGGGTCTTGTAGAAGCAACTGGAATCCTGCTCCGGCGCACCCTTCAGCTCGCCACCCCAGGCCTTGTCGAAAGCCGCCTCGTCCATGCCGAAACGCATGTCGCCGTAACCGTCGTAGCGTGCCAGGGTGGAGGGGTCTGCCGGGGGCGGAGGAGCAACCGGCTTGATCGCCGGCGACGCAGACGGTGCAGGCATCGGAGGCGCCGAAGCCGACGGGTCCGAATTGCCGCAACCGCCCATCAGCAGCAATGCGCATATCAAACCCGGCAACCGGCCGTTCATGCCTCGCGCCCCGCGTCGAAATGCTTGCCGATACCCTTCCAGCACTCGTGATAGTTGTCCTGCAACTGTGGCGAATCCAGCGCCTGCCGGGTCGGGCGGATCACCTTGCGTGTCTCGAACATGAAGGCCATGGTGCCGCCGATTTCGTCGGGTTTCGACAGCTCGGCGTTGGATGCCCGCTCGAACGTGGCTGCGTCCGGCCCGTGCCCACTCATGCAGTTGTGCAGCGACGCGCCGCCGGGCAGGAAGCCTTCGGCCTTGGCGTCATACACGCCGGTGATCAACCCCATGAACTCGCTGGCCACGTTGCGGTGGAACCACGGTGGGCGGAACGTGTGCTGTGCGACCAGCCAACGCGGCGGAAAGATCGCCAGATCCACGTTCGCCGTACCGGGCGTGTCGCTGGGCGAAGTCAGCACGGTGAAGATCGACGGATCCGGATGGTCGTAGCTGATCGAGCCGATCGTATTGAACCGGCGCAGGTCGTATTTGTAAGGCGCGTAGTTGCCGTGCCAGGCGACCACGTCCAGCGGCGAGTGATCGATCTTCGCCGACCACAGTGCGCCCTGGAATTTCGCGACCAGCTCGAACGCGCCGTCGACATCCTCGTACGCAGCCTGTGGAGTGAGGAAATCGCGTGCGTTGGCCAGGCAGTTCGAACCGATCGGACCGAGATCCGGCAGACGCAGCAGCGCGCCGAAGTTCTCGCAGACGTAACCACGAGCGGTCTCGTCAGGCAATTCGACGCGAAAACGCACGCCGCGCGGGATCACCGCGATCTCCTGCGGCTCGACATCGATCAAACCCAACTCGGTGGCGAGATGCAGGCGGCCCTGCTGCGGCACGATCAGCAACTCGCCATCGGCGTCGTAGAAGAAGCGTCCCTGCATCGAACGATTGGCCGTATAGACGTGGATGCCCACGCCGGCCTGCTCGGCCGGGCCGCCATTGCCAGCCAGGGTGACCAGACCGTCGACGAAATCGGTTGGCTTGTCAGCCAGCGGCCACGGGTTCCAGCGCAGCTGGTTCGGTGTGGCCGGGGCCTCGTCGAAGCGGTTGTGGAACGTGGCGTGCGCCAACGACTGGAACGGCTCGTGCACCGCCGCCGGACGGATCCGGTACAACCAACTGCGCCGGTTCGCATGGCGCGGCGCGGTGAAGGCGGTGCCGGACAACTGCTCCGCATACAGCCCGTGCGCCACGCGCTGCGGCGAGTTCTGGCCCTGCGGCAAGGTGCCCTCGATCGCCTCGCTGGCGAACTCGTTGCCGAAGCCGGATTGATATTGTGATGAAGCGTTCACTGCGAATACTCCGAATATCATGTTCGATGCTTGCCTTCGACTTCGCCTGTGCTGAGCTTGTCGAGGGCTCAGGAGGATCGGGGTTTACCGTACCGTTCGCGCTGAGCGTAGCTTGCGCAGCAAGCGGCGTCGAAGCGCCTCACGGCAGACGTTGATGCCGGTACCTGCCCTTGGCCAAGTCGCCGACCGCCTTCCAGTCGCCCGCCATGTACGCCCGTTTCTTTGCCCTGCTCCAGCCTTTCAGCTTGCGCTCCATGGTTAGCGCCTCGTGACGCGTTTCGAAGCCCTCCCCGTGGATCAACTTCAGCGGACGACGGGTTGAAGTGTAGATGCAACCCTTGCCCTGATCGTGCTGCGACATCCGTCGATCCAGATCGTCGGTGTGACCGATGTAGAAGCTGCCATCGGCACATTCGAGGATGTACAGGGTGAATTCCATTTCGTCGGCGTCCTTGCCTGTGTACTCGGTCGAGTGCCCTTCGACTTCGGCCCCTGCGGGCCTACGCTCAGGGAGAACGGTGAAGAGATATCCCATCGACCCAAAACCGTTCACCCTGAGCGTAGCTGCGCAGCAGCGAAGTCGAAGGGCCGCGCAGAACTGCGTCTTACAGGAAACCACGCTTCATCTGGTCCCGCTCGATACTCTCGAACAGCGCCTGGAAATTGCCCTCGCCGAAACCTTCATTGCCCTTGCGCTGGATGATCTCGAAGAAGATCGGGCCGATGCAGTTCTGGGTGAAGATCTGCAGCAGTTTGCGCTGCTTGGTCTCCAGGTCGGCATCGATCAGGATCTTGTTCTTCGCCAGTCGTGGCACATCTTCGCCATGGTTCGGCACGCGCACGTCGATCACTTCGAAATACGCATCCGGCGTATCGAGGAATTCCACGCCGGCCTCGCGCATTTTCTCCACCGTGGTGTAGATGTCGTCGGTGAAGCAGGCGATGTGCTGGATGCCTTCGCCGTGATACGCATCGAGGTATTCGTTGATCTGGCTCTTGGGGTCGTTCGACTCGTTCAGCGGAATGCGTACGATGCCGTCCGGCGCGGTCATCGCCTTCGAAACCAGGCCGGTCTTGGCGCCCTTGATGTCGAAGTAGCGGATCTCGCGGAAGTTGAACAGCTTCTCGTAGTAATCCGACCACTTCGCCATGTTGCCGAAGTACAGGTTGTGGGTGAGGTGGTCGATGAAGGTGAGACCGAAGCCTTTCGGGTCTTGATCGGCGCCTTCGATCGCCTCGTAGTCGCCGTCGTAGATGCTGCCGAGGTCACCGTAGCGGTCGACCAGGTACAGCATGCAATCGCCGATGCCCTTGATCACCGCGGCGTTCACCGCCTTGCTGGCTTCCTTGTGGTCGATCGCTTCGCCGCCGTTCTCCAGCGCGGTCTGCTGCACCTGTACGTCGGGCTTCCTGAAGCGGATGGCGAAGCCGCAGGCGCTGGGCCCATGCGCCTTGGCGAAATCCGCGGCGAACGAGTCCGGATCCTCGTTGACCAGGAAGTTCACGCCGTTCTGGCGGTACACGGTGATCGCGCGCGTCTTGTGCTTCAGCACGGCGGTGAAGCCCATGCGCTTGAACTGGTCGTGCAGTTCATCGGCGCGACCGGCCGGGGCGGCAAATTCGACGAATTCGAAACCATCGATACCCATCGGGTTCTCGAACGTGGTGACCTGCATGCCTAGGTTCGGTTGGGCGTTCATGGCGCTCTCCTCTTTGTCAGTGCACGATGGGCACACGCAAGCGTGCCACCCCCGAATGAGTCTTGCGTTATAGTTTCATATGAAACCAATTGCAAGGGCTACCGCCGCAATGTCTGCCAAACGCAAACCCGTTTCCGCCACCGCCGAGCATGCACCGCTGCAGCTGGAGCATTTCCTGCCGTATCGGCTGTCGATCCTTTCCAACACGATCAGCCAGGCGATCGCCGACGACTACCAGCTCCGCTACGACATCTCGGTAACCGAGTGGCGGGTGATGGCCGTACTGGCCCGCTTCGAAGGGTTGTCAGCGCGTGAGGTGGCCGAACGCACCGCGATGGACAAGGTGGCGGTAAGCCGCGCACTGGCGCGGCTGGTGGAGGCAGGCCGGGTCAGCCGGGCGATCCACGACAACGACAAGCGCCGTTCGGTGCTGGATCTCACCGACGCGGGCTGGGCCATGCACGACGAGGTGGCGCCGATGGCGCGCGCGCGTGAGCGGGAGGTCCTGGCCAAACTCGATGCCGAGGAGCGCATCTGGCTGGAGCGCATCCTGGACAAGTTGCAACCGGCCACGCGCTGAGCACCGCAACCGGAAAGGGCGGCCGATGGCCGCCCTTTGTCATGGACAGATCCGCCTGCCCCGTTCAGCGTACGCCGTGCGTCAGCTTGCTGATCCATGGCGCGACCAGGAACAGCAGCGCACCGGGAATCACCAGCAACCAGAAGCTGAAGGTGAAACCGCCGAGTGCCGAAGCCACGGTCATGCCGGTCTCGCCGCTGACGTGCCCGGCAAAGATGCCCGACAGGTTGTTGCCGATGCCAGTGGACAGAAACCAGCCGCCCATGGCGAAGCCAACCATCCGGCCCGGCGCGAGTTTGGTCGTCATCGACAGCCCGATCGGCGACAGGCAGAGCTCGCCGATCACCTGCATCACGTAGACCAGCACCAGCGGCCAGAACGGAATGTGGCCGCTGTCGTCGACCAGTCGCGACAGCGCATACATCAGCACCACGAAGGCCAGCGCGTTGAACAGCAGGCCGAGCCCGAACTTGCGCGGAATCGACGGCTCCGCGTTGCGGTTGTCCAGCCACGCCCAGATCATCGACACCGCTGGCGCCAGCAGCACGATGGCCAGCGGCGCGACCGACTGGAACCAGCCGACCGGAAATTCCCAGCCGTCGAACATCCTGCGATCGACGATGTTCTGCGCCAGGAAGTTGAACGAGCTGCCAGCCTGCTCGTAGAACATCCAGAACAGCACGTTGAAGGCGAAGATCAGCAGCATCGCGATGACCCGATCACGCTGCACCTTGCCCTCGCGGATGCCCTCGACCAGCAGCATCAGCGACAGTCCGATGAACATCGCGCTGAGCAGCCACTGCAGGAAGATCGCGCCGGCCCTGGCCATCAACAGGTACACCAGTGGTGCCGCCAGCACGCAGCCGATCAACACGTAAACCACGCGCAGGCGGCTGGCCTGCTCCGGTGTGGGACGGCCGACGCCCTTGAGCTGGCGCCGGCCGATCCAGAACCACACCAGGCTGATCAGCATGCCGATCCCCGAGGCCAGGAATACCAGCTTGTAATTCTGCTGCATCGGCGTATCGGTGAAATGGCTGGCCAGCCATCCGGTCACCAGCGGTGCCACCAGGGCGCCGCCGTTGATGCCCATGTAGAACAGCGTGAAGCCGCGATCGCGGCGTGGATCGCCGCTACCGTAAAGCCGCCCCACCATCGAGGAAATGTTCGGCTTGAACAGGCCGTTGCCGACGATCACCGTGGACAGGCCAAGCAGGAAAATCTGCTGGTTAGGCAGCATGATCATGAACAGGCCGGCCGCCATCACCACCGCACCCACCAGGATCGAACGCTGGTAGCCAAGCACCTTGTCCGCCACGTAACCGCCAAACACGGCGGCCGCGTACACCAGGGCCAGGTAGGCGCCATAGGTGCGGCTGGCATAGGCCTGGCCTGACGGATCGCCGCCGAAAAACTCCGCCACGATGTACAGCGTCAGTGCCCAGCGCATGCCGTAGAACGCGAAGCGCTCCCAGAACTCGGTCATGAACAGCATCCACAGCGGGCGTGGATGACCGAGCAGTTGTGGAAAGTCGGGCGCGACGCCTGGCGTCGTGTCGTTGGTTTGGCTCATGGATATCCCCGGCGAGTGATCGGGTCGGCACCTCACGTGCGGACCGCGTAATTTCTTGCGCAGAGATGTAACCGCTGGCCACACCTGACGTCAAATGCACTGCAGCACGATGCGCGCCGCCAGCATCCAGAAAAAAGGCGGCTCGATGAGCCGCCTCGTTGCGCCGTCATGCGCGAGGGTCAACGCACCCCGTGCATCAATTTGTTGATCAGCGGCGACACTAGCAGCAGCAACACGCCGGCACCGGCCAGCAGCCAGAAGCTGAAGGTGAAACCACTGAGCGCGGATGCCGCCGTCATGCCGTTGTCGCCACTGATGCGTCCGGCCAGCAAGCCGGACAGGTTGCCGCCCACTGCCAGCGAGAGGAACCAGCCGCCCATCGCCAGGCCGACCAGGCGCGGGGGTGCCAGCTTGGTCACCATCGACAAACCGATCGGCGACAGGCACAACTCGCCCACCGTCTGCAGCACGTAACACAGCACCAGCGGCCAGAACGGAATCAACCCCTGGCTATCCAACAGGCGCGACAGCGCATACATCAGCACCGCAAAACCCAGCCCGTTGAAGATCAGGCCCAGGCCGAACTTGCGCGGAATCGACGGCTCGCTCCGGCGCGTCGCCAGGAAGGTCCAGATCATGGCAACAACCGGTGCCAGCACGATGATCGCCAGCGGGCTCACCGACTGGAACCAGCCCACCGGGAAGATCCAGCCACCGAACATCTGCCGGTCGACCAGGTTTTCCGCCAGGAAATTGAACGACGTGCCGAGCTGGAAGTAGAACATCCAGAACAGGATGTTGAAGGCGAAGATGATCAGCATCGCCACCACGCGATCCACCTGCACCCGACCGTGCCTGACCGCCTCGATCAGCAACATCACCGCCACGCCGACAAACAGCAGCGCCAGTCCCCACGACAGCCCCTTGGTGACGAAGGCCAGCAGCAGGTACACCAGCGGCACCGCCACCATCGTGCCCAGCACCACCCACGCCACGCGCATCAGTCCGGCGGCCTCGGGCGCCGGACGACCCACGTCTCCCAGGCCGCGCCGACCGAACCAGAACCACAGCAGGCTGAGCAGCATGCCGACGCCGGCGGCGCCGAACACGATGGTGTAGTTCTGCTGCATCGGGGTATGGGTGAAGTAACCGGCCATCCATCCGGTCAGCAGCGGCGCCAGCAGCGCGCCACCGTTGATACCCATGTAGAACAGGGTGAACCCGCGATCGCGGCGCGGGTCATCGCGTCCGTAGAGCTGCCCGACCATGGTGGAGATGTTCGGTTTGAACAACCCGTTGCCGACGATCACCATTGCCAGTCCGACCAGGAACAGATTGCGCGCAGGCAACATCACCACGAACAACCCCAGCGCCATCACCAGTGCACCCAGCAGGATAGACCGCTGGTAACCGATGACCCGGTCCGCCACGTAACCGCCAAAGATGCTGGAGGCGTAGATCAGCGCCGTGTAGGCACCGAAGATGCTGCTGGCCCACGCCTGGCCGGATGCGTCGCCGTTGTAGAAATGCGCCACGATGTACAGCGCCAGCGCCCAGCTCACGCTGTAGAACGCAAAGCGTTCCCAGAACTCGGTCATGAACAGCATCCACAATGGACGCGGGTGACCGAGCAGTTGCGGATACTGCGGTGCGGCGTTCGTCTCGACAGACTGGTTCATGGGTTTCCCTGTTGAATTTCGGACCGACACGTCGCGTGCCTGGGCGGTCGTTGCCGGTTATCCGGGCTGATGATGTAACGGTACGTCGCGCATCTCAATTGCCCAGAATGGTGCGCACATCCAGCAACTCCGGGAAGAACTCCAGATCCAGCGCTTTCTTCAGAAAACTCACTCCGGACGAACCACCCGTGCCGCGACGATGGCCGATGATCCGCTCCACCGTTTTCATATGACGGAAACGCCACAGCTGGAAACTCCCCTCCACATCCACCAGCTGTTCGCACATGTGATATTCCGGCCAGAACTCCGCACGATCTTCGTAGATGCGCTTGAGCGTCGGCAACAGTGCCTCGTTGCGCCGGTACGCCTGGGTCCAGTCGCGCTGCAGCAATTCCGCCGGCACCGCGTGACCACGTCGAGCCAGATAGCGCAGGAATTCGTCGTACAGGCTTGGCGCCTCCAGCACCGCGCGCAACGCGGCCTGCGCCGCCGAATCGTGCGCGAACACCTTGAGCATGTCGGCATTCTTGTTGCCCAGCAAAAATTCGATCTGCCGGTACTGCAGCGACTGGAACCCGGACGACGGTCCCAGCACCCCGCGGAACTCCAGGTATTCCGACGGCGTCAACGTTTCCAGCACCGCCCATTGCTCGAACAGCTGGCGCTGCACCTGCTTCACCCGGGCCAGAACCTTCAGGCAGGCGTCGATATCGTCCACCTGCAGATGCGCCACTGCCGCCTTCAGCTCGTGGATCAACAGCTTCATCCACAGCTCGGACACATGGTGTTGCACGATGAACAGCATCTCGTCGTGATGCGGTGGCTGACTCAGCGGCTGCTGTGCCGACAACAGCGTCTCCAGTTGCAGATAGCCGCCATAGGTCATCTGGCCGTTGAGGTCGGTCTGGATGCCTGCTTCGAGATCGCGCTGATTGTCGCTCATGCTGTTCCGTCACATGTCCAAAGGGGCATGGTAACGGCTCGACGCCATCGAGACCTCGGACCAGCGTTTTGTCCTGCGCGCCTGGAGGCGTCGCGCTCGTGCCCAAGTCATGATTCGCTGTCTCATCGACGGCCACTTGTGCCCCATAAAGCGGGGGTTGCAGGCCGCAGGTTACCCGTGAAAATCCGCCTCCCGTACGCCCGCGAATGCTGCGCTGTACCTTGCAGCGCAACATGCCGACCTGTTATCAAGCGCGGTCTTGTTCGGTCGTTTGTATGCGTCGGATCCACTGGCGCGTGCGCCTTCCAGGTTTTTCCCCCTCTCTTCCTCACCCCGGAGCGAGTCGTGACCATCGCCGCCAAGTTTGAAATCGAATACCTGCAATACCTCGACGCCGAAGGCAAGCAGGTACGTGATGATCTGCCCGAGTTCGCGAAAGACCTCGGCCACATGGTCGAGCTGTACAAGCTGATGTTGTCCACCCGCGTGTTCGACGCCAAGTCGATCGCGTTGCAGCGCACCGGCAAGCTGGGCACCTACGCCAGCTGCCTGGGCCACGAGGCCGCGCATGTCGGCATCGGCAGCGCCATGAAGCCCGAAGACGTGTATGCACCAAGCTATCGCGAATACGGCGCGCAGCTCTATCGCGGCGTGCAGCCGCGCGAGGTGTACATGTACTGGGGCGGCGACGAGCGCGGCAACGACTACCAGAAAGAGCCGGCACGGCACGACTTCGCCTGGTCGGTGCCGATCGCCACGCAGTGTCTGCACGCGGCCGGCTGCGCGCTGGCGTTCAAGATCCGCGGCGAGAAGCGCGTGGCCGTCTGCACCATTGGCGACGGCGGCTCGTCCAAGGGCGATTTCTACGGCGCCATCAACATCGCCGGCGCGCAGAACCTGCCGCTGGTCGCGGTGATCGTGAACAACCAGTGGGCGATCTCGGTGCCGCGCAAGATCCAGTCCGGCGCGCCCACGTTGGCGCAAAAGGGCATCGCGGCGGGCCTGTTCTCGATCCAGGTCGACGGCAACGACATCATCGCCGTGCGCAAGGCCATGGAAGATGCACTGGAACGCGCACGCAGCGGCAAGGGCGGCAGTGTGATCGAAGCGGTCACCTATCGCCTCGGCGACCACACCACCGCCGATGACGCGCGCCGCTACCGCGGCGAGCAGGAAGTGAAGGACGGCTGGGAAAAGGAACCGATGAAGCGCCTGCGCAACTGGCTGGTGGCCAAGGGCGTGTGGGACGACGCGAAGGAAGAAGCCTGGAAGACCGAGTGCGATGACTGGATGGACAACGAGGTGAATGCCTACCTCGAAACCAAGACCCAGCCGGTCTCGGCGATGTTCGACTACATCTTCGCCGAAGTCCCCGCCGATCTCGCCAAGCAGCGCGATTACGTCCTCTCGCTTGAAACCCAGCTCGAATCCAAGAAGGGTCACTGAGTCATGGCACAAATCACTCTCATCGAAGCGGTCACCCAGGCGCTCGCCTACGAAATGGCCCACGACGAAAGCGTCGTGGTGCTGGGCGAAGACGTCGGCGTCAACGGCGGCGTGTTCCGCGCCACCCAGGGCCTGCAGGAAAAATTCGGCGAACTGCGCGTGCTCGACACGCCGCTGGACGAAACCACCATCGCAGGCGTCACCGTCGGCCTCGCCGTGGCCGGCATGAAGCCGGTCGCCGAAGCGCAGTTCGAAGGCTTCATCTACCCGATGATGGAGCAGATCGCCTGCCACGCCGCGCGCATGCGCAACCGCACCCGCGGCCGCCTCACTGTGCCCGCCGTGTGGCGCGCACCATGGGGTGGTGGCATTCGTGCGCCGGAGCATCACTCCGAGGCGAACGAACACCTGTTCACCAACATCCCCGGCCTGCGCGTAGTGATGCCATCGTCGCCGGCGCGCGCCTATGGTCTGCTGCTCGCCGCGATCCGCGATCCGGATCCGGTGATGTTCTTCGAGCCCAAGCGCATCTATCGCCAGTACAAGGAAGAAGTGCCGGACGATGGCGAAGCGCTGCCGCTGGACGTGTGCTTCGTGTTGCGCGACGGCACCGACGTGACCCTGGTGAGCTGGGGCGCGCAGGTGAAGGAAGCGCTGGAAGCGGCCGATGAACTGGCCGAGCAGGGCATCAGCGCCGAGGTGATCGACGTCGCCACGCTGACCCCGCTGGACTTCGATACCATCGCCGAATCGGTGCAGAAGACCGGTCGCTGCGTGATCGTGCACGAGGCCCCGAAGACCGCCGGTTTCGGTGCCGAGATCGCTGCACGTCTGGCCGAGGAATGCATCTACGACTTGCTCGCGCCGGTCGAGCGCGTCACCGGTTTCGACACGCACATCCCGCTGTTCCGCCTGGAAATGAAATACATGCCGAGCGTGGAGCGCGTCGTCGACGCGGCAAAGCGTACGCTGGCGGCAAGCTGACATTCTTGCTCCTCCCCCTGCTTGCAGGGAGAGGCCGGGAAGGGGTAAAGCTCTTGATCTGAAGTCCGGGCGAAGAGCACCCCACCCCAGCCCTCCCCTGCGATGCAGGGGAGGGAGCCAAAATCCAAATCACTCTGGAAATCCGCTCATGGCTGATATCAAGACGTTCTACCTCCCCGACCTCGGCGAAGGCCTGCCCGACGCGACCGTCGTCGAGTGGCACGTGAAGGTGGGCGACACCATCAAACTCGATGCACCGCTGTGCTCGATGGAAACCGCCAAGGCCGTCGTCGATGTGCCCTCGCCGTACACCGGCAAGGTCATCAAGCTGCACGGTGCGCCTGGCGACATCATCGAGACCGGCGCCGCGCTGGCCGAATTCGAACCCGATCCGAACGCCAAACAGCGCGCCGAATCGCAGGACACCGGCCACCAGCATGGCCCGAAGAAAAGCGTCGGCAGCCCGGCGGCGGATGATAGTCACAAGGTGGTGGCGTCCGACGAAGGTGGCGAAGTCGAAGAGACCGTTGCCGTGCGCGAAGACGAAGGCACCGTGGTCGGCGCGATGGTCAGCGGCAGCCACGTACACGTCGAGCAGGCCGCCAGCATCGGTGGCGTGAAAGCCGTGCCCGCCGTGCGTGCGCTGGCGAAGAAACTCAAGATCGACCTCACCCGCGTGCGTCCGAGCGGCGCCGATGGCGTGGTCACCATGAAAGACGTCAAGGATGCCGCTGCCAACGGTTCGGCCGCGCTTGGTGCCGCCCCCGCACGCTCCGTCCCGGCATCTGCCGGCCGTCATTTGGCACCGGAACTGCCGCAACCCGAGCCACAGCGTTCACCGACCTCGCTGGCCGGCAAGCCGGTGCGCACCGCGTCGCCGTCGCAGGCCGCCAGCGGCCAGCCGGAACAGCTCAAGGGTGTCCGTCGCAACATGGCCCGCGTGATGGCTGACGCGCATGCGCAGGTTGTGCCGACCACGCTGGTCGACGACGCCGACCTGCACGCCTGGATCGGCAAGCAGGACATCACCGCCCGCCTGATACGCGCCATCGTGTCGGCGTGCAAGACGGTGCCGGCGCTGAACGCCTGGTTCGACGGCAAGAACCTCACCCGCACCCTGCATCCGCATGTCGATATCGGCATAGCGGTGGATACCGATGACGGCCTGTTCGTGCCGGCGTTGCGCAATGCCGACGTGCTCGACGCGCCCGGCGTGCGCGCCGCGATCAAGCGCCTGCGCACGCAGGTCGAGGACCGTACGATCCCGGCCTCGGAGCTGTCCGGCTACACCATCAGCCTGTCGAACTTCGGCATGTTCGCCGGTCGCTATGCGACGCCCGTCGTGGTACCGCCGACCGTCGCCATTGTCGGCGCGGGCAAGCTCAGCCACGACGTGGTCGCGGTGATCGGCGGCATCGAAGTGCACCGCCGCATGCCGCTGTCGCTGACCTTCGACCACCGCGCCGCCACCGGCGGTGAGGCTGCGCGCTTCCTCAAGGCGATGCTCGATGACCTGGCGCTGCCGAACTGATCGACATCATCGTAGTCGCCTAAAAAAAGGCGCCCGGTTGGGCGCCTTTTTCTATCTAATGCCGTGACGATAGTGTCAGGGCAAGAGTACACGGCTATTGTCTGCTCCAATCTGGAACCATCCAGTTGGAACAAAAAAGGCCGGCGAGCAGGTACCAGGCGACACTGTCGGCCCCGTCCGAAACGGAGATGGCGCGTCAACTGGCGGGCATACCTCAATACCACCGTTGATACCAGTATTACCGCGGTTGTAAATAACGCCAGTCTTGTTAACGCCTTGGCCTTGGATCAAAAAACCACCTGATCTAACCTCATCTCCACCACCACCTGACCAAGCGCCCTGGATCGCATACTCATCCTGTTTACCATCGATGAAAAAATTCCGCTCCAGACTGGATCCGTCCATCCCGGAGGGATCGGTCTTGATGTAGCTCATTTCACCACCAGCATATCCGCCACCGAAAGCGAGAAATACCGATTCGAAGTCTCCGCCATACGTGCCTAGCCGATTGATATTGAACCCACCTGCCGGCGTCGCATCCCAGATGGAAAGCGAGCGCGATGCATCTGTCCAAGCAATCGAGATGCGATTGCTCAATGTGTAATAACCCAGCGAGAGCGGAACACTTCCGCATTCGACCGGAAATGCCCGCGACCAAACCAAAGCACCGTTTTTGATCAACCAGTAAGAGAACTGGCACGTGGATGCATTGAGCCAGAGCAAATCATCCTGGCCATCCCCATCAACATCTCCAGCACCAAACAATTGCCATCCGGCTGGATAATTTCCCAATCGGCTGCGCTGAAAGCCCCCATGGCCATCGTTCATCAGCCACCACACATCGCGACTGGCGCTGGTGATCGCCAAGTCGGCAAGGCCATCGCTGTTGAAGTTACCCGTAGCGCCAATGAAATACCCCGAGGGAATGGGGAACGCACGCGAACTTGCAATCGTGACCGACCCTGTGGCATCAGTAGCCATTAACCAATACGAACCCTGGCTTATGGAGGTGTTGAACCAAAGCAGATCAGACAAGCCATCACCGTTGAAATCGTTCGGCACGATAGTGCTACCCGGTATCGGTGTCGTCACCTGCAGCGCTTGCAGGGTGTCGAAGCCAATTTCCTGTGCAGGCACATCAAACGACACTACAAACATAAAAAAAATGGAAAAAATAACGCGCGGCGATGTCGTGAATAATCTTTTTAAAAGCGCGCGGTGACCCGCAAAAAGCGCTAGTGAAAAACGCATGAGCGGGCGCAGCATCATGGCGTCACCTCACGAGCAACGCCATTGGCCATGGCGCCAACAACGAACCATCCACGCGGATAGGTGAATCTGGTGCAGCCGTTGTCGATGACGATAGCTGAAGCGGCCGGACCGGGAACTAATGAATTTGTCGGCGGACAAATCTCGAGGCGGGAATTTCCGTATTGATAGATCACGCCGGTTCCCCGCACGTTGATGAGGAAGCCAGCAGACGAAAGAGGCACCGCATACCCACCACTCCAAGTGTCTCTGCCAGATACGCCCATTTGCTGGCCATTAACATCAAACGCCCTGTTTAGAACCTGTCCGTGACCCGCATACAATTGGTTACCGTAGGCATCGACGTCATGCTGCCAAACAACCCAACCCATGTTTGCACCAGCGTAACCTCCCCCAAAAGCCCTCAAGGTTATATGTGGATCGGTCTCGTACGCGCCCAACCGCGAAGTAGCGAAAATGGCAGGCTCGCCAACCTGACCGTCCCAAGCATAAAATGTACGCTGCGGAGTCGTCCAGACGATGGAAAGGCGATTGCTCGGCGTGTAATAACCGATGGAAAGTGGCGTGTCGCCACAAACAACTGACTTAGCACCAGAACCCACCAATGCGTTCTGCTTGATCAGCCAATAGGAGAACTGGCATGAGGAAGCGTTAAACCAAAGCAGATCATCTTGGCTGTCACCATCAATATCGCCAGCACCAAGCAACTGCCATCCCTTCGGATAGGTTCCGATCAAACTTGAATGGAATTGCCCATGACCATCATTGGACCATAGATAAAGATCGTGTTTGGAACTAGTAAATACAATATCGGCCAGTCCATCCCCATTGAAGTCACCGACTGCGCCAGGGAAGTAACCGCGGATCACATTAAACCCCTTCGAACCCACCACTGTCACTATTCCCGACGAATCGGATGCCATGAGCCAGTAGGAAATCTGATTGGTCAGCGGATTGACCCATAGCAGATCGGATATACCGTCACCATTGAAGTCACCTGGGACCCGGGAGCTCCCTGGAACTGGCGTCGTCGCCTGCAACACCTGCGAGGTATCGATGCGAACGTCCTGAGCATCTGCTCGAGTTGCACCCAGCAACAGTGCAAAACCATACAGCAAGGCAAAGTGGTCAATACGGCACATACTTACATCCCCGTTGGTCAAACAGGAGACGACGCTGGCGCATCCGCGCTATAGACAAATATCTTCTCCCCTTTCAAAAGCCTGACACAACTCGTGATCGGTGACAATTGTGTAGAGGCCGCGATCGACGCCATGGACGCATAACGTGTCGATTAAAGACGGAGGCGGCGAATCAGTAATCGCGCACGTCCAGCAGGACAAGACAGCTCGCGCTGTAGTTGGCGCCATCCGGCCACGTCACTGCGTCGAGCGCCAGTGTTCCCGCCGTCCACTGTTCGTTGTCGAGCAGAGCTTCGCAGCGAGCATCGTCGCCATGGCGATGCGTCAGTCGCAGCCAGTGTAGTTCGGGCGTGAGCACTTCACGCTTCAACGCGGCCTCGACGGCCTCCATCGCTTCCGCGGGAACGCTCAGCTCCCCATCGCCGCGCACGTTGAACGGACCGATGAAGACGTCCCAGATCCGCACGCCGATATTCCACGCCGTGATGCGCATCCGTCGATCGTCCGTGACATACCAGCAGGCGGCCAGCAGTAAGTGGAACGCATTCTGCTCGAAGGCCTGCAGCGCATCGAGACAACCGGCATCCACATCACCGAAGCCGACGAAACTTTCCTCGATCCGCCGCTCCTCGCTTAGCACGACGTCGACGTCCAGTTGGCCAGGTTCGTCCGGCGCGCCTTCGTGCCAGCTGGCGCGGATCGCGGGAAAGTCATCGTCGGTGACCAGCCAGCCGTCTTCATCCGCGTCCAGCTCCACATCATGTCGCTCGAACAACCGCAACAGGTATTTCTGCAACGCCGTACTGTCCATCTTCATTCTCGGTTTTCCGTGTTGTTCGGCGAAGGCAGTTCACGCCACGTCAGGTACACACGCAGGTCGAACTCGCGTTGGTGGTAGTCCGGCAGCATATACGTGCACAGCTGGTAGAACGCCTTGTTGTGATCGGTTTCCTTCAGGTGCGCTAACTCGTGCACCACGATCATCTGCAGGAATTCCGGCGCGGCGGCCTTGAACAAGGCGGCCACGCGGATTTCCTTCTTTGCCTTGAGTTTGCCGCCCTGCACCCGCGAAATGGCCGTGTGCAGGCCAAGCGCGTTGCGCACGACATCAAGCTTGCTGTCGTACAGCACCTTGTCGATGCCCGGCGCGTTCCTCAGGTATTGCTGCTTCAGATCCATGGTGTAGCTGTACAACGCCTTGTCGCTCTGCACCGCATGGCGACCAGGATAACGCTGAGCCAGATGCTCGCCGAGCCGCTCCTGCGCGATCAGTTCGCGCACCTTGTCCTGCAAGGTGACGGGATAAGCCTGGAGGTATTTGAGCGGAACCATGCGGCATTCTCGCATTGCACCGGTTCATGCGCATCGGCGTAGAACGGTCCTTCCGACGTCATCGGAGATGTTTCATGCATCACAGCCGGCTCAGCACCCTCGTGATCGACTGCCATGTCGACAACCTCGACATCGCCACTGCGTTCTGGAGTCAGGCATTAGGCAAGCCGGTCGCCAGTCCCGATCAGGATGGCGACGGCAGGTACGCCGAGCTGCAGACCGCCGCGGACGAGCCGCTCATCCTGCTGCAGAAGGTCGACCACCCCAGCCGCGTGCACCTGGACATCGAGACTGACGACCTCGACGCCGAAGTGGCAAGGCTCGAAGGGCTTGGCGCGCAGCGCGTGGCCTTCGTGCGCGAGCGTTGGTGGGTGATGGAGGCGCCCAGCGGTCATCGCTTCTGCGTGGTGGGGCCGCAGCGCAAAACCATCGGACCGCACCTCAACCGCTGGGGCTGAGAACCTACATGTCGAAGCGGTAACTCACTTTTATCAGCAGCTGCTCGTCGTCGCGCAGCGCGAAACTGTTGCGCAACACGTCGGTGGTGTTGCCGGCGAAGTCGTCTTGCGCGTAACCGCCGCGGCCATAGACCACGTAAAGGTACGACAACGGCGCCAGTTCATAGCGATAGCGGATCTGCAGGCCCAGGTTGCGCACGCTGAAATCGTCGACCGGCTCGCCGCTGGCGACGGCCCGCCCATCGGCCCCGACCCGATAACCGCCACGCGCATGGGCATCCAGGCCGATCGCCTGCAGTTTCAAGCGCAGTTCCTGGCGACCGTTGATGCTCCAGTCGAAGCCGGCATCGAACTGCAGCGAGTGTTCGTTGAACCGGCCGACCTGGCCGCTGTCGCGCTGCCATACCAGCCAGTCCGGGATGTGCTCGTAGTAAGGGCCGGCGTAAACGCTGAAGGCGTCGCTGATGAAATAGGTGGGGATGAACTTGACGTCGTAACCGACCTGCCGGTTGCCGCTCAAACCGCCGGTCAGCGCCTCGACATCCAGCTTGAACGCCCAGTCGCCATGGCGCGGGCTGACCCGCTCATAGACAAGGTCCACGGTAGGCGGCAGGAACAGTGCGCCGTTGTCACGGGTCAGCAGATCGTCCCAGCCGGCGCTGTTGACGTTGAGCTGCACCTGTTCGGTGGCGCCGTTGCGCAGGTTGCTGATGCGACCGATGCGCAGCTGGCGGCGCAAGCGCAGGCCATGGTCGTTGTCCAGCGCATCGATGCGGAACTGCCAGTCGTGCGAGCTGTACGCCGAATCGGTCGGCAAGTCCGTGTAGCGCTTGCGCACTTCCCAGTGACCGTAATTGAAGTTGTTGCGCTCGAGGTAACCGAAATCGTTGATCTGCAGCTGGTCGCCGAAGTGCATGCCCAGCCATTGCTGGCGCCAGCCGTTGCCCATCTCGTAGTCGGCCAGGAAAGTCGCGCCGCTGTCGCGGGTGCGGGTACCGGACTGCAGGATGTCGCTGGCCACCACGTTGGTCGCGATGGTCAGTTGTGGTGTCGGTCGCCAGTGATGGTCGATACCGAGCACGGTCGCCTCCCGATCCAGCCAGGGATGGTCGACGCGGGTCAGCAGCATGCCCAGGCTTTGATCGCCGAAATCGTGGGTCACACGCGCCGCGCCAAAGAAACGCCCGGCTTCGCCATCCTCGTCGGCCGCCATCACGCCATAGCTGGTAGTGCCGACACTGCCGTTGACCTTCACCGCCGCATTGATGTCGGCCGCGCCATGGCCGTCGTCGGATGGTCCACCGACACGACGGGTATAGATCAGCTGGCTGTTGTCGTCGAGCAGGCTGAAATCGAAGATGCCCTGGTTCTCGGTGAAGAACGGCCGCTTGTCGCTGACATAGGTTTCGGTGGCGCCAAAGTTGACCACCAGGTCATCGCTCTCGACCTGGCCGAAATCCGGATTCAACGCAGCGGTCAGCTGAAACTGACCATTCGGTTTCCACAGGATGTCGGCGCCTTCCTGAAAATGGCTGCGGCCTCCCACGTTGTCATACAGGCCCGACATATACGGGGTGATCGCCAGCAGTGACTGACTGTACTGCGGCAACTCGACCCGCCGGAATTCGGACAGGAAGCGCGGGCGCGTGAAGCTCGCCACCGGCCATGCATCGCGTTCACCGGTCGAGCCGGTCACGCGGTCGAGATAGACCCCGAGCGTGCGCTTGCCGTCGTGCGCCATATGCATCGGCGCGATGTACCACGGGATCAGCATCTCGACGGTCCAGCCGGTCGCATCCTCGCTCACCGCGTGCTGCCAGTTACCGTCCCAATCCTTGTTGAAGTTGGTCTCGTTGGTGACGACGGCATCGTAGACGCCGCCGGTCGAACTGACCGTGAAGTTGTAGCCGGTGCGGCCATTGCCGTCGAAGTCGACGATCAGGTTGACCCGATCCACCTGATCCTCGAAATCACGCTGCACACGCTGCGGCGTGCGCGGCACGCCGGCCGGCTGCTCGCAGCGGAAGGCCACGGCCAGGCCTTTGGGCGTCGCCAGGATCCACGCGTCGGTCGGCAGCGAGGCCGGCTTGCCGCTGAGCGGTTGGGTCTGGCGAAAGTCGGTGACGTGACGCGCGTCCTTCCACTCGACCGGATCGATGTGGCCGTCGATCTCGACGGCCAGGGCGGGTGCCGACAATGCGGCAAGGGTTACGAACAACAGGCATGCCATGCGCATGTCGGGGAATTTCCAAGGGGGTTCGGCGCTGGATTGCGCAAGGGCGATGGATTCGCCTCGTTGCATAGATGCGCAGGATGCCCGCAAGGTTTAACCGTCTCGACGGCCATTGGTCATGCGTGACTTCCGGCGCGAACCAACAGCAGCCTCTACCCGGATCGTCAGCGACGCCGTCCCCAACACAGATAACGCAGCAACATGGCCAGCACGAGCACAGCGGTGAATGCACCGTAGCCGTACAGCGCCGGCAATACCTGTTGCCAGATGGCGCCGCTGGCTCGACCGAACCCGTCGACCGTGGGCAACTCGACCCGGTCGAAACCGATCACCGCACATTGCGCCGCGGCGACCAGCGCCAGCAACACGGCGCCAACATCGAAGGCGCGTCGGAACGACGTGCGCGGCAGGCTCTTCGGATAGGCCCAGTAACCCCAACACAGGATCAACAGCCACGGCGCAAGCAGCAGGATGGCGAGGTAACGCATCGATCAACACTCCGTCAGCGGGATCGCCGCGCGTCACTCCTGCGCGGCAAGTCGGTCCAGTGCGTCGCGCAACTGCGCGAGCGCATCATCACGCGCCTGCTCGTCGCGGTAATCGGGCGTCCTGGCGACCATCTCGCCCTCCAGATCCAGACTCATGCCCAACGGCCGGATCTGCAGCACGGCGGCGCCTGCGCCGAGCGACTTGATCTGCTTTTGCAGGGCGCCGGCCTCCTTCGGATCGGCAAACGATTTCGACAGCAGCAACTCCTCGCCTTCCGCGGAAAACAGGCGAAAGCGGAAATTACCATCAGCGTCGCGGAAACTGGCGAAGCGCGGCATTTTGCCCTGCTTTGGCGAAACCGTCGGTCGTGCGACCGACGTCGGCGCAGTGGTCATCATGCGCAAGCCCAGCACTTCGCGCAGCGCGGCCAGCTTCGGCGTGGCGATCGCGCGCGCCTTCCGCGCACCTTCCAGCAGGATCGTCTCGATCGCCGCCGGATCAGCCATCAACGCCTCGTAGCGTTCGCGCATGGGTGCCACGTCCGCTTCGACCCGCTCGTACAACACCTGCTTCGCCTCGCCCCAACCGATCCCGTCCAGCAGCGCCTGGCGGAATGCCGCCGTCTCGGCATCGCTGGCGAACGCGCGGAAGATGGTGAACAAAGCGCAGTTGTCCGGATCCTTCGGTTCGCCCGGCAGGCGCGAGTCGGTGACGATGCGCATGATCGTTTCGCGCAACTGCTTCTTGCCGCCGGCGAACAGCGGGATCGTATTGTCGTAACTCTTCGACATCTTGCGACCGTCGAGCCCGGGCAAAGTCGCCACCTGTTCCTCGATCAACGCCTCTGGCAGCACGAAGAACTCATGTCCGTGGAGGTGGTTGAAGCGCTGGCCAAGATCGCGCGCCATCTCGATATGCTGGATCTGGTCGCGCCCGACTGGTACCTGACTCGCGTCGAACGCCAGGATGTCGGCCGCCATCAATACCGGGTACATGTACAAGCCGGCCGTGATGCCGGCATCGACGTCCTCGCCGGCTTCCGTGTTGCGGTCAACGGCTGCCTTGTATGCATGCGCACGGTTGAGCATGCCCTTGGACGCGATGCAGGTAAGGAACCAGGTCAGCTCCGGGATTTCCGGAATATCCGACTGGCGATAGAATGTGACCCGCTGCGGGTCCAGGCCCGTGGCAAGCCAGGTGGCGGCAATCTCCAGCCGCGAGCGCTCGATCCGCGCCGCGTCGTCGCTCTTGATCAGCGCGTGGTAATCGGCCATGAAATAGAACGCATCCACGTCATCACGCCGACTGGCCTCGACGGCAGGGCGAATCGCACCCACGTAGTTGCCCAGATGCGGGGTGCCAGTGGTGGTGATGCCGGTAAGGACTCGGGTATTCATGTGGCGCCGCGCAAGGAAAACGTCAGTCTACGACATCCCACGAAACAGCTCGACCACTCCAACCCTTCTGCAACAAGGGTTTCAGCTCCCTGGGACGTGCCGAAAGAGGTCGGCATGCACGTGACTCACTGTTGGCCCTGATACCCCGGACCTGATCGTTACAGAGATTGAGTAGTTGACCGACAAGCTCAATATCGCCGCGGTCGTGACGAACGCGCCCACGCCAAGTCGCCGAGGAATGAATGGCCCGGCGTGAACCTGTCGGCGTCCCGCTTCAGCGGATCAGCGTGGATTTTCCGAACAGCGACTCGACCAGATCCACCGCCAGCTTGGCGGTGGCGTTGCGCTTGTCGAATGCCGGATTCAGCTCGACGATGTCGAGCGAGGCCATGCGCCCGGTATCGGCGATCATCTCCATGCACAACTGCGCCTCGCGGTAATTCGGGCCGCCGCGGACGGTGGTGCCGACACCCGGTGCAATGCTGGGGTCGAGAAAATCGACGTCGAAGCTCACATGCAGGTGGGTGTTTTCATCCATCCCGGACAATGCCTCTTCCATCACGCGTTTGATGCCGACCTCATCGATATGGCGCATGTCGTGAACCTGCATGTTCGCCTCTCGCACCATGCGTTTCTCGTCTTCATCGACCGAACGGATACCGATGTAGCGGAAGACGTCCGGCGTGGTCGCCGGGGTGGTGCCGGCCAGCCCGGTAAGCTCCGCCGGACCGACGCCGCACAGGCACGCCACCGGCATGCCGTGGATGTTCCCCGTGGGCGTGGCCTGCGCCGTGTTGAAGTCCGTGTGCGCATCCAGCCACAACACGCGCAACTGCTTGCCTTCGTCGTGGCAATGACGGGCCACCGCCGAGATCGAGCCGATCGCCAGGCAATGATCGCCGCCCAGCATGATCGGCAATCGGCCAGCCTGGAGCTCCTGATGAACAGCCGTATAGACGGCCGTATTCCAGGCAACCACCTCATCCAGATGACGGTAACCCTGTTCGGGCGGCAACCATGGATTCATCGGTCCCTGCAGGTTGCCGCGGTCGACGACCTTCAGTCCACGGCGCTCCAGTCGCGCCGCGAGGTTGGCCACCCGCAACGCTTCCGGACCCATCGCGGCACCGCGATGGCCCGCACCGATATCGGTCGGCGCCCCGATCAACGAAATGATCTGTCTGTCCATAACCTGTATTTACCTGCCATGCATCGCGGTGACGAAGACATCGGCCGCTGAAACTCAGCCTCATGGCCGTCATTCCAAACGAGTCATCGCCATCCGGTGAGAGAAGACACTCCACGACATGTCTCATCGTGACCGGCTTGAGTTTAACGGAACGCCTTCAACCACGCCGAAAGCGGATGGGCACCGGTGCCACCGGGGCGCAAAACGTCGAACGGATAAGCCACACGCGACTGGCGGGTCCACGATGCGCGCATGCGGAATCGCGGGCATTCCACAGTCGGTTTCGGACAAACTCGATGCTGCCGACACGTCCGCGTCCGAAATGTAAAATCGCCACCCGAAGAAAGACTGAAATCGCGACACACGCCATTCACGGCCGTGGAAAAAAGGTGCTCGAAGAGGGAATGGCCTACGCTGCCACGCGATGCGGGGTATCCGGTCCGGCATATTGCATCAGGACAATGGTGAATTCCGAACAGGCCATCTCCACCCTGACAGCACAATCGGAGCTGGCGTGTTCCCTGCGGGCCAGCTCATGAGCCAATCGAATGGCCTGTGCAAAGCGCAGCCTGTCGTACAGTCGCGCAGCATTTCCGCTGCAGATACACCATAGGCCGTGGCTGCTTTCCTTGATCGTCAAAACAACGCACATGACGCGACGCCTCAGACAAGAAATTGCCCGGCACCTCCGTCTGCGGCCCCTCGGGCAAACGGATAGTTGTCGGGTTTCGCTCAGTCTGTCGATCGCAACTTCATGCGTATGTAGGCGATTTCCCACAAAAGATGTCCGAACATCCCTCCATGTGATTCATCTGTCCTGACTAGTACGCCAGTCGCAGGCTCTGTTGCTCTGGATTCGGCACCTCGCCATATTTTGCGAGGATGACGGGCTCGGAGTACTGGCCGCGATCGACATCCGCCGCCTGTGCATACACCAGCACGCCGTCACACTGGTCGGCCAGCATCTCGCCTCGCGTCCGCGCCAACTGTTCCATGCCATGCAGAATCGGCTTGTCGGCGACGACATCGCCACCCTCCGCATGGAAGCCCTGCACGATGTAAAGCGTTTCCATGGCACATCCTCACAACTCTGTCGAAGGAGTCCAGCCTGAATAGACGTAAGTGCAGGGACCGCGATAAGGACGTCAACAACTTGTCGTCCGTTCAGGCATCCCCTACGGAACGTCATCCGAAATGCCACCCCGCCAGGCCACCACGCGTTGTCACGCCGGTGGTAAGTAAAATCCCGCCGCGCGGCTTGAGTGCGATTTCAGCCATTAATCAGGCTTCCATAGCCGGCGTATCTCAAAAACCGCCTTTGACATCGGCTGTACTTGGAGAACCAAAGTTGCCGCCAGCGTCGACTCCTGGGAATACGAATTTTCCCCTGGCTTCGAAGTCAGACGCCGTGGTCATAGCTGACTCACGCATCGGCATTCCCCTACATGAGAATGTGCCACGGGTCACAGAGCTAGCGGCTCATCGTCGTAGAGTCGTCCAAGCCGCCAACTGGACGGCTTTGGAGATGGAGATCGCTATGAAAGCTTTTCTTCCTGTTGCTGCCGCTGTGGTTCTCTCCGGCATCACCGGACTTTCCTATGCGCCAAGGGCCGAGGCGCACTTTAACTGCACGGGCGCTTACAACGATTGCATAGACTCAGGTGAAGATCCGGGCACTTGCAGCGAAAAAGAGGCAATCTGCTGGGCGACCAATCACTGGCCCGATAGGACCGACGCAGCCAAGGCCAACAAAAGCACCCTGAACGCCGAGTAGGCCACCCCATTTTTTGAAAGCTCATCCCTCGAGCTTCGTAGGCGCCCTCACCGGGCGCCTTTTTCTTTGGGCGGGCGTAACAGTGATCGGTGCGCATTTCCCGTACTCGCATAGCTGTGGCCCGTTCGTTTCGACCCGCGTCTTCGAGTACTTCTTTGCCGTTTTGCTTGAGTGAAAGCGGACGATCGTGGCCAGACATTCGGGTAATCGCGCAACTTCCAGATCAGGAACACGATCAGCGATCATGCGCCATCGGGCACGTGCTCACGAACTGGGGACCTACTGATTACAAATCCTTTAAATGACCAGTTCGACAGATAAGCCGCAATGCGGCCTTTCGGCTTGAAATGCTTGTCATTTCTTGAGTTAGCAACTTTTCGGACCTCCGATCAAGGTCGCAAAAAGTGGCAAAAAGGCCGACTGAGGGGAGCCATAGGGGAGCCACAGGAGGCTAGTCTTTCGGCACCGAACTCAGAATCGAATTCGACGCCCAGCCCCAAGCGCGCTCCCATCAAAGTCCAGCTGACAGCGGCCCTCATAGAGAGCTTGGACTTCGCCCATTGGCCGCTGTCTCCCGTTGAGTTCTACGGTAAGAAATTGGTGACCGAACCGACCCCGCCACACGTCAAAGATTGGACGGTGCGCGACCTGACCACCCGCGGTCTCGGGGTTCGGGTGACGGCGGGCGCCAAGTCGTTTTTCGTCCAGCGGAAGCAACGGGGCAGCACGTCCACCCGGTGGGTGCTCCATGACCAGCACAGCCTCCAGGCCGCGCGTGTGCAGGCGGCGGATTGGTATGTGCGCATGGGCAAGGTGGAAGACCCTCGGAATCTCCTGAAGGACAAGGCGCAGGCGCTGGCAGACCTTCGGCTGGCCAAAAAGATGACGTTTGAGCGCGCCTACGAAGAATTCATTGGTGATGGGTATGTGCGTGTGGACAACCTCACCTTGCGCCCGGCCACCCTCACCGATCGCAAGCAGGTGCTCCGCTGGATGCGCAAGATGGATCTGTGGACCACTCCCTTGGTCGACGTGGACGTGGCACTGGTCGACAAGACCTTTGCGCCATTGTTCGCCCAGGCCGAGAAGGCGCGCCGGGCGCACCGTGAAACGGGCGGACCGAAAAGGCGTGGCAGCGGGGCTGGCTCGGACGTAGCTGCTGTCCATAAGTGCTTGGCCCACTGCAACACCGCATGGAATGAAGCCACCGCGCAAAAGGCCGCGGCCAATCCGTTTTCCGCGTGGCGCGTGGCCCAAAGAAAGAGCCGAAAGCTTCCAGCGGTGGGACGCCGAACGACCATGCTGGCCACCGACAGCGATCAGGGCGTGGCATGGCTGAGAGGCTTGGTGGAACTCTGCGACTTGAAGGATCCGGCGCTGGCGATGGTGGCGGATTACGTGCTGTTGAGCGTCCTGTGGGGCGGACGGAAAACTGAAGGGTCACTGATCCGCTGGCGCGATGTGGGCTTTGGCGACCGAGAAGTGTGTTTCTCGGCGGAAAACACCAAAGGCAACAAAAACCACTACATCCCGCTGACGCCCTGGTCCCTCGACATTCTGCGCGACCGCCGCGCGAAGAACCTGCAGGCGGGCTGGCCGGTGGAAGATGCCGACCTGGTCTTTCCCTATCCCCATTCCGCCTCTCGACGCATTGAGGATTACCGCCCGATCACCCGCATCCTGTTAGAGCGAACCGGGTTGTGGATCGGCTTGCATGACTTGCGCCGCACCCTTGCTGGCTCGGTCTTCGGCTCGGCCAAGGATCTCGGCACCGTCGCGATCGCCTTGGGCCATTCCACAGGCCAAGACGTGACCATGGGTTATTTGCAGCGACAGGTCGCGCTGGCGTCGCTGCGCGAGCTCTACGTGATCCGAGAAAAGACTCTACGAAAGGTAGTTGGCCTGGATGCACCAGCGCCGGAGGATCAGGCGTTGTCGGACGCCCAGTGCACGATGGTCGATCTGATGCGAGGGATTATCAAGCAGGTGGGGTTGGATGGCATTCCACCGGAAAAGCTGACGCGGATGTTGACGGCTTAGCTCACCTTGACGAATGAATTGGTATAGATGAGCGCACATCGAGTCGTCGAATTCGCTCATTGTTTGGAACATGCCCCCGATTTCCACGCGCTATAGCTGCTTGGCTCCCACAGCGGCACAAACGATCCAGCGGACTCCATACCGATCTTCTCGCCATCAAATATTGCACGCACATATGCCTTGCTCGCTTCTGAGATCGGCAAAATCAATCCAAGTCATAAACTTTTGACCACGCAACAATTGAACCTACTCGTTAGCCTTCAAGATTTTTCGATATCTTCCAAGATGGAGTTGGTGAGGGTCTTGCCCAGCTCTCCCATCATGCGTTTCGCCACTTCGACATGAAGCTGCGGACGGATTTCGTCCAGTGTCTTTGGGTCGGCAATCAGAACCAGATGTTCATATTCTTGTTTGAGCACCCCCTTAGGCCCAGGGGCCGAAAGGGCTGCAAACATGCCAGGAATCGTATACAGCGGATTGCCGGCGGCGGTTTGCCTAACCGATCAGTATTATGCTGCCGAATCCCATAGCACTAACTCGCGTCGACCAAACCTTCAAACAGCAACCCAGACGGATTAGTGCGATCGACCGGGGTCACCGCCGACATGGGCATACGTCAAATTGACTTGGCGAGCGTTGTTGTGCCATCGATAACACGTTCAACTCTTATTCCGAAGCGATCGACATAGGTGTTCATGCATTTTACGAGGCTGGATAAATCATTGGATTGATCATTGAAGTAAATCTTTTTTGTATTCGACAAACCTGATCTCTCCGACGATGCAACAACATTGTATCCGATGACATTTTGGCTGGCGCCAGAACCGCGAACTGGAAAAACTACAATCCGCTCTATATCCTTCCATTGAAGGACCTTGAATTTCTTCCCGAGGAACGTTCTTGAGATCGAGTTATCGTCAACTACGATATTTGCTCTCCCAAGAAAAAATATGCTACCTATGAGCAAAAAGAAAAAAGCGGAGCCAAGGCAAAAAGATACGCCCGCTAAGCCGCCCCCCTGGCGAACAATCAAAACCGCGAGCAGCACACACAAACCAACCAGCGTGATAACCACCGTTATGACGGGAATTCGACCATTAAACTTATATACGTATGAAGGACTAGTGCTCATATATTGCCCTTTAGTTCCCGCATCCGCATTTGCCGCCCACTTCTGGAGATTGAATGCCGTGGGCCGCCCCTGGATCAAAAGCCTCTCCTATTGCAGTGATTCCACCCGTAATGCCTGAAAACACGTTGGATGCAGTTCTTCCAACAGCCACCTCTCCAGCCCCAGCTGCAAATGCTTCTCCACTCATCAACGGAGCCATTGCGCCTAACGTCATTCCAAAGCCTAAACCATCGTTCCATTCCTTCTTACATAACGGATTAGCCGCGTTGTTAAGCATATTGCCTCCCACAGTAGCTATGCCACCGGTAGCCGCCCCCAATCCTACGGTTGTTCCTGTAGCTGCGAACATTCCGGCAATTCCTCCACCTGCCCAAGTGGCTGCTGCTGCCGACAACTGCGGAGCAATGAACCCCACAGCCCCACCTACCACTCCACCTACCACTGCGCCTCTCCAGCCGCCGGCTTCATAACCAGCAATCCCACCGGCAACCGCTCCAATAGCAGCGGTGATGAATTCTTTGCCTTGAGGATCTTTATAAGAAACTGGATTACCTCCAGCATAGGCGTAAAAGTTATTTTGACCACCGCCGAATTCCAACGGATCTTCGCTTACAAAGCGTGCCATGGTCGGGCTGTAATATCGCGCCCGATAGTAGTAGAGGCCGGTACCGTCGTTTTCCCGCCCGGTGTATTGGTAAGGATTAGTCGCGCCACCTGTATTGGTAACGTTACCGTAGGGATCGTATTGGTAGGTCTGCGTGATTACCGCGCTGACGTTGGTCAGCGCAATGGTGCTGCCCAACGCATCGGTGAGGAAGTAATTGCGAGTTGAGCCTTCGTTTCGGGCGAAGCGCTCGTCCACGCCCAAGCCAGTGAGAATTGGGTTGACCGTGGCGCCCTGCGTCTCCTGCACCGTATTGAGGCCATCGTAGAGTAAGGTGGTGGTGACGCCATTGAGGGTCTTGCTGATTCTGCGCCCTAGCGCATCGTAGCCAAAACTGGCTAGGACCGTGCTGCCCTGCTTAATCTGGGTCAGCTGGTTACGCGCATTCCAAACGTAGGTCTTGGCACCGTCACCGGTGAGGTTGCCGTCCTTGTCGTAGGTTTGCGCTAGACCATTGAACGCGGTCTGCCGATTGTTGAGATCGAATGTGCTGTTCGCCGTGGTCGCTGCGGGCAGTTGGTCCGATGCGAGGCTGCCGGTCTGGCTGACCCGCTGGCCGGCTGTGTTATAGCCGTAGGTGAGGATGCCCAGCGTGGTGCCCGTCTTGGAATAGCTGATGCCTGTGAGCTGGTTAGCGTTGTCGTAGCTGTAACTGGCGACGATACCATTGGGCAGCGTGAGCGTCTGTCGGCGGTTGGCAGCGTCGTAAGTGAAGCCGACGGTATCGCTACCCTGACTGAGTGTCTGCAGCCGATCGCCAGCGTCGTAGGTGTAGTTGACGACGGCCTGGCTGGCTGCCGTCATACTCTGGCGCTGGCCATTGGCGTAATAGGTGTAGACCACGCTGCCCTGCGGGGAAGTTTCGCCAGTGAGTCGATCCAAATCGTCGTAGCTGTGGGTGACGGTGCCGTTGGCCGAATCGGTCAGCAGCGTCAGCCGGTTGCCCGCGTCGTAAGTGGTCGCGGTAACGGTGCTACCGTCAGCATAAGCGAGCGATGTGAAACGCCCCAGCGCATCACGCGGGGCGTAAGTCATGGTCTGGCTCTTGCGATCCTTGTAGGTCAGCAAATTACCGACAGTGTCGTAGGTCCAAGACTCGGATTGGTTTAAGGCGTCGGTGCGCTGCTTTACCCGGTAGACCGAGTCGTATTGGTATGCAATGGTGCCGTTCGGCAGCGCCACTGAAACAACATGGCCTTCGTTGTCGTAGGTAAACGTGGTCACGTTCCCGCGTTGGTCGGTGGTCGTCTTCAGCCGGCCGTTACTATCGTAATTGCGCTGCGCCGTGCGGCCCATGGGATCAGTGACCGCCATCACCCGGCCCAGCCCGTCAGTGGCGATGGTGGCTGTGCGACCCAACGCGTCAGTAAGCGTATGCAGATCATTACCTACGTAGCCTAATTCCGTCTGGTGCTCAAGCGGATCGGTGATTAAAGTGGTCTGGCCCTGTTCATTGCACTGAGCCGTGAAAGTCTGGTTCAGGGCATCCGTAACACCTGTCAGGCAATCGTTCGAATATGAAAAGCGCGTGGTGCGGCTGAGCTCATCGGTCACACTGACAATCTGACTATCGCCAGTCCAAGTGAAGGACTGCGATACCGCGTCCGCTGTGCCGGCCAACTTAGTGACAGTGAGTGGGTTGCCGTTACTGTCGTAGGTAAAAGTGGTCTTGCGGCCCAGCGGGTCGATCGTTGAATCCATCAAGCCGCTGGCTTCGCGCACGTATGTGGTGGTCTGCGCCAGCGACGTGCCCGCCGCAGACGTGTCCGACGACGGATAACCAGATACTGGGTCGAACAGAACCTTGCGCACGTGGCCCAGTGGATCAGTGACGTCGGTTTCACCGCTGCCATAGGCGAACTGCCAAGTGCCGCCGTCCGCCAGCACCTGCTTGCTCACTTGGCTGCCGCAGTAGGTGTTGGTCATCACCGTCTGGTTGTTGCGGTCGGTAACGCTCGTCAACGTGCTGGGTAGCGGTGCTGCGCATGTGCCGGGGCTACCGAACGGTGCGGTGAAATCCTCGTTGTAGTGGTAGTTGGTTGCGGTGCCGTCGGGATAGGTCACCTTGTCTAGGAAATACAGCGTGGCATTGGTCGTGGTGGCGCCGCCAGGACCCCACGTGCCCGCCTTAAAGCTGGTCTTGTGATAGGTGTAACTCCAAGTGCGACCAGTGTTGTCAGCGATCTGCGAGACATTGTTGTCGCTGTTGTAGGTAAAACTGAGGTAGCGGCCGCTGGGCGAGACGATCTGGGCAATGAGGCCACCGTTGCGGATGATCTGCACTCGGTTGTCGTAACGATCGCGGATTTCATAGAGGCCTGATGAGACGCTCATGTAATACCGCGTGCCGTTCGGCATGCGCAGGACGTAGCACTCGCTACGGTCCAATGAATCACACAGTGTCGTGTTCAGAGGAGAGTCCAGCGTGGCTCCCACATAGCCGGCCACATTGCCGCTGTAAACCCAGCTGCCATCGCCACCTGGGTTGGAAGTGATCTGAGTAAATGGTCCCAGCTTGTTTCCATCAGGCAGTCGAACTCCGATGTTATCCCATGCTCCAGCCGTGGAATTGACCGTAAACATGTCGTAATTCGAGCGCCAACCGCCGAAACTACGGGTGTCGCTGAGGGTCGCTGAATCGATCAAAGCGGAGTTGCCGATCGCGTGCCACTGTCGTGTCAAGCTGATCGGGATAACATCATCGATAGCGATATCGGTGTGATTCTCGACCAGCGTGCCGCTGAGCAAGTCCACTGGATCACCACAGCAAGGGCCGCCTGGCTTGGCCGGATTGGGATCACCCAAGTGTGAGTTGTCTATGCTCCAACTGCCCGAAGTCAGGGCGGCCAATCGCACGCCTGCCTCGGCCTTTAGCTGGGTGCCATCCGAGGTGATCTGGCCTTTGCCATACGTCTGCCAGCCGCTATCGGGACTGTAGGCGATGAAGCTGGCTGGATAGCCGGCAGGCACATGGCCATAGTTCGGATACGTCAGTGTGATCCCCTGCGGCTGATCGGCGCGCACGTTCTGCACAGCGGCGCCGCCCGGCTGCAAGCTGAAATACACTGCAAAGTTAACTGGCGTTGGATAGGGCGCGCGATCGGTCGGCATCGGCACGATGGCGAACTCGGTGACCACTTTACCGTTGTGGTCGCGGATCACGGTGCCCGCAGGAATATGCACTTCCAACCCCGGCATGTCGGGGTGTGTGACCACCATGTCCTGCGTGGTGGGCGACGGCAGCTCGATGCGATCGCGGTCGAGAATGCGCGGCAAATACATCCGGTAGGGCAGTTTCGTTTCGCCGTCGGCAGCGACATCCACGCCGACCTCGAACTGGCCGTAGCGGTGCATGCTGTCACTGGCTGAGGTGCCATCGACAAAGAGCGATTGATGGCCGGCCGGCACGCCGCTGAGGAGGAAATTGCCCCGGGCATCGGTGGTGGCGCTCGCCTTGCCCACCGTCACTTTCACCTGCGCGATGGGGTGACCATCAATCAGGCGTATCTGTCCGCTCAGTTTCAAACCAGTACCGGACTGGATCAGCGCTCGGCGCTTGACCTTGGCCCACGCGCTTTTTTCCATGGCACGCGCAGCGATTTCCGTCGATGGCATATCGGACACATTGATGCGCCAATGGCCGCTGTCCGGGCCACCTGCGTTGTCCTGCCCCGGATACCAGGCGCCATCTTGAAAGTAACTCTTGTCGCGGCACAACCGGAGGCCCGCGGCCTTGTTCTGTGGGCAGGGACTCGATGCCAACGACTTGCCCGTGGCATCCACTCCAGTGGCGCGGTAAAGCGTGACTGCGGCTGTGTGGCTTGCCGCGTTGGCGGCCGAGGAATTCGGCAAACTCCCACCAGCCGCGCTGTCGGACGCCGTCGTCGCCCTCGTTCCATCGGCGTCGGCCGAGGCCGTGAGCGCCGCCGTGGTGAAGCCGAATGAGGTAAATGGCAGACGTTGCCGTTGAGCATTGCGGATCCCGTTCAGCGCCACGGTGTAACGCGTGCCGGGCAGCAACTCTTCGTGTGGAATGACGAAGACGAGACGTCCTTGCACGCCCGTCGCTGTCGCCACCACGGGGCCAGCCGGACCGATCAGAGAGACGGTGGCGCCAGAGACAGACGTGGCATCGAGCGGCGTGCTGAACCGAAGGGCGACCAGTGCGTCAGCCGCCACCTGAGTGCTATTCGCCTGGGGCGAAGAAGCCGTCAAGATCAGCCCACCCGGATCTTTCAACGCTTGCGTCCGGATGGCGAAGGTCGCGGTTTTGGGATCGAAACTCTGGGTGCCTGGAATGGGACGGTGTCCTTCGCCGCTGCCACCCCAGAGTAACACCGTGCCATCATCCTGCACGGCAGAGGCCTGGCCGAAGCGCGGACTCAGGGGCGTGCCCAAATCGCTACGGATATTTGTGCGCGGATTCCAAAGGGTGGCTTGTTCCAAGTCGCGATGCTCGCTATTCCACGCCCCGGTGAGCAGAACCTGACCGTCACTGAGAACAGTCAAGGTTTGGCCTACCCCGGCGGGAAGAGCGAGATCGCTCGCTGGCGAAAACTGTTTGGTCGCGGGATCAAACCAGAGGCCCGCATTGAACAAGCGTCCCTGGGCATCAGCGCCGCCCCAGATCAATATGCGGGCATCCGGAAGCACGACGACTGCGGCACCGATGCGGCGCTCGGGTAAGGCAAGCCCCTGCTTGGCAGCCGGGCCGCGCAGAGCCACCCGATCTGCATTCAGGATAAGTTGCCGGCCATCGGGCAGCGGCAATGCAGACACCGCCTGTTGCGCCAGTGCCGCCAAGTCCTGTTGTGTGAACACCTTGTCGGCGCTCTCGTATTTTTGCGCCTGCAACAGAGAGCCAGCGCTCAACCCTAGAAGGATCAACACGCCCAAGACCGCGATGTGGAAACGTTCCCTGATTCTCGCCATCGTCATGTTCCCCAATACTTTTACATTGCATGGTGTTCGAACGGTGAAATGGATGTCGCAACAAAAAGGCGAGCGCGCTATTGCAACAAGACCGTCATCGAGACTGGCACGCCGTAATAACCATCGAAAATGAGGTTATAGGTGCCGGTGGTCGGAAGATTTGACAGCGTCACCTTATTGCCGCTGACTCCACCACTCGTCCATTGCGTTCCATCCGGACGGATGATCCAGAAGTTCAGATTTTGGCCGCTGGGTGTGGTCACAACGTTGCTGAGCGTGGCCGTCAGTGTCTGCCCGGCCGTGCCGCTGAGGCTCAAGCGCTCGGTTTGTCCCGGCCTGGGAAGATTGATCGCCAGCGGGTTTCCAGCAATCAGGGAGGCCGCCACATCACGCGTGAGAGTCAATGTGCCATTGAAGGATTCATTGGCTGTGCAATCGGTGATTGTGCCCGTGTAGGTCCCGGCGACCAGGTTCCACAGAGACAGATGCGCGGATCCCCCGACATTTGAAGTGGACCACGACACACTGCCCACCGTGTTGTTTTGAGGGTCATAGACATACACATTGACGCAGCCCGAGGACGCCCCGTTCACCGCCAAGCCGCTCAATCCTAGTTCCAGGTTGTCGCCCGCTGCCGCAGTGAAGGCAAAATAGGCGTTCTGTCCCGCTGCCGTGCTGATCGCCTGCGAGGCACCATCCACCGTCAACGGCCCGCCTGCTTGCGGCAAAAGGCTCACCTGCGCCGTGGCGGGCAACCCGTAGTCCGGACTGACAATGACGGTATACGTCCCGGTTACCGACAGATTCGGCAGATTGCCCAAGGTTGCTGAGGCGGAATCCGAATAGAAGTATTGCGAGCCATCGGGTTTCAAAACCTTGAACGTGATGGCCTTGCCCGAAGGCGTGGTGACAGGGTTGTTCAGCGCAACCGCGAGCGTTTGCCCCATCATTCCCGTAAAGCTCAATCGCGCCGATTGCCCAGCCCGCGCGAGGTTAAGCGACTGCGGACTGCCCAAGGCCAAGACGCCTGTCAGATCCCGCGTCAATGTCACCATGCCGCTGTATGCAGTAGCCCCTCCGCAGCCGTTGAAAACAATCGTGTAAGCACCGCCGGCCAGATTTCCCAGCGAAATATGTGCTGACGCTCCGGGACTGGAGGTAGACCACGTAGTGCTATTGATGTTGCTGTTCGTGGTGTTATAGACATTGACCCCGACGCAGGAAGAGCCATTCACTGTCAGGCCGCTCAACCCCAACTCCAAGTTATCCCCCGACGCAGCGGTAAAGGCGAAGTAGCCATTCTGTCCCGCGACGGTAGTGGCCACCGATTGCGAGGGGCCATCTACCGTCAAGGTGCCGCCCACCTGGGCCAGCAGGCTAACTTCGAACGAGGCAGGTAGCCCATAGTCGGGGCTGACGACGATGGTGTAGACCCCCGTAACCGGAAGGTTAGGCAGATTGAAAGTGCTGGCCGTCGTTGAATCGGTCCTGATATAGGACGTGCCGTCGGGTTTGAAGACCTGAAAGGTGACATATTGGCTCGATGGTGTCGTGGCGAGGTTGCTCAACGCCACGGCCAGCGTCTGCCCAGCGGTTCCGGCAAAGCTCAAGCGCACCGTCTGACCCGGACGCGCTGCGTTAAATGAAAGCGTTTGACCCGTCGCAAGCGATCCAGTGATGTCCCGTGTCAGGGTGACGGTGCCGGTAGAGAGACAACCGGATAGCACGACGGAATACGAGCCGGAAACAAGTCCCCAAAGGTGCGTATTCGCACTGCTTCCAGGACTCACCCTAGACCAGCTTCCTCCCGTGACGTAGTTGCTATTCGAATCGTAGACCGCGAAATTCACGCTGGTGCAAGAAGTCGTGGTAGTCGTCAACGCGCTCAGTCCAAGCTCCAGGTTGTCGCCCGTGGCGGCGGTGAACAAGAAATAGGCATTCTGTCCAACGAAAGCACTGAATGACTCGGAGGGGCCGTCGACAATGAGCGTGCCACCCGCATTGGGCGCCAGGAGAAGTTGCAACGAGGCGAGCAAACCGTAGTCTGGTCTTACTAGCACCGTATAAGTGCCGGCTGTGAGTAGATCGGGCAAATTGATCGCGCTATCAGCGGAGAATTCCGCACTGTTGAACAGAGTCGTGCCGTCGGGCCGCAATACACTGATGGCAACATTCTTCCCGGCAGGGATCGTTGCAATATGGCTGATGCCGAGAGCCACTGTGTCGCCGGCATTGCCTGTAAAGCCGAGGCGCAACGATTGCCCGGGTCGAGTCAGGTTGAACGCCTGCGACTGACCACTCACCAGCGTGCCAGTGATATCGCGCGTGAGTGTCATTTGATAATTCAGTGTGGCCGCGGCTGTTTCGCTCCTCACCGTGACCGCATAGGTTCCTGCAACGAGATTGGCAAGTGCCAATTGACAAGAGCTGGCGGGATTGCTTACCGCGCACCAGAGATTCGAAGCAACTATGTTTCCCGAAGGATCGTAAACATAGACATCGGAATAATTTCCACTTGGGCTCATCGCCAATCCGCTGAGCGCAAGTTCCAGGTTATCGCCGGCCGCGGCCTTGAATTCGTAGAACGCATTCACCCCAGGCGGAACCGTTGTGTTTACTGTCGGCCCATCGATCGTCAACGCCGCACCCGGCTCTTGCTGATACGTCACGCTGACGTTTTCGGCCGCACTGGGCGTTGGCGACACGATGGCTTGATAGGTGTTTCCGGTAATCAGAAAAGGAACATTGATTGGAAAGTTTGAAGCACTTGAAGAGGTATACAGAACCTCGACGCCATAATCAGTCCGAATCGACACATTGACGCTTTTACCCGCCGGATTGGTGACGACCGCAGAAAAGGCGAGATCAACTCCCGGGCTGGCCTGGAAGATGTAGCGCTTCGATTGGTTGGCGACAACTGCGCTCTGTGACGTAGGTGTGTTCGCATTGAGCGCGAGTTTTGGATTGGCCTCCAAGCCCAAGGTTAAGCTAGTTGTAGGTGACGACGAACTGGGTTCGAGATAGAGGCTATAGGTTCCAGGCTTGGTCAGTCTGGGCAAATGCAGCGATGGAGACGATGCCGACAAAGTACCGCTCGCCACGAGACCATTGCGCGGATCGTAAACATAATAGGCAACATAGCTGACGCCGGTCAGAGCATTGAGCTGAAAACTCAGCCAGTTGTGGTCAGTCGTATCTCCAGCATCGAACAACAAGACACCATTCTTCGACGGAGGAATGGTCAGGGCCTGCGTGCTGTTGACGTCGATGCGTCCAGCGGCACCAATCGTTGTGGCTCCGATCGCGGTGGGCACCACGATCACGTCCGTGGCGCTGCTGGCTAGACCGAAAGGCGTCTTGACCGTGACGCGACCAGAGCCCACCGTTTGCGGCGCCACGAACGAGATCGCTATATCGTTCATCGACGCAGTGGCGACGGCCTGTCCACTAAGGGCCACGCTAGTCTGTTCCGGCACGGGATCGAGGTATTGCCCTGCGATGGTGACGTTTGCCCCTGGCGCCACTATTGCCGGCGTAACAGAAGCGATTACCGGCGGAGCGCCATTCGCATCAACGACGAAGGCTTCAGCACTAGCGGCTGTGTTGCTGCCCACGGTGACCGTGACTGAGCCTGTCGTAGCACCCATTGGCACAGTCGTCACCAACGTATTTGCCGTAGCCGAAACGATCGAGGCGACTACGCCGTTGAAGGTCACGGTGTCGTTGGCAGCAACGGCGCTGAATCCCTGCCCCGAAATCGCTACCGACGTTCCTATGGGGCCATGGTTTGGGGTAAAGCCGAAAATGCTGAGCTGACCGGCGGGAATTGTGGCTATCTGTTTCAGGTTGCCTAGGTCGTCGTAGACATACCGCGCACTGGTGCCGTCGTTACGCGTGATGACGACAAGCTGACCATTACTGTCGTAGTAATACGTCGCGGCTTGGACAATCCCAATGCCCCATAGCAGGGACAGCAGTGCCACTAGACACTGTCGCCCGAAGCGGCGGCGATGGAAACGATCGGAAGGCAAAGGTGCATCCGCACTTGCACGCGCGTCCTGATCACGATCCATATGCATCAGTTGTCCCCTTACATCCTTGTCGCAAAGCTACAGGTAGAAACGGTCCATGCCACCAGCTACGCCCGACAGGTCGCATTCTCTCCCAAAAGTAAGCAAACTTGTCAAGATGGACATCATGGTTCGCCGGCACTACGCGAATCACGTCACAAAACATAGGCCGCCAAGGATGCACAACGGATGTTGCGACGACTGCCGAAATTTCTATTGATGGGGATAGTTGGTTTACTGGGTGCCGGCTCGGTATGGACATGGGTGACCCACAGCCACCCTACATCGCCACCCAAAGAGGCCGCGTTGACGGCACTGGGCCGACAGCTTTTCTTCGATTCGCACCTGAGCGCGGATGGCCAGACCAGCTGTTCGAGTTGCCATCAGCCAGAGCATGCTTTCAGCGATGGCCGCATCGTATCGCGCGGCGCTTTTGGCCATCTGGGCACACGCAACACACCTAGCCTATTGACCGTCACAGCCGAGTCCTCACTTTTCTGGGATGGGCGACGGCAGCGTCTGGAAGATTCGGTGATCGATCCTTTCGAGCATCCGCTAGAGCTGGCGTTGAAGGATGATGCAGCACTGCAAGCTTTATTGCAGACGCCTTCTTACCGGGAGGCTTTTGTGCGCGCCTTCGGCACGAAGGATTCCGCCCCGACGCGCGAACAGATCGCCCTGGCCTTGGCGGCATTCGTGCGTTCGCTGCCGCATCCAGACACCGCTTTCGATCGCGATCAGGTTCATCACGATCCTACCGTGCTCTCCCGCGAAGCTAGAGAGGGACTGCGTCTGTTCACCGGCAAGGCGGGATGCGCCGCCTGCCATCATTTACAAGGATCGCCCACCCGCTTCACGGACGATGAGTTCCATGCAACAGGCACCGGTCTGCAGACGATTGGAAGCCGACTGCCGCAACTCTCGACAGAAGTCGCGCAGCAGTCGACAGATGCCACCTTCATTGGTCGCGCCGTGGCCGCCCGCGCGGACTGGGCGGCGATGGGCCGCTTCGTCGTGACGCATCAGCCTGGCGACATGGGTTTGTTTCGCACTCCGTCGCTGCGTTATGTCGCCGACACAGCACCCTACATGCACGACGGTAGCGTGCCGACACTTGAAGCAGCGGTGGATCAGGAAATCTACTGGCGTGGATTGACCAGCGGCAAGCCGCTGTCGTTGACGGTCAGCGAACGCACCAACCTCATCGCGTTTTTACGTGCACTCTCGCCTTTGGAGCCTGCCTCGAAACTCATGGCACCAAAGAAAGGCGCCTATGTCAAAGCGCCCTGACGGTCAGGGTGCTTGGATGGCGCGCACACGCAATTCGGCACCGGCGGCTTTCACGGCGGCCTGCACCTTCATGGCGGCCGCGGGCTCACCGACATAAAGAATGGTGAGCCCTTGCATGCTGTGCGCCGGCAAGGTTCTGAACGCTTCGTCGATTACCTCGACGACTTTGTTCGAATCCGAACCTGTGAACGCCAGCATGTTGCCCGGTAAAACTGTGTGGCCGAGCATGCCGCGGATAGCCATGGTCTCACCCCCACGCTGCTGCATGGCATCCGCGGAATCACCTGCCGGAACGACGAAAGCATACGGGTGCAAGTTCGGATCGTGTGTCTCGACCAGAATCGCCTTGCTCAAGAAGGCGCGCCAAGCAACAGCATCATTCGGATTGGATGGTGACACCAGCGCTTCTTGTTTCGCTATCGAAGTGTTCGTTGTCTCTGGATTGTCGTGATGGCCGCATCCAGTCAGTAACATCACGGTCAAAGCCATTCCCATTGCTGTTCGTAATGCGCGCATGCCGTGTCCTCCATTTGGGAGTCCAAAGGATACTCAATGAAGGATCAATCCTGGAACACTTTGCTTTCAACGAATAAACGTGACGATATATGCCCCCTCTTGAGGCGAATCTTACGGCGCACGGCAGGTGCCATTATCACGGACAGGCTCAGAATGCTGACAAGCGACGGTGGACTGCTGCCGGTTTCACAGACACCGAGTTTAGGTGTGTGGACTTCCCCCTGGATCGTAAGCACTTCCCGCCTATGATTTGAGCATAGGAGGAGGTCCCATGAGCACCCAACGTTTTACCCCGGAATTTAAAGAAGAAGCCGTTCGGCAGGTCATTGACCGCAAGTATTCGGTTGCGGAAGTTTCCGCACGCTTGGGCGTGTCGGCACACAGCCTCTATAAGTGGGTCAAGGCCGTCGCCCCGGACAACACGGAGAAGCAGGCCACCGAGCTACTCGAGGCCAGAAGCGAGTTGCTGCGCTTGCGTGCGCAGCTGCGCCGCGCCGAGGAGGAGCGCGACATCCTAAAAAAGGCCGCACGGTACTTTGCTCGGGAGCCCGAGTGAAGTACCGCTTCATCAACGATCACCGGCACGAGTTTCGGATCGCCACGATGTGCCGGGTGCTGCGCGTGACGCGTGGCGGCTTCTATCAGTGGGTGCATAAGCCGATGTCGGATCGAGCCATCGAGGACCAGCGCCTGCTGGGCGTCATCCGTGATTCGTATGTCGCCAGTGGCGGGGTCTACGGTGCGCGCCGCGTGTTTGGCGATCTGCGCGAAGTGGGCGAGACCTGTGGCAAACATCGGGTCGAGAAGATCATGCATCAACACAAAATCAAGGCAATTCGTGGCTATAAGGCGCCGCGCCGCATCGTGGGGCGGCCCTCGATCGTCGCGCCCAATCGGCTGGAGCGAAAGTTTACAGTCGACATGCCGGACTAGGCTTGGGTGACGGACATCACCTACTTGCGCACGTGGCAAGGCTGGCTGTATCTGGCCGTCGTCATCGATCTGCACTCGCGCAAAGTCGTAGGCTGGTCGATGAAACCGACCTTGGCGCGCGAGTTGGCGCTCGATGCGCTGCTGATGGCGTTGTGGCGGCGCAAGCCATCGGGGCCCGTGATCGTGCACTCCGATCAGGGTTCACAGTACGGCAGTGATGATTGGCAGCGCTTCTGCTGTTCTCATGACCTACAGCCAAGCATGAGTCGACGAACGAATCGGACTCGTTTGGCTCCTTTCGCTAAGGCGACCACTTTCTCGATCGACCGAATCGACTTTCCTCTAATCGCCATAAGCATCTCCCCTTTTCCCGCGACCTATAGCACGAGACTGCCAAGGCGTTGTGGCCGACTTGTTGCCTCAATCCCAAAGAAAAAGGCCTGCATCACTGCAGGCCTTTGTTTTTACTGGTGCCGGCACCCGGATTCGAACTGGGGACCTACTGATTACAAATCAGTTGCTCTACCAACTGAGCTATGCCGGCGAAGGTCGGGGATTCTAGCAGGGCCGCCGCGGCGTGTGCTCAAAAACACCCGGTGCTGTGTGAACCGATGCCGCTGGTGCGGACCAGGCTGTGCCAGTCGAAGTGGCTGCTGTCGGCGACGACCATGTCCAGCCAGTATTCGGGCACGCTTTCGCTGCGCTCGCTCATGCGGGCGGGAAAGCCGGCGGCAGCGACTTCGTCGCGGCGCTTGCGCGCATTGGCTGGATCCTTGAACAGGCCCAACGAAATGGTGTTGGACTGATCACCCGAGCTGACCACGAAGTAGTCGCCGACATGATGCTGGTCGAGGCGCCGCGCCTCGACCAATGCCTGCGCCCGACTGGCCGCCGCTGGCAGGTAGACCCACCAACCACTGGTCTGACTGGCCTGCTCCTGGCGCGAACGCATGCGCGTGGCTTGCGCAGACAACACCTGGCGTGCGCTGCGCAGATCCTGCGGGGTGGCGAACGGCCCCAGCGCAAGGCAGCTGTAACTCGGACTGGGTGATGGCGCGCTCGCCACCGGGTTCGTCGCGATGACCGATGCCGGCGGGGTCGGCTGGACTTCCGGCGGCTCCGACTCCGATAGCAGACGCAGTTCTGCCACACCCGGGTCGCTGGAGATGCCCCCATGGGCATAGGGCTGACCCAGCAGCAGCCACGCTCCCACCGCGATATTGAGTGCGGTCAGGAGCACAAACAGCAGACGCAGAAACATCGAATCCCCTTCACTGACTGCAAGCGCCATTCTATCCGGCGAGTGAGGTTTTCACCTGTGCATTGGCCCACACCGCCAGGCCGCGCAATACGGTGTCACTGCCCAGCTGTGCCGGTAACGACAGCAGTGGCAGCAGCTGTTCGGCATCGCCACCGCCGAGGATGAGGGTGGGTGTGGTGCCGAGTCGCGCAGCCATGCGCGTGGTGAAGCGCTCGACCAGCGCGGCGGCGGCCTGCCAGCAACCTGAGGCGACGGCATCGGCGGTGTTGTCGGCCAGCTCCAGGATTTCACCCGGCCGTTCCGGTCGCACGCGCGCCGTAGCGTCCAGCAACGATCGCTGCATCAATAGCGGCCCCGGCGAAATCAGGCCGCCGAGGTGTTGGCCGTCCTCTGCCAGCGCATCGAGCGTGAGCGCGGTGCCGACGCCTGCCAACACGCAAGGTGCGTGGCCGTCGGCAAACGCCGCGACCATGGCCAGAAAGCGATCCACGCCCAACCTGGATGGCTCGGCATAGGCATTGCGTATGCCGCAAGCGCTGGCCGGTGTACGCAGCCAGCTTGGCGAGCAGGCGAACAGGCATTCGGTGATGGCAGTCACCTGCGCCTCGCGCCCGGCATCGACGACCGAGGCCGCCATCACGTGGTCTGGCCGTGGCAACCCGTTCAAGGCTGACTCCAGGGCGGTGGCCATGTCGTCCCCCCAGTCAACGGCGCCGCGCGCCAGCCATCCCGACGGCTGTGCCTGCAGCGCCCACTTCAAGCGGGTGTTGCCCATGTCGAGCAGCAGCCTCATGCGCGACGCACCGTGACATCGGCACTGTCGATCTGGCGCACGTGACCGTCGGCCATGCGCACCAGCAATGCACCGCGGGCATCGACGCCCGCGCCGATGCCTTCGAAAGTGCCAAGCGCGCCGCTCAACTGCAGGCGCCGGTCGCGCAGCAGGTCGTAGCGCGCATAGTCGGCGACAAAGCCGGCGAAACCTTCTTGCTCGAATTGCCGCAAGCCCCCGGCCAGCGCCGCAATCAGCGCCGCCGCGACGCGGTTGCGATCCGGTGGCGAATCTCCGGTCAGCGCGGCCAGATCACACGCTGGCTGGCCGGCCTGCTTGTGCAACGCCGGGGTCATCCGCAAGTTGAGGCCGATGCCGATGATGGCCGCACACGGCCCCTGGTATTCGCCGCTCAGCTCGACCAGGATCCCAGCGAGTTTGCCGGCTGGCTGTCCACCGGCGACGGCAAGCACGTCGTTCGGCCATTTCAGGCCGGCTCCGTCGATGCCGAGATCGCCCAGCGCCCGCAGCACGATGACGCCGATGGCCAGCGAGAGGCCGCTCAACGCGGCAAAACCCGGTTCGAAACGCTTGAGGCAGGACAAATACAGGTTCATCCCCGGCGGCGACAGCCACTCGCGACCGCGCCGACCACGGCCGGCGCTCTGGGTTTCGGCCAGGATCACGCTCAGATCCTTGGCGGCATTACCTCGGCGCTGCAGCTCACTGGAGGTGGAATCCAGTTCCCAATGCACTTCCAGCGCCCCCAGCGAATGCGCCACCGGCGCCGGCAGGGCCGCGCGGATCTGTCCGACGTCCAGCATCTGCAGTGGCCAGGGCAGCCGATATCCGGCCACCCCGCGCGCCTCGATCGGCACACCGCGGCTGCGCAGGACCTCGATCTGTTTCCAGATCGCCGCGCGAGTCACTCCGGCCTGAGCGGCGAGGCCGGCACCGGACAAGGATTCACCCGTGGCAAGCAGCGCCAGCAATTGCATCGGTTGCATCAGCGGACCTCGGCCACAGCGGTAACCATGGGCCAGCAGCGGCGTGAAAGCGGGATTCCAGGCATTTTTGACATCGGCGGATTCTAGCCCGGGCGGCTTGGCGAGGCATGCACCGCGATTCCGCGTCCACCAGCCAAATGGCAGCACTGGCATGGCGGCGGGGTTTCTGAGACGATCCGGGTCTTCGCTTGCGGGTCAGGGAGTTCGATCGCCATGCGTGCCATCCATCGATTTATCGGTTGCGCCCTGTGCCTCGCCGGGATGGGTAGTGCCGCTGCGGCGAGCCCGGATGCCCAGACGATAGACAGTTCGCCGCATGCGGCGATCGACGGCACCAACCCGCACGATGGCGGCGGCAGTGGCGGCGATGCGGCAGGCTTGAACCGTGATTGCGCGCCCGCGGCCAGTAGCGACAGCTCCAGCAGCATCTCCAGCAGCGGCAACGATCGCTCCGGCGACGCCACGTCCATACCGATGCCAAACCATCGGCCGCACCTGGGCTGGCAATCGCTGTTGCCTGGATCGATCCAGTAAGCGTTCGGCGTCATGCCGGGACATTGGTGGCAATCACTACGCGAACGCTTCGAACCCTCGCCGGTTGCCGATCCGCTGTGGCGACGCGCGCTGACCGGTTGTCCGCTGGCACGCCGCCTGGATCCCGAGCGGCAACTGCGCTTGCGCCGGCTATCCGCGTTGTTTCTCGCACGCAAACAGTTCCACGCGCTGGCCGGTGCCGTACTGGACGATTACTGGCGCCTGCTGATCGCCATGCAGGCCTGTCTGCCGGCGTTGCAGCAAGGCGCGGGCAGCCTGCGCGGCTGGCGTGAGGTGCTGATCTATCCCGGCGAGTTCAAGGTTCGCCGCAGCCATCATGACGATCGCACCGGCGTGATCACGGAGGGCAACGAAAGCCGTATCGGCGAAGCCTGGGAGCACGGTCCGCTGGTGCTGTCACTGGCCGACGTGCAACTGGACCTGGAGCAACCGTGGGACGGCTACAACGTGGTCGTGCACGAGATGGCGCACAAGCTGGACATGCTCGACGGCCCGCCCGATGGCGTACCGCCGTTGGTGGACATTCCACGGCGGCGATGGGTGCAGCAGTTCCAGCAGGCCTATGACCGCCTGGCCAGAGCGCCGGCAGATCACCACGACAGCCCGATCGACATCTACGCGGCGGAGAGCGCCAGCGAGTACTTCGCGGTGGTCAGCGAGCTGCACTACTCGCAACCGCTGGTGCTGCGCCAGGCGGAACCGGGTATTGCGGCATTGCTAGAGGCATTCTATGGCCGGTCGCCCGCCGAAGGCTGTGAGCCACCCGGTTACTGCCGCACGCGGTAAGCGGCCTAGTTTGCTGCCAGCGCGACGCTGAAACGGGCGCCGCCCAACTCCGGTGAGCGATCCACCACCAGCTCACCCTGGTAGGCATGCACGATGTCCTGCACGATCGACAGGCCGATGCCGTGGCCCTGTACCCGTTCGTCGCCACGCACGCCGCGCTGCAATACCATCTCGATCTTGTCTTCGGCGATGCCCGGGCCGTCATCCTCCACGCTCAGCCACAGGCCAGGCCGCTGCCGGCTTGGTTGCGGCTGCATCTTCACCACCAGCAACACGCGATGGCCGGCCCACTTGAACGCGTTCTCCAGCAGGTTGCCAAGCAGTTCCAGCAGATCGCCCTGTTCGCCGTAGAACACCGCGCCATCCGCAATGTCGAATTCGCACAGGACGTTCTTGGCCGCGTAGACTTTTTCCAGACCCTGCACCAGATCCTCGGCGTGGCCGGCGATCGGCACCGCGCTGGCGAAAGTCTGCCGACCGGAAGTGGCCGCGCGCGAGAGCTGGTAGGCAACCAGCTCGTTCATCCGCCGCACCTGATCGAGCACGCTGCTGCGCCGCGCCGGCTCATCGCCGGTGGTCGACTCCAACTGCGAGCGGATCACCGCCAGCGGTGTCTTCAGGCTGTGCGCCAGGTCGGCCAGGGTGTAACGGTAACGGGTGCGCTGTTCGCGCTCGTTGGTGATGAATGCGTTGATGCGTTCGGTCAGGCCAGTCAGCTCCAGCGGATACTGGCTGTCCAGTTGTTCGCTGTCGCCAAGCTCGACCCGGCTCATGTCGCTAGCCACCTTGCGCAGCGGGGTCAGGCTCCAGCGCAGCAACAGTAGTTGCAGCACGATCAGCATCACGCCGAGGATCGACAGCCAGATCACCAGAGTGTGGCGGAACACCGCGTTCTCGCCTTCCAGCTGATCCTCGGTTTGCGCCACCATCACGGTGAACCGCACGGATTTCTTTTCGTCGGTATCCCACGCCACCCCGTAGCTGTAGTAGTACAGCCGACCCATGCGCGTGTCGACCGGACCGACGAATCGACTCTCGCCCGGCTGCAGGGGTTTCAGAAAGCTGAAGTCGCGACCGATCGCCGACGACGACTCCCAGTGAAAACCGCGATCGCCCACGGCCATCGCGTACAGGCCCGAACCGGGCCGCGAGAAACTGGGATCGGGCGCCGTGTCCGGTTGCAACAGCTTGCCGTACCGGTTGACGTCGGTATTGGTGATGTACGCAATCGCGAAATTCTCGAGCCGGTCATGCAGCGTGCGCAGCGCGCGCGCCTTGTTGGTCTGCGTCAGGGTAAGCCCGACCAGGCCGAGGAAACCGGCCAACACGAAACTGGTGGCGATCGCCGCACGCGCCGCCAGTGACAGCGGACGGTGCGGCGACTTCAGCTCACTCGTCGTCGCCGTCGGTGCGCGGGATGGCAAAGCGGTATCCGCGTCCACGTACCGTCTCGATGGGTTTGAGGGTGCTTTCCGGATCGAGCTTGCGCCGCAACCGGCCGATGAACACTTCGAGCACGTTGGAGTCGCGGTCGAAGTCCTGCTGGTAGATATGTTCGGTGAGATCGGCCTTGGAAACCAGCTCGCCCGCGTGCAGCATCAGGTATTCCAGCACCTTGTATTCGTAACTGGTGAGGTCGACCAGCTTGCTTTCCACCGTCACCGTCTGCGCGGTGGTGTCCAGCTTGATCATGCCGCAGGCGAGGATCGGCTTGGACCAGCCACTGGCGCGACGCACCAGCGCATTGATGCGGGCCAGCAGCTCCTCGACGTGGAACGGCTTGACCAGGTAGTCGTCGGCGCCGTACTTGAGCCCCTCGACCTTGTCCTGCCAGCTGCCACGCGCGGTCAGGATCAGGATCGGGTAGCGCTGGCCGTGTTCGCGCAGCGCCTTGACCAGATCCATGCCGGACATCTTGGGCAGGCCAAGATCGATGATCGCCAGGTCGAACGGCACCTCGCGACCGAGGTAGATGCCCTCCTCGCCATCCTGCGCCGCATCGACGGCAAAGCCGTCACGTTTCAGGCGTGCCGCCAGCGTCTCGCGCAACGGCGCCTCGTCCTCCACCAACAGGATGCGCATATCAGCGTTTCTCCTTGCTGCCCGCGTTTTTGGCGGGCGAATTCTTGATTGACTGGGTTGATGCCGAATTCTTGCCCGGCTCGGAAGAAACCACCATCACCTTCACATGCCCCTCGGGGGTAAGCACCTTGATGCGGTACTCCTGTCGCCGCCCCACTCCGCGCTGCTCGGCCGACAGCACCTTGCCGTCGGTATCCTGTTGCACCTTGAGCACGGCCTGATCCAGCGTCACCGTCGACTCCGACGACTGTGCCGAAACCGTCCCGGCCACGCCCATGAACAGCGATATGAGCAGAGCGGGGATGAAGTTTTTGTGCGTTGTCATGCGCGGGTCCCGCCAGACACCTGTCGAAACCACCAGATTAGGCAATCGGGCCTGAATACTGACCGGACGGCCGGCAGCTGTCACGCAGCTGCCTGGCAAGGTGCTAGCGCCTGTTCAAGCAAAGTCCAGCCCGCACCCGGCAAATGTGCGCCCTCGCTGATCGTGCGCCGGAACGCCCTCGCACCGGGTTCGCCCTGATACAGACCCAGCAAATGACGGCTGATGTGTTTCAGCGCGGTGCCGCGTGCCAGCTCGGCTTCGACATAGGGCCGCAGGCGCTGCAAGACGCTTTCGCGCGTGGGCAGCGGCTCGCCGTACAGCGCCGCCTCGACCTGCGCCAGCAGGTACGGATCGTGATACGCCGCGCGGCCCAGCATCACGCCGTCGAGCTGGGCAAGATGCGCCTGCACTTGCCCGACCGTGGTGATACCGCCGTTGATGACCACCGCCAGCTGTGGAAACTCGCGCTTGAGCCGATAGACCCGTTCGTAATCCAGCGGCGGCACCTCGCGGTTCTCCTTCGGCGACAGACCCTTGAGCCAGGCCTTGCGTGCATGCACCACCAGCACCTCGACGCCGGCGCCGAGCATCAGCTCGGTGAAATGCTGCAGGCCTGCGTAGTCGTCCTGGTCATCCACGCCAATGCGGCACTTCACCGTCACCGGCACGCCCACCGCGTCGCGCATCGCCCCGATGCACTCGGCAACCAGCGCCGGCTCGTACATCAGGCAGGCACCGAAGCGGCCAGACTGCACCCGGTCGGACGGGCATCCCACGTTGAGGTTGATCTCGTCGTAGCCCGCTTCGGCACCTAGGCGCGCCGCCTGCGCCAGCTCGTGCGGATCGCTGCCACCGAGCTGCAAGGCAAGCGGATGCTCCTGCTGGCTGTGTTCCAGCAGGCGCAGTTGCTTGCCGCGCACCAGCGCGGCACTGGTTACCATTTCCGTATACAGCCGCGCCCGCGGCGACAGCAGCCGGTGGAAGTAGCGGCAGTGCCGATCGGTCCAGTCCATCATCGGGGCGACGGACAACTGCCAGTTCGGTGCGTGGCAGGCCAGCCGGCCCGCAGGTATCGGCGCGCCAACGCTTGCAGGGGCGGTGTTTTCCATCATCGTCGGGACATGCTCGCGAGTACTTTCCCGGCGAATGGTACGTCACCTCTGCATCCCACCCCAGGCCGTCGCCCTGATCGACCGGCTGCCAGCCCGATTCACCCGGGCACGGCAGACAGCCACGGGCGCCCGGTCCCGGAAGTTCTACGGCACCGGCTTGGTAGCCTTCTTCTTCGGCTTGGCCTTTGTCGCGGCCGGCTTCTTCGTCACGACCGTCGCGTTACCTGCGACGATCGGCGCCAGCACCGGCGTCTGATCGATCTTTCCAGGCTGCTGGCTCTTGGCTTGGATCAAGTCGCACAACGTGCCGAAGCGGCAGCAGCATTCCTGATAGCCGCCGTTCGCGTCGCTGACGCCGAGCACGGCGTGGTGATGCAGTCCCCGCGGTGGCAGTGCCGCAGGGCCAGACTTGCCATCCGCGCCGGTAACCTGCGGCCAGTCGAGCATGCCGCTGCCGGCCACCCGGGCGGGAATCAGCCAATAGTCGCCGGTGGCATACATGCCGCCGGGCTCGAAGCTGATCTGGATGCCGTCCTCCAGATCGAGCGACGCGCCCTCGCCCATCGCCACCACACCTTGCACATTCACCCCGGCGTGCTGGTCCCAACGACGCAGCAGCGGGTGCCTGCGCGGATCGTTGCTCGGCTGATACGGCGTGACGTTTTTCGGCACGTTGAGGGTGACGCTGCGATTCGCCGCATCCAGCGCGATCACCTGCAGCAGCGGAAACGCGCGCTGCGCCAGGGTGTAATCGTCGTCGACCAGCTCGACCCAGTCATTGACCGCGAGGCCCAGCCGCGCATCACGGCCGAAGCTGGCCAGGGTCACGCTCAGCGCCGCACTGCCATCGGCTGCGGCGGCGCCGGCGGCACTGGCGACCAGCGGGAAAACCACCGAACCGTTCTCGCGCGACCACTTGAAACTGGTGGCCGTCGCCGCCGCCGCGGTGCCAGCGAGACCACCCTGATGGACCTCGACCCGATAGAGCTGGTTCTCGCAGCCGCGATAGCGCGCGTCGGCAGCGATCACGCAGGGATCGCTGTCGACATCCACCGGCCCCAGTTGCGCAAGCAACCGGGGCAAGGCATACGTTCTGCGCGCACCGAGCAACTGCCGCAGCAACGCGCACGGGTTGCTGTTTGTGTTGGCATTGCCATCGATGCTCTTGCGCAGATTGCCCACGTCGATGAGCTGCTGCTTGATCGCGGCGATGTCGGTCGTATTCGACGTGGCCTGCAGGCGCACTTTCAGTGCGGCGGTGATGCCGTCGAGCTGCTGGTCTGCCAGCGTCTGGTCGAGCATGCGCAACTGCCACACCACCTGTGCGCGCGAGGCGGTATCGACGCCGTCGAGCGCGGCGTCGTTGATCGCCGGCGCCTCCACCCAGGACAGATGCCGCTCCCACACATCCAGCCACAACGCATAGCCCGCCGGCGGATTCTCGAAGCCGTTCTTGCCGTCGGCCACGCCATAGTCGGGCGTCGGTGCCTGCGGCTGCGTGGCCACTGTGCAGACGGCCTCGTTCACGCACAGGATGCCGTCGACATAAAAATGTCCGGGCGACAATTCCCAGTCCGCCAGCAGCAGCGGCTTGACCGCACCCTTCGCATCGGTGGTGGAGGTCGTCAGGCCGAAGCCGTTGCCCGCCGCCCAGCAGGGGCCCACCAGATCTTTCACCAGCGCACGCAGAAGATGAAGCTGGATCTGCGCCTGTTCATTCCAGTCCGCTTCCAGCAGCACGCGACCCTGTTGCTGAAACACATGGCTGTAGTGCAGCGCCGGATCGAAGGTGACACGTGCGAAGTCGCCTTTCATGGGAGATCTCCTAACTCGCGAAAAGAATGCCGGCGTCCGCGCCAGCAGGGACGTATTCCTCCAGCCGCGCCGCGAGATTCGCCTCGCGTTGCGGTTCGTACAGGTCGTGGTACACACCCATCGCCGAACGATCCGACGCACCGCTGCGAATCTCTTCGCAGCAACTATCGGCCAGACGCAGATAGTTTGGCGTGGTGTAGCGCCGGCTACGGAACTGCGGCACCACGCGCAGCAGTTCGTGCGCGCGCTTCGCCGCATCGCCCGTGGCGACCGCGGCCAGCACCAGATCGGGCTGGCAGTGGAAACGCCGCGGCGTGCGCGAACCGTCAGGCACGTAGCAGAAGCGCACGCAGCCCTGCTGTCGACGCAGCACGCGCAGCGGGCTGGCGAAGATCGAGTCCTCGGCCAGTGCGACGCTGTGTACCTGCACTTCGCCGATCACCGTGCAGCAGGTGAAGCTCGCTTCGACATAAGCCACTACTTCGTCTGGCGCACCCAGCGCGACGCGTTCGATGCCGGTGGCATCGAGGATGCTGTTGCGCAGATCCAGCAATGGCGGATCACCGCGCCGGGACGGGCTGATCACCGAGATCGCACCGACGATGCTGTGCTCGATTCGCAGCGCGGCGCGCGTGCTGTCGAGGGTGATGCTCGGCTCGCCCGGACGCTTGGGACCACAGTCGCAATGCAGCGCCCAGCCCGGCACCAGGGTGCAGTGGCGGATCACCAGTTCGCACAGGTCATCCGTCGGCGCGGCTTCGTCCACCGGCCCCTGCACCTCGACGCCGCGGCCGACGATCAACAACCCATCCAGCAGCACGCGGCTGCCGGCGCGGCCGGCGATGCTGAGCGCATCCGGCTGGCTGGCGCGCACGTCGAGCAGGCGCAGCACCGGTCGCGTACGTTCGGCGGCGCGCAACTGGATCGCCTCGCCGGCATCGAGCTGCAGGTCGATGCTGCCTTCGTACACCCCGCTTTCGGCCAGCTCGATGATCAACGCGCGCAGCGGTTGCCCGATCGGCGCGGCCGCCTTGGCCTGCGCCCACGCGGCCAGCGCGGCGGCGATGCTCCCGTAATGACCGGATGGCCAGGCGATCGTCGGATCACGATCAGGCAATACGGTGTGCACGATGTAGCGCGTCGCATTCTCCAGCTCCGACGTCACCCGTCCGTATTCGCCCCCACCAAGATCGGCGGCGAAGCCGTACTGGTACGACACCCACACGCCACGCTTCGGTCGCTGGTTGGCGGGAAACATCAGTCTGCCGAGTTCGGGATCGAGCGCCACGCGACCGCGCGGGATCTGGTAATGCCAGCCGGACAGATCGGCCGGTATCAGCGCCTCGCGCGGCACCGGCACGCCCTGGCCCTTGACCGGCCAGTCCGGCGCCCAGATCTGCACGCTGCGGCCGTCGCCATACAGCGCGGCCGGCACGCTGGCGTAATCGGCCTGCGGGCCGCGCTCGGCGAAACGCCAGCGTCGCAACGGCAGCGGCAGATTGCTCTCGTCGGCGATATGGGTCGGCTCGCTTTCTTCGAGCGGACGCTGGAACAACGGCGTGTCGTTGCCGAGCACGCTGAAGCTGAAACAGTGCGGGCCGCGTTCTTCCACGCAGTACGCCGACGAGCGGGTCACCGGATAGCTGCGCAGGCGGCACGCGAACACGCCGACATCGGGAATGCTGTAACGGCCACGCCGATGCGCGCTACCCATCCGCCGCACATCGACGCTGTGCGCGAACGGATCGAACGCGCCGTTCGCCCAGCCGATGCGCTGCAGCCGTCCCGGGTCGCGCAGGTCGGCGGTGCCGCCGCGATGCGGATGCCGATGGTCGAGATGCTGCATCCAGCCAAGCCGGCGATAAAACTCGACCGCGCGCGCCGGCCAGCCAGCGGCATCGCGGGAAAGATCTTCCAGCAGCGACAGCGTGCCCTTGCGCCGCCGCGCGTCGATCGTGTTGGCCACGTCGGCGCGCGGCGCCAACACGCGGCCGAGACCCGCCACGCATGCGCCACCACTGGCATCCAGCGTGGCCGCTTCCGGCAGCAGGGTGTAACCGAGCAGGTCGCCGATATACGGCACCACCCAGTCGGCGCAGGTCTCGATGAACCAGTTGTCGTACAGCCGCGCGATGTCCTGTTCCAGCACATTGGCCTGGGTCGCCAGCACGCGCAGAAAATCGCGCAGCGGATAACCCTGCTCCTCATCGCGCATGCGGTAGACCACCGGCAGCAGGTCGTACAGACGATCCGGTTGCGCGCTCATGGTGTCGCCTCCTGCAGCAACAACGTGTCGGGGACGTTCGGCGCAAGGTAGGCGAGCTGTGCCGGCAGCAGCGCGCCGTCGCTGTCGTAGCGTGCGGGCAGTACCTGCACGCGCGGTGGCAAGCCGGAGGTCGCCAGCGAGATCCGGTGCGTCTGCAGCGATGCACCGTCGTCTTCGTTGCCGTCGCCACCCTTGTCGGCATCACCGAAGCCGGCCAGAAGGGACGCCTCGTCGAGGCTGCCGAACGCATCCACGTCGACCCAGGCGACGCCGCGCACCGCCTGCATGCAGGCGACGATCTCGCTGAGGTAGACGTTCTGCGCCAGCGCGCGCCGCTCGAAGCCGAACGCATCGAGCAGCGCCGCGCGCAACTGCGGCGCGACCGACTCCCACACGTAGTCCGGCGCCAGGCCGACCTTCGCGCTCAGGGTCAGCGCCAGCATCTCGCGCACGCCCAGGCGCAATGGCAGCGATGGGTCGCCATAAAGCTGCAGCGCCTGCAGCAGGTTGCGATAGAGGTCGGAGCTGACGTCGATGGGCGCGTCGGCCGCGCCTGCGATGGTCACATGCACCAGGTTGCCGAGCTTCGTCGCGGAAGCCTTGCCGACGCCACCGAAGGTACGCGCGAAGTCGGCGTAGTCCGGCACCGAGACCAGCCGGTCCAGCGCCAGCACCGCCAGTGGCACGTTGCGGCGCGCCTGGTCGCGCGTCTCCGCATCGGCGCCACCGGAAGCGCGCAATGGGTTGATTACCGCCTTGACGCCGAGCGGCCTGGTCGCCAGCAGGCTGACCTGCTGTGCCTGCACGTTACCTGGCGTGCCGATGCCGTTGCGATAGATCGCGGTGATGTTCTCGACCCCGGTCGGCAGACGCGCGCCGTGCGTGCCGTCGCCGAACACCACCGAGGTCTTGCCGCTGTTGTCGATGGCGGTGACGAAGTTGCGGGCAGTGGCGCCGACGAAGGCGAGGTTGCGCGTCTCGTGCCAGCGCATGTCGTTGACGCGCACGTCGAGTGTGCTTTGCACGCCGTCGACGGTGGCGGCGGAAACCCAGGTCAGTGGCGACTGCTTCAAAACGAAAACCTGCATCGGCATCGCGGCGTTGCCGCTGCCGAGCACCTCGTTGCGCGTCTCGCCATGAGTGGCGTGCACCACGTTGGCGTACACCGCCACGCTGTCGCGCCGGTAGCCGTAGGCAAGCCCCTGGTTGGCGAACACCAGGGTGCTGTGCACGGTGTCGCCAGGCACAGTCGCATCCGTGCCCTGCTCCACCGCGGCGAGCATCACCAGTTCGGCGGCAGTCACCGCATCGGTACCCGGCACGTCGCTGCGCTGACCGGCGACGATCACCCAACGGCCGGCCTTGAGGCCGTCGACGACCGTGGCGAGAGTGAGCCGGGTGGCATTGTCCTGGGTGATCCTGGTCGAGCTGTCGCTGGCGGCGACGCTGCCGACGTCTTCACTGATCGCCAGCTCGGCCAGTGGCAGCAACTCACTCTGCGCATAGACCTGGGTGCTGCGCACGGTCGCCATGTCCGGCGCGCGCCACAACACCGATCCGTCGCTTGCGGCCGGATCGGCCAGCGCGATGTCGGTGGTCTTGCCGCTGATACCATAATTGCTGCGCGGATGGGCCTGCGCGCTTTTCGCCTGAGCCACCACCGGTATCTCGCCGGGCTGCTGGATCAGCAGATAGCTGCCGGCAAGGATGCCATCGTAGGCGTTGTCCAGTTGCACGCGATCGTCCTGTTCCACCGCGCCCCAGTCACCGTCGGGCATGGAGACATAGGGCACCGCCGCCTTGGTGGCACTGTCCGTGTTCAGGCCCAGCCCCATGATGCGCGGCGCGTTGTAACCAAACAGAGACGCGGTCACGCGTAGCGCGTATACGCCGCTCAGCGTCGGCGATGGCGCGCTCTGCGGCACGCTGGTCCAGGCGCGGTAGAAGTTGTCGACCAGTCGCGCCTCGAAATTCAGCAGCAATTGCGGGCGCACGTCGCTGGCCTTGCCCAGCGCGGTGGCGACGCTGCGCTGCAGGCGGAAGCTGTTGGCCGGCTGCAGCGTCGGCATGGCGGTCAGCGCGCCGAACAATGCACCGAATCCGTGCGCGTTCTGGCCTGGTGGCGCCGTCGCACCGAACGCCGCATCCACCGCATGCTTGAAGTCGTCGATGGCAGGTGGTCCGCTGACCGGGGCATCATTGCCGAAGGGCGATTTCATGAGCTGGGCGTAGCTGCCGCCATTCTCGCCACCGAGCAGCAGACCCGTGCGCACGACGCCGAGCACGCTCAGCCATTCGTCGTGATGGGGACCGGTGCTGTTCGAACCGAGCGCCGCGATCGCCACATGTGCCGCCGCCACGATCTGCGGCGTCGCCGCTTCGAGCGGTTGCAACAGCACCTTGCTGCGCTGGCTCTGCGGCTGTACCTCAACCGACTGCACCAGCCGGATCGCCGGCACGCCACTGGCGAGATCGCCGAATAGGAACAGCAGCCTGTCGTTCGGCTTGAGGTTCGTCGCGGCGCTGGCCACCCACAGTTCGCCGAGGCTGGCGATGTTGTCGAGCGAGATGTCCTGCGGCCGGTTCAGCCGCGGCTGCAGCGCATTCCATTCGTAACGCGCATCCAGCGGATCGGCGGTCTCGAACGTCTGCATCTGTTCGCCGGGCGCGGGAACGGACTGGGCGCGCGCGCCAGCGGGAATCGTCACCGGCGGCGAGTCCTTCTCGACGGTATAGGCGAGATAGACGCTGGCTGCCACGCCGGGGCGCAGGCGGTAATCGACCAGCCGCGCCAGTTCCAGCACCGACCGCCGTTCGGTAGCGGTGCGCAGATAGCCTTCGTTGACGATGCGTTCCTGATAGAAGCCGAGCACGTCGGCGCCGATCGCCCACGCATCGAGCAGGGCCATCGCCGGGTCGTCGGCTTCGCGCGTGCGCAGCCCGGCCAGCGCCGGCATGGCGGCATTGCTGAGGTCGTTCTGCATGGTGGCGCGGAAGTCGGCATAGGTGCCCACGCGATACGCGAGGCTGTCCAGCCCCGGCCGGTTGTACAGAGGCAGCGGCGTGCCGACGGTCGTCCCGCAACCGCAGGCGCAGGCATGCCTGCCACAGGCGCTACAGCAGCTCATCGGCCACCTCCCAGCGTGAACGCGATGCTTCCGTGATCGGGATGGTCCGGATCGTTGTCGACCTGCGCGATCTCGCACGCCGCCACTCGCAACACGGCGTCATCGGGCACGCCAGCAGCCGGCGCCGCTTCGGCACGGGCCAGCGTGGTGACCTCGACGTGGGCAACGCCGATGATCGACTGCGCTTCGGCCAGCAATGCACTGACAAATACCGGCGCGCCCAGCCGCAGCCGATCCGGATGGAAGAAAGCCGGCGTGCCGTCACGACGCAGCCCCGCGCCGAAACGATCGCGCAACTCGGCTTCGACGTGGGCGACGAGAAACGTCGGCAGCACGCAAACGAAAAGTTCGATCCGCAAGGGTACGTAACAGGCGGCGCTCACCGCCACGTCGTGACCTATCCGGCGATAGCGTTCGAGCTGGGCGGTGATGCGCCGCGCCAGCCCGGAGGGCAGCGTCTCGCGGCCCAGCGGATCGACCACCACGTCGGCCGCGTACCAGCTGCCGTTCCATTCGAGCGCGGCGGTCGCACCCTGCAGTTCCGGTGCACGTGCGGCGAACATCGCGTAGTCGTCGGCGACGATCGCGCGCAGCGGGTTCGCGCGGAACGCGCCGGGTGCGTACAGCTTCACCTCGGCCATGCTTTCCGGCGCGGTGCCGCCGCCGGCCGGCAGCGGATTGCGCGGTTGCAGATCGGCCGACAGCACACCCGACTTCAGTGCCAGCCACACGATGCTGTCGCGTCCGACATTGCCGGCCGGGCCGTTGCCGATGCGCGAGGCGGCGCGAAAGAAATCGCCGGCCTGTGGTTGCTGGCCCAGTACGCCATCGCCGAAGCGCAGATGCGCGGCGCCGTCGTCGTCGACCTCGACCACGAAGTGACGATCGTCCGGCCCGCTCTCCAGCAGGTCGTACTGCGCCGTCCATTGCCAGCGCGAATCCGGCGTGCCGGACACCAGCACATCGCCGAGTGTGCCGCCGTGGACGCTCAGTTGCGGCAGCGCATGGCGCGGATCGCGCGCCAGCAAACGGCACACCGGCGCGTGCGCGGGCAGCGGCTCGGCCCAGGTCAGCGGCGCGCCCGGCAGCACATGGCCGGTATCGGCGGGCGGGCGCCTGACGTCCTGCACCGCACCTTCGCAGTGGCAGCAACCGTGTTGCGTCGTGCCCGGTACCAGCCAGCAATCTTCGGCCAGCGCCTGGCAACGCGGGCATGCGTCCGGCAGTGCGGCGAGCGCCGCGGTGAGCCCGGGGTAGTCGCCATCGCTGCCGTCGGGCGTGCAGATCGCCGCGGACGTGCATTGGCCGCGCACGTGCTCGCCGTGGTCGACCAGCAGCACGTTGCCGCGTGCCAGGCTGACGTCGTGCAGCCACGCGCAATCGGGCGATGGCGTGCGCACCGACAGGCACAGATCGAACGGCAACGCGTCGCAGGCGTCCCAGGCGATCTCCAGCAGCAGGGTTCCATCGATCGGATCGACGGACGTCTGGACGTCCGTCAGCCGCACCGCGTGTCGATGCACGGGATTGGCATCGGCGGGGTTGCCGGTCTGCGGCCCCAGCACTTCCTCGAAGATCAGCAGGTCGCCGACCGCGAGTTTGAGCGCACGCTGCGGGGCCGCGACCGCAGCGAGATCGTTCGCTGCCGACGGGGTCGACGGCGCGGTCGATGGTGGCGCCGGCAACGGCGCATCGACCAGCGTCGCATGCGTGCTTCCACGCGGCAGGCAGCACATCTCGTCGCCCCAGCCGTACAGCCGGATCGCGCTGTGCGCGGCGACCACCTTCAGCGTAGTCGCGCCATCCAGCGGCATCGGCTCGAACAGCAGCGCGCCTTGCGTACGCGCCGCCTCGAGCTGGCTCGCATCGATTACACCCGGCGTCACGTTGTTCTTCCCCGCCGGCGGCACCAGCAACAAAAGGTTGTCCAGCGCGAGTTCAAGATCGCTGGCGCAGGACAGCGCGACCAGCGCGCGCGCGTTGCAACCCTCGTGCATGCGGTAATCCACCAGTCGCGCATGCCGGCGCACCGAGATGCGCCGGCGCGCGGTGGCGAGGTAAGCCTCGGTGGCGACAGCGTCCTGGTAGTAGCTGAGATAGTCCGCGGTATACGCCAGCACCTCGACCAGCGCGATGCCGATGTCCGGCACGTGCCGCTCCTGCCACGCCGGCATGTCCAGTGCGATGCGGTCGAGGAACAACTGGCGGAAGCTGGCGTAATCCTTGGCCAGGTAATTGATTTCCGGCGGCGGCAACGGCGTTTGCACGCACGTCCCCGCATCCGCGCAATCCAGCGTCTTCGCGCAATCGAGGCGGAAGTGCAGCGCGACGCAGGCATAGCGCGGATCGAAGCCCGGATACGCGAGCCAGCTTGCCGGGTCGCTGCCCGACGACGCATCCACCAGGCACAGGCAGTACGCCGTGTGGTCGCCTTCGCGATCGAGCACCACGCGCAGGCAGGGATCGTCGTGCATGTCCGGTTCCAGCTCGGCGTTGACACTGAGCACGCGCAGGCCGGTGATGCGATCGCCGCCGCTGACGCGCACGTTCGCCACGCCCAGCCCTTGTGGGATGTCGCCGAACAGATGCACGCACAGACTGACACCGTCGTCGCCGACCTCGACATAGTCGATGCCGTTGAGCGTGCCGGACAACCGCAGCCGCTCGCGTCGTGCCGGCACGCTGCAGGCGGGCAAGGGTGCGCAGCCGATCACGCCCAGACTGACGGCGGGGTTCGCGGCATTCATGGCAGGCTCCGCACGAAACTGTCGCTGCGCGTGGTGCCGCTGGCGCGCACGGTGTAGCTGAGTTCGACGCGCAGGGTCGAATCCTCGCTGGTCACGGCAAGTGCACCCACGTCGATCACGTCGCCGAGCCAGCGCTGCAGCGCCGCCTGCAAGGTGAACTGCAGCGCGGCGGCAAGCTCCTGGCTGTTCGGCGCGAACACCAGCTGCAGCAGGCCACTGCCGAAGTCCGGCCGGTTCACGCGCTCGCCCGGACTGGTGAACAGCAGCTGCTCGATCATGTCGCGCACATGGTCGTCGTCGCCGGTTTCCGCGCTGCGTCCACGATGGTCGAAGTGGAACGGGTAATCCATATTCATGGCGATACTCATGGCGTCCTCACATCGCGGTGACGCGCGTCTGGCTGGCGACGATCAGCAGCGGCGTGCCAGTCGGCGCACAGATCGCCTGGCTGTCGAACAGCAGCAGCGGTTGCCCATTGGAAGTCACCCGTGTGGCGGCGGTGACGAACTGCGCGGTGATGCACGGCCCGTTCGCCGCCGGTGGTGGCGGCAGCGCACAGCCGGCAACCAGCCACGGTGCCGGCATCGTCACGCTGGGCTGGCCACTGACGGTGACGCGCGGATTCGGCGCGGTGGCCTGCGCCTGGCCGGCATGCGAACAGAGCACGCTGGCACCCACATGAATGACGAATCCCGGCATCGTGCTTCTCCTAGGTCACCACCAATGCGCCGTTGTTGATGGTCACCGTCGGGCCGGCGAGCACGATAGTGGCGCCCTGGCCATTCGAGATCGTGATGCCGATCTCGTTGACCACGATCATCGCGCCGGTGACGCTCTTCAGCAGGATGCCGCCGGTCGGCCCCGGCAGGTCGCTGATCGAGATGGCGTTCTGCAAACCGGACTGCAGCACCACGCTCGGGCTGGCCGGATTGCCGGCCAGCGCCAGCGCCGGCACTTCCGCCGCCACGCCCCAGAAACCGCCGACCCAGATCGGATAGTCCGGATCGCCCTGCTCGAACTCGATCCACACGCCGTCGCCGATCTGCGGTACCACGTAGACACCACTCTGCTTGCCGGCGATCGGCATGCACGGCATCGCCCAGCTCGACGGCAGCAGCCCGGACACGTCCGGCACCATCGCCTGGATGCGTCCGCGCTGTTCGGGATCCACGTTCTGGATCACCGTGCCGCGATATTTGCCGTAGAACTTGCTCATGGCGGCACCCTCATGGCAGCACCAGTGGCACGGTGGAGATCAGCCCCTTGCGCGACAGCTCGAAGCTCTGCTTGTATTCGCCGCGCTTGATCGTGTGGCGCACCTGGCTGACGTAGTGCAGGCCGTCGAACGCAGGACCGACACCGCGTACGCCGACCAGCTGGCGCGACTTCAGCACATGGCCATAGCGGGTCACGTCGAGGCTGCCGCGGCCTGTGACGGTGTCGGCCGATTTCGCCGCCTCGGCCATGCCCAGCAGCATCGCGCGCATCGGCGAATACTTCGCCGTCTCGGGCAGCGGGCGGAACTGCTGCGGCGGCGGATCGAGCAGGCCGAGCGGTGGATTGAGCGGGCCGATATCCGCGATCAGGATCGCCAGTGGAATCTTGGTCTGCTCGTTCTGGATATAGACCAACGGCAGCTGCCGCGCATTGCCGTTGTAGCTGAAGCTGAGACTCTCGACATTGCTGGCTGCATCCATGTCCGCGCTGAGCGCCGGCTGCGGCACACCGACCTTCACCTTCGGCCCCCAGTACGCCGTGCTCATGCCCGGCAGCGGACCGGGATCGAGATAGAACACATAGCCGACGCGCTCGGCCAGCGTGCGGATGTATTCGAGGTCGCTGCCCTGCTGGCTGGGGATGCGGTTGGTCGGAATCGGCACGTCGATCGCGATGCTCGGGATCACCATCGGCACGATGCCGAGGAACGCGTACTTGGCCAGCAGCAGCGCGACAATCGCCTCGGCCGGCATCGCCGGATACGGCATGCCGGGCAGGCCGGAAAACTCCAGCTTGGTCATCACCGCGGTGAGATCGTCGCCGGTCACCTGCAGCGTGGTGTGGCGCTGGTCCGCGCCGGGGACAACCTCGGTGCGGGTGACCACGCCGTCGATCAGCACCTGCGGCATGCCGTTCAAGGTGACCACCACGATCACCCGCAACAACGGCACCACGCCACCGCCGCTGAGCAGGAACAAGGTGTGCAGCGGCGACTGCACGCTCAGCGTGAACTGCAGGGTGAACGCACCGGCTGTCTCGTCCGGCGCGACCACTTCGATCTGGGTCAGCGCATCCAGCACGATCTGCGGCACCGGCAGCGGCACCACCGGGCCGACCAGCAAGGTCAGGTGCACGCCTTTAAGCATGCGGCACCCCCGGAATGCCTTCCGGCAAGGTGATGCGCAGCGGCTTTCCGATTGTCTCGGTCAGCTCTTGCGGACGCAGTGCGCGGTTCGCATCGCACAGACGCCAGAATTGTTCGGGGTCGCCCAGGTATTGCGCGGTGATGTTGTCGAGTCGCTCATTCTGTACCACCTGGTGCCATTGCAGCAGCGCGAGGTTTTCCGGCGCCGGCACGAAGCGGCGCCGCAGATAAGTGAGCGGTGTGCCATCGGCGCGCACGAAGGTGGCGGTCGGCGTCAACGCGTAACGGCTGGTGGGTGGAAAGATCACATTCATCAGGGCACTCCGGCGATGCCGAACGCGGACAACGGCTGACCCGCACGGGTACTGGCCAGTCGCTCCTTCTGTTGCAGGTAGTTCATGAACAGGCTGGCCGCCTTGTGTCCGGACGGCACGTCGTTCACCGAGAGCACGCGCAGACCCAGGCTGACCTTGGCGCGGATCGGATTCAACGCCGTGTCGAACGCCTCCTCGGTGATGCTGAATTCGGTGATGCGTACCGGCAGGATGCGCGACTTGCTCCACACGAACAGGGCGAGCGGCGTTTCCATTGGCACGATCTCCAGCGTGCCGATCTGCGCCAGCACGTCGTTGAGGCGCAGTTGCCCGCTGGTCGGGTAGACCATCGTTTCCAGTGCCGCCAGCTGCGCGAAGATGCCCGATTGCGTGGTGACGCTGTTCTGTTCCGGAAACTCCATCTGGTCGGTGGCGTCGATCTCCGCATCCAGCTTCAGCGTCTCCACCGGCGGGCCCTTCAGCCGCAGCACTTCGGAACGATCGCCGCCATCGGCACTGACCGCCTGCACCGCCAGCGAACGGGTCAGCGAATCGGGGTTGTACTGCAAGGCGATCACCCGCAGCACCGCCGAGGTATCCGCATCGATCAGCACGATGCCGCCCTTGAGGATGCGCGGTGAGCCGGGAAAGCTGCTCATGGCAGGTGTCCGAAGCCGAGCAGCTTGTCCATTCGACTCAGCACATACGAGAAGCCCTGCACGCGTGGGCTGTGGTTGCCCTCGATCGTGTACAGCATGCCGTCCTGCACCGAATGCACCAGGCCGACATGACCGAGCCAGCCGGCCAGGCTCACCCGCCACCACACCACGATGTCGCCCGGCACCGGCGTATAGCCGCTGCCCGGTGCCGAGGCCCAGCCGTTGTCCTTGAATTCCGCCAGCAGGGTGCGCGCACTGGCCGTATAGGCGAACGGCATTGCCTTCCTGTCGCCGCCCGCCGCCTGCATGAAGCAGAAACTGACAAAGCCCGCGCACCATGAATTGCCTTCGTCGAGCCCGGCGGGGGCAAGATACTTGCGCACGAACGCACCGCGGTTGTCGCCACCGATCTCGCGCGCGTTGGCCTTCAGTTCGCCAATCGCCGCGGCGAGCGCGGCGCGGCCGCGCTTGCTGCCGCCACGTGCCGGCAACACGCTGTAATCGACTGCGGTCGGTGTCCTGATGAACGGTTTCGGGTTCTGCAGGCTCCACCACGTCAGTGGCCCGACCACGCCGTCGACGACGAGTGGCTGGCCGTGCTGGTCGAGGTTCTGCGTCTGGAACGCGCGCGCGGCCTGCCAGGTCTTCGTGTCGAACGCGCCGTTGATGTCGGCCGGGTAGCCGCGTTGCACCAGCAGCTTCTGCAACTGCCGTACCTGCGAACCCTGATCGCCCTTGTGCAAGGTCTCCACCGTCATGGCTTCACTCCTGTCTGCACGTTCATGTCTGGATCCCTTCAATGCACGAGCTGCGACGCGGGTGGCAGCACGCGCTGCAGCGCGGGGTTCAGTTGCACGCGCGGATTGAGCCGGCGCGCCTGCTGGATGCTCGCCTGCGCTTTCTGTGGCTCGCCGAGCCTCACATAGGCATTGGCCAGCGCGATGTGCGAGGCCGCCGGCAACGGCGCCGACACCGCCTGCAGCTGATTGGCAACCTCGACGATTTCGCGTCGCTTGCTGCCGGTCGGGGCTGGTGCGATAGGCGTCGCCGAAGGCGGAGGCGGTGCTGGCATTGCCGCCGTCGCTTGCGTGCTGGCCGGAGCCGGTGTCGTGGCGCTGACGCTTCCGGCCGCGCCGGGTGACGTCGGCGCCGCTGGTACCGGCGGTGTCGCGCCCTGCACCTGATTGAGCTTGGCGGTCAGCACCGGGATCAGGGTCTGCTGCACCGCGGCCGAAGGTTTGTTCTGCAGCACCGAACTGGCAAGGTCGTACGCCTTGTTGACGTTGCCGATGGCGCGGTAACCGTCGGAAACCTGCGCCTGCAATTGCGGATTGCCCGCGGCACGCTCCTCCAGACTGCTCAGCAACGCCTGGTCCTGCGCCTTCTGCGCGGGATCGGTCGGCGCAGCCGGCTGTGCGCGGATGCGATCCAGTTCGACCGTGTCCTGGCTGAACTTGATCGCCTGGATACCGGGAAAACCCATCAGCACGATCGCGAAGATGATCAGCACCATCGCCATCTTGAAATCGCGCCGCTGCACGATCATCACCGTGATCGCCGCCAGCGCGAACACGAACAGGATGAAGCCGCAGAGCAGCATCAGCTTTTCGTAGCCGAGCAGTCCGTCGAAGATGCTGCCGAGGATGCTCACGATTTGCCCCCTTCGCTGGAAACGCCGGGTACTGCATTGAATGGCGCGTTTCCATGCCCTACCTCGATCGTCAGAACGTTGGAGGCGAGGTCGTCGACTTTCCAAACAATGCGATGTGTGCCCGGCTCGGCGAACACGTAACTGGTGATATCGAAGTTGTAGTCGACAGCGGGACTTGCGAGCGTACGACCGTCATAGGCAAGCGGCCGTAGTGCACTATCGTCGGCAGCGGCAGGCGCAGTTGCCGGTTGATCATCGACGTATTCGCCGAGCACCGGCTTCGGGCCCATCACATACACCGCACTGCCCGGCTCAGTGATCTCGAATACGTGAATGACGCGCACTGCCTTGCCCACACCATGGCTGCAATGCGCGGCCATGATCGTCAAGCGTCTGCCACGCACGAGCGGGCCCTTGTCCGCCCATGAGGGATAGTTCCTGGCGGTATCCACGTCCTCCTGGTCAGCGGGCACGATTTCGTCGCCACGGCGAATCCAGAGCCCCGGCCAATGTCTGAGGTGCTCCGGCAGCATGCCGGGGAGATGGTCGGCCATGACTCACACCGCCTGGGTCTTGGTAATGGAACCCGCACCGGCCTGGGTAGTCACGCCTTTTGCAGTCACGGCGGATCCCTGCTTCGATGTCGTTATCTGGAAAGCCCCATGTCCGACTGCCTTGTTCACTCTCGTCAGCAGATAGCCTGATTTGGTCATCGGGATATCGTCCGACCCGCTTCGCTTGTCCTTGAACATGCATGCCTGTTTCGCAACAAGCTTGCCCGCGGAAGTCAATTCGGCGGTGGGTCTCGAATGGGTATCCGTCGTCAACTGATTACCTGGCAGGTAGCCGGAATTGTTACCAGCCGCACTGGCAGCAAAGCATCCGGTGCCGGCGCTGTAATCCACCAACTCGGAAATTTCGGTCTGGTCAAGATCGGCAAAAGTCCGACTATCGGATGACCAGCCGTCCTGAACCTTGAAGCCCCGACTGTCAACGGTGAGCAAGGACACGAACGTATCGGTGTAGTTCTGCGGGATCGAAGATACCGAGAAGGCGCCGGATTCGCCCAGTTTTACTCCTCCCTGTTTCGCCACCAGCTTGAGGTTGCCGCCTTTACCGGAGTCGGTCTGGTCCTTCCCGCGCAGATTGATGTTCGCGGTCGCGGAAAGCTTCGCGGTCGCGGCGCCATTCAGGGTCAACGTACCGTTGCCGCCACCCGATCCTTCGACGGAGATTTCCACGGCAGCAGCACCTTTTTGCACCCCGCTCACGGTAGCGCGGACAGCCGTATCAACGCGCGGCGGAATACGATCTTTCATCGAGGCAGGCGATGAAGGCGCGCGGATGTGAGCCGGCAACGCAACCGTTGGCGGAGCTGCGGGTGGTGCAGCTGGTGCGGGTGCAGCACTCGCATGAGGAGTTGCACCGTGCGCAGGCACGGCTACAGGCGGCGGGGGTGCGTGCGGTGGATCACGCTTGTCCATCCCGCTACCGCTTGAGCCGCCCCCGGCCATCGACTTCATATCCGCATGAACCGGTATCAAGCTGAAGTCGTGACCATGGAGCGCGCCGGAAACGCTTCGTCCAGGGGTGGGTGGCGACGCGACCTGAAGCGGCGCGGAAAGCTTCTGGCGCATGCGAAGATCGCCGTGCGGTACCGCGCGAGGCGCGTCTGTCCGCGCTACTTTTCCAAGATGCGTATTCATGGTTGCACTCTCGCCTTTGTAGCGGCTTCTTTATTGACGGATATCCCTGCAGACGTCGACCGGGGCATCTGCGTAGCACGAGAAACGCCGAGACTGTCCTGCACCGTCGCAGCAATGCGTTCGCCTAGAGACCCACCCGAGGAGAGCAGCGCCGCCGGCAGACTTTCCACGGCTCCGACGCCACGCAGCACGTCGATGGCACCGGGCCGGGCAAGTCGTTGCGTCAGTTCGCGTTCGATCGCTGCACGCACACGGTCGGCGCGTTCGCCGCGGAGCAGGCTTTCATCGATCACCAGCCGTTCGATGTACAGCTCGATACTCATGGCTTGCCTCCGGCGCTTTCGAGCCAGCGGAAGTCGGCCTCGTTGATTGGCTTGTCGAGCTTGCGGTATTCGGTACGCGCGGCTTCCAGCAGCAACGGCATGCCGATCTGCACGCCGGCCTTCGCTGCCATGAAGGCGGCATTCACCGCGATGCCCTGGATGCTGCCGCCGGTGAGCGCGAGTCGCGACAGCCTTTCCAGATCCAGCGCGCCGACGCCCGCCTGCGCGGGGAATACCGAGGCCCAGATTGCCTTGCGTTCGGCCGCGCCGGGGAACGGGAAATTGACCACGAAGCGCAGGCGGCGCAGGAACGCGCTGTCGAGCGAGCCCTTCATGTTGGTGGCGAGGATCGCCAGTCCGCGAAACGACTCCAGCCGCTGGAGCAAGTAGTTCACTTCGATGTTGGCGTAGCGGTCGTGGCTGTCCTTCACCTCGCTGCGCTTGCCGAACAGCGCGTCGGCCTCGTCGAAGAACAGGATCGCGCCGCCGTCTTCAGCGGCGTCGAACAGCTTGCGCAGGTTCTTCTCGGTTTCGCCGATGTACTTGCTGACCACGGCCGACAGGTCGATGCGGTACAGCGACAGGCCGAGCTCCCTGGCGATGACTTCCGCCGCCATGGTCTTGCCGGTGCCGCTCTCGCCGGCGAACAGCACGCTGATCGACAGGCCGCGATTCATCCGTTCGCGGAAACCCCAGTCGTCGTAGACCGTGCTGCGCTGCGCGACCTGATCGGCGATCTGGTGCAGCAGGGTCATCTCGTTGCCGGGCAGCTTGAGGTCAGCCCAGCCGGCCTTCGGTTCGATGCGCTGCGCGAGCTGGTCCAGCGCCGGTCGCGTGCGCGCCAGTGCGCCCTGCCACAGCGACTGCGCCAGCGCCTCGGGCTTGTGTTCGGCAGCGGCGAGCGCGCCATGCGCGATCTGTTCGATCCTGCCGAGGTTGAAATCGAAATGACCGGCAAGATGCCGCGGCTGCTGGCCCGCTGCATCGCCGAGCAAACGTTGCCAGAGCGTGCGCTGCTCGACCGCGGTGGGTTTGGCGACGTCGACGCTGAGCGTGTGGCTTGCCGCACCGGCCCACGGTTCGTGCGTGTCGACGAAGGTGAGCCCGCCCGCCCGCGCCAGCAGGCGTTTGACCAGCGTGGCCGTCGTATCGCCGCGTTCGACGTCGGCGGCATCGATATACAGCGCGATCGGCAGCAGCTGGCTTTCGCGCTGCCACAGGCGGATCAGCGTTTCCTGTTCGGCGATCGTGCTCGGCAGCAGCTCGGCCGAGAGGCGATAGGCTTGCGCGCCGAACGCGTCGGCAATCGCCTGCGCGATGCCCTGCTTGCTGGTGCCGTCACTGCCCAGCAGCTGTATCGCCGGCAGTGCCTCGCCCGCCGGCACCTGGCGCAAGCCTTCCAGTATCCGGTCGGCGACCGCGCGTTGCGAAGGCGGCAATGCCATCGGTGCCAGCGCCGTGAGCAGCGGCATCAGGCGGTCGTCCAGGTAGTTCATGCCCTTGACGAAATTGACCACGCGTTCGTCGGCGCTGAGCGCCGCACCGACCAGTGGCTGCGCGCCGGGCTGATGAATCTCGAGCAGGCGCCAGTAGCGCAACGGACGCTCCGGTGAAAGCGCATCCCAGCTCGGCTGATCCAACACGGCAAAGGCCAGCGCGAACGTGGGAAACGGCTTGGCCGGATCGTGTTGCGCCCGCGCGCATAGCGCCGGCATGCGCGTGTCCAGCTCCATGCCGATGCACAGCAGGAGAAGATCGCGCTCGAATGCGCTCAGGCCGAGCCGGTTGGCGAGCACGATCAGCGCGGGCGGATGAGGGCTGTCGTCGACCGCGGCAGCGGACGGCGTGTTCTGCGACGCGGTGGCGTCCTGCGACGCCGCGCGGCTGTCGGATCCTTCGGCCGGCACGTCGGCGACGATCGGCAGCGGGTCGGGTCGGTGTTGGTCGACAGCGCCCGTGTCTGCCGTCGACATCGGCGTTCGTGACGATTGACCACCGAACATCCGGGCGAACCAGGAATGTCCCGCCTCGACCGGTACGACCACGGCCGGCGCGGACTTCATCAAGGCGGATGCCGGTGTGCCCGCCGGCAGGGTTGCCGTCGGCGCGTCGTGCAGCTCCGCCGCGTGCAGCAGCCGCGCGCGCAGATCGGCCAGCGCATCGGCAAGATAGCGGTCGTTCGCACTCAGCCATTGCGCGACATCGCTCATGTCACGATCACCTGCTGGTCGGCGGCAAAAGCCGGCACACTACCGCTGAAGTCGACCGGGATGCTGTCGGCGCCATCGACGCGCAGACGCACCGTGTACGTTCCCGCCGTCACGCCCGGCACTTGGAAAACCAGCGCCGTGGGCTGCTGCGTGTCGGACGGGTTGCTGATGCTCTGCGGCGTCAGCAGGCGATCGCCGAACAAAAGAAACACCCGCTGACCATCGCGCAGGCGCGGCGTGCAGGTGAGGTTCAAGCCCAGATCGCCAGCAGCGGCGGTGAGCGGACTGAGCGTGATGATCGGCGCCAGCGCCAGCGGCAACTCGTTGCTGAGCAGAGCTGGCAGGCCCGGTGGTTGTACCAGCAGGGCCACGGTGTAGATGCCCGGCGCCCAGCGCGATGCGGCGTCGACATCATCCGTCGTGTTGGCGAGGTGCACACGCAAGGTACCGGCGGCGTCACCGGCCAGCGGCACGACATCGACCGGCGCGTCGAGACGCAAGCTGCTGAAACGTGCGAGCGCGTTCTCCACACCGAGCTGGCGACCGCCCAGCACGATGTCCTCGCCGAGCCGCACGGCCGGCTGCGTGCGCGGATAGGTCAAAGCATCCAGCACCGCTGCGGCGGATGCCGTGGTGAACACGCCGCGATCCTGCGCACCGCGCCGCAACACCGGCAACGGTGCGCGCATCGCCGCCTGGCTGTCGATCAGCACGACGGTCGCCTCGTAGGCAGCGGAGGTGCGGTAGTTGGTCTGGAACGCCGTCCACAGCTTGGACAGCTCATCCACACTCTGCGGCAGCGGGGTGATCCGCACGCGCTCGACCTGGGTGGCCAGGTCGTTGTCCGGCAAGGCATTGCGGATGTCGTTGCCGTCGAGCACGGCGCGGTCGTGCAACGTGCTCATGGCCGCGGCGAGCACGCGGTGGCTGAGTGCGTCGCTGTCGCTATCGCCGCGACCCCAGGCGGTGATCACGTAGTGCAGGTTCAGCGCCAGCGGTGGCGGCGCGGTGTCGCCGGGGCGTACCTGGCCGGGCATGTCGAGGTTTCGCCAGGCCGCGTTGGCCACCACCTGGTAGAGAAACAGGTTGAGCTGCGCCTTGCTGATGCCCTTGCGCGCGAGGTCCGGCGGCTGCAGGGTGACCTCGAGATCGTTGAGCTCGGTATCGAGTACCGGCATCTGTGCCAGCAGTAGGTTGCGCAGCGTGCGGGTGGTCGCGGCGATCGCCAGTACGTTGCTCATGGCACAGCCTTGTTGCCGCGCTGGCGCAGGTAATCGTCGAGGCTGCCCGGCTGCGGCCCTTCGCGGCGACGCAGCGGCGCAGCGGCAGCCGGCGCGGCGCGTACTTCGAGCCGGCCGATGCTGACGTGCACGACCGGTTCGCTTGATTCAGTGCGGGTGCGCTCCGACGTCGCGGCGCGGGACCGCGTTGCAGCGGCATGCGTCGAGCGGGTCGATGGCTCCGCCGCACGCGAGGTCGCGATGCCCGGCGAGGGCAACGGCAGCAGGGCGCCGACCGCCGCGCGCGGCTGCGCTGCGGCGTCCGGCTGGCTCGGCGCGACGCGCGTCTGTCGAGGCTGCACGGGCATCGGCGCGGCGGCTTCGCGCGGGTGTGGCGTGATGGTGGCGGAAGTCACGGATCGATCATCGACGGCGCGCGAAGGCTGCGCGGCAACGATCGCCGCAGGCTGCACCACGCCAGTCGGCTTGCTCGCCGCATCGCCCGAAACCGCCGGCGCAGCCGTGCGCTCGATCGGCGCGGTTGCGGCACGTGGGGCATCCGGCGCGGACATCGACGAGGCACGCGGCGATGGCGTGGCGATGATCGGCGGTGTCGCCACCCGATGAGGTCGCTGCGCATCGGCATCGCCCGACGGCGGCGGCATGATCGGCGCGCGCTGCAATGGTTCGAACAACGATGGCAGCCGCGGTTCCAGCGTCGCGTCGCTGCCGATCGCCCTGGTCGCCAGCCGGTCGAGGAAGTCGCTCATGGCGCGCACAGCTCCAGGTAGGCCTGCCGGCGACGCGGACTCAGCGCGAGGATGTCCGCTTCGTGCCAGTGATAGCTGTGGGCCAGCGTGTCCACGTCGCGCAGCATGCGCAGTGCCCATGCGTGCAGTTCCTGCCACAGGAAACGCGCGATATCGAAGGTCGGCTGCCACGCGTGGCCGCAGTCCGGGCAGCAGAACGCCAGCTGCAGATCGGCTTGTGGATCGGCCTGCGCCATCGCCTGCGCGATCTGTGCCTGCAGCTCGTCCGGCAGGCCGCGGACACCATGCGGCTGGCTGGCAGTTTCCGCTGCAAGCACGCAACGCTCGAACAGGAGACGGCGCGCCGCCGCGGTGTCGATGCAGGCCTCCAGTGCCAGCAGGTCGTTGCTGTCAGGCAGACGGAACTGCACGCGGATGCCGTGTGCCGCCAGCACATGTTCGGGCGCCGGCGCCGCGGTCATCGAAACGTCCCGGGTCAGCAGCAAGTCGTCGCAGCGGAACGTCGCCTCGACCGCGGCCGCACATTGCGGACAGTTCGCCACGCTGCAGATCTCCCTGCCGAACAGACGCTCGCGCAACTGCAGCAGCAGGGCATCGCGCTGCCCCAGCGGCAATGCCGCCAGGGCCTCGACGGAGCACTCGTCGCAACTGCTGCCGAGCAATAGCAACCCGCACGCCGCGGCGGACGGATCGCCCTCGCGTTCCCAGACCTGCAGCAGTTGCGCGGGCGTGGGCGTATGCATGGCTCACCCGGCTGGTACGGTGAAGCTGGGCTCACTCGGCTCCGGCACGCTGACGTCGCGCTCCCAGCCCTCGTTCTCGAGCTTCAGGTGCTGGATCGCGACCGCGTTGGCGTTGGCATCCAGATCGGGCATCGCCTGGAATTCCGACACCCAGCAGCGATAAAGCTTATACGCGAGCGCAAGCTGACCGGCCTCGTTGTAGATCTCCAGAATCAGATCCTTGCGAAAGTCTTTCAGCGAAACCTCCGCACCGAGCCCGGCGCCGAAGTTCCATACCTTGTTCGCCCATTTCTCGAACTCGGTATCGTGGGTGACGCCGCGCTCGACGGTGATCGCGTCGTACTCGGTGCGTCCGGGCGACTTGCGCGTGCTGCTGGGGTCGCCGCCCTCGCGGTGCTTGACGACCTCGGTGGTGCGCTTGAGGCCCGACACCTTGCTGACGCCGGCCACGTAGCGACCGTCCCATTTCAGCCGGAACTTGAAGTTCTTGTAGGGATCGAAACGCTGCGCATTGACACTGAACTGAGCCATGACGAAAGTCCTCAAGTCTGGATCTGGCCGGCCATCTGCTGCAGCTGGATGACTACGAACTCGGCGGGTTTGAGCGGCGCGAATCCGACCACGATGTTCACGATGCCGAGGTTGATATCGTTCTGCGTGGTGGTTTCCTTGTCGCACTTGACGAAGTAGGCATCGTTCGGCGTCTTGCCCTGGAACGCACCCTGGCGGAACAGGTTCTGCATGAACGCGCCCACGTTGAGCCGGATCTGCGCCCACAGCGGGTCGTCGTTCGGCTCGAACACCACCCACTGGGTACCGCGATACAGGCTCTCCTCGATGAACAGTGCCGTGCGCCGCACCGGCACGTATTTCCATTCCGAGCCGCGCTCGTCGTTGCCTTGCAAGGTGCGCGCGCCCCAGACCACGGTGCCGTAGACCGGGAAATTGCGGATGCAGTTGATCGCCAGCGGATTGAGCACGCCGTTCTCGCCGTTGGTAAGCATGGTGCCCACGCCGAGCGCGCCGGTGACACTGGCCTCGCTGCCGGCGGGCGCCTTCCACACGCCGCGTGCGGCATCGGTGCGCGCATAGATGCCGGCCACGAAGCCGGACGGCGGGAACGTGCGCGGACGGTTCTGCTGCAGCGGATCGCCGGCGGTGATCCACGGGAAATAGAACGCCGCGTTGATCGCGTCGTCGCCGGTGATGCCACCCGGACCGTTCTCCAGCGCGTCGAGAGTGGCGCCGTCGGCGCTGTCGGCGATCAGGAACGCACGCCGGTCGCGGCAGAACTTCTGCAGATTGGAGATCACGCCGGTGCTGGTTTCGCCGGGCACGCACAAGAGATTGAACAGGTTGACGCGATCGAGCTGATACAGGCCGCCGGTGCCGGATACCGGCTGCAGCGCCGTCTCGAACGCGGGATCGTTCGGCGCGAGCACCGCGCCATCGACCCCGCCCGCCAGCTTCGCCGCATCGGGAATGTTGCCGGCGGCCGTATCCGCTGGCGGATCGGTGGCACCGCCCTGCACGGCGGCGGTGACATACGCCGACTGATCTGCCAGCACGCTGGTGACGAAGCGCGCGTCATCGGATTTCATCGAGAGGTTGTCGAACACCTCCACGGCCACGCCAGCCGGATCGATTGACCAGTTCGCCACGGTCAGACGGAATTTCGTGGGGTCGAAAGTCGATTTCTTGATGACGATGGCGAAGTCGTTCCCCCACAGGCCTTCGCTGCTGGCCGTGAGCAGCAGCTTGCCGTCGAGGGTGATCTTGGCCGCCTTTGCGGTGCCGTCGACCAGACGCACGATGTAAGCCTGCTGGCCGCCGTTCGCGAAGAACTGGTTGACCGCGTAACCCAGCACGCTGCGGCTGTCGAGGCCGCCATATTTGCGCGCGAAATCGGTGTAGCCGAGCACCAGCCCCGCATGATCGGTCGGCCCGAGCGGCGCCCAGCCGGCGAAGGCCGCGATCGACGTGGATACCCCGGTGATGGTGCGGACGCCGCTGGGAATTTCCTCGATGTAGACGCCCGGATAGGTGAGCGCAGATGGCATGGGATCGTTCCTCCGTCGTGAAAACCCGTGTCGCCGTCAGTGCGGCGGCTTGGTGTGCCTGTTCAACGCATACAGCACCTCGCCGTCAGGCAACTCGTCGCGGTGCAGCAGTCCCTCGGTCACCAGCTGGCCCAGCACATGCTCGATGCGCAGGCAGCCGCTTTCAAAACGCTGCCGCGGCAGCCACCAGTTGACGATGCCGCGCAGCGTGTCCGCCGCCTGCGGGTGCGAGTGCAGATAGGCGAGCACCGAACGTCCGATTTCGCCCTCGTCGTCGACCGATTCGGCGTGCGATTGCTTCGTCATCAGATCTCTCCGCCCATGGCCAGACTCACGCAATGAGCGTGCCACGCGCAGCAAGCGTCGAAATGAGCTGGCACAGCGCATACGCGCCGGAGGTGCCGGGCGCGGCGGGTCATGATTGACCCGATTCGCTGACGCAGTGGGAACGATTGGACCCGGACACAGACGCCTGCCAAGGCAGGCCGGTCGACTCCGATCAGTGCGGGCGGAACGGCTTGGTATCGATGCCGTGCTTGAGCAGCAGCTTGCCGAGCTGGCGGCGCTCGGTGCCGGACAGGCGGGCGGCAGCGCTGATGTTGCCGCAGGCCTGCTGCATCAGATGGGTGAGATAGTCGCGCTCGAATGTGCGGATGGCGTGCAGCTTGGCCGCACTGAAGCCGAGATCCGGCTCGTTCACGCGGTGTCGCGGCATCGATGCCGTATCGACGAACGCAGGCTCCGCGGCCAGCAGTTCGGCGGAGCCGATGACGCTGCCGTCGGTGCACATGTAGGCACGCAGCACGACGTTCTCCAGTTCGCGCACATTGCCCGGCCAGGCATACGCAAGCAACGCCTGCATCGCATCCCCACCCCAGCTTTTGTCCGGACCGTGCAGGCGCGCCGCGACGAGCTGGATGAAATGAGCGGCAAGTTCGGCCACGTCCTCGCCGCGTTCGCGCAAGGGCGGCAGCCGCAGATACAGCGCGTTGAGTCGGTAGTGCAGGTCGCGGCGGAAGCGTCCGCATGCTACCTGCTGTTCCAGGCCGGCATTGGTGGCGGCGATGATGCGCGCATCCGAGATCCGCGCCGCGCCACCGCCCACCGGGCGGTACTCGTTGTCCTGGAGGAAACGCAACAGGGTCACCTGGGCCTTGTCCGAGAGCGAGTCGACCTCGTCGAGGAACAAGGTGCCGCCGCGCGCATGATCGATCAGGCCGGGCTGGGCGCTCCTGGCGTCGGTGAAAGCCCCACGGCCATGCCCGAACAGTTCGTTCTCGATCAGGCTGTCGGGGATCGCGCCGCAGTTGACCGGCACGAACGGGTGCTCCCGGCGGGTACTGGCGTAATGGATCTCCCGGGCCGCGAGTTCCTTGCCGGTGCCGGTCTCACCCTCGATCAGCACCTGCACGTCGCAGCCGGCGTAACGCTGCAACTGCGCCCGCGCTGCCTGGATTGCCTGGGATTGGCCGAGCATGATCGGCATCATTCATCCCCAAAATCATCACCACAACAGCTGGTGCGCCCCTCACCGCCGTCCTGCGGAGTGCACCGAACCATCTCGGCCCCTCAACGCGCCAGATAGGGGCGACGGTGGAGTATGCGCGGTTCCGGTGCTGCAGTCCCAGGATGCCGCACAGTGTAGTCCTAGGACGTTTCTGACGTAATACATCGACTCACCGGCGCAGGAATGGCCAGCCTTCACAAATCCGCGAAGCCATGGCGATCGGTGCTGTCCAACGTCGGGGGCGTGGCCGGGGCCCACGATGTACCGAATCAGGGCTTCCGCGACCGGCCGATCAAGAGTGACGCGGCGCGCATGGCCGTGGCGGCCAGGGCAACCAGCACGGCAAGCAGTACGAGATGCAGGAAATACAGCGCCATGGCGCCAAACAGCAAGGCGACAAACAGGTATTCGAGAAACCATGACCACGCCTGGCGGCGCGGCACGTTGGGGGCCAGCCCCACATACAGCGCCGGGTAGCCCCACGCCAGGGCAAGGCAGGCGTAGGTCGCTGTCATGGCCAACCCGTAGGCGACCATGCCCGCGTTGCTGCCTTGTCCGGCGGCATTGCTCAGCAGAAAACGGATCACCACCGGCATCAGCGCCACCAGGCTGAGCAGCAGCAAGTTGATCCAGGTGGTCGGATTGTCCACGTCGCTCAGGTGCGCCAGGCTGCGGCGATGCGCGAACCACACCCCGGCGATGATCGCGAAGCTCAGGAAATAGATCGCCAGCGGCGTTGCCCACGCACTGGCCAGCGATTCGCCCGGCGCAAGTTCCGGCCGCAACTCCACCGCGGACAGGGTCATCGCGATCGCAAAGACGCCGTCGGACATCATCACCAGCCGGTCCAGGTGACGCTGGCGCACATGTTCCTCTGGCAGCGGTTGCGAGGTTCTGTTTTCCATGGAGCATGTTCGCCTGGGCAAGATCGTCCGCATGATGCCGCAGAATGTTGCCAGCAGGAACGGTTGAACATCCCGGCGCGGGCATCGGTGTGACGGATCGCGTAAAATGTCGCCGCACTCCGCGATCCGCGCGCCCCCGGGACACGCCGCATATCGCCTCCCCATGCGAGCTTCGCTGCCGCCGCGCGATGACGCCCCCGACACGACCTACTGAGACGACAACCCCATGGTGGCTATGGCAACCGAGCACGTGATCGACGTGCAGCACTGGAACGACAACCTGTTTTCCTTCCGTACCACGCGCGATCCCGGCTTCCGCTTCGACAGCGGGCAGTTCGTGATGATCGGGCTGGAGACGGAAGGCCGCCCGCTGATGCGCGCGTATTCGATCGCCAGCGCCAGTTGGGAGGAACACCTGGAGTTCTTTTCGATCAAGGTGCCCGATGGTCCACTGACTTCGCGGCTGCAGCACCTCCAGCCCGGTGATCCGCTGATCGTGACGCGCAAGCCCACCGGCACCCTGGTACTGGCCGACCTCAAGCCCGGCAAGCACCTGTACCTGCTTGGCACCGGCACCGGGCTGGCGCCGTTCATGAGCATCATCCGCGACCCGGACACCTACGAGCGCTTCGACAAGATCGTGCTGGCCCACGGCGTGCGCCGCACCAACGACCTGGCCTACGCCGACTATCTGGAACATCAGCTGCCGCAGCACGACTACCTGGGCGAGCTGGTGCGCGAGAAGCTGATCTACTACCCCACCGTGACGCGCGAGCCGCACCGCCATCGCGGGCGCATCACCGATGCCATCGTCGACGGCGTGATGAGCGAGGCCACCGGCCTGCCGCCGCTGAACCCGGTCACCGATCGCGTGATGTTGTGCGGCAGCCCGGCGATGCTGGACGACCTGAGCGCCCTGCTCGATGGCCGCGGTTTCCAGGCCGCGCCGCGCACGCGCGAGCCGGGCGATTACGTGATCGAGCGGGCGTTCGTCGAAAAATAGATACGCCGCGGCAACGCGTGTCTCAATCGCGCACGCGGCCCTTGCCTTCGTTGTCCCAGTAACCAAACACCCGCCGCGCAATCAGCTTGTACAGCCGTTTGCCGGTGACGCGCCACAGCCGCGAATGCAGCGCCGGCGTATCGAGGATCGCGCGCTGGCGTGCACTCAGCGCGTCCGGGCAATACGTGCGTTTGTGCTTGAGCAAGTGACGCAGGTCCTCGCGCGCCAGCAGGCGGAACAACCGGCCGCGTCGGCCGCGGGTCCAGGCGATCTGGAAATCCACCAGCGCAGGCTGGCCGTCCGCGCGCACCAGCCAGTTCGGCTCCTTGGCCAGATCGTTGTGCACGATGCCGCGCCGGTGCAACCGCGCCAGCAGCCGCAGCGCGTCGCGGTAATAGCCACGTTCGCCCGGCCGCGCCTGTTGCATCGGCGCGCCGGCGATGTAGCCGCGCAACAGTTCGCGGCCATCCCAACCCAGCAGCGCCGGCACACCGTCCACGCCGGCCAGCCGCGCCAACGCCCGCGCCTCGCGCGCCGCCGCACGACGGGCGAACAGGCGTGCCCACCAGCGCGCGGCGCAAATGTCGCGGCGGATCATCCGCACACCATCGCGCTCGACGATCTCGATGCGACCCAGTTCGTCGGCCTTGAGCAGGATGGGGTTGGCGGTGTCCACGACTTCTCCGGCAGGCGCGAGCGACGCGCGATGGCGTGCCATAGTGTCTCAACCTGCTACGGTTTTGCGATCGGCATGTGTGCCCGCATCACCGCCCCAATGGAACTTTGGTGATGGATATCGCGTTGTACCTACTTGGCGCCGTGCTGATCGTCGGCGGTCTGGCCGGCGCCATATTGCCGGCATTGCCGGGGATCCCGATGCTGTTCGGCGGGATCTGGCTGATCGCGGCGGTAGACGAGTACAGGCACCTGGGCCTGTGGTGGCTGTTGATCATCGGCGCGCTGGGCAGCATCGGGGTCATCGTCGATTTCGTCGCCAGCACGTTGGGCGCCAAACGCGTCGGAGCCAGCAAGCTTGCCTTGTGGGGTGCCGGTCTGGGCACCCTGGTCGGAATGTTCTTCGGTATTCCAGGGCTGCTGTTCGGGCCGTTCCTGGGCGCCCTGGCCGGCGAACTGGCCTCAGGGACCAGCGTGCTGCGCTCGACCCATGTCGGCGTCGGCACCTGGCTCGGCCTGTTGTTCGGCACACTGATCAAGCTGGTGCTGTCGTTCGTGATGGTGGGCCTGTTCGGCCTGGCGATGCTGCTCGGATAAATCCATCGCGGCATCCGCGGCGTGCTCATGCCGGGGCATCGGGAATCACGTACAGCAACACGGCCAGGAAATGCAGCACGCTGCCAGCCAGCACGAACACATGCCATAGCGCGTGGTGGTAGGGCAGCCGACGCCACAGATAGAACGGCACGCCCAGCGTATAGGCCAGCCCGCCGGCGAGCAGCAGCGTGATGCCGCCGAACTGCAGGTGTTCGCTGAGTGGCTTGAACGCGACCATGCCGATCCAGCCCATGCCCACGTAAAGCAGTACCGCCAGCTTGTGGTAACGCCGAAGCAGACCCAGTTCCAGCGCGCTGCCGATCAGCGCCAGCACCCACACCGCCGCAAACAGTCCCCAGCCCCACGCGCCATGCAGGGCAATCAGGGTAAACGGGGTATACGTGCCGGCGATCAGCACGTAGATCGCGATGTGATCGAGCGCCCGCAATGCCGGCTTGGCCGCAGCGACGGACACCGAGTGGTATAGCGTGGAGGCGGTGTACAGCAACACCAGCGACGAGCCGAACACGGCGCAGGCCACCACGGTCAGGGCGTTTCCGTGCAAGGTGGCAAACGCCACCAGCACGGCCAGGCCGGCGATGCTGAGCACGATGCCGACACCGTGGATCACGCTGCTGGCAAGTTCGTCGCCGAAACTGTATTGCGGCACTACCGCGCCGGACGTGGCGGACATGGTCGACTCCTGAGCGTGGACGGCGCCGCATGGCACCCGATGCGTACCTTAGCGATCGCGCGGGTTCTTGCCCATCGCGGCCATCGCGACACGCCGCCAGCCGAGCATCGTCGAGCCGTGCGGGATTATTCGATGATGAACGCGCCGAACGCCACGCCGAGGTTCCAGCCGCTGCCCTTGCCGCTGAGTGCAAGCGATACATTGCCCTTGGTCAGCACCTGCGCGTCGGCCGACTTTTCGGCGCCGGCGTGTGCTTCGGCATTGGCGTAGTGGCCCAACACCTCGTGCACGCGGCTGACGCCGCTGAACTTGCCGATGCCGTTGGTGATCCGGGTTTTTCCGAACGTCAGGCCACCGCCCTTGGCGCGCAGCTTCACATGCAGGCTCTGGCCGTTGCTGCAGCGGACCGTGCCGCTGCCGGTGGCGGTCTTGTAGAACACCGACCAGCCGGACAGCTGAAAACTCATCTTGCACGAGATGTCGCCAGCCCGGGCCGGCGTGCCAAGGAACAATCCACCGCAGGCGAATGCCGCTATGCCTGCCCACTTGATCATATTCATCGATTATTCCTCATTCGAACCCGGCGCACTGCCGCCGGCCCATTGTTGCAGGACCCGCGCCGCGACGCATGTGCAGGCATGCGGGACAAAGCCCGTATGGCCATCCAGCCGTCTACTTGCGCCATACCGGTTGCCGGGCATACGCTGCAGTCGCGGCAGCGCGATCCCCCTGCTCCTGCAGCGCGACTGCCGCAACAACCCCACTGTTGTCAGGAGGTCGCCCATGTCGTCCGCAAGCCTGGCCGTTGCTCATCGCGCACACCCCGACAGTGCACGCATCGCCGCCATCAGCGCCGCGATTGCACTGAACCTCGCCGTCCTCGTGATCGCTTCGCGACCGATCATCCCGGTGCAACTCTCGGCAATCCACCGACTGAGCCCGGTGCAACCGATCCATTGGATCGACCCACCGGTGTTGCTGCCACCACCACCGCCGATCGAGATGACGCCGCTGAAGCATCCCCCGGCAACCCCGGTGGCCCACCGGCAACCCTTGCCGGTCAATCCACCCGTGGTGGTGCCCAGCACGGTCGGCAATGTCGCCGTGCCGCCGGCGACCGTGCCGACCCCGCTGGCCACCAGTGCCGCGCCCGACGTCGCGGCGACGGCGACGCCGGTCGAAGCCAGTCTCGCCTATCGGTCGGCCCCGCTGCATTTTCCGGCGCGCGCCTTGCTACAACGCATGCACGGCACGGTGCTGTTGCGGGTACTGGTGGATGAGACCGGCAAGCCGGTACAGGTCACGGTGGAACGCGGCAGCGGCTACGCCCTGCTCGATCGCAGCGCGGGTGAGCAGGTGCTGGCCAGCTGGCAGTTCCAGCCGGCGATGGTCAACGGCCATGCCGTGCGCGCATGGGCGCGCGTGCCGGTGACTTTCGACATGCGCGAATAACCTGGCCCGACAACCCGGTCGGCTGCATTGCCGACCGGGTTACAGCACCTTTTTCGATACGTCATGCGCGAACCGCTGGAACGTTCGAGGGGACATCGCCGACAGCCCCGGATCTCGCTGCCGGCTTACGCGTCTTTAACGATACGCATGCTCCACTGGCATCCATTCACCCTGCCAGGTTTCATGCATGGGCAAGTACTCGAATACTCTGAAAACCCTGCGCGCGATTGCGCTGGAGCACGGCGCCGCCGAGCAACCGGATCTGGCCTTGATGGCGCGCGAGCTGGGCCGCGTCGTGCACCAAAGTGCTTCGGCGCTGACCGACCGGCTGGGCTCGCTGCGCATGCGCCAGCGCGGCTTCGAACGCTGGGTGTTGGCCGAGCGCCGCAAACCGGCGATCAGCGTGCTGGTGATGGCCTGGCCGCCGAACCATCTCACCCCGGTACACGACCATGCCGGTCTGTGGGGACTGGAGATGACCCTGCACGGCGCGCTGGAAGTGCAGTCGTACGCGCGCGACCCGCAGTCCGGCGACCTGCGTCTGCAGGGCCGCGACTGGCTCGGCCCGGGCGATGGCACCTGGTTCGAGGGCGAGCCGCACCACGCGCATCGCTGCCGCAATCTGTCGCGGCACGATACGGCACTCACCCTGCATGTTTACGGCGGGGACCTGGCGCAGTATTTCGCCTACGAACAGACCGGGCCAGCCGGATCATGGATCGCCCGGCCCCAGCGCAGCGCCCTTGCCGGCCGCCTGCGCCACTGATCGGCACGCCACCACAGTTACCGAGGAATTCCATGTTTCGACGGGTCGCCATCATCGGCGGCGGTGCTGCGGCCGCCACGCTGCTCAGCGAATTGCTGGAGCGTCGATCGCCGCAACCGCTGCACCTGGACTGGTATACCGGCGGTAGCGCGTCGGCGCGCGGCGTGGCCTATGGCACGGCGTCGGAACGTCACCTGCTGAATGTGCGCGCCGCCTCGATGAGCATGTTCGCCGGCAGGCCGCGCGGTTTCCTGGACTTCGTGCAGCGCGACGACCCGTCGATCGCCGGCACCGATTTCCTGCCGCGCCGCCGCTATGGCGACTACCTGGAGGCGGAGGTGGCGCGGGCGCTGCAACAGGGCAGGTCGAATGGACACGACGTGCAAATCATTCCTTTCGCGGTCGAGGCGCTGGTGCCCGAGCGCGACGGCGTCACCGTGATATATGGCGAGGAAAGCCACCGCGCCGATGCTGTCGTGCTGGCGCTGGGTGCGTTGCCACCGCAGCCATTGGCCATGATCGGCGCCGACGTGCTCGACAGCGGCCGCTATGTGGTCGATCCGTGGCAACTGCTGGCGCGGGTCGGCGCGAACCAGCCGCCACCGCGCAGGGTGGTCCTGATCGGGCTTGGCCTCACCGCCGTGGACGTGTTGCTGGAACTGTCCGCGCAATGGCCACAAACCGAGTTCATCGCGGTCTCCCGCCACGGCCTGCTGCCCGAGGCGCATCTGCATGCTGCCGCGGTGCCCGCCGACGACAGCGCCGAGCTGATCGACGCGATGCGCGATGCACCGGAAATTCGCCGCTGGCTGCGCCTGCTGCGCGAAGCGATCGCCCAGGAGGGCACCGAATGGCGCACCGTCATCGACAGCCTGCGACCCCATTCGTCCGGACTCTGGGGCGAACTACAACCGGAGCAGCGCGCACGTTTCATGCGACATGCGCGTTGGGCCTGGGAACGCGCACGCCATCGCATGCCGCCGCAGGTACGCGAAGCCATCACGGCGCTCGAGCAGAACGGTCGACTGCAACGGCGGCGTGGACGCGTGCATTCGGTGCAGGTGGCCGGCGATGCACTGCGGCTGGACCTGATGCATGCCGACGCAAGTGAACAGCTGGGTGCCGACCTGGTGATCCAGACCGTCGGCCTGCACACCGATGTGCGCCGGACCGACCATCGGCTGATCAGCCAGCTGCTGACCAACGCGCACATCGTGTCCGACCCGCTCGGGCTCGGCGTGCTGGCCGGCAACGATGGCCGCCTGCAACATGGCGATGCGTATTGGCCGCATCTGTTCGCCATCGGCAGCCTGTTGCGCGGCACCTTGTGGGAATCCACGGCGATGCCGGAGATCCGCCAGCAAGCCCGCAGCCTGGCCGATCAGTTGTTGCGCAGCTAGCCGGCGGCGCACGCGATGGCCATCAGCGTGCTCACCCTGTGCATCGCCCTGCTGCATTTGCTCGGCATCCTCGCGGCGATGCATGCGGTGCAGCACACACGCACACCGCAGGGGGCGATCGGATGGGTACTTGGCTTGTTGTTGCTGCCCTACGTGACCTTGCTGCCATATCTGTACCTGGGCTCCAGTCGTTTCCTCGGTTATCGCGTGGCGCATCAGGCAGCATCGCCGTCGACGCCGCCGCAGACACCCGTGCCGACGGTCGATCCAGGTTGCCACCGTTACGCCGCGATCAGCACCCTGCACGGTCGCCCGTTCCGCCGTGGCCACCAACTGCGCCTGCTGATCGACGGCGCCATCGCCTTCGAGGCCATGCTGGCGGCGATGGCCACGGCCGAGCAGTGCCTGCTGGTGCAGTTCTTCATCATCCATGACGACGCGATCGGCCGGCGCCTGCAGCAGGTGCTGCTGCAACGCGCCGCTGCGGGCGTGCAGGTCTGCGTGCTGTTCGACGGCATCGGCAGCCACGCGCTGCCGCAGCAGTACGTCGAGACGTTGCGTGCCGGTGGCGTGGCGATCCATCGCTTCGCCACCCATCGCTGGCGCAACCGCCTGCAGCTGAACTTTCGCAACCATCGCAAGATCGTGGTGGTGGATGGCCAGCGCGGATTCGTCGGCGGCCTCAACGTGGGCGACGAATACCTGGGCCTGAAACCGCCGCTGGCGCCCTGGCGCGATACGCACATGGAACTGCGCGGTCCGGCCGTGGCCGATCTGCAGCAGCTGTTTGCGCAGGACTGGCAATGGATTACCGGCACCCGTCCGCCGCTGCTGCCGTCACCGCCGGGCGAAGGCGACGCCAGCGCGCTGATCGTCGCCAGCGGCCCGGCCGATCCACAGGAAACCGGTTCGCTGTTCTTCACCACCGCGATCAACGCGGCGCGCGAGCGTGTCTGGTTGAGCACGCCGTATTTCGTGCCCGATCATTCCGTGCGCGCGGCACTGCAGCTGGCCGTGCTGCGCGGCGTCGATGTGCGCGTGCTGATTCCCTCGCGGCCCGATCACCACACCGTGTTCCTCGCTTCCACGCTGCATGCGCATCAGGCCGTTCGCGCCGGCATCCGGGTGTTCCGCTACCAGCCGGGTTTTCTGCATCAAAAGGCGTTGCTGATCGATCGCGACACCGCCGCCATCGGCAGCATGAACCTGGACAGTCGTTCGTTCCGGCTCAACTTCGAGGTCGCCGCCATGGTCGTCGACCAGGCCTTCGCTGCCGACGTGGCCACGATGCTGACGACGGATTTCAGCCACGCCCGCGCCGTCGACGAGCGCGAATACCACGACGCGCCGTATCTTCGCCGGGTGGCGATGCATGTGGCGCGACTATTCGATCCGCTGCTGTAGCCCAGGCTCCGTCGCGGCCTGTCCGCAACGCCATGGCGTGAACCGGCCGGTCAGCGCCTGCCGCCGAAGCGCCCGCGCCAGTCGACGCTGCACAGCACCCAGCCGACGTAAATGCCCACCGCCACGCCGAGCAACTCGCACAACGCGCGCACGCCGATGCTGTCCGGATCGTGCACTTCGGCCAGCTTCGCCTTGAGCAGCTGCAGCGACTGCAGTTGTGCGTAGTTGAAATAGAACAGGTCCCACAGGTCGCCGCTGGCGGTCAGTACCGTCGCCAGCAAAAACGACCAGCCGATCTGCGGGCCGTAACTCCAGCCGTTGCGCCGTCCCAACCAGTGGAACACGCCAAACAGCAGCAATCCCACCACCGCCGAAATCAAGCCGGCCTGCATCCCGCCGACGATGCCAAAGCCCATCCATGATTGGTCGTAATGCATCGCGTGCCCCTGAATGTCGTTACCACCACAAACGGCCATTATGGGTCATCGGTGCACCCGCCAGGCCGCACGCTAGACTTGAGCGGACTGCCACGACCGGATCACTGCCCGACATGCGCCAGCTTCTTTCACCCCACGCCGCCCTCGTCGTCGTCGACGTGCAGCCGGATTTCATGCCCGGCGGCGCGCTGGCCTGCCACGACGGCGATGCGATCGTGCCGGGCATCGACCAGCTGTTGCGCCAACGCCGGTTCCACCATGTCGTGGCGACCCAGGACTGGCATCCGCGCGGACACATCTCGTTCGCCAGCTCGCACCCGGGCCATGTGCCATTCGATCGGATCACGCTGTACGAGCAGCCGCAAACGCTGTGGCCGGATCACTGCGTGCAGGGCACGCCCGGCGCCGCGCTGCATCCGCAGGTCGACTGGTCGGCGCTCGATGCGGTGATCCGCAAGGGCCGCGACCCCGCCGTGGATTCGTACAGCGGCTTTCGCGAAAACCACGGTCCGGAAGGCGAACGCCCCAGCACCGGCCTGGCCGGCTGGTTGCGCGAGCGTGGCGTGGATGAAGTCTTCGTGTGCGGACTGGCCCGCGAGGTGTGCGTCTTGTGGACGGCGCAGGATGCGCTGGAACTGGGATTTCGTACGCACCTGTTGTGGGATCTCAGTCGCCCGGTAACGCCGGACAGTGACGACGCCACCCGCGCCACGCTAAAGGCACGGGGCATCGCCATTGTCGAATCGACCAGCCTGATCGCTGCTTGAGATCGTTTCGCCCTGCGCGCATGACGGCAGCAGCCGTCCGGGGCTCCTAGGCTTCGTTCTCGCCGCTGGCGCGCACCTGCGCTTCACCGTCCCCGTCGATCGCCACGTTCAGCGTGATCGGGCGGCAGCACACCTGGCAGTCCTCGATGTAGTTCTGGCTCGGGATTGATGCATCGATCAGGATCTCCACCGCTTCGCCGCAATACGGGCAGTCGATGACATGGGGCAACAGCATGGGCGTCTCCGGCAGGTGGCGCGTCGCGCAAGGGCAGATGTTCGCCGGCCAGTCTACGCCGTCAGCCACTGCCTTCGTCGGCCCAAGGCGGGTTTCGTCGACCGGCCGGGGACTTCCGCAGTGCTTGCCGACTATTCTCGGCAGCACTTCCGCAACGGCTGGAATACACCCGTGACCAAGCGCATCTTCTTCATGTTTCGCCTCGTACTCGCCTGGTACCTGCTGTTCCTCGTGCTGTTCATCGTGGCCGATTCGCTATGGTCGCCGCTGGCACGCCTGGTCACCCTGGTGGGTTTCGTGACGCTGGTCTTCGTCGTCATCCGCGCCTTTTCGCACCTCGCCCGAGTGCGCCTGATCGCCGGCAAGCCGAAGCCAGGCACGCTGGCCAATCGCCAGACCCGGCAGATCGAGGTGCCGTTCGAGGCGGACGAGGCCTTCGACCTGCTCGACGCCACCATCCGCGAACTGCCGGGCATCGATCAAATCGACAGCATGCGCGGCCATCTGCAGATCCGCGCCAGCGCCCGCTACAACGATCCGTACGACCTCAAGCTGCTCGGCCGCTACAACCCGTTCGGCTGGATCGTCAGCCAGCACAACCGCATCCTCGCCACAGTGACCCGCGGCGACGGCGTCAGCAGCTTCACCGTGGTTTGCGAGCCGGTACTGGCACCGTGGAGCGACTGGCTGCAGGTCGACGACGGCGTCAACCTGGAGAATGCCGAAGCGATCGTCCGCGCCATCAGCCTGCGCGTGTCGCAACGCCGGCGCAGCGAACAGAGTGCCGCCACCCAGACGGTCACCGAGAAGGAACTCGCCACCGCCAAACTCAGCCTGCTGCAGGCGCAGGTCGAGCCGCACTTTCTCTACAACACGCTGGCCAGCGCGCAATACCTCACGCGCACCGACGCGGCCAGCGCGGATGCGATGCTCGGCCACCTGATCCAGTACCTGCGCCACTCGCTGCCGCGCACCGACCGCGCGCTGTCCACCCTTGGCGAGGAACTGGAGCGCTCGCGCGCCTACCTGGAAATCCTGAAGATCCGCATGGGCCCGCGGCTGTCCCTGCAGATCGACGTGCCCGACGACCTGCTGCCGACGCCGCTGCCGCCGATGATGCTGCAGACCCTGGTGGAGAACGCCATCAAGCACGGCCTGGAACCGCGGCCGGGCGAGGGTTGCATCTGGATCTTCGGCCGCCGCAACGATGCGAGGATCGCGGTGACCGTGGCCGACGACGGCCTCGGCTTCGGCGGCGAGACCAACGGTACCGGCATTGGCCTTAAGAACGTGCGCGAGCGCCTGCGCCTGGTCTACGGCGATGCCGCAACGCTCACCATCGCCGCCAACTTCCCCAGTGGCGTGGCCACCACCATCAGTGTTCCGGCCAGCTTCACCAAGGGAGATGCGGCATGACCCGCGCCATCGTCGCCGAAGACGAAACCCTGCTGCGCAAGTCCCTGCTGGAACTGCTGGGCAAGGCATGGCCCGGGCTGGAAGTGATCGCCGAATGCGAGGACGGCGCCAGCGCGCTGGAAGCGATCGCCGAGCACCAGCCCGACGTTGCCTTCCTCGATATCCGCATGCCCGGCCTGACCGGCCTGGAAGTCGCCAGCGCCACCGCAGAGATCAGCCCCGGCACCCAGGTGGTTTTCGTCACCGCCTACGACCAGTACGCCATCGACGCCTTCGAGCGCGGCGCGATCGATTACCTGCTCAAGCCGATCGCGCCCGATCGCCTCGCCGCCACCGTGCAACGCCTGCAGGCACGCGCCGCTGCCGGGCAGCCCGATGCCGCCACGCTGGCCGCGCTGATCAAGCAGCTGGGCAACCGTTTGCCGACGCCATCCACGCAACCGCCGTTGAGCTGGATCACCGCCAGCACCGGTCGCGAAACCCGGCTCATCCTGCTCGACGACGTCGCCTATTTCCGCGCCGACAGCAAGTACACCGTCGTGATGACCGCCGATGGCGAGGCACTGCTGCGCAAGCCGATCCGCGAACTGCTCGACGTGCTCGATCCGGCCATCTTCAAGCAGATCCATCGCTCGACCATCGTCAACATCAAGGCGATCGCCTCGATCGTGCGCGACGACACCGGCAAGGGCACCCTGCGGCTGCGCCAGCGACCGGAAACGCTGACCGTCAGCCAGCCGTTCATGACGCTGTTCCGCAACATGTAGGCGTCGCCCCTTCGCACCGACACTGACGCACCCTCGACGGGCGCATCGACCACAGGCAGGTGATCCATGCATTACCTCATGGCTTTGATCTATTTTCTTTACGCGCTGCTCGGCGGCAACGGCCTGGCCGGCAGCACGATCGTCACGCGCGCCTCCGCCAACGGCGCCGACGTGCTCTACAGCAAGGCGCACGTCCTCGCCGGACTGGCCGACTTCGCCTGCATCGACAGCGCGAGCGGCAGTTGTCACTACGTGCTGTTTCCGCCGGCGTGCGCGATGCCCTGGGCTGCGCTGTCGGGATGCCCGACCGATCCGCTGCAGCAATTCGCCCTGCCCGCCGGCGCCACGAAGAACATCGCCGGACTGCCGCCGGGCTTCACGGTGTGCGTCAGCGCCGACGTGCAGCCCGTGACCCCCGAATGCAAGCCGACGCGCCCCGTCGCCGGTCTTGCCCCAGCCGGAGGCGCGGCCGCTTCAACGCACCGCCAGTGACCACGACTGCGGCAGCAGGATGCGGAACAGCCCGGCGTTGCGCGTGCGCGAGTCTAGCTTCAGCAGTTCGTTGTCCTTGCTGAGCAACCAGCGCGCGCCGGCCACCAGCGCCAGCTCCATGAATTTCTGGTCATCCGGGTCGGCGCAACGCGGCAGCGGCGGATCGCTCGCCTTGATGTCCGCCTGCGCGGGCGGCAACTCACGCACCAGCGCCTCGAACGCCGCCGCGATGACCGGCCGCACGGAACCGTCGATCGGCAACTGCGGATAGTGCAGCACCCGCTGCCATTCCTCGCGGCAATCCGAACGCGTCACCGCCTGCACTTTGCCGGCCTGCAGCGCGATCATCAGCGCGGCGCAGGCCGGATCGCGGAACAGGAACAGATCCAGGCACACATTGGTGTCCAGCACGATGCGCGGTACGGGCGATTCGTCAACAGTCATCGCCGCATGATGAAGCAATGCCGGCGCGCTATACACTGCACGCTTTCCCGAGGGGCACCAAACCATGGCCGAGCGCGAGTTCGACAACTACCTTGCCCGCTCCGGCACCACGCTGGAAGGTTCGCGTTACACCGCCTATCTCGCCATCACGCCGCGCGGCCACGGTTTCCCGACGTATTTCGCGATCTGCGAAAACCGAAGTTTCCGTGACCAGACCGTCGCCGAAACCGCCGCGGCCAAGGCACTGGCCGACATGCTGGGCCTGGAAGACGACGGCACGCCGATCTTCCCCGACGATTACACCGGTTTCGACGATTAGTCTTTTTGAGCCCGTCCGATCCCTTCCGGTTCGCTGAACGCTTGCGCGTATCAGCGCGCCGCTCACGACCGCGAAGAATGCAGCGCATGACGCTGCCCGGCCCTTGATCCGGAAAGAGCTGGACCGGACCGGGATCACTGATGCTTGGCCGGATACGATGTGAAATGATCCGAACCGGCACCGATATTGACGCGAAGATTTTTCTATCTAGCTGACCCGCTCAGGCGTGCGGTACCGGCAAGCCTATTTGCCGTATGCCTTCTGGCTGTATTCGGGAGATCGCACCAGCTGCACGTGCAGCGCACTACGGTAATTTCCCGCTGCCACCAGCGACACCTCGCCCAGGCCACCATCCTGGCCGGTGCTCCAGGAGGCAATCGCGATGGTATTTTCGCCATGGGGGTTCAATATCCCGGCCGGCAATACGAACACATGCTGCGGGCCCACATCATCGATGTAGCGACCCATTTGCCAGCCGTTGATAAAGATCAGGGCCCTGTAAGGGCGCGACGGATCATCGCTGATCTTCAATGCCATCGGCACATCCTGGCCGACAGGAACGTCCAGCTTGAACGTCGTGCGGTACCAGCCGACGCCGGGCTCGGCAATGTGCTTCGGCAAGGTTGTCGTTTGCCAATCGCGGTCGGGATAGCCCGGCAGCGACCAGCCCATGCGCTCCCCAAAGAGACCGCCGTTGTTCAACGGACCACGCACCGGGTCGACGGGCGTCTCGCCACCCCGATTGCCCTGAATTTTCCAGCTCAGGGCGGCAGATGAACCGTCCAGTGTCGCGACGCTCAACCCGCGCGGATCTTTGAAGGCACCGCTGTGTCCCTCCTGATTGTGTCCCATGTTTTCAACCAGGATGGACAGGACGTTGTCCTTGCCAGTGTTCAAGTCGGCATGCGCGAACTTCAGATATTTTTTGCCCCCCGAACCCGTGCCGATGCAATGACCGTTGAGCCACACGGTGAACACGCCATTGTTGCCGTCGTGGATGCCGGTCTTGACGAACAGAGACACGCCCTTTTCGGTGCCACTCGCGATGAAGTGACCCCGGTACCACACGTTGCCGTGATGGAAGCCGTAGACGTCGCTATTGAGAATGGGCAGACGGCCATTCCATAACGGGCTTGTCGTGCTCGTGCGATCAGCGGCCTGCCAGCGGCCATCGTCGTAATCGGCAGCCATTTCCGGCGCACCCGATTTGTATTTCCAGTTTGTCAGCGGCGGCAGCGATACGGGCTGCGGGCCTTCCAGTTGTCCAAGCAGGCTTCCGGACGGAGTCGATGTCGTCGATACGCGCACCCCATTCCAGCGGACCTCCCTGGCCGGTCCGGAAGAAAAAATTTCAATCCGGGTGGGCTTGTCGGTATCGCCGGTCAGTTCGATCGTCTCATCGTTCGCCGTCACCTTGGCAGTGCGGACCAGATAAGGACCACGCACCAGGATCGGCCCGCGCCGGGTATCGAGCTTCCAGAAGGTCGTCGCCGACGGGTTGTCGCCAATCAGTAAAAGCAGCTGCTTCTGGCCATTCTGGATGGCTACCCTGATCAGGCCCGCGTGCTTGTAGTTGAGCCGCAGCTCGCCATGATCCGCATCCCAGCGCGTGGCGACCTGGCCGGAGATCACGCGAACCTCCGGCTTCGCGGGGTAGCGCAGCACGGTCTCGCCATCTTCGTTGGTTCTGCCGTAGAGCACCGCCACATCGCGGCTGCCGGCGGTGACGTCGGTCAACAGTTCGGAAGTTGAGTACACCAGGTCCTGCGCGCCGAAATGATAGTTGGCCAACAGCATCTTCGAGTCGCGTCCGTTGATGCGCAGGTCCGTCCCCGCTTGCTGGGGAACCCGTGTATACGACTTCGACGTGGATAACGGCATTGCTGCGCTGGAATCAGCCGCCGCGGACACTTTCCGCGGTGACAGGTCGAGCCGGAGATGCGTGGTGTCATTGGCCGTGGACGTAACGTCGGCATGGCGCAGGATATAGATCTGCGTGCCATCGTCGGGATTGATCCGGCCGTCCAGACGCAACGCGGCATTGTCAGGCGGCCTGGTGGCCTGGCTATCGGTTTTGGCGAGCGACTGCACCGTTTGCGTGAAGTAGCCCATCAACTTTTGCTGGTCATACTTCGACGTAAGCTGGCGGGCCTCGCTGATGGCCGCGCCGTAGTCATAGGAGGTGTACACGCCGGGCGATGCCAGCCAGCCCCAATTCGTGCCCCCATAGGTCATGTAGAAGTTCTGCATGGTCGAGCCTGACGCGATGTTGCCTTCGTAGAAAACGCGCTCGAAGTCGGCACCGGTCAGCTGGCGGCATCGATCGTAACCGGCGCCACCCCACGTATCGAACGCGCCGCCTTGATATTCGGGGAAGGACAGCGGCGAACGGGTGCGCGCCTTTCGCTCCTCGCGGTAGGCATAGAATCCTTCCCAGTGCTCCGGATGGCTGCAGTTGAAACCCAGCGGATAGGAGTCGTAACCGGGGATATCCACCGCGCCGACGCCGCCCTGAAACACCGCGTTGTGATTGCCGGTAAGAGGCACGGTAATTCCGTCCTCGCGAACCTTTTGTTCGACCTCCTGCATGTAGCGCCTGCCGCCTGGCGACGTGTCGTGAAACTCGTTCTCGACCTGGTAGAGGATGACGCTACCGGTACCGTTGGTGATCTGATGGCGCGCCAGAATGGCGTCGATGTGGCTGAGCCATTGCCGATAGGCCGCCGTGTAATCGGTTGCCGGTGAGCGGGGCTTGCCCTTGATGGTGGTCAGCCAGCCTGGAAAGCCACCCGAATCGGTCTCCGCGTTGATGTACGGACCGGGCCGTGCGATGACGAAGATGCCGACCTCGTTGGCCATGTCGAGCAACCGATCGACATCGCGAACGCCGGAGAAATCGTAAACACCGTTTCTGGGCGAGTGATAGTCCCAGTCGAAGTAGATCTCGACGCTGTTGTAGCCGGCGGCCTTCATTTTCTGCAGGACGTCTTTCCACAAGCTGGGACTCGGCAGTCGCCAGTAGTGAAACGAGCCGGACCAGATGTAGATTCGCTTGCCGTCGATTTTCAGTGAGTAACGATCGTAGGTGACGATGTGCTGCTGGCCGGGCACAGCGGATGGCGCGGCATGATGTACCGGATTCGTCGCATGGACGGCTGCCGGAACGATGCCCGCGAACGCCAGGGCCGCCAGCCACCGGGCGCGATGCTTCCACAGGGTGGAAACCATCGGTGGGGCATTCTGCCGTCCATCACTCAACATGGTGTTCTCCACGGAAAGGCCGGCGATCGTCTTCATCACCGCGCAGGATCTGGTCACTTTGTTTGGGGCTCGATGGGCTCATCACGGGAAGATCGATGAAGGTCGCTTGCTGCGATGTGCATCGGCGATAGCGTCGCCCGCGCCCATGAAATCGCCGCAACCCGTTGCCGGGCTGCGGCGCGCGCGGTGGTCAGAAGTCGTAGGTGACGCCGAAGCGGAAGTAACGCGGCATGGTGTAGAACTGCGGCATCTGGTAACCGCTGTCGACCGCGGCGGTGGTGCCGTAGACCGGGCTGATCTGCTCCGCGCGCTGCTGGTTCAGCGCGTTGTAAACCATGGCGTTGAATCCAAGCTTCTTGTGCGCCCATGCCGGGCGGTATTCCGCACTCAGGCTGACCAGCTCCTCCCACGCGTTGCGACCCTTGTCGCCCGGTCGCGTCGGCAGGCCGCCGCAGTAGTGGTAGTAGCTGCCGTAGCCGGACGGGTCGCTCTGGTCGGTGCCGTAGCGGCCCAGGCAGGTCCGCGGCGTGCCGGACTGGATCAGGATGTCCGCCGACAGCAGCCACTCGTCGGTGAGCTGATAGGAGCCATAGGCTTTCAGCTGGTGTTTGCGATCGTTCGGCAGCAGTCCGTTGGCGTACTCCATCAGCGTGGCGTAATCCCAATCGCGTGTGGCCGAGACCGACGGCTGGCCGACATCGGAACGCACCTGGCCCTCGGTGTTGCCGTAGCTTCGCGAATACAGGTAATCGATGCGGCCGGACCACTTGCCGTCGAAGGGATGCGACAGGTAGGTGTCCAGGCCGTAGTAGTTGCGGACCAGGTGAGTGAAGCCGAAATCGTCGTTGCTGACGGTGACGTCGGCATAGCCGCCATTGGCCGTGGCCAACTCGTAGACATTCGCACGCCCGGGATTGGACAGATAGCAGCTGCCGATGGTGACGTTGCTGATGTCGATGCCCTGCGCCGCCGCCGCGCGGGAGATGGCTCCGTTGTCGCAGACGTCATCCAGCGCATTGCGCAGTTTGCGCACCGTGCCCTTCATGCCCCATACCAGCGACGGGTTGATCTGCTGGTCGAAGCCGAGGATGAACTCATCCTGGTATTCGGACTTGATGTTTTTCGCGCTGACGGTCCTGGGATCGGGCGGCTGCCCGTACTCGCCGTTGGGCGATACCGCGCCGCCGGTGGCCGAATCGATGTAGTTGATGCCGGTCGGCAAGCCGTTGGCGTCGATACCGGTGTAGGTGAAGTACTGATTGGTCGCCAGCGAACCGGCCGCCGTACGCAGCGCCACACTGGCCGGCATGGCCAGGAAGTAGCGGCCGGCGTTGCCGTAGATCTTCAACGACGAATCGCCGTTGACGTTCCAGCTGAAGCCCAGCCGTGGCGCCCACTGCGGCTTGGTCAGGCGCAGGTAGGGCACGCTCTGCGGGTTGTAGTTGGTGAACTGGTCGTTGCGCAGGCCCAGTGTGAGCAGCAGGCGGTCGGTCATCTGCCAGTTGTCCTCGACGAACTGTGCGCGCTGCTTGACCCGCACCGAAGCCGAGTTGGAGTAGTGGCGGATGTAGCCGTAATAGCCGTTCTGACCGCCGGGGTAGTCGCCCGGTGCGCCGACAAACGGGGAATCGCTGATGTTCTTGCTGGCGTCGCCCTGTGCGTACCACAGCTCGTAACCGTCACCGCCGATCGTTGCGCCGTCGTTGATATCGTGCGAATCCTGATTGTCGATGCCGGCGGTGATCGAGTGGTTGCCGATCTTGTAGTTCAGGTCCAGCCGCAGATTGCGATTGGTCGACTTGTGGTCGGGGTTGTTGATCACGTCGATAGTCTGCCCGTTGGTGCGCGGCGTGTTGCCGACGTAGGCGGGGTTCTGCTGGTCGGCCCCGCGAATGATCGGGCCGTCCACGCCCGAGCTGGGTGGCTCGCTGTAATAGGTCATGCGCGACTTGCCGACCATGGCGGTGAGGGTCAGGTTGTCGGTGAGATAGCTGGTGTATTTGGCGACGTAGATGTTGGCGGCGGTCTTGGTTGTCTGTGCCTCGCCCGCATAGGCGCCCACGGTGTCGGTACCGTAGTCGTAGTCGTAGTTGGAGGCATCGTAGCGTTGCGTCTGGGATACGCCGGTCAGCTCCAGGATGTTGGAGTCATTGATGTTCCAGTCGAGCTTCAGGTAGCCCTTGGGATTCTTGTAGGTGGCGTCGGTCCTGGTCTCGGTGGAGGTGTTGTTGCTCAGCGTTTTCTCGCCTTGGCGCTCGGCCTCGATGGCGGCGAACACGAACAACCTGTCCTTGATCAGCGGGCCGCCGGCATAGGCGTCCACCGTGGCGGTCCAGGAGCGGTTCTCGTGGTTGCGCTGGTAGATCTGACCGGCCAGGTCACCGTTGACGTGATAGATGTCATGCGCGTCGGAGGCCGCGAAGGCCGGCTGCCACAGCAGCTGCCCGCCGAAGTGCCACTCGTTGGTGCCGCTCTTGCCGACCTGGCTGATCACGCCGCCATCGGAACGACCGTAACGTGCCGAGTAGCCGCCGCTGAGCACTTCTTCCTGATCGACCGCACCGTATGGCAGGGAGATACCGCCGAAGCCACTGAGCGGATCGGTCGTGTTGAGGCCGTTGATGTAGTAGGCGTTCTCGGTGACTGACGATCCGTCGAATGAGACCAGGCGGTTGCCGGTGGGGCCGCTGAAGTAGCTGCTGCCCGACGAGGCGCCCGGTGCCAGCAGGGCGACCGATTCGGCCGTGCGGGCGAGCGGCAGGCGCGCCATCTCCTTCGCGGTAATGACCGTGCTGGTGTTGGCCTGGGTCACATCGATCGGTGGCAGCGCATTGGCCGACACCGAGACACCGCCGAGAGTCGTGGCATTCACCGCTGCTGCAGCATCGGTTTTGGCGGCGGACTTGAACGACACGTCCGTCGCCTGACCCACGCGCAACGTGACGTCGTTGCGCGAATCGACGGTTTTACCATCCAGCCGCAGCGACACGTTGTACGAAGCCAGCGGCAAAGAGACGGCGCTGTAACGGCCGCGACTGTCGACCGGCACTTCGCGCGTGACGCCGTTGCTGCCCTCGATCAACACGGTTTCGCCGGCGGCCACCGGCGCCTGGCCGACGATGCTGCCGGACGTCGACTGCGCGTGAACGCCCGCAGCGAATACCGTGGCGAACGCGAGCGCGAGCGCAGGATGACGAAGGGCTTTCTTTTCTCGGGTCATGGTGTTGTCCGGAAAGGCAATTTAAGGAAACGAACGGCACACAATCTGGAACGTGGCCTGGCCGATCATCGGCGCCAACACGTTTGCTCTGGCAGCCGGAGGCGCGCCGGTGGCAGCCCGGCTCCTCTTGAGGTCCGTTGGACTGGGGTCCACCGGACTTGTCGCTTTTCCGCATGCGCCTGCATCGAGTGAACAACCATGCGACGCCGCGCGGCGGTCGACGTATCGATAGTCGAAGGAATCATGGGGGAAGTCATTGCAGTCCGGCACGTCGAGGACGCACAGCTCCGCGGGCAGCGAAGTTTCGTCGCGATGGCGATCCGCCATCGCGCACCACCGGCGGGCTTGCGACGGTCGACGCGAATCCACGCCCGTCGCGGGTTGCATTTCGCCCCAGGAAACAGGTGACCGCTGCCGGTAAGTGGGTACGCAAAGGGACCGACAAATACCCACGGCTCAAGCGCTCTTCCGACGATCCAGAGAATGCCCAACTCAAGACGCACCTCAATCGGACAGGCCCGATGCCATGCCACACCGGAATCCTGTCGTTATCGCTCCAATCCGCATTCACCCTTTGCGCATTGCCATGAGAAATTTAGATCGATCTAAATTCAAGTTAGCACTCCTCTCGATGAAATGCATGTTGCGCCGCAGTGTTTGCGTCTCGTTCCAACTGACAGTGGCGATGCAACGCGATGTTTCGTTTGGCGACCAGGTGACCTGAGCCACTCGCCATGGGCGGTGCCAGCATGGTGCGTGGCCATGTCAGGGGTATTGCGGAAGACGTCGTTACGCGAACGCCCGAAGACATCCCCGGTGCTCCGCATCTCAGGAATAGTTGTGTGGTGGCCCGGAGAAGCGCTGAGGCAGATGGCGGTAAGCACTGCAACCCGCAGCCTCGACGAACTCCCTGCCCATCCACCATACGTCCAGCGTGTACAACTACGGGAGTCCGCTCCTGCCGGTGTTTTATCTGGACCTTGCGCGTCGCGGTCGAAGCACTGCCAGGCTACGGCGCGTCAACAGCGAAGTCGAAGGGTATCGCCATCAAGGCGCTTCGATTTCGCTCGCTGAAGCCAGCCAGCTACGGTCGGCACCAACGGCCCATGGGCCGAGGTTCAAACCGCCGCCCATTCGTGCAAGCGCGCCAACGCTGCTGGAATCGCCGCCGGCGAGTCCACCGTCACCACGCGCGGCTCGTCGTCGCCCAGACCGTTCTGCAACTCATGCGCCCAGGTCACGTGATACGGCAGATGCACGCCCCAGCCACCGAGTCGCACCACCGGCTCGATATCCGAGCGCAATGAATTGCCCACCATCGCGAACTGCGCCGGCTGCAGGCCGAACTCGGCCAGCACGCGCAAGTAGGTGGCGGCGTTCTTCTCCGACACGATTTCGATGCGACGAAACAGGTTGGCCAGCCCGCACTGCGCCACCTTCTTCTCCTGGTGGAACAGGTCGCCCTTGGTGATCAGCACCACGTCGTATTGCTGCGCCACCGCCTCCACCGCTTCGCGGATGCCCGGCAGCAGTTCCACCGGGTGCTGCAGCACGTTCTTGCCCAGCTCGACCAGTTGGTGGATGTCGGCGGCGGTGATGCGTCCGTCAGTGATCGCGATGGCCGTCTCCACCATCGACAGCGCCATGCCTTTGGCGCCGTAGCCGAACAGCTGCAAGTTGCGCTGCTCGGTGGCCAGCATGGTGTCGTGCACGCGCTGGTCGCCCAGGTCCACATAGCGCCCCACGATGGCGGCAAAGGCCTCGTTGGCCTGGCGGTAGTAACCCTCGCTGTGCCACAGCGTGTCGTCGCCATCGAAACCGATCAGTTGCAACATGTCATCCGCCATCCATTCACGCCGGGCATCACAACCGATGCCAAAAGTGGGCCTATGATAAGCGTTCGATCCGACCGCCGATCGGGCTTTCCGCACCTCCCAAGGAGTCTCTCGATGGCCAAGCACTGCACCCATCTCGACAGCATCCAGGATGTCACGCCCAGCGCGCGCGGCTGCGAGGAATGCCTGCAGTCAGGCAGCGTCTGGCTGCATCTGCGGATCTGTCGCACCTGCGGCCATGTCGGTTGCTGCGACGACTCGCCCAACCGGCATGCCACCGCGCACTTCCACGACACCGGGCATCCGATCATCGAAGGTTACGATCCACCGGAGGGATGGGGCTGGTGCTACGTGGATGAAGCCGTGTTCGACCTGCGCGACCGCATGACGCCGCAGCTCGGCCCGATACCGCGTTATTACTGACCTCGCGAGCACCGATCATGAGCCAGCCGATCCGGATTCTGTTGCAGACCACCATTCCCACCACCGAGGACGACTGGCATATCGGCCGCTTCGCCCTGCTGCACGAATACCTGGCCGGGTTGCTCGATGCCGACGGTTCGCCGCTGTTCGAGGTGACCGCACGCGATCGTGATCCGGTCGGCGCGCCGGACAGCGTGTTGTCGAAACTGGATCGCTCGTCGTTCGACGAAATGTGGCTGTTCGCCGTCGACACCGGCGACGGGCTGACTACCGAAGACTGCGCCGCCGTCTCGCGTTTTCGCCAGCGCGGCGGCGGCCTGCTGGTGACACGCGACCACATGGACCTGGGCAGTTCGGTGTGCACCCTCGGCGGTGTGGGTGCCGCGCATTTCTTTCACACGAAAAATCCCGATCCCGATCCGGCGCGGCATCACATCGACGACACCGTGACCGGCGACATCCTCTGGCCCAACTACCATTCCGGCGCCAATGGCGATTTCCAGCACATCCACATCAGCGAACCGCGGCATCCGCTACTGACCGATCCGGACTCGCCGGACGGCAGCGTGCACTGCCTGCCCGCGCATCCGCACGAAGGCGCGGTCGGCAAGCCGGCGGACGATCCGACCGCGCGGGTCATCGCCACCGGCCGCAGCATGGTCAGCGGCGTGGAGTTCAATCTCGCGGTGGCGTTCGAGCCCTCGGCCGACGGCGGCCCGGCCGTTGCCCAGTCCACCTTCCACCACTTCGCCGATTACAACTGGAATCCCCGGCTGGGTGCGCCCAGCTTCGTTTCCGAACCGCCAGGCGATGCACTGGCGCATGCGCCGGAGGCGCAGCGTTCGATCGAACGCTATGTGAGGAACCTGGCGCTATGGCTGGCCGGACGACCGCTGGATACGGCCGTGGCGTGACGCCACGACAGCTCAGCTCACCTCGCTGCCCAGGCGCAGGTTGATGCCCAGCGCGGTGGCCAGTTCGCGCAGTGGTTCGCCGTCGCGGGTAAGCGTCATCCAGCCGGCGTAGGTGTCACCGTCGGTTTCCCACGCCCACAGCGTGTAGCCGAATTCAGCCAGGCGGTCGTACGCGATCGAGAACAGTTCGGCCGCGTCCATGTCGTCGAAGAACTCATCGTCATCCGGATCGCCGTTCCAGTCGATCGACAGGTTCCAGCGCGACGACAACTCGTTGACCGCCTGCACCAGCGAGCGCAGGTCGTGTGCGTCGACGATGAAACCGGAGCGCCAGTCGATCACCCGCGCAATCACCTCGATCGGCTCGATCTCGTCCGCATCGAGTTCCACGACGGCCTCGCGGTAGTCGGTGAACTGCAACAGCGCGGTTTCCTCGTCGCCGGGATTGATCAGCAGCAGCAGTTGCCAGACCTTCGCCTCGACCGAGTCGTCCTCGTCATCGAAGTCGGGGCCACCGTCGAAGTCGTCTTCGTCATGCATGCTCACGCGCCCACCCGGCGCCGTACCGCATCCATGTCGCGCAATGGGCGGATCTCGATCGCGCCGGTGCGCGCCCACGGGAACTCCGAGGCAATCCGCACCGCCTCGTCCATGTCGGCCGCCTCGATCAGGTTGAAGCCGCCCAGGTATTCCTTGGTTTCGGCAAAGGGCCCGTCGACGACGGTCGCGCGGTCATTGCGCACACGCAGGGTGCGGGCCGTGACCGGCGCTTCCAGCTGCTGCGAGTCATGCAACTGGCCTTGTCCGCGCAATTCGTCGGCATGCACGAAGCAGCCATGCATCAGCGTGTCGAATTCGCCCTCAGGCAGTGCTTCCAGCAGGGTGTCGTCGCAGTAAATCATCACGAGATATTTCATGGCGTCCTCGGCGGGGAAAGGTTCTTGGAACCATGGAGAGGCGATACGGGGTGGATAATGTCGCATCATGACCGCCATGCACGATACCCCCAACGCCATCGCCTGCCACCCCATCGCGTTCGTGCGCTCACCCTATGCCCGACGGATCGACGCGCCGCACCAGTCCACCGTGGTGGCCGGCACCGAGACGCAAGCGGCGGCCGAGGCAGTGATCGAGTTCGTCGAAGGCCTGCCGGCCGCGGCATTTCGCGATCTCGCCGGCTTCGAGCGGATCTGGCTGGTGTTCGTGTTCCATCGCAGCGAAGGCTGGAAGGCCGAAGTGAAACCGCCGCGCGGCGGTGGCAAGCGCAGCGTGCTGGCCACCCGTTCGCCGCACCGGCCGAATGCGATCGGGTTGTCCGCCGTCGAACTGGTCGCCGTCGAGGCGCACGCACTGCGCGTGCGCGGCATCGACCTGCTCGACGGCACGCCGATCCTGGATATCAAACCGTACGTGCCGTACGCGGACGCGTTCCCCGCCTCGCGTGCCGGCTGGATCGATGCGATCGACGCCACGCAGGGGCGTCATTCCGCACCCGGACCACGCAAACCGCGTGCTCGACCCGATGACTGAATCGCCCCGCCATGCGCCGTCCCAATCCGTGAGACGGCTCGCCACTACCTTGCATGGGTCGCCGGCGGAAACCCCGTTGGCGACACCGATGCACCTGGCAGTGGTCGGTTCAAACTCTTGCCGCGCCGGATATCCGTCCGACGCGGCTTTTTTTTGCGCGCCATGCCGTGGCTATCATCGATCGCGTTCACGGGTTAGATTCCCGGAACACCTTTTTTCAGGAGAATCTGCATGAAGGCCTGTCTATGGCTGCTTCCTCTTGCATTCGCAGCCTGCATGACGGTACCGGAATCGGCCACGTACGCCGCGGCGAATCCGTCCCCCGAAACGACGTTGCCGATAACGGCCGCCACGCTGGCGGGCCATCATTGGCAACTGCACGATGCCGTCGACAGCAGCAATCATCGCCTCGACGCACTGTTCGGCACCTCGGACAAGCCGTTGCAACTCGACTTCGACGCCGGCCGGGTCAACGTGAGCAACGCCTGCAACCGCATCAGCGGCAGCTATCGCATCATCGACGGCCACCTCGTCACCGCGCAGCTGCTGCAAACCATGATGGCCTGCGCCGACCGCACCCTGATGCAACGCCAATCCACCATCAAGGCCGTGTTGCGTGCCAAGCCCACGGTGATCCTGTCCGCCGGCAGCGACGCCACGCCGCTGCTCACGCTGGCGGCCGACAGCGGCCAGACCCTGATTTTCGCCGGCAAGGCCACGGCCGAAACGCGATATGGCGGTCCCGGCGAAACCGTGTTCCTGGAAGTGGCCGCGCAAACCACGCCCTGCAACCACCCGCTGATCCCCGACAAGTCGTGCCTGCGCGTGCGCGAACGCCACTACGACGCACAGGGCCTGAGCAGCGGCCAGCCCGGTCCGTGGCAGACGCTGCCGCAGGACATCGAGGGATACGTGCATCAGGCCGGCACGCGCAACGTGCTGCGCGTGAAGCGCTACACCGTCAAGCAGCCGCCCGCCGATGGCTCGTCCACGGCTTATGTGCTGGACATGGTGGTCGAGAGCGAGCTGGTCAAATCCGGCGACGCGGCCGCGCCGGCACAACATCTGTGAACCAGATGCACACCATTCGCTGACCGGCATTCGTGCTGTCGTTCAGCACGGCACACCGCGACCTGCAGAAAATCGCTGTGCTACGGTCGTACCGTTTCGTTTCCCATGGAGTAGCCCATGCGTCCCATCCACCTGCTGCTGATTGCCGGCATGCTGGCCTTGTCGATTCCGCCCGCGATGGCGCAGACCTTGCGCGTGATGAGTTTCAACGTGCGCTACCCCAATCCCGACGACGGGGCGAACCGCTGGGAGAACCGGCGCGACCTGATGGTCCGCACGATCGAGGAGCAGCGACCCGACGTGCTCGGCACGCAGGAGCTGTTCAAGCTTCAGGGCGATTATCTGGTCGGCAAGCTGAAGCATTACACCTGGTTCGGGCGTGGCCGCTATGGCGACGACCGCGACGAACACATGGGCGTGTTCTACCGCAACGATCGGCTGCGCTTGGTGGAGTCCGGAAATTTCTGGCTGTCGGAGACACCGGACAAGCCGGGCAGCATCAGTTGGGGGCATCCGATGCCGCGCATGGTGACCTGGGCGATGTTCGAGCTGAAGGCCAGCGGCCAGCGCTTCTACTACGCCAATACGCATTTCCCCTACCGGGACGAGGACGAACCGGCACGCACCCACGCGGCACAGGAAATCGTCGATCGACTGCACACCCTGCCCGCGACATTGCCGATCGTGCTGACGGGCGACTTCAACACCACACCGGCCAGTCCTGCCCATGCCCTGCTTACCAAGTCGTTGCAGGACGCACGTCTCAGTGCCGACGCGCACAGCGGCCCGGAAGCCACCTTCCACAATTTCACCGGCACGCCGGACAAGCGCATCGACTGGATTCTCTACCGAGGCTTGCACGCCGATACGGAGCGCACCGTGACCACGCAACACGACGGTCACTATCCGTCCGATCATTTCCCGGTCGTGGCCGAATTCCAGTGGCCCGCACCGCGAAAGGCGGGCGGCGGTCACTAAGTCGCGGTCTCACCGTGCACTGTCAACGCGTTGTCCGATGAATTGCCGCGGACGCCGCGGCGATCGCGGTCTTGTGCGGACGCTCGTGCGATGCACAGCGCTTGTGGTGGCTGGACGCCAGTGTCGAGCAGCGCGATGTGTCGAGCAGCGCGATCACGTACTTGAAAGCTGAACCCATGGCCAGGGCCATGGAAAAGACGATGCGGCCGAGCCATGCGAGACCCGCCGCATCGACAGTCCGCCGCCATCGCCTCAGCTCGCCGGTGCGACCGGGACGACGACCACCGCGGCATGCGTGCCAGCCAGTTGCAACGAGGCCGGGGTGGTTTTCAGCATGGCGCCCATGACCAGGGCGCAAACGACGAAGCAGACGACGAACAGGCTGACCAGGATCTGTGATTCGAATTTCATGATGTTCTCCAAGAGAGGGAAGATGCCCTGCGATGTGATTAATGCAATCGCCGTGCCATTCCCTGGAATGAATACAACTCATTGTTTTAAATATAGATAATTTTTCGCGAGAGTTCGCGCACGATTGTCCGCGGACGGTCGCCACCCCGATCCCGGACAGGCGGACACATGCACCCACGCTATCCTCGGCCATCAATCTACGAAGGAGGGTTCATGCGACAGCCGTCGCTCCAGCCGATCGCCTGTCTTGCCGCCCTGCTCTGGATCGCCCTGGCGCCGGCCATGGCAACCAATCCGCCGGACGTCGCCCGTGGCGAACGGCGCTGCGGCTGGTTCGAAAACCCCACGCCGGGCAATGCCACGCTCACCGATCGCGATGGCGAATGGGAGATCGCGGCCCAGGGCGGCCACGAAGCCGATGGCGACTGGCCCGATTTCACCGACGCGCAGTGGGTCCCGACTCATGGTCATCACGGCTACGGCTGCGCCTGCCTGACGATGCGCGCCGACCCGGCAACGCACCTCGTGGCCTCGATCGGCAAGGCCACGGCGCGGCCACTGGCCACCTGCCGCGGCGACAGGTCGCTGCGCGAACCGCCGCATGCCGAGACCGACGAGGACTGATATAGCCGCGGACCTGGCGGCCGTCTAAGCTCCCAGCCATTCCCGCATCGCCTGCGTGACCGCCGCCGGCTGCTCCATCGGACTCATGTGGCCACTGTCTTCGACCACCACCAGCCGTGCCTGCGGCATCAACGCGGCCATCTCGCCGTGCAGCGCCGGTGGCGTGAGCACGTCGTGGCGACCGCACAGGATCAGCACCGGACACGTCAGGCTGCGCAACGTAGCCGCACCGTCTTCGCGCAGCATCGCGTTCTGCCGCACGAACACTTCCCGTCCCTGCCGCAACGTCATCGCATGGATCCGCCGTACCAGCGGCGCATCGTGCAGCCGGTCCGCCGCGATGAAGCTCGGCAGCAGCTGTTCGGTCATGCCGCGGAACTCTCCGGGCAGGCTGACCGTTGTGTTGGCCGCACGCCGCTGCGCGATGCGCTGCGGCGTGTCCGCGCGGAACGAGGTATCCAGCAGTGCCAGCCGTTGGATGCGCTGCGGAGCCTGCCGGGCGATCTCCTGCGCCACATAACCGCCAAACGAAAAGCCGGCCAGCGCAAAACGCGGCGGCGCCGTCGCCAGCACCTGCCGGGCCAATCCGGCGATGCTGTCGCCATGCCCCAGGTCGGCTACCCGGCCATCGGCAATATTGGCAAGGCCGCTCAACTGATCGCGCCACAGCTCCTCGTCGCAGAGGAATCCAGGCAGCAGTATCAACGATGGCCGATCGTCACTCATCGGCATGCCCGCCATTCAACGGGAGATGACAGGGAATCGTTCGGTGTTGGCCATGCAGGCATCAGTCATTCCGGGACGAACTCGATTGAACGGTTTGCCTGGACCATCGCGGCCAGGCCATGGCGGGTCAGGAGGCCATCGTTTCCAGCGCGGCGGGCGCCTGGGGGCTGCGCCGCTCGCGCAGGCGCAGGCACGGACGCTCGACCAGGTAATGCAGCGCGGCGCCCAGCAACAACACCGCCGCCGCATAGGTGGCGAAAGCGAGCGCGGCGTGCCCCTGCAGGGCTGCACCAAAGGTCACTTGCACCAGGTGGAAGGCGATCTTGTGGCTGAGATACAGGCTGTAGGACACCGCGGCCAGCCAACCCGCACCCGGCACCCGCCAGCGGCCGATCGGGCTTCGCCGGTCCGCGCCGGCGAACACCAGCAGCGCGAAACCGAATGACAGCACCGGCCAGCCGATCGCGTTGCCGAGCAGGCCCGCGCGCTCGCGAAACAGCCAGAACGCGACGCCAGTCACCACCACGCCACCGGCCAGCGCCGCATTCGCGTACGTCTGCCAGCGTGTCCAGAGCAGCGGTCGATAGACCCGCAGCGCGGCCAGCACGATTCCCAGCAGCAATCCGTCCAGGCGCATCCAGGTGGGGTAGTAGATGTCTTCGATGAACCAGTTGCGTGGCGGATCGATCGCCGCGTCGTGCAGCCACACTGCGCTGCGCAGGACGATGCCAAGCACCATCACGCCAACGCACACGCCGGCGAATTTCCTCATCGACGGCCGCCGCGTCAGCCACCACGCCAGCAACGGAAAGACCAGGTAGAAATGCTCCTCCACGCATAGCGACCATGCGTGCGAGAACGCCTGGTTGCTGCCGTAGTCGATCAGCAAATTCATGCTGAACGTGGCGAACTGCCACCACGGCTGCATCCCCGGTGCTTCGCGGCATGCCGGAAACCACACATACGCGGCCAGTACCACGGCGAACGCCGGTACGATGCGCCAGGCACGGCGCGTGTAGAACTCGCCGAACGCCAGCCGCTCGCCACGCTGCAGCGGCCGCAATACCTGACCGCCGATGAGGAAACCGCTGAGCACGAAGAAGATATCCACACCTGCCCAGCCATAGCGCGACAGCCACGCAAAATCGGGACCGAGCCCGCCGACGATGTACGAATGGAACAGCATCACCCAGACAATGGCGATGGCGCGAAGCAGGTCGAGACCCGGCAGGCGATGCATGGACGTCCCTGTGACGATGTGGATGCTGGTCGGGATTGTGCTGGATTCCCGCGCGATGAACGAGCCCGACAACGCGGATTCTTCGCCCTACCGAACGACGGTGGCCGCCCAGGACGACCCGCCCGCCGCGATCTCCAGCGCCTGCAGCGAAACGGTCTTGCGGCCGCCATCGAGTGGCTGCCGACCGACTTCGCGAAACCCCAGCGCGGCGTGAAAGCGTTCGGACGCCGGGTTGGGCGGCTCCACGTCGAACTCGCAGGTGATCAACGGCACGTCGTCTTTCAGCGCCAGCGCATGGAGGTCGCGGTAAAGCCGCCTGCCGGCACCGCGTGCCTGCGTGCTGCCGGCAACCACGATGCGATCCACATACAGGAAACGCGCATGGCACTGCGCAAACCATAAATAGTTCGGACTGTCGTAATCCGCACCCTCGCGCAAGGCGAGCAGAAACGCTTCGACCCGGCCATCGTGTTCGATCACGCGATGCAGGGCCGCCTGCGCGTGCAGCCGCGCAAGACGCTCGCCGTCGAGCGGACTGAGCACGGACACGAATGTCTCGTTGAGGACGAGGATGGCGGGAAAATCAGCGGGCGTGGCGTCTCTGGGCATCATCAACAAGGGTCTCCGATCCACGCCATTCTAGTTCGTGCGTGGCGGAGTCGGCAGCGCCTTGCGGGCGCTCACGGCTGGAACATGAAAAACAGATACGCCACGAACAGCACCAGATGCACGCCACCCTGCAGCACGTTGGTGCGGCCGCTGGAAAACGTGACCAGGCACAACGTCAGGGTGAGCAGGAACAACAGCAGGTCGGTGTGCTGCAGGCCCAGTGTGATCGGGTGATGGGTCACCCGGCCGATCACCAGCACCGCCGGAATGGTGAGGCCGATGGTCGACAGCACCGAGCCGAGGAAAATATTCACCGAGCGCTGCAGTTGATTGGCGCCCGCCGCACGCACGGCGCTGATCGCTTCGGGCGTGGCGACCAGTACGGCCATGGTCAATCCGGCCAGGGCCAGCGGCGCGTGGCTGGTTTCCACGATGTAGTCGACCGGCGGCGCCAGCTTCTCGGCCAGAAAGACCACCGGAATCATGTACGCACCGAGCAGGCCGGCGTGCCGCAGCACGCTCGAGTGCTGCGCCGTTGCCGGTACGGGCGTGGACCGACGGGTCTCGATCGCCGGCTCGACGCCGGCCCCCGCACTGCTGAAATAATCGCGATGCCGCCGGGTCTGCAGGACCAGAAACGCGACATACAGCACGACCGACACGAGGGCCAGGAACATCTCCTGGCTCATGGCCATCGTGGGCCCGCCGGTCGACGCGGTGAAATTCGGCAGCACCAGCGCGAATATGCCCAGCGGAATGATCACGCCCAGATACGCGTTGGCACCCTGCAGGTTGTAGTGCTGCTCACGATGTCGCCAACCGCCCATCAGCAGCGACAGCCCGACCATGCCGTTGAGGATGATCATGGTCACCGCGAACAGCGTGTCGCGCGCCAGCGTGGGATTGTTGGCGCCATGCAGCATCACCGCGCTCACGCTGACCACTTCGATCGAGGTAATGGACAGGGTGAGGATCAGCGTGCCGTAAGGTTCGCCCAGCCGCTCGGCCAGCCGTTCGGCATGGCGTACCACCGCCAGCGCCGAACCCAGGATCACCACGAACAGCCAGGCAAAGACCACGGCCAGCTTGGCTCCGCTGTGCAGGTCGGCCAACAGCGGTGTCCTGAACAGCAGGAACGCCACGCTGGTCGCGACACTCACGCCCAGGAACCATTCGCTCCGGACCAGCCACCCCAGATGCGCCCGCTTCATCGAGATCCCCTCGTGATGTGTCCCCGCATGCATGCCGTTCGCCGCATGCGCGCGAGGGAAACCCCGTCATGCCGGCACAACTTTCGCCAAAGGCTGCGCGTTTGCGCGGCCAGCGGCAAGCCCCGGCAGGCCAGGGTCGCCGGCCGGCCCACAGTTGATGTCGTACCGCGTCGTGGACCATGATGCCGCCATCACGGACGCAACCCGCCCGTGCCGGGGAAACAACCATGAGCAAGCAGCGTGATGGCGCAGGCCGATCCAGTGCGACGCATCGTGTCCAGCCGGTGGATCCGGCCGGCTTCTCCACGTTCCGCATCCATCGGCTGCAACACGATTTTCACCAGCACCCGCTGTTGCAGCTGTCCGAACTGGCGAAGCTTGCGAGTGACTTGATGCCCGGTGGCCAGTGCCGTTTCGTGCATCCGGGAATCGCCCAGGATTCGGCCTTCCATCACGTCGACCGCCACCCGGAAGGGCGCGATATCCAGCAGGTATTCGAGCGCATCGAAGAGCCCGGTTCATGGATTGCGCTGTACAACATCGAGAAGGTTCCCCGCTATCGCGCGCTGCTCGACGAGATACTCGACACCGTGCGCACGGTGATCGAACGCGAGCAGCCCGGCATCTTCAATCTCACCGGCTTCTGTTTCATCTCCGCGCCGCCCTCGGTCACGCCGTTCCACATCGACCGCGAGAACAATTTCTGGCTGCAGCTGCATGGACGCAAGGTGCTTACCGTATGGGACGCGACCGATCGCGGCGCGGTACCCGCCGACGCAGTGGAGGACTTCATCGTCAACCATTCGTTGAAAAAGGTGCGCATGACCGAAGCCGGGCGCAGCAGTGGCCACGAGTTCGACAGCGGTCCGGGTGATGGTGTGTACTTCCCCACCACCTCGCCGCACATGACCCGATCGGACGACGGATGGGCCACGCCCGGCGACGGCGTATCGGTCTCGCTCGGCGTCACGTTCTACACCAGCCACACGAAGAAAATGGCGCGGATACACCAGACCAACCGCGCACTCCGAAAATATCTGCACCGGTCACCGGCGAACCCCGGCCAGTCAGCCGCGCTCGATGCGGTCAAGGCACCGCTCGGCTGGTTGCTGGCGATCACCCGTCATGTCGCGCTGCGCCAGCTGCACGCGATCCGCGCCTTGCGCAGCGGCACGCGCCCGGCCGATGGATGGTGGGGCGAGAAGGCGCCGCCAGGGTCGTTTTGACCTAGGAAGTGGTCCTGGGTGCCGTGCAGTCCGCCCGGTCAGTTCAACCCGCGCATTCCGGAATCAGATCGGACAAGTCGGTCGCCCCGACATCGATGCCTAGCTGACTGAACAAGGTGGTCACCTGCCCGCGGTGATGGGTCTGGTGGTTGAAGACGTGGCGCAATACCAGTGCGCCCGACTTGGTGTACGACGCTCCTGCGCTGTTCACGTAGTGCAAGGGCCTGGCGTATATCGTGTCGGTGGCTTCATCGGTGAACGCAATGATCGCCGCATCCATTGCCATGCGGTCGTTGCGCAACTTGGCGAAGTCAGGAAACGTGATGCCGCGAACCAGCTCGGGCAGCGGCACGCCCCGCACATAGTCAAGCGAAGCCAGTCCGGGCAAGGCGGCGGCGAAACGCTTCATCCAGTGCGTATCGGCGACCAGGATGTGATCCAGCGTCGCCAGGATCGAGCCGAAGAACGCGCCGCGATCCGCACGCAACTCTGCCTCGTCCAGATCCGCCGCCGCCGCATAGAGCCGCATGTTCATCCACTGGTTGTAGCGGGCCGTCAGTTCGAAATCGGATTTGAGCGACATGGAAGTCCTGATACATGTTCCGCGAACACATGGGTTTTCTCCGGCGCCACGCCATGTGTGTTGCGTCCTAACCCTGCCCCGGCAGACTGAAGCTGATGATGATGTGCCGCGGCTGTTCCTTGAAATGCGCCTGAATCGAGTGGCGTGACAGCGCAGCGATCTCGTCGGTAGTTTTGCCGGCCGGGACGCCCTGAAACTGCACTGTCACCTGGGTCAGCGTACCGTTGTTCCAGTTGAATCCCACGAACGGCTTGCTGCCGACCGATGCCTTCAGGTCATCGGCCACTTCGGCCGTATGCCGCAGTCCATCGGTCATCGTATCCATGAAATGACAGCCGGTCAGGACAAACCCAAACACGAGCGGTAGCAGCAGTTTTTTCATGATCCAGACTCCGTGGAAAACCCACCAGGAAAACCCGTGCGCAACTAGACCTTCTGCGCCAGCGTGAAGTCGATCGCCGCGCACACCGCCGCGACCTGCGCGGCATTGCATTGCTCGGCGGTGGCCCGGGGGCTGTCGGGATAGACCTCGGTGGTGGTCTTGTAGGTGGCATCGGTGATGCCTGCGCAGAGGCCGAGCTTCCGCAGCGAGTACTCGATGACGCCAGCGGCGACCATCGGCGAACCGATGATCTCGCCGCGACTGTCGGCCGGTGCGATATGGGTGACTTTCGCCACCGCCTCGATCACCGCCTGCTGAAACGCCGGTTGCGGATGTTCACTGTCGTCCACCAGATAAAAGCCGTCGGGGATTTCACCGGGCACATAGGCCAGGCCATCGCGCGCGGCCAGTGCGGGGCGAAACTCCGATTCGTCGGTATCGGTGGTTTCATGCAGGTCGATATGCATCCGCACGCGCTCGCGAAAAGGCGCGACCAGACGCATCAGCGCCGCCGATTCCTGCGCCGGGCTGTGCTCGCGGAACGAACGGTTCGGATCGAGTGCATCCCGGTTCCAGCGGTGGATGCGCTCGTAGGCCCATGGGCTCACGCATGGTGCGATGACCAGGTTCACCCGACCGGCATAACCTGCCGCGTGCCGATCGACGAACTGCAAGGCCCCGTGCACGCCACTGGTCTCATACCCATGCACGCCGCCGGTCACCAGCATGACGGGGAGATCGTCGCGCCAGTCGCGGCTTTTGATCGCGAACAGCGGATAGCTGTCGGGCGGGTAATCGAGGTTGCCGTAGGACGCCACATCGAAGCGCGAGCGGAAGGTATCGATCACGCTCAACACGTCCGTTTCGTAGCTGCGCTGACGGGCCTGGCGCGATTGCCAGGCCGACAGCTCAGCTTCGCCCCAGGGCTGTCCGGGCGTACCGATCGGATAAGGTGCGTGGCTGTTCATGGCGTGTTCGCTCCGCGGTGGCAACAGGGGAAAAGCGTGGCAATGTACCACCGGCCTGAAATGAAACAGGCAACCACGTGGCCCCATGTTGCTCGCCGTGCGGGGCGAGCATCAATCAGTCCGGCTTGCTTGCTCCCGCCTTTGGCTGAAGCGCCTCAGAGCTTCGCCGCTCCCTTTCGCAGCCACAGGTCGATCAGGGATTTCTCATAACGCAAGGAATCCTGGTCGGTGGCCAGCCCTTGGCCGAGAAAGGCCGCGTTGCGCAATTTGCGGCTGCCTTCGCGCAGCACCTTGCCGTCGGCACCGTACAGCATGAAGTGCAGATCGATCCGTGGCGGATACACGTCCTTGATGATGCGCACGTCGTCGAAGTCCGGGCCGCGCCAGGGCTCGTATTCGCCTGCACGGTCCACATCGGTCACTTCGATGTCCAGCCGCTGGCCGGGCGCCAGCACGCGCGCGGCGCGCTGGGCGATGTAGGCCTTGAGTGGCTTCAGATACGCATCGGCATCGGCCCGGTGCACCCCGACGCTGCGCCTCGCCTCGGTGAAGTGCCGGGGATCGTTGTAGCGGACGGTGACGTTGTCGGGCGGCGTCGCCGCTCGCGCCACGATCGAAGCCAGCGCCAGGCAGGCGATGCACAACAGGCGAAACAGGGGGGAGGATTTCATGGCAGGTCTCCCGATCGGAACACGACAGCGACCGGAACTGGCACTCGGCGCGACCGCCATCCGGCAACGATCAGTATAGGCCGGGGAAAGCCGCATCGAATCGCTTCCCCGACCTTTCGCTGCCGATCCCTGGCGTCCGTGCAGCCGCAAAAACTACAGGTTCATTGCCGACGGTGCCTGCTGTGGCGCGGGGCTCTGTGTTTGCGCGGGATCGGGTTTCTTGTGCAGCGTGTCCAGGGCCTGGGTGCTTTGTGCCATCGACGTGTTCACCGCTTCGGCCGTCTGTACGTGGGCAAATTGCCTGGGAACACCGTTCTGCACGGCAAAGGCGCGGGATCCGTCGTCATTGAGCGCAACCTGGTCGATACGGTCCAGGCCATCGCGCCTCGCCGCCACGGTCAGTGCCGCGGCGAGATTGTTGCTGTGTTGATCGGACGTACGTCCCTGCCGCGCATCGAGGTCGTGCACCGCCTTTTGCGCTTGCATGTACAACGCATGGTCGGGATTTGACGCATGCTCCAGACCCGGGGTTTTCACGGCCTGGGTCTGGCGATGGATGGCATCGAGCGTCCTGGCGCCGGCGACACCGTCCGCGGCGAGATGATGATCACGCTGAAACGCTTCCAGGGCGGTCTTGGTGGCCGGTCCGAAATGCCCATCGGGTTCCAGCGGGTGGCCCTTGCCATCGGTGTAACCGAGCGCGGCCAGATCGGTTTGCAGGGCACTGACGGCCTGGCCGCTTTCACCTGACCGAAGGACGCCGCCGGCCCGGTGGTGGGCACGCACATGATCGGATTGACCGATGGCTTTCAAGGCCACCTGGATGTCGGGGTCACTCTTTTCGGCAGAAGGATCGTAGGTTGAACTGCTCACCTTGACGTGAGCCCTGTCCAGGGCGTCCTTCTTGCCCGGTGAGCCGTACTGGGTTTCGTATGTCTCGGCAATGGCGGCGGCCTTGGGGCCATCATAGAATTTGATGGCCGCACGCACTTTGTCTGCATGCTGCACTACGTCGTCGTAATTTCCGCCATCCTTCAGAACTTTTTCAAAGCCCGCCATCTTCCCGGGAATCTGGTTTTCCGTTTTGGCGAGGATGCAAATGGTCTCGAACCGACGGTCTTCGGGAATGTTCTTGCCGTACGCGTCGACCATGGCCACGGCATCTTTTGTGATGCTCTTGATCTGCGGGTAATCGACATTCTGGTGAATCCACTGCTCGCCTTCGCTCGACGCGGCCCATTTGTTGATGCTGTCGCGCGTGTTCGCGTCGATGAAATGTATCGACGGGTGCTTGCCCTGGCCGTCTCCGTGCGATAGCAGGTCCTTGCGCAATCCATCGAGATCGTTGGTGAATTTCAGCCCGTTCGCCTGCGCATAGGTCGAACTCTGCTCGATGATGGCGTCGACGTAGGTCTTTTCCCCGGCTTTCAGCGGCCTGTCGCTCGCCGCGCCAAGCGCGCGCAAGCCCTGCTGCCCCAGATCGACCTGAATGGTTCCGATGCTGTAGCCGCTGTTGGACGCGACGGCACTCACATCGCCCCAATCGGAATTCCTGACGCCTGCGACCGACAGTCGGTAGGAGTCCGAGGCACCGCCTTCGGTGCCTCTTCCCACCACGAAATAGACCGCTCCCGCGACCGAGTCCAGGTTCCGGGTATCGATATGGTCCGTCATGAAATTTCTCCTCTCAGGGTGAGATTTTTACAACTGCGCCAGCGCAAGATATTTATCCAGGGCGTTGGCCCTGGCGCACAATCGAAACAACTTGTTTTCCAGTTGCTGCGCGTTCTCGACCTGCGTGTCGCCATACAGGGTCGACTCGAAATTTTCATCCTTGGATTGCGACTGCAGCCAGCTTCGCTCCGCCTCGACCAACGCCTTCTTCGACTCAGGCTTGAGCACGCCAAGCAAGGCCTTGTAGGTCTTGTTCAACCGCGCATCCTGATATTTCAGCTCGCTTGTCATGCATGCGTCGCTGGCCAGGAGTTTCTCACCGGCCGATTTCTGACAAGAAAGGTAGGCCTGGGAAAGCCCCTCGACACCGGCGCTGCCGGAGCCGTCATCGCTTGCTGCCGCTCCATCGAAGGATGCCGGTTGGCCAGCGGGACCGGACATCGCGGCATATACCGACAGCGGCCCGCAGCACATGAAGAAAGCCAGCGTGAGGATGACGGGGTTCCTTGATTTCATGGTGAATCTCCTGCAATGACGTGCGGGCCAGAATAAAGCCCTTTACCGTCAATTTTCCGCGTCGCCGATCACGTGCGGCACATCATTGGTGCCCAGATCACCCGCTTTTTGTGCCGGATCTGGCGCCGATCGGGTGCCGGCCGATGCGGCTCCGGCAGGTCGTTTCCGGCCCGACGAAGCTGCACATCCGGTCAGCCCAGTCGCCGCGCGACGGCGAAGAACACCAGGTTGCCCAGGCCGGTGGCGCCGGCCAGCACCGCGATCATGCCCGGGGTGACCTCCTGCCAGCCAAACCACTGGATCAACCCGAAGCCGAGGCCAACCGACAACAGCACGATGCCCCAGCGCAGCGAGGAGTGCCGACGACGCTGCTCCTCATCGCGCATGATCGAGTTGACCAGCTCCTCCGAGCCGCCGGCGCCAACCATGCGACCGCGCACGCGGGCGTCGACCACGACCTTGATGGCGTAGGCAATGCAGATGAAAAGTACGATCGGAATCAGATCGCCGAAATTCATGGGGATACTCCTTGGGTGGATGGCCACGAATGGCGGCCGTTCGAAACCCAGAGATACGGACAAGCCCGCCGCGGTTGCACCGGCATACTTGCAACCATCGGCTCGCTGAGCGTATCCCTAGCCGCATGGATGACATCCACCAAGCCGACCGCGAGCTGGTCCATGCCGTGCTGGCCAACCGGCCGGGCGCGTTCGAGCGTCTCGTGCGCGAATACCAGGGCCTGTGCTGGCACATCGTCCAGCGCATGGTGCGCAACCCCGAGGACGCACGCGAGCTGTGCCAGGACACGTTTCTGCGCGTGCATCAGAGCCTGCACCAATATCGCGGCGAGAGTGCGCTGAAATCGTGGATCGGACGCGTGGCATGGACCATCGCGCTGCGCCATCTTCAACGCAAGCGCATCCCGTTGCTGGACAACACCGACGACGGCGACGGCTCGTTGCTGGAAAACATCGGCGACGGCTTCGACCTCGAAACCGCCTGTGCCGACGAGGAAACCATGCGCCACCTGCACCAGGCGATCGAGGCGCTGCCACCTTTGCAGCGCACGATCCTCACCCTGTATTACCTCGAAGAAACGACCATCCCGGACATCGCCCGCATCACCGGCCTGGCCAGCGGTACCATCAAGAGCCACTTGTTCCGCTCGCGGCTGCGCCTGCGTGGTGCACTGGAAACGCGGACAGGAGTTGCAGCATGAACCACGAAACCGACGACATCCCCCAGTTCGACGATCCCGCCCAGGAGCGCGAGTGGCTGGCGCAGGAGAACGCCCTGCGGCGTGAACGCCTGCATCTGGACCCGGCCGGCGACGACGCCCGTTCGCATCGTTATCGACTGCTCGCCCGCACCCTGCGGACAGCGCCGCCGGATGGCCTGCCCGCGGACTTCGCGCAACAGGTAAGCGCCATGGCCGGGATGCCGGCCCATGAACAGGCATCCTCGATGGCGCTCGAAGGCATGCTGACGACCGTCCTCGCAAGCGTGCTTTTGCTGGCCGCCGCGACAGTGACGATCATCTACGGAAGCGCATGGTGGCCGTCGTTCAAGGCACTGCTGCCCGCACCCGCCGCCACGCAATGGCTGCTGGCCCTGGCTGGCTGCCTCGGCATGAGCTGGCTGCTCGGCGCATGGTCGCGACGGGCGGGGCCGCTCGATTGATTCATCACAACAAACCGGGGCAAAGCCCCTCCTGTGCCATCAAGTGTGCTCGGTGGCTCTAAAGGGCCGGGTTCGTTTGCCAGCCATGGGTCAAGAACCGGCTACTTAATCTTTCGCTTCGGGGTGTTTCAGAAGCAGCCCTGACCGATCAGCCGCAGAAACGGCCGGCCTGCACAGCCCCGACGTCTCAACGCAGGTTCAACGCAAGCACGACCGCCGACACCAGCAGCGCCCTCCACGCCGGCACCGAGGCGCGACGGGCGTCGTAGAGATACACGCCAAGCAGCACGACGCAGAGGCCGAACTGGAAGATCCGCGCATGTTCGACGACCAGCGGCGCTAGGGTGAACCGGTCGGACGCACCCGGGTAGAGCGTCGCTCCCTGCACGAGCAGGTCGAGGATGAAATGCGAGAACACGGCCAGCCAGACCACGGCGCATGCACGGGAACCGAGCCTCCGGAAAAACACCGCGAAGACGCTCGACCATACCATCGCCATCAGCAGCGAATGCGACCAGTCGTTCAACGGCAGGCGATCCACGTCCAGTACATCGAACGCGATCCAGAGGATATCGAGCACGAAGGCGCCGATCAGGACGGCCATCATCGGCACACGCGGCGCGCGGCCTTTCAGCGCGAGCCCAGCCGCGAAATGTGCGGCGTACATCAGTTATCGCGCCTCGCTGCAGGCGTGCGATGCAGCCAGCCCATGACCAGCGCCGGCACGATGATGAAAAGCAATTCCACGATCCCGTCATGCAGCGACATGCATCACCTCATTGGTTGTCTGCGCCAGCGCGAACAAACTGTACATGCTGGGGACTTGTCGCGATGAGGCGAAGCCATGCGCGCAACAACTGCAAGGCCAACTCAAATCCGCGCCGGACGTCATGTAGTCTTCAATCCTGAACCTTTGTCCGCGAGCTCGGGCAGCAGGCAACGAACGGACGGGCCCAGCTGCCGATCTATCGGAACCCTGCTTCGCCCCGCCCAGCTGACGTGCGAACCTGATCCTCCCTCGTGACGGAAATCAACCGATGCCCATCCTGCTCGCCCTTTCCCTGGCCGTCGCCACCCGGGTCGCCGCGGTCCAGCCATCGCCCGGCGCCGACCGGGCAGCGGCGATGGCCATCGTCAACGCCGCCCTTGCGGGTGTGTCCGCACGGAACGAAGCCGCCGTGCTTGCCCAGTTGCGGCCCACCGGCACGGCAACCGTGCTGATGGAGCAGGCCGACGGCAGCGTGACGGTACGCAGCTTCGACCTGAAAGCCTATGCGCACGCAGTCCCCGGTCCCGAGCGGTACGAAGAACGCATGCTGGATCCGCGTATCGAAATCGATGACGCGATGGCCACGGTGCGCGGCCGCTATACATTCGCGACCGACGGCAAGCTGCAGCATTGCGGGTTCGAACACTTCGAGCTCGTGCGCGATGGCGGACGCTGGAAAATCCAGAACATCACCTGGTCGGTGCGCACCAAAAACTGCAGTGGCTGAGCATCGGGCAACCGGCGTGTCGCGCGGCATATCGAACACGCTGCCATGACGTGCGTGTCCGACGCGCCGAGAACCGCAGCCTGGCCGGCTTGACGCCTGCCTCCAGGAGCATCAGCTACCGGTGCCATCACACCGTTTTCCCGGACTACGCCGGGTTGAGAACAGGGCCTCTCGTTTCGCCCTTGATTGGGTCGACGCCTTTTAGTGGTCATACTGTTCGGTTGCGACCCCACGGCTGCGTGACTTCCATGCATATCGGTATCGACTTCGGCACCAGTTATTCGGCTGCCGCCGCCATCATCGACGGCGAACTGCAGCTGGTGCGTTTCGGCGCCACCGAGCAGTTCCGCACCGCGGTGTTTTTCCCGGAACTGGTGCCCGACCCGGCAGACTTCCAGCTGACGACCGAGCTCGAAGCGCAGTTGGAGACCGAGCTGCGCCTGGCCCGCGCCCGCCAGCGCGAGATGGCGACAGCGGCCGCCGCGCGCGGTCAGACGCCGGTGGCACGCAGCGAAAGCGAGTTGCGACGCGAAGCATTGCGCGTGGTGCGTCGGCAATGGATGGAACAGCAGACCCGCGAGGCCACGGCCTCGGTCGCCAGCTTCCAGCACGCGCTGTTCGGCGAAGAGGCGGTGGAAGGCTACCTCGACAGCGGCGGCGGCAACCTGATCGAGTCGCCGAAGTCGATGTTCGGCTATCGGCTGGACCCGCAGGTGCGCAAGGTGATCGTGCATATCGCCACGCACATCCTCGAGCACATCAGGCTCTGCGCCAGCCGGCAGTTCGGCGTGCCGGTGCGCGGCGCGGTGATCGGCCGGCCGGTGGAATTCCGCAGCTCGATGGGCGCGCAGGGATCGGAACAGGCCATCGACATCCTGCGCGAGGCAGCGGGCGTGGCCGGTTTCGATCAGGTGAGTTTCCTGGAAGAGCCGGCCGCTGCCGCCATGCATTACCACAAGAGTCTCGAGGCACGGCAGCACGCACTCATCGTCGACATCGGCGGCGGCACCACCGACGTGGCGCATGCCGAACTCGGCGGCGGCGCGGCGCCGAACATCGCGCGAAGCTGGGGCCTGCCCAAGGGCGGCACCGATCTGGACGTGAGCATCAGCCTGCACAGCTTCATGCCGCTGCTGGGCAAGGACAGCATCCGCGTGCCGCAACACCAGTTCGTCGAAGCGGCCAGCGTGCACAACCTGCCCAAGCAACGCGAGTTCCGCAAGCAGGACTATCGCCTGGTGGACGAGCCTTACGGCACGCGCCTGCGCGCCCTGCAGGAACTCGGCGCCACCACCCGCCTCAATCAGTTGGCCGAGCGCACCAAGATCACCCTGAGCACCGCTGCGCACCATCGTGCCGAGCTGGACTTCATCGAGCATGGACTGGCCGTCGAGGCCAGCAGTGCCGACCTCGACGCCGCCATCGACACTTTTCTCGCCCAGCTCGAACGCACGCTGGCCACGGTGCGCGGCGATCTGGCCGAGCTGCCGGCCAGCGTGTTCCTCACCGGCGGCACCTCGCGCTCACCGCAGATCAAGGCCCGCGTGCAGGCCTGCTTTCCCGACATTCCGCTGGTGCAGGGCGACCCCTCGCTGGGCGTGGTGTCCGGACTGGCGGTCGCAGCGAGCGAGGCTGCCGGGTAACGCCGACAGATCGTGGCCGAATAAAATTCGGCCCTGGCACCGCATCTCTGCTCTGGCTTTGTACAAACCATGCAGCGCTGCCGCTACGCACCCTCGGCGATAGCGACAACTGCACGGGCTTCGCATGTCGCGGCAGGACTCAGATATTGCGCGACGTGCCGATGGACTTTTGGACGTCCAAAGTCGATCGCATGACCTCGGTGGTCAACCGGCGCTGGCCGGCTCACCCGCTCCCGCCGCTCCCGCGCTGCCAGCAAAATCGACCACCAGCGTAACCCGACGGTTGGGCGCGCCCGCGTCGCGCGACTGGCCGCGATCGACCTGGCGGTTGGTGTCCTCACCGTAACTCACGGCGCGCAGCCGGTCGGCGGACAAGCCACCGGTACCGACCAGGTAATCGCGCACCGCCGCGGCGCGCTTGGCGCCGAGGCGACGGTTGTAACCCGTGGAACCGGCGGGGTCGGCGAAACCTTCGACGGTGATCATGGCGCCGGGGTAATGGCTGCTGATGACCTTGGCGAAATCGTCCAGCAAGGGCTTGTCCTCGTCCCGCACGGCGGTGTCGTTGAAGGCAAAGTGCGCGGCGGTATCGACTCGAACGCGGCCACCCATTTCGGCGATCTGTGCATCGTATTTGGCGAATCGCTGCTGCATTTCCTGGGTCAGCGAATCCAGCTGCTGTTGCTGTTTCTGGTCGTTGGCGCGCAACTCGGCAATCGCCGAATCGAAGTCCGTCTGCTTCACGTAGTGCGTGCAGCCACCCAGCGTCACCGCCGCAAAAAACAGCGGAACGGACACTTTTCGCATAGTCGAGCTGATCATCACCTTCTCCTCGGGGTAGGAAACCGGGACGCGTACCAGGCGCAGACGCAACCACCGGCTTGGGGTCCAGCCAACCTAGCACCGCCAGGCCGCCGGAAGATTTACATCACCTGACTCGCGGGCTCACGCCTGGTGAAGTGATCTCATCCATGCATGGGGAGAAATGCGCTCCACCCACTCCGATAGAACGCACGGCGAAGGCGCGCACTCCGTTGTGTTGCGCAAGTAGAGGGACCTGCTGGTTGCAAGTCGAGCGACAGCGATGGGTTGTGCACTGCTTGGCAGCGCTTCGACTCCGCCCGCTGCGCAGGCTACGCTCAGCGCGAACGGCAGGGAGTCGTGTGGTCCAAGCGTGTGGCCCAAGTAAGGGCCGTTCGGCCGACCCCGGTCCCCACTACACCGCCCGCGCAGCAATCAGCGATCGGATATTTTGCGCATCCTCATCCGTCGCGGGGTTGTAGACGATCATGCTCAGGTCAGGCCGGCCATCGACGGCGAACGTGGAATATTCCAGCGCGACCGAACCCAGGATCGGATGGCGCAGGTGCTTGACGCCTCCGCCATGAACGCCAACGTCATTTTCGCGCCACAACGCCTCGAACTCCGGGCTGAGCTTGCAGAGCTCCTCCACGAGTTCGCTGACTTCGGAAACGGCACCGGCGCGCGCCGCATCCGCCCTGAATGTTCCGACCACGAAGCGGGCCACGCTTCCCCAATCGTGTTGCGCCGCACGGACGCGGGGATCGCCGAACATGAGCCGGAGGATGTTGCGCTGGCCCGAAGGCAGCAGGCCGTAATCCGTCAGCACCACCGTGGCGGCACGATTCCATGCGACGACATCCCAGGTGGCGGTCTTGATGAGTGCGGGGCTGACCTCGAGCGCATCGAGCAGGCGCTGCAAGCGGGGCGTGACACTTTCCGCGGCCTTGTAGCGCACTTCAGGTGGCCGCCCGAGTCCGAGCAGAAAAAGATGTTCGCGCTCGATGTCGGTCAGCATCAGCGCGCCGGCGATCCGGTTCAACACATCCGCCGAGGGCGCGCCGCCGCGCCCCTGCTCCAGCCATGTGTACCAGGTCGGGCTGATGTGGGCGCGCTGGGCGACTTCCTCCCGGCGCAACCCCGACGTCCGCCTGCGCACCACCGGGAAACCGAGGGCGGCAGGATCGAGCCGGGCGCGGCGATCCTTCAGATAGGTTCCAAGCCGGTTGCCGGTCTCGACGGGCATGCTGATCCTGTTGGTCGATATACCACGATAATGTCACTACTTTAACAGGATGAAAGATGGGTCGATCTTGGTCTCCGGACAACATCAGGAGACTTTCCCATGCGCGTATTTGTCACCGGCGCGACCGGCTTCATCGGCTCGGCCCTCGTTCCCGAACTCATCAATGCGGGCCATCAGGTGCTCGGGCTGACGCGGTCGGACGCGGGAGCCCGCGCCCTCATCGCCGCCGGCGCCGAGGCGCACCGGGGAGACCTCGAGGACCTGGAGAGTCTGCGCAGCGGGGCAGCCACATCGGATGGCGTGATCCACTGCGCCTTCGACCACGACTTCTCGAACTTCGTGGCCAATTGCGAGAAGGACGGACGTGTCATCGGGGCGCTCGGCGCCGTGCTCGCCGGATCCGACCGACCACTGCTCATCACGTCCGGGCCCGGCATGGGCAACGCGGTACCGGGCCAACCCGGCACCGAGGACGTGTTCAACACCCGTCACCCGAATCCACGCGTCGCGTCGGAACTGGCGGGAGCGGCTGCATCGGCCGCTGGGGTCAATGTTTCGGTGGTGCGCCTTCCCCAGGTCCACAACACCGTCAGGCAGGGCCTCATCACCCTGGCGATTGCCATCGCTCGCGAGAAGGGCGTATCCGCCTATGTGGGCGATGGCCTCAACCGCTGGCCGGCAGCGCACGTGCTGGACGTTGCACGCCTCTATCGGCTGGCGCTGGAAAGGCAGCAACCGGGTGCGAGGTACCACGCGGTCGCTGAAGAAGGCGTCGCCGTCCGCGACATCGCGGAAGTCATTGGTCGAGGCTTGAAGATGCCGGTGGTCGCCCTGCCACCCGAGGAGGCGGCAGGACATTTCGGATGGCTGGCGGCATTTGCCGGTCTGGATCTTCCGGCCTCAAGTGCGCAAACACGAGCGCAGCTCGGCTGGCATCCGGACGGTCCCGGACTGATTGCCGATCTCGAACAGATGGACTACCTCGACGCATGAAAAACGACTGATCGCACTTATCGTCAACCGGTCCCCGCGGTGCGGCAGGACCTCGCGCAGGCGATCCAGCGGAATCGCCTTGACGCCATGGCTGCTGCCGCTGCCATGGCGAAAACGGAGTCAGGTTCATTCACGGAGTGCCGGAAGTGAACCTGACCCCGGTCCGGTTAGCCAGCTCGCAGTAACCCGTGAGGACCCATCAATAGCCAGCCGCCAGACCGGCTGGACGACGGGGATCATTGGCGCCTTCCAGCAGGCCGGTTTTCGGATTGAGCAGGATCGCCTCGACGGCGCCCCCGCCGAACCGCTTGAAGGTGTAGCCCATCGCTTCCAGGGTCTTTTGCGACTCTGGCGTGAGCAGGCCCTGGCCGGCGTAGACGATGTCCGGATACCACTGTTGGTGCAGGCGTGGCGCGTTGACGGCTTGTTGCATGTTCATGCCGAAATCGACCACGTTGAGAAAGCTGCCCAACACCGACGAGATGATGGTGGCGCTGCCGGGACTGCCCGTGAGCATGAACGGCTTGCCGTCGCGCAGCACGATGGTTGGCGTCATGGAACTCAAGGGCCGCTTGCCCGGTTCGACCTGGTTGATCACGCCCTGGACCAGGCCGGCTCCGTTGGCCACGCCCGGCTTGCCGGTGAAATCGTCCATTTCGTCGTTGAGGAAGAAACCGGTATCGCCGGCGATCTGTTTGTTGCCGAACAGGAAGTTGACGGTGTAGGTGACGGCGACGGCGTTGCCGTCCTTGTCGACCACCGAGTAGTGTGTAGTGTGATGGCCTTCGGGTGCGCCGAGGCTGCCCTGGATCTCCGATGACGGCGTGGCCTTGTCCGACGCAATGGTCGCGCGAAGCTTGGCCGCGTGTTCGGCCGAGAGCAGCGTGTCGATGGGGTTGTGCACGAACGCCGGATCGCCCAGGTAGGTGTTGCGGTCGGCAAAGGCGCGGCGCTCGGCCTCGACCAGATAGTGCACGCTGTTGACCGAACCGTAACCCCACTTGGCCAGGGGATAGGGTTTGACGATCTGCAGGATCAGGCACAGCGTGGTGCCGCCCGAACTCGGCGGCGGGGCGGAAACCACGGTGTAGCCGTGGTATTCGCACTGGATCGGCTTTTCCCACTGCGCGGTGTAATCGGCAAAGTCGCGCAACGACAGGATGCCGCCGTTGGCGTCGCTGCCCTTGACCACGGCGTGGGCGATCGGTCCTTCGTAGAACGCCTTGGTGCCGCCTTTCGCGATCAGCTCCAGCGTATGCGCCAGGTCCTTCTGCACCAGCCGTTCGCCGACCTTGAAGGGCTTGCCGTGATTGAGAAAGATCGCCGCCACGTTGGCACGCTTGGCAAAATCGCTGTTGCCCGATTCGAGGCTGTCGACGTCACCCTGCTCGAGCACATAGCCGTCGCGGGCCAGCTTGATGGCCGGCGCGATGACCTGTTGCAGCGACATCGTGCCATAGGCCTTCAACGCGGTATCGAAACCCATCACCGTGCCGGGTACGCCTACACCGAGATAGCTGTCGGTACTGCGTCCCTCGACAACGTTGCCTTCGGCATCCTGAAACATTTTCGGCGTCGCTTTCGACGGCGCCTTTTCGCGGAAATCGAGGAACAGGTTGCGACCATCCTTGAGGTGCACGGTCATGAACCCACCGCCGCCGATATTGCCGCAGCACGGATGCACCACGGCTTCCGCAAAACCCACCGCCACGGCGGCGTCCACGGCGTTGCCGCCGCGCTTGAGAATATTCACGCCCACCATGGTGGCCAAGTGCTGTGCACTGACGACCATGGCGTGTTTGGCGGTTACCGGCTTGGCGTTCTGCAGTGCCGCCCGCATGCTGACGGGCTCATGGCCGGTCTCGTCAGGATTCACTTGCTGGGCGCAGGCCAGTCCGCTGAACGCCGCCAGCGTCGCCAGCACCAGCGCACGGCGCCTCCATCGGCTGCGGTGGAACGCCTCCGCATGCATGGCTGGCCTGGCATCGAATAGCAGTGTGCTTGGATCGGACATGTGTTCACCCTCGGCATGGATCGACCCAGCATAACCGCACCCGCGCGTGCGATGAAAAACCACCTCGTCTACCCATCGGTTCGCGCAGCCTGCGAGCAGGTTGTCCACATGTCCTCGACACCCATCGCGAAAACCAAACGAACCAGGTTCATCAACCACGTCCGGATAAGTGAACCTGCCCCGCTATCTCGCCGCTGTTTCCTACCCTAGTTCCTGTCCCTGCCACTGCTGCGACTGAGCGCGACAGCACGGTCCATGGCTCGTAGTGCATCGCGCTCCTCACCCAGTTGCTGATAAGCGTGGGCCAGCCCGAAATAGAAACGCGAGTCGCCGTCATAGAGGCGGATGGCCCGCCGGTAGTGCTGCACTGCTCCCTTGTAATCGCCCCGCTTCTCATCGTCCTCGGCCTGCAGGAACTGGAAGTAGGGGTCCCTCACCTGGATCTTCTCGAGACGCCTCGTATAGATGACACGGCGCGCTTCGTCGCCGTTGTTCCGGTACAGCGTGACCAGGTTGACAAGCGCACTCGCACTTTTCGGATCGAGCGCCAACGCCTTCAGGTAATCGCGTTCGGCCGCTCGCGGGTCGCCCTGGCGCAGTTGCAACACACCGGCATTGGCCCAGGCGCCGGCATAGCGCGGGTCCAGTTGCAACGCCATGGCCATGTACGGAGCGGCCGCCGCGGGCGAGGCACCGACAAGCAGCTCGGCGGCGCGGTTGTTGTAGTAGAGCGCCAGCAGATGCTGGTCGGAAATCGGCTCGGGCGGGTTGCGCGCCATCACCAGATCCCGCGCCACATCCACCGTGAAGCGCGAGCGACCCATGGTGATTCCCGCGTTGACGTGGTTGAACCGGTAGACGATGTCGTCGTCCACACGCCAGGTCACGATGTCGTCGAGCTCCTGCCCATAAGCCTGCAAGCCGGCCTCGCGTGCCAGCGCAACGGTCAACAGGGTGAAAGTCAGGCAGTTGGCTTTGCGTGTGCGGTAGGCCTGTTCGACAGTCAACGTGGCATCGACCGAATACTGCATGCCCAGGCCCGACTTCTGGAACAGGAAGTTTGCCAGCAATTCCAGTCGCGACCTTCCGGGACCGCCGGCATCGATGACCTGGTGCTGCAGTTGCGCACGCAACTCCGGCGGCACCGCCATGACCTGTTCCGGTCGCGGCATCGGCGCCACGGGCATGACCGATGCGGGCATGCCAATGGACCATGCCAGGATTGTTGCGTACGCCCAGATCACCATGCCGAAACCCTCCACGCCCTTGGGGGCGGGAACGTTTACCAAGGCCAGTCTAGTCCTTATCGCAGGCACCGGATCAGGTCCGGCGATGGGCAAATGACGCCGATCGGGTGGCTTGGTGTTCAAGCTGTCCACTGACCAAAACCGCCTTGCGCAGGCGTTGGCCTATGAGACTTCCTTTCTTCGCCACGGATTAGCCAAGCGCGATGTCGATGTCGCATTGGCCGTCGCAAAAGAACAGAAGTAGAGTCGACTATTGCGCTCTGAGGTGACCCGGAAAACGGGACGGGATGAGGTGGTCCCGATACCGCAATAATGCGTCAACGACGAAGGGGCCCCGGTCCCGTCAGCTGGAGTGGGTCATGGCCATGCGGTGGATCGTCTGCCTGTTGTTTCTTCTCTGCGCCGATGCGCGCGCGGGTGAACCCGTCGCCACGGTGCGCGTGGCCTTCGATCGCGATGGCATCACCGCCACGCGTGTCCACGGCCTGGCCGACAAGGCCGCGGGCCGCGAGATCAGCGCGGACGATCCGGTGCGCATCGCCTCGATCTCCAAGCTGGTCACCACGCTTGGCGTCATGCGACTGGTCGAGGCCGGCAAGCTGGATCTGGATACGGACGCATCCACCCTGCTCGGCTGGCGCCTGCGCAACCCGGCGTTTCCGCAGACACCGATCACCCTGCGCCTGCTGCTCTCGCACCGCTCCAGTCTCACCGACGCTGCCGGCTACTGGCAGACGCCACTGGGTGGAAAGCTGCGCGACATCGTCGAGAATCCGCGCGCGTGGGACACCACGCATGCGCCGGGAACGTACTTCCATTACACCAACCTCAACTTTCCCCTGGTGGCGCAGATCATGGAGCGCGCCACCGGCGAGCGCTTCGACAAGCTGATGGAGCGCCTGGTATTGCAACCACTGGGCATCGATGGCTGCTTCAACTGGGACCGCTGCGATGCGGCGACCGCTGCCCGTGCCGCGGTGCTGTACGACGCCAGCGGCAAGCCGGTGAAGGACGACAACCACGGCCGCAAACCCGATTGCCCGGTAACGCCGGCAAGCGACGGCAGCTGCGACCTGTCGCGATGGCGCGCCGGGGAAAACGGCGCCCTGTTCTCACCGCAGGGCGGCTTGCGTATTTCCGCCAATGGCCTGGTCCGCATCGGCCGATTGCTGCTGGGCAACGGCAGCATCGACGGCAAGCGCCTGCTCAAGCGAAGCTCCGTGCAGGCGATGATCACCCCGCAATGGCAGTACCGATCCGGCAACGGCCTGACCTACGAGCAAGACACCGGCGACGCCGACCTCGGCTTCTTCTGCCGCTACGGACTCGCCGTGCAAACGCTGGCCACACCGGTGAAAGGCTGTCGCGACGACCCGTTCGGCGACGGCGTGGCGCGCGTGGGCCATTCCGGCTCGGCGTACGGGTTGCAGGCCGGTGTGTGGGTCGATCGCAAGCGCGGCACCGGCGTAGTGTGGTTCGCCACCGGCATGCCGGACGAGCGCACGGGCGGGAAGTCGGCGTTCAGTGGCGTGGAGGAAGGGTTGGCGCATTAGAGGCCCCAATGGGGGCTAAGGAAAATGAACCTGATCCCTCATTTTTCGCGTTTGTCGTTGCAGCAAGGGCTTCAGTCAGCTGCAAGCGATGTCGTACCGACAAGCCGCCGCAAGCCCCCACGGGCGACATCGGCAAATTTGGACGCATCACCGTAAGCCCGAGCCGTAAGCATCGCGCCGTAAACAAGAGAGATGAACGCCTCGGCCTCCGCACTGGCTGCGCCATGAAACCGGAACACGCCCAATTGTGCGCCCCTGGTGAGGATCGTCTCGAGCCATCTGGACAAGTCACGAAAATGCGTGCGGACGCTTTCCGCCAGCTCGGGGGGCAACGATGGCAATTCCGCGGCCAGCATGCCTGCGACACAAAACGGCGCGGTGGCGTCGGCGATGCATTTTTCCCAGTATTGCGTATAAAACCGCAGCCTCTCCACCGGATCGAACTCGCCTTCAGCGAGTAGCGATATTTGCTGCACGATGCCGGCCCGCGATTCTTCGACAACCGCCCGCGCCAGGTCTGCCTTGGCCGGGAAATGGTGATGAATGCTCGCCTTGCGCACCTGGACCTCTTCGGCGACATCGGCGTAGCTGAAGCCGTTGTAGCCGCGTGTCTGGATCAGGTATCGGGCCGAATCGATCAACTTTTGATGGGTGGTCATAAGGCAAAATCTACCATTCGATAGGTAGATCATCAAGGAATTCATTGGCAAATACATTGATTATGTAAATAGCTTGACCACATACCTACCTACTAGTAGGGTAATCAGACTTTCTCAGGATGCCTCCCATGAATTCCCTTCGTCAGTTCTACTTCCTTCGCGCCGTCGTCGCCTTCGCTTGGGTGGCGCTCGTGCTGCTGTTTTCCAGATTGGCCTTGCCGACGCTTGTCGCAGACGTGCTGCTCCTGCTCTATCCACTGTGGGATGCCGTCGCGAACGTTCTGGATGCAAGGCGCTCGGGCGGCCTGGCTGCCAACCCGGGGCAGCGGCTCAATGCGGTGATCAGCATCGCAACCACAGCCGCGCTGGCCATTGCACTCGGCATCGGTGGGAACGCAGGCGGCGTGTTTACCTTTGCAGCCTGGGCCTTCTTATCGGGATTGCTCCAGCTCTTCGTTGGCGTCCGCCGCAGGAAGACGGGTGGTCAAGTTTTCATGATGATCAGTGGCGTGCAGTCGGCATTGGCCGGCGTGGTCATGGCCATGCAGGCGTTCGGAAAGGCCCCGACCATTGCCCAACTGGCCCCCTACGCAGCATTCGGCGGGCTGTACTTCCTCCTGTCAGCCTTGCGGCTGACCTTCAAACGCCCGACCCATGAAGCCTACGAGCGTGGTTCCGCCTGAGTCGGTCGCCCGGAGCAGCACGTCATGTCTGATCACGTCCGTCGATCCTCTTTCATTCAACTTGCCATGGTGTCCCTGGGGCTCGTCCTGCTTCCAGCGATGCGCACGTTCGCGAATTCCTCTCCTCCATCAAAAACAGCAACGCTTGACCTGACCTTGACCCCAACACATGCGCCCAACGGAATCGCAGACGGAGTGGCGGTTACCTATTCGTTTATTCCTGCACGTGGTTCCGAAGCGCCGTTGACCCTCGAACTGGACACGCTGGAGCCAGGACTGCAACGCAGCACCGACGTAGTCACCGACCTGGTCGTCTCCGATGACCGTGGCCCGCTTGCGCTAGGGCGCCGTGTTCGACGTGACAACGATGCCGGATCCCATGAAACGTGGACAACGGCGCATCCGACTTCGGGCGCGGTAAAGGTTTCCTATCGCATGCACGTGGCGCGCAACATGGTGACGAAGCGCGGCCCGCAATTCGATCTGCAGGCGGCAGGCGGTGGAGTGTCCGGGGGATATGTTGGCTTTCTCGTCTTGCCCGACATCTCGGGAGGGTCATTCGATACGCATGTGCGATGGCACCTCTTGCCCGGCGAAACCGCGGTTTCTTCTTACGGCGAGGGTGATTACAGAGGGATTTTCACGGCAGAAAAACTCACCGACACTCTATTTCTGGCAGGACCGGTGATGACGTACCGGGCTCCAGGTCAAACAAAGGATGCGGGGCTCGAAGTCTATGCTCTCGGGGTTGCGCAAGAGCAACTGAAGCAGGCCGGTGACTGGACGGCCCGCGCGCATGCTGCGGAGGTCAAAGCATTCAACCTCAGTGGAGATCGGCCGTATCGCTTCATGATCCGCTCTTACGACGGTGGCGCGAACGCCAGTGGCCGCGCGGCCGAGCAGTCGTTCTTGCTGTACGTACCGCAGGGATCCGATCCGGGGACAAACGCTCTGCACTACATAGTGGCCCACGAAATGGTGCATAGCCTCGCGCGCTATCTCGAGAAAGAGAATATCGATGGAGACTGGTACACGGAGGGAACGGCCAACTACCTCGCGATCACCGTACCTGACGCCGCTGGCCTATACACCCCTGCCCAATACCTGGAGCTCGTCAAAGCCGAGAGTGCAGGTTATTACACGAACGCGCAGAGGTCGCTGCCCAATAGCAAGCTTGCGGCTACGGTTTGGTCGGGGCGAAATGCTTGGCTGCTGCCGTACAACCGCGGGACGATGTATCTGGCAGACCTCGATGCCAAGCTGAGAACGCACGGAACGAAGGTCACCGTGCTCGCCCTGGTGAACGAGATGAGCAAGCGCATCAACGCCGGCGAGCCGTCGGACCGCCACACGTGGCTCGACGTTCTGTCAAAGAGGGTTGGACCGTGGGCGATCGACGACTGGAATGACATGATGAGCGGCAACGTCATTTTTCCCGCGAAGGGCGCGTTTGATTCGTGCATGCAGTCACGGAAGGAAGATGTTCGAATCTTCGATCTGGGTTTCTCATCGCCGGTTCGACTTATCGCCGGATCGACCATCGGCGGCCTGGTGCACGGCTCGAATGCGGAACGAGCCGGCCTGCGCAATGGCGATGTCCTCGTGACGGGCACGGACATCAATCCCATGGCTGAAAGCCTGGACAAGCCGGTCGTACTGCATGTTCGCCGAAGCGGCAAGCCGATGACGATCGCTTTTGATCCCCGTGGTGGATCGCAACCCGGCCTGGCGTGGACTTCCTCCTGCTTGCGTGGCGAGGTCCATTAGAAGTCGGATCCATGCGACGAAACGAACGGAGATGACGTCAGCGCCGCCGGCATGGCGAAGTTTTGTTTCATCCGCTCCACCTGCTCGACCGGTGGCCCTCCGACCATTCGTGAAACCGCGTGCTGCGCCCGTGTTTCGATGACTTTAGACAGATGACACGGGGCTGGGTGTTGGCGCCCACTGGCAACCTTGATACGAGGAGTTCGACCATGCGTGTGTTCCACCTGCTCGTCGCCTGTCTGATCCTGTTCTTCTCGAGTGGCGGCGCCATGGCCACCGAATCGTCGTTGCTCGATACGCGGGACGTCTTCAACCAGTTGCAGCAAAACGTCTGGTATCTGCCCACGTCCGACAAGGCGGCGAAGCTGTATGTAACCGAGGTCGGACAAGGCGCCCCGGTGGTGTTCCTGCATGGTGGTCCGGGTAACGACTTCAACTACATCATCGACGCGCTGCGGCCACAGCTGGCCGACCACCGCTTCATCCTGTTCGACCAGCGCGGCAGCCTGCTCTCGCCGGTAGCGCCGGACCAGGTCGACAAGCTGACGCTCGCGCAGCTGGTCGGCGATCTGGAGGCACTGCGGGTGGCGCTCGGACAGGACAAGCTGGCCTTGTTCGGCCACTCCTACGGCACCGTGCTGGCGATGGCTTACTACCAGGCGCACCCCGACCATGTCGAGCGCATGGTGTTGGCCGGTGCGCTGCCGCCGGCCATGTCGATCGCCGGAGGCGAGGCGGTCTACGAGAAGGCGCTCGATGCACGGCAGATGGCCATGATGGCGCGACCAGAGATCAAGCAGGCTTTGGCGGCGGCCGGGTTGCCGGCGGACAAGGCGGCGGATACGCCGCAGCAGGCGAGGATGCGGCAACGCATCCAGTTCTTCGCGCCGTCCAACATCGTGGACCTCAGGCACTGGCGCGAGCTGACCGGCGCAGGCATTTACTACAACGGCAAAGTTGGCGCCGCCATCGGCGCCAGTGTTCCCGCGGACATGGACATTCGACCGACGCTGGCAGCGCATCCCGTGCCCGTCACCGTCATCCAGGGCGACCGCGACTACGTCGATCCGGGCGCGCAGAACTGGTCAACGCTGGCCAAGGCGGGCAAGGTCGAGCTGCATGTCATGCACGCGGCGGCACATTACGCATGGATCGACCAACCAAAAGCATTCGCCGATGCATTGCGCGACGGCCTGGATCGAACGACCGGTCATTAGTGTGGGGGAACCAGACGGAGGAAGTTGATCCCGTCACACTTCAGTCCCCGCGGTTTGCGTTTCCAGGCTCGGCGTGGGTTTTCTTGCGTTGCGGGCTTTACGGGCGCTACTCCGCTCCGGTCCTTTTTTGGGGCGCTGTTCCACTCCGTTAGCTGTGCCAAACCGTGGCGGAGCCGGCTCTCCGGATGCCGGCTCCGTCGCTGTTCTCTCAGCTTCGCGCCGAGCCTGCCTCGGCCCATGCGATGGCATCCCCACCGGCGGGAATGCGCATCGGTGACGACGGGTCGGTGGCCGCTCGCCATACCGCTTCGGCCACGTCGGCCGCATGCGTGAGCGGGCCCGACTCGTCGCGCATGCCAGCCACAACCTTCTGCACGAGTTCGGCATAGGCTTCGTTGTCCATGCCATACATGTGGGCTCGTGCGTTGTCACCGAAGCGGGTCTCCGGCGAGCGCCCCGGCAGCACGAGGCGCACGCGCACGCCAAAGGGTTCCAGCTCGATCGCCATCGACTCGGTAAAAGCATTCACGGCCGCCTTGCTTGCGCTGTACACGCCGACCAGCGGAAGCGCCTTCAAGGTCACACTCGAGGTCACGTTCACCACCACCCCGGCCTTGCGCTGGCGGAACTGCGGCAGCACCGCCTGGGTCAACGCCAGCGTGCCGAACGTGTTGGTCTCGAACAGCTCGCGGGCGGTGGCCATCGGGGTGAGTTCGACCGGTGATGCGGCGCCGAAGCCCGCGTTGTTCACCAGCACATCGATCGGCCCCGCCGCCTCGACCGCCTGCTGGATGCTCCGCGGATCGGTGACGTCGAGGGTGATGACACGCAGGCGGTCGGAGACGGGCAGCACGTCCTCGCGTGGCGTGCGCATGGTCGCGATCACCTGCCAGCCGCGATCGAGGAAGGTGCGGGCGATCTCGAGGCCAAAGCCGGACGAGCAGCCGGTAATCAATACGGTCTTCATGGGGACTCCTTGCGTGGATGGATGGCGAGAACAGCACGATAGATCGCCAGCGCCGTACCCACTACCATTCAAAGTCCATGTTTCATTTGCAGGAGTCCGGCTATGATCGATCCGCTCGCCGAGGTAGTCGCGCTGCTGCAGCCGGGCGCGCGGTTCTCGAAAGTGGTGATTGGCGCCAGTCCCTGGCAGATCCGCCGCACGGACTCGGGGCAGCCGTTCTACTGCGTGATCCTCGAAGGTGCCTGCCGCGTCGAGGTCGACGGGCAGGCACCGATCGAACTGCACGCCGGCGACTTTCTGTTGGTGCCCGCGGCCTGGGGCGTGGCGATGTCTAGCCTCGAACCGCCCTCGCCCGGCATGGCCACGCCGCACGCCGCCGTGGGCGACGGCACATTCCGGATCGGCAAACAGGACGGCCCCACCGACCTGCGCATGCTGGTCGGCCACTGCAGCTTCGATTCGCCGGATGCCGCCTTGCTGGTCTCGCTGCTGCCCACGCTCGTGCACGTGCGCGGCGAGCACCGGCTGGCCATGCTGGTGAAGCTGGTGGGTGACGAATCGCGCGAACAGCGGCCCGCGCGCGAGATGGTGCTGGCGCGTCTGCTCGAAGTGCTGCTGATCGAAGCGCTGCGCTCCACCGCCGGCACCTTAGCGTCACCCGGGCTGGTGCGCGGGCTCGCCGATGCGCGCCTTTCGCTGGCGATCCGTGCCATGCACGAACAGCCGACGCGCGCATGGACCGTCGCGCACCTGGCCAGGGAAGCCGCGCTTTCGCGCTCGGCCTTCTTCGACCGCTTCAACCGCACCGTGGGTATCGCGCCCATGGCCTACCTGCTGACATGGCGCATGGCCCTGGCCAAGCGACTGCTGCGGCAGAACGAAAAGGGTATCGCCATCATCGCCGAACAGGTCGGCTACAGCTCGGCCAGTACGTTCAGCGTCGCTTTCAGCCGCCATGTCGGCCTGCCGCCGACGCGCTATGCGCGCGAACATGGCAGCGAATCGACAGGTCGCGCGGAATCCGAAACCGGAGTCCGCGTGGCGGAGTGACTGTTTATGGGCCTTGCCCAGCCAAGCGTTCGCGCACCAGGCCCGGGCGCTCGCGCGCGCTGTTCCGCTTCAGATGCGGGAGTCAGCGATCGCCGCGCGACAGGTCGTTGACCTTGTCCAGCCCATCCGCAACAAACCGGGCCAGGAAAGTGCACGGACCCCTGTTTTGTTCTGTCGTGCCGAGATGCCGAGGGCGCCAAAAAACCGGAGGCCGGCCGGGGAACCACCCTTCGGCCTGCCTCCGCTGATCCGCGCTATGCCGGGTCAGTGCAGCTCTTCGAGCACCTGGTCGCGCTCGATCTTGTAGACCTTCGCCGGCGGTTTGCTCGACTTCATCAGCTTGAGCCGGAAGTTGTGCGCCTGCTCGCAGGCATTGCCGCCCTTGGCGAACACACCGCCCTGGTTGCACTTCCAGTCATAGAAGTCGGCGATGCCGGCCGCCAGCTGCAGGCTGAAGTCGGTGCTTTTCGCCGCCGCGTCGAATGGCACGCCGGCCATCTCGTTCTGGAACCAGCGCATCCACTCCTTCGAGCCCACCGGCGGCACTTTGCTCGGTGCCTGGAAGGTCGGATTCATCGGCGACAGCTGCGGGCTCTCGGCCGTCATGTGGCAGCTCATGCAGGCACTGATCGGGTTGTCCACCGGGCCGTCCAGACGGCCATTCCAGCCCAGATGGGTCGGCGGCAGTTCGGGTTTGGCGTTGATCGCGGTTTCCTTGAGGTTCGGATTGATCTTCGTCACCGACGGTTGCTTGTTGGTATAGCTGTCGCCGTTGTCTTCCGGATCGTTACCCCACATCACGCCGACCGGTACCAGGTTGTCCCAGCCCGGCTTGCCGGTGATCGCACCGTTGTACTGGAACGTACCGAAGATCCAGCCGGTGTTCGGGATGCGCGAATCGCGCACCGCGAAATCCATCTGGATCAGCGCCACCGGCTTGATCTTGCGATCGGCCGAATCAAAAGTGTCAGTGACATACGCCTGCCACAGCACCGGGTTGACCAGGAATGGCACCTGGCTCAGGTCGACATCGGCGAACAGCGGCTTGCACACCACGGTACCGTTGTGAAAGCTGTTGGGGTGCGAGGTGACGCCGGGATCCGGATCCTGCGGGTTCTTCCACACCTGACCGAAGGTGTAGCCGCCGATGTCGTTGTAGATGCCCACGGCGAAAGTCTGACCGGTGGTGGTCTGCGTCGGAGCCAACTGCTTGGATTGGATCTGCGCCTCCTTGGTCAGGCCGTGTATGCCCTCGCGACCGAGCGGTCCGTAGTGCTGCCACGGCGCGTGGTACCACGAACGCACCTTGTTCTTCTCCACGTACCAGTCGTTTTCCACGTTGCCCTCGAGGCAGTAGCGCTTCACTGCCTCCGCATACGGTCGCCACGCCTCGAAATTGTTGCTGAGCGGACTGGGCAGCAACTTGAAGAATGCCGGCGGCGGGCCGCTGGGCAGCGTTTGCGGGTAATTCTGGCTGAGCTGGAAGATCGGACCGGTATAACTGGACGGTGGCTGGTAGCCGAAGTCCGGAAACGTGCCGGCGCTGACCGCACCGGCGGTCAACGCCAATGCCGCGGCGACGCCAAGGATTCTGCCTCGAAAGATGTGCATGAGCTAACTCCCGTGTATGAATGTGTCATCCCTCACACGGGTCTTGCACCCGTGTGTGCTGACGTCCGGACAACGACCGGCCCCGGACCGGCCAACGCCGGCTGCCGGCGATTGCATCGCCGCTTACGTCTGACTGTTCATGATTTCCCCTGGACACGCCCCCCGACGTGTAGCGTCACTTTCTCGCGAAGGACCTCTTATCGATGAGATGTTCGTCACATTTTCGACGCTGGTGAGGCCGCGGCGGCGTTATCGCCGTTCGTATCCATCGCACCGGACGACCGGCCATTCACGGGCGCAAACGGGACCGAACGCACAAAGACCACACTGAGCACCGCTGCGCATCATCGTGCCGAGCTCGACTTCGTCGAGCATGGACTGGCCATCGACACTTTTCTCGCCCAGCTCGAACGCACACTGGCCACGGTGCGCGGCGATCTGGCCGAGCTGCCGGCCAGCGTGTTCCTTATCGGCGGCACCTCGCGCTCACCGCAGATCAAGGCCCGCGTGCAAGCCTGCTTTCCCGACATTCCGCTGGTGCAGGGCTATCCCTCGCTGGGCGTGCTCTCGGGACTGGCGGTCGCGGCGGGTGACGTCGCTGGCTGATACCGCCGGTTGCAGCGATGGATCCCGGTATCGTTTTCAGAGGCCGGCATGCACATGACTTCCTGCACACGTCGCTACCGCGAACGCGCACCTAAGCTTCGTTGCACACCAACCGGAGATGCAACGATGCGCAAAGGCTGCATGCAAGGCTTGATCCTGGTCACGACGCTGGCCGCGGCCTGTGGCGCGCACGCCACGGAAACCGACACCGCGACCATCGCCCGCCTCTCGCAGGCCTTTTCCGACGCCTCCGCCCACGGTGATGCGAAGGCGCTGGACCAGTTGCTCGACGCCAACGTGGTGTTCATGGGCGAGGACGGCACGGTGTCCAGCAAACACGACATCGTCGCCGGCGCCGCGCCGCCGCCCACAGGCAGCCACAACACGCTGGTGCAGTCCGATTTCCACGTCGTGCTGCACGGCGATACCGCGGTGACCAGCTTCACCGACCACGCCACCTTCGTCACCTACGGCCACACCGCGCACGACAGTTTCCGCTCGACCGAAGTCTGGCTGCGCGAACACGGCGGCTGGAAGATGGTTTCCAGCCAGACCCTCGAAGTACCGGTCGAACCGCCGCAAGTTCCACTGGCAGCCGACGCACTCGACCCGTACGTCGGCACCTACCAGGTGGCGCCCGGGCATGCGATGCAGATCGCGCGGCAAGGCAACGGCCTGGTGTCCATCGGACGTGACCACAAGCCGACGCCGCTACTTGCCGAAGTGCGCGACATCCTGTTCCCGGCCGGCTCGCCTCGCGTCCGCTTCGTCTTCGAGCGCGACGCCGGCGACCATGTCACCGGCTTTGCCGTGCGCCGCGCCGGACACGACCTGCAGCACTTCGCCCGGGTCCGGGCGGGGTGAATGCGGCATGCGTGGATGTTGCGAGCACCGCATCATAAGCGGCGCGTTTGCTCAGTTTCCTTTCGTCGTGTCCGACATCAGCATTGCCGGTTGGCGGTGACCCGGGGAAGTCCAGCGAGTGCCAGTGGCCGGCAGCGGTTCGTCAACTTTGGCGGTAGCGCTGCATCTTCTCGGCGGTGCCGCAGGTTTCCATGGCGCACCAGCGGCGGCGTTGGTTCTTGCTGGTATCGAGAAACAGCCATCCGCAGGAGGTGGTATTGGCGCAGCGACGAAGCTGCGAGGCAGACGAATCGCCAAGCAGGTCCAGCGCATCGAGCGCGATGCGCTTCAGCGGCAGCCGCGCGTCGCGGGCATCAACGCGCCAATGCAGGTTTCCGTCCGCGCCGAGCGACAGGCTGGCCCAGGCGTCGTGCAGCCAGCGATCGAGGCCGCGCACCGCATTCGCAGGTGGAGACTGGTGGTCGATCCGCGCGGCGAACAGCGCATGCAGGTGATGGCGCAGCGTCGCCACCTCGCGCATCAACGCTGCGCGCTTGTCCGCGGCGCGCGGTGCGCGAACGCCATCGTCCGGCCGCAGCGCCCCGGTGCGGACACACCATTCGATGAAGCGCTGCGGTTGCTGCAGGTAATCCTCGACGTCCACCGCGTAGCGGTCGTGGATGGAGTTGACGAAATCCAGGCACAAGCGCCCGCCATCCAATCGGATGACGGCAATCGGCCGTGGAGACAGATGACGGTTTACGGGTGACATGCGGTATGGCTTGACCTCTGGCCCACGATCCCATGGCTACTATCTAAATGATTTTAGGTGGTAACCTGCCGGCCGACATCGAAACGTGATGAAGAGATCATTGCATGATGCCCCCATCGACACCTTCGACAGCGCCATCGATCGGCGCAACACAACGCAAACTGATCGTGGGCATCGTCATGGCGACCGTGCTGACATTGGCCCTCGTGATCGTCGACCTGGCGATGGGCGGCCGTCCCGACCCGCCGCCGCTGCGCGCTGCCGCCACCCTGCTCGATGGCTCCTGGCGATTCCATACCGGCGATGACCCGCGCTGGGCGGGCCCAGGTACAAGCGATGTCGATTGGGAAACGGTCGACATGACCGCGTTGCCGGGCAGCCACGATGGTGACGTGGGCCTGCCCGATTACGTTGGCGGCTGGATGGCGCACGGTCATCCCGGCTATCACGGCTATGCCTGGTACCGGCGCGCGGTGACGGTGCCGGCCGACCACGCATCGTGGGACATCCTCGGGCCGACCCTCGTCGAGGACGGCTACGAACTGTATTGGAACGGCCAGCTGCTGGGCGGATCGGGCAGGCTCGGCCCCAACCCGCGCGTCGTCGGCACGCGACCGCTGCGGTTCGCCCTTCCCGCCAGCGCGGCGGGCACCCGTGGCGTACTGGCTGTCCGTACCTACATGCTGCCGATCTCCGGGGTCAGCGCCGAAGCCGGTGGCATGCACAGCGCGCCCATACTGGCTCCGCGGCCCACCAGCGATGCGCTCCACCGCGTGCAATGGCAGCGCACCATCGCCGGTTACATCGCCGATGCGATCGAGCCGATCGCCATGTTGGCGCTCATCGGCCTGGCGCTCGGGTACGGCTCCCGCAGCAGCCGCAAGGGTTTCCTGGTCTTTGCCTGCATTGCGCTGGCACTTACGGCAGCCAGGCGCCTCAACAATGCGATCGTCGCCTGGACCGATCTGCAGGATCTGGCGACCTATGTATGGCTGGCATCGGTAATGTGGGTGCCGACGATGGCTGCCTGGCTGCTGGCATGGAACCGTTGGTGCCCGCGGCCATGGCGAAGCATCGACGTACTGGCCGTCGTGTTGATGATCGCCGGGATCATCGGCGCCCTGACCCCATCGGCGAGTTGGACCAGCGTCAGCCGGTTAGGCTCGATTGCGCTGTTTGTCGTGATCGCCGCGCGCATGGCCCGCAGCGGATCGACGCGGATGCTGGCGTTCGTCACGTTGGCCTCGATCATGGCCGCGCTGTTCGGCAGCGAACTGCTCGATCCGATCGGCGTACCGGGCATCTGGTTTCCGTTCGGCATCGGCGTGGCACGGACGCAGTACGTTTACGCGATCGCCATCCCGCTCCTGGCCGTCCTGATCGTGCGGACCCTGTCGTCGAAGAGGGACACCACGAGCGATTCGGTCTAAGTAACTTGACGCGTTTTCCGGGAAGTGACTCAGGCGGCGGCGCATTGGCGGGCCAAGGTGACAACGCCCGGCAAGTGCATGAGGAAAGGAATCAGGGCCAACTTCACGGGCCATGCCCATCACAGTGAGCCCTCACCCTGGTTTTGCTATTTTCCCGCCGCCTCGGTCTCCGCCGCCTTTTGCGCGAGTTCCTTGATCCTGAGCACGCGCAACTGCTCGGACTTTTTGAGTCCTTCGCGGGCTTCCTTGATCACTTCGTGGGCCAGATTCTGGCTGGTGTGATGCCGCTTCGCATCGATAGCAGCATCCAGCCGTTGCTGGGCTGCCTTGATTCCCTTATCGACGCGGTAGAGCGGATGATGCGGGTTCGTCGTCAGGGGTGGGTCGTAGCTTTTCGTCATGATGTTTCTTCGTGGTCAGGACGGCAAGATAGCCCGGTTGAGACCGCTCCGCACGTGTGTCGTCGTTGCACATCTGGAACCGCATCGAGGCATGCCGCCGGCGCCCCTTCAAGCGCATCACCATGCAGCGCCACAAGAATACGGCGCCGGACCGGGTTCACCTTCACTTCCAGGCCGAACGTCCGAGTCTCTCGGCGACGTGGCCGTCATCGGTATCTGGTCCGGCTGGTCTATCTCGCCATCCTGATCGATCGGTGCTCACGCGAAGGGCCGGGCGATACTCGGCCACAACGACGAACCGCTCGTTTCGCATGCCTTGCAAAGGGTCACCACCCATCGACGGCCGCCGGCCGATCCCATCTATCACACGGACCGCAGTGTGCATTCAGCTTTGGCACGATGCCTTGCCGGCTGACCAAGGTGGCTTACAGCGGCAAAGGATCAGATCGACCTATGTCGCCGCTCATCCACGCTGATGCGCAGGTATTGTTGCGGATCGGACGGACATGTTCCTAGAAACCACCCGGTTCCGGCCAGTGCGCTTGGCCTCGTACAGCGCCGCGTCCGCCGCGGCGAATAGTTCAGCCGCATCGCCTCCGTTTGTCCGTTGCATGAAGCCCGTGCCGATGCTGACAGTTACAAGGCCCTCTCTCGACACTGCGAGCTGTCGGTGCACCGATGCGCGCATGCTCTCGGCGACCTGGCATGCCTGTTCGAATGTCGTGGAGGAAAGCACCACGGCAAATTCCTCGCCGCCGTAGCGCGCCACCAGATCGGAACCGCGCGAGGCAGTGTTCGCGAGCACTTGGGCCACGTCGCGCAGGCACAGGTCGCCTTCTTGGTGACCGAAGGTATCGTTGAATGCCTTGAAATGATCAATGTCGATCATCAACAGGGCGAGCCCTTCGCCGGAGCGTTGCGCCCGATTCCATTCGTGGCGCAACACCTCGTCGAACTGACGACGATTGGCAAGCCCGGTCAGAGTGTCAATGCGCGCCAGCTCGTCGAGCTGGCGTTCGTGTTCGAACGATCGCACTTGGGTAAGTACGCTGCGAAGCCCATAGCCGAGGGTGGCGACAACAAAGCCGGCCACCGCAAGATCAAGGTGTCGACGCACGATGAAACTGGAGACGACCAACAAGGTCACCGGCAGCATCAACGGGCTGCCGGCGCGAACGATGTGCGCCAGGCGCGTGGATGGCTTGATCCCGCCGCGCGACGACCCGATACCGGCGATGGCAACCAGCACGAGAAACGGCACATCGATGACCAGATCGCCGAAGCCGCCGTAGTCGACGTCCTCCGGTTCGAGATGGTTGATGTAAAAGGCCGCCAGCATGTAAACAAGCGCAAAGATCGCAAGGACACGGAAGAACCCGCGACTGGCCGCATCTCCGCTGGCGACGTAGCGCACCATGGCAAACGCCAGGATGAACGCGTTCTCGATGTCGAACATCAGCCGCAGATTGACGATGCCCTGCGGCGTGGCGCTGCTCGCCGTGGCAAAAGAGAACGTGTGCACGAAGAAGAGGTAACCGAGCATCAGCGCGAGCACGCCGTCGATCAGCCGAACATGCCACACCTCATTTTCGGAACTGGCAAGCACGAACGTCAACGGAACGCCGTAAAGGACATACAGCAACATGCTCAGCCCCGGCGTGGTGTCGACGTTCGCCAGGAACACTTCCTGGTACATGCCGGCCGCCATGCCACCAGCCCATGACAGCATGGCCAGAGCCAGCGCGATCCAGCCGCCCTTCAGTGCGCCGTCACGACAGCGCCGGACGCTGACGACGCCGGCAAGCAGCGGCGCGGCAATGAGGAAGCCAAACGAAATCGGCCGGGCATGGGCGGGAAACAACGCGAGCGCCAGACCGTGACACAGAATAAAAATACATGGCAGCAGAACCGGCATGCGCTTCCTCCCCTGTCGCACCACGCTTCGACCTTACGCGCCCGTCCGGCCAGTTGACAAGCGACTCGGCGAACGGCCGGCAACCCGGCGGACGGAGTCTGCTGGCCGTCGAGCTCCTGGCTAATGGGCTTCCCACTACGGGAAACCCCGGACGTGCGCCTTTGATTGTGCAGCCAAAAAACGTGGGCAGGTTCATTGGCCATCGGGATAATGAACCCGCCCTCTTCTGCGATCTTTTGGTGCAGGAATAAAAATGGCACCTCGTCACGAGGTGCCACTCTACAAAAAACAAAATTTACTTTCTGATTAAAAGTAGAAAATTACTGCCAACCAACTGAATAGGTCCAGCGATTAAGCCTCTCAACTTCAGGCGAGTATCCAGGCGAACACTCCGCAACCAGACAAGCTTGAGAAATCGTAACCGAACCAGGCAGCGTGTAGGAAGTGATGAGCGTATTTGGAACGATAACCGCAGGTTGCGGGAAGTTACCGCAACCTGTCTTCTCATCTATCTTGTAGGCGGTATGTATATTCCCACCATGTCCGACTTCGTTATTGCACAACAAGTACTGTTGTCCAACCACCACGCCACTCTCATCTAGATACTTCACAGAATGCGAAGTAACGGTGGCGGCACTCGCAACACCCGTCGTGCCTGCAACCAGTGCCAAAGCAAGTGGGAATAGTTTGATTAGGTTCTTCATATCTTCATCCGTGATAGTCGCAGGCTACCCCTGCATAAAACAGACTACACGGCGAACAGCCTCTAAAATGAGACCTTGATCACAATCAAACAGCCATGAATTGAACTACGCACCATCGCATAAAGACATACAGCAATAATAAAAGGGTCGAGTTCATTGGCTAAATCCTGATAACTCCAACCTGACCCTTTTCTCTGGTCATGGGGCACTCTGGCGCCTGCCTTTGTCGATCAACGCCCACACCTCGGAAATCACCACCGATCCTTCGCCCACGGCCGACGCCACGCGCTTCACTGATCCGCTGCGCACGTCGCCCACCGCAAAAATGCCCGACAGCGACGCGGCGAAGGGCGAGCTTGCGCCGGCCGCCGTGCCGGTGAGCACAAAACCCTTTTCGTCGAGTTTGACCAGATCCGTCAGCCAGTCGGTGTTGGGTGCGGCGCCGACCATGATGAAGAGCGCCCGGGTCGGCACCACTTCCTCGCTTCCGCTTGCGGCGTGGCGGATCGTCACCGCATCCAGGTGCTCGTTGCCGTACAGCGCGCTGACTTCGGCACCGTATTCGATGGTGATCGTCGGATCCGCTTCGAGTCGGCTCGACAAATAACTCGACATCGATGCCGCCAGCGATTGGCCGCGTACCAGCAAGCGCACCCGGCTCGCCGTTCGACTGAGAAACATCGCCGCCTGGCCGGCTGAGTTGCCGCCGCCGATGATGATCGCCTCGGTCTCCTTGCAGTAGCGAGCCTCCATCTCGGTCGCGGCGTAATAGATGCCGGCTCCCTCGAACGCTGCCAGCCCCTCGATCGGCAGGCGGCGATATTGCACGCCGGTCGCCACCACCACCGTCCTCGCCCGAATCCGCTTGCCGGTGTCGAAGGTCGCGCAGAAGCAACCATCCTCCAGCGTCTCGAGTTTGGCGACCCGGCGCGGCACGGCGAAGCGGGTGCCGAACTTCATCGCCTGGATTTCGCCGCGCCACACCAGATCGGCACCGGAAATACCGGTGGGGAAACCCATGTAGTTTTCGATCCGGCTCGAGGTTCCTGCCTGACCGCCAATGGCGATGTCTTCGGTCACCAGCGCGCAAAGCCCCTCGGCACCGGCATAAACACCGGCCGCGACGCCCGCCGGCCCGCCGCCGACGATCAGCACGTCGAAATCCTCGTCCTCGACCAGATCCAGGTCGAGGCCGAGCAACCGCGCGACCTTGAACGGCGTCGGGTCCACCACGACGCTATCCCGGCCAAAAATCACCGCGGCGCTGCCGGGTGCCAACGAACACGTGGTGGCCAGCGCGTCCGCTTCGACGCTGCCAAGCGCGTGCGAGCTGTAGGGAATGCGATTGCGATTGGCGAACTCGGCGATGCAACGGACTGCGCGATCAAGCTCCTCGCCGATCAGCACCAACGCGCTGTCGCTATGCTCGATCTGCCGGCGACGGCGCGCGGAGAACACGGTGATGATGATGTCCGACATCTCGGGGATCTGCGCCATCAGCGTCAGCATGGTGGCGCGCGGCACCTCGATCACCGACGTATCGCGTACCGCGCGCATCGGCATCGAGGCGTTGCCGCCGTACAAAAACGATATCTCGCCCATGAACTGGTTCGGCCCCAGCGTCGAGGGAAGATGACGCTCGGCGGTATAGGCGTTGACAACCTCGATTTCGCCATCGACGACATAGACGAAGCGATCGGCCGGTTGCCCCGGATGCGCCACATAGGTGCCGGCCGCGTAGACCACCTCCGTACCCGCCTCACGCAATGCCTCCACGTGCGCAGGGGCCAGAGGGGTGCGCTGCATCTCGTGCAAATTGCCGCCAATCGATTCCATGGGATCCTGTCTTTGCGATGCGTTATTTAAATTGCATCGATTTCATAAGACTTATTCAGAGCCTCCCAGGAGGAGGGCCGAGGATCTTTTTGAAATCGAGAAACAACTTTCCGTCCGGCTGTTTACATATTTTCACCACGGCATCAACTTCCATCTCAGTCGGACACACGGACGGCCCGTTAACTGGGCATGCCTCTTTATCACGTTTTAAGAAATCAATAACGCCGCTATCACCATTTGAGCGAAAAGCATCGGCGACGTTAATTGTTTTCATGGTAGAACAAGACTTATCAAAAATAAATGAATAAGAGCTATGGTCTGTCTTGTAAACTCCGCGAATATGCACAGTTTTTCCAAAATATACATTCGCGTTTTTTCTTATTTCGCAAATTTTGGTAATCTTCGAATAATTATTACCCAACTCTTCTTTCTGTGAAGCCACTGCGGGATTAGAAGACAATCCAAATAATAGAGAGGTAGTCACAATGCAAATGAATAATTTACTGCTCATTTTTCCATATCTCCATGGAAGTTTCCACAGCATCTTCAAACTTACCCTCTTTCCAATCCAGGACGTGTCTACATACGGACGGCGATATAGTGCCCCCCTTTTTTGCTTTTGCTTTTGCTCTTGCTCTTTTTCTCTCTTCTTCTGTTTAACGATGTTTAATCACTAAGAGTCATAACCGTATTGATTACTTGTGAAGAGCAATCATTTTTGCCATGTATCGAAAGTCGCCAGCTCAATTCTATTTTCCCATGTTCAATTGCAACGCTTAACTTCGGAAAAAAATTATCTAGCCTTATCTCTTTAACAAAATTCGTGCCTGCAGAAATCGTCGACTCGCCAACACCGGGCGCAAGTAGCGGAATTGCGGATTGAAGACTTTTACCGCTAGAGTCAATTGCTTTTAAAAATAACATGTTCTCTTCAAAATTAAATGGCTCAAGAACCACATCTGAAGCACTCTCATTTTTAATTACAATCCGTAAGATGTGACCATCTTTGCCTTTCTTTATTTCCGTGCCTATGGTCGGACTAACGCACATGACGATATCATCGGCGATCGCCGGACCAATGATCATACATAACAAGAATCCGAACACGACTTTTCCAATAGAAATATCTCGCTTCACTTCCCATCCTCCAATTTAACATTCACTGTTGCTGTTGCTGTTGCTGTTGCTGTTGCTGTTGCTGTTCTTGCTTTTGTTGTTGTTCTTGTTGTTTTTGCGCCAGCAATTGATCCAGCATAGCTTGATTTGCTTCTCTGTACTGTGTCATCTGAGTAATTCGCGTTTTAATTTGCGGTTCCTCGCTGCCATTTCTACTGATATTTTTTTCCGACTTTAAGTACTTAATTTCCACATTAGAAGCCCTCACCTCTGAGGCCGCAGCCACCTCTGGTTCAACAACTCGAACCTGCAGCCCCTTCGGGACGTTGTTAACAACGGCACACGATTTGTCACAATCGTTATGAAAATCAGAAATGTGACTTCCCTCGTGCCGCGTTACCCCGATCAAAACAACTCGCCCCATTCCTTCAGTATTTCCAAGGTGAGGCTGAATACCGCCCTGCCCGTCCGTGACTATAGTATTGACCCGCTTGTCAGTGAGTTGTACGACAACGTAAGTGGCGAAACGCCCATCGGGATCGATATTGCTGATCGGATTGTTATTAGCGTAGTCGTACCGATTGAAGCTGAACGTATCCCCCGGACTCGGCACGACTGGATCGACGCTGAGGAACCGCCCCACCCCCGGATCGTAATAGCGCGCCTGCATATACACGAGCCCCGTATCCGGGTCGTTCACATGCCCCGTATACCCTGGCCCATTCGGTGCCCCGGCCATGCCGCTGGCTGTTGATGCCGCGCCATATGGTGCGTAGTCGAACCTTGCCGTGATATTGCCGCTCGCATCAGCCTCCGCCAGTGGCGTGCCTTGCGGGTCGGTGTAGACGTAGGTCACTGTGCCAGCATGCGCCGTCGCGACAAGCAGCCACAGGGTCAACAGCAGCAGTTTCGATAATTTGTTCATCGCACGGCCTCCCTGGCTCACGAGCCGGATTGAAGCGAGACGGAGCCGTAGCCACTCCAAGCGGAGCAACCTATGGCATTGCACGCATGTACACGGAACCTTACTGTCCCGGTCGCAAAAACAATCATGCTCATCGAGAGATTGGCGTATGCGTAATACGTTTCGCCCTCGACCTCGCCTGGCTCTATCATTTCCACCTCGTAACTAGTGGCATCGACGACTGCCGCCCAGCTCACCTTGACGGTCGGTTTGAAGTTTGGCCCGCTCGCGCTGACATGGGGTGCGGCAGGAACTGCCGGGATCTTGCCAACCGCAACGGTTCGGGTTGCACTCCATAAGCCACATCTATTTGGATTGCAGTCCCGCGCCTGATAGCTGTAGCTGCCGTTGGTTTTGCCGCTGATCGACATGCTGGTAGCGTTACCGTCCAGCACGGTGATCCAGCTGCCACCATTAGCCCGCTCCTGCAAGGTGTAGCGGACTATTCCAGGAACACCTGTCCAGCTCACGGTATAGCTGCCCGTGCTGTTGCTTGCCGGTGCCGTCAGTGTTGGTGTCGGAATCGGGCCACTACCCCCGTGACTTGTATAGCCACTCCATGCCGAGCAGCCATAGCTACTGCACGCGCGCACCCTGAAGCTCACCGTTCCTTCATCCAGGACCAGGGCGCTGGTTGTGGTATTCGGCCCGTTGTATAGCGCCATCGCTCCGTCGGAGTTGAGCTCCTCCACCTCATAGCGCGTCGCCCAGGGCACGGCGCTCCAAGTCAAGGCAAAGACCGGCTTCCACTCGGGACCACTGATGGTGATGTGCGGTGCCGCTGGTGCGGCGGGGATCAGTCCCACGACGACGACCTGGGTGGTGCTCAACGGCCCCGGCCCTCCCGCATTGCTCGCACGTACCCGGTATCCGTAGCTGGCATTGGTCTTGCCGCTGAAGGCCTTGCTTGTAGCGCTGGTGTTCTGCTGTGTAGTCCAAGCAGCCCCATTGACTTGCTCTTCCAGGATGTAGGTGGCCGCTGCGGCCACACCATTCCAGCTCACGGTGTAGATTCCCGTGCTGTTGGTCGCGGGCGCGTTTACCGTGGGCGCGGCCGTGGGCGGCAAGGTCACCACCACGGGCGTGCTGGTGCGGTAAGCGCTGCACCCGATCACGTTGCATGCTTTGACCCGATAGGCGTAGCTGCCGTTCGCCGTCTGGTGCATTGTCTGGCTCAGACCGGAACCCGTATAAATGGAGGTCCATGCCCCACCATTCACGCTCTGCTCCAGCACATAGCTGGCGGCATTGGCGCCGTCGCCCCAACTCACGGTGTAATTGCCCGCACTGCTTCCGGGCACGGTGATCGAGGCAGGTGTATCGGGAATCACCAGAAGCAAGCTGTTCCGGGCAATCATCTTGGTGCCCAGGTAGATGAATCCGGTCGCCTTGTTGCTGGCCGGCTCATACTGGTAAAGCAATTGCCCAGCCTGGTTGTAGAAGTAATACGTCGGGGTGCCACCTGTTGGTGTTTTCTTTACTCGTCGGCCCGCCACGTCGTAGTTGTAATCGTCGTAGTTCTGGATCCCGGTCAGCTGGTTCTTTTGGTCGAACGTCAGGTTGGTGCCATTGTTGCTGATGACGTTGCCGCGGTTGTCGTAGACGTAACTGCTGACCGCATTAGCGCCTTGGGTGATGCTGGTCAGTTTGTTGGTCGCATCGTAGTTGTAAGTGAGGATCTGGCCGCCGCTCGTGTGGCTACTTAAGTTGTTGAGCGCGTCATAGGTATAGGCCTCGTTGATCAACAAGCCGTCTGCCCGCGCGCTGGTGAGCCGGTTCAATGCGTCGTAGCCGAACCCTTTGGTGCGTGGGCCACCGGCAAGGTCGGTGACGGCGATGATGTTGCCGTTTGCGTCGTAGCTCAACTCCTCGCTGAGCTGCGCCGTGCCCGGACCATAGCTAAAGCTACTGAGCAGTTGACGGTCGTTTTGTTCAGCCATATACGCGGCGCCGTTGCCATAGATGAAGTCAGACACTTGTCCGTTGGCGAAGTAGCCAATGCCGCTGGCGTAGCTGCCCGCTTGAGTGGGCCGCCCCAGCGCATCCGGCGCATAGTTGACGTTCTCGCCGTCTGGATAGTGGATCAGGCTGAGACCACCATTCGCGTCATGGGCATAACCGATACCCCAAGTATTCTGATCACCCACCTGAAGGCTCTCGCCCGTCAACATGCCGCGGAAATTGTACGCGCCGGTCCAAGTCGTGATACCAGAGACAACCGACGTCACGTTGCCCAGTTTGTCGTAGTGATATTCGGCGCTTTGAGTGCCTATAGGTGCGAGAACGCTCCGCAATCTGTTTGACGGATAATGGTCAAACGTGATGGCTGTGGTTGGCATGGGGCTGTTGCCACAACCATCGGCGCCCCCGCTGCCCTCGGCCAACCCCGAAGCACTGGCATTGACGTTGTTCGCGGCGTCATACGACATCACCGTATCGCCACTTTCCGGTTCGCTGGTCCGGCACAAACGATGATGGGTATCGTAATGGAGCGACTTTGTTAGGCCGTTGGTCTGGTTGCCGTACGGCCCTTGCATTATCGATGTCGGCGCGCCATAGACGTCACGCACTATGGTCTGAGTAATGCCGGTCGGAGCCTGCACCTTGATCACAGCATCGTAGTTAGGCTGATCAAAGACCTGATAACTGGTGGTGGTTACGTGATCGCCCGAACCGAGATTGCCTTTGGGATCGGTCACCTGCATACGAGCGCCGGGCAAATACGCAATGGTGGTCGTCAACTTGCCTTGTGTGGCGGTCTGCTTGCCTAGTTCAGAGTCCCGTTGGCTCCGGACGACACGGCCCAGTGCGTCGTAGCTGGTGGTGACACCTGGGTAGTTCGGCAGGGTGGGCGCCAAGGTGAAGGCCGGCGCAGCATCGCTGGGGTAGGAGCTGTAGATTTTCTGCCCTTTCGCGTCGTAATTTACCAGTGTGGTGGTTTTCACGCTGGTGCCAATTTTGCTGTCGGTCAACACCGGCCGCAGGAGCGCGTCGAAATACGTCACCGTCGTCGCATCGCCGATGGTTTGGGTGCGCCGCCAATGGTTGGCGCCCAGACCGCGCTCGGCACTCGCCACTGGAACGGTTGTGATGACAGTACTGTTCCACGTTTGTTCGTCGCCGGACGGATAATCGATTTCCTTGACTCGACCGCCTTCATCGTACCCATAGCGTGTGGTGTGACCTGCCGGATCAGTAAGGGTTTTGATCTCGCCGAAGTCATTCACCACCAGGCTCTCACTAATCCGATCGGGGTCGCCTGGCAAACTGATGGACGTGGGTATCCCGCGTTTGTAGGCGCCGAGTGTCGTCTGATTACCGTTGCCGTCGGTGAAACTAGCCAGCTGGCCGGCATCATTGAACGTATAGCTCATCAGTGTCTGGCCGAAACGAGCCCGTGACTGCAGAACCGGGTTGGAAGGAGCGGCGCTGTAGACGTTCTCGCTTTCCACTTCACCTGTGGCAACGTTGGTGACCTTGGCCGGCAGGCCCAACACCCAGTGCAGCGGGTCATTGAGGTAGCCGGTCTGCTCTTCGATGCACTGGGTAGATGTCGGCAGGCATTGGGAAAATGTCGAGCTGAATCGCTTGGTTTTCGTGACTTGGGCATACGCATCGAACGACTCCGCCTGCCACGTGTACGTGTCATCGTCCTGGCTGATCATGCGAACGGTCTGCGGTGCCAACTGCTCGACCTGTGCTTTATTCATGCTCGACTGAAGGACGCTGCCATAGCGTTCTGGCCATGGCCATGGCCATGGATCCGCCGGCTTTGGAATCGCCGCGTAGTCGTTATCTTCCGACCGAAGCAGCGTCGTACCTACAGCACCGTTGTAGAAATCGGTGGAAATGAGCTGCCCTTCCGTGACATCGAAGCGATTGCTGAAGGTGTAGCGGGTCGCTTGGCCCAACGGATTCACGACGTCCGTCCAAATGGTGGATGCGCAGCCACTGGTGCAGTCCTGCGACCAGCTTTCGTTGGGCTCCGAATAGTTGTAATGCCACGTTTCGGCAGGTACTCCCGCGCCGCTGAAAGTCTTCTGCATCAACGTCAGCTGGTAGTACACCCGGGGAATCGCTGCTGTACTTCCCGGCGCGTCGTTGCCGGTGCCGTGGCAAATCCGGGGCACATACGATCGTCCGTGGACCATGCCCTTGACCAGGAAAGTACCCACCAAGCCTGAGGGATGCGTGATGCTGCCCGTCCATGGGTCCGTGGACAACAGCGCCGCCCTGGAACAGGTGCCACCGGCCGGGTCCATGTCCGAGGCGAGGAAGTTGGCCATGTCAAAAGTCCACGACGTGCTGTCGGGAAGCGTGACGTTGTTCAGTACGTGATAGATGTCCGTGCCGTAGTAGTAGTGCCACGTCCTGAGCGGGGCGTCCGATGCTTGCAGCGTCACCTTATCGATGCGCGACGTCCCCGGCACATAAGTAAGGTTCAGCGCGCGACCGTCGCTGGCGGTAATCGCCGAGAGGTTCGCTCCGTCATAGTGGTAGATCAGGAAGTTGCCGAAGCGGTCCTCGACCCGGGTGACCAGCATCGATGCCTGTCGGCGCCGTAGGAAATCATCCGGCGCCGACATGGGATGCACACCAAACGACTGCAGGCCCAAGGGGCCCGAGCCGATGGGCCGGTTCATGCTCGGCGCCCAACGATAGACGAGATGGTTGAAGGTGTATTTCGTGCCATCCGGCGCAATGGCCAGGAAGCCTTCGCCATTGGTTTCGTTATCGGTCAAGACCCCGCAGCTCACCATCCAATTCTGTTTGGTGACGATGGGAAATGTCTTTCCGCTCATGTTCGGCGAAAGGGTGTTTTCGAGTGCTCGCGTGAGCAGGTCCTGACTGCCGCTGCCCGGCACGATGAGCTGATAGCCGGTCCACCATGTCGTCGGCTCCCAGTCTGCGCCGCCCTGCTGTGGTGCGACGGTCGGAGGCGGTCCGAAGAGCGTACAACGGGCATTGCTACCTGCTTGGCGGGTCTGCCAGCCGGTGACATTGGCCTGATTGGCGGTCATCGTGGTGATGCGCGGGATCTCGACATCCCAATCGGAGAAGGCGCCATCGATGGATTCGGACTCTTTCGCCTCTCGTAGATGGTACGAGCGCGACAACTGCAGCACGGGACCGTCGCCGGCGAGGCTGATGTCGGTCTGGTCGAAGGAAAGGCTGCCGTTGTAAAGGCTCACGCTTTCGCCGAAGGGCGTGGCACCCAGAGGCTGAATATCTTCGCTGACGCGAATCAGCTTCTTGTACTCGTCTTCGGGAGTAACTGTTGATTGTGCGTGGCAGTTGGCCACGAACGACACGAACGCAACTGCCGACAGGCAGATCCTTTGCCAATGACGCATCGATGTTCCCCTTATTACCTGAGGTTGCCTTCAGGCGCGTCCACAGCATGAACTTACGTTAAGCATTGCGCAACTCACAAATTCTTGCATGTCGAACAGTCCGCGCCCACGACGCCCCCGTTCTTTCCCCAACGAAAAGTATTTCTTGACCTTGCGCCCAAACACCATGGCATAGGCATAGGCTAGCGACAGAATCACCATCGCTATCTCCCCGGTCATCGCACCCGCCTGCTGCGCACCGGGCGCAATCTCGAACCGGGGATGCGGATTGGGGTAAAAAGTCCCCCAGATTATCCATACCATCACTATCACGCCGAACACGGCGCAGATAACTCGACCCCAGCCAGGCCGCTTTATCGCCGCGTAGGCCACCGAGAAAAAGAATGCAACCCAACCTGCCTGGATGAGGATAGCCAGCCACGTCACAGTGGGATAGGTGCGGCCACGTGATACCAGCGCGCAAGCTGGGCAGCATCCAGCAACAGGCCGTACGCGGCTGCCAAAGCGAGCAGTACTGGCAGAACACGCTTACCCATATGATGAATGGCTTGGCCAAGTTGCATCCCTCTGAACGGTTCTGTGATCGCGCAGGTCGGCCGAAAAGCCGTTCCCGTCGACCTTTTGTGTGACTTGATGAACCGGCTTAATGAACCCGCCCCTCAACGTTGACCCTTTTTTTCTTAAATTGGACGTGTAATGAGGCCAATCCAAGTAGCAAAAAGTAAAGTGCAAGCGGCCATTACAACTTGTGCTAATCGCCACCGCGCATCAGCATCTCTTCCTGACGCCTTAGATAGAAACATTACAAATAAGGCTATTAGGGTACAAGATATTATTGTGTAAGCAATCACCCGAGGTGCAGGCTCCCGAAGAAAAATACTAAGTGCCGGCAGCGAAACAATTAGGCTAACGAATGGGCTCCTAGATGAACCGGTTTGCCAACATAAAGCGCCTATAAGGACGTAATCTAGGATAAAGACAATCAATAGCGATGTTGACCATGTCATCATCGAGCTTTTCATCATCCCGTACATTGGCCCCCAGATTAACGTGAAGGCATCAGACACCAATAAAAAAAAGAACGTCGATAAAAAAAGAGCAAAGACGATCCAGAACACTCTAGGTGAGCCAACTCCAGTGAACTCATCGTCCCTCAAAACACTTGCGCCCCGGGTTCTACTGGGAAGAATAGCCATCGTGATGGCAATCATGGCAAATATTGAGAACTGCATAAAAAATGCAGCCGCAACAATGTTTCCTGGCGTCACAGTCATTCCTTTCCCCTAAAAACAAAAAGGGCAACCTCATAGTCACCCTTTTCAGCTTGATGCCACTCAAGTCACGCTCACCCGCACTTCGAATACCCACAATTCAAACATGTCTGGCACCCATCCATCAGCACCAGCGCCTGCGTGTTGCACTTCTGGCACAGCGTGGCGCCGGGCGGGAAGCCGGAGGATTCGGTTTCGGCGGGGGTTGTCGCGGCTGAAGCCGCTCCCACAGGAGCTGCGGTTACGTCAGCCTTTTTTTTTGCGCCGGCCTGCTCGTAGGCCGCGCGCTTGTCGGCGATCAGCTGGCGGGTGGCGGCGTCCATCTCCGGATCGTGGATCAGGCCGATGTTCTTCATGTGCTGCTCCACCACCGAGCCGATCTCGGCGACGATGCTGGGCATGTAGACGCCGCCGGCCTTGAAGTAGCCGCCGCGCGGATCGAACACGGCTTTCAGCTCTTCCACGATGAAGGTGACGTCGCCACCCTTGCGGAACACGGCGGACAGGATGCGGGTGAGCGCCACGATCCACTGGAAGTGGTCCATGTTTTTCGAGTTGATGAAGATCTCGAACGGGCGGCGCAGTTCGTGCGGGGTGCCGGCGTTGAGCACGATGTCGTTGATGGTGACGTACAGCGCGTGCTCGAACAGCGGCGACTTGATCTTGAAGGTGGAGCCGACCAGGGTTTCCGGGCGCTCGACGCTTTCGTGCATCTGGATCACTTCGGCCGTGGTCGTCTCTTTCGACGCGGCGGCGGTGACCGGGGTGGCGGCAACCTTGTCTTCGGGTTTGACCACGTTGTAGCCCGTGATCTTCTTTTCGATCTTGATCGCCATGGTGTTCGCTTCGCTTCTTTATGTGTTGGTGCCGGAGTGGACGCGGCGTGGTGCATGGATCACCCGGCCCGGCTTTTCGGCCGGGCCGGATGGGTGTTGCCTACTTCCGTTTTGCAGCGGCCTTCTTGCCGGCAGCCTTTTTCACCGGGCGTGCCGACTTGACGCTCGCTTTCTTGCTGGCAGTGGACCTCTTTGCCGTCTTTGCGACGGCTTTCTTGCTGGCGGACTTCTTGACGGCCGCCTTTTTCGGTGCGGCCTTCTTGCTGGCCGTCTTTTTGCTGCTGACCTTCTTTACGACCTTGGCGGCGCTCTTTTTCACCACCTTCCTGGCAACGGCGGCTTTCTTGGCCACCTTGCGCGCGACTTTCTTGACGGCCTTCTTCACTGCCTTCTTGGCAGCGGTGGCTTTGCGGGCGATCTTGGTGGCGGCCTTCTTCACGGTTTTGCGTGCGGCGGCTTTCTTCGGTGCGGCCTTCTTGGCCACCTTCTTGGCGGCTTTCTTCACCGGCTTCTTCACCGCTTTCTTGGCGGCAGCTTTCTTTGGCGCAGCCTTTTTGGCAGCGGCCTTTTTCGGTGCAGCCTTCTTGGCCGCGGCTTTCTTCGGCGCAGCCTTTTTCGGAGCAGCTTTCTTGGCTGCTGCCGCTTTCTTCGGCGCGGCCTTTTTCGCTGCAGCCTTCTTCGGTGCGGCTTTCTTCGCTGCCGGCCTCCTGGTCACGGGCGCGGCAGCTGGTGTCACGTCCGGCAATACCGGCAGCACCACGGCGGGTGCTTCGCTGACGACGGGTGCGGTGCTGCTGTTCACTTCAACTTCGTTATCTATGGACATGCGGGTGTTCCCCTCCGATGGACTGCTTGAGTTGTCGCACGCCGGTGGCGTGCGACGGTTCAGAACTTGCCGTGAGCCTTCATTCAAAGACGCAAACCGCGCTCAGAACTTGCCGTAATAGCCTTCCTTCAAGGCATCGAAGAGGTTGGCGGCGGAGTGCATCTCGCCGTCGTATTCCACCTGCTCATTGCCTTTCAGTTCGACAACGCTACCGTCTTCCAGCTCGAAGCGGTAGAGGGTGCTTTCAAGATCGGAATCCTTGACCAGCACGCCCTGGAAAGCAGCCGGATTGAAGCGGAACGTGGTGCATCCTTTCAGGCCTTGTTTATAGGCGTAGAAATAGATGTCCTTGAAGTCTTCGTAGGGGTAATCGGTGGGTACGTTGGCGGTCTTGGAGATCGACGAGTCGATCCATTTCTGCGACGCGGCCTGGATGTCGACGTGCTCTTTCGGGCTGATGTCGTCGGCGGAGACGAAGTAGTCGGGCAGCTTGTTGGCGGCCTCGTCGGTGAACGCCTTGGCGTCGGCATTGATCAGCGCGCGGTAGGCGAGCAGTTCGAAGCTGAGCACCTCGATCTTTTCCTTGGACTTCTTGCCTTCGCGGATCACGTTGCGCGAATAGCTGTGCGCAAAGCTGGGCTCGATGCCGTTGCTGGCGTTGTTGGCCAGCGACAGCGAGATCGTGCCGGTGGGCGCGATGGAGCTGTGGTGGGTGAAGCGCGCGCCGGTCTCGGCGAGTTCGGCCACCAGGTTCGGCGCCACGCTGGCGATGCGCTGCATGTAGCGCGAGTACTTCGCGTGCAGCACGCGACCGGGGATGGCGTCGCCGACCTTGTAGCCGTCGCTGACCATTTCCGGGCGCTTGCGCAGCATGTCGCCGGTGACGGTGTAGTCACGCAGCAGGATCGGGGCGGCGCCCTTTTCCTTGGCCAGATCCAGCGCGACTTCCCAGCCGGCCACGGCCATCTCGCGCGACACCTCTTCGGTGAACGCGACGGCTTCGGCGCTGCCGTAGCGGTGCTTGAGCATGGTGACGGTGGAACCGAGGCCGAGGAAACCCATGCCGTGGCGGCGCTTTCCCATGATCTCGTTGCGCTGCTGCTCCAGCGGCAGGCCGTTGATCTCGACCACGTTGTCGAGCATGCGGGTGAACACCTTCACCACCTCGCGGTACTCGTCCCAATCGAAACGCGCCTTGGGGCCGAACGGATCGCGCACGAAGGTGGTGAGATTGATCGAGCCGAGCAGGCAGGAGCCGTACGGCGGCAAGGGTTGTTCGCCACAGGGGTTGGTCGCGCGGATGTGCTCGCACCACCAGTTGTTGTTCATCTCGTTGACCTTGTCGATCAGGATGAAACCCGGTTCGGCATAGTCATAGGTGGACACCATGATCATGTCCCACAGGTGCCGCGCCCGGATGGTGCCGTAGATCTTGCAGGCGACCAGGCCGTCCTCGCGGTCGACGTAGTTTTCGTGGGTGGGCCATTCGCGCCACACCACTTTCGACGCGTCTGTGACGTCGATCTCGTCCTTTTCCTTGACGTGCACCGGGAACACCAGCGGCCAGTCCTGGTCGTGCTCGACCGCGTCCATGAAGCCGTCGGTGATCAGCAGCGACAGGTTGAACTGGCGCAGCCGGCCGTCTTCGCGCTTGGCGCGGATGAATTCCTTGGCGTCCGGATGGCTGATGTCGAACGTGCCCATCTGTGCGCCGCGGCGACCGCCGGCGGAGGACACGGTGAAGCACATCTTATCGTAGATATCCATGAACGACAGCGGGCCGCTGGTGTACGCACCGGCGCCGGACACGTATGCGCCGCGCGGACGCAACGTGGAAAATTCGTAGCCGATGCCGCAGCCGGCCTTCAACGTGAGGCCGGCTTCGTGGACCTTTTCCAGGATGTCGTCCATCGAATCGCGGATGGTGCCGGACACGGTGCAGTTGATCGTGGAGGTGGCCGGCTTGTGCGCCAGCGCGCCGGCGTTGGACGTGATGCGGCCGGCGGGGATCGCACCGCGGCGCAGCGCCCACAGGAAGCGCTCGTACCAGTGGCCGCGCAGCTCGTCGCCGATCTCGACGTCGGACAGCGCGCGCGCCACGCGCTGGTAGGTTTCGTCGATGGTGGCGTCAACCGGCTCGCCGGACTTCGCCTTCAGGCGGTACTTCTTGTCCCAGATGTCGTAGGACGCGGGTTGCAGCGGGATCTCCACCGCGGCATCGCGACTCACGCTGGAATTCTGGACTGGATTCATGGTTGAACTTTGGCTTGAGCTTGGGGCTGAATTTGTGGCTGGTGCACGCGCTGTGCTCATCGGCTTCCTGACCTCCCGGTGTGGCCTCGCGGCCCCCGTTGTTTTTTATTTGATATGGCGATGTCGTTCACGCTGGTTGCGTCGACCACGGACCGCGAGGATTGCCCTCCGGCTCATGCGCCTGCTGTCTTCCGACGAACAACGACTCCCCCTCAAGAGTGCGATGGTCGACACCAGAGCTAGTTTCGGCGCTGGCACTTGAACACAAGATGTTGTGGTTGCTATCGGATAGGCAAGTTAACCCTGACGCCGCTGGTTGTAAAGTCCCTTCGCACGGGATCGCCCGGATGGAACCGCAGTGGCGCGATCCGGTCGAATCTGCGCCGCTTTCATCACATCTAAGGAGGACCCCATGTTGCAGCGCCATTCCCGCTTTCCGCGCTGGCTGGCCAGCGGGCTGACCGCCGCCGCGATCGCCATCGGCACGTTGCCAGCCGGTGGCCGCGCGGCCACCTTGCCGGCCGCGGTCGATGGCCAGCCAATGCCCTCGCTGGCGCCGATGCTGGCGCGGGTGACCCCGGCGGTGGTGAACATCTCCAGCAAGACCCGGGTGCAGGTACGCGACGCGTATTTCGACGATCCGATGGTGCGCCAGTTCTTCGGGCTGCCGGCGACACCGCGCGAGCGGGTGGAGCAGAGCCTGGGCTCCGGGGTGATCGTGGATGCGGCCAAGGGTTACGTGCTGACCAACAACCATGTGGTCGGCGGCGCCGACGACATCACGGTGACGCTGCAGGACGGACGCAACTTCAAGGCGAAGCTGATCGGCACCGACCCGGACACCGATGTGGCGGTGGTGCAGATTCCCGCGCAGAACCTGCAGGCCTTGCCGCTGGCCGATTCCTCCCATTTGCGGGTGGGCGATTACGTGGTCGCGGTGGGTGACCCGTTCGGGCTCGGCCAGACGGTGACGGCCGGCATCGTGTCGGCACTGGGACGATCGGGCTTGGGCGACGCGGGTTACCAGAACTTCATCCAGACCGACGCTTCGATCAACCCCGGCAACTCCGGCGGCGCGCTGGTCAACCTGCGCGGCGAACTGGTCGGCATCAACACGATGATCTTTTCGCCCTCCGGTGGCAACGTCGGCATCGGCTTTGCGATCCCCAGCGATCTCACCAGCCAGGTCATGGCGCAGCTGCTGGCGCATGGCAAGGTGCAGCGCGGCAGCCTCGGCATGCAGACCCAGGCGATCACGCCGCGCATTGCCCAGTTGCTGAAGCTGAAGGACAGCAACGGCGTCGTGATCACCGGCATCAGCGACGGTTCGGCCGCCGAGCACGCGGGCCTGCAACCCGGTGACGTGTTGACCGCGCTCAACGGCAAGCCGTTGCGCAACGTGCAGCAACTGCGCAATGCCGAGGGCCTGCTGCCGCTGGGCAGCACGGTGCAGCTGGACGTGTTGCGCGATGGTCACAGCCGTGCGGTGAGCGCCACGCTGAGCGCGGAAAAGCTGGCCAGCGTGGATGGCGGCCAGCTCAATCCTCGCCTGGCCGGCGTGCGCTTCAGCGAACTGGACCAGGGCCAGCGCCAGCAGGGTGTCTATGGCGTGGCGGTCAGCGCGGTGCAACCGGGCAGCCGCGCGGCGCGCGCCGGCCTGACCACCGATGACGTGGTGATCGGCGTGGGCAATCAGCGCATCACCAGCCTGCGCATGCTGCGCGGATTGGCCGGGGTGAAGTTGCGCCAGTTGGTGCTGGTGGTGGCCGATGCCGATGGCAGCCGCTACGTGGTGCTCAACTGACGCGGCCCGGTCGGGCAAAAGCGTGGCCGGGATCGCCTTCGGGTCGTGTCCCGGCGCACACCCGATGCACCATGGCCTCGCAAATGCATGAAAGTGCTTGATGTTTTGTGTTAAGGCCGATGAAATATCTGTCGCTCGTTCAGCCATGCGCGCCCGCAAGGCCGCATACTCGCGCCTATCACTACATCCAATCATGCCGGGGCTCCTCACCACCATGTCCGTCCGCCTTACCCGCCTGCTCTGTGTCGCCCTGATCGGGGCCTGCCTCGTCACCCCTGCGCTCGCCAAGACACACACCACCAAGCATCACGCCAAGAGCGCCGCCAAGAGCAATGTGCCCAAGGGCCCTACCCTGATCTGGCGCGGCGACGTCGCCACCGCCAACGGTGTCGTCAACGAGGTGGCAAACGCATGGGAGAAGACCGGCCACGGGCATATCGAGTTGCAGCCGTTCAACACGGCCTCGGGCATCGACGCGGTCGCCAACGGCAGCGCGGACCTGGCCGGTAGCGCACGTCCCGCCGACAACAGCGCGCAGAACGCGCAGCTCACGTTCACCCCGGTGGCGTGGGACGGGCTGGTGATCATCACCCAGGCGTCCAACCCGGTCAGCAACCTCACGCTGAAGCAGGTGCACGACATCTACTACGGCAAGATCCACAACTGGAGCGAAGTCGGCGGCAACAATGCGCCGATCGACGTCTACGCCGTGGCCAGCCCCGGCGACGGCGTGGAATACAGCCTGCGCACCCTGCTGTTCGGCCGCGGCAACCAGCCGGTGGCGGCGCCGCGCCTGTACGTCAACACGCGCAAGCTGGAAGAAGGCATCGCGCTCAATCCGAACGGCCTGGGCGTGGCCACGCTCGCCGGCATCAGCGGCAACTCCAAGGTCAAGGCGATTCCGGTCAACGGCAAGCCGGCGACCGTCGCCAACATCGCCGATGGCAGCTATCCGCTGTTCATCCCGCTCTATCTGGTGACCAACCCGAGCAGTCCGAAGGCGGCCGAAGCGCAGGCCTTCGTCGACTTCCTGTCGACCGAACCGGCCAAGGCCGCGTTGCGCATGCATGCGGTGCTGCCGTATCAGGACGGCAGCGCGCTGACATCGATGGATGGCGCGCGTCGCAGCCGCATCCTGGCCGAGGTCGGCGCCCACGCCAGCAAGATCACGCCGGTGTCGGCACCGGGGGCGACCTATGCGTCCCGCGTCGCCGTGGCGCCCACCTCGGCCGATACGCAGGCGGCCAAGGTCGCACTGGAAAACCGTCGAGCCGCCGATGCGGACACGGCGCGGTTGAATCGCGTCGCCGGCAGCGTCAGCGACGTCACCGTCAGCAGCGTGGGTCACGCCAACGGTTCGGCCACCACAGTCGGCCAAAGCAACGGCAAGGATTTCGGCAAGGTCACCGCGGACGCCAGCCAGACCTCGACCACCTACAAGGTGATCAAGGGCGACACGCTGTCGTCGATCGCCAAGCGACATGCCGTCGAAGTCGCCAAGCTGCGTGAGTGGAATCATTTGAAGGGTGACCAGCTCAAGCTCGGCCAGGTGCTGCGCGTCAGCAACCGCTGAGTCGGTCCCGCGGTGCAGATACTCGCGCTGACGCTGGACCTGGATGACACGCTGTGGCCCGTGCTGCCGGCGCTGGAGCGGGCCGATCAGGCGGTCGATGCGTGGTTGCAACAGCATCATCCCGACGTGGCACGTGCATGGCCCATCGCGGCCATGCGCAAACTGCGTGCCCAGGTTGCCGCCGAACGGCTCGACCTGGCGCACGATTTCACCACCCAGCGTCAACTCACCCTGCAGCAGGCGTTTGCCGCCTGCAACATCGACCTCGCGCCGATCGATGTACTCTGGGAAGTCTATTTCGCCGCGCGCAACAGCGTGGGGCTGTATCCGGACAGCCTGCCCGCGCTGCAGCGGATCACCGCACGCTGGCCGCTGGCCAGCCTGACCAATGGCAACGCCGACCTGCAGCGGATCGGCATCCACACGCATTTCGCGCATCACATCTGCGCCCGCGACAGCGGCGTGGCGAAGCCCGATCCGCGGATTTTCCTGGCCGCCGCCGACCGTCTTGGCGTAGCGCCCGGACACATCCTGCACGTGGGCGACGATCCGGAAATGGACATGGTCGGTGCCCGCGATGCCGGCCTGCGCACGGCGTGGATCAATCGCGATGGCCAGTCATGGCCGACCGTACTGGGATCACCACCCGACCTGGATTTGCGCGACATGACCGCGCTGGCCGACTGGCTCGAGGCGCAGACACCCACGTAGGCAGGCACGGCCAATGCGCGCATCATTGGCGATTACCGTCAGGCGGCCGACCTGTATCGCGCCACCGCAAGCACGAAGGAATTCCATGTCAGCCCTGATCGAACGCCAGCCCGGCACGCGCCCCAGCATCGCCATCGAGACCACCGACGCCGCGCACTTCGCCGCGACCCGGCGCCGGCTCACGGCAGCGCAGCGGCGCTGGCTGACCGACAACGGCTTCGAGGCCGCCGCGGGCAGCGTGGCCTTGCTGAGCGATGCGGCCGGCAAGCTGGTGCGCGTGCTGGTCGGCGTCGATCCGCGTGATCCACTGACGGCACTGGCCGCGCTGCCGTGCAGCCTGCCCGAGACGAATTACCACCTCGCCGCCGAGGGCGTGCTGGACGATCCGGCGCAAGCCGTGCTCGGCTGGGCGCTGGGTGCCTATCAGTTCAACCGCTACCGTCAGCCGAAACGCGCGCCGGCCCGACTCGTCGTGGCCGCGGCCGAGCTGCAGCAGGTGGCGCCGCTGATCGAGGCCACCACGCTGGTGCGCGACCTGGTCAACACGCCGACCGAGGACATGGGGCCCGAGCACCTCGCCGAGGCCATCCGGAAACTCGGCAAGACACACAAGGCGAAGGTGCGCGACTGGGTCGGCGACGAGCTGCTCGATGCCAACTTTCCGACCATCCACGCCGTCGGCCGCGCCAGCCATCGCGAGCCGCGCCTGATCGAACTGAGCTGGGGCAAGCGCGAGCATCCCAGGCTCGTCGTGATCGGCAAGGGCGTGTGCTTCGACACTGGCGGGCTGGACCTGAAATCCAGCGACGGCATGCGTTGGATGAAAAAGGACATGGGCGGCGCCGCGCACGCGATCGCGCTGGTCGGGCTGATCATGCAGGCGAAGCTGCCGGTGCGACTGACCCTGCTGATTCCGGCGGTGGAGAATTCGGTGAGCGGCAATGCGATGCGCCCGGGCGAGGTGATCACCACCCGCGCCGGCCATGCGGTCGAGATCGACAACACCGACGCCGAGGGTCGCTTGGTTCTGTGCGACGCACTGGCCTACGGTGCCGAGCAGCAGCCCGACCTGATGCTCGACTTCGCCACTCTCACCGGCGCCGCCCGCGTGGCGCTGGGACCGGACCTGCCGGCCCTGTTCGCCAACGACGATGTCGCGGCCGCCGGTTTGCTGGCGGCTGGCCGCACGGTCAACGATCCGCTGTGGCAGTTGCCATTGTGGCGGCCGTACCGGCGCATGCTCGATTCGTACCTGGCCGACTTCGCCAACGCCGGCCCCTCGCGTCATGCCGGGGCGATCACCGCGGCGCTGTACTTGGAGCGCTTCGTGCCGGACAGCACGCCGTGGCTGCACCTGGACACCTACGCCTGGAACGACGCCGATCGACCCGGCCGGCCGCGCGGTGGCGAAGCGATGGGCGTGCGTGCGATGTTCGCGTTCCTGCAGCAGCGCTACGGCGGCTGAGTACGGCCGTCGCGGAGGCATGACTTCTGGCGTTGTCGCGGCGGCGGAAAACGCTGCATGCTGACGGATTCCATCCGTCGGAGGCACCCCATGCATTCCCGCCTGCACCTGCTCGCCATCAGCGTGGCGCTCGGCCTCACCGCCTGCACCAGCGTACCGGTCGCCAAGACCAGCCAGCCCGCACTGACAACGCAGACGCTGTCCTCCGGCGGCGTGATGCCGGCCGAGCAGAAGCGCGTGCACTTCGACCACGCCGAACTGCATTTCAGCGTCGATCCCGCCAAGCAGAGCATCGACGCCAGCGCCACGTTGAGCTTCACCGCGAAGTCCGCCACCGACACGCTGCTGCTGGACCTGGATCGCAACCTGCCGATCAGCGCCATCGCCCTGGACGGCCAGCCACTCGCCGCCAGCGCCTGGAGCAATCCGGATGGCCGCCTGCGCATCCAGCTGCCCGCACCGCTGAACGCGGGCGGCAAGGTCAGCGTGACCGTGCGTTACGGCGGCAAGCCGCACGTGGCGAAACACGCGCCGTGGGACGGCGGCTTCGTATGGAGCCACACCGCCGATGGACAACCGTGGGTGGCCAGCGCGGTGGAGGGCGAAGGTTGCGACCTGTTCTGGCCATGCATCGACCAGCCGCAGGGCGAACCCGACCTGGTCGACACCTACATCACGGTGCCGAAGACGCTCGCCGCCCCCGGCAACGGCGTGTTGATCGGAATCACCGATGAAGGCGACAAGCACACCTACCACTGGCGCACGAAGCATCCGGACACCTACGCGATCTCGATCAACGTCGGCCCGTTCAAGCTGCTGAAAGGCAACTACGCCAGCCGTTACGGCAACAGCATCCCCATGGAGCTGTGGTATCTGCCCGTGCACGAAGCCGGCGCCAAGGCGCTGTTCGGCGAGTTTCGGCGCATGCTGGATTTCTTCGAGCAGGAGATCGGCCCTTATCCCTTCGGCGACGAAAAGATGGGTGTGGTGGAAACGCCGCACCTGGGCATGGAACACCAGACCATCAACGCCTATGGCAACGGCTATCCGAAGAGCGAGTTCGGCTTCGACTGGCTGCTGCAACACGAGTTTTCGCACGAATGGTTCGGCAACCAGGTAACCAACACCGACTGGGATGACATGTGGCTGCACGAAGGCTTCGGCACCTACATGCAACCGCTGTATGGCCAGTACCTGCATGGCGACATGGATTACTTCACCATGCTGCACACCGAACGCATGTCGCTGAAGAACGAGTTTCCGATCGTTTCCGGCCACAGCAAAGACGAGCATGACGTGTATGACGAAGGTCGCGGCCCGGCCAACGACATCTACTACAAGGGCTCGTTGATGCTGCACACGCTGCGGCAGCTGATCGGCGACAAGGACTTCTTCGAGAGTACCCGCCGGCTGGTGTATGGACGTCCGGATCCCAAGCCGGGCAATTTCAGCCCGCGCTATGCAAGCACACGCGACTACATCGACATCGTCAACAAGGTCACCGGCCGCGACTTGAACTGGTTCTTCAACGTGTATCTCTACGACGCCGCCTTGCCGACACTGGAAGAACAGCACGACGGCGACACGCTGAAGCTGCATTGGGTCACCGAACACGGCAAGCCGTTCCCGATGCCGATCGAGGTGCAGGTAGGCGATACCGTGCACAAGCTGGCCATGAGCAATGGCAGCGGCCAGCTGAAGGTGCCGGCCGGCAGCCTGCTGATCGTCGACCCGCGCTCGAAGGTGTTGCGCGCCGAACCTTACCTGGTGGAATACCGGGAGTGGATGAAGCAGCAACGTGCGGCCAAGGCGGCAAAGGCGGCAAAGAAATAGTCGCGGCGAAAACTGCCGCTGGCGCTTGTCCGGCGTTCCCATGATCATCGGGAAGGTTCCATAGCGAAGCTTCCCGATGAACAAGCCGCCGCATGCCACCTCCGAGAGCTGCCGCGAGCAGGCGCGCTTCGCGTGGCAGCGTGGCGACCTGGCGGCAGCCGAGCTGGCCTTCCTGCGTCTGCTGGAAGAGTTGCCCGGCGATGCCGAGGCATTGCAGTTCCTGGCCACTCGCTCATGGGAACGGGGCGATGCTCCGCGTGCGATCGAGCTGTTGCTGGCGGCACACCGCGCGCAACCGCAGGACGCGGGCGTCCTGCATCGGCTGGGCGAAATACAGATGCTGGCTGGCGAGCTGCAGGCGGCCATCGGCAACTTGCGCAAGGCCCTGCAGATCGCACCCGGCATGTTCGTGGCCGGACTGCGCCTGGGCGTCGCACTCGAACAGCAGGGCAGCCGGCATGAGGCGATGCTGGCCTACCTCGGCGCGATCGACACGGCTCAGGCGCAGGGCCGCTGGCTCAGCGACGACACCACCGCGCCAGGCCTGCGCGAGGCGGTAAAGCACGCCACGCGGTTCGTGGCAGCCGGTCGACGCGAACTGTTCGACGCGATCATCGAGCCGTTGCGAGAGCGTTACGGACGATCGGAGCTGACCCGTGTGGACCAGTGTCTGGCCATCTATCTCGGTGAGCAGACGGCGGCACCGCCCGACTCGCGGCAGCGACCGACATTCCTGTATTTCCCGGGCATTCCGAGCCAGGCCTTTTACCCGCGCGAGCGTTTTCCGGCGCATGCGCGACTGGAGGCAGCGGTCGATGTGATCGGCGAGGAACTGCGCGCCGTGCTGGCGCAAGCGCAGGACGAGCTGGTGCCATTCCTGGGCGCCCCTTCGAGCTCGGCCGTGGCGGCCGAGCTACTGAGTGCGTCCGGTCCGCAGCAGGCCGCGTGGGACGCGTTTTTCTTCCATCGACATGGCGTGCGCCACGACGCGTCATGTGCGCGTTGTCCGCGCACCAGCGCGCTGCTGGACTCGCTGCCGCTGGTGCGGATTCGCGAGCACGCGCCGGAAACGCTGTATTCCGTGTTACGCCCCGGCACGCATATCCTGCCGCACCGCGGCGTCACCAATACGCGCCTGGTCACCCATCTTCCGCTGATCGTGCCCCCGGACTGCGCCTTGCGCGTGGGTGGCGAAACCCATGTGTGGCAGGAAGGCCGTTGCGTCACCTTCGATGACACCTTCGAACACGAAGCGTGGAACCGCAGTGGGCACGACCGCGTGGTGTTGATCCTGGACAGTTGGAATCCCGATCTCAGCGAAGCAGAACAGAGGGCGGTGACCGATCTGGTCGGCGCCATCGGCGACTTCAACCGTGCCGCCGAAACGGCGAGGCCACTGCCTTCGGGAAACGGCTGATCGGGATGGCCTGATGGATGGCCGGACGGTTTGGGGCCGCTATGCGCGGAAACAATTCTGGGAGTAATCTTCAGGCCGTTGCACAACGCTGGCGAAGGACGCCTCGTCGCGCAATGTGAACCCGGGGGGGGACTCGACAAAGTCGAAGGCTGGGAACGGATACCAATCCACTGGGGAGACCACATGAACCACGGCATGAATCATCTGTCACTGGCGGTGCGCCTGGCCCTGACTGCGGGCATTTTCACGGCCGCGGGCATAGCCCAGGCACAGACCCAGACACCACCAACCGATACCTCGTCATCGTCCGACCAGAACACGCCGCCGTCCAAGAACAAGGCCAAGACCTTGCAGTCGGTCGTGGTGACCGGTTCGCTGATCCGCCGGGTGGATGTCGAGACGGCCAGCCCGGTGGTAACACTGGATCGCGCGACGATCAGCAACTCCGGCAAACCGGTGCTCGGCGATGTACTGCAGCAGATGCCGAGCATCTCCGGCAATGCCACCAACCCGCAGAACAACAGCAACGGTGGCGGTGTCGCCAGTCCGCTGCTGGAAGGCGGCGATGGTGCCTCACGCGTCTCGTTGCGCGGCCTGGGGATCAATCGCACCCTGGTGCTGGTCAACGGCCAGCGCATGGCCAACCCCGATCTCAACCTGATTCCCCCGGAGATGATCGAACGGGTCGACGTGCTGGCCGAGGGTGCCTCCACGGTGTACGGCTCGGACGCCATCGGCGGCGTCGTCAATTTCATCCTGCGCAAGGACTTCCAGGGCGCCCAGGTCAGCCTGAACGACGGCATCTCCAGCCATGGCGACGCCCAGCGGCATGGCTTCAACCTGACGGCCGGCGCGACCGGTGACAGGTTCAGCATTGCCGGCGGCCTCGATTACAACAAGTACGACGCAGTGCTTGGCCGCAGGCGCAGCTTTTCCAAACAACAGCTGTATCTCTCCAGCGGTTCGGTGGTGGCAGCCGGCTCCAGTTCCATTCCGACCGGACGCATCCAGCTGCCCGCCGCGATCGCCGGCCAGTACGGCTGCGATATCAACACGAGCGGCACCGCCGACGTCACCCTGGCACAGGGTAACGGCTCGGCGCAGGGCGACTACCGCTGCCGGCTCGGTTCGGACACCTACAACTACGCCGCACTCAACTACATCCAGACCGCGCAGAAGCGTACCAACGGCTTCGTGCTAGGCAGCTTCGACTTCACCGACAGCCTCACCGGCTTTGTCGATGCGTTCTACAACCACACGGTGTCCAGCGGACAGGATGCGCCGTCACCCGTCGGCACCGGCGACGGCCTGATCATCTCGGCCGACAATCCGATCAATCCGTTTGGCGTCACCTTCAGCCAGAGTCCGATCGCGGGCGATCCGAACAGCGGTTACAGCTTCCAGACCCGCCTCACCGGTGCCGGCACGCGCGTGCACAGCTACAAGACCGACACCGGCCAGATCAATGCGGGACTGCGCGGCAACTTCGGCCAGGACAGCAGCTGGATCTGGGATGCGTCGGTCAACTACAGCCATACCCAGCGCGAGCAGCGTGATACCAACGAGGTCGACATTCCGGCGTTGCAGGCTTCCGTCGACAATGGCGCGAACATCTTCAACCAGGCCGACCCGAGTGTCGGCGAGCAGTTGCGCGGTGGCGTGAAGTCACCGCTCTATGTCTTTACCCAAGCGACCAAACAGGCTCAGATCGATGCCAGCGGCGAGCTGGGGGATTTGCCCGGCGGTCCCATGCAGCTGTCCGTCGGCGCCTTGTACCGCAAGCAGACCATGAACTACACGGTGAGCTCGTTCGCCGTGCTCGATCCGGTGACCACCACCTGCGGGATCCTGCAGGAAGCTTGCGGTTCACCCGCTCGCGGCGACCTGAACGTCAAGGAGGTTTACGCCGAAACGCTGATTCCGCTGCTGTCCGAGTTGCCATGGGTACATGCGCTGAACCTCGACATCGGCATCCGCAGTTCCAACTACAGCACCACCGGCACCACCACCAACGGCAAGATCGCGCTCGAGTGGCGCCCCAGCACCGACCTGCTGCTGCGTGGCACGATCTCCCAGGTGTTCCGTTCCCCGAATCTCGATGAGCTCTACGACGGCCGCACCCTGGTCCAGCCGAACCTCAACGACCCGTGCGTCGGGCGCACGGCGGCCGAGCTGGCGCAACATGCGGCAGCGTGCCAGTCCGTTCCGGTGAACTGGGGCGGCAACTCGCCCGCACAGGTCAACACGTTCTACTCCGGCGCCGCCACGGTAGGTGCGACGCTGAAACCCGAGAAGGGCAAGTCCATCGACCTCGGACTGGTCTACGACCCGGACTGGTTGCCCGGCCTCTCGACCAGCGTCGACTTCTGGCACATCTACCTGTCCGATACGTTGACGGCGATCCAGGCCGATACGGTGGTGAACGCCTGCTTCAACGACAACGCCAACCCGTACTGCTCGTTCATCCAGCGTCAGGGCACCAACAGCAGGACGCCTGGCCAGGTGTTCCTGATCAACACCCCCGTGGTCAACCTGGGCAACCTGAATACCACCGGCATCGACTACACGCTGCGTTACAAGGTCCCGCATTTCAACCTGGGCAGCAGCGACCCGGGCAACTTCCGCGCCGGCCTGAGCACCAGCTACACGTCGAGCTACAAAATCAATGCCACCCCCGGCGAGCCGGGCGCGAAAGCCGTCAATTACGCCGGTACCTATACGCCGCAGTTCGGCAACATCTCGCGCTGGCGCGGCACGGTGACGCTCAACTGGGAGAAGGGCAACTGGAACGCCCAGTGGCAGTCGCGTTACATCAACAAGCTGACCGCACTGAATGCCGACGCCGTCTTCGCCGGGGTAAACATCCCGATGGCGTCGGTGACCTATCACTCGATCCAGCTCGGCTATGCGGTGCCATCGATCCACACCCGCTTCGATATCGGCGTGGACAACCTCAGCAACAAGCTGCCGCCACTGATCTACCAGAATGGCGCGAACTACAACGTGGATACCGCCACGTACGACGTGCTCGGCCGCTACTACTGGGCGCGCGCGACGGTAAAGTTCTGACGTCCTGAAGCAGCTGGCGAGCTCCGGAAGTCCGGAGCGAGTCCCAGGAGGGCCGCGAAGATTCGCGGCCCTCTTGCATAATGCGTTCTGGGAGACGACCGGGAGGAGGCATGTCCACTGCGACGGATCTGGCCAGGGCAATGGCCGACGCCTGGAACGCCGGCGAGCCGGAACGGGTCATCGCCCTCGCCGGCACAGCCATGGTGTCGTCGGGTGAGGACGAAGGCGTGTTGTTGCTGCTCGGGCTGGCCCAGCAGGCGACTGGCCGGCTGCAGCAGGCCGCGACGACGTTGCGGCAACTGGCACGGTTGCGACCGGATGTTTCCGCACACTGGAACAACCTTGCCGTGGTCTGCCGCGAGGCAGGTGACCTGGCGGCAGCCGAACAGGCATGGATGACGGCGCTGTCGCTGGCTCCGGACGATGCCGAAGTGCACTACAACCTCGGCTTGCTCTACACGCAGCAGCGGCAATGGCTGCTGGCCAGGCAGAGCTTGCTGGATGCGGTGCAGTTGGCTCCGCATTTCATCGAGGCCCGGCTCCAGGCGGCGTATGCCTGTCACGTATGCGGCGACAACACGCAGCAGGAAGCGATGTTGAGCGGCGCCGGTGACTGGCCGCCGCAGCCGGCCGAGCAGGCGCTGGTGCTGTCGACCATGCTTTCCGTCCAGGGCCATCTGGACATCGCGCTGCACACGCTGGCCCGCGCGCAGCCATCCGCCGAACCGATGGCCGGCGCCATGCGCCTGCGCATCGCCGCGCAACGCGTCCTGCTTTACGAACGGAACAACCAGCTCGAAGCGGCACAAGCCGAACTGCAGCACTTGCCGCCTGAGGCGCTCGAGGCATTGCCGGCGCAGGCCGAACAGGCACGCGCCGATGGCTGGCGCGCGCACGCGGTGATGGCGATGCGCATGGGCGCCGCTGCCGAGGCCACGGAGCTTTACCGGCGTGCGCTGGCCAGCGCCGGCGACGACGAAAGCTGGGCCAGCGCGGCCTTTGGCCTGGGCTCAGCGCTTGACCGGCAGGGTCACTACGCCGAAGCGTGGCGGGCGTTGCAGCAAGCACATGCCACGCAACTGGAGATCGCCCGCCACGTGGTGCCGGAATTGCTGGCGACGGACAGTCGGCCGCTGCAGGTGGCCGATGGTTCCGTCGAACGCGATGGCCATGCCGACTGGGAACCGCTTGCCTCACCCGGCAGCCGGCACAGTCCGGTCTTCGTGGTCGGCTTTCCGCGCTCCGGCACCACCTTGCTGGAACAGATGCTCGACGCCCATCCGGATTTCCGATCGATGGACGAGCGGGCCCATATCCACGACCTGATCGAAGGCATGCAGCTGGTGGGCCAGCGTTATCCGGCGGATCTGGGGAAGTTGACGCAGCAGGACGCCGACCAGTTGCGTGACGTCTACCAACGCCTGGCGAGTCAGGTCGTGCCCGACCTCGGTGACCGGTGCCTGGTCGACAAGAATCCGCTCAACATGCTGTGCCTGCCGATGATCATGCGGCTGTTTCCGCACGCGCGCATCATCCTGTGCCTGCGCCACCCCTGCGACGTGCTGCTCAGCTGCAGCATGCAGCCGTTCCGTTCGCCGGCCTTCATGGTGCTGTGCTCATCGCTGCCGCGACTGGCGCAGGGCTACGCGCGGGCGTTCGAACAGTGGTATCACGATGTCGCAGTGTTCGCGCCGAACGTGCTGGAGTGGCGCTACGAATCGGTGGTCGGCCAGTTCGACGAGCAGGTCGCGCGACTGGGGCGGTTCCTCGAAACAGCGGATACCTCGGCGATGACACGCTTCGCCGAGCATGCGCGTGGCAAACGTTTCATCAGCACGCCCAGCTATGCGCAGGTTACCGAAGGCGTCCATCGCAAGGCGGTCGACCGCTGGCAGAATTACCGCGAACAGTTCGAGCCGGTGCTGCCCGTGCTGCAGCCATGGATCGAACGACTCGGCTACAGCCGATAAAAAAGGGGCGGTGCCATGCACCGCCCCCGATCGATACTCATCGCGTTTGCCGATTCAATGCTGCTGCAGCACTCCGCTCGCCTCCGGCTGCGTGTTCACCACGCTGATGCCCGACTTGCCGCCGTACGGCAGCACTTCGCTGGCCACCTTCGGATCGGCCTTGATCATGCCGACTGCGTCGAACAGGATGTGCGCGGTCTCGTTGAGCTGCACGTCCTTCGCCTTCTTGGCGTCCTTCTCCTGCTTCAGCTCGCTCTTCAGGCTGCGCTCGTTCGCATTGAGGCCATCGTCGAGGCTGCTCTGCTCGTCGCCCAGCGTGGTGTCGGTGCCATCGATGGCCTTGTGCCGGGCGCGGAAGTCGGACTGGATCGCGTCCTGCTGCTTGCGTTCCGTCTCTCGCGTGGCGAGGTTCAGCGAGATCGACGTCTTGTCGCGCATGGTCTTGTACTGCGCGAGTTCGTCGAGCATCAGTTTCCACGCCGGCGACTTGGCCGTGCGCTGATCGTGCATCTGCTTGAGCTGCGGCAGATAGGCGTTGAGGTTCGCCACCGGCTGGTAGTCGGCCGACGGAATCTGCGTCCACTTCAGCGCGTTGTCGTAGGTGGATTCACCGAAGTCCTTCTCGTCGCCGTTCTTCGGAAACTCGATGTCCGGGGTGACACCCTTCAGCTGGGTGGAACCGCCATTGATGCGGAAGAACTCCTGGATCGTCATCTTCAGTTCGCCGAGCTGCGGCTTCTCGCTGTCGCCGCCCTGCGTGAAGCGGTCAAGGTCGACCAGGTTCTGCACGGTGCCCTTGCCGAACGTCGGTTCACCGACGACGAGGCCGCGGTGATAGTCCTGGATCGCCGCGGAGAAGATCTCCGACGCCGACGCCGTGCCACGATTGACCAGCACTGCCAGCGGACCGCTCCAGGCCATGCCGGGATCGTCGTCACCCTGCGCTTCGACCTCGCCCTTGGAGTCGCGCACCTGCACTACCGGACCCTTGTCGATGAACAGCCCGGTCAGCGAATTGGCCTCGGCCAGCGAGCCACCACCGTTGTTGCGCAGATCCACCACCACGCCCTGCACGCCGGCCGTCTTGAGCTCGCCGAGCAGCTTGGCGACGTCGCGGGTGGCGCTCTTGTAGTCCTTGTCGCCGGCACTGCGCGCACCGAAGTCGGAATAGAACGTGGGCAGGTCGATCACGCCAATCTTGCGGGTGACGTCGCCGTCCTTGATATCGATGATCTTCTTCTTCGCCGCGCTCTCCTCGATGCTGACCTTCTTGCGCACCAGGCTGACGACCTCGTGCTTGCCGTCCAGGCCGGCGTCGGCGGGCAGGATCTCCAGCCGCACGGTGGTGTCCTTCTTGCCGCGGATCTGGTTGACCACGTCGTCCAGGCGCCAGCCGATCACGTCGGTCAACGGGCCGTTGTCGCCCTGGCCCACGGCCAGGATGCGGTCACCGGACTTGAGCTTGCCCGATTTGATCGCCGGACCGCCCGGCACCAGGTTGAAGATCACCGTGTAATCGTCACGCGCCTGCAGCTGGGCACCGATGCCTTCCAGCGACAGCTTCATCTGGATGTCGAAATTCTCCGCGGCGCGAGGCCCCAGGTAATCGGTGTGCGGATCGGTGGTTTCGGCGTAGGCGGTCATGAAGCTCTGGAACGCGTCCTCGCCATCGAGTTGCTTGACCCGTTCGATGTAGCTGGCATAACGCTTGTCCAGCGTCTTGCGGATCTCCGCCTCCGGCTTGCCGGCCAGTTTGAGGCGCAGCCAGTCGTTCATCGTGCGCTTGCGCCACAGGTCATCCAGCTCGGCCTGGTCCTTGGGCCAGTCGGCATCCTTGCGGTCGAACGTGTAATTTTCGTCCGCGGCAAAGTCGAAGCCCTGCTTGAGCAGACCGCGTGCGTAGGTCATGCGCTCGACCGCACGTTGTACGTACAGGTTGAACACCGAGAACGGCGCGGACATGTCCTGGTTCCAGATCGCGTCGTCGAGTTTGGTCTTGAGCGGCGCGAACTTAGCCATGTCGCCCTGGGTGAAGAACACCTTTTCGCTGTCGAGCAGCTTGAAGTACGCCGTGTAGATACGTGCGGACATCGCGTCGTCGAGCGGCTGCGCGTCGTAATGGAAGCGGGTCAGGAAGCGTGCCGACAACTGCGCGGCCTGTGCCTCCTCGGGAGTGGACTTGAGCGGCCAGCTGGCCGCCTTGCGGTTGGTGCCGGCACCAAGATCGGCCGCGGACTGCGCGCATGCGCAGGTCACGGCAAGGGCAAGCAACAGGACCAGCGCGGGACGATATTTCATGAATGCTCTCAGGCTGACTCGGTAACACCGGCTGCATGGGCCTGCAGGTCGGCGTGATAGGACGATCGCACCAGCGGTCCGGAGGCGACGTGATGGAAACCCATCGCCTCACCGGCTACGCGCAGCGCCTCGAATTCTTCGGGAGTCCAGTAACGCACCACCGGATGATGGTGCGGCGTGGGCTGCAGATACTGTCCGATGGTGATCATCTCGACGTCATGGGCGCGTAAATCGCGCATCGTCTCGAGCACCTGCTCCATCGTTTCACCCAGGCCCAGCATGATGCCGGACTTGGTCGGTACTTCCGGGTGCTGTGCCTTGAAGCGCTTGAGCAGGTCCAGCGACCACTGGTAATCGGCACCCGGACGCACTTCGCGGTACAGGTGCGGCACGGTTTCCAGATTGTGGTTGAACACGTCCGGCGGGAATTCCTTCAGCACTTCCAGCGCACGCTCCATGCGGCCCTTGCCGCGGAAATCGGGCGTGAGAATCTCGATGCGGATATTCGGGCTGGCGTGGCGCGTCGCGCGGATGCAGGCAGCGAAGTGTTCGGCGCCGCCATCACGCAGGTCGTCGCGATCGACCGAGGTGATCACCACGTACTTCAGGCGCATGTCGGCGATGGTCTCGGCCAGCCGCGCCGGCTCCAGCGGATCGGGCGCCAGCGGACGGCCATGCGCCACGTCGCAGAACGAGCAGCGGCGGGTGCATACCTCGCCGAGAATCATGAAGGTGGCGGTGCCTTTGCTGAAGCACTCGTGGATGTTCGGGCAGGATGCCTCCTCGCACACGGTGACCAGCGAATTTTCGCGCAGGCGCGCCTTCAGCTGCTGCACCGCGTTGCCCTGCGGCAGCCGTACACGGATCCACGACGGCTTGCGCAGGATCGGCACGGCGGTATCGAAACCGGCGCGATTCAGCGCGATCTTGTCGTTGCCGACCTGTTTTTCACCGGCAAGCGCACCGCTGACGACCGTAATCGGAATGATCTTGGGGGAAGATGTGGAGATTTCGCTCATGTGAAAAGCTCAGACCACCGCACGGGCAGGGAGTTCGGGTAAGAGGGGGGCAGCGGGCTCGGCGGCAAAGCCGAACTGGCGGCAGAACTCCTCCACCAGCACGTCCTCGACCGTGGCCAACTGCGACGGACCGCCCAAGTCTACCAGCTGCGTGACCGCCAAACCCTTGTAACCGCAAGGGTTGATGCGCTGAAACGGCTCCAGCTCCATGGCCACGTTGAAGGCCAGCCCGTGGAAGCTGCAACCGCGACGCACGCGCAGGCCCAGTGCAGCGACCTTGGCATCGCCCACGTAGACGCCGGGGGCGCCTTCGCGACGCGCCGCCACCAGGTTCCAGTGCGCCAGCGTGTCGATCAGCGACTGCTCGATCTTGTTGACCAGCTCACGCACGCCCACGCCGACCCGGCGCAGGTCGATCAGCGGGTAACCCACGATCTGGCCCGGCCCGTGATAGGTCACCTGGCCACCGCGATCGACCGGCACCACCGGGATGTCGCCCGGCGCCAGCACGTGCTCCATCTTGCCGGCCTGGCCCAGGGTGAACACCGGGTCGTGTTCCAGCAGCCACAGCTCGTCGGGCGTATCGGCGGTGCGGTTGTCGGTGAACGCACTCATCGCCTTCCAGGTCGTCTCGTAAGGCTGGCGACCAAGACGACGAATTTTCAGCGGCAACGACATGACGGGTGACCTTGGGGCGGGGTGTGCGCAGCGGGGTGTGCGCAGCGAACTGTGGGAGCGACTTCAGTCGCGCTGCTTCCGGTACTTGCCGAAAGGCCTGCGCGCGAGGAGTGCTTTCTGCAAAAGGCATGGATTCAAAGCGTGTACCGGATATCCGGGCTCTCGCGCAGCGCCACATGCGCTGCCTCGTATTGCTCGCGGTTCTCGCAATGGAAACTCACGGTGACCGAGACGAAATTGCCGCCGCCGGAATGCCGGTGCCGCACGCTCTCATGCAGCACATGCAGACCGGCACGCTCGAGCAGTTGCGGCACGTGGGTCGGCAGGTTGGCGCTGGCATTGCCGACCGCGGTGATCTCGAACTCACCGGGAAACTGGAAACCCTGGCCGTCCTGCTTCGCCTTGCTGAAGTCGATCGGCTGCATTACTTCGCATCCGCGCTCTTGGCCGGTGCATCGGCGGCCTTCTTGTCGCTGTGGAACCACAACAGGATGCTGTCCCACAGGCGCGAGAAGAAGCCGCCCTGCGGCGCTTCGTCCAACGCGATCAGCGGCACGCTCTGCACCGGCTGGCCGTCCAGGGTGACGCGAAGCGTGCCGACCTGCTGACCCTTCTTGAACGGCGCGATCAGCGTGGCCGGGATGTCCATGGTCGCCTTGAGCTTCTCGTATTCGCCACGCTTGACCGTGACCAACACGTTTTCGGCGACGCCGAGCGGCAGCTGATTGCTGGATCCTTTCCATAGCCGCGGCGTGGCCAGCGGCTTGCTGGCGTCGTACAGCTTGTGCGTCTCGTAGAAGCGGAAACCGTAATTGAGCAGGGCCATCGCCGAATCGGCGCGCGCCTTCTCGCTGCTGGCACCCATCACGATCGCGATCATGCGCGACTCGCCCTGCTTGGCCGATGCGGCCAGACAAAAGCCGGCGGCGGCCGTGTGGCCGGTCTTGATGCCGTCCACGCTGGGATCGCGCCACAGCAGCGTGTTGCGGTTGCCCTGCTTGATTCCGTTCCACTCGAACTGCTTGACCGCGGAGATCGCATAGTCCTCGGGGAAGTCGTGGATCAGCGCGCGCGACAGGATCGCGATGTCATGCGCCGTGGTGTAGTGGTTGGCGATCGGGTAGCCGGAGGCATTCTCGAAATTCGAATTGACCATGCCCAGTTGCTTGGCATACGCGTTCATCAGCCCGGCGAAGGCCTGCTCCGAACCGGCGGTGTGCTCGGCCAGCGCGATCGCGGCGTCGTTGCCGGACTGGATGATCATGCCGTACAGCAGATCCTTCAGCGGCACCTGGCTGTTGAGCTTCATGAAGCTGGTCGAACCATCGGTGCCGGCGCCGCCGCCGCGCCAGGCGTTCTCGCTGATGGTCACCGGATCGGTCATGTGCACCTTGCCGTTGGCCACTTCGGCGGAGACCACGTAGTCGGTCATGATCTTGGTGATCGAGGCCGGCTCCACGCGCTGGTCGGGCTCCTTGCTAGCGAGGATCTGGCCCGTGGCGTAATCCATCAGCACCCAGCTCTTGCCGTCGACGTCCGGCGGCGGCGGTACCGGCGCGTCCGGCACCACCGGACGCGGCACCGACGACGGGCGCGGCGGGGTCTGGGCAACGGCTATACCGACCAGCAACGCGGCGGCGGTGAACGGGATCAGGGTACGGCGGAGAAAATTCATCGTGTTGTTCAGTCCAGTCTCTGAATATCGGCGCTGCGCAGGCCGATGTGATGGTGAGAGGTGTGCAAACCCTGCTCAGTCTACCGCGACCTGCGGTCGCGGCAGGCCCATGGTCTCGATCCGGTTGCTGACCTGGTCAGCCCGATCGACATCGGCCAGTGGCCCGACCCGCACCCGCCGGACGCGGCGGCCGTTGATCTCGGTGTCGCTCACCTGCACCGCGCCAAGATTGGCCTGGCGCAGGCGCTGGGCCAGCCGGTCGGCGTTGTCCGTATCGGAGAATGCGCCGACCTGCAGATAGATGCCCGGATGCCCGGTTGTGACCACGGCCGGCGGCGGCAGTTCCTGCGCCGGGTGTTTGGGGTCGATCCCGCGCACCTCGACCAGGCCGGTGCCCCTGGGCCAGATGCCGATCTTCACGGCGGCGGCGTAGGACAGGTCGATCAGGCGGTTCTGGTGGAACGGACCGCGATCGTTGATGCGCACGATCACGCTCTTGCCGTTCTCCAGATTGGTGACGCGCGCGTAGCTGGGCAGCGGCAGCGTGGTGCTGGCGGCGCTGAACGCATACATGTCGTAGGTTTCCAGGCTGGACGTCTTGTAGCCGTGGAACTTGTTGCCGTAGAACGAGGCGATGCCGCGCTCGTCGTAGCCACTGGCGCTGGGCAGCACGCGGTAGGTGCGCCCGAGCACGGTATAGGGCGACTTGTTGCCGTACAGCGAATGCGGCTCGGCCTTCGGTACCGGCTCGACCAGTTTGCTGACGTCCGGCATGTCACCCGGCACGCTGTCGCTGCTGTCGCGATAACGGCTGCTCTGTGGCCGGTTGATGTCATCGCGAAAGCTGTCGGCCCGGCTGCCACCGGTGGCGATACGGCCCTGCTCGTGCCGGGCTGCGGTGTCGCCGCCGCGTGCCGATCGCGTCTTCGCGCCACCGCAGCCAGCCAGCAGCAAGGCCGCGAACAGCAAGGTCGCAAGACCAGCGCCCTTCATCGGGCGGCATCCGCCTGATCGACACCGCCGGCGATCGCACGTGCCAGCTGGTCGACTGCCATCGCGTACAACGGGCTGCGGTTATAGCGGGTGATGACGTAAAAGTTCTGGAAGGTGAACCAGTACTCGGGGCCGTTCGGACCTTCCAGCGTTTGCAGGCTGGTGAGCTCCGCCGGCGGCAACGGTTGCAGCGGCGCGTAGCCTTGCGCTTCGAGCTGCTCCAGCGGCCACCGCGGCGTGGCGTCCTTCACCGCGATCGGTTGTGCCGCGGCATCGGGCTGCGCCCGCGCCGCCACCGGGCCGCCATCGACCCAACCGTGTTTGGCGAAGTAGTTCGCCACGCTGGCAAATATGTCGGGCAACGAGTTTTGCAGATCGATGCGATGGTCCTGATCCGCATCCACCGCGAAATCGCGGATGCTGGTGGGCATGAACTGGCCCCAGCCCTGGGCACCGGCATACGAGCCGGTCAGCGTGTCGATGGGACCGGCGAGGTGGTTGTCCGGCATTTCCAGCAGCTCCTTCAGCTGCTCGCGGAAAAATTTCGCGCGCGGCGGGTAATGCAGTCCCAACGTCACCAGCGCATCGAGCACCCTGTATTTGCCGGTGTTGTGGCCGTAGCTGGTTTCCACGCCGACAATCGCCACGATGTATTGCGGCGCCACGCCGTATTGCTTGCCGATACGTTCCAGCAGCGCGCGATGCTCGCGATAGAACGCGATGCCGTCGTCGATGCGCTTGTCGGTCAGGAAGATCGGTCGGTAATCCTTCCACGGCTTGCCCTCGGCCGGACGGCTGATCGCATCGAGAATGCTCTGCTGCACCTTCGCGCCGTCGAGTAGCGCGTTCAGAGCCTGCGGACTCTTGCCGGTATCGCGCGCCACCTCGCGCACCAGCTCGGCCTGGCCGGGATGCGTCACCGCCAGCGCCGGCGTCAGCGTACCGATCCACAACATGCCAAGCAGGGCGAGCAAACAGGGCGGACGCGACGCGGGAGTGGCTGTCATGGAGAACTTCGCTGGCAGAAAAACGTTGTCGTCGAAAGCCTAACACGCACGCTGCGGCAACTTCGGGCACAACGCCGTCGCGGCGCTGGCCACGTTCAGATGTGCATCTTGCGGTTGGCATGGATCGACATCAGCACGCCGAAACCAGTCAACAGCGATACCGCCGACGTGCCGCCATAACTGATCAATGGAAGCGGCACGCCGACCACCGGCAGCATGCCGGCGATCATGCCGCCGTTGACGAAGACGTAGACGAAGAAGCTCATGCCGATCGCACCGGCGAGCAGGCGCGAGTAGGTATCGCGCGCCTCCATCGCGATCCACAGGCAACGCCCGACGATGAAGGCATACAACGCGATCAGCACACACACGCCGACCAGGCCGAACTCCTCGGAGAACACCGCGAAAATGAAATCGGTGGTGTGCTCGGGCAGGAAATCCAGGCGCGACTGCGTGCTGTGTTGCCAGCCCTTGCCGAAGATGCCACCGGAGCCCACCGCGATCTGCGACTGAATGATGTGCCAGCCGTTGCCCAGCGGATCGGATTCGGGATTGAGCAGGGTCAGCACGCGATCGCGCTGGTACTGATGCAGGAAATGCCAGCCGACCGGAACCATGCCGGCGACGGCACCGATCAGCAGGCCGATCCGCCACCACGCCATGCCGGACAGGAACAGTGCGAACGCGCCGGCCGCCGCCACCAGCAACGCGGTGCCGAGATCGGGCTGTTTTGCGATCAGTGCGGCCGGTATCGCGATCAGCAGGCCGACCACCACGATGTCTTTCCAGCTCGGCGGCAGCTGGCGCGGATGCAGATACCACGCCACCATCATCGGCATGGTCAGCTTGAGCAGTTCGGATGGCTGGAAACGCATCACGCCCAGATCCAGCCAGCGATCGGCACCGCGGCCTTCGCCGTGGATCGCCACCACCACCAGCAGCGCGGTGCTGGCCGCGTACAGCCACGGCGTCCAGCCGCGCAGCACCGACGGTGGAATGCGCGAGATCAGCAACAGCAAGGCTGCACCAAGCACGAAACGACCGGCCTGGCCGCCGACCAGGGCGATGCTGCCGTCACCGGCGCTGTAAAGCGTGATCAGGCCGATCGCAGCGAGCAGGAACAGCCCCGCCGCCAGCGGCAGGTCGATCCGCGGCCGGGTCAGGATGCGCTTCAGGAAGCGACGCAGGCGGGCATGCAGAGTTTCGATCATGGCAGCGCTCCGCTAGATGCCTGCGCCGGCAGGTCTTCGGTATCGTCTGGACGGACGCCGGGCCGGTCTGGCGTGGTCGTCCCCGATGCAGGCAACGGCGTTGCAACCGGCGCATGGCTCGGGGTCGGCAGGCGCTCGCTGTTCGCGATCACGCCACCGCGCGTGGCCAGCCAGGCATCGAAGATCTTGCGTACGATCGGTCCGGAATCCTGCGCGCCCCACGCGCCCGCTTCGAGGACAACGGCAGCAGCGATTTGCGGGTCGTCAGTCGGCGTATAGGCCTCGAACCATGCACGGTGGCGAGCGGCGAGGTAGGCGTTGTTCTTGTTGGTGTCGTAGGCACTGGAGGTACGCGAGAAGCGCTCGGCCGTGCCGCTCTTGCCCGCAATCGGATAGGGGAAACCGTCGTTCAGGCGCGCCAGCCTGCCGGTGCCGCTGACGATCACCGCGCGCATGCCCTGGTTGATCACGTTCCAGTCGGAGGCTTTTTTGATCAACGTCGGTCCGCTCGGCGGATTGGGCAGGGGTTGCGGCTGTGTTTCGGCCACGGTCTTGGTCGCCATCACCAGCCGCGGCATGTAAGGCACCCCGCGTCCGGCCAAGATGGCCAAGGCATGCCCCAGCTGCAACGGCGTCACCGCCCAGTAGCCCTGGCCGATGCCGGCGATCACGGTTTCGCCGGGAAACCAGGGTTGCCGGCTGTGCGCGGCCTTCCATTCGCGCGAGGGCAGGATACCTTCGGATTCGCCCACCAGATCGATCCCGGTCTTGCTGCCGAAACTGAAACGGCTCATCCAGCCGCTCAGCCCGTCGATGCCCATGTCCAGCGCCAGCTTGTAGAAATAGGTGTTGGTCGACTTCTCGATGGCGCGCACCATGTTCACCGTGCCGTCGCCGCCGCGGGTATCGTCGCGGTAGCAACCGCCCCGCCCCGTCGAGTTGCTGCCGCCATGTCCGGGCAGGCAGAACTGGCCGGTGGAGAGCACCGTATCCTCCGGACGGCGCAACCCCTCTTCCAGACCACCGAGGGCGAGAAACGGCTTCACCGTGGAACCGGGCGGATACACGCCACGCAATGCGCGGTTGTACAGCGGCTTGTCCGGATTGTCGGTCAGTGCGCTGTAGTCGGCCTTGCTGATGCCGTTGACGAACAGGTTGGGATCGAACGTCGGCACGCTGACCAGGGCCAGCACCTGGCCATTGCGCGGATCGATCGCCACTGCCGCGCCAGGACGCCCGTCGAACGCCGCCTCGGCCGCTTTCTGCACGCGCACGTCGATGCTCAGGTAGAGGTTCTTGCCCGGCGTCGGCGCATGCGTCTCCAGCACGCGCTGGGTGCGCCCGTCGGCGTTCACCTCCAGCAATTCGTAACCTGGCGTACCGTGCAGCACGTCTTCATAGGAGCGCTCGATGCCGCTGCGACCGACATGGCTGGTGCCCTGGTACCGGTTCGGGTCGAGCCGCTCGAGATCGTCCACATCGATGCGCCCGACATAGCCCACCACGTGCGCCAGCAATCCGCCGAGCGGGTAACGTCGGGTCAGGTAAGGCACCACGTCCACACCGGGGAAGCGCCATCGATTGACCGCGAAACGGTCGATCTCGTCCTCGGTCAGGTGCAACTTCAGGGGCACGCTGTCGAAGCGCCGGCTCTGCCTGAGCTGCTTGCGGAATGCGTCCAGGTCGTCCTTGTCCAGCGGCACCACCTGACCCAGCTGGGCCAGCAATGCCGGCATGTCCTTGATCTGCTCGGGCACCACTTCCAGGCGGAACGCCGGCACGTTGTCGGCCAGCAGCACGCCGTTGCGATCGTAGATCAGCCCGCGCGCCGGCGGGATAGCGCGCGGCTTGACCCGGTTGTTCTGCGAGCGGGTGACGAACTCGTCGTGGTGGTTCACCTGCAGGTACACGAAACGGCTGACCAACAGGCACAGGCTCAGCACGATCAACACGAAGCCGGTCAGCGCGCGCCGCCGGAACAACAGGCTTTCGCCACGCGGGTCCTTGATCGATCGCCGGAGTTTCATGTCACTGGTTCATGTTTCATTGAATCCGCAGGCGCGCGCGCAGATCGTCGAGCAGCAGGAACAGGAACGGCCACAGCGCTGCGCCCACGAACGGCGATATCCACCAGCTGGCCGGCGGCAACGAGGCGCCCGCCAGCATCCGCACGATCAGCAGCAGGATGCGGTCGTTCAATAGCAGCGCGAACACCGCCAGCGTTTGCTGCCACATCGGGAAGAAGCGCAGCCGCGAGCGGAACCGCAGCGCGATGAAAACCAGCGCACACAGACGCAGTGCCTGTTCGCCCAACACGATGCCGTTGAGCAGATCCGCCGCCAGCCCGACCGCGAAGGCCAGCCCCAGGGTGACTCGATCTTCGGACTCCAGCGACCAGTACAGCAGGAACAACGCCGGCCAGTACGGCTTGAACGGCTCCAGCACATCGGGCAAAGGCACCAGCATCGACAGCAACGCGAATACCAGTGTCCCGATGAACCACCACAGGCTGAGGCGCTGCTTGTTCACCGTGCAACCCCGCCGCTCGAGCGAGGCGTCGTTGGCTGGGTGGTGGATGGTGCGGTGGGCGCCAGATCGCTGGATGGTCCCGCCGGTTTCACCGGCGCGGGCGGACCGTCAGGCTCGGCCTGGTCGTGCAGCAGCAGCACGTCGTCGCTGCGGTCCAGGTCCGCCGCCGGCTGCGCCTGCGCCACCTGGAACATGCCGGTGGCTGCCGGCGCTATCGAACGGACGTCACCGACCGGGAAGCCGGGCGGAAAGCGCCCGCCGAGGCCGGAGGTGAGCAGCTTGTCGCCCGCACGCACGTCCGCTGCCAGCGGGATGTTGGGCAGGCTGAGCTGGTCGCCATCGCGCGAGCCGTAGGCCACCGTGCGCAGGCCGGTACGCTCGATGACCACGGGAATGGCATGCGCCGGATCGGTGATCAGCATCACCACCGAGGTTGTCGGGAGCACCTCTTTCACCTGCCCCATCACGCCGTGCGCGTCGATCACCGGCTGCCCCGCCTTGACGCCGTCGCGGGCACCCACGTTCAGGGTCAACCGATAGCGATAGGCGCCCATGTCCAGCCCGATCACCCGCGCCAGTTGCACGTTCAGATCCAGGCTGTGCTGGGTATCGAGCAGTTCCTTCAACCGCTCATTCTGCTCGGCGACGGCGGCCATGCGGTTCAATTTGGCGTTGGCCAGCAACAGGTCCTCGCGCAAACGCTGGTTCTGTTCGGTCAACCGCTGGCGATCGGCGAATGCCACGCCCATGGTGCGCACGCCGACGGCAGGCAGGCCGGCCAGCCGGTAAACCGGTTCCACGACGGCTGCTGCACCGTAACGCAAACGCCACAGCCAGCCGTTGCGGTGATCGAGCACCATCAGCACTACGGCCAGCGCGAGATAGACGATCAGCCGCAGCGTGCCGGCGGCGTTGCCGGCGAACAGGGGCGAGGACTCATCGCGCGTACGCGCCATGGCTGCTAGAGCCTGCTCATGGTCTCGCCACAGCCGCGCCGGGAGCGGTTTGCGCGCAAGCCAAGGAAGAGCGAGGGAGTGTATGTCGATACGCGACTGAGCGATGACGCCGGCATGCGCGCAAACCGCCCCGGCCCGAAGGGTTGCCGGCGTGCGGCCCCAAAGGGGCAGTTCGCCGGCAACGCGCGCTGCGGAGAGACCATGAGCAGGCTCTACCTGTTACTCAGGCGCGAAGAAGTCGCTGCCGTGCTGGTCGATCAGCTCCAGCGCCTTGCCACCACCACGTGCCACGCAGGTCAGCGGGTCGTCCGCCACCTGCACGTGCAAGCCGGTCTCCTCGGAGATCAGCCGATCCAGGTCGCGCAGCAGTGCGCCGCCGCCGGTCAGCACGATGCCGCGCTCGGCCACGTCGGAGCAGAGCTCCGGCGGGGTCTGCTCCAGCGCCGATTTCACCGCGGCCACGATGCCGGCGAGCGGCTCGTGCAGTGCCTCGAGGATCTCGTTGGAATTGATCGTGAACATCCGCGGCACGCCTTCGGCGAGGTTGCGGCCGGAGATCTCGATCTCCTTGACCTCGCTCTGCGGGAACGCACAGCCGATCTGCAGCTTGATCCGCTCGGCGGTCGATTCACCGATCAGGGTGCCGTGATTGCGCCGGACATAATTGATGATCGCCTCGTCGAAGCGGTCGCCGCCAACGCGCACCGACTGCGAGTAGACGATGCCATTGAGCGAGATCACCGCCACCTCGGAAGTGCCGCCGCCGATATCCAGCACCATCGCGCCGCGCGCCTCGTGCACCGGGATGCCGGCGCCGATCGCCGCAGCCATCGGTTCCTCGATCAGGAACACGTCACGCGCGCCGGCGCCTTCGGCCGATTCCTTGATGGCGCGGCGCTCGACCTGGGTCGAGCCGCACGGTACGCATACCAGCACGCGCGGGCTCGGCCGCAGGAAGCGCGACTTGTGCACCTGCTTGATGAAGTGCTGCAGCATCGCCTCGGTCATGGTGAAGTCGGCGATCACGCCGTCCTTCATCGGGCGCACCGTGGCAATGTTGCCCGGCGTGCGGCCCAGCATGCGCTTGGCATCGCCGCCAACCGCCGCGATCGTGCGCGGGCCACCGGGACCACGATCCTGACGAATCGCCACTACCGAGGGTTCGTTCAGCACGATGCCCTGGCCACGCACGTAAATCAGCGTATTGGCGGTGCCGAGGTCGATGGAGATGTCGTTGGAGAAGATCCCGCGAAACTTCTTGAACATGGGTCCGCCGTGGCTCGGCTTGGCTAAAAAGTAAGCTCGCCAGTCTAGTCAGCGTGACCCGCATGCGCAAGGACAATAACGTTAAGAAACTCTTCTACAACACAGCCATAAGCAAACTTCCTGTGCCTCGAAGTGAGCTGGGCGCCATCGTAAAAAGTCGCCAACAAGGACAGATGGCGGTACGATTCCAGCCTTTGGCCGACGCTGGCCGACTCGGCGTTCGGCCGACCGTGACCAGCGCAGCCTTTCACCTTTGCCCGGGGACTCCCGCACATCATGCCTGCCGTCATCTGCGGATCGCTGGCCTACGACACCATCATGGTGTTCCAGGATCAGTTCAAGAACCATATTCTTCCCGACCAGATGCACATCCTGAATGTGTCGTTCCTGGTGCCACGCATGCGCCGTGAATTCGGCGGCTGCGCCGGCAACATCGCTTACAACCTCAAGCTGCTTGGCGGCAATCCGCTGCCGGTAGCCGCCGTGGGCCAGGACTTTGCGCCGTACCGCAAACATATGGAGCAGTGCGGCATCTGTCTCGACGGTGTCCGCGTGTTCGATGACCAGTTCACGCCACAGTGCTTCATCACCACCGACCTGGACAACAACCAGATCACCGCATTTCATCCCGGTGCGATGTCCAGCGCGCAGGAAAACCATGTGCGCGACATCCCCGAGATCGACTTCGCGATCGTGGCGCCCGACGGTCGTGAGGCGATGTTGCAGCACGTCGAGGAATTCGCCGCACGCGGCGTGCCTTTCATTTTCGATCCGGGCCAGGCGATGCCGTTATTCAGCGGCGACGAATTCCGCTCGATGATCGCCAAGTCGACCTATGTCATCGTCAACGACTACGAGTCGCAACTCTTGCAGGCGCGGACCGAGTGGAGCGCGGAGCAGATCGCCGAGCAGGTGACGGCCTACATCGTGACCCAGGGGCCGCGCGGTTCGATCATCCATGTCGGCAACGAGGTTCACCAGATTCCGCCGGCGCGCGAGCGCCAGATCATCGATCCGACCGGCTGCGGCGATGCTTACCGTGCCGGCCTGATCTTCGGCATCATGCGCGGCAAGGACTGGCCGACGATCGGTCGCATGGCCTCGCTGATGGGCGCGCTGAAAGTGGAACACCCCGGCACGCAGAACCAGAGCTTCAGCTACGCCGAATTCACCGCGGAATTCCTCGACCAGTTCGGCTACGCGCTGGATTGATGGTGGTTCCCGACGGTTGTCGCAACGAGGCTCCGTGTCAGGCCAAGCCTCGTTGATTCAATCGACGCGAAAACCGATGGTGGCGTTCACCGCGTCCTGCCAGCCACGATAGAGACGTTCGCGGGCAGGCTCGTCCATCGCCGGCTGAAAACGCCGATCGATCTGCCACAACTCGGCGATCTGTGCACGGCTCTCCCAGAAACCCACCGCCAGACCAGCCAGGTAGGCAGCGCCCAGTGCGGTGGTCTCGGCGACCTTCGGACGCAGTACCGGCACGCCAAGCATGTCGCTCTGAAATTGCGCCATGAAGTCATTGGCAATCGCACCACCATCCGCTCGCAGCTCCTTCAGCGGGATGCCGGCATCGGCCTCCATCGCGGCCAGCACGTCGCGCGATTGGTAGGCCATCGATTCCAGTGCGGCACGTACGACGTGCTCCTTGCGAGTGCCGCGTGACAAACCGAATATCGCGCCCCTGACATCGCTGCGCCAATACGGCGCTCCCAACCCGACGAACGCCGGTACCAGGTAAACCCCCTCACTGGAATCCACGCTTTCGGCGCAGGCCTGCGAATCGCTGGCCTGCACCAGCATCTGCAAGCCGTCACGCAACCACTGCACCACGGAACCGGCAACGAAGATGCTGCCTTCCAGCGCGTACTCAACCGTGTCGTCCAGTTTCCAGGCAATGGTGGTCAGCAGGCCGTGCCGCGAAGGCACTGCCTGGGCACCCGTGTTCATCAGCATGAAGCAGCCGGTGCCGTAGGTGTTCTTGGCCATGCCGGGCTCGAAGCAGGCCTGGCCGAACAAGGCAGCCTGCTGGTCGCCGGCCACGCCGCTGATCGGCACACCGGCCGGCAAGCCCGGCATGGCCACGGTATGACCATAGATCTCGCTGCACGAACGCACTTGCGGCAACATGTTGCGCGGGATATCCAGCATGCGCAGCAGTTCCTCGTCCCACTGGCACAAGTGAATATCGAACAACAGCGTGCGCGCCGCATTGCTGACATCGGTGACGTGCAGCTTGCGGCCGCTCATATTCCAAATCAGCCAGCTGTCGATCGTGCCGAACAAAAGCTCGCCCCGTTCTGCCCGGGCGCGCGCACCGTCGACGTGATCGAGGATCCAGCGGATCTTGCTGCCGGAAAAATAGGCATCGATCAACAAGCCGGTTCTTTCGCGCACCAGTGACGCGTGGCCATCGGCCTCCAGCCGCTCGCAGATCGCCAGGCTTTGCCGCGACTGCCACACGATCGCGTTGTAAACCGGCTGCCCCGTATGCCGATCCCACACCACCGTGGTCTCGCGCTGATTGGTTATGCCAATGCCAGCCAGCTCCTGGCCCCCGACATCCGCCGACGCCAACACCTCGCCAACCGTCGCCAGCACGCTGGCGAGGATCTCCTGCGGATCGTGTTCCACCCACCCCGGCTGCGGAAATATCTGGCGAAACTCACGCTGTGCCAAACCGGCCGCACTGCCGGATCGGTCGAATAGCAATGCACGCGAACTGGTAGTGCCTTGGTCTATGGCCAGAATGTAACGCTGCTCCACGGAACTTCCCTTCACCCAAACCCTTCGCGAAGAGTAGCAACAGGCCGGCACAGCAGGTGAGCGTCACCTTGATCCCGGCACTCGATGTGCCTCCATGCAGCACGATGGCACTGGCATCTGACACCCCATCCAACCAACTGGTCCGGAATGACCCCTGTGGCGGTGAGCGTGATTCAGGATAAAGCCCCTGGCAGTGACCTGTTGTGGGTCGCGACCGGTGGTCGCCACCGCATAAAAGAAAAACCCCCACCGTTTCCGGTGAGGGTATTTCAGGATAAAGCCCCTGGCGGTGACCTGTTGCAGGTCGCGACCGGTGGTCGCCACCGCATAAAAGAAAAACCCCCACCGTTTCCGGTGAGGGTATTTCAGGATAAAGCCCCTGGCGGTGACCTACTCTTGCATGGCAAAGCCACACTACCATCGGCGCATGCGCGTTTCACTTCTGAGTTCGGGATGGGATCAGGTGGTACCACGCCGCTATGGCCGCCAGGGAAGGGGTGGGAGCAGCGCTTGTGCGCCGGCTCCACATCTTCGTGAAAAGGTTGATCGAATAAAGCGGATCAGCCTCTTCCGTGAGTGGAAACTCACGTGGAATACATCGTAAACGAGTGACAAGCGTCGAGGTGAATTCGAATCAGACAAGCTTCGAGGAACGAACGAAGCGTCTTGGGGTTATATGGTCAAGCCTCACGGCTCATTAGTATCAGTTAGCTCCATGCATTGCTGCACTTCCACACCTGACCTATCAACCACGTAGTCTTCATGGTGCCTTAAGGAGAGTCAAGCTCTCGGGAGATCTCATCTTGGGGCGTGCTTCCCGCTTAGATGCTTTCAGCGGTTATCACTTCCGTTCGTAGCTACCGGGCAATGCCATGGGCATGACAACCCGAACACCAGCGGAACGTCCACTCCGGTCCTCTCGTACTAGGAGCAGCCCCCCTCAAATCTCCAACGCCCACGACAGATAGGGACCGAACTGTCTCACGACGTTCTGAACCCAGCTCGCGTACCACTTTAAATGGCGAACAGCCATACCCTTGGGACCGGCTACAGCCCCAGGATGTGATGAGCCGACATCGAGGTGCCAAACACCGCCGTCGATATGAACTCTTGGGCGGTATCAGCCTGTTATCCCCGGAGTACCTTTTATCCGTTGAGCGATGGCCCTTCCATACAGAACCACCGGATCACTATGACCTACTTTCGTACCTGCTTGATCCGTCGATCTCGCAGTCAAGCACGCTTATGCCATTGCACACAGTGCGCGATGTCCGACCGCGCTGAGCGTACCTTCGTGCTCCTCCGTTACTCTTTGGGAGGAGACCGCCCCAGTCAAACTACCCACCATACACGGTCCCTGACCCGGATAACGGGCCGAGGTTAGAACGTCAAGCACTTCAGGGTGGTATTTCAAGGATGGCTCCACGCAAACTAGCGTCTGCGCTTCAAAGCCTCCCACCTATCCTACACAGAAGAACTCAACGTTCAGTGTAAAGCTATAGTAAAGGTTCACGGGGTCTTTCCGTCTTGCCGCGGGAACGCTGCATCTTCACAGCGAATTCAATTTCACTGAGTCTCGGGTGGAGACAGCGCCGCTGTCGTTACGCCATTCGTGCAGGTCGGAACTTACCCGACAAGGAATTTCGCTACCTTAGGACCGTTATAGTTACGGCCGCCGTTTACTGGGGCTTCGATCAAGAGCTTCGCCTTGCGGCTGACCCCATCAATTAACCTTCCAGCACCGGGCAGGCGTCACACCCTATACGTCCACTTTCGTGTTTGCAGAGTGCTGTGTTTTTGATAAACAGTCGCAGCGGCCAGGTTACTGCGACCCATCGACGCTCAGTCACGCACGTGACCACGTCAATGGGCGCACCTTCTCCCGAAGTTACGGTGCCATTTTGCCTAGTTCCTTCACCCGAGTTCTCTCAAGCGCCTTGGGATTCTCACCCTGCCTACCAGTGTCGGTTTACGGTACGGTTTTTCTATAGCTGAAGCTTAGTGGCTTTTCCTGGAAGCGTGGTGTCAGTCACTTCGCCCAATAGGGCTCGTCTCGGTGCTCGGCATAAAGGGTCCCGGATTTGCCTAAGACCCATGCCTACCGCCTTTCCCCAGGACAACCAACGCCTGGTAGACCTAACCTTCTCCGTCCCCACATCGCACTATAGAAAAGTGCAGGAATATTAACCTGCTTCCCATCGACTACGCATTTCTGCCTCGCCTTAGGGGCCGACTCACCCTGCGCCGATGAACGTTGCGCGAGGAAACCTTGGGCTTTCGGCGTGGGGGCTTTTCACCCCCATTATCGTTACTCATGTCAGCATTCGCACTTCCGATACCTCCAGCAGACTTTACAATCCACCTTCACAGGCTTACGGAACGCTCCTCTACCGCGTACACATAAATGTGCACACCCCGAGCTTCGGTGCATCGCTTAGCCCCGTTAAATCTTCCGCGCAGACCGACTCGACCAGTGAGCTATTACGCTTTCTTTAAAGGATGGCTGCTTCTAAGCCAACCTCCTGGCTGTCTATGCCTTTCCACATCGTTTTCCACTTAGCGATGACTTTGGGACCTTAGCTGCGGGTCTGGGTTGTTTCCCTTTTCACGACGGACGTTAGCACCCGCCGTGTGTCTCCCGTGTAGTACGTGTTGGTATTCGGAGTTTGCCATGGTTTGGTAAGTCGCGATGACCCCCTAGCCATAACAGTGCTCTACCCCCAACAGTATTCGCACGAGGCGCTACCTAAATAGCTTTCGAGGAGAACCAGCTATCTCCGAGTTTGTTTAGCCTTTCACTCCTATCCTCAGCTCATCCCCATCTATTGCAACAGATGTGGGTTCGGTCCTCCAGTGCGTGTTACCGCACCTTCAACCTGGCCAAGGATAGATCACTCGGTTTCGGGTCTACTGCCTGAGACTATGCGCCCTATTCAGACTCGATTTCTCTTCGCCTCCCCTATACGGTTAAGCTTGCCACAGACAGTAAGTCGCTGACCCATTATACAAAAGGTACGCAGTCACCCTTGCGGGCTTCCACTGCTTGTACGTATACGGTTTCAGGGTCTATTTCACTCCCCTCTCCGGGGTTCTTTTCGCCTTTCCCTCACGGTACTAGTTCGCTATCGGTCAGTCAGTAGTATTTAGCCTTGGAGGATGGTCCCCCCATGTTCAGACAAGGTTTCACGTGCCCCGCCTTACTCAATTTCACACACCATGCCCTTTCGTCGACTGGGCTATCACCATCTATGGCCGGCCTTTCCATGCCGTTTGACTAAAACATGATGTGCTTTTGGGCTAGTCCCCGTTCGCTCGTCGCTACTCAGGGAATCTCGGTTGATTTCTTTTCCTCCGGGTACTTAGATATTTCAGTTCCCCGGGTTCGCCCTGCATGGCTATGTATTCACCATGCAGTACTGCTTGCGCAGTGGGTTTCCCCATTCGGACATTGCCGGATCAAAGCTTGTTGCCAGCTCCCCGACACTTTTCGCAGGCTGCCACGTCCTTCATCGCCTCTGACTGCCAAGGCATCCACCGTATACGCTTAGTCGCTTGACCATATAACCCCAAGTCGCCTCGGGGCATACACCCTCATCAGGTGCAGCCAAGTTACTTCGTTTTCGTGCCTTAACACTTGTCTCGGTTCGGTTCGAACCAAGACGCTTGTCACTCGTTTACTTTGTTTTCAAAGAACATCGTGCCGGCCTCAATGCCGGTCGATTTCAAAATCTTTTGTGTGCAACACATCCGCGTTTCATGCCGTACCCAAGGGTGGTGGAGCCTATCGGGATCGAACCGATGACCCCCTGCTTGCAAAGCAGGTGCTCTCCCAGCTGAGCTAAGGCCCCAAGAAACTACGCTTGGTATTTGGTGGTGGGTCTGGGTGGACTCGAACCACCGGCCTCACCCTTATCAGGGGTGCGCTCTAACCACCTGAGCTACAGACCCATAAAACTTGGGCCGTCAGGCCAGCATGTTGGTGACATGCGGATGTGCAGGTGTCTTGTGTGGACGTCTTGCAACCAAAGGTTGCGACCGTCGTTTCTTGAAAGGAGGTGATCCAGCCGCACCTTCCGATACGGCTACCTTGTTACGACTTCACCCCAGTCATGAACCACTCCGTGGTCGTCGTCCCCCTTGCGGTTAGACTAACGGCTTCTGGAGCAACTCACTCCCATGGTGTGACGGGCGGTGTGTACAAGGCCCGGGAACGTATTCACCGCGGCATAGCTGATCCGCGATTACTAGCGATTCCGACTTCACGGAGTCGAGTTGCAGACTCCGATCCGGACTGGGATCGGCTTTCTGGGATTGGCTCCACCTCGCGGTATTGCAACCCTCTGTACCGACCATTGTAGTACGTGTGTAGCCCTGGCCGTAAGGGCCATGATGACTTGACGTCATCCCCACCTTCCTCCGGTTTGTCACCGGCAGTCTCCTTAGAGTTCCCGACATTACTCGCTGGCAACTAAGGACAAGGGTTGCGCTCGTTGCGGGACTTAACCCAACATCTCACGACACGAGCTGACGACAGCCATGCAGCACCTGTGTTCCGATTCCCGAAGGCACTCCTGCATCTCTGCTGGATTCCGGACATGTCAAGGCCAGGTAAGGTTCTTCGCGTTGCATCGAATTAAACCACATACTCCACCGCTTGTGCGGGCCCCCGTCAATTCCTTTGAGTTTCAGTCTTGCGACCGTACTCCCCAGGCGGCGAACTTAACGCGTTAGCTTCGACACTGATCTCCGAGTTGAGACCAACATCCAGTTCGCATCGTTTAGGGCGTGGACTACCAGGGTATCTAATCCTGTTTGCTCCCCACGCTTTCGTGCTTCAGCGTCAGTGTTGTCCCAGATGGCCGCCTTCGCCACTGATGTTCCTCCCGATCTCTACGCATTTCACCGCTACACCGGGAATTCCACCATCCTCTGACACACTCTAGCTCGCCAGTATCCATCGCCATTCCCAGGTTGAGCCCGGGGATTTCACGACAGACTTAACGAACCGCCTACGCACCCTTTACGCCCAGTAATTCCGATTAACGCTTGCACCCTTCGTATTACCGCGGCTGCTGGCACGAAGTTAGCCGGTGCTTATTCCTCAGGTACCGTCAGCCCCACCGGGTATTAGCCCGTGGTATTTCGTTCCTGATAAAAGTGCTTTACAACCCGAAGGCCTTCTTCACACACGCGGCATTGCTGGATCAGGCTTGCGCCCATTGTCCAATATTCCCCACTGCTGCCTCCCGTAGGAGTCTGGGCCGTGTCTCAGTCCCAGTGTGGCTGATCATCCTCTCAGACCAGCTAGCGATCGTCGCCTTGGTAAGCCATTACCTTACCAACTAGCTAATCGCACATCGGTCCGTCCAACCGCGCGAGGTCCGAAGATCCCCCGCTTTCTCCCGTAGGACGTATGCGGTATTAGCGTAAGTTTCCCTACGTTATCCCCCACGTCTGGGTAGGTCCCGATGCATTACTCACCCGTCCGCCACTCGCCACCCACAGAGCAAGCTCTGCTGTGCTGCCGTTCGACTTGCATGTGTTAGGCATGCCGCCAGCGTTCAATCTGAGCCAGGATCAAACTCTTCACTTAAGTTTTCGACCATCACATCGTCTTTGCAGACCATGATGACAATCTATCTTTCTGAAGCGTTAGTCCCAACAAAATCAAAACTCATTACTGACTTTTTCTTTCATTGGACGCTTGCGTTTCTTTGGACAGGTCGTAACCCTCCATCGCAAGACGTCCACACAATTCACCTGCGCACACTGTCAAAGATCAACCACTTGCTACCGATTTCTCGATCGCGCCGAGGACGTTTCGTCCTAGGTGAGCCGCCCATTCTACATCGCTTTTCCTGACCGTCAACACCCTCGAGGAGAAATTTTTCATCGTGGAAGCGTTGCGGAAACCTTCGGGAGGGGCGCCTCGTCGAAGGGGCGTGAATCATAGCGCCGCGGTGCGCATCTGGGAAGAGGGTATGAGGACTTTTCTGCCACGAAAAGTCGCGAATGACCGTGGCGCTACACTTTCCAGGCATGTTTGCCTATTTACCCACCTGAGACGAGTAACGAACGATGAAACGATGGCTCACCCCGATGCTTTTCCTGCTGGCTGGCTACATCAACGCCGCCGCCGCAAAGAACGTGACGCCAGCAGTGGAGCTGCACGGCCAGCGCTTCTCGACGGAATTCGCCACCGATGACGCCAGCCGCGAGCACGGACTGATGATGCGCACCACGCTGGCGCCGCAGCACAGCATGCTGTTCGCGTTTCCCTACACGTCGCCACAGGGCTTCTGGATGAAGAACACGCTGATCCCGCTCGACATCCTGTATTTCGACGCGGATCGCCGACTGGTCTCGATGCAGATGGATGTTCCGCCGTGCAAGGCCGATCCCTGCCCGGTCTATCCGAGTGACGCACCAGCACGCTATGTGCTGGAGCTGTCTGCCGGTACGGCGCGGCGCATCGGCGTGCAGGTGGGTGATGAGCTGAAGATCGAGGGTGACCTCGGAACGGTGCGCTGAGCACCTGCGCCGGTCACGTCAAGCAGCCCGACACGGTAGGGAATCAGATCCTCGGGACGAAGGTTTTCCAGTACGTCCCAGTCGTCTTCGAACGGAATGAACTGCCGCATGGAATGCTCCTGAGCTAGCGCGCCGCTGATCGAGCGCAGGACCATCAGAGCAGGCGGCCCGGCCAATGCGCTGGCGAGATCGGGCCGTTTGCTGACGGAAACCGGCTTTCAGTCGATTTCGATCATCTCGAAGTCGTCCTTGGTGGTACCGCAGTCCGGGCAGGTCCACGTCTCGGGCACATCTTCCCAGCGGGTACCGGGGGCGATGCCTTCCTCGGGCACGCCTTCGGCTTCGTCATAGATATAGCCGCAAACGACGCACATCCATTTGCGCAAGGCTGCAGCTTCGGTGGAACTCTGGCTCATGGTCGGACTTCTTCAGATCGCTGTGGAATCGGACATTCTCGCAACTCATCCGGCAATGCGAAAGCATGCGGTTATGCCATCCACCCAAACCAACCTATCGAGGCCACGACTTGAATATCCCCGCAGCACAACCCGGTCGCGGGCTGTACGCCATCACCGATGGGCCGCGCGCGGACCTGCTTGACGCCGTCGCGCAGGCGCTGTCCGGTGGCGCGAGCTGGTTGCAATACCGTGACAAAAGCACGGATGCCGCGCGGCGATACACCGAGGCGACGGCGCTGAGGCAGCTGTGCCGCGACCACGGCGCATCGCTCATCATCAATGACGACGTGGCGCTGGCCCTCGCCGTTGGCGCCGACGGCGTGCATCTGGGCCAGCACGACGACGATCCCGTCGCGGCGCGAGCCGCACTCGGCGCGCGCGCGATCATCGGCGTGTCGTGTTACGACTCGTTGCAGCGCGCACAGGCAGCAGCCCGCGCTGGCGCGAGCTATCTCGCGTTTGGCGCATTTTTTCCGTCACCCACCAAGCCGCTCGCACCGCATGCCCCGATCGAATTGCTGAGGCAAAGCGCCGCGTTCGGCCTGCCACGGGTGGCGATCGGGGGAATCACGCCGGACAATGGCGCCTCGCTGGTGGATGCCGGCGCGGACTACCTGGCCGTGATCTCCGCTGTTTTCGGCGTTTCCGACGTCCGTGCCGCCGCGCAACGCATCACCGACCTGTTTTCCTCCGACCGGAACCCCGCACGATGACCAACCATGAACTTTTCCAGCGCGCCCTGAAGCTGATGCCTGGCGGCGTGAACTCGCCGGTGCGGGCGTTCAAGTCGGTCGGCGGTGAACCGTTCTTCACCGCGCGGGCCGATGGCGCCTACCTGTGGGACGTCGAAGGCACGCGCTACATCGACTATGTGGGTTCGTGGGGACCGATGATCGTCGGCCACAATCATCCGGCGGTGCGTGAAGCCGTCGAGCGCACGGTGAAGGATGGGCTGTCGTTCGGCACGCCTTGCGCGGCCGAGGTGAGCATGGCCGAAACCATCGCGCGCCTGATTCCCTCGGTCGAGATGGTGCGCATGGTCAATTCCGGCACCGAAGCGACGATGTCGGCCATCCGGCTCGCCCGTGGCGCCACGGGGCGCAGCAAGATCGTGAAATTCGAGGGCTGCTATCACGGCCACGGCGACAGTTTTCTGGTCAAGGCCGGTTCCGGCGCGCTGACCTTCGGCGTACCGACTTCGCCCGGCGTGCCAAAGGCGAATGCCGATCTCACGCTGACCCTTCCTTATAACGATCTCGAAGCCGCCCGGGCGCTGTTCGCGGAACAGGGCAGCGATATCGCCGGCCTGATCATCGAACCGGTCGCGGGCAACATGAATTGCATACTGCCGGTCGACGGTTATCTGCAGGGCTTGCGCGAACTGTGCACGCAACACGGCGTGCTGCTGATTTTCGATGAAGTGATGACCGGTTTCCGCGTCGCACTCGGCGGCGCCCAGGCGCATTACGGCGTGACGCCGGACCTGACCACCTTCGGCAAGATCATCGGCGGCGGCATGCCGGTGGGTGCTTATGGCGGCCAGCGCGAACTGATGGAGCAGATCGCGCCGGCCGGACCGATCTACCAGGCCGGCACGCTGAGCGGCAATCCAGTGGCGATGGCGGCCGGCCTCGCCATGCTGGAGCTGATCCAGGCGCCGGGGTTCCATGACCAGCTTGCCGCGCGCACGCGACTGCTGACGGACGGATTCCAGTCGGTAGCCGACGGCGAAGGTATCGCGTTCAGCACCAACCGCGTCGGCGGCATGTTCGGTTTGTTCTTCAGCACCGGGAAAGTGACCAGCTACGCCCAGGCGACGGCGGCGGACGTCGCGCTGTTCAATCGTTTCTTCCACGGCATGCTGAAGCGTGGCGTGTACCTGGCACCGTCGGCGTTCGAGGCCGGCTTCATGTCCAGTGCGCACAGCGAGCAGGACATCGCCGATACGCTGGAAGCAGCTCGTGGCGCCTTGCGCGAAGCGAAGGGCTGATTCACCACTGACCGCTATTGGTCATCGAGACCCAGGGTTCCTGCGGCGGCAAATGCCCGTCCTGCAACAGTTCGATCGAGATCAGGTCGGGCGAACGCACGAAGGCCATGTGACCATCGCGCGGCGGGCGATGAATGGTGCAACCCATCGCCTGCAATCGCGCGCAGGTGGCGTAGATGTCGTCGACGCGGAAGGCGAGATGGCCGAAGTTGCGTGCCGAACCGTAGTCCTCCTGCGAACCCCAGTTCCAGGTCAACTCGATCTCGGCCTCGGGGCTGTCCGGCGCAGATACAAACACCAGGGTGTACTTGCCTTCGGGGACTTCCTTGCGGCGCACTTCGCGAAGGCCCAGGCCTTCGCAATAGAAACGCAGCGACGCGTCGAGGTCGCGCACGCGCACCATGCTGTGCAGATATTTCATCGGGACGCTCCTGACCGCCGAACGGTCGCGAAAGTAAGGCCTCAGCTTGCCGCGTAGTCGCTCAACGCCGCGTGCAGACGCGTGAGGCCCTCGGCCAGCTCTTCATCGGTGATGGTCAGTGGCGGCACGAAACGCAGCACGTCCGGACCGGCCTGCAGCAACAGCAGGCCGCGTGCCGCGGCGTGATCGAGGATCGCACCGGCCTTGCCCTTGTGTGCATCGGTCAGCGCCGCTCCCAGCATCAGGCCGCGACCGCGCACCTCGGTAAACAGGTTCAGTTCGTGATTGATGCGCGCCAATCCGGCGCGCAGGTCGTTCGCCTGGCGCTCGACGTTCATCAGCACCGCAGGCGACGACAGCTTGGCCAGCGCGACACGCGCGACGGCGGCCGCCATCGGATTGCCTCCGAATGTCGTCCCGTGCGAGCCGTATTGCATCACCTCGGACACCTTCGGCCCGGCCAGCATCGCGCCGATCGGAAAGCCGCAACCCAGAGCCTTGGCCAGCGTCACGATATCCGGCGTGACATCGTCATGGGCATGCGCGAACAACGTGCCGGTGCGCCCCATGCCGCACTGGATCTCGTCCAGCACCAGCAAGGCGTCGTGGGCATCGCAGAGTTCGCGCGCGCGCTTGAGGAATCCCGCCGCCGCCGGCACCACGCCACCCTCCCCCTGCACCGGCTCGATCATCACGGCGGCAATGCCGCCCTCGGCGAACGCCGCTTCCAGTGCCGCGGCGTCGTTGAAATCCAGGTAGCGGAAGCCGCCGGGCAGCGGCTCGTAACCTTGCTGGTATTTCGGCTGCGCGGTGGCGGTGACTGTCGCCAGCGTGCGTCCGTGAAACGAGCCCCTGAAGGTAATGATGGTGCGCTGCTCCGGCGCGCGGCCTTTCGACGCCGCCCACTTGCGCACCAGCTTGATCGCCGCCTCGTTCGCCTCGGCGCCCGAATTGCACAGGAACACCCGCTCGGCGAATCCCGACGCCTTCACCAGTTCCTCGGCCAAGCGCAACGGCGGCTCGGTATAGAACACGTTGCTGGCATGCCACAGCTTGTGCGCCTGCGCAGTCAATGCGTCGAGCAGGTCCGGATCCTGGTGGCCGAGCGCGTTCACTGCGATGCCGGCACCGAAATCCAGGTAATCACGACCCTGCGTATCCCATACGCGCGCGCCCTTGCCGTGATCGAGCACTACCTCGCGCGGCTGGTACACCGGCAGCCAGTAACGCTTGCCGAGGTCAATCAGGGCGGAAGGATCGGGGTGCATGCTCACTCTCCAGGTTGCTGTGCGGGCCGCCGGGCAGGATGACCAGCGACGCAAGCCGCGCATCGTAGAGCCGCGCGATGGCTTGCACAATCGCGCATGTAAACGGCTCGGTGAACTGTATCGCCCGCGTTACAAGCCGGCCGTCCATGCGCAACCCGCTACGGCGCTGGCGCGACGTTGCGTGGAGCCGCACGCCGTGTATCAGCGGTGACACGTCGTCGCCATCGCGCGCATCGCGGCCGAACGCCCTAGCCCTGTCACCACGGGCTTCGTCACCGATGGCATGCGGTTTGCTGGTTCCATATCGTGATCGGGGAAGGGACGCCCTGTTCCACCTGCATCGTTGTCCATCCGCGAACGGCACCACGCTCCGCGAGATGGCCGACGAACGAGGGCGGTAACCCGGCGACCCTGTAGCCGGGCACCAACGGAACCCCCCGGCCTGTCCCCTGCAGGCCGGGGGACTTCCCCTGCCATTACGCGTCCTCGGTGATCGGCGATCCGTGACCGTTCACGGTCACTGGCCGGCCGGTGCGAGACCGGACATTTCCGCGCAGCTCATCGAGTACCACCTTGTGCTTCTTGCACAGGCGATACACGGTAACCCGCGACACACCGAGTCGCCGCGCGCATTCGCTGATATTGAAATGGCTTTCGCGCAAGCTGTTCAACACCGCCTCGCGCTCGGCCGAAACACGGCTCAGGTCGAGGCTCAGACGACTACCGGACAACAGCTGGGTGTCATCGAGATCGAGATCGCCCGCATTGATCAGCGTTCCCTCGGCGACCACCGCGGCCCGCTGAACCCGGTTGAGCAGTTCGCGCACGTTGCCCGGCCATGCATACCGCCGCAGGGCCAGTCGTGCGCCACTACTGAATGCACGGGCGCAACCCTGATGCCGTAGCCGGAACGCCTCCAGAAAGTGCTGCGCGAGCAATTCGACGTCGCCATCGCGCTCGCGCAGCGCGGGCATGCGCAGTCGCAGGACGTTGAGCCGGTAGTAAAGGTCCTCGCGGAACCCGCCCTGCGCCACGGCCAGCTCCAGATCCACATGCGTCGCGGCCAGCACGCGCACGTCCAGCTTGATCAGCTGGCTTGAGCCGACCCGCTCCAGCGTTCCCTCCTGCAGCAAACGCAACAGGCTGGTCTGCGCGTCGAGTGGCAGATCACCCACCTCGTCGAGGAATACCGTGCCGCCGGCCGCCACTTCGAAATGCCCGATACGCCGCACGTTTGCACCGGTGAAGGCGCCCCGCTCATGACCAAACAACTCGGACTGGACCAGGTTCAATGGCAGCGCGCCACAGTTGATCGCAACAAACGGATGATCGCGACGCACCGACAGCCCGTGCAGCGCGCGTGCCGCCAGTTCCTTGCCGCTGCCGGTTTCACCGGTAATCAGCACCGGCAACTCCACCGGCGCGTACTTGCGCAGGCTGACAAGGGTTGCGCGCATCACCTGGCTGATCGCGCCGACCATGCCAGGAATATCCGATGTGTCCGCCACCGGCGACCAGCCGCTGCCGATCTTGGCCAGCGCATCGACGAGACGCTTCAGGTCGATCGGCACGGTGAAAAACTCGGCGCTGGTGCGAAGAATGCGCTCGACGTCCGGCTCGTCCACCAGGGTCTGCCGTACTACCAGGGCAAGCCAGGGCAACCATGGATGGGCGTCCATCAAGCGTCGCATCGCGTAGATCGTCTGCGCATCGCCGGCGCGCAAATCGGCCAACGCCACCACGATGTCATCGCGCCGCATGCCCACACCATCCGGCAGGTGCACATCGCCGATGCGGATGCGCCAGCCCGCCTGTGTCAGGGCGGCGCGCTCCTCGTTCGTCGGCTTGCCGAACCAGACTACACAACGCCTGGGCATGTGTTCGTCAGTCATCGCACCGCCCCTGCCCCCAGGTCGCGGATACCGTTTCTGGCGGCACGCCCTGGCAGGTGATGAATACCGGTACTTCCGCAGCAATCCGCCCCTGATTGCCGTCAAAATGTGATGTACATCACATAATATACTCCCTCACAAACCGCAAAGATGTGAAGAAGCAAGGCGAATTTTCGCGGAATCGCCATGAAAAACGGGGTTTGATGGAATGGCGCAGGGAACTTGCCCGGCAGCGCGAGCTGATTGGCGCTGGCGGCGTGACGATGGAAGCCCCTCGTCCATCCATGCCGCGGCGACCTCAATCCAGGAACAGATCCGGCAGCAGCGGCGCACCCGGCTGCACGGCGTAAGCGTCGAAGTTGCCGACTCCGGCCTCACGCAGGATTTCCTCGTCGATCGCGAAATGGCCGGTGTAATCGCGCGCGGGCCGGATCAGGATGGCGTGGGCCGCATCGGCCACGATCTCAGGCTTGCGGCAATGTTCCATTTTCACGCCCTCGATCATGCCGATCGCGGCAGTGGCGATCACCGTACGTGGCCACAGCGCATTCACCGCGATTCCCAGCGGCGCCAGCTCCGGCGACATGCCCAGCACGCACAGGCTCATGCCGTACTTGGCGATGGTGTAGGCGGTATGCGGTGCGAACCACTTCTGATCGAGGTTCGGCGGCGGCGACAGCATCAACACGTGCGGGTTGGTGGCCTGCTTCAGGTACGGCAGGCAGCTCTGCGTGACCAGGAACGTGCCGCGGGTATTGACCTGCTGCATCAGGTCGTAGCGTTTCATCGGCGTCTCGGCAGTTCCGGCAAGCCAGATCGCGCTGGCATTGTTGACCACGATGTCGATGCCGCCAAAGTGCTCGGCTGCCTGCGCGGCAGCGGCGCGTACCTGATCCTCTTCGCGAATATCCACCTGCAAAGCCAGCGCCTTGCCGCCGGCCGCTTCGACCGCGACGGCGGCGGTATGGATGGTGCCGGGGAGCTTCGGATTCGGCACGCCGCTCTTGGCGGCAATCACGATGTTCGCGCCATCGCGTGCAGCGCGCAGCGCAATCGCCAGGCCGATGCCGCGCGAAGCGCCACTGATGAACAAGGTCTTGCCGGCCAGGTTGCCCATGCGCATCGACTCCAGCGGGAGGTCAGGAAAAGTCCGCTCAGTCTACGGCCTGACGGCTCATGGTTTCTGGAAGCGCGGCAGGATATCGCGCAACTCGGCCAGCCGCTGCAGCGGATCGTTGAGTTCCAGCATGTGCTGCTGCTCGGCGGGGTCCAGTGGCAGCAGTTCGGCCAGTCGCCAACCCAGCCAGCTGGCATCGTCGTAAGCGCTTCGCGGAGCATGCCGCCAATGTGGCGCCATCGTCTCGATCAGCCGTTCGAGAATGCTCTGCAACAGGGCAAACTCCACCGGCACCGGCTGCTCCGGTTCGGTCGGCCAGACATCCACTTCACCACGCAACAAACCATCCGAACGCACCCGGCTGCGCGCAACGCGAAAGCGTGAACCACCATCGGCGACGATGCCCAGCAGGCCATCCTCATCGCGATGGAAATCGCTGATCCGCGCGATCGTGCCGATCGCGGCCGGCAGCGCCGGCGCCCCCGTTTCCCGCCCTTCGAGAATCAGGCACACGCCGAAACCGGTGCCGTAGCGCGTGCACTCCCGCACCAGGTCGAGATAGCGTGGTTCGAAGATGCGCAACTGCAGCTGACCACCAGGAAACAACACGGAGGCCAGCGGAAACAGCGGCAATTCGATGAGCGGCGATGGGACGGCCATGCAGCAAGTGTAACCAGTGCGCCGGATCGGGTCAGAGTCCGGCAGCCAAGGACGCCGGGGTTCAGGCGTGCCGCAGGCTTTCGACAAAGCGCCGCGGCGCCGCCTCGAAACCGCCGTTGGACATGAAGATGACCTGGTCACCCGGACGTACCCGCGCACGCAGACTGGCGATCAACGCATCGACCGTCGGCACCGCTTCACCGCGGCCGCCGAGCGCCGCGGTGACGGCGCCGGCGTCCCACGGCAGTTCTGCCCGCTGCAGGAAAACCACCGCGTCGGCGTCGCCGAGCGACGGCGCCAGCGCGTCGGCGTGCGCGCCCTGGCGCATCGAATTGGAGCGCGGCTCCAGCGCCACCAGGATGCGTCCCTGGCCCACCTTCGCGCGTAGTCCGGCCAGGGTGGTGGCGATCGCGGTGGGGTGATGGGCGAAGTCGTCGTAGACATGCACGCCATTCACTTCGCCGACCAGTTCCATCCTTCGCTTGACGCTCTCGAAGCTGGCGAATGCGGGCAGCAGCGACTCCGGATCGGCGCCGGCAGCCGCCGCCGCGGCCAGCGCGGCCAGTGCATTCATCACGCTGTGGTTGCCCAGCAACGGCCAGCGGACCTCGCCGATCCGTTCGCCAGCGCGATGCACGGTGAACACCGAGCCATCCGCCTCGACCAAGGTGGCCTGCCAGTCGCCGCGACCGATGCCGAAGGTTTCCACCGGCGTCCAGCACCCCATCGCCAGCACCTCGGCGAGACGCTGGTCGTGCGCGTTGACGATCAGGCGGCCATTGCCCAGCACGGTGCGCACCAGGTGATGGAACTGGCGCTGGATCGCCGCGACGTCGGGGAAAATGTCCGCGTGGTCGTATTCGAGATTGTTGAGGATCGCGATGCGTGGCCGGTAATGCACGAACTTCGAACGCTTGTCGAAAAACGCGGTGTCGTATTCATCCGCTTCAATCACAAACGGCGCAGCCAGCGGCTGCTCCACCTTCACGTCCCCCGCTCGCGGGGGAAGGAGGCGCGCAGCGCCGGAAGGGGGGCTCTGGGCGCAACGATGCCCCATCCCACCCAGCCGCGCCGACACCCCGAAATTCCCCGGCACCCCGCCCACCAGAAATCCCGGCGCCATCCCCGCACTTTCCAGCAGATGCGCCAGCAGGCTGGTGGTGGTGGTCTTGCCGTGGGTACCTGCCACCGCCAGCACGTCGCGATCGGCCAGCACGGTCTCGCCCAGCCATTGCGGGCCGGAGATGTAGCGCAACCGATGGTCGAGCATGTATTCCACGGCGGGGTTGCCGCGGGTCATCGCGTTGCCGACCACGACCAGGTCCGGCGCCGTTCGAAGATGCTCGGCGGCGTAGCCACTCATCAAGGCGATGCCGAGGGCCTCCAGTTGGGTGCTCATCGGCGGATAGACGTTGGCGTCGGAACCTTCGACCGTGTGGCCGAGTTCGCGTGCCAGCGCGGCGACACCGCCCATGAAGGTGCCGCAGATGCCGAGGATGTGCAGACGCATGGTGTGGCGATTTCCTTGAAACCCGCTCCGGCCGGAGGGGGGAGACTCAGCCGTTGGCGGCCGTCGACTCGTTCTGCAATGCCTGCTTGACCCGCGCCGTGACCTCGTCCAGCTCGCCGACGCCATCGACGATCTGCAGCTTGCCGCGGCGCGCGTAGAAATCCGCCACCGGCGCGGTCTGTTCGGCGTAGATGGCCAGGCGCTTGCGCACGGTATCGGGATTGTCGTCGGCGCGCCCCTCGGCCTCGAAGCGGATCTCGCAGCGGCCGATGATCACTTCGTTCGACACATCCAGCTTCACGACCGCGTCCAGCGGCTGGCCGATCTTTGCCAGCAACTGGTCGAGCGCGTCGGCCTGGGCCAGGTTGCGCGGGTAGCCATCGAGGATGAAGCCGGCTTTCGCGTCATGCTGCGCCAGCCGCTCTTCCAGCATGCCGAGCAGGATGTCGTCGGACACCAGGTGGCCGGCATCCATCACCGCCTTGGCCTTGAGTCCCATCGCGGTGCCCGCCGCGACGGCGGCGCGCAGCATGTCGCCAGTCGAGATATGCGGCACTCCCAGTGCCGTCTTCAGCCGGGTCGCCTGCGTACCTTTGCCCGAGCCGGGCGCACCAAGTAGGACGAGTCGCATAATGCTCCACAAGTTTGGCGGGCTGCTGCACACTTGCAGCGACCCGCCCGATTCCCAGAATTGAGCGCCAAATTAGCCGCTGCACCCGGTGCCGTCAAACAGAGGTATCCGCCGTTCCCGGCCAAGTGCTTGTCGCCAAAAAGATTTGTCGATGGGCGCCGACACCCGTTACCGCCCGCGTTGAGGATAGCCATGAGCCCGAGTCGTCGTTCGCCCGCCATCACCGGCAACCTACTGTACGCCCAGTCCGGCGGTGTCACCGCGGTGATCAATGCCACCGCTGCCGGCGTGATCGAGGCGGCGCGCCACAAGGGCGTCAAGGTCTACGCCGCACGCAACGGCATTCTCGGCGCCTTGCGCGAGGATCTGATCGACACCTCGAAGGAGTCGGCCGCGGCCATCGCGGCGCTAAGGCACACGCCTGGCGGAGCATTCGGCTCGTGCCGTTACAAACTGAAATCCGTGGAAGACAACCGCGCCGAATACGCGCGCCTCATCGACGTGTTCCGCGCCCACGACATCCGCTGGTTCCTCTACAATGGCGGCAACGATTCGGCCGACACCGCGCTGAAGATCTCGCAGCTGGGCAAGACGATGGGCTACGACATTCGCTGCATCGGCGTGCCGAAAACGGTGGACAACGATCTCGCGGTCACCGACTGCTGCCCCGGTTTCGGTTCGGTGGCGAAGTACACCGCGATCTCCACGCTGGAAGCGAGCCTCGATGTCGCCTCGATGGCCGAGACCTCGACCAAGGTGTTCATCCTCGAAGTGATGGGCCGCCATGCCGGCTGGATCGCCGCCGCCGCTGGCCTGGCCGGCGAAGGCGCGGATGCACCGCCGCACATCATCCTGTTTCCCGAGAACACGTTCGACGAAGGCGCGTTCCTGGCGAAAGTGAAGGCCACGGTCGAACGTGTCGGCTGGTGCACCGTGGTTGCCTCCGAAGGCGTGCGCAATGCCGCCGGCCAGTTCCTCGCCGAAGCGGGCACGCGCGATGCGTTCGGCCATGCCCAATTGGGCGGCGTCGCGCCCGTGCTGGCCGCGCTGGTGAAGGACAAGCTCGGCTACAAATACCACTGGGCGCTGCCCGATTACCTGCAGCGCTCCGCACGCCATGCCGCATCGAAGGTGGACGCCGAACAGGCGTACGCCGTCGGCAAGGCCGCGGTGCACTACGCACTGGACGGGATGAATGCGGTGATGCCGGTAATCGTGCGCACGTCCGACGCGCCGTATCGCTGGAAGATCGAACCGGCACCGCTGGCGAAGATCGCCAATCGCGAGAAGAAAATGCCGAAGAACTTCATCACCCGCGACGGCTTCGGCATCACCGCCGCTGCACGCCGTTATCTGGCACCGCTGATTCGTGGCGAAGCGCCGCTGCCGTATGGCCGCGATGGTCTGCCGCGTTACGTGCAACTGAAGAACCTCGCGGTGACAAAACGCTTACCCGTTTTCACGCGCTGAATCCCCGGTGGCCACTGGCTGGCTGACCGGCAACTGAAACCGCGCAACTCCGCATGGGACTCGTTCAGGCGCAGCTTTCTACGATTCGTTCCGTGCCATCGAGGGCCGCGTTGTTGCGGTCATGGCCCACGGAGGAAATCCGAGATGAAACTCATCCATCGACTGCTCATCGCCGTCGCGCTGTGCACGGCCAGCTTCGGGCTGCTTGCACAGGATCACGGGCGCGGCGGACACGGCAACCACGGCGACCACGATCGCGGCCATCATGGGCACGATCGCGGTCACGACCATGGCCGCTGGCACGGTAACGACCATCGTCGTTACGGCTATGACTACCACCGCGCCCCACCGCGCTACTACGGCGCACCGCGTTACTACGGCCACCCGCATCGCTGGGAGCGCGGCCGCCGGTACTACGGCCCGACTTACGTCGTGCGCAATTACGGCTACTACCGCCTGCGTCCGCCGCCGCGGGGTTATCACTGGGTACGCGCGGACAACCAGTATCTGCTTGTCGCCGTCGCCACCGGCATCATCCTGGACGTCGCGCTGCACTGAGTCCGCGGCCAAGGCGAATGAATCAGGGCCATGCATTCGTGCATGGCCCTTTTCTTTGGCGGACGACAGCATGCCGATGCGTTGCGCCGCACAACAGCCTGCGCCGCCACGTCTGCCTATACTCCCCGGGACCGCCCATTCCGGACGGCCGCATACAACCCATGGGGAGGCTCCGATGCTGCAGCAGTATGGCTGGTGGATCGTTTTGGCTTGTGCGGTAGTGGCGGTTTTGTATGGCGCGTTCTCCGCGCGCTGGATCCTGGCGCAATCGCCAGGCAACGAGCGGATGCAGGAGATTGCCGCAGCCATCCAGGAAGGCGCGCGCGCCTACCTCAATCGTCAATACGCCACCATCGGCATGGTCGGCGTGGTGTTGCTGCTGTTGATCGGTGTCTTTCTCAGCTGGCCAACCGCGATCGGCTTTCTGCTTGGCGCCGTGCTGTCGGGAGCAGCGGGCTACATCGGCATGAATGTCTCGGTGCGCGCCAACGTACGTACCGCCGAGGCGGCGCGGCGCGGCCTTAGCCCGGCGATGGACGTGGCGTTCCGCGGTGGCGCGATCACCGGCATGCTAGTGGTGGGCCTGGCCCTGCTCGGCGTAGCCGGCTACTGGCTGGTGCTGAACCGCATGGGCATCAACGGCGAGGCGGCGTTGCATGCACTGGTCGGTTTCGCATTCGGCAGTTCGCTGATTTCGATCTTCGCGCGCTTGGGTGGCGGCATCTTCACCAAGGGTGCGGACGTCGGCGCCGATCTGGTCGGCAAGGTCGAAGCCGGCATTCCCGAGGACGACCCGCGCAACCCGGCAGTCATCGCCGACAACGTGGGTGACAACGTCGGCGACTGCGCCGGCATGGCCGCCGACCTGTTCGAGACCTATGCGGTCACCGTGATCGCCACCATGCTGCTGGGCAGCCTGATGGCCAGCGAGGTGGGCGCCAACGCGGTGCTGTATCCGCTGCTGCTCGGCGCGGTATCCATCATCGCTTCGATCATCGGCACGCTGTTCGTCAAGGTGAAGGAAGGCGGCTCGATCATGGGCGCGCTGTACAAGGGCGTGATCGTCTCGGCGGTGCTGGCCGCCGTCGCGTTCTATCCGATCACCACCCGTTTGATGCCGGACTTCAGCCACGGCGCGATGAACCTGTGGGGCTGCACCCTGATCGGGCTGGCGCTGACCGGCGCCATCGTGTGGATCACCGAGTACTACACCGGCACCCAGTACAAGCCGGTGCAGCACATCGCCGCCGCGTCCACCACCGGCCATGGCACCAACATCATCGCCGGCCTCGGCGTGTCGATGAAATCCACCGCGTGGCCGGTGATCGCAGTATGCGCCGCGATCTGGGGTGCCTACGCACTGGGTGGCCTGTACGGCATCGCCATCGCCGCCACCGCCATGCTCTCGATGGCCGGCATGATCGTGGCGCTGGACGCCTATGGCCCGATCACCGACAACGCCGGCGGCATCGCCGAAATGGCCGACCTACCGCCGGAAGTGCGCGGCGTCACCGATCCGCTCGACGCCGTCGGCAACACCACCAAGGCGGTGACCAAGGGCTACGCGATCGGCTCGGCCGCGCTGGCCGCACTTGTGCTGTTCGCCGACTACACGCACAACCTCGACGTGGCCGCCCAGGCGAAGGCAGCGCTGAGCGGCGTGACCGCGTTGCCGATGGCGTTCGACCTCTCCGACCACATGGTGATCATCGGCCTGCTGATCGGCGGCCTGATTCCCTACCTGTTCGGCGCGATGGCGATGGAAGCGGTCGGCCGTGCCGCAGGTGCGGTGGTGGTCGAAGTGCGACGGCAGTTCCGCGATATCCCCGGCATCATGGCCGGCACCGCCAAGCCGGAGTATTCGCGCGCGGTCGACATGCTGACCAAGTCGGCGATCCGCGAAATGATCGTGCCGTCGCTGCTGCCGGTCGCCGTGCCGATCGTGGTCGGCCTGCTGCTCGGTCCAAAGGCGCTCGGCGGCGTGCTGATCGGCACCATCGTCACCGGCCTGTTCGTGGCGATCTCGATGACCACCGGCGGCGGTGCGTGGGACAACGCCAAGAAGTACATCGAGGACGGCAATCACGGTGGCAAGGGTTCGGAGGCGCACAAGGCGGCTGTCACCGGCGACACCGTGGGCGATCCGTACAAGGACACCGCCGGTCCGGCGGTGAACCCGCTGATCAAGATCATCAACATCGTGGCACTGTTGCTGATACCGCTGCTCTGACCGGCGACGCGGTCGCGCAATGAAGCATCGAGAAGCCCCGTTCGCGGGGCTTCTCTTCTTGACCGGGCCTGTCTTCATCCACGCGCGTAACCGCCATCACACCCTTGCGCTCCGGCACGGACATCCACCTTCGCCCCATGCAAACGAGGACACCCATGATGAAATCGGTCTGGCTGATGCTGGCACTCGGCGTCACACTGACGGGCATGAACAAACTCAGCGCCCAAGACAACCCACCCGCCGCCACCGATGCCGCGGCGACCAACGACCCCTTCCTGTGGCTGGAGGACATCCACGGCAGCCGTCCGATGAACTGGGTGAAGAAGGCAAACGCGGTAATCACCAAACAATTCGTCGACAACGCCGAGTTCACCAAAACCCGCGACAGCATCCTGCAGGTGCTCGATTCGGACGCGCGCATTCCCGACGTCAGCCGCATGGGCGATTACCTCTACAACTTCTGGCGCGACAAGGCGCATCCACGCGGCGTCTGGCGACGCACCACGCTGGAGGAATATCGCAAGGCCACGCCGCGCTGGGAGGTATTGCTGGATATCGACGCCCTGAACAAGGCCGAGGGCAAGCGCTGGGTGTTCAAGGGCGCGCAATGCCTGAAGCCGGCGTACGAACGCTGCCTGTTGTCGCTGTCACCCGATGGCGGCGATGCCGTGCGCGTGCGCGAGTTCGACATCGCCGGCAAAACCTTCGTGAAGGATGGTTTCGACTTGCCGGTGGCGAAAAGCGAGGTCGACTGGATCGACCGCGACCATCTGTACGTAGGCACCGATTTCGGACCCGGCTCGATGACCGAGTCGAGCTATCCACGCATCGCGAAGGAATGGAAGCGCGGCACACCTCTGTCGGCGGCCAGCACGGTCTACGAAGGCAAGCCGACCGATCTGGCAGTCAACGCCTATCACGACAACACGCCGGGTTTCGAACGCGATTTCGTCGCGGTCGCCACCGACTTCTTCCACAGCACCACCTACCAGCGCGTCGGCGGCAAGCTGGTCAAGCTAGACGTGCCGGATGATGCCAGCGCCGCACCACACCGCGAATGGTTGCTGGTGCAGATACGCTCGGACTGGACCATCGGCGGCAGCACCTATCCGTCCGGCGCACTGCTGGCCACGAAGTTCGACGACTTCATGGCCGGCAAACGCGAGTTCACCGTGCTGTTCAAGCCGGATGCGCATACCTCGCTGGCGTCCTACAGCTGGACCCGACGCCACCTGATTCTCGACGTGCTGGACGACGTCAAGAGCCGGATCGAAGTGCTGACACCACCGCAAGCCATCGCGTCCGCAGCGGCCTGGAAACGCGAGGCGATGCCCGGTGCGCCGGCGATGAGCACGATCAGCGTGGTCGACACCGACCCCGACCACAGCGACGAATACTGGCTCGACGTCACCGGCTTCCTGACCCCGTCGTCGCTGCAACGCGGCGTACTCGGCAGCGTACCGGCCGAAACGATCAAGCAGGCGCCGGCATTCTTCGACGCCTCGACATTCGAGGTCACCCAGCATTTCGTCCACTCGAAAGACGGCACCCGCGTGCCCTATTTCGAGATCGCCCGGAAAGGCATCAAGCTGGATGGTTCCCACCGCACCTTGCTCTACGGCTACGGCGGTTTCGAAGTTTCGCTGCAGCCGTACTACAGCGGCAGCATCGGCCGGGCATGGCTGGAGCGCGGTGGCGTCTTCGTGGTAGCCAACATCCGCGGTGGCGGCGAGTACGGCCCGCAATGGCACCAGGCCGCACTGAAGGCGAACCGTCCACGCGCCTATGAGGATTTCGCCGCGGTCGCCGAGGATCTGGTCAAACGCGGCGTCACGTCGGCGAAACATCTCGGTGCGGAGGGCGGCAGCAACGGCGGCCTGCTGATGGGCAACATGCTGACGATGTATCCGCAACTGTTCGGCGCAATCGCCTGCGAAGTGCCGCTGCTCGACATGAAGCGCTACACCCACCTGTCCGCTGGCGCATCGTGGATGGCCGAATACGGCAACCCGGATACGTCGGACTGGAACTTCATCAAGACCTTCTCGCCCTACCAGAACCTTAAAAAGGACGCGCACTACCCGCCGGTGCTGTTCTACACCGCCACCAGCGACGACCGCGTCGGTCCGGTGCAGGCGCGCAAGATGGCCGCGAAGATGCAATCGATGGGCATCCCGAACGTGTGGTTCTACGAGAACCTCGAAGGCGGTCACGGCGCCGGTGCGGACAACCAGCAGTCCGCCCACATGCACGCCATGGCGTACGACTTCCTGTGGGATCAGCTGAAGTAGGTTGTGCGGCAACCTCGCACGGGACGCGCATTGCGTCCCGTGCGATCGATGCGAAACAGGGACGCGGCCGGCTCAAGCGGCCGGTTCGGCCCGGACCAGGGCCGGACGCTGCCCGTTACCGGATGCCGCAAAGCGTGCGACCCACGCAATCGGCAAGCCGATCAACGCTGCATGCACGACGATGCTGCTGGCAATCCAGCCCGGCAGCATCGGCGCACTGGCTGCAGCTGACAACGGCAACACGATTCCCGTCATTACCGCGTACAGCAGCAAGCCGTACAGCGGGCCGCATATCCCTGGCCGCTGCACCAGCAACGGTGCACGGCGACTGGCCACGACATAGAAAAAGACCATGGCCTGCATGATCGCGTAGTGCAGCAATGCGCCGAGCCACACCGTGGCCGCGCCACCGGCGAATGCGCGCGCCCCCAACAAACCGGCGGCGATGCCTTGAAGGATCCGCGCAGGCGGCACATGGTGCAGCACGTTCCAGTATGTGCACGCGAAAACGAGATCCAGCGAGCCAAGCAGCAGGCCAGCCCCGACAGGCAGCAGCACCGGTCGGATGAAACGGTGGATGGAAACCGTATATGACATCGCAAGCCACTCCTCGCACTGACGAGCGCTGGCGCCAAAGTCGGTCCGCCAGGCAAATGTTCGATGCGCCATCCCGTATGGACGTCCATTCGATAGACGTTCGCCAGTCGCGCACCACCGAGGGCGCATTCTCGCGCAATATCGTCAGCCGATCCGGCGAATTGGTATCAGCGCACTTCGAGGAATTGGTTATGTATCCATTCGCGCCAGGACGCGCAAGCTACAAGATGGGTGTCTTGCAACGAACATCGACTTGTCGGCAAACTCAGGCGGCAACTTGCCGGGCCCCGCCGGGACGCCGACGGCGTTTTCAACAGGTAACGCATCATGAAAACTTCCGTCCGCTGCCTTCTCCTCGCGCTGATGATTTCCAGCGGCGCAGCTGCCGCCAGAAGCACATCGTCAGTACCGGAGTTCGTCGGCATCCGCCCCTGGATCAACAGTGTTCCACTGCATCTTTCCGATCTGCGCGGCAAGGTGGTGCTGGTCGACTTCTGGGCCTATTCCTGCATCAATTGCATACACACCACGCCACATGTCGAGCATCTGTACGAAACGTACAAGGACAAGGGTCTGGTGGTGATCGGCGTGCATTCGCCGGAATTCGACATCGAGAAGAACCTCGGGAATGTCAGGGATGCGGTAAAGCGTCTGGGCATCACCTACCCGGTAGCGGTGGACAACAACCTGGCGACATGGAATGCCTGGCACAACGAGTACTGGCCTGCCGAATACCTGATCGACCAGAACGGCCAGCTGATCGGCCACCACTACGGTGAAGGCGATTACCCACGGATGGAGAACGCCATCCGCCTGCTGCTGGGGCTGGATCTTCTGCACGACAATGGCGCTTCCGGCAAACCCGTCAGCGATGCCGCCGGCGCTGCAGAGAAGAAAGGACGTTGATGCGATGCCCGGCGCATGCCGGGCATACCGGCCAACTGCGCCGATTCCGGACACATCCCACCGGCGCTGGATCACCGCCTCGCGGGTCGCCGCCGGCGAAACGCGCCCCCTACCGTGACTCCTGCCGCACGACACCGCCACTGCGCCAGATCTAAGCTGGTCGGCAGCTCGCCTTCCCCCGTTGGCGTGGCTGTCATTCCATGCTTTTCCGAATCCCGCGGAGATCCGGCGTGTTCCTCATTCTCGACGGCAACGGTCCGCAGTACAGCCAGCTCACCCGTGCCATGAAGGCTGCCATCCTCGAAGGCCGCATGGATGCTGGCTCGCCCTTGCCGCCCACGCGCGTGCTGGCACGTGAACTGGAGCTCTCCCGCACCACCGTGCTGGCCGCCTACGAACAGTTGCGCGCGGAAGGATTCATCGATGCCCGCAGGGGTTCGGGCAGTTACGTGGCCACCGTGCAGGGCGGGCCGAAGCTACACGTGTCCGAATCGACGATCGAACCTCCTTCGCGTTACATAAAACGCGCACGCCAGGTCCAGAACCGGCTGATCGCCCGGTTGCACCATGGCTTGCGCTACGACCTGCAGTACGGCAGCTCGCTGATCAATCCAGCCCTGAACGACGTCTGGGCGCGCGAACTGGCTCGCGCCGCAGCCTATACGCCGATCGACGCCATCAGCTCGCAGGGTCTGCCGGCATTGCGCCAGCAGGTGTGCGGCTACCTCGCACGTCGGCGTGGGGTACAGGCGTTGCCGGAAAACGTGCTGATCGTCAGTGGCGCCCAGCAGGCTTTCTCGCTGGCAGCACGCGTGCTGCTGGACGAGGGCGATCCGGTGGTGTTGGAGGAGCCGCACTATTTCGGGGCGTATCAGACCCTGACCGCACATGGCGCGCGCATCGTGGGCGTGCCGGTCGACGATGCCGGGCTGATCTGCGCCGACCTGCCCCGGCCAGCGCCGTCGCTCATCTGCGTGACCCCTTCGCATCAGTTCCCCACCGGCGCGGTGCTGTCGCATCCGCGCCGGCTGGAACTGCTGCGCTACGCGGATGCGCAGCAGTGCTGGATCCTCGAAGACGACTACGACGGTGAATTCCGCTACGACGCGCAACCGCTGGCGGCCCTGCGATCGCTCGACGAAGGCGATCGGGTGATCTATGTCGGCACGTTCTCCAAGGTCCTGTTCGGCTCCCTGCGCCTGGCCTATATGGTGTTGCCGACGGCATTGCGGGACGACTTCGTCACCGCGAAATTCCTCAGCGACTTTTCCTGCCCGACGATCGAGCAGGTCGCGCTGGCGCATTTCATGGAAGACGGTGGCTTCGAACGGCACCTGCGCAAAGCGCGCAAGGAGCTCAAGAGTCGCCGTGAGGAACTCATCCATGGATTGCGGCAGCATGCCGGCGAACGCGTCGAGGTCGTCGATTCGCCGGCCGGCATGCACGTGGTGGTGTGGTTGCACGGTTACGATCAGGCCCATGCGGATGCCCTGATCGAGCTGGCGCATGAACGCGGCCTCGGCCTGTATTCGATGACGCCGCATTACCTGAATCCGCCGGCGCGCCAGGGCCTGCTGCTTGGCTACTGCGGACTGCCGCTCAACGAGTTGCGCGACGCGATGCAGTTGTTCGGTCGCTGTCTGGATGAGATCGATGTGCGCGTACCTGTCGGCGGATCAGGCAGCGTTGACGGCAGCTGAAGTAAGCTTTCCGAGTCTCCATCCAACACTACTGGCCATGCACCCACGCATCACGATCAACCCCGAACTGCGCGAATGGATTCTTGCCACCACCCGGGCGGGCCACGGCATACCCGATGTGCTGCGACTGATGAAAGACAGCGGCTACGACCCGCGGCAGAGCCGCAGCATCGTGGCCGAGGTGCTCAAGCTGCCACTGGCAGCATTGCACGCCCATGCCGACAAGGTGGCCACACCAGGACTGCGGGCAAGGCATCCCGAAGCCCCCGAAGTCACCGTTGAAGGTCACACCATCCAGATCGCGCTCAGCGTGGAATCGCCGGCGCTGCGGGTGCTCGACAACATCCTCAGTGACACCGAGTGTGCCGACCTGATCGAACTGGCGCGACCACGGCTGCAACGCGCCTTGACCGTCGACCCCGATGGCCGCAACCAGGTGGATCAACGACGCACCAGCGAAGGCATGTTCTTTGGTTTGAACGAAGTGCCGCTGGTGGGGCGCATCGAACAGCGCATCGCCAGCCTGCTCGGTGTGCCGGCGAATCACGGCGAAGGCTTGCAGATCCTGCACTACCTGCCTGGCCAGGAATACGAGCCGCACTTCGACTGGTTCGATCCGGAGCAACCTGGTTACAAGGCGATCACGGCCGTCGGCGGCCAGCGCATCGCCAGCGTGGTGATGTACCTCAACACACCCGCCAAGGGCGGCGGCACGGCGTTCCCGGAACGGTGCCTCACGGTCACCGCCCGCACGGGTTCGGCCGTCTACTTCGCTTACGAAAGCGGCGACCGGAGTTCGTTCCACGCCGGCCTGCCGGTGCAGCAGGGCGAGAAGTGGATCGCGACCAAATGGTTGCGCGAGCGGCCCTACACGGCATCGGACAGCGCCTGAAGCAGGCGCTGCGGGGAAGCGCCGTTGCTGCGCCGCAGCAGCGTTTGGCGTATCCTAGCGGGCCAACTTTCCCTCCACATCCAAGGACATCCCATGGGTCTGCATCTCGTGCCCGCCGGCCGCAACGTGCCGGACGAAATCAACGTCATCATCGAAATCCCCAAGGATGCCGAGCCGGTCAAGTATGAAGTGGAGAAGGAAAGCGGAGCGATCTTCGTCGACCGCATCCTGTCCACGCCGATGCGTTATCCGTGCAACTACGGCTACGTGCCGGGCACCCTGGGCGGCGACGGCGATCCGCTGGACGCGCTGGTGATCCTGCCGCTGTCGCTGATTCCCGGCTCGGTGATCCGCTGCATCCCGGTCGGCATGCTGAAGATGTCCGACGAAGCCGGCAGTGACGAAAAGCTGATCGTGCTGCCCGCGCCGAAGATCTTCCCCGGCTACGCGCACATCACCGACATGAAGGGCGTCTCGCCGCACTGGCTGGAGCGCATCGGTCACTTCTTCGAGCACTACAAGGACCTGGAGAAGGGCAAATGGGTCAAGGTCGAAGGCTGGGTTGGCGCCGACGAGGCGAAAGCCGAGATCACCGCCGGCATCGCGCGCTACCAGGCCGATAAGAAAGCCTGAAATCGACACCGGCCGCCAGCGAACGGCTAGATCAAACGGCTGCGTGATCCGGATGGCGCACGCAGCCGTTTTCCCAGCCGCGACAGGTCGCTGTGCCGCAGCTCTTCACGCAGCTCGCTGGGCGAAGCACCCAGCGATTGACGGAACGCCTCGGTCATGTGGCTATGGCTGCTGAAGCCCACGTCGCAGGCCAGCGCGGCCAGATCTTCCTCACCTTCGCCCAGGCGCCCCAGCGCGGTACCGAGCCGCTGTTGCAGGCGGAATTGCCGCAGCGATTGTCCGGTGCGGCTGCGAAAGATCCGGCACAGGTGAAACGGCGAACAGCCGGCGAGCTCGGCCAATTCATGGACGTCCAGATTCTCTCCGACGCGCCCGATGATGGCCTCCTCGACGCGGGCCACCTGGCGTGCGACGGCGCTGTGCCGCGTATGCGCGCGAAACGGCGCGCATGACCTCAACAGGTAGTCGAGCGTGTCCAGCAGGACTTCCTCGGCCTGGTCCGGTGCGTCATTGCCGCCATGCCGCATGCCTAGCAGCATCTCCACGTGAGTCTTCTGAAACTGCAAGTCGTGGCCGAATTCCCGGCACGGTGAAGCCGCGACGCCGGTCAGGCCCAGCGACTCCAGCATGGCATCGTCGATCCACACATCGGTGCAGCAATCGCAGCCATCGCTATCGGGGTGCGTGATGCGGTACTCGACGTTCTTCTGCACGAGGACCGCCTGACCCGGCCGCGCGAAAAACGCCTTGCCACCCACGTGCACCACGAACGAACCACGGCGGGTGAAGATGAAGCGCGCGGGTTCATCGGCATCCGGGTAACCGCCGCAGGCGACGCGTGGCCGCTTGCACACATGGTTGATCACCATGAAGTGCGACGACTGCACTACGGTCTGCATGATCGACATCGGCAGCGCTCCGCTGTCAGCTGGAATCCATGCGCAAGATCATACGCTCGCGTGGCGTGGTCGATGCCGTCCCGCAAGCAACTCGGCAGCACGTTTTTGAAAGCGCGCCTGCCCCGGCCATGGCAGGAGCCATGCGCTCGATACGTCACGGAACCGGCCTCCGCACTGCACAGGTTTCTGAAAGCGCCGCGGCCCCCGTGGCGGGAAGCTGGCCCTGCTTCCCGTCGCGGGAAGTCCCGGAAGCCCGACTGGCGTGCCCCTCATTCCCCCAGCCGGCTGCACCCACCATGCACGCAAGGAGATATGGCCATGATCAAGAAGCTCTGCACCCTGCTCGCCGCCTGCTGCGCAATGACCGCAGCCAACGCGACCCAGCCATTTTCCCCCGACGACTGGCTCAACCCGATGTTGTACCCGAAGGACTCGCAGCCCTTCGGCAAGAGCATGTCCAGCTGGGCCGAGCTCAACTGGCAATGGATCTACGCACAGCCCTTCGAACACAACCCGTACATCGATCCCACCGGCGCCGACTGCGCGGTCGGCCAGAGCGGACCGGTCTGGCAGTTGGCACCGATCGCCGCGATGATGTCCGGCACCTACACGCGTGCCTGCACGATTCCTCGCGGCAAGGCGGTGTTTCTGCAGATTGGCAGCGTCGCCGACGACTGGCCCTGTCCCGACCCGGCCTTCGCACCGCCACCGGGACAGTCGCTGTACGACTTCCTGGTCGCCGACGCACGGGGTTTCAACATGGTCACCAAACTGGATCTGACCCTGGATGGGCGGCCGATCTTCAACCCGAAGGACTACATCTACACCTCGGATGATCTGTTCGCGCTCAAGGGCGATGCCAGCGAGGCGCAGTTCGATCCATGCATCACCGGCGGCTACCAGCCCAGCGTGGTCTACGGCTATTTCATGATGTTCCGCCCGATGACGCGTGGCAGGCACACCATCGTGCGACACAATCACGACAGTGACGGCAAGGACCTGACCTTCATCTACCATCTCACCGTGCAGTAGCGGCCGCTACCGACCACCACGCACCGGCATCATGCATAAACCCCGCCTCCTTCGGCGGGGTTTGTACGTGGGGCAATCAGCCGCGCTTGAGCAGTTCGCGCAAGTCGATCAGTGCGGCATTGGCGCGCGACACATAGTTCGCCATCACCAGGGAGTGATTGGCGAAGAAGCCGAATGGCGAGCCGTTCAGCACCATCGGGCTGTGCAGCGGGCGCTGCGCCTCTTCCAGCTCGCGGATCACCTGATCAAGGCTGACGTCGGCATGCTTGCTGCGCAGGATCGGGCCGAAGTCCTGCTGGAACGCCTTGAGCTGTTCCAGCAGGGTCCAGGTGTAGCCGCGTGCCTCGTAGAAGTTGTCATCGATCCTGTTCCACGGCGTTTTCACCAGCCGGCCGCCGCCGGGCGCGCGTACCGTGCTGGCACTGGCCGGCTCGGCCGATGCGTCCACGTCACCTACGCGGATCTGGCCCACGCTGGCCGATAACCGCTGAGACAACGAGCCCAGTCGCGACGAAGCCAGCTGCAGGTAATCGGCCAGGTTGTCGGCACGTGCGTAGAAATGCGCGTTGCTGTCCTCGGCGTCGCCAAGCCGACCCAGATAGCCGTCCAGATGCCTGATCGCCTTGCGGTACTGGCTTTCCGAACTGGGTAGCAGCCAGCGGTCGTTGGGGCTGTTGAGCAACGGATCGGCCTCGGCCAGATCCTTGTCCTCGGTCGACTGTGTCTGCGAACGACTGAAGTCGTTGCGCAATGCACGCACCAGGTCGCGCGACGCGGTCAACGAACCGAATTCCCAATTCGGAACGTTGTCCATGAACAAGCCAGGCGGCAGCTTGTCGTTGCTGAGGTAGCCGCCACGCTTGTCCAGCAGCGTATGCACCGACGTGATCAGGACGGCCGTGGTGGTGGCACCCGTGCTCATCGGGCGCTTCAGTTCCTGCAACTGCGTCTGGGTGGTCGCCACCGGATCGAACAGTGCCGGTTCGCTGTCCCACCACCACATCAGCGCGGCCACGAACAACACCACCAGCGCGCACAGCGCCAGGATGACACGGCGTAGACCGCGGCGCGACGGGTTCGAAGTGGACTGGGTCGTCTGCATCGGGCGGCTCCGCGGGGTGATCAAAGGGAAGACCCAAGCTTACAACGCGCTCATTGCTCCCACGGCGGATGCTCGCCCAGTCGTTCGGCCAGGAAATCGACGAAGGCGCGCACCCGTGGCGGCACCAGCCGGCGCTGCGGCATCACTGCGTGAATGCCGGTGGTGGCGATCGGGTAGTCCGGCAGCAGCACCTGCAATTGCCCGCTGCGCAACTGCTCGTGCACATGCCAGACCGAGTGCAACGCGATGCCGAGCCCGGCGATCACCGCGTCGCGCAGCAGAGCGCCCTGGTTGCTCTCGAAGCGGCCATGCACGCGCTGCGTGATCGCCTGGCCCTTGCGGTCGGTGAAATGCCACGTGTCCTGCCGACCCTGACTGCCGACCAGCAGCAAGCAGTCGTGCGCGGCCAGGTCGGCCGGCGCACGCGGCGTGCCATGACTCTGCAGGTAGGCAGGCGATGCGCACAGCACGCGCCGGTTGGTCGCGAGCTGGCGTGCCACCAGGCCGGAGTCGCCCAGCGCGCCGACGCGGATGCCCAGGTCGAAACCGGAGCCGACCAGATCCACGATCTGGTCATCAAGATTCACGCTGAGTTTCACCCGCGGATGCAGGGCGAGGAACTCCGGCAGCAGCGGCGAGATGTACTGGCCGCCGAACGCGGCCGACATGGTCACCCGCAGCGTGCCACTGACTTCGGTGCCGCTCTGTCGCAGGCCGCCGGTCAGCGATTCCAGATCCTCCACCAACGCGCGACCCTGCTCCGCCAACAGCATGCCCTCGGGCGTGGCATGCAGCTGGCGCGTAGTCCGGTGCAACAGACGCACGCCCAGTTCGCGTTCCAGCCGCTTCAGGCGCTGGCTGGCCACCGCCACCGAAAGATCGAGGCTGCGCGCGGCCGCGCTGATCGAACCGAGGTCGAGCACGCGCAGGAACAGGCTGAGGTCACCGACACGATCCATAACTATCAACCATTCATTGATAATGATTAGTCATTTTGGTTCTTTTCGAAGAAAACGCAACTCCCTAAGCTGGCGCATCGTTTCTTGAGGATTGTCGTCATGCACTCCCCTTCCGTTCGGCCACGCACTCCATTGGCGCTGTACGCGCTGACCGCCGGCGCGTTCGGCATCGGCACCACCGAATTCGTGATCATGGGCCTGCTGCTGCAGGTCTCCGCCGACCTGCACGTCAGCATCGCCGCCGCCGGCCTGCTGATTTCCGGCTATGCGCTGGGCGTGTTCGTCGGCGCGCCGCTGCTCACTGCGGCGACCAGCCGGCTGCCGCACAAGACCGCGCTGATCGCGTTGATGGTGATCTTCACCGTCGGCAACCTGGCCAGCGCGCTGGCGCCGAGTTACACCGTGCTGATGATCGCGCGGGTGATTACCTCGCTGGCCCACGGCACCTTCTTCGGCGTCGGTGCGGTGGTGGCAACCGGGTTGGTGGCGAAGGATCGCAAGGCTTCGGCGATCTCGATCATGTTCACCGGGCTGACCGTGGCCACCCTGCTCGGCGTGCCAGCCGGCGCGTGGCTGGGCCTGCACTTCGGCTGGCGTGCCACGTTCTGGGCGGTCAGCGCGATCGGCGTGCTCGCCACGGTGATCATCGCCACCCTGGTGCCGACGGATCGCGGCGACAGCGCGCCGATGAAGTTCGTCGAAGAATTGAAGGGCATCGCGCATCCCCAGGTATTGCTCGGCCTGTTGATGACCGTGCTCGGCTTCGCCGGCGTGTTCGCGGTGTTCACCTATATCCAGCCAATCCTGACCCGGGTCACCGGCTTCGCCGACAGCGCGGTGTCGCCGATCCTGCTGGTGTTCGGCGGTGGCATGGTGGTCGGCAACCTGCTCGGCGGACGCCTCGCGGACAAGCGATTGGTGGCGACCCTGCTGGGCTCGCTGATTGCGTTGGCGATCGTGCTGGGCACGATGACGTTCGCGCTGCACAGCAAGCCGGCGATGATCGCGTTTGCCGCCGTGTTCGGCATCGTCGCGTTCGCCACCGTGGCGCCGCTGCAACTGCGTGTGTTGCAGAAGGCCACCGGCGGCGGCGTGCTGGCATCGAGCTTCAACATCGCCGCGTTCAACCTCGGCAATGCGATCGGTGCCTGGCTGGGCGGCGTGGTGATCAGTCATGGCCCGGGCCTGGGCGCGGTGACCTGGGTGGCGGCCTCGCTGCCGGTGCTGGGGCTGGCCGTGGCGCTGTACAGCGTGCGGCTGGATACCCGTCAGCCGAGACGTGTGCCGGTCATTGCCCGTGCCGAAACCATTCTCTGACCTTCGAAGGACGACTTTCATGGACTACCGCTATCTCGGCACCTCCGGGTTCAAGGTGCCCGCACTCGGTTTCGGCGCCGGCACGTTCGGCGGCGAGGGGCCGCTGTTCAGCGCCTGGGGCAACACCGATGTCGCCGAAGCGAAACGGCTGATCGACATCTGCCTCGACGCCGGCGCCAATCTGTTTGACAGCGCGGACGTCTATTCGGACGGTGCATCGGAGTCGATTCTCGGCGCAGCGCTGAAGGGTCGCCGTGACCGGGCGATCATCTCGACCAAGCTCAACCTGCGTACGGGCGACGGTCCGAACGATGTCGGCGCCTCGCGTCACCACCTGATCAGCGGCGTGGACCGCGCACTCAAGCGCCTGGGCACCGACTATATCGACCTGTTGCACCTGCATCACTTCGACGCGATGACGCCGGTGGAACAGGTGATGTCGACGCTGGACGAACTGGTTCGCGCAGGCAAATTGCGCTATCTCGGCGCGTCGAACTTCTCCGGCTGGCAGTTGATGAAATCGCAGGCCGTCGCCGACCGACACGCTTACTCGCGCTTCGTGGCGAATCAGACCTACTACTCGCTGGTCGGGCGCGACTACGAGTGGGAATTGATGCCGCTGGGCCTGGACCAGGGTATCGGAGCCATCGTGTGGAGCCCGCTGGGTTGGGGCCGGCTCACCGGCAAGCTGCGCCGCGGCCAGCCGCTGCCTGCCGGCAGCCGCCTGCACGACACCGCCGGCTTTGCGCCGCCGGTGGACCAGGAACGGTTGTATCGCGTGGTGGATGCGCTGGACGCGATCGCCGCGGAAACCGGCAGGACGGTTCCGCAGATCGCGCTGAACTGGCTGCTGCAGCGGCCGACGGTATCGAGCGTGCTGATCGGTGCACGCAACGAGCAGCAGCTGCACGACAACCTGGGCGCGATCGGCTGGGCGCTCGATGCAGGCCAGGTCGCGCGACTCGATACCGCCAGCGCGGTGATGCCGCCGTACCCTTACTATCCCTACTGGAACGGCATGTTCGCCGAACGCAACCCGCCGCCGGTGCCATTCATCGTCCCCACGGAGTCGCCCGCATGAAAGCCGTCGCCCTCACCCGTTACCTGCCGATCGACGATCCGCAATCGCTGCTCGATGTCGAACTGGCCCGGCCGGTGCCCGGCGAACACGACCTCCTCGTGCGGGTTGAGGCCGTTTCTGTGAATCCGGTCGACACCAAGATCCGTTCGCCGAAACCGGCGGTGGAAACGCAGCCGAAGGTGCTCGGTTATGACGCGGCCGGCACGGTGGAGGCCGTCGGCACGGCGGTCACCGGCTTCAGCCCGGGCGAGGCCGTGTATTACGCCGGCGACGTGACACGACCCGGTAGCAACGCCGAGTACCAGCTGGTCGATGCGCGGCTGGTCGGCCACGCGCCCGCCTCGATCGATGCAGCCGATGCGGCTGCGCTGCCGCTGACCGCGCTCACCGCGTGGGAGTTGCTGTTCCAGCGCATGCCGTTCGACAACGAACATGGCGGCGAAGGCAAATCGTTGCTGATCATCGGCGGCGCCGGTGGCGTCGGCTCCATCGCGATCCAGCTGGCACGCCGGGCCGGCTTCACCGTGATCGCCACCGCCTCGCGCAACGAAACCATCGACTGGTGCCGCACGCTTGGTGCGCAGCACGTGATCAACCATCGCGAGGCGCTGGCGCCGCAATTGCAGGCATTGGGCTTCGAACAGGTCGACGCGGTGATGAACCTCGCCGAACCCTCCCGTTACTGGGAGGCGGTTGGGGAGATTCTCGCCCCGCAAGGCCATGTCGGCCTGATCGTGGAACCCGAAGGTGCGCTGAAAATCGGCGACCCTTACAAGGCCAAGGCCATCGGTATCCACTGGGAAATGATGTTCACCCGATCTCGCTTCAAGACACCCGACCAGGCCGAGCAAGGCCGCATCCTCGAACGCGTGGCCGCCTTGATCGATGCCGGCGAATTGCGCGGCACGCGCAGCGAAACGCTGACGCCGATCAATGCTGCCAACCTGCGTGAAGTGCATCGCCGGCTGGAATCGGGAACCACGATCGGCAAGCTGGTGCTGGCCGGCTGGTGACGCGAGGGGAAGCGCGGCAGCCTGCTGTGCTGCCGCATCCCGCGAAACTCTTTCAACCCTGCTTGCGCGCCGTTTTCCCCGCCGTCGGCTTGGCCGGCTCACCCTTCTTGCCGAAGTCTTCCATCAGTGTCTTCATGTCTTCGGCGTGTTCCTCTTCCATCGCGAGGATGCCTTCCAGCATGCGCTTGGTGGTGGTGTCCTGATCGCCGACGTAGTTGATGATCTCGCGATAGCTGTCGATCGCGATGCGTTCGGCGACGAGGTTTTCCTCGATCATCCCGGCGAGGTCGTTCGGCACCACGAACTCGGCATGGCTGCGCGTGGACAGGCCATCGGGCTCGAAATTCGGCGTGCCGTCGAGTTGGGTGATGCGCTCGGCGATCTGGTCGGCGTGACCCTGCTCTTCGTTGGCGTGTTCGAGGAATTCGGCCGCCACGCTCTTGGCGTTGATGCCCGACGCCAGGTAATAGTGCGCCTTGTAGCGCAGCACGCAGACGATCTCGGTCGCCAGCGCTTCGTTCAACAGCTTCAGCACCGTGTCGCGATCGAGCGTGTAACTGTCGGTGATCGCGCCACGCTGCATGTGTTCGCGCGCACGTTTGCGAATGGTCTTGATGTCGGAAAGGAAGGGATGCTTCTTGGCGGCCATGCGGGTTTCCTCGTTACGTCGGTGGGCGCGGGTCCAGCGAGCTTACGCCCGACGGATGTGGTGATGGCGTAAACGCACCCCAACCGGCCTGCACCCGACCGACTGGCATCACCCCCGCGTCATCCCGATTGGCATCACGCCGGCTTGTAAATGTCGCCGCCCTGTTCGCGGAACTCGGCGGCCTTGCCCGCCATGCCTTCGTCGATCGCCTCGAACGCGTCCATGCCGTGTTCGGCGGCGTAGTCGCGCACGTCCTGGGTGATCTTCATCGAACAGAACTTCGGCCCGCACATCGAGCAGAAGTGGGCACTCTTGTGCGCATCCTTCGGCATCGTCTCGTCGTGGAATTCCTTGGCTTTCTCCGGGTCGAGACCGAGATTGAACTGGTCGTCCCAGCGGAACTCGAAGCGCGCCTTGCTCAATGCGTTGTCGCGCACCTGGGCACCGGGGTGGCCCTTGGCCAGATCGGCCGCATGCGCGGCGATCTTGTACGCGATGATGCCGTCACGCACGTCCTGCTTGTTCGGCAAGCCGAGGTGCTCCTTCGGCGTCACGTAGCAAAGCATCGCGGTGCCGAACCAGCCGATCATCGCCGCGCCGATCGCCGAGGTGATGTGGTCGTAGCCTGGCGCGATATCGGTGGTCAGCGGACCCAGCGTGTAGAACGGCGCCTCGCCGCATTTCTCCAGCTGGCGATCCATGTTCTCCTTGATCAGCTGCATCGGCACGTGGCCGGGGCCTTCGATCATCACCTGCACGTCGTGCTTCCAGGCGATCTGCGTCAGTTCGCCCAGCGTGTCGAGTTCGCCGAATTGCGCTTCGTCGTTGGCATCGGCGATGCACCCCGGACGCAGGCCGTCACCGAGGCTGAAGGACACGTCGTACGCCTTCATGATCTCGCAGATATCCTCGAAATGGGTGTAGAGGAAGTTTTCGCGATGATGCGCCAGGCACCACTTCGCCATGATCGAGCCGCCTCGACTGACAATGCCGGTGACGCGCTTGGCGGTCAGCGGCACGAAGCGCAACAGCACGCCGGCATGGATGGTGAAGTAGTCCACGCCCTGCTCGGCCTGCTCGATCAGCGTATCGCGATAAATTTCCCAGGTCAGGTCTTCGGCGATGCCGTTGACCTTCTCCAGCGCCTGGTAGATCGGCACGGTGCCGATCGGCACCGGCGAGTTGCGGATGATCCACTCGCGCGTCTCGTGGATGTGCTTGCCGGTGGACAGGTCCATCACGTTGTCCGCGCCCCAGCGGATCGCCCACACCAGTTTCTCCACCTCTTCGGCGATGCCCGAGCTCACCGCGCTGTTGCCGATGTTCGCGTTGATCTTGGTGAGGAAGTTGCGGCCGATGATCATCGGCTCCGATTCGGGATGGTTGATGTTGGCCGGGATGATGGCGCGACCGCGGGCCACTTCGTCGCGCACGAATTCCGCCGTGATCCGCGGCGGGATCGCCGCACCGAACGACTGGCCCGGATGCTGCACGAGCAGCGCACTGCCGGCCAGCGCCTCGATGCGCTGGTTTTCGCGGATCGCGATGTATTCCATCTCCGGCGTGACGATGCCGCGGCGGGCGTAGTGCAGCTGGGTCACGTTGGCGCGTGCCTTCGCACGGCGCGGCACGCGTGTGGCAGTGAAGCGCAGCGGATCGAGCTTCGGATCGCTGGCACGCTGGCGGCCGAATTCGGAACTGAGTCCCGACAGCAATTCGGTGTCACCGCGCCCGGCGATCCAGGCGGTACGCAACGCCGGCAAGCCAGCAGCCAGATCGACCCGGTAATCCGGATCGGTATACGGACCGGAGGTGTCGTAGACCGTGATCGGGGGGTTGTCCTCGCCACCGAACAGTCCAGGCGTGCGCGCCTGGCAGATTTCCCGCAGCGGCACCTTCAGGTCGGGTCGACTGCCCTGCACATGGATTTTGTGCGAACCCGGAATCGGCCGCACGACGGATTCGGAAAGCTCCTGCGCGGCACGCGCAAGATCGGAGGGCTGGGCATTCATCGGCTTGATTCCGGCGGCTTTGTTGAAGAGTCCGCGCAAGGATGCGCGGGCTTTTGCGAGGTACTCGCATGCACAACAAAGCGGTGGCACCGGACACACGTCGATGGGCGATCGTGCGACGAAGCTCCCTACACCGGTGCTAACCGGATCAGGTTCGAAGGGACTCTCTCAGCCGACCGTAGTCGGCACCCCCGCTTCAAAACAGCGGCTATTCAAACACGAAGCAGGGGTGGCAGGCGAGCGCCTAGTGCGACTGTGCAGGGCGCGGCAGGTAGGCACGCAGGAACATCTCGACGCCGGCGCGTGCCGTGGTCTCGATTTCCTCGATGTAGCTTTCCGGACATCCGGTACAACCGAACATCTGGCGCATCATCAGGTTGCCCTTGATCAGGGTGAGAAACTGCATGCTGGCGCGTGACACGTCCCCGATATCCAGCTGGGCGGCGTCAACCGCCTGCTGCAACAGGCGTTCCATCAAGCCATGGGTACGTGTCGTACCTTCTTCCCAGATCAGCTTGCCGTAGCGCGGATTGCCCTGGCGGCAGTCGCTGAGGATGGCGCGGAACGTGCCGACGGTTTCGGCATTGCAATCCAGATGTGCGTGGGTCAACGCCACTCGCATCAAGGTGTCGCGGATATCGACTTGCGGATCGAAGAAATAGGTTTCCTCGGGCAGCAGGTCCTGGATGCGCGAACGGATCACTTCGCGGAACAGGTTGTCCTTGTCACCGAAATGGCTGTACACGGTGAGCTTGGATACACCGGCGTCGGCGGCAATGGCGTCCATGCTGGTACCGGCGAATGCGTTGCGTATGAATAGCGCCTTGGCCGCGACCAGAATGGCGGCACGCTTCTCCATATCCTTCGGGCGACCGGGGCCCTGGGGTCTGATTTGCGCGCTGGTATTCATGCCTCCACCTTCACAAACGGAAATTCGAGCTTTATTATACGCAGCGGTTCAATTATTTTCCATGAACGGCTCCGATCCCTGATTCCGGCGCCGCTGCGCCGTGTCCGGCAGCAGGTGACGTCCGTCAACCGGTTGCGGTGACTTCCGGCACTTCGTGCGCTGGTATACAACCCGCAGGCTTGTCACTGTCGGGCGTGTCATTGTAGGGCTGGGCCCAAGCGCTTATCCTTCTTGACCTTTTTCGATCCAGACGGAACACGAACAGATGGCGATGAATATCGAACAGGCGCGGCTGAACATGGTGGAAAACCAGGTCCGCCCGTGGGAAGTGCTGGATGGGCGCGTGCTGGACGTCATCGCCCGCGTGCGCCGCGAGGATTTCGTTGCCGCCGAACATCGCCGACTTGCCTTCGCCGACCTGTGCCTGCCGTTGGGCCACGGCGAAGTGATGATGAAGCCGGTGGTGGAAGGCCGCGTGCTGCAGGCGCTTGAACTGCTGCCGACCGATCACGTGCTGGAAATCGGCACCGGTTCGGGTTTCCTCAGCGCCTGCCTGGCGACGTTGTCGGCCCAGCTGACCAGCGTGGACATCCATGCCGATTTCACCGCTGCCGCCGCCGCACGCCTGCAGGCCGCCGGCTTGGTCAATGCGCGTCTGGTCACCGGCGAAGCCGTGCGCGAGTGGCAGCCGGAAGGCCTGTTCGACGCCCTGGTCGTGACCGGTGCGGTATCCGAAATTCCGCCGCGCTGGCTGACCTGGCTCAAGCCAGGCGCCCGTGCCGTGGTGGTGCGCGGCCAGTCGCCGGTGCAGCACGCCACCTTGTTGACCCATGAAGGCGCCGGCCGCTATCGCGAAGAGACCCTCTTCGAGACCGACCTGCCGTACCTGACCCACGCCGAACCGTCGCCACGGTTCGTCTTTTGATCAAGCCCCAACCGATCCCCATGAGGCAACCCATGCGTTTGAAGCTGCTCACCCTTGCCCTGGCCCTGGCCGCCATCTCGCTGCCCAGCCACGGCGAGGATCTGCTCGATGCCTACCACGATGCCCGCGCCAACGACCCGGTGCTGTCGCAGGCCGATGCCACCAGGCTGGCTACCGGCGAAGGCGTCGACCAGGCGCGCGCGCTGTTGTTGCCGCAGATCAACGGCACCCTGAGCCTCAGCCAGACCAATGGCGGCGGCGGTACCAGTTTCGAGGACCCGAACAACCCCGGCAACTTCATCAATACCAGCCAGTTCGGTCATACGCGCACCCGCAGCATCAACGGCACGCTCAACCAGACCGTGCTCGACTTCAGCAAATACGCCAACCTCAAGGCCGCCCACTCGGCCTCCGATGCCCAGAACGAGCTGTATGAAGCCGCGGCGCAGGAATTGTATGCGCGCGTGGCCGCGGCGTACTTCGGCGTGTTGACCAGCGAAGACGAGCTGACCTACGCCAAGGCCAACGAGGATGCGTTCCGTCAGCAGTACGAACAGTCCGACCAGCGCTTCAAGGTCGGCCTTTCGGCGATCACCGATGTCTATCAGGCCAAGGCCTATTACGAGGCGGCCAAGTCGCAGACCATCGCCGCGCAGAACACGCTCAACGACGCCCGCGAAGGGCTCACCCAGATCACCGGCAAGCCGACCGGCGATCTGAAGAAGTTGCGCGACGACCTGCCGATGGACCCACCCGCGCCGGCCGATCAGGACAGCTGGGTCAAACAGGCGTTGCAGACCAACCCCAACCTGCTTGCGCAGAAGAGCAGCGTGGAAACGGCCGAGCACAACATCAGCGCGGCGCGTGCCGGCCATCTGCCTACCATTACCGCAGGCGTCACCTACGGCAAGAATGCCAGCTGGTACCAGAATCCGCAGCCTGGTTTCGGTTCGTCCGAGAATGGCCGCTCCTCGACCACGATCGGGCTGACCCTGAACGTGCCGATCTTCTCCGGCGGCATGACTCAATCGCTGGTGCGCCAGTCCATCTATCAGCGTGATTCCGCCACCGATGCGATGGAATCGCAGCGGCGCCAGGTGGTGCGTGACACGTTGAACTACTACCGTTCGGTGATCGCCGGCATCGCCCAGGTGGAATCGGCCAAGGCGTCGGTGGATTCCGGCCAGAAAGCACTGGAGGCGACCCGCGCGGGTTTCGAGGTCGGCACCCAGACGATGACCAACGTGTTGCTGGCGATCCAGACCCTGACCTCGTCGGAAAGCAGCTACTCGCAGGCACGTCACCAGTTCATCCTGAACAAGCTGTTGCTCAAGCAGACTGCCGGCACGGCCGACCTCAAGGACATCCAGGACATCAACGCGCTGCTGCAGTAAATCTGCGACACGTCGTCCAGCAAAACGGCCGGGATCACACCCGGCCGTTTTGCTTTGCGGCTGTTCGCGCAGGCAGCTATTCCTGCAGCAACGAATCGATCAACTGCATGATCCGCTGCACCGCCCCGCGCTCGCGCTCGAAAACCTGCTGCGCGGCATGGCCCATCCGTTCACGCCGAGCCCGATCGAGCAGCAACTGCAGCACGTCCGGACCCAGCCGCTCGACGTCCGCCACGCGTTCGGCACCACCTTGCTGGATCAGGCTGCGGGTGATTTCCTCGAAATTGAACGTATGCGGTCCCACCAGCACGGGCACCGACAGCGCCGCCGGTTCCAGCACGTTGTGCCCGCCGATCGGTACCAGGCTGCCACCGATAAACGCGACCTCGGACGCCGCGAAGAACGGCATCAGCTGACCCATGGCATCGATCACGAAAACCTGGTGCGACAGCGACGGCACCTCGTCGATGCTGCGCGTGGCAACCGCAAAACCCAGGCTGCGCACCGCGTGCTCAACAACACGGAATCGTTCGGGATGCCGCGGTGCAAGCAACAGCAGTGCGTCCGGCAACCGCTTCAACACCTGCAGATGCGCCTCCAGTGCAGCCACCTCCTCGCCTTCGTGGGTGCTGGCGGCCATCCATACCGGCCGCCGCGGCCCCCAGTGCTCGCGCATCGCCGCACCGACGGCCACCGCACCGTCCGGTATCGGCATGTCGAATTTCATGTTGCCGGTGACCAGGATCTGCTGTGAATCGGCGCCGAGCAGGCGGTACCGCGCTGCATCGGTGCGTGATTGTGCGGCGATCAGGCGCACGCAACGCAGCGCCGATCGCAGCAGCCCGCGCAGCGGCGCATATCCACGCAGGGAGCGTTTGGACAATCGCGCATTGACGATCATCAGCGGTATGCCGCGATGACGGCAGGCGAAATACAGGTTTGGCCAGATCTCGGTTTCCACGATCAGGGCCAACCGCGGCCGGACCTTCTTCAGGAAGCGACCCACCGCGTTCGGCAGGTCGTAAGGCAGATAGACATGGAACACGCTGTCGCCAAACAGCTGGTGCACGCGCGCCGTGCCGGTCGGGGTGACCGTGGTGATCACCAACGGCGCATTGGGATAATCCCGCTTCAACGCCTTGATCAGCGGCTCGGCCGCGTTGACCTCACCCACCGACACCGCGTGCACCCACAGGCTGCCACTGAAACCGGGCGCATCGAAGAAGCCGAACCGCTCCGGCCAGCGCCGATGATACGGACGCGAACGCACGCCACGCGCAAGCAAGCGCAGCACCAGCAGCGGCATGACCAGATACATGGCGAAGGTGTAGAGATAACGCAATGTCGACGCCTTTCGGTTCAACGCGGCAGTATACGAGAGCGGAGAACGGTGAACGGAACGGGGTCGCCAGGAGCATCGCAAACCCGGTCAGCTCAACCCGTTCCCGCCTCCACTACAATGCCCCCGATGCCCGGCATGCCCCGTCCCACCTTCACCCGTTCGCTGCTAGCGCCAAACCATTGGCCAGCATGGCTGGGCGTGGCCGTGATCTGGCTGATCGCACGCCTGCCACAGGGCGCCCTGATGGGGATCGGGCGATGCATCGGTGCGCTGGTGCTGCGGTTTCCTTCGCCGCGCCGACGCATTGCCGAGGCCAACATCGCGCTGTGTTTCCCGGAACTCGATGCCACGGCGCAGGCGGCACTGGTCGATGCAAACCTGCGCGATATCGGCTTGATGCTGGTGGAGTTCGCGCTGGGCTGGATGGGCAGCGATCGGCGCATGGCGGCCATCCCCACCCGAATCGAGGGGCTGGAGCATCTCGAGGCCGCGCGCGCGCAGGGCAAGGGTGTGTTGCTGGTGGGCGGGCATTTCTCGCATCTGGAGCTCTGCGCACGGCTGGTCTCGCAGCGCATCCGCATCGCCGGCATGTACCGGCGGATGGATTCGACCGTATTCGAATGGGTCGTGCTGCGCGCACGGCTGCATTACGCCGACGCGATGTTCGAGAAGGACGACATCCGCGGCACCGTGAAATACCTGCGCAACGGCGGCACCCTCTGGTACGCGCCGGACCAGGACATGCGCAGCAAGGACACCGTGTTCGTGCCCTTCTTCGACGTACCGGCGGCGACCATCACCGCCACCCACCATCTGGCGCGGATGTCCGGTGCGGTGGTGATCCCGTTCTTCCATCGCCGCCTCCCGGGCCGCGCGGGTTATGCGTTGCGGCTCGGTGCGCCGCTGGAAGATTTCCCCGGCACCGACGTGCTGGCCGACACCGCGCGGATCAATGCCTGCATCGAACAGATGGTGCGCGAAGCTCCCGAGCAATACCTGTGGGTGCACAAGCGCTTCAAGACACGTCCGCCCGGCCAGCCCACAATCTACTGACGCGTTGAAAGCCTGGTTAAAGGTTGGCGCGGCTACTATGCCGCGCCCTCCCCTCCCCACACTTCAACATGTCACCTCATCTTTTCTGGCGCTCGTTGCGTCATCGCCATGACTGGCGCGGTTCCCTCTTCAAGCGCGGCGGTTGCGCGATCAAATACGCGATACGCAGTGCCCGCGACGGCGAACTGCACGCAGCATGGCTTGATTTCATCTACCACCATCCGGTGATGACGGCGATGCTGACGAAGGACCCGCGTTTGCTCGAACGACCGCAGCACGACTACATCAACCGGCGATTGAATCGGTTCGAGCGCTACGCCGTGATCGCGGATCACTACCGGACGGTACTCACGACTTTTCCACCCGGCCTGTGCGAGTCGATCTACCTCCACGGCCAGTTTCGGGTAGGCACGCTGTCACTCAAGGACGGCACGGCGTTGCTCATCGAGTTGCGCCGGCCCACCGGCCGTGGTCGCGAGGGCGAGTTGTGCTTGTGCCTGGCCAATGCGACGGGCCAGATGCTGTCTTCGATGATCTTCAGCATCGCCGATGGCGGCCACACCCTGTTGCTGGGTTGCGTGCAGGGCGCTGCACCCGCGCTCGGTCGCGAGGCGGTGCGCGATTTGACCAAGCAAAGTCATGGTCTGCGTCCGAAGAACTTGTTGCTTTCGATGGTGCGGGCACTGGCTCAGCACAACGGCGCGATCCGCGTGCGCGGGGTCAGCAACACCGCGCATCCCTTCGCCGGACAGGCCGACAAGATCAAGGCCGATTACGATAGTTTCTGGCTGGAATGCCACGGCACACTCGACGAGTCAGGTTTTTACGAGCTGCCTGCGCACGAACCGGTGCGCGAAGAAATACACATCCCAAGCAAGCATCGTTCGGCGTTCCGCCAACGCGAGGCATTGCGCCGGGAGGCATGCGCGCTGCTGCTAGCCACGCTCGACGGGCGCGAGGACCTGGCGCTGGTAGTCTGAGCTTCCGCGTCGTCTACGGATCGATGCCGGTTTCGCGCGACGCCGCTGTCCGCTTGCGCCTGCGCAACTCGTACAACTTGGCGTATTTCAAAAACGCATAAAACGCGTGGATGCGCGCCGCGATGAAGCCTGCCCAGCCGGAGCGCCAATGCCCGCGCAACAGGTAATACCGCAGGAAGGCCACCGTCGGGTAGGCCACCATGCGCAGCCGCAGCCATGTCACCTTGCGCCGCCCGAGATCCGCCAGTTGCATGCTGGAATAACGATTGGCCTTGCTCGCGCGACCGGCGATGTCGGGTTCGCCGTAGTGGTCGATCACTACGGCGAGCGTACCTACCGATCCATCCACCTGCACCGATTCATGCACTTCATGGCCACTCATCCGCGCATGTCGACGGTCGAACAATCGCACGTAGTGATTGAGCCGGCTGCGCATGGATTGCCAGCGCCAGAATTGCCACTCGCGCCGCCACAGCTGGTAACCGGCATGAACCGGCGCCAGCAAGGCCTGCTGCAGCAGCGTGGATCCATCGGCGGTCAGCGATTCGTCGGAATCCAGCAGCAATACCCAACGATGGCTGGCCAGATCGATCGCCGCCTGTTTCTGCGCGCTGTAGCCGGCGAACGGCTGCGTGTGGATGCACGCGCCGTAATGCGCGGCGATCGCCACGGTGGCGTCGGTGGAACCCGAGTCCAGCACCACGATCTCGTCGGCCCAACTTACGCTGCGCAGGCAGGCGTCGAGGGTGTCGGCGTTGTTGAAGGTGGTCACCACCACCGACAGTGGCTCACGCCCGCTCATCGTCGCCCTCCACGTACAGCGCCGCGCACCACAAGCCCAGCAACCAGGCAAACAGCAGACCCCACCACGCCGAATAGAAGGCCAAGTGGGTATTGAGCGGAAACAGCATCACGCCCAGTGCCAGCGTGGCCGGAAAGGCGCGCGTCCGTGCCGCCGTACCCACACCTCGCCATGCGCGCCACGCCAGCGCGACCGCGGCCAGCCACAGCAACAGGCCGATCGTGCCGGTCTCGGTGAGCACCTCCAGCACCAGCTGATGCGCATGGCAGGCGCCCTCGCCCACGCCGCAGGCTTCGGCGGACACCACGAAGTGATCGTTCGCCGGCGCATAGCGCGGATACGCGTAACGGAAATCGCGCACGCCGACGCCGTTGATCGGATGTGCCTCGAACATGCCCATGCTGGCGTGCCAGATGTCGAGCCGTCCGCTGAGGGCGGTATCGACCGACTGACCGGTGCCGTGCAACGCCAGCAGGGTGCGATCCATCCGATCCTGGAAACGCGTTGAGGTTTTCCAGGCAACGCCTCCGGCCAACGCGAGCACCACCGCGGCGATCGCGCAGAAGCCGGCGAAGCGCAACGGCGATTTCGCTTCGCGCCAGGCAAACCCCAGCGCCACCAGTGCGTAACACAGCCAGGCCGCGCGTGAGCCGGCCAGCAAGATCGGACCGAGGATCAGCACGAAGGCACCCAGCAGACCGCCCAGGCCCCAGCGCCGCCGCGCCGCCCACAAAGCGAACGGGGACAGCACGGCCAGCGTCGGACCCAGCTTCAGATTGTCCGCGCCGAAAATGCCGGAGACGCGCTCGGCCTCGGCATGTCCGCCCAGGCTCCAGCCGGTCAATGCCTGCAACCACGCGTCGACACACCACAGCGCCACGACCCATGCCACGGCGACATACAACGCCTGCAGCTTGCTCTGGCGACGGATCGCGAAACAGGCGTACCAGCCCAGCGGCAGGTAACGCAGCGCCGCGGCCACCGTGCCCCAGCTCTTGCCAGGCATGATCGCGTCGACGGCAGACAACAGCGCCGCGCCCACGTACGCGGCCAGCAGCCACAACAACAGGCGTGCGCCCGCATGTTCGCGCAATGCATGCGGGTTGCGCGCGAACAGCAAGATCACGCCGAGCAGGCACAGACACGTGCCCAGTTCCGAGCTTCGTCCGGACGGCAGCAGCGCGATCACCAGCCAGAACGGCAGCAACGGCGATTTCAGCGCGGCCTTGAGTGATGTGCCGAAGGAATTCATGCGCGGATCGGAGCGGGGACGATCCGGCATTGTAGGCGAGCGAGAACGCGCGCGGACGCGTGGGTTCTCAGCCGCTGGCGACTTCGTCGTACAAGGCCAGCGTGGCCTGCTGCATGTCGATCAGGCGATAGCTCTGCAGCGGCGAGATCGGCGGCGCGACCCGCAGCAATTCGGCGGCACGCTCGACCAGGCGCTCGCGATCGCCCGGCGGCACGCGACCGGCCGGATACAACTCGGCCAGCAATTCGCCGACGCCACCGTGCGCATAGCCGAGCACCGGCCGGCACAACGACAACGCCTCGATCACCGTGCGCCCGAACGATTCGGGCTTGTTCGACAACTGCAGGATCAGCGCCGATATCGCGTAGATGTCGCGAACGTCGTCGCGCGGCGGCGTCAACACCACCTGCGAGGTGACCCCGAGCACCTTGATCAGCTCGCGCAACTCGGCCAGGTACGCCTCACGACCCGTTTCGACCACGCCCAGCAGCAACAACCGCGCCTCGATGCCGCGACGCTTGAGATCGGCCAGCAGTTCGATCGCGTCGTGATGACCTTTCAGACGCGTGCCGCGGCCTGGCAAGGTCAGCAACGGTGCGCCGGCCAGTGCCGGATATTCGGCGAAGAAGGCTTTCTGCCACGCATCGTCCGGCCGATGGCCATAGGGAAATGCCGCCGGATCGATGCCACGCGGGATCACCCGCACCTTGGCCGGCTCCAGCCAGCGGTAATGGCTGAGCACATAATCGCGCAGGGTTTGCGAAACCGCGATCACCCGCTCGCCGCGCAGCAGGATGGCGCTGTAACGACCCGGCGAGTTGAGCCCGTGCACGGTGGTGACGAAATGTGGCTGCGGGGTCATGCCCCTCAACGCCCACCAACCCAGCCATGCCGGCAGCCGCGAACGGGCGTGCACGATGTCCGGTTTCAGTTCACGCAACACGCGCCGCAGCGCGCCAAGCTGGGTCAGCGTGCGCAACGACTTGCGGCCCAGATCGAGCGTCACATGCTCGCTGCCTTCGGCCTGCAGCTGTTCAACCAGGCGTCCGCCGGCCGAAATCACCACCGAACGGTGGCCGGCCTGCACCAGGGCCTTGGCGATTTCCAGCGCCGAGCGCTCCGCACCGCCAGACTGCAGCGCGGGGATCAGTTGGACTACAGTCAGCAGCTTGGCGGGTACGGCAATGCTGGACATGAGCTCTGGGCTGGAAGCTTTCATTCTTCAATGGCAAGCAAAAACGGTGCCGCCATCGATCCGAACCGCACCGACAGTCAGTCGCGCAGTATGTAATGCGCGCCACAGTAGGCACAGGTGGACTCGCCGCCATCGTCGACGATCGGCAGATAGACCTTCGGGTGTGAATTCCAAAGCTCCATGCCGGGCATCGGGCAGGACAGCGGCAGGTCGGCGCGCGTCACTTCGTAACGATTTTCGGCATTTGCCGGCACCAGCGGCACCGTCGCGGAAACAGGGGACGACATCAGGGGGCTCCAGACTCCATATCAGGCGGCAAATGGTAGCAGGCCGCGGCCCTCGGCCGGGCGCGGCAAGCTGTACCGCTACCAGCGGGCAAAAAAAAGCCGCGCCATGATGGCGCGGCTTCCCGGAGCCTTGCCCTGGGCTTAATTGGCCTTCGGCACCGAACCTTCGGTGGTGATGCGGATGGTGATGTCGTCGCTGACGTTCGGCACATAGGCGCCGACGCCGAAGTCCGAACGCTTGATACTGGCGGTGGCGTCGAAGCCGATCGACTGCGCCTTGCTCATCGGGTGCGGGCCGACTTTGTTCAGCGTCGCGTCCAGCACGACCGGTTTGGTCACGCCATGCACGGTGAGGTTGCCGGTGACCTTGAACTTGTTGCCACCCAGCGGCTGCACGGTGGTGCTCTTGAACGTCACCGTCGGGTACTTGCCCGCGTTGAAGAAATCGGCTTCCTTCAGATGCTTGTCCAGCGCCGGCACATGCGTGTCGAGCTGGGCCAGCGGCAGGGTCACGTCCACGCTGGACTTGGCCGGCTGCTGTTCGTCGAACACCACGGTGCCCTCGCCCAGGCCGAAGTCGGCGGTGGGGTTGGAATAGCCGAAGTGATTCCAGCTGAACAAGACCATGGTATGGCTCGGATCGAGCTTGTAGGTGACCGGGGCAGCCTGTACCGACACGGCGGCGCCGAGCAGGCTGGCGAAAGCGAGATATTTCAGTGCACGCATGGGGAGTGATTCCTTGAAAGGGGTGGGCAACGCTACTTCAGGCGATCGTGCAGGCTTCGTCGAACGTCAGACGCGGGCTGCGCGGGAACAGGTTGCGGCTGGCATCGCCATAGCCGAGGCTGATCAGGAAATTGGACTTGATCGGGGTGCCGGCGAAGAACGCCGCATCGACGGCGTCGTTGTCGAAACCGGACATCGGTCCGCAATCGAGCCCGATCGACCGTGCCGCCATCAGCACGTAGGCACCCTGCAGGGTCGCGTTGCGGAATGCCGCGCTGTCGATCAACGGCTGGTTGCCGACAAACCAGCTGCGCGCATCGGCGTGCGGGAACAGTTTCGGCAGGTGCTCGTAGAACTCGTGGTCGGTGGCGATGATCGCGGTCACCGGCGCCTCCATGGTCTTGGCGCGATTGCCCTCGGACAGGAACGGCTCCAGCTTCGCCTTGGCTTCCTTCGACTTCACGAACACCACCCGCATCGGCGAGGAGTTCGCGCTGGTCGGGCCGAACTTGGCCAGTTCATAGAGCTGACGCAGTTGCTCGTCGCTCACGTCCTTCGGCAACCACGCATTGAATGTGCGCGCGTTGCGGAACAACTGGTCGACACTGGCCTCGGAAAGCAACTCGCTCATGGGTATCCTCTGCTGGAAGAAGCGCTGACGATGGCGCCTTGGCCTGCAAGTGTATAGGTGGGCGTAGACAAACAGACCACGCTGCGGGGAACGTACTGTGTTCATTTTGGAAACAATGCCACGACGTTCGCGGCCATGCTGAAGCTGCAGGGCGAATGCTGGGTCATCACCGACAAGGCGGCCGGCAACCAGCGCCAGGCACTGGCACTGGCCGAGTATCTGCAGATGCCGCTGCGTCACCTGGTGCTGCAACCGCGGACGCCATGGTCGTGGCTGGCACCTCGACTGGAGTTCGGTGGCCGGATCGCGCTGCCGGCGAACCAGCGTCGCTTGTTTGCACCGCCATGGCCGCAGGTCGCGATCGGCTGCGGCCGCGCGGCCGCCCTGTTCACCCGCATGCTGCGCCGGCTGTCCGACGGAGAGTGTTACACCGTGCAGGTCCTCGACCCGCGCATCGATCCGGCGCACTGGGACACGGTGATTGCTCCCCGGCACGACCACCTCGATGGTCCGAATGTGCTGCACTCGCTCGGCTCACTGAACTCGCTGGACGACGAGTGGCTGGCGGACGGGCGCGATTCCTGCCCGCAATTCGCCGAACTGCCGCAACCGCGCGTAGGTGTGTTGCTCGGCGGTCCGCGCCAGGGCATTGCGCTGAACGCCGCTTACGCGCGCCAGCTGGCCGCGCGTCTGCTCGAACGCCATTCCCGCGAAGGCGGCAGCCTGCTGGTGCTGGGTTCACGGCGCACGTCACCTGCGTTGATCGAGACTTTTCGCAACCTCCTCAAAGGCACGCCCGGCCTGGTCTGGGCCGGCCCCGACGATGGCCGCAATCCCTATCCCGGCGTGCTCGGCTGGGCCGATCGGCTGGTCGTCACTCCCGACTCGGTCAACATGCTCAGCGAAGCCTGCGCCGTCGGTTGCCCGGTACAGACCTTCGTCACCGCGCCGCTACCGGCGAAGATCGAGCGCTTTCACCAGGCTCTGCGTGATGCTGGCCGGTTGCAGGATCTGGACGAGCCCGCCGTCGCCGAACCGCTGCCTCCCCTGCGCGAAACCGCCGCGATCGCGGCCGAGCTGCGCGCGCGCATCGCCACGCGACAACAACAATTACAAGAAGCGTGAGCGTTCCGGAGGGGAAGAAACGCGCGTCCCTGCCGACCACCTGAGCCGCGACCGGGCAATGCCCCTGAACGCTTCGGTGGCTTCACCCGTCGATTCAATCGAAGGCGAAACCGAGCGCACGGGTCACCTCGCGCACGCTGGCGCCCAGCTGCTCGAGCTCCGCATCGCGCGAGGTGATGCGCGAACGCAGATCCAGGGTGCAGGCCAGCGCGCGTTGCAGCAGGTCGGCATGTGCCACGGTCAGGATCGCCGCCTGATCCGCGTCGAGCAGGCCGGTCGTGCGACACGCCTCGATCATGCCGGCGTTGGCGGTGACCCCCAGCAAGTCCGGCCGTTGGGCCGCGTGCGCCAGCACCAGACCCTGCAGCGCGAATTCGATATCGAGCAGGCCGCCGTGGCCCTGCTTGAGATCGAACTGGCGTTCGTCGGAACGATCGCGTTCGGCGCGCCAGCGCTGGCGCATGCTGCTGACGTCGGTGAGCACCGTCGCGCGATCGCGCGGCGCGGCCAGGATGTCGCGGCGGACTTCGGCGAGTTCGGCCTTCAATGCCGCGTCACCAGCCACCGGGCGCGCGCGCAGCAGCGCCTGGTGTTCCCAGGTCCAGGCGCGACTTTTCTGATACGCGGCGAAGGCATCGAGGCTGCTGACCAACAGACCCTTCGAGCCGTCCGGTCGCAATCGTGCATCGACTTCATACAGTCGGCCGCCGCGGGTCAGCACGGTGAGCCAGTTCATCACCCGCTGGGCCAGGCGCTGATACCAGCGCGCGCCTTCGAGTGGACGCGCGCCATCGCTCATCGCCTGCGCGCGCCGGCCGTCATAGACGAACACCAGGTCGAGGTCGGACGCAAAACCCAATTCCTCGCCACCGAGGCTGCCATAGCCGAGCACCGAGAACCCCGGGCCGTCACCAGGCAGACGGCCGTGCTGGGCGATCAGCTCGCGCTCTGCTAGCGCCAGCACGGCGCCGACCACTGATTCGGCCAGCGCCGCCAGCCGGCGCGAGGTGGATACCGCATCGGCACGCCCGTCGTTGAACGCCAGGCCAAGCCGGAACGCGGTGGACGACTTGAATTCGTTGATGCGTTCCAGTTCGGCTTCGGCTTCGCGCTCGTCCAGCGTAGTCAGCACGCGGGCGATCTCGGCGGCGATGTCGGCACGCTTGAACGGCAATTGATCGATGCGCGGGTCGAGCACATCGTCCAGCAGCAACGGTTGCGCGATCACCCTTTCGGCCAGAAAGGCGCTGTCGGCGAACAGGCGGGCCAGCCGCTTGCGCGCCGGCGGCTGTTCCTCCAGCAAGGCCAGGTACGACGAGCGCCGGGCCACCGTCTGCATGAGGCGGCACAAGCGCAGCAGGCTGGCTACCGGCGCCGCGGTGGAACGCGCGGCGTCGAACAGCTGCGGCATCAGGTGATCGAGACGTTCGCGTGAACGCGCCGACATCGCGCGAACCGGCGCCGCCTGCGGCAATTTGAGCAAGGCATCGGCCAGTTCCGCGCCGGGCGCGAAACCCGAGGCTTCGAGCACGGCGGCATCGAGCGATTCGTCGCAGGCACGCTGCCACAACACCATGTCCGCGGCGGGCACGCTGGCCGCGCGTCCGCCCTGCGGCATCAACACCGCCGCAAACTCCTCGCTGACGATGGCGCGATGGGATGCCAGCGCCGCGGCCAGCGTGTCCCAGTCGGCATAGTCCAGGCTCAGCGCGATGCGCTCGCGGCTGAGTGCATCGTGGGGGATGTCGTGGGTCTGTGCGTCGCGCAGCATCTGCACCCGGTTCTCGACCCGGCGCAACAGTACGTACGCCTCGCGCAGCATGCGCGCGCGCGCCGCGCCGATGTGACCGCGCGCCTCGCACGCCGTCAGAGCCGGCAACAGGCCGCGCACGCGCATCGATGGCTCGCGACCGCCGCGGATCAGCTGGGTCAGCTGCACGATGAATTCGATCTCGCGGATGCCACCGGGGCCGAGCTTGAGGTTGTCGGCCAAATCCTTGCGCGCCACCTCGGCATCGATCAGCGACTTCATCTCGCGCAAACCGGCGAACGCGGTGTAGTCGAGGTATTTGCGATAGACGAACGGTCGCAGCAGCTCCTGCAACTGTTTGCCGGCGGAACGATCGCCGGCAACCGGACGCGCCTTGATCCACGCATAGCGCTCCCAGTCGCGGCCTTCGCTCTGGTAGTACTGCTCCATCGCGGCGAACGACAGCGCCAACCGGCCGGCGTTGCCGAACGGGCGCAGGCGCAGGTCGACGCGGGCGCAGATGCCGTCCATGGTGGGCTCGTTCAGCAGGCGCACCAGCTGGCGGCCAAGCCGGATGAAATACTCGCTGTTGTCGAGCGAGCGCGCACCATCGGTCTGCCCCGCATGCGGATAGGCGAATACCAGGTCGATGTCGGAGGAGAAGTTCAGTTCGCTGCCGCCCAGCTTGCCGAAGCCGATCACCAGCAACCGCTGCAGCGTGCCGTCGAGGTTGCGGCTGCGGCCGTAGCGGGCGGCCAACGCCCGCTCGGACCAGCCCAGCGCGACATCCAGCAGCACTTCGTACAACACGCTGGTGGCGGAGAGCGTCTCGGGAAGCTCGTCCAGCCCGTTGACGTCGCGAAAGACCAGCCGCAACGCCTCGGCATGACGGAAACGCCGCAACGCCATCATGCAGGCATCTTCGTCGTCCGACAGTTTCAACGCGTCGATGCGCGCGCTGGCATCGCTGCCGGAGCGCAGCCGCTCCAGCCCTTGCGGTGCCAGCAACTGCGGCTGCCGGCACCACACGTCGAACGCGAAATCGCTGGCCAGCAGGGTGCGCCGGATCCGCTCGGCGACGCCCGCATCGTCGTGCAACGGCACCCCGACGGCACGGCAGCGGGCGGCGAGATCGGCGTAGCGATCGTCGATCAGTGCACGCAGTGCGGCGGATTCATGGGCAGGCATCGGCGCATTGTGCCGTACCGGGCGCCGACTGCCGAGCCATGCCGCCGGGAACGCTCCGTGCACCGAACTGCTTGCGGGGCGTTGAACAACTCGCGCGCAGGCCCGAAACTCGCCGTTTGCGCCTACACGCGGTTCATCTGCAGCCCACTACATTCGAGCGTCCATAACATGACAGCAACCGCAGGACGGCCATGCTCCTGAACTCCACAAACCCGCCCGGTCGCTGGCGTGCGCTTGCTCCGCGTATCGCGTTGACGCTGCTGCTGGCGTTGGCTTTCGTGTTGCTGACCGGCATGATCGATGGCGGGATCGGCGTCACGCCGCTGCGGCTGTTCGACCAGCCGCGCTTCCCGCTGGCCAATGCCTGGCCCGGCCTGCTGCTGGCCGGTGTGCTGCTGGCGCTGAGCCGGCGGGTGTTGCTGTCGTTCGGGCTGGCGTTCCTGCTGCAGGGCTTGCTGTACGCCATCAATGTATTGAAGGTCGCGAACCTCGGCACACCCTTGCTGCCCGAAGATTTCCGCATGGTCGGCCAGTTGCGCAAGGGCGGCATGCATTTGCTGTCCGGCTATCTTCCGCACAGTCCGTGGCCGTACCTGGGCCTGCTCGCTGCGCTGAGCCTGGTTGTGCTGGCGTGGCGCCTGGAGCCGCCACTGTTTCCCCGCCGCACCCGCGGCGCGCGACTCATGGCTGGCGTGGTGCTGGCAGCGACACTGGCCAGCATGCTGGCCGGCGTGACCACGTGGGGCAGGATCTACAACGCGAGAGTGCTTTGGCTGGAACCGTGGTCGGCCACATCCACCGCCACCCATTCCGGCCTGATCAGCTCGCTGATGATGTTCCACCTGCAATACGGTCAGGGCAAACGCAAACCCGACCGTGCCGCCGCCGCCCAGCTGATCGGACAATCCACGCCGGCACTGCTGCAATTGCTGCAGACGCCAACGACAACCGACAAGCTGCCCGACATCGTGGTGGTGCAGAGCGAGTCGTTCTTCGATCCGACCATCATGCGCGGCTACGAACACAGCAACTTCGCGCCGAACCTGCGCCGGCTCGCCGCGCACGGGATCAGCGGCAAGTTGCACGTACCTACGTTTGGTGGCGGCACCATCCGCACCGAGTTCGAGGTGCTTACCGGGCTGTCGCTGCGCTATTTCGACAACCTGCAGTTTCCTTATCTGCAGATGAGCCACAAGGCCGTGCCGAGCCTGGTGCGCACGCTGGGCGCACACGGCTACACGACGATGGCGTTGCACGGCAACGACCCGGCGTTCTGGAACCGCACGGCGGCATTCAAGGCCATCGGCTTCGACAAGTTCGTGTCTCAATCCTCGTTCCCGCCCGGCGCGGCGATGGACGGCAAGTACATGGCCGACAGCGCCATGACCGACGAGATCATGCAGCAGTTGAAGGACAGCGGCCCACCGCAGTTCATCTTCGCCATAAGCATCGAGGCGCACGGTCCGTACGATGTCGAGCCGACCCACGCCGCCGAACGCGACGCCATCCCGGTGCCCGATGGCATCAGCGGACGCGACAAGCTGGAACTGCAGACCTACCTGTACCACCTGAAGCACGCCGACGCCGAACTCGGCCGCCTGGTGAAGCAGCTGGCCCAGCGCCAGCGGCCCAGCCTGGTGCTGTTCTACGGAGATCACCTGCCGGCACTGAGCAACAGCTATCACATCACCGGCTTCGTCGATGGCGGCGACATGCTGAGCCAGGCGGGTGTCTGGTTGCTGGTCGATCCACAGCATCCGCGCCAGCGCATCCCGATGGATACCGCCGCCTGGTTGCTGCCCGGCAAGCTGCTGGCACAAGCCGGCATCCACGACGATCCCTATTTCGCGCTGACCGAGCTGGTCGGCCCGCAACTGGCAGCGCTTACCGAAGCACCTGGCGCACCGCCTCCTGTCGAAGGCAGCGACTTGCAGCGGCTTGACCAGGCGATGTCCAGCGTCGAGCAGCTGCGCATCAACGGCAAGCTCGACAAGCTGCTGCCGCAGGCGGCGACACCCGCGAGCGGCATCGTCCACAACTCGCCCCTGCCAACGCCGGCGACTGCCGGCCAGTAACGCCTCCAGCCGACGACCAAACCCCTTGCTGGGGCATGTCGGTTACCTCGCGGATGGCGCGAGGTAACCGACCACGCGTCAATAATTCAGATGCAGGTTCAACAGGTGCAGGCTGAAGGCGAACCAGATCGTCCCGAAGCAGGCAAGCACAAGTGCAAGGCTATTGAGCTTGCGCCACCAGCCACCGGTTGCACGCCAGGCATGACGTGCATTCGCGATCACGGCGATCGTGCCGACAATAGCCAGCACGCCGATCAACTGGATCAGGCGCAGCGTGCCGTCGAAGCCATTGCTCATGCTGGCGATTTCGGCGTTCATCTGAGCCAGCACATAAACCCAGCCACCGAAGAACAGCAGGTGCAGGATCGCGACCACGCGGCTCCATCGGTACCAGCGTCGCGCAGGTTGCTGCGGCGCCAGCGGCTTGCCGCAAGCGCGGCGCACCAACGCGGCGATCGGCCACAGCAAGGCCGCCAACAGGAACACCATCACCGCGAAATACAGCAGCGGCAGGTTCCATGAAGCGGATTGCCAGCCCGGCACCGGCATGAACACCATGACCGGCGCGACCTCATCGACCGACAACCAGCGCACCTTGCCATCCTTCATCAGCGCGCCAAGATGGCCCCCATTGTCGAAATCGCGCCAGATAAACGGCGCCACTTCACGCCAGCGCCGCGGTTGGCCGGCGAGATCCTTGAAGTCGGAGGTGACGAGTGTCCCGTCTTTCTCCATCGCTATTTTCGGCTGCGACAGCAGGTTCAGCATCGACATGAAGTTCGATACCGAGACGCGGCTGTTGAGATAGCGACCGACCAGCAAGGCGCCATGCTCTCGCGCAGTCGCCAGGATGGGCTGGTTCACCGGCACGGCAGGGAAGTAGCGGTCGGCAAACCCGGCCCACAACTGATGACGCAATCCGCCGTCGCCGGCACCGTCGATGGATACGAACACGCCGACGTCATGTTTCAGATACAGCATCAATTCGCTGTGGAACAACTCGGTGTCGCCGCCATGCCCGATGATGTCCTGGCCATTGCGATCCAGGTGATAGAAACCAAGCGCGATGGGCGGCAGACCCGGCACCGAATAGTGCTTGAAATTGTGCATCTGCTGCGCGGTTTCCGGACGCAGGATCTGCGCCTCGCCATAACGCCCATCCTGCAGGTGGGCGATCATGTAACGCCCCATGTCCTCGCCACTCACCGACATGCTGCCGGCAGGTGCCACGGTCACCAGCTCGAAGGGTTTCGCCGGCGAGCTGGCCTTGGCATAGCTTTTCGCCATGTAAGGCTCAAGGGATGCCGGCAGCGGCTGACGGAACGTCGCGTACTTCATGCCCAACGGCTGGTAGATGTGCTGCTCGATGTAGTCGTCGAACGGCTGGCCCGACACACGCTGCACGATGTAACCGGCCAGCGCCGCGCCATAGTTGGAATACGCCGACACCTCGCCTGGCGCGTACACCCGCTCGGGCACCCACTCCTTAAGCCACGCCTCGTTGCTCATCAACTGCTTGGCATCGGGGGCGAACAGGTTCTTGTCCGTTTCCTCAAAACCGGGTGTATGCGTCATCAGATCACGCAAGGTGATCGGCTTGCCATCACGCGGCGGGATAGTGAAGTCGAGGTATTTGTTGACGTCCGTATCGAGGTCGAGCTTGCCCTGCTCGACCAGCTGCATCACAGCCGTCCACATGAAGGTCTTGGAAATCGAACCGGGACGGAACAGCGTGGTGGCCGGATCGACCGGTTTCTTCGCCGCCACGTCCGCATAGCCGTAACCTCTCGCCACGAGGATCTTGCCGTCCTTCACCACGACCACCACGGCAGCGGCAAGATCGTTCTTCTTCATGGCGTATGGAAACAGACCATCCAGCCAGGCCTGCGCGTCGGCCGCGGTGAGCTCATGGCCGCCTGACGGAGCCGCCACGACTGACGCCGGCGGTGGCGCTGGCTCCACTGGCGTCTGCGCCCGGCACGGTGCCATGAACGTCGTGGCACACAACAGCAACGCGACCGGAGCAAGCATGCGGCGAAGGTGTTTCATCGGCGTAACCCCTGATATTGCGAAGGTTGCTGCATGATCGACAGTTCTTGGACGATAATGAAGGCATGTTTTCGTTAATGTCAAATATTTTTCATATTTAGAAACTTCTACCGCTCCACGTTGCAGGAATCCAGCTCCATGATCCGAACCCGCACAGAACCGTCGCCCGCCAGCGCCAATCCCGGTGGCGCCTTGCGCGCACTGCGCACAGCGCGCGGGTGGACACTGGCCGAGGTGTCGCAACGGACCGGACTACCCATATCGACACTGTCGAAAATCGAAAACGGCCGGATGTCGCTGAGCTACGACAAGCTCACCCGGCTGTGTGCCGGTCTGGAAATCGATATCGCCGAACTGTTTGCTGCCGACACTGCTTCCACAGCACCGGCGCGGGTCACCGGTCGTCGCAGCATCACTCGCGTCGGCGAAGGTTCAGCGATCAACACCAGCGGCTACCTGCACCTGTATCCCGCCGCTGATCTGCTCAACAAGCGTTTCGTACCGATCATCGCCGAGATCAACACACGCTCGCTGGAAGACTTTGGCGAGCTGATTCGTCATCCCGGCGAGGAATACGCCTACGTGCTGGAAGGTATCGTCGACCTGTATACCGAACTGTATGCGCCAGCACGACTGGCGACTGGCGACTCGATCTATTTCGACAGCGGTATGGGGCATGCCTATATCGCGGTCAGTCCGGGCCGTTGTCGCGTGCTGTCGATCTGCTCAGCGAGCGAATCGCAACTTCTCGAAGCCAGCAGCGAATTGCGCAAGCCGCCAGCGATGGAGAAGACACCACCACAAGTCGTTAAGTCGAAGCGCGCCGGGAAGGCCGCGCCCAAGCCAGCAAGCAAGCCCTCGATCAAGCCGCCGATCAAGCGAGCGGGTCGTGCTCGCGCGGGAAAAAATTGAGATCGTGGCGCTTGCGGTAATCGATCCCGGCAAAGTTCATCTGGATCGCCCCCGGCGTCGCCACTGAAATGATGCGATCGGCGATCGGTGCGAACAATGCATGGAAGTGGTGACTGGACTTCACCACGATCAGGCGCTTGTCATTGAGCTCGATGCCCAGGCCAGTAAACGCGTCTGGCGCGAATACCTGGGTACGGATCGAGTTGACCACCACGTCGATACCGTCGCATTCCAGCCACACCGAAAGACCCATCGGCTGGCGGGCACTGCCGAGACCGTGCTGATCATGCTGTTCGCGTACCGCGCGCACCGTCGCCATAACATCGAGCGGACTGCCGGATGCTTCACCGCACTTGCCGCCGAGGCGCAGCGCGAAACGCGCGCCGACGCCAGCTTCCGCGCAGGCCTGCGCGCTCATCGGATCCCATATGGCACCCAGCGCGGCATCGCGTACGCCATGCGCCAACATCGCGCGCAGCAGGCTGACATTGTCACTGGGCGCACCGCCGCCTGCGTTGTCGGCAGTATCGGCCAGCACTACCCGGCCGGCAGTCGCCGCCGCCATATCCAATGCATCCTCGATCCCGGGCATGCGCGGCAGCAGTACCTCACGTTGCGCGTAAATCAAACGGCCAAGCTCTTCGGCCACGCGCCGTGCGCGTGCCTTGTCACCGTCGGCAACGACCAACATCTTCGACCCGGTATCCGCCGTGTCACCCCACGGAAAGCCGTGCACGAAGCTCACCGACAGCACGCCAGGCTGGTGCTCCGCTTCACGCAACTGACGCAGCAAGCCGGCCATCGGCTCACTGGTGGTGGGATAGAAGCCGATCATGCGGCAGTCGAACAAGGCACTGACCGGGTCGATTTGACCCAGTGCCTTCCCGGTGCAGAGGGCATAAAGCTCCCGTGCACGTTCGATGCAGTCGATGTGCGGATACTCCTTCATCAGAATCACGACATCACTGGCATCGACCAGTGCCTGCGAAAGGTGGCAATGCGGGTCCAGCTCGACGCCGATGACGGTGTCCGGCCCGCATACCTTGCGTAACCGGGCAACCAGATCCGCTTCGCAGTCGTCACAGCCGGTGGCCACCATCGCACCGTGTAGCAGCAGCAAAATCACGTCGAAGGATCCCCCTGCGCGTACCGAATCCACGATCTCGTCGCGCAACCCCTCCCAGACCGATTGCAGGGTGGGCCCCGACGGTTGCGCCGTGGTGAAGACTCCCTCGACGAAGTCGTGGCCATCCGCGCAAGCCAACTCCTTGTAGAGCCGCGCCACCAGATTGTTCTCTCCCTCACCGGCACGGCTGGCATTGCCGCGAAACAGGCCGCCCTCTTCGAAGCCGCGCAAGCCGGTTGGCCAGGGCGCGAAAGTATTCGTCTCGGTGGAAATGCCTGCGGTGAAGATGCGCATGTGCTGCCCCTCGATAGGTCGTGCTTGCAATTTTCCAATAATAATGCTTATTTCCGTTTAGACAACTAATTTTCCGTTTTTGAAATATTTGCAAACGCCTGCCTGCTGGCTGCGCTGGCACCGGACACCACCACCTCGGGGAGAACCACCATGAACGGCACCGGCAAACCCTTGCGGCACACCTTACTTGCCACAGCCATGATCGCCGCGCTTGGATTTTCGTCCGGCGCCGCCCTGGCGCAGGATCAGCCCATCCCGGACAGCACCAGCAACAACACCAACAGCGGCAGCGGCAGCGCAAAACAGAGCGGCAAGCCAGATCCGATCACGCTGGGCGCCGTCACCGTAACAGCGCAAAAGCGCAGCCAGGATGCGCGCAAGGTGCCGACATCGATCAGCGTGGTTGGAAGCCAGCAGCTGGAAGACCAACATGCCGCCTCGCTGATCGACCTTGCTGGCTCGTTGCCCGGGGTGCAGATCAACACAGGTGGCGCACCGGGCAGGACATCGATCACGATCCGCGGCATCCCATCGCTGGGGGCGGGCGCTGTGGTCGGCACCTACGTCGACGACACGCCTCTGGGCTCGAGCTCGAACTTTGCGCGGTCGGCGAGCTACGCATTGGATCTGCTGCCCTACGATATCGAACGCATCGAGGTGCTGCGCGGTCCGCAAGGCACGCTGTACGGCGCCAGCACCATGGGCGGCCTGCTCAAGTACGTGATGAAGGAGCCGGATCTGAATCACGTCGGCGGAGAGCTCGGCGGCGGCATTTCCACGGTCAGCGGCGGCCATGGCACGGGATGGGATGGACGCGCCACGATCAATCTTCCGCTCATCCAGGACAAGCTTGGCATCTCCGCCTCGGTGTCCAAAAACCAGACGCCCGGCTATGTCGACAACGTGGTGACTGGCCAGAACGGCATCAACGACGTGACGCAGAAAAGCAGCCGTGTCGCCTTGCTGTGGAAACCGGGCGACGACGTCAGCCTGAAGATGTCTGCGCTGCACCAGTCGGTGAATGCCAACGACCAGGGCATCATCCTGCTCGACCCGACCACACAACAGCCGATCTACGGCGAGCAGAAGACCGGCACCGCACTCGGCCAGCCGTTTCGGAAACAGGTGAATTTCTACTCTGCCACGCTGAACTGGGATCTGCACTGGGCAGACTTCACCTCGGCAACAAGCTATTCCACCGCAGCCACGCATGCGCTCGAGGATGACTCGGTAACCTACGGGCCACTGTATCCGTTGCTCGGCAATTACCCCGTTGGCCTGTCCGCGTTCGATCTCGCGCTCGACCTGAAAAAGGTTACCCAGGAATTCCGCCTCGCCTCCAAACCGGACGACCACATCGAGTGGCTAGTCGGCGCGTTCTACACCCGCGAATCAAGCAAGAACCTCCAGGTCGAAACGGCACAGGCAAACGACGGCACGCCGATCGTCGGCCTCGACCCGCTGTTCGTCGGTGGCATTCCGTCCACGTACAAAGAGGGCGCGCTATTCGGCAACCTCACCTATAAATTCAACGATCGCTTCGATGTCACCGGTGGCTTGCGCTTCGCCAGGAACGAACAGAACTTCGAGCAGCGAATCACCGGCGGCGGCGGACTGTTGGTGCCGCTGGGCAACAGTCCGGGCCATTCCTCGGAAAACGTGCTGACCTGGATGCTCAGCCCGGCCTATCACCTGAGCGACGACAGCATGCTGTACCTGCGTGCCGCCAGCGGCTATCGCCCAGGCGGCCCGAACTTCGCGCTTCCCGGCGTGCCGCCCTCGGTGAAGTCGGACACGCTGGTCAATTACGAAGCCGGCTGGAAGTCGCTGTTCTTCGACAAGCGCATCTCCGTCGACTTTGCCGTCTACGACATCAACTGGCGCGGTATCCAGGTGAGCACAGCAACACCGAACGGCAGCATCACCTACCTGGCCAATGGCGGCACTGCGACCAGTCGTGGCGCCGAGCTGAGTGCCGCTTTCATGCCGATACGCGATCTGCGGCTGGGCCTCAATGCATCGTATACCGATGCCTATCTGACCGAAGACGCACCGGCACTGAAGGGCAAGAACGGCGACAGCCTGCCAGGCATTCCGCACATCAACTGGTCGTACACCACGGACTATTACTACCAACTTCCGGGTGCATGGAGTGGTCACGTCGGCGGCAACTATCGCTGGATAGGCAAGCGGTCGTCGAACGTCAGCAGCAGCCCGTACAACTATCCCGAAAACAGCTACGGCGTGCTCGATCTCAATGCCGATATCTCCAAGGATGTCTGGACGCTGCGCTTCTACGTGAAGAACCTGACCAACCAACACCCCCACCTCAATATCGGTTACATGCAGAACGGCGTGACCAATGCGGTGGTCAATCTGCCGTCGGCCATACTCCAGCCACGTACGGTTGGCGTCGAATTCGACGCGCAGTTCTGATCACACCATCCCTACGGAACCCACCATGGCCTTACCCCACCTAGCCCCCTTCGTCGATGCCGGTTCGCTGGTATTCCTGTCCGGCCAGATCGCCTTCGACGCGCATGGCATGATCCGCGGCGATGTCGCCGAGCAAACACGGTGCTGCCTTGAACGGATGGAGCGTGTACTGCACGACGCCGGCCTGTCGAAGGCACAGGTAGTGAAATGCACGATCTGGCTGCGCCACGAAGCTGATTTCGCCGCATTCAACCAGGCCTATGCGGACTTCTTCGGCACACACAAGCCTGCACGCTCCACCGTCATCAGTGGCCTTGCCCTGCCCGAGGCGCTGGTCGAGATCGAGGCGATCGCCAGCAGGGCGGTGGCCGCTGAAAACCCGCAATGAGTGAGGGAGGAGGCCACTCCGGCGAAGCGACTGCCGAACGACCCTGGCCAAAGCCCGGCGCTGCCTGGTACGCCGTTGCCATCTTTTCGCTGGCAGCGGTGCTGTCATACACCGACCGACAGATTCTTTCGCTGCTGGTCGACCCGATCCGTGGCGCCCTGGCCATCACCGACACCCAGGTGGGTCTGTTGCAAGGCATCGCCTTCGCACTGATCTACTCGATTGCCGGCCTGCCACTGGGCCGCGCCGCGGACATCTTCCCTCGGCGCGCCGTGATCATTGCCGGCATAACCTTGTGGAGTATCGCCACCGTCGCTTGTGGCTACGCACACTCGTTTACCGAACTGTTCATCGCCCGCGTCTTCGTCGGCATCGGCGAGGCCTGTCTGGCACCGGCCGCCATGTCGATGATTGGCGACTACTTCCCCGCTCAGAAGCGCGGTACGGCGGTCGGCACCTTCCTGCTCGGCATGGTGGTTGGCGGCGGCGTGGCGCTGATGATCGGTGGCTCGGTACTGCAAGCCGTGCAACACGGACTGGTGGCGAATATCCCCTGGCTGAGCGGGCTCGCCGCCTGGCGTGCCGTGCTGGTGCTGATGGCGCTGCCTGGCGCACTGCTGGTACTGCTCATGCTCACCGTGCGCGAACCGGAACGGCAACTGCATGCGATGCAGGAAGGCTCACATACCCTGCCTTTGCGCGAAGTGTTGCGCGACTTCGCGCAGTTCCGCGGCCTGCTGCTGCCACTCTACCTTGGCATGGCCTTGATGTCGGTTGGCGACTTCGGCATGTCGAACTGGATACCGGCACTGCTATCGCGCCGCTATGCGATGGATCCCACGCAAATAGGCGGCTTGTTTGGCGGCGCGCAAATTGTCGGCGCTGCGATTGGCGTATTCGGCGGCGGCTTTATAGCGGACCGATGGGTCGCACGCGTCGGCTCACGTGGGCGCTTCGTGGTCGCCTTCGCCGCCGCCACGCTGGCAATGCCCGGGGCATTCGCCGGCGTGACTGGCAGCGCGGACATGGTGATCGCCGGCTACACCTGGTGGACCTTGATGTCGTCGGCGGCCGCGGCCGTGGGGCTCACCGCCCTCCAGGACGTGGTGCCGAACCACATGCGCGGCATCGCGATCGCGCTGGCCTCGTTCGGCAACATCATGCTGGGTTTTGGCGGCGGCACCACGCTGACTGCATGGGTCAACGACCACGTCTTCCACCATCCCCTGGCCATCGGCAGCTCGATGACCCTGGTCTCGCTACCCGCATGTTTGCTGGCAATGGTCTATTTCTGGCGCGGCTGGCGCGTGACGCGACTGGCTACATCCCTGGGAACTTGAAATACATGCAAGACACGCTATTCGACATCGCCGTGATCGGCGGCGGCATGGCCGGCGCCGCGGCGGCCGCCAACCTCGCCGCGCACGCACGTGTTCTGGTGCTGGAGCGCGAGAGCCAGCCCGGCTACCACGCCACCGGCCGCTCGGCCGCGCTGTTCTCGGAGATCTACGGCAACGCACCGATCCGCACGCTGACTCGCGCCAGTCGCGATTTTTTCTACACGCCCCAAAGCTTCACCGATGTTTCGTTGGTATCGCCACGCGGCGCGCTCTATATCGCGAATGCGGAACAGCTCGATGCGCTGAATGCCTTTGCTTCGCTGCCGGATGTCGCTGGCGGCACACGACGCATCGACGCGACCGGGGCGCAGGCGCTGTCATCCAGCCTGCGCAATGGTTACGTCGCTGCCGCGCTGTACGAGCCCGATGCCTGCGATCTCGACGTGCATGCACTACACCAAGGTTATCTTCGGCAATTGCGCGACAACCACGGCAAGCTCGTGAACAACGCCGGCGTCACCTCGCTGCTCTACCTCGATGGGCAATGGACTATCGACACCGACGCCGGCACCTTCCATGCGAAAACCATCGTCAACGCGGCGGGTGCGTGGGTCGATGAGATCGCCACGCTCGCCGGCGCCGCGCCGATCGGCATTCAACCGCTGCGGCGCACGGCCTTCATGGTCGATGCGCCGTCAAGCAGCGATACCGAACGGTGGCCGTTGACGATCGATATCGGCGAGCAGTTCTACTTCAAGCCCGACGCAGGCCGCCTGTTGCTGTCGCCAGCCGACGAGACGCCAAGCCTGCCCTGTGATGCATGGCCTGAGGATATGGACATCGCGATCGCGGTAGATCGCATCGAGCGCGCAACCACGCTGTCGATCACGCACGTGCAACAGAAATGGGCTGGCCTGCGCAGCTTTGTGGAAGATCGCAGTCCCGTTATCGGCTACGACCCGCAGGTGGCAGACTTCTTCTGGATCGCTGCACTTGGCGGCTACGGCATCCAAACCGCACCCGCCGTCGGTCGCCTCGCCGCGGCCCTGATCCGGCACCTTCCGGTACCTGGCGACATGTTGAAAATGGGACTCGATGTCGCCTTGATTGCCCCGGCACGCCTTGCCAACTGATCGACCTTGCATTCGATGAAGTACGCAATCTGCGCAACGTTCGGCAGCTGACGCATGAGCCAAAAGAAAACCCCGCTTGCGCGGGGTTTCCTGTATTGCAGCTCGAGTAGAAGGACTTAGAAGTCCATACCGCCCATGCCGCCCATGCCGCCACCCATGCCACCGCCGCCATGGCTGTGGCCTTCGTCCTTCTTCGGCAGCTCGGCAATGATCGCCTCGGTGGTGATCGCCAGACCGGCGACCGACGCCGCATGCTGCAGCGCGGTGCGGGTCACCTTGGTCGGATCCAGGATGCCCATCGCGACCATGTCACCGAACTCGCCGGTAGCCGCGTTGTAGCCGAAGTTGCCCTTGCCTTCCTTGACCTTGTTGAGGATCACGGACGGCTCTTCGCCGGCGTTGGCAACGATCGCACGCAGCGGCGCTTCCAGCGCACGGCGGGTGATCGCAATACCCAGGTCCTGATCGGTGTTGTCACCCTTCAAGCCTTCGACCGCCTTCAATGCACGGATCAGCGCGACACCGCCGCCCGGGACCACGCCCTCTTCGACGGCTGCGCGCGTGGCGTGCAGGGCGTCTTCGACGCGGGCCTTCTTTTCCTTCATCTCGATCTCGGTGCTGGCGCCGACCTTGATCACTGCCACGCCACCGGCCAGCTTGGCCACGCGCTCCTGCAGCTTCTCCTTGTCGTAGTCCGAGGAGGTCTCTTCGATCTGTGCCTTGACCTGCGCGATACGCGCCTGGATCTTCTCCGCTTCACCGGCACCATCGATGATCGTGGTGTTTTCCTTGGTGATGACGATGCGCTTGGCGCGGCCCAGGTCGGCGAGCGTGGTCTTCTCCAGCGACAGGCCGACTTCCTCGGATACGACCTGACCGTTGGTGAGGATCGCGATGTCTTCCAGGATCGCCTTGCGACGGTCACCGAAGCCCGGCGCCTTGACGGCGGCGACCTTGACGATGCCGCGGATGGTGTTGACGACCAGCGTGGCCAGTGCCTCGCCTTCGACTTCCTCGGCGACGATCAGCAGCGGCTTGCCGGCCTTGGCGACGGCTTCCAGCACCGGCAGCAGCTCGCGCACGTTCGATACTTTCTTGTCGTGGATCAGGATGTACGGGTCGTCCAGCTCAACCTGCTGCGAAGCCTGGTTGTTGATGAAGTAAGGCGACAGGTAGCCGCGATCGAACTGCATGCCTTCGACCACGTCCAGCTCGTTCTCGAGACCCGAGCCTTCCTCGACCGTGATCACGCCTTCCTTGCCGACTTTCTTCATCGCGGTGGCGATGATGTCGCCGATGTTGGCGTCGGAGTTGGCCGAGATCGTGCCGACCTGGGCGATTTCCTTGTCGTTCGCGGTCGGGTTGGAAAATTTCTTCAGCTCGCCGACGGCAGCCGCAACGGCCTTGTCGATGCCGCGCTTCAGGTCCATCGGGTTGATGCCCGCGGCAACAGCCTTGAGGCCTTCCTGGATGAACGCCTGTGCCAGCACGGTCGCGGTGGTGGTGCCGTCACCGGCGACGTCGGAGGTCTTGGAGGCGGCTTCCTTGACGATCTGCGCGCCGAGGTTCTCGTAACGGTCGGCCAGTTCGATCTCCTTCGCGACGGACACGCCGTCCTTGGTGATCGTCGGCGCGCCGAAGCTCTTCTCGAGCACGACATTGCGGCCCTTCGGACCGAGGGTGACCTTGACCGCGTTGGCCAGGGTGTTCACGCCCTTGAGCATGCGGGCGCGGGCGTCTTCGCCGAAACGTACTTCTTTAGCTGCCATGATTTTTTTGCCTCAAAAAAATTGATAGATAACGGTTTGTCGTCGAGAAAGGGCAACCAGAAGGAGCCAAAGGCGACTGGGTGCAAGCTTTTAGCTCGCTCAACCAATCGACCTCAGCTCAGACGGATCAACCTTCGATCACAGCCACGATGTCGTCTTCCTTCAGGAACACCAGATCCTCGCCATCGATCTTGATTTCCTGGCCGGCGTACTTGCCGAACAGCACCGTGTCGCCAGCCTTCAGCGACATCGGACGGACCTTGCCGTCGGCCATGATCAGGCCGGTGCCGGCGGCGACGACCTTGCCGCGGGTCGGCTTTTCGGTGGCGCTGTCGGGGATGACGATGCCGCCGGCGGAGACGCGCTCCTCTTCCAGGCGCTTGACGATGACGCGATCATGCAACGGACGCAGTGTGCTCATGGATGACTCTCCAACTGACTTGTTGAGGTGGGACAAGGCTTTCAAGGCCCGAATCGACGGCCTTGTTAGCACTCATGGTAAGTGAGTGCCAATTTTACGGGTATAGCACCCCGCTGCAAGATCTTTGAAACGGGAACGAACAGCTAATTGGGTGGGTCGGGGCAAGTTTCAAGGCCCACCATCGCTCCCTCGCCGCCCGGTCACTACAAAAAACCAGGACCTCGCACGTTAGGCTGCGCTCATGTCCGAAACCGTCCTGATCTGTTACTGCAGCTGCCCCGATGCCGCCAGCGCCCGGACGATCGCCGAAGCGCTGGTGGGCGAGCGGCTGGCTGCCTGCGTCAACCACCTCCCCGGCATCCACTCCACCTACCGTTGGCAAGGCCAGCTGACCACCGGCAGCGAAGAATTGCTGCTGATCAAGACCAGCGCCGGCCGCTTCGACGCACTGAAGAACCGCCTGCTCGAACTGCATCCATACGAACTGCCCGAACTGATCGCAGTGCCGGTGGAATACGGCCATGCCGCTTTCCTCGACTGGGTGCGCGCGAACGCCACAGGGTGATCGGGGCCGGGGCCGCGGAGACTGGGCCATAATGCCGCTCTGCGTCTTTTGTGGAGTCGTGATGCGATCGTTCCCTACCGGCCGAATGGCCATCCGTCTTGTTGCGTGGCTGGGCCTGCTGCTGGGCACGTCGCCATTGTTCGCGCAGGGTACGGACGATCTGCTTCCAGTCACCGAGGCGTACAAGTTGAGCTCCGACGCCGCCACGCCCGGCGTGCTGAAGCTGCACTGGACCATTGCGCCGGACTATTACCTCTACCGCGGCCGCATGAAGTTCAAGGGCGGCGACGGCGTCAGCCTGGGCGAGGCCCAACTGCCCGACGGCGAGAAACATCACGATGAATACCTCGGCGACGTGGAGACGTATCACCACAACGTCGACGCCAGCATTCCCTACTCCGTGGCGGCCGGCACCACCCGGTTGAAGTTGAGCGTGCAGTACCAGGGCTGCCACGAAGTCGATCCGAAAATCTGCTACCCGCCGCATACCGAGCAGCTTGATGTGCCGATTCCAGCCGGCGTTGACACGAAAGCACCTGCCGCCGGCTCGCTCGGAGCGGCCCTCAACCAGCTCGGCAACAGACATGACACGTCGGCAGGCGTAGTCGGCGCACCGTTGCCGGCCGAACAGGCTTTTCGCTTCGAGGCCCTGGCGCAGAACCCACAGCACCTGCTGCTGCGCTGGACGATGCCGAAGGGCTATTACCTGTATCGCGACCAGACCACGCTGAAGCTCAAGGACGCCGCCGGCCTCAGCCTGACGCCGGCATGGCCCGCTGGCACTGCGCACCACGATGAGCATTACGGCAACGTCACCGTATACTTCGACCAGGTCGAGTTGCCGGTGACGGTCGAAGGCGACCTCGCCGGTCGCAAGCAATTGACCATCGAGGCAAGGTTCCAGGGCTGCCAGGACGGCGGCTTGTGCTATCCGCTGATGACCCGCGCGGTGAGCGTCGACCTCGCGAGCGGCATCGCCGCCGCTGGCGCGACCGTACCGGCGACGCCCGAACAGCCGCCCGCCGGTGCCGCCACGGGTCCGTTGCAAGTCAGCCTGATCGCGGCCCTGCTGCTGGCTCTGGGTGGCGGCCTGGTGTTGAACCTGATGCCGTGCGTGCTGCCGGTGCTCTCGATCAAGGCGGTCAGCGTGCTGGAGAGCGGCGGGAATCGCGCCACCGCGCGTCGCCACGCGCTGTTCTATACCGCTGGCGTCCTGTGCAGCTTCGTCGCGCTGGGCCTGGGCATCCTCGCCCTGCGCACGGCCGGTCATGCACTGGGCTGGGGCTCGCAACTGCAGCAACCGCTGCTGGTCGGCGCGTTGGCCTGCGTGATGCTGGCGGTCGGCTTGTCGATGTCCGGTGTGGTCCAGTTCGGCGCCACGCTGGGCAATACCGGCGCAGGTCTGGCCGCACGTTCCGGCCCGGCCGGCGACTTCTTCACCGGTGTGCTAGCGGTGGTGGTGGCCAGCCCGTGCACGGCGCCGTTCATGGGCAGCGCGCTGGCATATGCATTCGCCGCGCCGATGCTGTCCGCCCTGCTGGTGTTTCTGGCGCTGGGCATCGGACTGGCGTTGCCGTTCCTGTTGATCGGTTTCGTGCCGGCATTGGCGCGCCTGCTGCCCAAGCCCGGACGCTGGATGGAAACGCTGAAACAGGTGTTGGCCTTTCCGATGTATCTCACCGCCGTGTGGCTGGTGTGGGTGCTGGCAAACCAGCGCGGCGCCGACGCGGTCGGCCTGGTGCTGGTGGCGATGGTGCTGCTGGCGATGACGCTGTGGTGGTTCGAACGCAGCCGCTCGCGCGGCGTCGTCAGCAAGTGCGCCGTGGTCGTGCTGGCAGCGGCTACGCTGGTGCCGATGTACCTGCTGGCCCACGTGCCACCGCCGTCGAATGCCACCGTCGCCGAAGCGGGCGTGGTTGCCTACAGTCCAGGGAAACTCGCCGAATTGCGTGCCGCCGGCACGCCGGTCTTCGTCGACATGACGGCCGACTGGTGCGTCACCTGCAAGGCGAACGAGCACACCGTGCTGGACACCCAGAAGTTTCGCGACCTGCTCGAGCGCACCGGCACGGTCTATATGAAAGGTGACTGGACCGACGTCAACCCGACCATCAGCGCGTTCCTGCAGGAGTACCACTCGCCCGGCGTGCCGTTGTACGTGGTGTTTCCAAAAACCGGAGGCCCCGGCAAGCAGCTGTCGACCGTGCTGACCTCCTCGCTGGTCGAGCACGCACTGACCGAGGCGACACGCTGATGCTCAGCCGCAGCAACTGGCTGATCCTCGGCTTCGCGGTTTTGGCCGCCGTCATTGGCGGCTATATCGAACATCGCCACCAAACGGCTTCCGCCGACTTCGCCGCCCCCGCCATGGTGGGCCAGGCGCTGCCGGCGATCACACTGCCCGATCTCGATGGCAAGCCGCACCAACTCGCCGAATACCGTGGCCGCCGCGTCGTGCTGAATTTCTGGGCCAGCTGGTGCGTGCCCTGCCTGGAGGAGATGCCGGCGCTGACTCGTGTTCAGGAAAAATTCGGCGAACATGCACCTATCGTGATCGGAATAGCCATGGATGAGCCAGTTCGGGTACGGGCATTTCTGGCCGCCCATCCGGTGAATTACCCGATTTTACTGGGCCATCTGGCATGGCCGAGCACGTCGGAGCAATTGGGAAATGCGCGCCAGATACTGCCTTACAGTGTACTTATCGACGCTGATGGGCGCATATTGGCGACTCATGAGGGCCCTTTGACCGCCCGATTGCTGCAAGAGTGGCAGATAGCGGAATCTGAGTAACCCAAGGCCGCCGCCCACATACGCTTCCGCACGGAATCTCACACTTCTCCGCCAAACATCGTCGATCTGCGGTGAACTGGACAACATTCACGACTGCGCGCACACTGCGCCGGTCCGGAAACGGCTGGACGTCAGCTGGAAGGCCTCGTGGCGAAAATCCTGGTCCTGCACGGACCCAATCTCAACCTGCTGGGCGCACGGGAACCTCATGTCTATGGACACGAGACCCTCGCCGACATCAACCAGCAGCTGGCTGAGCGGGCGCAGGCCGCCGGGCACGAACTGGTCTGGTTCCAGTCCAACGCCGAACACGAACTGATCGGCCGCGTCCACCAGGGCCGCGACGATCGCACCGCGATCATCCTGTGCAATGCCGGCGCGTTCACCCATACCAGCCTGGCCTTGCGCGACGCCTTTGCGGCGGTGGCGATCCCGTTCATCGAGGTGCACCTGTCGAACGTGTTCGCCCGCGAGCCGTTCCGCCACCATTCCTACCTTTCCGGCATTGCGCTCGGCGTGATCTGCGGCTTTGGCGGCGACAGCTACCGGCTGGCGCTGGACGCCGCGCTGCAGCGGTTGCAGGCGCCCGCCGCGCCCTGACAAACCAGCTACACGGCAACTACCTATTCACCTCCAGCCACCTACGGTGGCATGACTGACCAAAGGCTGATCCGATGGATTTGCGCAAAATCAAGAAACTGATCGACTTGCTCGAGGAATCCAACCTCGCCGAACTAGAGATCAAGGAAGGCGAGGAAGTCGTCCGCCTCTCGCGTGTACCCAAAAACATGATGCCGGCTCCCGTCGCGCCAATGGCGATGGCTGCCGCACCAGCGCCGGCCAGCGCCGTGGCACCGGCGGCGACTGCCGCCGAAGTCGCGCCGGCGAATGCACTGCCGGCCGGCCATGTGGTGAAAGCGCCGATGGTGGGAACCTTCTATGCTTCGGCCACCCCGGGCACCCCTGCGTTCGTCAAGGTCGGCCAGCAGGTCAAGGCCGGCGAGACGCTGGGCATCATCGAGGCGATGAAGATGTTCAACCAGATCGAAGCCGACGTGGCCGGCACCGTGCAGGCCATTCTGCTCGAGAACGGCCAGCCGGTGGAATTCGACGAACCCATGTTCGTGATTGCCTGAGAGGCCGGGATTCGGGAATGGGGATTAGGGATTCGTTCAAGCGACCGCACGAGGGCCTGCAGGTCTGGCAGGATGCCATGGATCTCGTCGAAACCATTTATCGAGTCAGTGCCGATTTCCCGGATTCCGAACGCTTTGGCCTTACTTCGCAATTGCGACGCGCGGCAATTAGCATCCCTTCAAACATTGCGGAGGGTGCGGCTCGCCGATCCACGCCGGAATACCTTCGGTTCCTGTCCATGGCTCGCGGTTCGCTGTCAGAACTGGATACCCAACTGCAGATAGCCGAACGGCTCGCTTACGTTTCCGATCTACAAAATGCCACTGAACTGGCAAATCGAGTCTTCGCCAAGCTCAACGCGTTGATCCGATCCATCCAAACCAAGAGGAGCGCCTGATGCAACGCCGTATCCCGCTCTTACAAATCCCGAATCCCGAATCCCAAATCCCATGCTAGAAAAAGTCGTCATCGCCAACCGCGGCGAAATCGCGCTGCGTGTGCTGCGCGCCTGCCACAGTCTGGGCATCAAGACCGTGGCGGTGCATTCCACCGTGGATCGCAACCTGAAACATGTCGGCCTCGCCGACGAATCGATCTGCATCGGTCCAGGGCCGTCGGTCGACAGCTACCTCAACATCCCGCGCATCATCGCGGCGGCCGAGATCACCGATGCCCAGGCGATCCATCCGGGTTACGGTTTTCTGTCCGAGCGCGCCGACTTTGCCGAACAGGTAGAACAATCGGGCTTCATCTTCATCGGCCCGACCGCCGACGTGATCCGCCTGATGGGCGACAAGGTCGAGGCGATCCGCGCAATGAAGGCCGCCGGCGTACCGTGCGTGCCCGGCTCCGGCGGCCCGCTCGGCGAAGACGTCGACGCCAATATCAAGATCGCCCGCGAGATCGGTTACCCGGTGATCATCAAGGCCGCCGGCGGCGGCGGCGGTCGCGGCATGCGCGTGGTGCGCACCGAGGCGCACCTGGGCAATGCCGTCACCATGACCAAGGCCGAAGCCAAGGCCGCGTTCGGCAACGAGCAGGTCTACATGGAGAAATTCCTGGAAAATCCGCGCCACGTGGAGATCCAGGTACTCGCCGACGGCCAGGGCAACGCGATCCATCTCGGCGAGCGCGACTGCTCGATGCAGCGCCGCCACCAGAAAGTCGTCGAGGAAGCGCCCGCGCCGGGCATCACCGACGAACAGCGCGCCGCCATCGGCAAGGTCTGCGTCGACGCCTGCATCCGCATCAACTATCGCGGGGCAGGCACGTTCGAGTTCCTGTACGAGAACGGTCGCTTCTACTTCATCGAGATGAACACCCGCATCCAGGTCGAGCACCCGGTGACCGAGCTGATCACCGGTGTCGACCTCGTGCGCGAGCAACTGCTGATCGCCGGCGGCGAGAAGCTGTCGATCCGGCAGGAAGACGTGGTGATCCGCGGGCATGCCATCGAGTGCCGCATCAACGCGGAAGATCCGGACACGTTCATGCCCAGCCCCGGCACGGTGAAGCGCTTCGAGGCGCCGGGCGGCCCCGGCGTGCGCGTCGATACGCATCTCTACGATGGCTACAAGATCCCGCCGAACTACGATTCGATGATCGGCAAGCTGATCGTGCACGGCCCCGACCGCGCTACCGCGATCGCGCGCATGCACCTGGCGCTGGCCGAGACGGTGATCGAAGGGGTGAAGTGCAACATCCCGCTGCAGCAGAAGATCATGGCCGATGTCGGTTTCCAGCATGGCGGACAGAACATCCACTACCTGGAAAAGCGCATGGCCGAGCAGAAAGAAAAAGCCGCCACTGGTCAGTGACCTGCATGCCCAAGCCGCAGGAGCCCGCTGGCGGGCGATGCCTTGTCGAGCCGCCTCAAGCGCATCGCCCGCCAGCGGGCTCCTGTGAATTCAACGCTGCCGAATACGTCCCATGCCCTTTCTCGAACTCTCCCTGATCGTCCGCACCGAACAGCAGCCCGGTGCGGAAGAAGCGCTGGACGATCTCGGCGCGCTATCGATCACCCTGCAGGACGCCAACGCGGAAACTCCCGACGAGCAGGCGATCTTCGAGCCCGGCGTCGGTGAGTTGCCGCTGTGGCCGACGATCACCTTGAACGCGCTGTTCGACGAGCACGCCGACCGGCGCGGGCTCAGCGCCGCATTGGGCGAACTGCTGCCGTGGCTGGAGCCGGATCAGCTGCGCTTCAACGACATCGCCGACCAGGACTGGGAACGCGTGTGGATGGACCAGTTCAAGCCGATGCCATTCGGCCGGCGACTATGGATCTACCCGTGGAACATCGAACCGCCGACCGACGGTGACAGCGTGGTGGTGCGACTCGATCCCGGCCTCGCGTTCGGCAGCGGCACGCATCCCACCACGGCGTTATGCCTGGAATGGCTGGACGGGCTCGACCTCATCGGCAAGACCGTCACCGACTATGGTTGCGGCTCGGGCATCCTGGCGATCGCCGCGTTGAAACTCGGCGCTGTCAGCGCGGTCGGCGTCGACAACGACCCGCAGGCACTCACCGCATCGACCGACAATGCCGAACGCAACGGCGTCGCCGACCGGCTCGCGCTGTTCCTGCCGGAAGACGTCGTCGCCGGGGCCGCTCCTGCACATCCTGCGCTCGCGGCACTTGTGCATCCATGCACATCGCCGGCCGACGTGTTCATCGCCAATATTCTCGCCGGCCCCCTCGCCGCGCTGGCGCCCACCTTTGCCGCCGCCGCGAAACCTGGCGCGCCGTTCGCCATCTCCGGCATCCTCGCCGGACAGCAGGACGAGTTGTTGCAACGCTACGCCGAATGGTTCGACGAGCTGCGCGTGGACACGCGCGAAGACTGGGTCCGCATCAGCGGTCGCCGCCGCTGAGCGCCAACGGCGTCTTGCCGGTCTGGCCACCCTGCTAAGCTTGCGCGATACCGATTCAAAGCGGCCTGCATGTATACACAATGTCCCGAATGCCTGTCCGTGTTTTCACTGGATGCGCAGACGCTCGCCAAGGCGCACGGTCACGTCGTGTGCGGACACTGCCATGCCGGCTTCGACAGCCTCGCCACGTTGGCCGAGCAGCTGCCGCCGGAGCCCTTCACCGAACTGCCTGTGAACGAACCGGCGTTCGAACCGCCAGGCGTCGACCTGGTGGTCTATCGACCCCGACCCGAGCCGCCGGCAGTCGATGGCGACCCATCGGCGGCACCGGGAACGGCCGAAGATTTTTCGCAACTGGTATTCGCGCCGCGCTTTGCACGCGAGCAGCGGACACAGCCGTCCGCACGAGCGCAGAAACGCGAACGCCGGCGCCGTTCGCGCGCCTCCGGTGAGCGGCGCTGGCCGTGGATCGTGGCGTGCACCTTGCTGCTGTTGTTGCTTGCCACGCAGCTGGGCTGGGCCAAGCGTGACGAATTGATCCGCGACCCCACCACGGGTGGCTGGTTGCGCAGCAGCTGCGCCCTGTTCGCCTGCGAGCTGCCGCTGGTCGCCGCTCCGCAACAGCTGCGCCTCGTCGCCAGCAATGTGCAGGCGCACCCCAGCGTCACCGGCGCACTGATGATCAGTGCCAGCGTGCGCAACGATGCGGCATTCGCTCAGCCCTATCCGATATTGACGATTACCCTGGCCAACGCACGCGGGCAACGCGTGGCGATGCGTCGGCTGCAGCCGCGCGAATACCTCGACGACAACGCCGTCCTGCAGCGCGGGCTGGCGCCAGGTGCCAGCGCGGTGCTGCTGCTGGAAGTCGAGGATCCCGGCGACAAGGCGGTCGCGTTCGAATTCGGCTTCGAATAGCACTTAAAATTATCGGCCCGCACGGGTAGACTCGACCCCTCGCGCGGACTGCCGAATGGCGCTCGATGTACGTCGCGACCTGTAACAACAGCCATAACCACAAGCCGCGGCCCACGCAGCCGTTGCTTCGTCCGTGAGGAAAGATGTCCGTGAATGCCGTAAGACTGCCTGCCACCGAGGCCGCAAAACAGACCTCGTCGCCCGGCCCGCAGAGCACGGGTCCGCAAGCCGCTGGCTCGCAGAGTGCATTGAGCGAATGCGTCACCCGCACGGTACGTCGCTATCTCGCCGACATCGGTGACACCGAATGCGCCGAAGGCCTGCACGCTCTGGTGCTGCGCGAGGTGGAAGTGCCGCTGCTGCGCGAAGTGCTGGCTTTCCACGATGGCAACCAGAGCCGCGCCGCCACGGCGCTCGGCATCAATCGCGCCACCCTGCGCAAGAAGCTGGCCGCGCACGGCCTGCTGTAAATCGCGCCGAAAGCCGCCCACCATCCGGACGGCTATAATGAGCGGCTTTCCCCTTCTGGAAACCCGTCCATGTCCACGTCCCAGCTCGTCCCGGTCCGTCGTGCCCTGCTCAGTGTCTCCGACAAGACCGGCCTGATCGACTTGGGCCGACGCCTCGCCGGCGTCGGCGTGGAACTGTTTTCCACCGGTGGTAGCGCAAAGGCGCTGCGCGAGGCCGGCATCGCCGTGACCGACGTCAGCGACGTGACAGGTTTCCCCGAGATCATGGACGGCCGCGTCAAGACGCTCCACCCGAAAGTCCATGGCGGCCTGCTCGGCCGGCGCGGCACCGACGACAAGGTGATGGCCGAACTCGGCATCGCGCCGATCGACCTGCTGGTGCTGAACCTGTATCCGTTCGAGAGCACCGTGGCAAAACCCGATTGCACGCTGGAACAGGCGATCGAGAATATCGACATCGGCGGTCCGGCGATGCTGCGTTCGGCAGCAAAGAACTGGAATGACGTCGGCGTGCTGACTGCGCCGGATCAGTACGAGGCGGCGCTGACGGAAATCGAACAGCAGGGCGGCCTGTCGCGCAGCACCCGTTTCCGGCTCGCCGTCACCGCGTTCAACAACGTCGCCAGCTACGACGGCGCGATCAGCGACTACCTGTCCGGCCTGGAACTCAACGGCACGCAGGACACGATCGCCGGCCATGCCGGCTTCCCCGGCCAGATCAACAGCCGCTTCGTGAAGCTGATGGACCTGCGTTACGGCGAAAACCCGCACCAGCAGGCCGCGTTCTACCGCGACCTGTATCCGGCGCCCGGCACGCTGGCCACGTTCCGCCAGTTGCAGGGCAAGGAATTGTCGTTCAACAACATCGCCGATGCCGACGCGGCCTGGGAATGCGTGCGCAGCTTCACCAAGCCTGCCTGCGTGATCGTCAAGCACGCCAACCCGTGCGGCGTCGCGGTGAGTCTGGATGGCATCGGCAAGGCCTACGACCTCGCCTTCCAGACCGACCCGACTTCCGCCTTCGGCGGCATCATCGCGTTCAACCGCGAGGTGGACGTTGCCACGGCGAAAGCCATCGTCGAGCGCCAGTTCGTCGAGGTGGTGCTGGCGCCGGGTTATGCGGACGATGCGCTGAAGGCATTCACGAAAAAGGGCAATGTGCGCGTGCTGACCATCCCGCTGCCGACTGATGGCAGCCTGCTGGACGCCCACCCGGGCATCCATTCCAAACGCGTGGGTTCGGGCCTGCTGCTCCAGAGCGCCGACACCGGCATGATCACCGCCGACGATCTCAAGGTCGTTACCCGCCGCGCGCCGACCGAAGCGCAGATCCACGACCTGATCTTCGCCTGGAAAGTGGCCAAGTTCGTCAAGTCCAATGCCATTGTGTACGCCCGTGATCGTCAGACCATCGGCATCGGTGCCGGCCAGATGAGCCGGGTCTACAGCGCGAGGATCGCCGGCATCAAGGCTGCCGACGAAAAGCTCGAGGTGCGCGGTTCGGTGATGGCGAGCGATGCGTTCTTCCCGTTCCGCGACGGCATCGACGCGGCCGCCGAAGCGGGCATCAGCGCGGTGATCCAGCCCGGCGGTTCGATGCGCGATGCCGAGGTGATCGCTGCCGCCGACGAGCACGACATGGCGATGGTATTCACCGGCATGCGCCACTTTCGCCACTGAACCCGCCCATGATGATGATCTAGGAGCCCGCTTGCGGGCGATGCTGCTGCTCTAGAGCCTGGCAAAGCATCGCCCGCAAGCGGGCTTCTACACGTCGCGTAGAAGTGCGTCGTCGCAGCATCAGGATTCCGTTGCGGAGGCCTGCCATGCATTACGAGCTGTATTACTGGACCGGCATCCAGGGCCGCGGTGAATTCGTGCGACTGGCGCTGGAGGACGCCGCTGCCGACTATGTCGACGTGGCCCGCGAACAAGGCGATGACGCCATCGCGCGTTACCTCGAGGGCACCCATGACGGTGCTCTGCCATTCGCGCCCCCCTTCCTCAAGGCCGGGCGGATGGTGATTGCGCAGACTGCCAACATCCTTCAATACCTGGGTCCGTCGCTGGGACTGGTGCCCGAAAGCGAAAGCCGGCGGCTCTACGCACACCAGCTGGAACTGACCATCAGCGATCTGGTGGCCGAGGTCCATGACAGCCACCATCCGGTCGCCAGCGGTCTTTATTACAAGGATCAGCGTACCGAAGCGAAGCGCCGCGCAGCGGATCTGCGCGAGACCCGGCTGCCGAAGTTCCTGGATTATTTCGAACAGGTGCTCGAGCGCGGCGGCGGGCTGCATCCACTGCGTGAACACTCCTATGTCGACCTTTCGCTGTTCCAGCTGATGGCCGGCCTGGAGTACGCCTTTCCGCGCGCCTTGCAGCGCCTTGGCCACCAGCTGCCATTGCTGCGCGCACTGAAGCAGCGGGTGGCCGCGCGCCCGCATGTCGCGGCCTATCTCGCGTCACCGCGACGCTTGGCGTTCAACGAGGACGGCATCTTCCGCCATTACCCGGAGCTGGACGATCCGGCGTGAGTTCAGAACAGCGCGATCACCATGGCACCGGCCACGATCAGACCACCGCCGATCAACAACGGCAGACTCGGCTTTTCACCCAGGAATACCAGCGCCAGCACGATCGCCATTGCCACGCTGAGCTTGTCGATCGGCGCCACCTTGCTGACCGGGCCGAGCTGCAAAGCGCGGTAGTAGCACAGCCATGACAACCCCGTGGCGATGCCGGACAACACCAGGAACAGCCAGCTGTGCCATGGCAGACCGGTGGGTTTGACCCACTCCTGGCGCAGGCTGAGGATGCCGGCGGTGACCAGCAGAATGACGATGGTGCGAATGAAGGTCGCGAGGTTGGAATTGATGCCCACCACGCCGAGCTTGCCGAACAGAGCGGTCAACGCGGCGAACAGCGCCGACCCCAGCGCAAACAGCAGCCAGCTTTCGCGTAATTGCATCGCCTCGTCTCCGTTGCGCAATGCTTCGGATTGTCACCGTAGCGGTTGCCGGCGACGCCATTCAGGACATGGCTTCAGTGATCGTCGTCGGCCGACGGCGTCGCGTCCGAATCCTCGGCGGCCGGCTTGCTCTTGCCCCACTCCAGCACCTTGTACATCACCGGACCCACCGGCTTCTTGCCATGTTCATCGACCACGCGGCCATCGGGATTGACCATGTAGGTTTGCGGTACGCCATGCTTCGGCGTCACCACCAACATGTAGACCTGCCCGCTGCGGCTGTATTCCTGCACGCTGTTGTCGCCTTCCTGGTGCACGCGGACTTCCGGCTCTGCGGGTCGACCAAGCTTGCTGTCGCCGTCGCGCATGGCCGGCAAGGCCTGCGGTTTCAGATCCAGTGAATCGCCCTTCGCGGTGGGGGTGCGAACCGGTCGTGGCGTTGTGGCGGGCGGAGCAACGGCCTGCACGCCGGGATCGTTGATGCCGGGCGGTGGCGGCACATTCGTCGCTGGCGCGGATTGCGCCTGTACCGGCGATACCAGCAGGGTCGATGCGAACAGGGCGCTGGCGGCAACCAGCAGGGCGGCGGTTTTCATGGCGGCAACCTCGATCGGGGAGCCGAGCATAACAGTGCCGTCGCCGGGCTTTCGTGAAGCGCGACGTTTCGCCGTGCATGCGAGAATGGGGCATGGCGAAACTCATCCTGATCGACGGCTCCTCCTATCTTTATCGCGCATTCCACGCGTTGCCGCCGCTGACCAACGCGTACGGCGAGCCCACGGGCGCGCTGTTCGGCGTGGTCAACATGTTGCGCGCCACGCTGAAGGCGCAGCCGGACTACCTGGCCTTCGTCAGCGACGCACCCGGGCCGACCTTCCGTGACGCCATGTACGACCAATACAAGGCGAACCGTCCGCCCATGCCGGACGACTTGCGGGTGCAGGTCGAACCGATGCTGGCGATCGTCGGTGCGCTTGGTTTCCCGATCTTGCGCGTGCCCGGCGTCGAGGCGGACGACGTGATCGGCACACTGGTCGTGCAGGCGCAGGCGCTCGGCATCGAGGTGCTGGTCTCCACCGGCGACAAGGACATGGCGCAACTGGTCAGTCCGCACGTCACGCTGATCAACACCATGAGCAACACGGTGATGGACGACGCCAGCGTGATGGAGAAGTTCGGTGTGCGGCCGAATCAGATCATCGACTTCCTTGCGCTTACCGGCGACACCGTCGACAACGTACCGGGCGTGCCCAAGTGCGGGCCCAAGACCGCCGCCAAGTGGCTGGCCGAGTACGGCACGCTGGACAGCCTGATCGCGAATGCCGACAAGGTCGGCGGCAAGATCGGCGAGAGCCTTCGCGACGCGCTGCCACGGCTGCCGCTGTCGCGCGACCTGGTGACCATCAAGACCGACGTGCCGCTGGAGTTCGGCCCCACCGAGCTGGCCCTGCGTGACGCCGATGTCCAACAGTTGCGCGAGCTGTACACGCGCTACGAGTTCAAGGCCGCGCTGAGGGATCTCGATAACGCGGCACCTGGAGAAGCGGTCGCCGTGCGCGACCAAGCATCACCGGAGCCTGTCGCTCCGGAAAATCAGCCACCAAACGCGCTGCCGCAAGACGAAGCCCTGTCTGCGCCCGGCGAATACGAACTGGTGACCACGCCGGAACTGTTTGCCATCTGGCTGCAGCAGCTGCACAACGCCGAGCTGATCGCGTTCGACACCGAAACCACCAGCATCGACGCCATGCGCGCCGATATCGTCGGCATCAGTCTCGCGGTGGAACCGGGCAAGGCGTGTTACATCCCGCTCGGTCACGATTACCCTGGTGTACCGCCGCAACTCGGCCGGGATGACGTACTGCGCGCGCTGAAACCGATCTTCGAAGACGCGACCCGCCCCAAGCTCGGCCAGCACGCCAAGTACGACATCAATATCCTGTCGAACTACGGCATCGTGGTTCAGGGCATCCAGCACGACTCGATGCTGGAATCCTACGTGTGGAACGCCACCGCCACGCGCCACGACATGGACTCGCTGGCCAGGAAGTACCTCGGCTACGAGACCATCAAGTACGAACAGGTCGCCGGCAAGGGCGCCCGGCAGATCTCGTTCTCGCAGGTCGACCTGGACACCGCCTGCCGTTACGCCGCCGAGGACGCCGACATCACGCTGCGCCTGCACCTGGCGCTATGGCCGAAGCTTGAAAGCGTGCCCGCGCTGCGCAAGGTCTACCAGGACATCGAAATCCCGCTGGTGCCGGTGCTGGCGAAGATGGAGCAACGCGGCGTGCTGATCGACGGCGACGAATTGCGCCGCCAGAGCCAGCAACTGGGCAAACGGATGCTTGAGCTGCAGTTGCAGTCCTATGGACTGGCTGGCCACGAGTTCAACCTCGATTCGCCCAAGCAGCTGCAGGCCGTGCTGTTCGACGAACTCGGCCTGCAGGCGAAGCTGAAGACGCCGACCGGCCAGCCGTCCACCAACGAGGAAGCGCTGGAGGCGATCGCCGACACCCACGAACTGCCGCGCCTGATCCTCGACTACCGCAGCCTGGCCAAGCTGCGTTCCACCTACACTGACAAGCTCTCCGGCATCGTCAATCCGCGTACCGGCCGTGTGCACACCAGCTACCACCAGGGCTCCGTGGCAACCGGGCGGATCTCCTCGTCCGAACCGAACCTGCAGAACATCCCGGTGCGCACCGAGGAAGGCCGGCGCATTCGCCAGGCCTTCATTGCACCACCCGGCTGGCTGGTGATGGCGGCGGACTATTCGCAGATCGAGCTGCGCATCATGGCGCACCTGTCCGGCGACGAGGGCCTGCTGCGCGCGTTCCACGAAGGTGGCGACGTGCACCGCGCCACGGCTGCGGAAGTATTCGGCGTACCGCCGGAAGAAATCAGCACCAACCAGCGCCGCGCCGCCAAGGCGATCAACTTCGGCCTGATGTACGGCATGAGCGCGTTCGGCCTGGCCCGCCAGCTGGGCGTCGATCGCGGCGAAGCCAGCGACTACATGGGTCGCTATTTCTCGCGCTACCCCGGCGTGCGCGCGTTCATGGACGCCACCCGCGAACAGGCGCATCGCGACGGTTATGTCCAGACGATCTTCGGCCGCCGGCTCTATCTGGAAAATCTCAACTCGCGCAACCAGGGCCTGCGCCAGGGCGCGGAGCGTGCCGCGGTGAACGCGCCGATGCAGGGCAGCGCCGCGGACATCATCAAGCGCGCGATGATCGCGGTGGCGGACTGGCTGAAGCAGCGCGACGATGCGCATATGCTGATGCAGGTACACGATGAACTGGTATTCGAGGTACGGTCGGACGCGGTCGATACCGTTCGCGCCGCGGTGGTCGAGCGGATGTCCGGCGCAGCGGAACTGGCCGTGCCCTTGCTGGTCGATGTCGGTGTGGGTGCCAACTGGGACGAAGCCCATTGAAATTCGCGGCCATCCGGCGGCCCGCCGGGCGTTAACTTTTCATGAGAATGCATCTTTTTTGAAATTCTTCCGAAATCCTGCAACTTTTCCGACAAACCGCGCTCTAATCTTTCGGATGCACGCAACGGCGTCCGCGGCGAGCTCACCTCCCTGAGCCGCCACAGGCACGAACCTCTCCCCTGGGTCTTCGTGTCTGCCCCCGCCCCGGAGGCTCCCCCTAGCCTCCGGGGCTTTTTTTGCGCCGTCATCCGGGCGGAATCTGTACATTTCCTGCACACCGATGTCCGGCATACTCGACCCACATTCACCAAGGGGAGCCACCATGCGCGCAGGACTTCTAATCGCCGGCATTATCTTGTTGGTCGCTGGCATCTGGGTCACCGTCGGCAACGGCAGTTACAAACAAACCGATACCGTGGCGCAGCTCGGCCCGGCCAAGATCGAGGCGACCCACAACAAGGCCGTGCCGCAGTGGATAGGCATTGCAGGCATCGTGCTTGGTGGGCTGCTGGTGGTCGGTGGTATCGCCAGCAAGAAGCGCTGAGCTGATCGTTGCATCCGGAAACCGCCGCGCTCGCGGCGGTTTTCTTTTGCGCCCACTACAATGGGCACGATGGATGTCTCGTATCTGATCGACCCGCTCAACGACGCACAACGCGAAGCCGTCTGCGCACCGCCAGGCCACTATCTCGTCCTTGCCGGCGCCGGCTCCGGCAAGACCCGCGTGTTGACCCACCGCATCGGCTGGCTGACCCAGGCCGAACGCGTGCCGCCATGGGCGATCCTGGCAGTCACCTTCACCAACAAGGCTGCCGGCGAGATGCGGGCGCGGCTGGAGGCGCTGATTCCAGGTGGAACCCAGGGTCTCACGGTGGGCACCTTCCATGGCATCGCCCATCGACTGCTGCGCCGGCACTGGCGCGAAGCAGGCTTGCCGGAAGCATTCCAGATCCTCGACGCCGACGACCAGTTGCGGCTGGTCAAGCGCGTGATCGCCGGACTCGGCCTGGACGATGCAAAATTTCCGCCGCGCCAGGCCAGCTGGCAGATCAACAACTGGAAGGACGAGGGCAAGCGGCCGGACAACATCGAACACCGCGATCATCCGGTGACGCACACGTTCGTGAATATCTACAAGGCCTACGAGGACGCCTGTCGTCGCGCCGGCCTGGTCGATTTCGCCGAACTGTTGCTGCGGGCACACGAGTTGTGGCTGAAGAACCCGGCCGTGCTGGAGCATTACCAGCAGCGCTGGCGCTATCTGCTGGTCGACGAATTCCAGGACACCAACACGCTGCAATATGCCTGGATCCGCGTGCTCGCCGGCAGCACCGGGCAGGTTTTCGTCGTCGGCGACGACGACCAGGCCATCTACGGCTGGCGCGGCGCGAAAGTGGAGAACGTACAGCAATTCCTGCGCGATTTCCCCGGCGCCCGCACGATCAAGCTGGAGCAGAACTACCGCTCCACCTCGACCATCCTGAAAGCCGCAAACAGCGTGATCCAGCGCAACGGCAGCCGCCTCGGCAAGCAACTGTGGACAGCCGGCGAGGACGGCGAGCGCATCGCGCTGTATGCCGCCTACAACGAGCAGGACGAGGCGCGTTTCGTGATCGAGCGCATCCGCGAATACATCGACGAGCATGGCGTGGCCAGGGACTGCGCGATCCTGTATCGCTCCAACGCCCAATCACGCAACTTCGAGGAACAACTGGTTCAACGAAAGATCGGCTATCGCGTCTACGGCGGCCAGCGGTTTTTCGAACGCGCCGAGGTCAAGGATGCACTGGCCTACCTGCGACTCACCGCAAACCGGCATGACGACGCGGCATTCGAGCGCGCGGTGAATACGCCCGCCCGCGGCATCGGCGACCGCACGCTGGACGTACTGCGCCGTCGCGCCCGCGGCGAAAACATGTCGATGTGGGAAGCCACATTGACCGAGCTGGGCAGCGGCAGCGAACTGGCCGGGCGGGCGAAGAACGCGGTGAAGGGATTTCTTGCGCTGATCGATGAAATGGCGCGAGCGTTCAAACCCCTCTCTCTTTGGGAGGAGGTTGAGGGTGCGGACATGTCGGCCCCTTCCGCTTCGACCGAACCCTCACCCCCTCTCCCGGAGAGAGAGGGAAGCGATAACGCCCTTGCCCTCGCCGAACAGATCGACCACGCGATCACCCACACCGGCCTGCGCGACTTCTACGAGAAGGACAGCCGCGGCAACGGCGAAGCGCGCGTCGAGAACCTGGACGAACTGGTCAACGTGGCCAGCCGTTTCGAACGCACCGCCGAGGACATCGACGCCGAACTGAGCGAGCTGTCCGCTTTCCTTTCGCACGCCACGCTGGAAGCCGGCGAGAATCAGGGCGAGGCGTGGGACGACTGCGTGCAGCTGATGACGCTGCACTCGGCCAAGGGTCTGGAATTCCCGGTGGTGTTTCTGGTGGGCATGGAAGAGGGCCTGTTTCCCAGCCAGCGTTCGGTCGACGACGAAGGGCGGCTGGAAGAGGAACGCCGCCTCGCCTACGTCGGCATCACTCGCGCCCGCGAGAAGCTGTTTGTCACCCATGCCGAATCGCGTCGCATGCACGGCACCGAGATGCTGGCGCGACCTTCGCGCTTCCTGGGCGAGATGCCGGCCGAACTGATCGACGAAGTGCGCCCGCGCGTGCATGTCACCCGGCCGATGTATGCCGGCCGGCCGCGTGAAGCGTCGTCATCGCTGGAAGAAGCCCTGCCGGTGAAGCTGGGCCAGCGCGTCAGTCACCCGAGCTTCGGCGAAGGCGTGGTGATCAGCGCCGAAGGCAGCGGTGCACACACGCGATTGCAGGTGAACTTCGAGGCCGCCGGCAGCAAATGGCTGGTGGCCGCCTATGCGAACCTGACGCCACTGTAGTGGTGTCGTCAGGGACAGCTCTGGCGTGAAAATCCCTTATTCGCGCAGGCGCGGTACGCCGTGCACGTCGCGTTCCTCGATCGCGATCGGATGCGTATCGAGTTGGGTGGAGCTGGCGGTTTGCACCAACGGCGTGGCGATCTGGCCACGGCCGAGCGCCAGCGCGTTGCGGTAGCAACGCTGGGCCTGTGCTGCATCACCCTGCCCGACGAAAGCATCGCCGAGGGCTTCCCATGCAGCGGCGCCCGGGGTCAGCGCAAGCGAGCGTTCAAGATATTGGCGCGCCTTGCCCCATAACTGCAGCCGCACACACATGCGACCCAGCGTAAGCAGCAGGTTCGCGTCGTTCGGATGCGCGTCGAGCCAGCCTTCGGCGCGACGCAGGCGCGCCTCGACATCGTCGCCAGCCAGCGTGCCGTAGGTTTCGATCAGCAGCGGCGACCACTCGCGGCGCAAGGCGGACTCCACCTCGTCCATCGCCGGCAGGGTCAGGCCGAATGACGCCGCGCGACGCGCATAGGCATCGACCACGGCAGGTATCCGGCGCTGCGTCTTCGGCAGTTGCGACCACAGCGCGTTGAGGCTGGCGCCATCGGGCGCCACGTTGATGTTCGCCGCCAATACTTGTGCTTCCAGTGCGGCGTAGGCACGACTACCCAGTGCGCCACTTTTCTGCAGTGGGTCGAGCGCTTCGCGGGCACGCCGGAGATCGCCGCTGGCCAGCGCCGCCAGCGCCAGCTCGCGCCAGCCGCCCGGGGTCAGGCTGCCCTTGTCGGCGTCCGGAGCCAGCAATGCCAGCGCCTCGGCCGGCTTGCCATCGCGTCGCAACACCCGGGCGCGCAAGACGCGGGCGGCCTGCGGAGCAGACTGCGACGCCTGATTCAGCGCCTCCAGCGCGCGGCCGTGTTCGCCGCGGCGCGAGGCAGCCTCGGCGGCGGCCAGCAGGGCCGGGCCACGCAGGCTGTCCAGTCGCGAGGCGCGATTGAGATCACGCTCGGCGTCGCCGTGGCGGCCTTCGATCAGCGCGATGAGGCCTTCGCCCAGACGCTGCTGGCTAAGCCGGCGATGCCGGCGCGAGAACGCGCCGAACGGCCAGCGCAACAAGCGCCACAGTGTGGTGAGCAGCGCCCACGCCAACAGCAGCATCACCACCGCCGCAACCACCGTGGTCTCCACCCGCCAGCCGCGCAGACGCAGCAGCACGTAGCCGGGATCTTCCGCGACCCAGTGCCAGCCGAAAGCGGCCAGTGCCGCGATGATCACCAGCAACAGGACCCAACGCCAAACCCTCATGGCCGGACTCCACCCGCCGGCGCGACACTGCTGGCAGGCGCCGGGGTCGAACCCGCGGCAGGGCTGAGGGCGTGCACGGCACGCAGGTCATGCAGTTCGACGAGCGCGGCGCCGAGCTGTACCGGTGCGCTCAAGGGCAGCTGGCCGGCGAGGTGATCGAGCGTCTTGCGCGCCTGCTGCACCGCCGCCGCATTGCCGTCGAACTGGGTCGACAGGCTGCTCGTCACACGTTGCAATGCGGCTTCGTATTCCTTGCTGTCATACGCCAGCAGGGCAACCTGGGCCTGGGCAAGATCGAGCGCGGCCAGTTCACGCGCGAAGCGGGCGTCGGCCACAGCCAGTGGTGCGCCGTTGTCGCGCTGCACGCTGATCACCCCGGCCAGCGCATGACCGATGCGCGACCAGGCATCGGTAGTCGTTGCATGGTCGTTGGTATCGAGCGGCTTCAATGGCAGCGTGGCCAGTGCGCCACGCAATGCGGTCAGCTGTTGCAGCGCACTGGCCTGGCTGGCCGGCTGGCTCTTCGCCAGCGCCTCGCGCTCGGCGTTGATGCTCTGGCGCAAGCCGCTGAACGCGCCGTCGTTGACCGTGGACAGGGCGTGGTCGGCCAGCGCATAGGCGGCGGCCGCGCCTTGCGCGTCGTGGAACAACGTGTAGCGCTCGCCGGCCATGCGCAGCAACGATTCGGTTTCGTCCAGCAGCATGGCGTCATGCCCGGACAGGCTCTTTTCGGCGAGCTTCGCCACCGCGTCCTCGAGGTGGCGCGTACGCTCGGCCTGGCCGAGCAATTCCTCGCGCAACGATCGATTGACCTGGGCCGCGTCGTCCAGCCGCTGGCTCAGGCTGCTGCGCTGATCGTTGACGTTGCCCAGCGTAGTTTCCAGCGTGCCCACGCGCTGCTGCAGGCCGGCCACGCCCTGGCTGTCGGCGGCACTATCCTGTTCCTGCTGCCACTGCCGCCAGCCGATATAGCCGGAGGCACCCACGGCGATCAGCGACAACAGCACCGCCAGTGCCAGACTGCCGCCGCCGCGCGGACGCGGCGTGGGTCGCGCCGCCGCTGGCCGTGACGGCCGTGCGGACAACGGATCGACCAGCACGGGGTCGGGGCGGGCGCCCTCGGGCGCGGCGGGCTCGTTCGGCTTGTCTACGTTGCTCATGCGCGCATGCTAGCAGCCCATACGCCCGCGTTCGTAGCAAGGTGGCGTGAAGGAGATCAGCCCGCGCGCAGCGCCGCCGCCAGCAGATCGGCAGACAATGCCGAGGGCGCCGCCACGACGCGCGCAAAACCGGCGTCACCCGCAGCAGTGGCCAACCGTTCACTGCTGACCACCGCCGTCGCCGCGCACAAACGGCTCCATGCCGGTGGCGGCAGCGTTTCCTGCAAATTCCGCAGTGCCTCGGCGCTGGACAGCAGCACCTTCGCCGAGGCGGGCAACTGCAACAAGGCGTCGACATGGCGACGATCGAGTCGTGGCGACACCCGCCGGTACACATGTACCTCGCGAAACCTTGCGCCCTGGGCGACGAGCTGTTCACGCAGCATGCCGCGGCCATCAGGCGCGCCAATCAGGGCGATACGACGACCGCCTGGCTCCAGCAGCGCGGGATGCCCGAGCAGCCCTTCGCTATCCTGCCGCGCGGGTGTCAGCGGCGCGTGGATGCCGTGGCGACGCAAGGCCCGCGCCGTAGCCTGGCCTACCGCCAACACGATCGCCCGCGTCTGCAGTGGCGCCAGCGCGGCGGCGTAACGCACGGCGGCCGGACTGGTGAAGATCAGCAGCTCATCCATCAATGCAGCACGCAGGCCGGCACCGGCATCGACGCCATCGGCCATACCGCGCAAAGCCAGGCCGGGCAGCAATAGCGGCGTGCCGCCGAGCGCACGCACGCGCCGTGCAAGCGCTGTCGCGGTGCCGACGGGACGCGTGATCACCACGATCCGGCCACCGAAATTTTCGCCCTCCACTGAAAATGGCCGTTGCATCCGCACACGCATCCAATGACCACGATGGCCCCAGTGTAGCGGCCGCCCTACACTGGGCGGCTCCCCTTCCCCATGGATTCCCCACCGACGTGACCATCGACAATGCCACCACGCACGCACAGCAACTGATCCAGTTCATTCGCGACGAAATCCCACTGGCCCACGCGATGGATCTGCAACTGGCCGACTGCGACGACGACAGTCTCGCCCTGCAGGCGCCATTGGCACCCAATGTCAATGACAAGGGCTGTGCGTTCGGCGGCAGCCTGGTCAGCCTGATGACATTGAGCGGCTGGGCATTGGTCGAATTGGCGCTGCGCCGGCGTGGCCACGATTGCGACGTGTTCGTGGCCGAATCCAGCGTGCGCTACCTGGCACCGCTGTGGCATGACTTCCGCAGCGAAGCCCAACTGGCCGTGGGTGCGGCATGGGACACCTTCTTCACCACGCTGCTGACGCGCGGCAAGGCACGCATCGGGGTGGATTGCGTCGTCCCCGGTGATGACGGCAAACCCGCCGCCACCCTGAGCGCCCGTTTCGTCGCCAAACGGCGCCATTGAGTCGCCTGCGCTCGCATCAGGCAGAATGAGCGGGTTCTCATCGGGGAGGAACCCATCATGCGCCGCATTCCGAGCATCCTTGTCGTGCTGTCCGTGCTGTCCGTATTGCTGCTGGCCGGCTGCGCCACCAAAGCGCGCAGCGACGCGCTGGTCACCACGCTCAACGCCTACGGCAGCACCGTGCGCTGGGGCGATTTCCAGAGTGCGGCGCAATTCATCGAACCGGCGCAGCGCGCCGCGCACCCCCTGAGCAAGCTGGATCTGATGCGCTACCAGCAGGTCAAGGTCAGTGACTACGACGATGGCGCAGGCCCCGTACCGACCGGCGATTTCGACGTGCAGCAGACGGTGCAGGTCCGGTTGATCAACATCCACACCCAGTCCGAGCGCACGGTGACCGATCACCAGACCTGGCATTACGACCAAAAGACCAGTCACTGGTGGCTGACCAGCGGGCTGCCGGACATCACCCAGGACTGAGCCCACCGCATGGCGGCCGCGCTATCCGTATAATCGCCGGTTTACCCGAGTCGGTGCGATCAAGGCACCCGTGGACTGACGATGAACGATTTCCTGCACAAGCTGCCCGTGTTTCTTGGCAACCATATGGCGCTGGCGGCGCTGTTCGTGATCCTGCTGGTGGCGCTGATCGTCATGCAGGTCAGCACGCTTTTCAGCAAGATCAAGGAACTGAGCCCGGCCAGCCTGACCAGGTTGATCAACCGCGAAAGTCCGCTGCTGATCGACCTGTCCTCGATCGCCGAATTCGAGAAGATGCACGTGCCCGGCGCGAAACACGTGGCGATGAGCCAGTTCGATCCGGAACACAAGGATCTGGCCAAGGCCCGGGAGATGCCGGTGGTGGTGATGGACAAGGACGGCCGTGGCAATTCGGCCAAGGCCGCGCAGCGGTTGATCCAGGCCGGCTTCGTGAAGGTCTACACCCTGGGCGGCGGCGTGCTGGCGTGGCATGCGGCGCAATTGCCCGTTGCCAAAGGCAACAAGTAGGCAACACCAATTCCGTGGGAGCGGCTTCAGCCGCGACTGCTTCGTGCAACGTGCAACCCATCGCGGCTGAAGCCGCTCCCACAAGACTAGCGAATCAGAAATCGTGGATGCCGGCGCGTCCGGCGATGATCTGCGCCAGCACGTCCGGCGCGTATTCGAACGAGTCGTAATACAACCGCTCTTCCGGCAAACCGGCGTCGAGAAACAGCGGGTGCGCGGCGTCGATCATTGCCGGCGGTCCGCTCATGTACAAATCGTGGCGGCTCAGATCGGGTTGGTCCGCCAGCACCACCTCGTGTACCAGCCCCATGCGCAGGCCATCGGCCTGTTCCGGGTCGGACACCACGGCGTGGAACTGCAGGTTCGGCAATTCGCGCGCCCAGCGTTCGGCCAGCGGTCGCAGGTACAGATCCGCCGCCGTGCGCGCACCCCAATAGACCTGCATCGGCCGGCGCGTACCCAGCGCGATGAAGTGCTCGACGATCGCCTTGACCGGCGCGAAACCGGTGCCACCGGCCATGAACACCATCGGCCGTTCCGAATCCTCGCGCGGCACGAAGGTGCCCAGCGGGCCCTCGACGCGCAGGTGGTCACCCACCTTCAGCGTCTCGTTGACCCACGAAGTGAAGCCGCCGCCGGCAACGTGCCGCACATGCAGCTCGATCATGCCGTCGGCCTGCGGGCCGTTGGCGATCGAGAACGGCCGCCGCTTGCCGTCCTCCAGCAATACATCCAGATACTGGCCCGGCAGCCGGTTGAGGCGGCGCTCGCCATGCGCGGGCAGCAGGCGCAGGCCGGTCACGTCCGGCGTCAGCGGCCATTTGTCGGTCACCACCATGCCAAGCTGGCGCCGCGCGATGTCTTCCACCGAGGTGACTTCGCGCGCCACCAGCAACAGGTCGCTGGCGGGCACCGCCTGGCACAGCAACACCGCGTGATGCGCGCGTTCGTCCGCGTTCAATGCCAGCGGCGGGTTGCGCGGATACTCGCAGCGCCCTTCGAGCAGAATCGCCTTGCAGCTGCCACAGACCCCGGCACGGCATGAATACGGCAACGCCACGCCGGCGCGCTGCGCAGCCTCCAGCACGGTCTCGCCGGGGGCCACGCTGAACTGACGGCCAGAAGCCTTGAGGGTAACGGTATGCACCAGGCGCATTGTCGTTGCGATCGCAGCGGACAACAATGCGGGTTCGCACTGCGGGAATCAACGATGAGCATCTGGAAACAATCGACCGACCTCGACCGCCTCAACGGATGGAGCGCCAATACCATGATGGAGACGCTGGGCATCCGCATCACGGCGGTCGGCGACGACTGGCTGCAAGGCACCATGCCGGTCGACCATCGCACACACCAGCCGTACGGCCTGCTGCATGGCGGTGCCTCGGTAGTGCTGGCGGAAACCCTGGGCAGCACCGCGGCGATGCTCACGCTCGACCCGGCCAGGGAGCTGGCCGTCGGCCTCGACATCAACGCCAACCACATCCGCGGCATGCGCGGCGGCACCGTCACCGGCACCGCGCGGATGCTGCACCTGGGCCGCACCACCCAGGTGTGGGAGATCCGCATCGAAAGCGAGGAAGGCGCACTGGTGTGCATTTCGCGCATCACCATGGCAGTGATCGCCGCGCGCACGATGGGCCCGCGTTGAACAGCGACACGCCGTACGCCAACCTGACCCCGGACCTGATGCTCGATGCCGTCAGTGCCTGCGGCTGGTGGCCGGATGGCCGCCTGCTGGCGCTGAACAGTTACGAAAACCGCGTATGGCAGGTGGGCATCGAGGACGCCGCCCCGGTCATCGCGAAGTTTTACCGGCCTGGCCGCTGGAGCGATGCAGCCATCGTCGAGGAGCATGCTTTCGCGCAGGAACTGGCCGATGCCGAACTGCCGGTGGTGGCACCGCTGGCATTCGGCGGTCGCACGTTGCTGCATCACGGCGGCTTCCGCTACGCACTGACACCTCGCCGAGGTGGTCGCGCACCGGAACTCGAGGCACTCGATCAGCTGCAGTGGCTGGGCCGGCTGATCGCGCGCATGCATGTTGTCGGCGCCCGTGCGCCATTTGCCCATCGCGGCACGCTCGATCGCGACACGATGGTGCAGCAGCCGATGCAGGCGGTACTGGATTCGACCTTGCTGCCAGCTTCGCTGCAAACAAATTACCGTGCTGCGGCGATGCGTCTCGATGTGGCCATCGCCGCGCGCCTGGAAGCGGTGGGCCCGGTGCCGCAATTGCGCCTGCACGGGGACTGCCATCCCGGCAATGTGTTGTGGACCGACGCCGGCCCGCACTTCGTCGACTTCGACGATGCACGCACCGGACCGGCGATGCAGGACCTTTGGATGCTCGCCGGCGATGACCGCACGATGGCGGCCGTACTCGAGGGATATCGGCAGTTCCGCCATTTCGACGACGGCGAGCTGGGCTTGATTCCTGCGCTGCGCGCGATGCGCCAGCTGCATTACGCCGGCTGGATCGCGGCACGCTGGCACGATCCTGCCTTCCCCGCCGCGTTCCCGTTTGCCGCCGAATCGCGCTGGTGGGAGCAACACATCGCCGACCTGCACGAGCTGACCGACGAACTGGAATAATCCGCGCCTTCCGTCGTTTCGAGTGTCGCGGCTGAAGCCGCTCCCACAGATCATCGTCTTCATTTCCCGTTCCGGAGTTTTGCATGCGCACCACCCTGTTCCGCCTGATCGGCGCCCTCGAAATCGCTGGCGGCCTGTATGGCGTGGCGACCATGTTGTATCGCTTGTTGCCGTTCGGCGCACATGACAGCGTGATCGCGCTGATCGGCCTGGCGCTGTACGGCTTCGTGCTGGCCGCCGGCATCCAGCTGGTCGCCGGCAGCGAGCAAGGCGTACGGATGTCCAGCTGGGCCCAGCTGCTGCAGCTGCCGTTGATCGCCACGCCGATGTTCAGTTATGCACTGCACTGCGGCGCCTTCGTCAATGTGTTCGCCACGCTGCAGGCCACGCCGCGGCTGGGTATCGACTGGCATCTCGGTACGCAAGGTTTTCTGCTTGCGGTTGCCGGCCCCTCGGTATCGCGACTGGGCATCAACCTGCTCGCCCTGCTCTCCTGGCTGGCCCTGCGCCTGCGCTGACACCGCCATCCTCTCTTGGCGTCGCCACGGAGGAGGTGGTGGTCACCAGCTATCATGGGCGGATGAATACTCCCGTCGCGCTCCCCGTCATTCGCCTGAAATCCGATCGCAACCCCGGCCATCCGTGGGTGTGGTCGGCGCAGATCTACAAGCCGGAAGCGAAATTGCCGCCAGGCAGCGTGGTCGAGGTGCAGGATGCGAAAGGCCGTTTCGTCGGCCGCGCGTTCTGGAACGGCCATGCACGCATCGCGCTGCGCCTGCTCGACACCCATCCCGACGCCGCCATCGACGCCGATTGGATTGCCGCCCGCATCGCCCGCGCCGTGCAGCTGCGCCGCGACTGGCTGCAGCTCGACCAGGTCAGCGACGCCTGGCGCGTCGTGCACAGCGAGGGCGACGATCTCTCCGGGCTGATCGTCGACCGCTACGCCAACGTCATCGTCATCGAATACTTTGCCGCCGGCATGTGGCGTTTCCGCGAGGCGATCCATGCCGCCCTGCTCACGCACTTCCCCGGCGCGCAGCTGTACTGGTTCGCCGAGTCGCACGTGCAGAAGCAGGAATCGTTCGACTGCCGCAGCCCCGACGTGCCGGCTGCGTTCGAGGTGCACGAGCACGGCCTGCGCTTTCACGCCGCACCGGGTTCGGGCCACAAGACCGGCTTCTTCGCCGACCAGCGCGACAACCGCAAACGCTTCGCGGAACTGGCAAAGGGCCGCCGCGTGCTCGACCTGTGCTGCAACGCCGGCGGTTTCGCCGTGCACGCGATGGCTGCCGGCGCGCGCGAGGCCGTTGGCGTGGACCTGGATGCGGGCATCCTCGAAGTCGCCCGCGCCAACGCAGCCGCCAACGGCGTCGAGGTCCGCTTCGAGCAGTCCGACATCTTCGACTGGGTGCGCGCCGCAGTAGCGCGCGGCGAGCGCTACGACGCGGTGATCCTCGATCCGGCCAAGCTCACCCGCGATCGCAGCAAGGTGATGGACGCGCTGAAGAAATACTTCGCGATGAACCGCATGGCGCTGGATATCATCCCGCCCGGCGGCCTGCTGGTGACCTGCTCGTGCACCGGGCTGGTCGGCGAAGGCGAGTTCCTGGAAATGCTGCGCCGGGTTGCCTTGAATGCCGGCCGCGAAATCCAGGTGCTGGAAGTGCGCGGCGCCGGCGCCGATCACCCGTTCCGCACCGACGTGCCGGAAGGACGCTACCTGAAAGCGGTGTTCTGCCGGGTGGACTGACCTGCACGCGGCGTTGACCGCCACGGCGACAACCTGCGGCGATGAGCCCATCTTCCACCGACCTCGATCCCCGTCTGCGCGCGGAAGTCCGCGCCGTCGGCCTGGTGTATGTCAGCGACGCGCGCCCCGGCATCCAGCGGCTGCGGCACGGCAAGGGGTTCGGCTATCGCGACGCCGCTGGGCATGCGGTCCGCGACCAGGAAGAGCTGCAACGCATTCGCACACTGGCGATCCCGCCGGCCTACATCGATGTGTGGATCTGTGCGAATCCACGCGGCCACTTGCAGGCCACCGGACGCGATGCCCGCGGGCGAAAGCAGTATCGCTACCATGCGTTGTGGCGCGCATTGCGCGATCACGGCAAGTTCGATCGCGTGCTGACGTTCGGTGCATTGCTGCCGAAATTGCGTCGCCGCGTACGCCGCGATCTCGGCCTGGCTGGCCTGCCGCGAGACAAGGTGCTGGCGCTGATCGTGCGGCTGCTGGACGAGACCCTGATCCGGATCGGCAACGACGGCTACACCCGCGCCAACGGCAGTTACGGGCTCACCACCCTGCGCTCGCGCCACGTGCGCGCCGAACGTGGCCGGCTGCGTTTTGCGTTTCGCGGCAAGAGCGGACAACAGCGCGAAGTGGAACTCGACGACAAGCACCTGGCGCGCATCGTGCGCCGCGTACAACAGTTGCCCGGCCAGCTGTTGTTCCAATACCTGGACGACGATGGCAAGCGCCAGCCGATCGACTCCGGCCAGGTCAACGACTATCTGCACGATGCCTGTGGCGAGGACTTCAGCGCCAAGGACTTCCGCACCTGGGGAGGCACGGTGCAGGCCGCCGGTGTGCTGGCACGCACGCCGCTGCCCGAAAAGGGCGGCGAACGGGCACGACGCAGCGCGCTGGCCGGTGCCGTCAAGGAAGTCGCCGCCATCCTCGGCAACACGCCGGCGGTGTGCCGCGCTTCGTACATCCATCCGCAGATCATCGAGGGCTGGCAGGACGGCAGCCTGATCCAGGCGATACCCGCCAGCGCCAGCCGTCATCCACGCCAGCTCGAACAGCTCACCCTGCGATTCCTGCGCAGGCGATTGCGTGCCTTGGCGCATCGCCGCGCCTGAGCCGTTTCGACCTTGGGCCTTGCGCGGCTCATTACCCGCAGCGGCGGCGCACCTGGCGCAACAGATGAGACGGCTCGACGTACACTGGATGCCTTCACAAGGGAAAACGCTTCATGCCCGTTGAAATGCTGTTGATCGCCCTGCTGATCCTCGTCGCGCTGTCGCTGTTGTTGCAGATCGCCCTGCTGCTGCGCCGTCGCGGCGATGCAGGCGTGGGTACGAAGCTGGATGCGCTGAAGGACGACAGCGCCCGCGTCGAACGCACCCTGCGCGAAGAGCAGCGCGCCGGTCGTGAAGAACTGCAGCAGGGCTTCGACCGTTTTCGCGGCCACCTCGGCGAACAGCTCGGCGGCATGTCGCAGCAACAGGCCGAACGCATCGACAGCTTCGGCCAGCGCCTGAGCCTGCTGACCGAACGCACCGACAGCGGCCTGCAATCGCTGGCGCAGCGGCTGGCCGAAGATGCGCGCAGGAGCCGCGAGGAAACCACGCTCGCACTCAACCATTTCGGCGAACAGCAGCAGCAACGTCTGGCCGCACTCGGTGCCGAGCATGAAAAGCGCATGGGCGAAGTACGCGCCACGCTGGAGGCCAAGCTGGGCGCAATTCAGCAGGACAACGCGGCAAAACTCGAGCAGATGCGCGCCACCGTCGACGAGAAACTGCAGAGCACGCTGGAGACCCGGCTGGGCCAGTCGTTCCAGCTGGTATCGGACCGGCTGGAAGCGGTGCAGCGCGGACTCGGCGAAATGCAGAATCTCGCCATCGGCGTGGGCGACCTCAAGCGCGTGCTGAGCAACGTGAAGCGTCGAGGCATCCTGGGCGAGGTTCAGCTCGGCGGCCTGCTCGAGGATCTGCTGACTGCCGAACAATACGCCGCCAACGTCGCCACCGTGCCGGGCAGCAGCGAACGCGTGGAATACGCGATCCGCATGCCGGGACAGGAGGACGGCGAGAACGTGTACCTGCCGATCGATTCGAAATTCCCGGTCGAGGATTACCAACGCCTGCTGGAGGCCCAGGACGCCGCGGACGTCGATGCCGCCGCGCTGGCCGGGCGCGCGCTCGAAGTGCGCGTGCGCGAGGAGGCCAAGCGGATCAAATCGAAATACGTGTCGGCACCGCACACCACCGATTTCGCGGTGCTGTTCCTGCCCACCGAAGGCCTGTATGCCGAAGTGCTGCGCCGACCCGGCCTGTTCGAGAGCCTGCAGCGCGACCACCGAGTGATGGTGGCTGGTCCGACCACGTTGAGCGCCCTGCTCAACAGCCTGCAGATGGGCTTCCGCACGCTGGCGATCGCCAAGCGCAGCAGCGAGGTGTGGAAGTTGCTCGGCGCTGTGAAGAGCGAGTTCGGCAAGTTCGGACTGGTGCTGGAAAAGGCCGAGCGCCAGCTCAACACCGTCAGCAAGAGCATCAGCGACGCGGGCAAGAAAACCAAGACGATCGAGCGAAAGCTGCGCGGGGTCGAGTCGCTGTCCAGCGACGCGGCGCAGGATCTGCTCGGCGAGGCGCTGTCGCTGCCGGACGATCCGGAAGACGATGCCGAGGTCTGAACTCGAACCTCAACGCTTCCACCGAAACACATCCTCCACGCCCGCATCGAACGCGCGTGCGATGCGAAACGCCAGTTCCAGCGACGGCGCGTACTTGCCGGCTTCCAGTGCTATGACGGTTTGGCGGGTGATGCCGCAGGCGTCGGCCAGCGCTTGCTGGGTCATTTCGCCATGCTCGAAACGCAGCTTGCGGATGGTGTTGTCGATCGGGGTGCCGGTCATCGTCAGTGCCGATCGCGCCAGTAAGTCAGCCCGGTCACCGCGTATTCGAGCAGGGATGAGGCGATCAGGCCGGTCATCATCAGGTTGGAGATCGTCATCGGCTTTGCCCACTGCAAATGATCGAGCGGCGAGAACGCGAACATCACCGCGATGGCCAGCACGAAAGCAGTCAGCCCCCAACGCGCCCAACCACTGGCGCGAGCCTGGATGACACGGTCGCGCTCGTCCTGCTCCACCGTGTCGCGCCAGCGTTTGCGCAGCACCCGCATCACGATCAGCCACGCGACCACCAACATGCCGATGTGCTTGCCGATGGCCGGGGCTTCCGACGCCATCGTGCCGTCGGCGGCAACCATCAGCGAGCCGCGCAAGGCGTAGTAAACGAGGATCGCCACGGTGAAGACCAGGCCGATCCACGCCTGCTGTTCGCCCGGTGACACCGGCGCCACGGAATCGCTGGTCGCTCCCGCGACGGCGGACTCCCGCAGCGTCGTCCACAGCAGATACCAGACGATCCATGCGCCGGCGAGCAGGGCCAGTCCACCGGGCCAGCCCAGATCGATATCGGGAAGAACGAACAGCACGTAGAACGCGAGTACCGACAACGGAATCAGTACGGCGTAACGCAGGGTTCTAGACATGATGTCATCTCCGAAAGACATAATGTAATTTATGTATTACATATTGTCTTGTCAAGCTGACTATTTACCTCCGCCTTCGCGTGGAAGCGACTTCGGTCGCTACGCTCTTGACCTGCTTTATCCACAAGGCAATCGCGACTGAAGTCGCTCCCACAACAGACGGGATTTGCCATCGACGCTAAACTGGCCCGTCCGCACACCCAAGGCCACCGCATGAGCGACCAGCGCACTCCCAACGACGTCAGCCAGGAACAAGCCGAGGAGGCCGTGCGCATCCTGCTGCGCTGGGCTGGCGAGGATCCGGCACGCGAGGGGCTGCTCGATACGCCCAAGCGGGTGGTCAAGGCGTATCGCGACTGGTTCTCCGGTTACGAATCCGACCCGGCCGATTACCTGCGCCGTACCTTCAAGGAAGTGGCCGGTTACGACGAGATGGTGGTGTTGCGCGACATCGAGTTCGAAAGCCACTGCGAACACCACATGGCGCCGATCGTCGGCCGCGCCCATGTCGGCTACATGCCGACCAACCGCGTCGTCGGCATCAGCAAGCTGGCCCGTGTAGTGGACGGCTACGCGCGCCGATTCCAGGTGCAGGAAAAACTCACCGCCGAAATCGCCCAGTGCATCCAGGAAACCCTGCAGCCGGCCGGCGTGGCGGTGGTGATCGACGCCAGCCACGAATGCATGACCACGCGCGGCGTGCACAAGCGCGGGGTGTCGATGGTGACCAGCCAGATGCTCGGTTCGTTCCGTGACGACGCGCGTACGCGCGCGGAGTTTCTGCAGTTCATCGGCATCCACGGCGGCCACCGCTGAACGCGCGACCGATCGCCGCCGCGGTGATCCTGCTGCTGGCGTCGACGGCGACGCTGGCCCAGGACAGTCGCGCGGAATACCTGCGCATGTTCGACAGCAACGGTGACGGACGGGTCAGCGAAGCGGAGTACCTGGCCTACATGGGCCGCGGCTTCCAGAACATGGACAGCAACGGCGACGGCACCATCGAAACCGATGAACTGCCCGGCGGCCGCGGCAGTCCGATCACGTTGCAGGCCTATCAGGACAACCTGCGCCGACAGTTCCACAAGCTCGACCGCAGCGGCGACGGCTACCTCAACGCCAGGGAATTGACCGCCCCGCCGGGATGAACCTCAAGCCGGCGGCATGGGCTGCCCGGCTACCGGAGCAAGCCCCACCCGCGCACACAGATCGGCCATGCGCGGATCAGCGCGAAACGCGTCCATGACCGGATTCACGCCCAGCGTATCCACATGGCGTGCGCGCTCCCGCTCGGCACGATCCAGCCACGCGAAGAGTTGCTTGGTGTCGCCCAGGCCGGCATAAACCTGGGCGATGTCGTAAGGCGGGACGTAGTGATCGCGCGACCGTTCCAGCAACGCATCGAGTTGTGCCAGCGCCTCGCTGCGCCTGCCAGCCACGGCATGGGTCCAGGCGATCAGCCACGACGCACGCTCATCGCCAAGCAGTTCGTTCGCCTGCCGCGCACTGGCGATCGCGTCGGCGTGCTCGCCATGGGAACCGAGCACCTGGGCCAGCCAGTAATGCGCCATCCAGAAATGCGGCTCGCGCTCGAGCGTGCCGCGTAGATGCCGTATCGCGAGCGGATACTGGCGATCCCAGTAGTACAGGAAACCTTCGGTGACGTGGACCGGCAGCGAGGTCGGATCGAGTTCCCGCGCACGCCGGATCTGCACGAACGCTTCATCGGGGCGCCCCGACGTCATCAGCAGGATGGCATAGCGGTGGTGGGCATCCGTGCAGTTCGGATCGAGTTCCAGTGCACGTCGATAGGCCACTTCGGCACCGGCCCAGTCGCGATCGTATTGCACCAGCGCGTGGCCGAGCGCGTAGTGCGCCGCCGGCAAACGCTCGTCGATCGCCAGCGCATGCAGCGCCGCTTCGCGCGCCAACGGCCCGACTTCGTGCGGCGGCCGCGCGCCCATCACGCCCTGGATCGTGTAGACGTCGGACAGCCCCGCATGGGCCAGCACGTAACCGGGATCGAACGTTAGCGCCTCCCTGAAATGCCCGATCGCCTGCTTCAGTGCGGACGGCGAACGCTGCTCGACGAAAAACCGTGCCAGCGCATGGCAGCGCCATGCTTCGGGATGCTCGGTGTAGCGCCGGGTCAGCTGGATGCGTTGGTCATAGCTGAGCCGCAACGCCAGCGCGGCGATCGCCTTTTCCGCCACGGTGTCCTGCAGTGCAAACAGGTCATCGGCTTGCGTATCGAAGATCTCGGCCCACTGCTGTCGCCCCTCGGCGACATTGAGCAGGCGCATGCTTATTCTTGCCCGTGCAGAGGCCTGCTGGATCGTGCCGTCCAGCACCGCGTCCACGCCCAGGCGGCGACCGATTTCGAGCGGGTCGTGAGGCTGGCCACTGAAACGGCTCACTGCCGACAACGGCCTGACGACCAGCTCGCCAAGGCTGCTGAGGCGGGTGATCAAGGTGTCGGCCATACCGCTCTGCAGCGCTTCGTCCTGCACAGGCTGCAACAGCTTGAACGGCAGTACGGCCAGCGTGCGCAGCGGTTTCGATGCCGGTGCCGGTTCGTCCGGCGACGCCGCTCGCACCGTGGCGACAAAACGGTAACCGCGCCCCGGCACCGTCAGGATGTAATGCGGTTCGCCACGCCGTTCACCCAACGCGCGGCGCAGGGTCGAGATGGCCTGATTGAGATTGTTCTCCTCGACCACGCGTGACGGCCATACGGCCTGCATCAACTCGTTCTTGTCGACTAGCTCACCACTGCGCGCCAGCAGGTGCAGCAATGTGTCGAAGACCCGCGGCGTCAACGCGATCGGTGCACCCCCGCGGGATAGCGTCCGGGTAGCGTCGTCGAGGCAGAAATCGTCGAACGCGTAGCGAGTCACGGCCTGTCTCCCTGGATGACGGCGCGGTTTTCAGAACTCTTCAGACCGATTCTAAGGACTCCACGGCCTGGCGGCGCAAAAGATGTGACCACGGTGACTTTCCAGCCGGAACACCGTTCCAACCCTTACGCGAGGTCCACATCATGAAACCGTTTCCCTGCAGCAGGACATTCCTTGTGGCCGCGGCGCTGGCTGCCGCCATCGGCGTGGGCAGCAGCGCCAGCGCCACCAACCCTGGCAGTTCGCCAGCCTCCTGGCTTCCCGCACCGCTACGCCTGGTTGGCGTGTGGGACGTCAGCGTGACCCTGCGCGATTGCGTCAGCGGCCACGCGGTTGCGACGTTCCCGGCGATGAACCGGTACGCGGCCGATGGCAGCCAGCTCGAATTCGGCGTCAACATGTCGCCCGCCACCCGCTATCCCAGCCTTGGCACGTGGCGATTCGCCAGCCTGCGCAAGTTCACCTCGGAGTTCAGCTTTTTCCGCTTCAACCCGGATGGCAGCTATGCCGGCACCCAGGAAGTGAAACGCACCATCACCCTGAGCAGCAACGCCGAGCAGTTCACCACGGTCGCCAGCGTGGCGATCTACGACCCGCAACACCATCTGGTAAAGACCGGTTGCGCCACCGAGGCGGCAACACGTCGTTGATCGACGCGACTGTCTCCCTCCCCTGCACACGGGGGAGGGAGCAGGTTTTCCTCAGACCGAGATCGCCAGCTTCTCGGAGCGATACAGCTGGATCGTCACCAGCACCGCAAGCATGGCGGCAACCAGGCTGCCTGCCAGGCACAGGCCCATCTGTTCGGCGCTGACACCATCGCCGCGCAGCAACTGCATAATGCCCAGGTTCTGGCCCAGCAACGGCACGGCATACATCCACGCCTGCGCCTTGATCGGCATGAACGACAGCAGCAGGCTGGGGATGATCGGCACCAGCATCAGCAGCGAGATGTAGGTCTGCGCCTCGCGGTAGCTCTTGGCGAACGCGGCCACCATCGACTGCAGCGCGGCCAGCAACAACACCAGCGGCAACATCAGCAGCAGCACGTGGATCGCAAAGTGCACCCCCAGGTCCAGCTCCATGCCGATTTTCTCGGTGGGAATGAACTGCCCGACCACGGCGAATGCCAGCAGGGTGATCAACAAGCTCGCGACGGAGAACACGCAGATCGCCGCCAGCTTGCCGCACAGGATTTTCCAGCGCGGCACCGGATTGGCGAACAACGGTTCCAGCGATTGCCGCTCGCGTTCGCCCGCGGTCAGGTCGATCGCCAGATACATGCCGCCCATGAACACGGTGATCACGAAGAAGTACGGCAGCATCGCGAACATCAACACCGCGCGCGACTGCGGCGTAGCCTGGTCGCGCTTGGCCACCTGCAGCGGCCATGCCGTGCCGGGCGACATGCCCCGTGCCACCAGCCGCATCGCGCCCTGTTGCCGCGCGTAGCTTTCGACCAGATGGGCCACCCGGTCCACCGAGGTATTCGCATCGCGCTGGGAGGAGTCGTAGAACAACTCGACCTGCACCGGTTCACCCTTGCGCCAGGCCTTGCCGTAATCCGGGGCGATGCGCAGCACCACGTCGGCATCCTGCTTGCGCACGCTCTGTGCGGGATCGGCCACCGCCGCCGCCGGCACCACGCCGCCAGCCTTCAGCGCGTCGAGCAGGTTGGGCGCGTACTGGGCGCCGATGACCGGCACGGCCAGCGGCTTGTCGGCTTTGTCCAGCTCGCGGTTGAGAGTCACGCTGAGCAGCATCACCAGGATGATCGGCCCCAGCAACGGACCGGTGAGGAACGCACTGACCAGGGTGCGGCGATCGCGCAGGTTCTCCTTCACCTCTTTCAGGAACACGGTGAGGAAGGCACCACTGCGCCGGGGCTTGTTGACGACAGTTGTCATGCGGCCAACCCCTCTTCACTGCCAATGATTTTCACGAAAGCTTCCTCGAGGTTGTCCTCACCGGTCTGCGCCCGCAATGCATCGGGCGATTCGTCGGCCACCACGCGACCATGCGCGATTACCACGATGCGATCACACAGCGCCGCCACCTCCTGCATGATGTGGCTGGAAAACAGCACGCAACGTCCTTCCTTCTTGAGCTGCTGCATGAACTGGCGCAAGGCGCGTGTCGCCATCACGTCCAGGCCGTTGGTCGGCTCGTCGAGAATCACGTTGCGCGGGTCGTGCACCAGCGCCCGGGCGATCGCGGTTTTCACGCGTTGCCCTTGCGAAAACCCCTCGGTGCGGCGATCGGCGATGTCTTCCATCTCCAGCGCCGTGACCAGCGCCTCGCGTCGGCTGGCCAGCAGGTTCTCCGGCAAGCCATGCAGGCGTCCGAAGTAGTCGATGTTCTCGCGTGCGCTGAGGCGCTTGTACAAGCCGCGCGCATCCGGCAACACGCCGAGCTGGCGGCGCACGCCAAGCGGGTCGACTGCCGCATCGATGCCGTCCACCAGCACCTGGCCGCGATCCGGCGTCATCAAGGTGTACAGCATGCGCAGCGTGGTGGTCTTGCCGGCGCCGTTGGGGCCGAGCAGGCCGGTGATCTCGCCGTCGCGGGCGGTGAAACTGACGCCGTCGACGGCCTTCACCGTGCCGAACGCCTTGTGCAAATCCCTGACCTCGATCATGGCGCTGCTCCTTAAGGGGTTGAACCGTTGAAATCGATGAAGATCGGCGTGGCCTGCAGCCGGTCCAGGCAGCCAGCGTCCAGTGCCTTCGGATCGGGCTTCTCGACGAAATGCTGGATCAACTGCGGCGCGCAACCGGCCGCCATCACACTGTGTGCCTGACCCTTGAGTACCAGCACGCGCGCATTCGGCAGGCCTTTCGCCACTTCCTCGGCATAGCGCGGCGGTGTCACCGGGTCGTACTGGCCGGCCAGCATCAGCACCGGCTTGTCGGTTTTCAGTGGCTGATGGAAATCGGACGGACGCGTGCCCTTCGGCCATGCCGAACAGAACGCCTTGAGGCCGTCGACCATGCGCGTACCCAGGATGGTGCCGGCGTCCTGCGGGCGCGGCGCGAGCAGGTCGGCATCCTCGCTGCAGATCACGGCGTACTGCATGCCGCTGCCGGCCAGCTCGGACAGCTCGCCGGACAGGATCTTGGCCTGCCCCAGCAATGGTCCGACATCGCCATGGGCGGCAGCATCGATCGACAATGGCAGCAACGCCGCCGTCGCTGGCGTGTATGCAAACATGCGCACGACACTGGCCAGCGCGTTCTCGTTCAACACCCGTTTGACCGTCTGGTAACTCTGCGGATCACGGAAGCTCACTTCATGCGGATTCGCCCGCAGCGCATCGCGCAGCTGGTACAGCGTCTGATCCGGATCGCCGAACTGCTTCTTGCACGCGAGCTCCGCGGTGCAGCGAGCGAACTGCGCCTTCAGTGCATCGTCCAGATTGCGCGCGAAATCCTCGCCCAGCGCGAGCGAGTTCGGCACCGTGCTGTCCAGCACCACGCTGCGCACGGCAGCCGGAAAGCGCATCAGGTACTGCTGCGCCATCCGCGTGCCGTACGACACGCCAAGCAGATCGAACTGCGGCGAGCCGAGCGCCTTGCGCACGTCCTCCAGATCCTGCGCCGCGATCGTGGTGGTATAGAAACGCGGGTCGGCGTGGCCGGCCAACTGCTTCAGGCAGGTGGCCGCCTCCGCACGCATCTTGCCGGCATCGAACGCGTCGTCGCCGTCATCGTCGGATGCCGCCACATCGGGGGATTTGTCGCAGGACAGCGCGTTCGAACCGCCAGTGCCCCGCTGATCCAGCAGCAGCACATCACGATGCGCCAGCAACGGATTGAGCACGCCAGCCAGAGTGCTGGCCGACTCGGTGGCCGCCTGGCCAGGACCGCCGGCGAGAAACACCAGCATGTCCTTGCTGGCCACCTGCGCGCGTGACCGCAATACCGCCAGTTTCAGCTTGATCGTGCGGCTGTGCGGATCGTCGCGATTCTCCGGTACCGGAAACGATGCGCACCACGCCGCGGTGCTAAGACCGCTATTGGGCTGCTCCAGGTTGCACGCGGTCAGCGCCAGGCTGCCCAACGTCCACGTTTGCGGCTTTGCCGGCGCCACCGCCTTGGTTGCAACGGCCGGTGTCGGCGCAGGCATCGCTTCCTGCTGCGGATGATGCAGTTGCCGCCAAGCCAGGAAGCCCAGGCCCACGACCACCGCACCGATACGGAACGCGGTACGTCCACTCAAAGCCATGCCCTACTCCTCACCCGGTAAGAAAATCGATTCGATCGAACGGCCGAACAGGCGCGCGATCTTGAACGCCAACGGCAGGCTGGGATCGTATTTGCCTGTCTCGATCGCGTTGATGGTCTGCCGCGACACGTCCAGCCGCTCGGCCAGATCGGCCTGCGACCAGCTGTGCTCGCCGCGCAATTCGCGTACATGGTTGTTCATTGGCGGCGATAGCGGAGCACGATAAGCCCCTTCACCAGCCCGAAGCTCGCGAAGAGTGCGGGCATCACCCAGATCGCCACGACGCTGCCCGACACTCCGGTGACCACATCGGCGCCTGCCAGGAGACCGAACGTGAAGAAGCCGAAGCCGGTCAGCGCGCTCGAGATCGAGATCGCCTCCAGATCGATCTGCCGTTCCAGTTCGTCCTGATCCCGTATCACGCGTACCAGGGCGCGGATGACCAGCGCGACCGGCAGCATCGGCAACACGACCAACAACGCCCGCCACGCGCGGCTTTCGACATGGGACACCAGATTCGACGTCACGCCGATGAGCACCACGTAGGCGGCCATCGCCGGGATGAATTCACGCAGATAACGCTTGTGAACCGCCCTCATGCTCCGTTCCCCTCCACGCCCTGGTGTCGCCGCGCGTGCCGGCGCGCGGCAGCCAGTGCCGCGGCGATCAACACGAACGAGCTGCTCATGCCGCACAACACGCCACGACCGCCATCATCCAGCGAGCGCCAGCAAACCGCCGCGATAGCCGCCATCACGATCGCCACCAGCAGGAACCGCAGATACATCGGCACACCGTTTTCGTCACTGCACGAGAGGCTGATGCCGTAACGTTGCGCCACCCACCAACGCGTCGTGCCGTAACAGAACATCAGCAACGGGAACACCCAGATCAGGATGCTGCCATCCATCTGCAGTACCTGCGCCGAGGCAAGGAATCCGCCAACGAGACTGAGCGTACCCACCACCGCCGTGGCCACGCCGAGCGCGATCAGATGCGTGCGCTGTTCCAGTTCGTCGCTGTCGCGGATGCGGCGCACCATCAGTCCGATGACATAGAGCATCGGTACGACGGGAGCCAGCGCCAGCAACAACTTCAGCGGCACGCTGGTCGTGGTGCGCACCAGCGGCCACACCAGCAGCATGAAGGCAACGTACACCGTCATGGCGAGCATCAGGCGCTGCTGATAATGCTTGTACCGAAAGCGTGGCATGGGCAGTACCTCAGAGTGTCTTCAAGAAGCCGTCCAGCACCCGCTGGAACTTCGCCGGCTGGTCGAGCATCACGAAATGCCGCGACGGCGCGATCGATACCACCTTCGCGTTCGGGGCATCCTTCAACAGGCTGGCGTAATACGCGGTTTTCTGCGGCTCACTGATAAGTGGCTGCTTGCTCATCGCCGCCGCTTTCTCGAAATCCGCCGCGTAGTACGGCGAGATCTCCAGGATCGGCACGCTTGCGTGGCTCAGGCCCGGGCGATAGTCGCTGGCCATGTCTTCCTGCATGTACCGCGCAGCCGCCTTGATATCGCTGCGCGCGACCTCGGGGGCATGACGAGCCGCCAGTTGCGGATCGATGACGCCCATGTGCTGCATGTAGCCCAGGGCAAACGCCGGGTATTGATCCTGGGTGACGCCCGCCATCTTCTGCGCCATCTTTGCGGCGATGGCTTCGCGCTGCGTCGTGCTCACGCGGTCCATGCCGGGAAATACCGGCAAACCATCCACCGCCACCACACCGGCAATCAGATCCGCATGTTCGCCGGCGAACCTGAGCGACAGCGTGCCGCCGATGCTGTGGCCAACCAGGACCGGTTTGTGGATGTGCCGATCGCGGATCAGCTTCAACAACGAGGCATCCGCCTGATCGAGGAAACGGTCACCCGTGGGCGCCGCCGTGCCATCGAATCCGGCCAGCGTCACCGCATAGACCACATGACTCTTCTGCAGCTGCGTGATGGTGTCGCGCCACTCCCAGGTTCCGCAGGTGAGGCCTGGGACCAGGATCACCGGTTGGCCGTGGTTACCGAAGCGCTCGACCTTCAGCGTACCGACCGCATCGGTCGCTACCGGCTCCTGCGCCTGCACGGCCGCGGCACCGGCCAGCCATGCCAGCGCCAGCAACGGGCAGATCATTCGATGAATCACATGGAATTTTCGCATCACGTCGTCCTCGCCGATATGTCAAGTAACCTTGACAATTGCAGATTAAAACGCCAGCACGATTCATGTCAAGCACACTTGACAAAATTTGAGCAAACCGGCTCCAGGGCTCGCTGGAACGTAAAAATCGCGTATTACCCCCATCAAATTTAAGTGACGTGGTTCGCATTTTTGGTGACATAATTTGTCAGGGGATGACAGACGAAACGGCTGAATCCCTTATTCAGCTTCAAATATCCGGCTTTCGCAGTGGGCACAGTGCCTGTGGTCTATGCACTCATGCATAACTTGGCACGCGCATTGCTTACTCGGTTTCAGCCACGGCGAAATCTGCGGCCGGCAGCTCTGCCCGAGGGGACTTCTGAAGATCACCACTCCCGGACAAACGCTTGTCTCAACCCAGCAGCCCAACACCCATACTCACAAGGAAACCGCAATGAACAAGACCCTGATCTCCACCGCGCTGGTCGCCGTCGTGGCCGCCATCGGTTTCGCCCCGACTGCCCAGGCAGCAGGCGGCACCATCACCATCAGCGGCAAGGTGCTTGCCGATACCTGCGTCGTCGCCGTCAACGGCGGATCCACCGTAGCCCTGCCGACCGTCATGACGGCCGCGCTGAATACGGTTGGCTCGGTCGCCGGCGCCACCAACTTCTCCATCGGCCTGACCGGCTGCGATACCAACACCACCAGCGCCACGATGGCGTTCAGTGGCGCCAACATCAACAGCACCACGGGCAACCTCAACAACACGGCGGTCAGTGGCTCCAATGTCCAGGTTCAGCTGTTGAATGGCGCGTCCGTGATCAATACCTCCAACAACGCCAATGCCCCGGTGATCGCAGTTGCCGCCGGCGCCGGTACCGCCTCGCTCAAGGCCCAGTACATTGCAGCCACGGCGGCAGCCACGCCGGGTCTCGTTTCGTCGACCGTCAACTTCACACTGACCTATCTGTAAGTGGGAATCGGCGCGCTGCAGCCAGGAACCCTGGCTGCAGCGATCCTCCTGCCGATCGCCGCGGCGCCTTGATCCGAAACGGGATATCTCGATGAAAAGCCTGCTCTGCGCCGTTGGCGCAGCCTTGATTGCGCTTTCCACAATCAGCGGTGTTGCCGAAGCCAGCGTCGTGATCGCCGGTACACGCGTGGTGTTTCCGGCCGCCAATGGCGAGATCACGGTGCGCCTGAGCAACAACGGCAACCAGCCCGCTTTAGTCGAGGCATGGATCGACAGCGGCAACCCCGACTCCACCCCCGATACCGCGAATGTGCCGTTTCTGATTACACCGCCGCTGGCCCGCATGAATGCGGGCAAGGGCCAGAGCCTGCGCATCGTCTATACCAACCAGCCGTTGCCGAAGGATCGCGAATCGCTGTTCTGGATGAATGTGCTGGAGATTCCGCCCAAGCCCACGGCCAAGCCGGGCGAAGAGCAGAACACGCTGCAGTTCGCCGTGCGTTCGCGGCTCAAGTTTTTCTTCCGTCCGGCCAATCTGGCCGGCGATCCGCTCACCGCTGCCCAGCAAGTTACCTGGACCGTGGTCGCCGACGGCGCGGGCTACGCGCTGGAAGCTCACAACCCCACGCCGTACCACGTTACTTTCAGCAAGCTGTCCCTGAGCGTCGACAACACGGCCTACACACCCGACACCGGCATGGTGGCACCACTGTCTTCGCTGCGCCTGCCGATCAAGAACCTTGCCCATGCGCCGGCAGCGGGAACGACGGTCGACTACACCATCGTCAACGATTTCGGAGCCGCGGCGTCCTACAAAGGCACGATCTCGCCGTGAGTCCGACACGCGCCAGCACCCCGGTTGCAGCGACGCGCGGGCCGGTCGTCCGCCGCCAGCTGTTGTCGGCACTGATCGGCCTGGCGTTGTGCGGCTGGGGTGGCCATGTCATGGCTGCCGCCGCGGCAGCTTCGGGGGCCGCAGCGGCGGATGCCAATGCCTCGGCGGCCGATGCCAGTTTCGACCGCAGCATGCTTTCCGGTGCAGGCCAGAACACCACCGACCTGTCCCGCTTCGAACGCGGCAACTTCGTGCCTTCAGGCACCTACAGCGTCGACATCTACCTCAATGACGGCGCCATCGGCCGCACCGACGTGCGCTTCGCCGCGCCATCGGCCGACGCCAGTGCGGCGCCCTGCGTGACTGGGGCGTTGCTCGACAAGCTGGGGCTGCATCCGGGCAAGTTGTCGGCCCAGACCACGAGCGACCTGACCGACAACAGCGCCTGCGTCGACATGGCCAGCGTGATTCCCGGCGCCAGCATGACGTTCGACATGGCCGACCTGCGCCTGGACACCAGCGTGCCACAGGCCTACCTGGGACAGATGGCGCGCGGCTACGTCGACCCGAAATATTGGGATTCCGGCGTAACTGCCGGCTTGCTCGACTACAACTTCAACAGCTACCGCACCAGCAGCCAGGGTCTTGCGCAGACGTCGTCGTATCTGGGCTTGAACGCCGGGTTGAACCTGGGTCGGTGGCACGTCCGCGAGAATTCCTCGCTGACCTGGCAATCGGCTGCTGGCAGTGCGCGTTCCAGCCATCGCTGGCAGAACATCGCGACCTACGCGCAGCGCGACCTGCCGGGGATGCAAGCGCAGCTGACCGTGGGTGATTCCTGGACCAGCGGCGAGATTTTCGACAGCATCGGCCTGCGCGGCGTGCAGCTGGCCACCGACGACCGCATGCTGCCGCAGTCGCTGCGCGGTTATGCACCCACCGTACGCGGCGTCGCCGACAGCAATGCCAAAGTGGTCGTGCGCCAGAATGGCATGCTGATTTACCAGACCACCGTCGCACCGGGCCCGTTCACCATCGATGACCTGTACGCCACCGGCTACGGTGGCGATTTCGAGGTCAGCGTGACCGAAGCGAATGGCCGCGTACATACGTTCTCGGTGCCGTATGCCTCGGTGCCGCAGTTGCTGCGTCCGGGCGTCATTCGTTTCAGCGTGGCGGCCGGCCAGCTTCGCGACGAGTCGATCGAGCACAAGCCAGGCGTGGTGCAGGCCACCTTGCAGCGCGGGTTCACCAACATGTTGACCGGTTACGCCGGCGTGGCGGGTTCGCAAGGCTACGCCGCGGTTCTGTTGGGCAGCGCGCTGAACACGCGTTATGGCGCGTTCGCCGTGGATGTCACCGCCGCGCACACGCGCATCCCGGGCCTGGACACGATGTCCGGTCAGAGCGTACGTCTGAGCTACAGCAAGACGCTGGCGCAGACCGGCACCTCGCTGACCGTGGCCGCCTACCGCTATTCAACCAGCGGCTATCTCACCCTGGGCGATGCCGTGCGGGCGCGCGACTATGCGCGCCGCGGCCTGCCCGTGTTTGCCTCCGGCCGCCCCACCTATCCGCAGACGATCAACGGCATTCCGGTGTCGGATCTGCTCACGCCGGCACAGCAGGCCGCACTGACCGGCAACGACTATCGCGATGGCCTGGTCCCGACAGGCGTGGATCGCCAGCGCAACAATTTCAGCATTACCCTCAGCCAGCGGCTGGGGACACGCGGCGGCTCGCTCTACGTCAACGGGTCGGCACGCAACTACTGGAACCGCAACGACACCGACACGCAGTTCCAGGTCGGCTACAACAACTCGATTGGCCGGATGAGCTACAACATCTCGGCCAGCCGCGAGCGCGACCTGTCCGGGCGCAGCGACAATCGCTACATGGCCAATGTCACGATCCCGCTGGGCAACAGTTCGCATACTCCCACCCTCACCGGTGGGCTCACCCGCGACAGCAGTGGCGGCATGCAGGAACAGGCCACGCTCAGCGGTACCGCCGGGGTCGATGACCGCTTCAACTATGGCGCCACCGCCACGCACGACAGCGGCGATACCGGCACGACGGGAAGCACCGGCAGCATCAATGCGGGCTACCGCGGCACGTATGCACAGCTCAACGCCGGATTCGGTGCGGGCAGCGGCTACTCGCAGTCGTCGCTGAACGTGGCCGGCGGCATCGTCGCCCATCCGGGCGGCGTCACTTTCGGCCAGTCACTGGGCGACACCGTGGCCATCGTGGAGGCACCGGATGCCGAGGGCGCACGCGTCGGCAATGCAGCTGGCGTACGTATCGACCACGCCGGCTACGCACTCGTGCCATATGTCACCCCCTACATTCTCAATACGATCGACATCGATCCCACCGGCCTGTCGCTGGACGTGCAGCTCGACAACACCAGTGCGCAGATAGTGCCGCGTGCCGGTGCCGTGGTCATCGTGAAGTTCAAGAGCGAAAGCGGCCGTTTTGTGCTGATCCAGGCGCATCTGGCGGACGGCACGACCTTGCCGTTCGGTGCAGAAGTCATCGACGACCAGGGCCAGACGATCGGCGTTGTCGGCCAGGCCGGGCGCATCATGATGCGTACCGCCAATGAATCCGGACGTCTGAACGTGCAGTGGCAGGACCAGGATGTCACCCGGACCTGTTCGTTCCCCTACCAGTTGAAATCACGCAGCAAGGGCAAGCGAATCGTTGGCGCCATCGAGCAGATCGATGCGACCTGTGACCAGCCCCATGCCACGGCGCAGGTCGCCAGGAGCGGAACATGATGCGCACTACCTGGCTGTGGATAACGCTGCTCCTGCTGGCTCTGGTACCGGCTGTCGCCAGCGCAAAATGCCAATACAGTTCCGGTCGCGCCACCACCGTCACCTTCAGTCTGCCCACGGCCATCAACATCCCGGCCAATATGGCTGACGGTGCGATCATTGCTACCTCGGTGCAGGCTACCCCCGCCAACCCGCCGGATATCACTTGCGGTAGTATTTTTGGAGGGGAGACGGTGTCATATGGCGTGGTCAATTCCCGCGGCGGATACCTGGCGGACAATGTCACTTACGAAACCGGCATCCCGGGCCTGGGCTACCGCATTACCCACCCGACCAGCTATCTGACGCCTTACCCGCAAAATACCGAGAACGTTACCACCACGACGTTCAGCGTGACCTCCGGCCTCCAATTGATCAAGACCGGTGCGATCGCCTCAGGCAGCGTGCTGGCGGCAGGCGATCTTGCCGACTGGCGATGGAGCACGCTGTATCCGGAGACCTTCCGGCTCGGCAACACCATCACCTTCACCACGCCAAGCTGCACCCTTGTCACCGATCCGACCAACGTCGTTCTGCCCACCGTGTCCAGCAGTGCGTTCACCGGCGTCGGCTCGACTTCGGGCAAGAAGCCTTTTCAGATCCTGTTGTCGTGCCCATCGGGCACCGCGGTGAAGAAGATCACCATGCATACCGCATCTGCAGACAGCCATGCCGGCGTGGTCGCGCCGACCGTGGGTGCTGGATATGCGCTTGGCGTGGGCGTGCAGGTTCTCGACGGCAATTCGAACGCGGTGGTTTTCGAGAACCAGACCGTAGTGACGCCGAACGCCACGACCTCCATCCCCTATTACGCCCAGTATTTCCAGACCGCACCGACGGTTTCCGGCGGCAACGTCAAAGCCACCGTCACCTTCGATATTTTCTACCAGTAGTCGGATCCGCAAGCCGTTTACCGTGGCACCGCTTCCACCAGGCTCAGTCGTAAATGTAGACGACGACTTTCGCCGTGGCTTCGCTGCTGCCGGCGGCACCAGCGTAGCTGGCAAAGTAATCGAGGAGGCGGTCGTGCGACAGGTCGGCCACCGCCAGATCGGTCACTGTTCGCGAGAATGAGCGACCGGGATTCGTCGACGTACGGCCGCAACTCAGGTGGTTGCGGACGGATTCATTGCTGGAGCCCAGCGCGGCACCGTTGGACGCGCCTTCCATGGAACAGGTCGGTTCGACCACCGCACCTGAAAAGACGATGCGATTGATCGCCGCTGCATGCGCGGCCGGCACGCCGATGAGCATGGTCAAGACGCAGCCCGCCAATGCTTTACCCAAGGAGCCTGTCATACCGTCACCTCACGAGGTGCTCCGCCGATGCGGTGCCTCTCATTGGCTTTCGGCATGAGCGGCGCAGGCTTGACGGGCTTGAGCGGGCTCACCTCATGAAATGTGACTCACATCACATTATTGGGCGATCCGGCACCGCAAACCGGTCGTCTGCGTGGCAGCTTCCACAACTAAGCCTTGCGGAGTTAACCGCTCGTGAGCCCTTGGTGAACGAACATGACGCCTCATCGGTCACCCGAGGGTGATCACCGCGACGAAATGTACTTCTCGCGCCTGATTTGCGGCACCGGCAGGCCGAACTCCTTCAGCGCGGCGAATGCGGCATCGACCATGTTCGGGTTGCCGCACAGGTAGGCGATGTCGCGATCGGCATGCGGGCCGAGTTCGGCCAGCACGTTTTGTACGTGGCCGCTACGGTCGTGGGGGCGCGCGATGGCACGGGCTTCGCGGCTCAGGCAGCCATGGAAGAGGAAGCCGGGGTGGGTTTCCGCGAAGGCTTCGAACTCGGCGCCATAGAGCAATTCGGTTTCGTTACGGGCGCCGTACAGCAGCACCACCTCGCGATCGCCCTTGGCCAGCAGTTTTTCGATCTGCGGCAACATGGCGCGATACGGGGTGACGCCGGTACCGGTGGCCAGCAGCAGGTAGCGCGGATGGGCGTCGGCGGCCTGCAGGCAGAAGCGACCGTAGGGACCGCTGGCGTCGATAACGCCGTCCAGAGGCAACTCGCCGAGCAGTTTCGTCGCCGCGCCGCCCTCGACATAACTCACGGCGATTTCGATGCGCTGCACCGGCGAGCTGCCATCGCCGATGGTGGCCACCGAGTAGCTGCGCTTGGTCGCGGTGCCGTCGTCGTAATGGAAGTGGACCTGCAGGAACTGGCCCGGCTGGAACGCCAGCGGCTGGCCGTCGACGCGCTCGAACACGAGGTGGCGCACCGCCGGAGCGAGCATGCGACTGTCGACGAGACGGAGCTGGAAATGGTCGGCCATGGAGTTTTCCGGAAACGGTGTGTGCCGCCTGGCAGGTCAGGCAGCGGAACATAGCCCGCTATAATAAAGGCTAACCCCCTCGGTGCAGCCCATGTCCCCGCTCTCCCCCGATACGCCCCCCGCGCTTGTCGTCGAAAACCTGCGTAAAACCTATGGCAATGGCGTCGAAGCGCTCAAGGGCATCAGCCTGACCGTGCAGCCCGGCGACTTTTTTGCCCTGCTCGGCCCCAACGGCGCCGGCAAATCCACCCTGATCGGCATCCTTTCCTCGCTGGTGAACTCCACGTCGGGCGACGCGCGGGTATTCGGCGTGTCGGTCAACCAGGACCGCAGCGAAGCGATGCGGTTGATCGGGCTGGTGCCGCAGGAGATCAACTTCAACCAGTTCGAGAAACCGTTCGACATCTGCGTGAACGAGGCCGGTTTCTACGGCATCCCGCGCAAGGAGGCGGCGAGGCGCGCGGAGAAATACCTGAAGGAACTGCGCCTGTGGGACAAGGCGCAGATGCAGGCACGCACCTTGTCCGGCGGCATGAAGCGGCGGCTGATGATCGCCCGCGCGATGATGAACGAGCCGAAGCTGCTGATCCTCGACGAGCCAACGGCCGGTGTGGACATCGAGATCCGCCGCTCGATGTGGCAGTTCGTCAGCGCCATCAATGCGGCTGGCACCACGGTGATCCTGACTACGCATTACCTGGAGGAAGCCGAGTCGCTGTGCCGCAACATCGCGATCATCGACCACGGCACCATCATCGAGAACACCAGCATGAAGCGCCTGCTGGCGACGCTGGACGTGGAAACCTTCGTGCTGGACGTGGCCACGATGCCGGCCGAGCTGCCGGATTTGCCCAACGTCAGTCTGCGCCGCCGCGACGAACATACGCTGGAGGCTGAAATGGCCCGCTCGCACGACCTCAATTCATTGTTCGCGGCGTTGTCCGCCAACGGCATCACGGTGACCTCGATGCGCAACAAGACCAACCGGCTGGAGGAGTTGTTCGTGCGACTCGTCGAAGGTGGCCGCAACGACAAGGAGCGGGCCGCATGAGCAACACCGCCGCCAACCTCGTTGCACTCGGCACCCTGGTGCGCCGCGAGATCGTGCGCATCATGCGCATCTGGACCCAGACGCTGATCCCGCCGGCGATCACGATGACGCTGTACTTCGTGATCTTCGGCAAGCTGATCGGCAGCCGCATCGGCACCATCGAGGGCGGCTTCAGCTACATGCAGTACCTCGTCCCCGGGTTGGTGATGATGAGCATCATCACCAACAGCTACGGCAATATTTCCAGCTCGTTCTTCGGCGCCAAGTTCAGCCGCGCCGTGGAGGAAATGCTGGTGTCGCCAATGCCGAACTGGGTGATCCTGCTGGGTTACGTCACCGGCGCGGTGGCGCGCGGGCTCGTCGTCGGCATCCTGGTGTTGCTGATTGCGCTGTTCTTCACCGACCTGCATGTGCTGCATCCGTTGATCACGTTCGCCTCGGTCTTGCTGGGCGCCACGATCTTTTCGCTGGCCGGTTTCGTCAACGCGGTGTACGCGAAGAAATTCGATGACATCGCGCTGGTGCCGACCTTCATCCTGACCCCGCTGACCTACCTCGGCGGCGTGTTCTATTCGGTCAACATGCTGGGCGAACCGTGGCAGGCGATCTCGCGCGCCAACCCGATCCTGTACATGGTGAATGCGTTCCGCTTCGGCGTGCTCGGCATCAGCGACGTGCATGTCGGGGTGGCGTTCGCGGTGATGCTCGGCTTCGTGGTCGCACTGTCGATCGTGGCGCTGCAGCTGCTGAAGCGCGGCGTCGGGCTGCGCTCCTGATCTGTACCTGTGTGGGAGCGGCTTCAGCCGCGATGCTTCTGCTCTTCCACCCGCAAGAGCATCGCGACTGAAGTCGCCTACAACGAGATCCGGCATGCGCGTCAACAAATACATCAGCGAAGCCGGCCTGTGCTCGCGCCGCGAGGCGGATGAGCTGCTGTTGGCTGGCCGCGTCAGCATCAATGGCGAGGTGGTCACGACGGGCGCCAAGGCGCTGGACGGTGACGAGGTGCGCGTGGATGGCGAGATCGTCAGGGCGCGCATCCTGGCCGCCACCCCGGCCACGAAGAAAGCCATTTACGTCGCGCTGAACAAGCCGGTCGGCATCACCTGCACCACCGACCACGGGGTGGACGGCAATATCGTCGATTTCATCGATCATCCGCAGCGGATCTTTCCGATCGGCCGGCTGGACAAGGATTCAGAAGGATTGATCCTGCTGACCAGCAACGGTGACATCGTCAACGAGATCCTGCGCGCGGAGAACAACCACGAGAAGGAATACCTGGTCGGCGTGAACAAGGCCGTCACCGACGAATTTCTCGCCGGTATGGCCAAGGGCGTGCGCATCCACAACCAGATGACCCAGCCGTGCCGCGTTCGGCGCATCGCGAAATTCGGCTTCTCGATCGTGCTGACCCAGGGTCTGAACCGGCAGATTCGCCTGATGGCGGCTGCGTTCGGCTATCGCGTCACCCAGCTGCGCCGCGTGCGCATCGACAACGTGAAGCTGGCCCACCTGAAAGTCGGCCAGTGGCGCAACCTCACCGAGGCGGAGCTGAAAGGCCTGCTGCCTGGACGCACGCAGTGGTAACCGCGACTCCCTGCGGGATTTGATGACCGGCATCCGGCCCCGCCATGCCGTCGGGCATACGACACGTCAGGCTACTGGCCTGGACTGACCAGCTGGCCGATGATGTCGCTTGCGTCGACGACGTGTGTCGCCTTGCCGACCAGGAACCGCGGCAGGTATTGCGGTCCACCCGGCCAGGTGTGACCACCACCGGCCACTTCGTACAGCGTGACCTGAACGCCACCTTCGCAATCCGGATAATCGCGACGGATCACTTCAATACCGTCATCGGGTGCACCAACTGCGGCATCGCGGCTGGTCGCACTGCAGTGGTTTGCGGCTGCCCAGTCGCCCATGGTCAGCGGCACGGGCAGCACCTCGCCACCGCCGGGCACATGGATCCTGCCACCTTCGAACGGATCGATCGGGTCACTCTTGCCATGGAATTCGATCACGCCGAGCGGGCGGGTCGGATGGCAGCCCGCCATCAGTGACGGCGCGGGGGTGCCACTGACCGGCACAATCGCGGTCACCCGGTCCGCCAGCCTGCATCCCAGCCATTGCACCAGATGCGCACCGTTGGAAAATCCGGTGAGCACCACGTGGCGCGGATCAATGCTGTATTGCGCCTGCAGCCGATCCAGCAAGGTACGCGTGAAAGACACATCGTCCACGCCCGCCTTGTCCGCCTCGCTGCCGACCCCGGCAGCCCAGGACCGGTCAATGCCCTGCGGGTAGACCACGATGAAACCGGATCGGTCGGCGACCGGATCCAGGCCGGTCAGATGCACCATTTTTTCCGGCGAGCTGTAGTGACCGTGAAAGGCGATCACCAGCGGCACCGCGTGCCCGGCGCGATAACCGGCGGGTACATGCACCAGCCACTGCCGACTGCGACCATCGATGACCGCCGATTGCGCCAGATCGCCGGAGGCCGGAACCCACAGCCAGTACCCGCCCGTCAATACAACGGCAACGATCACCAGCAGACACGCAATCAGCCAGCGGCGCCCCTTGCGGAACCTGCTGCGCGAACCGGCGACCGGAATGTTCATGCCGCTGGCAAGCTCTGCAGATCCCAGCGCGGGCGCACCTGCACGGTTTCGTCCTGGTGCTGGCCGCTGGCCAGGCGGATCGCGCCGGCCAGCGCGATCATCGCGCCGTTGTCGGTGCAGAAATCCAGCCGCGGAAAGTACACCTGGAATCCGTCCTTCTCACCGGCCCTGGCCAGTTCGCTGCGCAGTCTTCGGTTGGCACCGACGCCGCCGGCGATCACCAGCCGCTGCGCGCCACTGGCCGCCAGCGCGCGGCGGCATTTGATGATCAGCGTGTCGACGATGGCTTCTTCGAACGCCCGGGCGATGTCGGCGCGGGTCTGTTCGCCCTGATCCGATTTCTGCCAGGCCAGCAACACCTGGGTTTTCAGGCCGGAGAAGCTGAAATCCAGACCGGGGCGGTCGGTCATCGGGCGGGAGAATCGGAACGCGCCCGCCCGGCCCTGCTCGGCCAGTTTCGCCAGCGCCGGGCCGCCGGGATACGGCAAGCCCATCATCTTCGCGGTCTTGTCGAACGCCTCGCCGGCGGCGTCGTCCAGCGTGTCGCCCAGGATGGTGTACTGGCCGATCGCCTTGACCTCGACCAGCATCGAATGGCCGCCGGAGACCAGAAGCGCGACGAACGGCGGTTCGGGCGGGTTTTCCTCCAGCAGCGGGGCCAGCAGGTGGCCTTCCATGTGATGCACCCCGATCGCCGGTACGCCCAGCGCCCAGGCCAGTGCGCGCCCGGCCGACGCCCCGACCAGCAGCGCGCCGACGAGGCCGGGGCCAGCGGTATAAGCCACCCCGCCCAGGTCCTGCACGGTCAACCCGGCCTGGGCCAGCGCCTCGCGGATCAGCGGCAGCAGCTTGCGCACATGGTCGCGGCTGGCCAGCTCCGGCACCACGCCGCCGTAATCGGCGTGCAGCTTGATCTGGCTGTAAAGCGTATGTGCCAGCAGGCCGCGACCCGGCGCCTCCGGCTCCCAGCGCAGCAGCGCCACGCCGGTTTCGTCGCAGGAGGTCTCGATTCCCAGCACGGGCTTGTTGAAAGTCGGCTTTGAAAATTCTTGGATGTTCACGGTATAATTCGCGGCTCGCCCTATTTGACAGTCCCGTACATGCGGGCAGATTACCACTCGGAGTTTCCATGCCCAACGTAAAAGTTCGCGAGAACGAGCCGTTCGAGATTGCACTGCGTCGTTTCAAGCGTACCTGCGAGAAGGCCGGCGTCCTGGCTGAAACGCGCAAGCGTGAGTTCTACGAAAAGCCGACCCAGGAGCGCAAGCGCAAGCGCGCTGCCGCGGTGAAGCGTCACCTGCGTCGTCTGTCGCGGGACGTCTCGCGCAAAGTCCGTCTGTACTGAGTTTCCCGATCCGCCGCCTCGCGGTGGATCATGCAGCGCTCCGGCGCTGCGCATGGAAGGAAACACGGTCGGCGCGGGTTCTCGCAGCCACCGCACGCTCTCGGATTCGACATTGGCCGGTGTTGTCCTTTGGATAACGCCGGCTTTGTCGTTTCCGTAGAATCAGCTTTCCATCGCCATCTGCCCACTTCCCGAGACTATTCGCCATGACACTCACGCAGAAGCTCACCGAAGACATGAAGACCGCCATGCGCGGCGGCGACAAGCATCGGCTGGGCGTGATCCGGCTGATGCTGGCCGCGATCAAGCAGCGCGAAGTGGATGAACGGATCGAACTGGATGACGTGCAGGTGCTGAGCGTGCTGGAAAAGATGCTCAAGCAGCGCAAGGATTCGGTCAGCCAGTTCGATGCCGCCAGCCGCGAGGACCTGTCGGCGATCGAGCGTGCCGAGATGGTGGTGATCGAGACCTACCTGCCGAGCAAGCTGGACGAAGCCGAGATCGATGCGCTGATCGATGCCGCGATCGCCGAGACCGGCGCCAGCTCACCGCGCGACATGGGCAAGGTGGTGGCCGCGGTGAAAGAGAAAGCCGCCGGCCGCGCCGACATGGGCGTGGTCTCGGGCAAGATCAAGGCGCGACTGGCCGGTTGAAGCTTCACGCCGCGCGTGCGGTCAGCAGCACGATCAGCGCCAGCAGCACCAGCAAGCCGCCGATGACCGCGAACGCGATGATCCGGCGGCGCCGACGCAAGCGCTGCCAGTTCGCCTGATCCAGGAAATAACGCCCCTCACCCGGGCAGCGCAACACCGCGTGGCCAACCAGCTGATGCCAGGCCATGCCCGGCTTAAGTCCCAACTGCTCCGCGCTGCGCGCCTGCGTCGCACTGGTGGCTCCAGCCCGCTCGAACGCGCGTACCAAGGCGCGCTGACGGTGCATCATCACTGCCGTGATCACCATGGGTGTCGTTCCTGGCGGCGATGCATCACGTTCACGCCGTTTTCGCTACAAAACGGCCTCGACTCGCCGGGCGCCCCGCGCGGGCGGATATCGTCGCAGGAGAAGTACATGCTGAAGTGGGCCATTATTTTCGCCATTGTCTCATTGGTCACCGGCTGGCTCGGCTTTGGCGGGGTTTCCGGCGCCACGGCCACCATCGCCAAAGTGCTGTTTGCGTGCTTCGTGATCCTGTTCCTGCTTGCCCTGCTGGCGGTCATTGGCGTCATCCACCTGCTCTGACGACGAGTCAGGCCGGCGCCTGCCATTGCATGCGCCGGTGATCCGGCACGCGGCCCCGCGCATTGGCCAGGCGCGAATGGCGCTCGCCGATCACCATGAAACCCAGCCGCTGATAGAGCCGCTGGGCGTCCGGGTTGGTCGTCGCCACATCCAGGATCACCCTGACGGCAGCCCGACCGGCGGCGGCGCCCGGCCTCGAGGCGAGCAAGTGGTGGACCAATGCCGAGCCAAACCCGTTGCCGCGCAGCGACGGGTGCACGCCCAGGTGTCCCAGGTAGTAGATCTCACCGGCCGGCGGCGGTATCACCGATTCCGTCTTCAATCCCCGCGCTATCACCCCCGCTGCGCGATGCCAGCCGTAATGACCGAGGATCTGCCGCGCCGCGGCCCGCGTGAACGGCCACTTGGTGTCGCCACCATACCCCGCACCCACCGCCACCACCTCACCGTCCAGCTCGCCCACCACGTGGTTGCGCCAGCCGAACTCACCCGCGCCATCCGTGAACGCCCGGTGCAGGAATGCGTGCGCACCGCCCACGCCAGGCACCGCGAACACATATTCGAACGCCGCCGGCCCGGAACTGTGGATCAACGGCACCGCCGCAGCCGCGTCCGCCACCGTGGCCGGGCGAAAGGTCAGTCCAGCCATCGTCATCGCCCCCTGGTTGGGAATACTGCCGAGTTTACGTAATCCGGCCGAGCCTCCCCAGCGGCAACCGACTAAACTGCAACTCTCATGCGTGGCCTGATCCCCGACAGCTTCATCGATGAACTGCTTGCCCGCGTCGACATCGTCGACGTGATCGAGCGGCGGGTGCCGTTGAAAAAGGCCGGGCGCGAGTGGACGGCATGCTGCCCGTTCCACAACGAACGCACACCGTCGTTCTATGTGAGTCCGGCCAAGCAGTTCTTCCACTGTTTCGGCTGCGGCGCGCATGGCAGCGCGGTGAAGTTCCTGATGGACTACGAACGACTGGAGTTTCCCGACGCGGTCGAGGAACTGGCGCAGACGGTCGGCCTGACGGTGCCGCGCGAGGGCGGTCGCGAGGCGGCCCCGCGCGAGGACAAGACCGACCTCTATGCCCTGCTGGATGCCGCCGCCGGCTGGTATGAGGGCGAGCTGCCGCGCAACGCGGACGCGCAGGCGTATTGCAAAAAGCGTGGGCTGGATGCGGAAACGATCAAGCGCTTCCGCCTCGGCTGGGCGCCGGCCGGCTACGACGGCGTGATCAAGTCGCTCGGCAACAGCCCGCGTCGGATGGAGCTGCTGAACGAGGCCGGGATGGTCGCGTCGAGCGAGCGCGGCAGCAAGTACGACCGCTTTCGTGAGCGGCTGATGTTTCCGATCCTGGATCGTCGCGGCCGGGTGATCGCGTTCGGTGGACGGGTGTTGAGTGCGGAGCAATCGCCGAAATACCTCAACTCGCCGGAAACCCCGCTGTTCCACAAGGGCCGCGAACTGTTCGCGCTGTGGCAGGTGAAGCAGGCCAACGCGAACCTGCTGCGGATCGTGGTGGTCGAGGGCTACATGGACGTGATCGCGCTGCACCAGGCCGGCCTGCCGATCGCGGTGGCCACGCTGGGCACGGCGACCACGCCGGAGCATACCGAAGTACTGTTTCGCGCCGCGCCGGACGTGGTGTTCTGCTTCGACGGCGACCGCGCCGGCCGTGCCGCGGCGTGGAAGGCGCTGGAATCGGCGCTGCCGCGGTTGCGCGATGGCCGCCAGGCATACTTCCTGTTCCTCCCCGACGGCGAGGACCCGGATTCGCTGGTGCGCAAGGAAGGCAGGGACGGCTTCGAAAAACGTATCAAGGATGCGATGCCGTTGTCGGATTATTTCTTCAACGAGCTGTCGCACGACGTGGAGATGGGCAGCCTCGATGGGCGCGCCCGACTGGCTGAGCGCGCCCGCCCGCTGATCGCCAAGTTGCCGGACGGCGCATTTCGCGACCTGATGGCGCAGGAGCTGGAAAAACGCAGCGGTGCGCGCGCCATGTTGCAGCCCGATCCGGCGGCGCAGCGCGCGATGCAGCGGCCCACGGCGGTGCAGCGCAGCCTGGTGCGCAGCGCGATTTCATTGCTGTTGGCACAACCGGGCGTGGCCGACCAGGTAGAAAAGCCCTATCGCTTTTTACGCCTGGATAAACCCGGGGTGGAACTGCTGGCCGAACTGCTCGACATCTCGCGCTCGCGGCCCGGCATCAACTCCGCGATGCTGGTGGAGCATTTCGCGGAGCGACCGGAGTATCCCTCGTTGCAAAAGCTGATGGCGGCGATGTCGGTGGGCGAACCGGAAAGCCAGCGCATCGAATTCTTCGATGCGCTGGGCCGGATGGAGGATCAGGCGATCACCCAGCGTCGCGATGCGCTGACCGCGAAGAGCCGCGACGGCAAACTGGAAAACGCGGAAAAGGCGGAATTGCGCGAATTGCTGGCCGCCCGTGTGCGACCACCGGTGGCCTCGGCATGATCACGACGGTGTGCCGCGTGCCGCTGGACTCCCGGCCTCGGCCCGCTCCTTCGAGCCGGCGTCACGACCCGACTGTGGGATCATGCCCGACTGCGATGGTGCAGGTTTCGCATGAGGTGCAGGGATAGCGATGGATTTGCTGCAACAACTGATCACGATCTTCGCCGAAAACGGCTATGTCGCGGTGTTCATCGCGCTGATGATCTGCGGTGCCGGCCTGCCGCTGCCGGAAGACATCACCCTGGTCGCCGGCGGCGTGATCGCGGGCCTCGGCTACGCCAACGTGCATGTCATGTTTGCGCTGACGATGTTCGGTGTACTGCTGGGTGACGCCGCCATCTTCATGCTCGGCCACCATTACGGCGCACGTATCCTACAGTGGCGTTTCGTGGCGCGCGTGCTCACCCCCGAACGCTATGCGATGGTTCAGGAAAAATTCGATCGCTACGGCAACCGCATGCTGTTCTTCGCGCGGTTTCTGCCCGGCATGCGTACCACGGTCTACCTCACCGCCGGCACCACGCATCGGGTGTCGTTCCTGCGCTTCCTGCTGATCGACACGCTGGCGGCACTGATCAGCGTACCTTTCTGGGTCTATCTCGGTTTCTTCGGTGCCGACAACCACGACTGGCTGGTGAAATGGATTCATCGCGGCCAGAGCAGCCTGTGGGCGCTGGTCGGCCTTCTGTTGCTGATCGTACTGGTGTTGTGGTGGCGACGTCGCAGCCGCGATCGCTGCAGGCTGGATTGAATCGCCGGCACGCCGTTGCGCCGTTTTCTTCCCGATAACTTCACCCTCGCGCTGCTGGCCACGGTGATGCTGGCCTCGTTGCTTCCTTGCCAGGGTGAGGCGGCAAGGGTTTTCGGTGGCATCACCGATGTGGCGATCGCACTGCTGTTTTTCCTGCATGGCGCCAAGCTGCCGCGCGCGGCGATCATGCAAGGCCTTGTCCACTGGCGGCTGCACCTGACCGTATTCGCCAGCACCTTCGTGTTGTTCCCGCTGCTGGGGCTGGCACTGCAACCACTCGGGCACGCATGGCTGACACCCCAGCTTTACCTGGGTGTGCTGTTCGTCTGCCTGCTGCCGTCGACGGTGCAGTCATCGATCGCGTTCACCTCGATCGCCGGCGGCAATGTGTCCGCGGCAGTGGTGAGCGCATCGCTGTCGAACCTGATCGGCATCGTGTTGACTCCGTTGCTGGCCGGCCTGCTGCTGAGCCGCCACGGCGACACCGGCACGTCGTGGCACGGCGTGCTGGATATCGTGCTGCAGTTGCTGCTGCCGTTCGTGCTGGGGCACCTCGCCCAACGCTGGATCGGTGGTTTCATCGCCCGGCACAAACCGCTGCTCGGCTTCACCGACCAGGGCACGATCCTGCTGGTGGTCTATACCGCGTTCAGCGCGGCCGTGGTCGAAGGACTATGGCGGAATACACCGTTCTCCGCCCTGCTCTCCACACTGGCGATGTGCGCGCTGCTGCTGGCGCTGGTGATGCCGACGCTCACCTGGATCACCCGACGACTCGGCTTTTCGCGCGAGGACGAAATCACCATTGTGTTCTGCGGCTCCAAGAAGAGCCTGGCCAGCGGTATCCCGATGGCAAAGATCCTGTTCGCCGGACAAGTCGGCGGCCTGGGTGCCCTGGTGCTGCCACTGATGATTTTTCATCAGCTGCAGCTGATGGTGTGTGCGTTGGTGGCTCGGCGCTACGCGGCACGTGGTGATCTTGCAGGTGCTGAAGTTCGCCACGAAACCGATTGAAGCCTCCCGGGCTTTCCGTGGAATCGGTGTCGTAGTGGGCAATGCCCGCCCTGTCACTGAAATGCCGCCCCGTAGGAGCCCGCTGGCGGGCGATGCTCTTCGGTCCCCGCATGCCCTGAAAGAGCATCGCCCGCCAGCGGGCTCCTACGGGAGGCCTGGCGTTACAGCCAGCGGCCGTAGCGGCGAATGTAGATCACCTTCATCAGCTGGGTCAGCACGCAGTAACTCACCAGGGTCAACGCCAGCCAGGCGAAATACATCGGCGGCAACGGCACCATGCCGATCTTCGCGCCCAGCGCACTGAACGGAATCAACATCCCGACCACCATGATCGCGAGCGTCAGGCCGAGCACCGGCGCCGCCGCGATGCTCTGCACGAACGGGATGCGACGGGTACGGATCATGTGCACGATCAGCGTCTGCGACAGCAGGCCCTCGATGAACCAGCCGGACTGGAACAGCGACTGGTGCGCCGGCGAGTTCGCGCCGAAGTAGTGCCACATCAACCAGAACGTGGTGATGTCGAAGATCGAGCTGACCGGGCCGATCCATGCCATGAAACGGCCGATGTCACCGGCATCCCACTTGCGCGGCTTGCTCAGGTATTCCTCGTCCATGCGGTCGAACGGGATCGACAACTGCGAGATGTCGTACAGAAGATTCTGTACCAGGATCTGCAACGGCAGCATCGGCAGGAACGGCAGGAACGCGCTGGCCACCAGCACGCTGAACACGTTGCCGAAGTTCGAGCTGGCGGTCATCTTGATGTACTTCATGATGTTGCCGAAGGTGACGCGGCCTTCCAGCACGCCCTCCTCCAGCACCATCAGGTTCTTCTCCAGCAGGATGATGTCGGCTGATTCCTTGGCGATGTCGGTGGCGGTATCCACCGAGATGCCGACGTCGGCGTCGTGCAGCGCCGGCGCGTCGTTGATGCCGTCGCCGAGAAAGCCGACCGTGTGGCCAAGCCGTTGCAACGCACGCACCACGCGCGCCTTCTGCAGCGGCGACATCTTGGCGAACACGGTGACGCGCGCGACCAGCGCGTCGAGCGCGACGTCATCGAGCTCCTCGATGTCCCGGCCCTGCACGGAGTGGGTGACATCGAGCCCGACCTCGCGGCAGATCTTGCGGGTTACCGCCTCGTTGTCACCAGTAATCACCTTCACTTCGACGCCATGCTGGTGCAGCGCGCGGATCGCGGTGGCGGCGGAGTCCTTCGGCGGATCGAGGAAGGCCAGGCAGCCGACGGCGGTCAAACCGCCCTCGTCACCCACGCCATAAGCCAGCTCGCGCGAAGGCTGGCGCAGCACGGCCACCACCAGCACACGCAGGCCGTCCTCGTTGAGCTTGTGCGTCATCGCCTTGATCTCGCCGCGACGCTCGTCGGTCATCGGCTCGACGACGTCGCCGGTCCGGGCGAACGCGCAGATCGACAGCATCTCCTCCACCGCGCCCTTGCAGATCAGCAGGTGCTCGCCGTCGCCGTTGGTGACCACCACCGACATGCGCCGGCGCTGGAAATCAAACGGAATCTCGTCAACCACCCGGTATCGCGTGGCTGCCGCCTCCAGGTCGCGATGCTCGAGCACCGCCTTGTCCATCAGGTTCTTCAGGCCGGTCTGGAAACGGCTGTTGAGATAACCGTATTCCAACGCCTCGTCGGATTCCTCGCCGTCGAGGTCCAGATGGCGCTCCAGCACGATCCTGTCCAGCGTCAGCGTGCCGGTCTTGTCGGTGCACAAGACATCCATCGCGCCGAAGTTCTGGATCGCGTTGAGTCGCTTCACCACCACCTTGCGACGTGACATCGCCAGCGCGCCCTTGGCCAGGTTGGCGGTGACGATCAGCGGCAGCATCTCCGGGGTCAGCCCCACCGCAACCGATAGCGCGAAAAGGAACGCCTCGGTCCAGTTGTGCTTGTCCAGTCCGTTGATCAGGAACACCACCGGCACCATCACCGCCATGAAGCGCAGCAACAGCCAGCTGACGCTGTTCACCCCGCGATCGAAACTGGTCTGCACGCGCTGGCCGGACAGGCTGTGCGCCAGCGAACCGAGGTAGCTGTGCGCGCCGGTCGCCAGCACCACCGCGGCGGCGGTGCCGCTGACCACGTTGGTGCCCATGTAGCAGACGGTCGGCAGATCCAGTGGATTGCTGTAATCGGCGCCATCGGCATGGCCGACGCGCGCGGGGGCGGACTTCTCCACCGGCAGCGATTCGCCGGTGAGGATTGCCTGGCTGATGAACAGATCCTTCGCGCCAAGCAGGCGCAAGTCCGCGGGCACCATGTCACCCGCGCCCAGATGCACGATGTCGCCGACCACCAGCTCGGCAACCGGCACTTCGATCTGTTCGCTGTGCCCGTCGGAGGCGCGCCGTGTCACCGTGGCCGTATTGCGCACCATCGCCTTGAGCTTTTCGGCGGCGCGCGAGGAACGGTATTCCTGGGTGAAGCTCAGCACGACGCTGATGCCGACCATCACGGCGATGATGACCGGTCCGGTCAGGTCGTTGCCATCGGTGAACAGCTGCACACCGGCCAGCACCAGTAACACCACGATGAACGGATTCTTGAACGCATGCAGCAGTTGCAGCGACCAATGCGGCGGCTTCTCGTGCGACACCTCGTTGGCGCCATCGCGATGCAGGCGCATGCCGATCTGCTGCTCGTCGAGGCCACCGGTCATGGTGTCCAACGCCGCCAGCAGCGATGCCGCGTCGTCAAACGCGCGCTGCACCACCGTGGCCGACACCGCTTTCGAGGTACCCGTACCCGCCGTCCTGCCGGCGGATGGTTGGGAGATCTTGCTCATGATTCGCTTCCGTGTGTCGGAATGCCGATGCCGCGCAGCGCGAACGGCACCCGTCCGTCGTCACGCTACCGTGCGAGGCTGCCTGCGCAGCCACCGTCGATCCACCCCATCGAAGTTGGGGGAGGCCAGCCCTTGCGCCGAACAACCGTGACCATCAGCGACTGGCGCCGAGCCGACGATGACGAGGGGTTTTCAGGAACGATGCCGGCTCACGCCGCATCGGAGGTACGTGTGCGCGCGGCAAATCGACAACCACGGCGTCGCGGTCGCTCGGCCTGTCCAGCGGCGCCGGCACGGTCACGCGAAAATCGTACGGCGCCGCAGTGCCGCGAAAGGACGCGCCACGCAGTCCTGCAAGCCGCAGGCGGAAAAAATCGCGAAGGAGCTTCATGGGCCCATCTCCTCGTAACGACGCCGCCGGCGTCGTCCAGGATGGGCCGGGGTTTCCCTAGATCAGGAAAGCACCAGCCGACCGCAGGCGGTCGCCGCAGGCGTTCAACTTGTTGTTATGCGGCGCCGGCACCCGAAGCGAGCGGATGTCGACGTTGCGACTAGGGTAAACGTCCATATGCCTTGGTTTGTCAGGACTGGGAGCCGACCGGCGCAGCGCGCCGGAGGGCGCGCGCATTGTCATGCTGCGCTGCGCAAGTGTCAACCCGTCGATCGTAAAAAACGTACCCATCGCGCCGGGGAAATTAGTCATCTTGTTATATTGCCCAGCTATCGCAGATGGTTCGGACCGTATCGGTGAAAACCGACCCGGGTTATCTGCAACCGGTGCGCTCTCTACCGACTCGGAATTGCATGACGAATCCCGCCCCCCATCGCTCCCACGACCTACTTGCCCAGGCCGGCACCGCACTCAATCAGGGGGAGCCACGAGAGGCCGGCGAACTGGCGGTGCGCGTGCTGCGTTTGGAGCCGAATCATCCCGAAGCGCACTACCTGGCGGGACTGGCTGCGATGGCTTTGCATCAGCTACCACAGGCACTCGAGCATTTGCATCAGGCGGCCAGCCTGCAGCCGCAGATTCCAAACTACGCGATACAGTTCGCACGAGCCTTGGTGCGCGCTCATCGCACGGGTGAGGCGCTGCAGGTTGCCAACATTGCGTTCAACCTGTCACCGCTTGATCCATTGATGCTGGACGCCCTTGGCACGGTATACGCGCAATGCCACGCACATGAACGCGCCGCCTCGGTATTCCGGCGCGCCGCGGCGCTGGCGCCCACCAATCCCTCCTGCCATTTCAATTTCGCCACGTCACTGATATTCAGCGGCGATCTTGAACGGGCTGAAGGTGAGCTCGAGACCTGCCTCGCGCTGGCACCGGAACACTGGTCAGCTTACGGCGTCCGTTCCCGGCTGCGTCGCCAGACCCAGGCCAATAATCACATCGAAGAATTACTGGCGTTGGCGCAGCGGACAAGTAACGATCTTGCGGCGCAACTGCAATTGAACATGGCGCTGGCGAAGGAATATGAAGACCTGCATGACTATGGCAAGGCTTTCGATCACCTCGTACTGGGCAAGTCCACAAACCGAAGCGCGCGCAATTATTCCATCCAGCGCGACGAAGCCATCGTCGAGGCGCTGATCCGTGCCTTTCCCGAGCCGCAACAACCGCCTTCGGGCTCTCTGTCCCAGGAACCGATTTTCGTCATTGGCATGCCGCGTTCGGGCACCACGCTGGTGGAACGGATCCTGTCCAGCCACCCCGAGGTCTACGCCGCCGGCGAACTGCAGAACTTCGGTGTCATGTTGGAACGACTGTCCGGCGGGCGTTCGCCGGTGATGCTGGATCCGGGCGTGGTCGAGCGCGCTCAACGCATCCATTGGCAACAGCTTGGCGATCTGTATATTTCCAGCACACGACCTGCGACCAGCCTCAAACCGCGCTTCATCGACAAGCTTCCGCACAACTTCCTGTATGCCGGCTTCATCGCGAACGCATTGCCCAACGCACAGATCATCTGCCTGCGGCGAAATCCCCTGGATAGCTGCCTCAGCAATTTTCGCGAACCGTTCGCGGAATCATCGCCCTTTCACGGTTACTCGTTCGACCTGCTCGATACTGGCCGCTACTACATCCTGTTCGATCGCCTGATGGCTCATTGGAAGCGCGTCCTGCCCGGCCGCATCCTGGAAATCGATTACGAAATGCTGGTAACCGCACCGCAAAGCGCTATCCGAAAGCTGCTGGAGCACTGCGATCTGCCCTGGAACGATGCGTGCCTGCACTTTGAGCGCAATCAGGCACCAGCGACCACCGCCAGCTCGGTGCAGGTGCGCGCGCCAATCCACCAGAGTGCGGTCCGTCGCTGGAAGAAGTACGAGGCACAACTGGCCGAATTGAAGAATTTGCTCACCACCGCCGGGATCGATTGCGACCAATGATCCGCTCAAGCCATGGTGCTCGATCAAACGGCCTGTTGCAGCACCAGACCCTGCTGCACAATTGGTTCGACCAGCCAATGGTCGGCCAGCAGGAAGGCAAACAACGTCATCAGGTAAATGATGGAATAGTTGAATACCTTCATCGCGTACAGCTCGTCCGGCGGCCTGAGCAGGCGCACCGCGTAATACAGGAACGCCGCATCCAGCACCGCCACGCCGCCCAGGTAAATCAGCCCGCTCATGCCAGTCAACACGGGCAACAGGGTCACCAGCACCAGCAGCACGGTGTAGAACAGGATGTGCCAGCGGGTGAACACGACACCGTGGGTTACCGGGAGCATCGGCACTTGCGCACGCGAGTAGTCTTCACGGCGAAAGATCGCCAGCGCCCAGAAATGGGGCGGTGTCCACACGAAAATAATCAGACATAGCTGCAATGCGTACGGGTGGAGCGCGCCGGTAACCGCCGTCCAGCCCAACACGGGTGGAATTGCGCCAGCAAGCCCCCCAATCACGATGTTCTGCGGTGTAGCGCGTTTGAGAAATGCGGTGTAGATCACCGCGTAACCGATCAACCCCGCGAACGTGAGCAGAGCCGTCAACGTGTTGACCAACACCACCAGTACCAGCATCGAGGCGATGCCCAGACTCAACGCAAAAACAAATACCTGACGCGTATTGAGCTCGCCGGTGGCCAGCGGTCGATGCGAGGTGCGCACCATCACCTTGTCGATGCGTTGGTCTATCAACTGGTTGAACGCAGCCGCCGAGGATGACGCCAACCATATGCCAAGCGTGCCAAATATCAACGCTCGCCATGAAGGCAGCCCCGGTACGGCGAGGAACATGCCGATCACCGCACAGAACACCAATAGCGCGACGATGCGCGGTTTGGTCAGTTGCAGGTATTGGGAGAAATGCAGGTTCACGGCAGCTTTCGGCAACGGGCGACTGCGTAGTGTAATGCTTCACGCCTTGGTGAGCATGGGTCTCCGCGGTGACGGGCAAGCGTTCCATGCAAGCCGTGCAGGGTGTTCAATGCGTTGATTCGGCAAGCTCTGCGGGCACGACGTCGGTGTAGTTGGCGAACTCCGAATAATTCAACCGGTGGTCATGATCGAGGTCGTATTTGTCGAATTGCACTCGCAAAACGGACATCGCGCGTGGCAACTCCGAGCGTGTCAGCGCCATATCGTGATTGCGGTCCAGCCCAAGGAACACATCCGTCGACTGCATCGGGGTCATCAACGGCTTCTTATGCGCATGCCTCAAGGCTTCGGTCGCTTTCACGTCGAACGACTCGGCGTTACCGGCACGTATCTGCTGGCTCATTTCAAGCTTTCCGGCAGACTGCCCTTTTTGCGGTGACTCCTGGGCGGCCGAATTTCCAGGCCCGCCCAGATAGATAACGAACAGGCTGGCGAACATAACGATTGGGCGCATTTTCATGTGATATCCCCCTCGATCGCTTACGGCGATGCTGAACTGATTGACGTTAAACAGCACACCAACCTACTTTACATCAACCATCTATTGGGGTTTATGCGTTAACGCTTTGTCCCGCTGCGTACGCGCCAGCGCGGCCAACAGCGTAAACAGCAGCAGCGCCGCCACGCCATTGTGCGCGGTCGCCACCGCCAGCGGCAGGCCGAAGTACACATTGCTGATGCCCAGCAGTACCTGGCTCACCAGTGCCAGCGCCATTGCGATGCCGAGCGCGCGCAAACCGCGCCGCGCCGTCTTGATCGAAAGCCAGCCGAGATAGCAGAACACCACCAGCGCACCGAGCCGATGCACGAGCTGGATCGCGCTGCGCGCCGCCATGTCGAGCACGCCGCCTTCATAATTGACGCCGATGCCACGCCACAGCACGAAGCCCTCGTGGAAATCCGTCGGCGGCGCCCATTGGTTGAGACATTGCGGGAACGAGCCGGGGCCATAGCCGCAGGCCAGCGCCGCATAGTTGGCCGAGGTCCAGCCGCCCAGTGCAATCTGGCAGAACAGCAGCACGATGCCGATGCCCACCAGCCGACGCAGGTCCGCCATGCCATCGTCCGGGGCCGCCACGCCGGCGAAACGCAATGCCGCGTACGCCAGCAGCGCAAAGGTAGTCATGCCGCCGAGCAGATGGCCCATTACCACGATGGGCTTCAGCAGCAGGGTCACCGTCCACATGCCGAGCATGGCCTGGAAGATGATCACCGCCAGCGCCAGCACGCAGATCCGCCACGCACCCGGTCGTTGCAGCCGGATGGCGGCGATCAGCGGCAGCGCGATCGCGCAGGCCGCCAGTGACGACGACAGGTAGTGCTCGCCGCGGATGTACAGGCCAACACCGACGGCCGCGAACACGGCGCCGACGATCACCGCCAGCGTTGCGCTGCGCTTGCGCCAGCTGGCGAGCAACGCCAGCACCAACACCATCACCCCGAGCGTGCCGGCCAGGAAGCGGTGCACCTGTTCGCGCCAGGCCTTGTGCGCTTCGTACGGACGGTCCGGAAATGCCGCATCGGCATGCGCCACGGCCTGTGCATGGTGCGGCCAGGTGACCTGGCCGTAGCAGGTCGGCCAGTCCGGGCAGGACAGACCGGCGTTGGACAGACGCACGAAGGCGCCGAACATCACCAACCCGAAGGCGAACACCGCCGCGAGCAGGGACAGCCAGCGCAGGATTCTCAGGGAACGTGCCGACATCACTTGATCACCTTGACCATGTCGCGCAACAGACCGGGAACCTCGAAGCCCGCCGGATACAGCGATAGCGCGGTGCCGTTGGATTCCACCAGCACGGCGCTGACGCTGTCCGGCGTCGGCGGCACGTAGGCGGCCAGCTTGCCGTCGACGTCACGGCCGGGTGTCCAGTACGCCTGCATGGCAGTGCGTCGACCCGGATCGGCCGGCGGCGCGCCGACGTAGAGCAGGCGCAGACGCGACTGATTGCGGTTGAGCATGACGCGCGCCTTGGCCATGCCGGTCAGCGTCTCGAAGCATCGCGCGGCGCAGTCCGGTCCGGCCAGGGCGATCAGGGTGAGTCGCGGTTTGCTGTCGCGCCAGGGCCAGGTGGTGCCGTTATCCAGTTGCACCTGCAGCTTCTCGGCAGCGAAGTTGCGCTGCGGCAGGATCGGATGGCCATTGCCTTTCACGCCCGGCTGCCAGCCGCTCCAGCTGAGCAGGCCGGCAACGATCATCGGCGCGGCGAACACCAGCGCGATCAACAGCAGGAACCTTCGGCTTTTACGCAGCGCAGCGGGATCAACTTCGTTCATCGGACGTCATCGGGTTCGTGGAATCAGGATGGGCGCGGTTTGCGCTTGCGATGCAGCACCAGCAGCATCACCACCGCGGCGAGCGCGAAGCTGAACCACTGGAACGCATAGGCGCGGTGCCGCGCCGGTGGCATCGAGGAAAAATCGAGCGTGTGTTCGCGTACGTAGATCGAGGCCGGATCGGCGTCCAGCGCCAGCATCCGCGGATACAGCGGGCGACCGAGGTCTCTGGCGATCTCCGCCGGATCCATGAAAATGCTGTTCTTCGGCCAGTGCGTCTGCCGCGCCAGCGCATTGCCGCCCATCTCGAAACCCACCGGTGGCGGCGGCACATACATGCCCTGCAACTGGATGTCGGTGGCCGGCAACGGCGACAGCTGCGGCGCCTTGCCATTGCCGTTGCCCGGCAGGAAGCCCAGGTCCACCAGCAATAGCGGCGCGTGGCCATGCAGTTCGAACGGTGCAAACACCTCCACGCCACCACGACCGTCATGCTTGGGGTTGTCCAGCAGGTACAACCGGTCGGTCAGGTAACGGCCGCGGACCTGCACGCGCGGAAAGGCATCGGCAGGAGGCGTTTCGGCCACCTTGGCGAAGTCCTGCCACGGTGCCGACGACGATGCGGCATACCGCCGCAGAAGTGCTTCCTTGAAGTCGGCACGATGCAGCTGCCAGATCCCCAAACGTATGAACAGCAAGGCTGCGACCACCGTCAGCAGCATAGCCCACCACGACGGACGGCGAAATCCGCTCACGCGAAGCACCTGTCGTCGGCCGTTATACTGACCATGTCGAAATGGATCGGATCAATCACGTGGAAACCGTCTATAAATGTGCGCTGGTCGTGGTGCTGCTGGTGGTGATCTTCAGCCTCGGCCAGGCGCTGTACTTCATGATGACCGACAAGGACGATGACAAACGCACGGTGTGGGCACTGACCCGTCGCATCGGCCTGTCGCTGCTGCTTATCGGCATGGTCGCGCTCGGCATCTGGATGGGATGGCTGCACCCGCACGACGTCGGCCAGTAATTGTAACGGCTGCGTCGGAGCGCTGCTCCGGCCGCGACAAATCGCGCGCGGCCCCCAACATGCCACGCAACAAAAAGCCCGCCATCGGCGGGCTTTTTGTTGGCGCTCGGCGCTACGAGCCTTGCGTCAAAGTATATAGACGAACATGAACAGGCCAAGCCAGACCACGTCGACGAAATGCCAGTACCACGCCACCGCCTCGAAGCCGAAGTGGTGCTCTTTGTTGAAATGACCCTTCAGCACGCGCAGCCAGATCACCGCCAGCATGATCGTACCCAGGGTCACGTGCAGGCCGTGGAAGCCGGTCAGCAGGAAGAAGGTCGAGCCGTAGACACCGCTGTGCAGGGTCAGATTGAGCTCCCTGTACGCTTCCATGTACTCGTGCGCCTGGAAGTACAGGAAGGTGGCGCCGAGCAGCACGGTCAGGCCGAGGAACAGCAGGATCTTGCCGCGGTGGCCGGCACGCAATGCATGGTGCGCGATCGTCACAGTGACGCTGGAAGTGAGCAGGATCAGCGTATTCAGCAGCGGCAGGCCCCACGCCGGCACCGTGCTGAACGAGCCACCGATATGTTCCGGACCATTGCCGGCACTGGCACCCCAGGATGCGGCGTAGTCGCTCCACAGGAACTCGTGGGTCAGCGTACCGTGGCCGTGGCCACCGAGCCACGGCACGGAGAACATGCGGATGTAGAACAGCGCACCGAAGAACGCGCCGAAGAACATCACCTCGGAGAAGATGAACCACATCATGCCCATGCGGAACGAGGTGTCGACCTGGTGGTTGTAGTCGCCAGCCAGCGATTCGTTGATCACCGAGCGGAACCAGCCGAAGAACATGCCCAGCACGCCGATCACGCCGACGGTCAGCACGGTCTTGCCGAAGCCGGAGTCACCGGGTTCCGCGTTCAGCCAGTGCGCTGCACCGAACACGGTGGTGAACATGACCACTGCGGCCACGAACGGCCAGTAGCTCTTGGCCGGAACAAAATAAGCGTCGTGCTGCTGACCCATGGTCTAACCCCGTGGATTTCTCTTGATGACTTTTGCCCCGTCATGCTGCCCGGGGAACTGCATTCCGATCGTCGACACCCGATCGGCTGGATAAACATGTAGCGATCGCGGTGTAGCTATTTCATCAACACTATCTGCACGAACGAGATCAGGAAAAAGAACGCCACGATCACGACCAGCACCGTCACGGTGCGCCGCACGCCCTTGCGACGATCGTCGCCGCTGTGTTCGGCCGGGTGATGCGTTGTCTGCTGGGTCATCTCGATTCGTCTCGTGCAACGTCCCGGCTCTGCAGCCGGGGGTGTTGCAGCCATGGTTAATCGTTCACGTGACCGTGGGCCAGTTCGTCGTCATGGATCACCGGCGGCACTTCGAAGGTGTGGTGCGGCGCTGGCGACGGCACCGTCCACTCCAGGCCCTTGGCACCTTCCCACACGCGATCGGTGGCCTTCTTCTTGGAGAAGAACACGCAGTGGATCAGCACGCCGATGAAGATCAGCTGGGTGGCGCCGAACAGGAAGCCGCCGATCGAGCTGATCATGTTGAAGTTGGCGAATGCCACGTTGTAATCCGGGATGCGGCGCGGCATGCCAGCCAGGCCCAGGAAGTGCTGCGGGAAGAACAGCACGTTGACCCAGATCACGCTGTTCCAGAAATGCACCTTGCCCCAGAACTCGCTGTACATGTTGCCGGTCCACTTCGGCATCCAGTAATAGGCCGAGGCGATGATCGCGAACAGTGCGCCAGTCACCAGCACGTAGTGGAAATGCGCCACCACGAAATAGGTGTCGTGATACTGGAAGTCGGCCGGTACCAGCGCCAGCATCAAGCCGGAGAAGCCGCCGATGGTGAACAGGATGATGAACGCGATCGCGAACAGCATCGGCGTCTCGAACGTCATCGAGCCGCCCCACATCGTGGCGACCCAGTTGAACACCTTCACGCCGGTCGGCACCGCGATCAGCATGGTGGCGTACATGAAGAAGATCTCGGCACCCAGCGGCAGGCCCACCGCGAACATGTGGTGCGCCCACACGATGAATGACAGGAACGCGATCGAAGCAATGGCGAACACCATCGCCTTGTAGCCGAAGATCGGCTTGCGCGCGAAGGTCGGCACGATCTCCGAAATGATCCCGAACGCGGGCAGGATCATGATGTAGACCTCGGGATGCCCGAAGAACCAGAAGATGTGCTGATACAGGACGGGGTCGCCGCCGCCGCCCGGGTTGAAGAAATTGGTGCCGAAGTACTTGTCGGTCAGCAGCATGGTCACCGCACCGGCGAGCACCGGCATCACCGCGATCAGCAGGAACGCCGTGATCAGCCAGCTCCACACGAACACCGGCATCTTCAGCAGCTCCATGCCGGGCGCGCGCATGTTGAGGATGGTGGCGATGATGTTGATCGCGCCCATGATCGAGCTGATGCCCATCAGATGGATCGCGAACACCACGTAGGCCAGCGAATCGCTCTGCAGCGACAGCGGCGGATACATGGTCCAGCCGCCGGACGGGCCGCCGCCGGGCATGAACAGGGTGGACAGCATCAGGATGAAGGCGAACGGCAGGATCCAGAACGACAGGTTGTTCATGCGCGGCAACGCCATGTCCGGCGCGCCGACCATCAGCGGGATCATCCAGTTACCGAGGCCGACGAAGGCCGGCATGATCGCGCCGAAGATCATCACCAGCGCATGCATCGTGGTCAGCTGGTTGAAGAAGTACGGCTGCATCAACTGCATGCCCGGCTTGAACAGCTCGGCACGGATCAGCATCGCGAAGCTGCCGCCGATGAAGAACATCGTCAGCGCGAAGATCAGATACAGCGTGCCGATGTCCTTGTGGTTGGTGGACATGCACCAGCGCTGGAAGAAACCTTTCGGCGCGCCGTGGTGATCATCGTGATGATCATGGGTGGCTGCGTAGGACATGGCCTTGCACCTCTAACCTGAAATATTGAATGCGACTGCGTGAAAAAACGTGTACCGGAACGACGGCGCGTCAGCCCTGCTTGGCGACGACAGCCGATGCCGGTGCGATCTGGGTGGTCTGTTGCGGCGTGGCGGCGCTGGATGCTGCGGCAGGTGCCGCGGCGGGCGCGGCGGACTTGGCTTCCTGTCCGGCCAGCCACGTGGCGAAGTCTGCCTTGGACTTGACCTCCACCACGATCGGCATGAAGCCGTGATCCTGGCCGCACAGCTCGGCGCACTGGCCGCGGTAGGTACCCGGCGTCTTGAAGTTGGCCCAGGCGGCGTTGATGATTCCGGGGATCGCGTCGATCTTCCAGCCGGTTGCCGGCACCCACCAAGAGTGGATCACGTCGCCGCTGGTGATCACGAAACGGATCTTGGTGTCGACCGGCACCACCAGGGGCTTGTCGACATTCAGCAGGTAGGTGCTTTCGTCGCCGACCTTGACCGCATACGGATCCATGCCCGAACCGAGCTCGCGGGTCTGGTTGCTTTGGTCGTCCAGCTTGGACATGAAGCCGAGCTTGTTGATCGGCTTGCCCATGTATTCGACGTAGTCGTAGCGCCACTTCCACTGGTAGCCGGTGACCTTGACGGTCATCTGCGAGCCGGTGGTATCGGCCCAGCTGGTCAGGCCGCCGGTGGCCAGCCATGCCAGCACCACCAGGATGACCACCGGGATCGTGGTCCAGACTACTTCCACCATGGTGTTGTGCGACCACTTCTCGGCGACCGCACCACGCGATTTGCGGAAGCGGAACATGGCCACGAACATCGCACCGAACACCAGCACGCCAATCACCGTGCAGACGCCGAGCGAAATATTGTTCAGGTGGTAGGGCACCTGCGACCAGGTGCTGTCGCCGCGCTCCATGTTCAGCTGCCACGGACCGGGAGCGGCCAGGGCCACGCTGCCGAACGACGCAAGGGCGAGGGACGCCGCTGCCGTGAATGATCGCCTGATGCCGCCAGATGTCATGTCTTGCACCTTTGTTGAACCTACCTGCGTGGCTGCCCATTGAAATCGGCCAGCAACACCATGAGTTTCTTCGACAGCTCGACGCGTTCCTGATCCGCCAGGAAAACGCCGATCTCCAGCATGCGCCCGTGCGATGACAGCAACAGGCGGTGACGCCCGTCACCCGGCTCCAGCAGCACGCGCACCCAATACGACTGGAAGTGCATGCGGCGCCGGCCTGGCAGGAACTGCACCTCCAGCGACGCGGCGTCGAGGGTGATGCGTTCACTGCGGTCGCCGGCCCGCCAGGCCACGCTCAAGGCGAGGGCCACGGCGGCGGATTCGACCAGGGCGAACAGCGGAGCAAACACATTCCCCTGCCACGCACCCAGTCCTGCCGTCATCAGCACCAGTGCCACCAGAATCATGATCAATCGACGCAAACCGCGCCGGCTGAGCGCGCGATTGGGCTTGAGCCACATCGTCACGCACGGCAAGCCGGCGGTAGCTGGTCGAAGCACGATCATGGGGATCCGGCGTGCCTGGAACCCCGGAATGATAGGCCGCGGCGAGGCAGCGGGCAAGAATGTCGCATCGGGCCGATCCTGATCGGCCCGGCGAAAGAGGCCCGCAGATGACCTGGCGGCGGCGCGAACGAACGGTCCGGATGACCCGCCGCCGTGGCCCGACGGCACGGTCGGCCCACCCCCATCCCGAGCGTCCAAGCGTACAATCCCGCGCTTCCCTCCGCAGCGGCGGATCCTCCGACAAGCCCGTGACCCTACCCATCCTCAGCCCCGAACTCCCCGTCGAGAACACGCCTGCGCGCGCGCGGATCACCGCCGCCTGGCTGCGTGACGAAACCGAAGCCGTCAACGACCTGCTTGCCCAGGCGACCTTGCCGCCGGTCGAGCGCGAACAAGTGATCGATCTCGCCGCCGGTCTGGTGTCGCGCGTGCGCACCCGCGCCAAGGACCAGAGCGCGGTCGAATCCTTCATGCGCCAATACGACCTTTCCTCCGAGGAAGGCGTGCTGTTGATGTGCGTGGCCGAGGCACTGCTGCGCATCCCCGACAAGGCCACCGCTGACAAGCTGATTCGCGACAAGCTCGGCGAAGCCAACTGGAAGAAACACCTGGGCCAGAGCGAGTCGGTGTTCGTCAACGCCTCGACCTGGGGCCTGATGCTGACCGGCCACCTGGTGAACCTGGCCGAAGATACCCGCCACGACTTCACTGGCGCGCTGAAGCGGCTGGTCGGCCGCGCCGGCGAGCCGGCAATCCGCCTCGCCGTGCGCCAGGCGATGCGCATCATGGGCCACCAGTTCGTGATGGGCCGCACGATCGAGGAAGCGCTGGACCGCTGCGCAAAGAAGGAATACGCGGTGTACCGCTACTCCTACGACATGCTGGGCGAGTCCGCGCTGACCGGCGAAACGGCCGAACGCTACCAGCAGGATTACCGCGACGCGATTGCCGCCATCGGTGCGCGCGGGCCGTTCGCCAACCACACCGACGCGCCGTCGATCTCGGTGAAACTGTCGGCGCTGCATCCGCGCTACGAGGTGGCCAAGCGCGAGCTGGCCCGCCGCCAGCTCACCGAGAAGCTGCTGGAATTGTCGCAACTGGCGATGAAGCACGGCATTGCGCTGTCGGTCGATGCCGAGGAAGCCGATCGGCTGGAACTGTCGCTGGACATCCTCGGCGACGTTTTTTCGCATCCCTCGCTGCAGGGCTGGAACGGCCTCGGCATCGTGGTGCAGGCGTACGCCAAGCGCACGCCGTTCGTGATCGACTGGCTGATCGAAACCGCGCGTGCGGCAAATCGTCGCTGGTACGTGCGCCTGGTCAAGGGCGCGTACTGGGATGCCGAGGTCAAGCGCGCGCAGGAAAGCGGCCTGGCCGGCTACCCGGTGTACACGCGCAAGCCGAATACCGACGTGTCGTACCTGGCCTGCGCACGCAAGCTGTTCGGCGCGGGGGTGGAGCTGATCTATCCGCAGTTCGCCACCCACAACGCGCACTCGATCGCCGCCGTGCATCACCTCGCCCAGGGCCGGCCATACGAGTACCAGCGTCTGCACGGCATGGGCACCGATCTGTACGCCGAGGTGATCGGCCCGCAAAACCTGAATGTGCCGTGCCGCGTCTATGCACCCGTCGGCACGCACGAGGACCTGCTGCCGTACCTGGTGCGCCGCCTGCTCGAGAACGGCGCCAACACCAGCTTCGTCAACCGCGTGGTCGACGAGTCGCTGCCCGTGCGTGAGCTGGTCGCCGACCCGTGCGAGACGGTGCGCGCCTTTGCTTCGCTTCCGCACCCACGCATCCCGCTGCCGGTCAATCTTTACGGTGAGAATGCTGCGCCTGCGCAGAGTCCAAATTTTGTATCCAGGAAGAATTCCATGGGCGTCAACTTCTCCAACGACAACGAACTGAAAGCCATGGCCGACGCAGTCAACGCGCACGCCGGCCCATGGACCGCCGCCCCGCTGGTCCCGGGCGCGACTGTGGCAGCGGCTTCAGCCGCCACCGCCGTCACCAACCCGGCCGATCGCCGCCAGACCATCGGCAGCTACACCAGCGCGGACAGCGCCACCGTCGAGAAGGCACTGGCCAACGCCGTCGCCGCCCAGGCCAACTGGGACCGCCTGCCCGCCGCCAGCCGCGCCGCGATCCTGGAACACGCCGCCGAGCAGCTCGAAGCCCGCCGTGGCGAGTTCATCGCCCTGTGCGTGCGCGAAGCCGGCAAGAGCCTCCCCGATGCCATCGCCGAGATCCGCGAAGCAGCCGATTTCCTGCGCTACTACGCCGCCATGGCACGGCGCCTGTTCGGCCAGCCCGAGCAACTGCCCGGCCCGACCGGCGAGAGCAATCAACTGTTCCTCAACGGCCGCGGCGTGTTCGTCTGCATCAGCCCGTGGAATTTCCCGCTGGCGATCTTCATGGGCCAGGTCAGCGCCGCGCTGGCCGCCGGCAACAGCGTGATCGCCAAGCCGGCTGAACAGACGTCGTTGATCGGCCATGCCGCGATCAAGTTGCTGCATGACGCCGGCATACCCCTCGACGTGCTGCAGTATCTGCCGGGCGATGGCGCCGTCGTCGGCGCGGCGCTGACCAGGGATCCGCGCGTGGCCGGCGTGGCCTTCACCGGGTCCACCGACACGGCGTGGGCGATCAACCGTGCGCTGGCCGCACGCAACGCACCGATCGCCGCGCTGATCGCCGAAACCGGCGGCCAGAACGCCATGATCGCCGACTCCTCCGCCCTGCCCGAGCAGATCGTCAAGGACGTGATCGCCTCGGCGTTCCAGTCCGCCGGCCAGCGCTGCTCGGCGGCGCGCGTGCTGTTCGTGCAGGAAGACATCGCCGACAAGGTCTGCGCGATGCTCACCGGCGCGATGGCCGAATTGAAGGTTGGCGACCCGGGCCAGCTGTCCACCGACGTCGGTCCGGTGATCGACGAAGACGCGCTGAAGATCCTGGTCGACCACGCCGCGCGCATGGACAAGGAAGCGAAAAAAATCGGCGAGGTGACGCTCGATCCGGCGCTTACCGCCCACGGCACCTTCTTTGCCCCGCGCGCCTATGAAATCCGCTCGCTGGCTACGCTCACCCGCGAAGTGTTCGGCCCGGTGCTGCACATCATCCGCTGGAAGGGCAGCGAGCTGGCCCAGGTGGTCGACCAGATCAACGCCACCGGCTACGGCCTCACGCTCGGCATCCACAGCCGCATCGACGACACCGTGGAATACATCGCCAGCCATGCGCGCGTCGGCAATTGCTACGTCAACCGCAACCAGATCGGCGCGGTGGTCGGCGTGCAGCCTTTCGGTGGCGAGAACCTGTCCGGCACCGGCCCCAAGGCGGGTGGCCCGCATTATCTGCTGCGCTTTGCCGGCGAGCGCACACTCACGATCAACACCACGGCGGCCGGCGGCAATGCCTCGCTGCTGACGATCGGCGAGTAATCGCAGACCGGGTTCCTTTCACTGGAGAGGAATCCGGTCGATTTCCTCAGGCGGGCTTCATCCGGCTGAACGACAACCCATCGGCGGATGAACGCAGCCCGTCGGCGAACGGCCGCATGGACGGCAATGCGATGGGTCGCGTGCTACTTCTTGCACACCGTAGCTAAGGAGAAGCCCATGCGCCGATTCATGTCCACCATCCTCATCGCCGCCAGCCTGCTGACAGGCACGCTGTCGCTCAGTGGCTGCCTGGTGGTGCCGCCGCGCGATCATGGCCGGGTCGTGCGCCACGACGGCCCCGATCATCGCCACGATCATGATCACGACCATGACCATGACCATGATCACGACGGAAACCATTGGCACTGACCCGCTAGCCCAAGGCCGCTTACCCGGCACCCGCTTCCATGCGGGTGCCGTTTCTTTTACGTCTCTCCTGTGCAGTCACGCTCCACACGCAGCCACCGGCGCCGTCGTGCGGCGATAGCTGGCCAGTTCACTTCGCGCCGATCGGCATCGTGCCGGCCCAGATCCCGCTCCTGCCGTTTGTGGCGGAAACGTTGTGCGGCGCGCAAACGGCGCGGCAGGCACCCATGCTATAGAAATGACTTCTTCGCTGGCTTGCGCCAGCAGGCCCTCGTCGGAGCACTCGCATGGCACGTCCCGCCAGCATGATCGATCTGTCATACGGTACCGGGCCGTCCTTGGCGAGCGACGACCCGCGCTACACCGCCGCGGAATTTCCGCCGAACAAACTGCTGTACTTGATGCAGCTCGCCGATGCGCGCGGCATCGACAGCCGGCCGTGGTTCGCCGGCCTCGCGCTCAGCCGCGTGCAGGTTGCCGATCCGGCGCTGCGGGTGTCCTATCGCCAGGCCCATACGTTCGTGCGCCGTGCGCTGCAGGCGCTGGACGTGCCCGACGCCGGCCTGCGCATCGGCCGCGAGGGCACCATCGGCGGCTTCGGCCTGCTCGGCCTGGCGATGATGACCTCGCGCACGCTCGGGGACGCGATGTTCGCGGGTATCGCCCACCACAAGATCTGCGGCTGCCTGCTCGACCTCAACATCGAGCCGCTCAGCGAGCGCGAGGTGGCGCTGGTGGCGTGGCCGCGTTTTGGCGATACCGAGCTGCTGCCGTTTTTCTGCGAGGAATTGTTCGCCAGCTGCCTGATGACCGCGCGCGAACTGGTCGGACCGGCGCTGCACCCGGTGCGGGTCGAGTTCGCTTATCCGCGACCGGCGTACGCCGACGAATACGCCGCGTTGTTCGGTTGCGAGATCCGCTTCGGCGCCACGCAGAACCGATTGCTGATTGACACTCAGTGGCTGGCGCGGCCCCTGCCCGGCTACAACCCGCTCACCGCGAAGCAGGCACTGGCGCTGTGCGCGCAGCAGCGCACGCCGGACGGCGGCGAGCCGCACCAGGAAATCGTCGCCGCCGTGGAACGCTTGCTGCGCAGCCAACTGGCGCAACAGCCGAAGCTCAACGACGTGGCGCGCACGCTCAACCTCAGCGAACGCTCGCTGCGCCGCAAGCTGGCCGAGAGCGGACGCATCTTCCGCGAAATCCATGACCGCGTGCGCGCCGAACGCGCCCTGCAGTTGTTGCAGACCGGTACGTTGAGCGTCGCCCAGATCGGCAGCGAGGTCGGCTTCAGCGACCCGCGCGAGTTCCGCCGCGCGTTCAAGCGCTGGACCGGCATGCCGCCACAAGATGCCCGCCGCACCGCATCGTGAAGACGTAAATCGGCTTTTGGCCGATTTGACCCCCATGCCTTGGCCGTTTTGCCCTCCCCCTTCCCGGCGGATTGCGCAACAGTGGGGCCATTCCGAAGGTTTCGTTCGAATGGGGAGTTCAACGACCATGCGCAAGCTGTTCCTTTCCGTCGCGCTCGGCGCGGCTCTTGCCGGCTGTGGCAACCACGAGCCGGCACCGCAAAACACCACCGACGCCAGCTTCGAGGCGAAACTGCAGGAGCAGTTGCTGGACGCCAAACCCGGCAGCGTGATCGACATTCCGGCTGGCCACTACACGCTCAGGCGTGGCCTGAGCCTGCGCACCGATGGCGTCACCATCAAGGGCGCCGGCATGGACAAGACCGTGCTCTCGTTCAAGGGCCAGGTGGTGGGCCCCGAAGGCCTGCTGGTGAATGCCAGCGACTTCACCATCGAGAACCTGGCGCTGGAGGACACCAAGGGCGACGCGCTGAAGATCAACCAGGGCAAGAACATCACCATCCGCGGCGTGCGCATCGAATGGACCGGCGGGCCGAAGACCACCAACGGCGCCTATGGCCTGTATCCGGTCAAGACACAGAACGTGCTGATCGAGAACTCCGTGGTGATCGGCGCCTCCGATGCGGGCATCTACGTCGGCCAGTCACACAACATCATCGTGCGCAACAACCGCGCCGAGTACAACGTGGCCGGCATCGAGATCGAGAACTCGGTGGACGCCGATGTCTACGGCAACACCGCCACCAACAACACCGGCGGCATCCTGGTGTTCAACATGCCGAACCTGTCGCAGGAAGGTCACAGCACGCGCGTGTTCAAGAACAAGGTGTACGCGAACAACACCGACAATTTCGCCGCCAAGGGCGCCGCGGTGGCCAGCGTGCCGGCCGGCTCCGGCATGGTGGTGAACTCCAACGACAAGGTGGAGATCTTCGACAACGACATCGCTGACCACAAGACGGCGAACGTGATCATCTCCAGCTACTTCTCGACCAACTACTACAACACCCGCGGCGTGGCGCCGAACTACAACCCGTACCCGAAGGGCATCTTCATCTACGGCAACCGGATCAAGGGCGGCGGCGATTCACCCGATGGCATCAAGCTGAAAACCCTGAAGACCGCGATGTACGGCTTGACCGGTCACTTTCCGGACGTGCTGTGGGATGGCTACGTCGATCCGAAAAGCCTGGTCGACGGCATGCCGCCGGCGGCGGACCGCATCTGCATCCAGGATGTCAGCGGCGTGATCAATGCCGACGGCCCGCATGACTACAAGAACCCCACCACCGACATGAAACCGTACCAGTGCACGCTGCCGAAACTGCCGTCGGTGGTGCTCGATCCGGAACCGAAAGCATGAGGGTTGGGTTACCGATGTCGCGGGTGAAACGGGTGGGGCCGCTGTTGATCCTGTTGCTGCTGGCCAGCTGCCAGCGCGGCATGCCGCCGGTGGCGTTCCACGCCGACGGTCGCCCGCCCAAACTCAGCGACTGGCACGTGGTCGAGGTGCATGGCGGCAAGCTGCAGCTCAACGACGGCGTGGTGCCGTACGATCTCAACACGCCGCTGTTCACCGACTACGCGCACAAACTGCGCACGATCTGGATGCCGAAAGGCAAGTCGGCGAAGTACCACCCTACCGACACGTTCGACCTCCCGGTCGGTACCGTGATCAGCAAGACGTTTTACTACCCACGTGCCGGCGACAAGACCACCGACGTGACCCGCACCGACGACTATTCGCACGACTTCGCCGGGCAAGGGCTGGACATGGCGAAGGTGCACCTGGTCGAGACGCGCATCCTGGTCCACCGCAAGGACGGCTGGGCGGCGATCCCCTATGTGTGGAACGAGGCACAAACCGAAGCCACCCTGGCGCGCACCGGCGCGGTGCTGCCGCTGACCCTGCTTGATGACAAACCCGTCGCCGGACAGTCCGCCCGCGAGGATTTCAATTACGTGGTGCCCGACGAGAGCCAGTGCAAAAGCTGCCACGCGCAGGACTGGGTCGACCGCCAGATCCATCCGATCGGACCAAAGGCACGCCACATCAACAAGGACTACCACTACGCCGACGGCAACGCGAACCAGCTCGAACACCTGGTGAAACTCGGTTATCTCAGCGGCCTGCCGGCCCTGGACCAGGTACCGCGCGATGTGAACTGGGCAGACAGCCACGCCCCGCTCGATGCACGTGCGCGCGCCTACCTCGACATCAACTGCGGCCACTGCCACAACGGCAACGGCGCGGCCAACACCACCGGGCTCACGCTCGACTACGCCACGCCGGAAGACCGCCACCTGGGCATCTGCAAGCCGCCGACCGCGGCCGGCCGGGGCACCGGCGACCACTTCTTCGACATCGTGCCGGGCCAACCGGACGAATCGATCCTGCCGTACCGGCTGGCCTCGAAGGAACCGGGCGTGATGATGCCCGAGCTCGGCCGCAGCACCGTGCACCGCGAAGGCGTGGCATTGATCAAGGCGTGGATCGCGGCGCAGCCGGGGAGCTGCGTGGCGATCCATTGATTCCATACATGACACCTGTGCGCGGCTGCCCGCAGCCGCGCGATCCGATGCAAGGGGAGAGCACCGAATGAGCATGCGTCAACGTCCACTCTCGATCAGCCTACGCCGACTGCTGTTCGGCGGCAGCACGCTGCTGTTGTTGTGCAGCCCGTCACTGGCGTTCGGCGCCGACCCTGCTGCGCAGGATGCCGCCACCGGCGGCACGGCCACCCCGCCCGACCAGGCAGCCGACAGCAAGGCCAAGGCCGCCGAGGCGAAACTGCTCGGCAACGTGACGGTGACGGCGCAGAGCCGCTCGCAAGAGGTGCAGGCGGTGCCGATCCCGCTGCAGATCATCACCGCGAAGCAGGTGCAGACGCTGGCCGCCACCGACATCAGCAAGATGGACATCTTCGTGCCCGGTCTGGTGGTCAGCGCCGACCAACCGACCCAGCCATCCTATGAACTGCGCGGCATCGGTGGCAGCGGGTTCGGTGCCGGCACGGAATCCGCGGTCGGTGTCTATGTGGATGGCGTCTACGCCGCACGTACCGGCGGTTCGCTGCTGGCATTCAACGACATCGCACGGATCGAGGTGCTGAAAGGTCCGCAAGGCACTTTGTTCGGTCGCAACTCCGCGGGCGGTGCGATCTCGATCATTACCAATGAGCCAAGCGACAAGTTCGAGGCCAAGGGCACGCTGCGTTATGGCAATTACGGCTCGCGCTACGGCGACGCGTTGCTCAACATCCCGCTGAACCAGGACATGGCGCTGCGCGTGAGCGTGCTGGATAACCAGAGCGACGGCTGGGTCAAGGATGCCGCCACCGGCAGGCACTACGGCGGCAACGACGACTGGGGCACGCGAGCCGTATATCGCTGGAACATCACACCAGACACGCGGGTGCTGCTGGCCTGGGACCACGAGAAACTCAAGCAGGCGCCGCATCCGGCATTCGGGCTGATTCCGCCGTCGAGCTACACGCGGCTCCCGGCACCGCTGAACAGCATGACGATACCGCCCTACCCCGCCGATCCGGCGACCTACGTCAATCCGTTGCATTCGCCGCTGTACAACGACGCCGTCGGCGGGGCCGAAACGCGCCGTTTCGATGGCGCCACTCTGACCGTCGACCATACCTTCAGCTGGGGTGACTTCACGTCCACCACGGCGTGGCGCAACTTCGACACCTTCAACCTGGGCGACTACGACGGCACCAACAACGACAGCACCTATCTCCATACAGCCAACAAGGAGCACAACAACAGCTGGTACCAGGAGTTCAAGCTATCCGGCAACACCGACCTGATCGACTGGGTCGCCGGCACCAGTTTCTATCTGGAGAAGTCGCATCAAATCAGCCAGGTCGGCGTCAACACCAACTCCGTGACCACGCTGATCCTCAACAATTTCGCCAGCCAGGTGGGGTGGCCACTGGTCGACAGCCTCATTCCAACCATGCCGCAGCTGGCCTCCCTGCTCGGCAACCCGTGGACCGAACAGGTCAACAATGGCCAGACCATCACCTCGTACGCCGCCTATGGCGACGTGATCTGGCACCTCAACGACAAGCTGAACCTCACCACGGGCGTGCGTTTCACCCTCGACCAGAAGCGATACAGCTGGCTGATTCCACGGCGCCACGCGCCACAGCTCGATGCGATCCTGGCCACGCTGCCGCCGTCAGGCAATCCGCTTTTCGATGATCTTGTGCTCCCCGAGTTCGGGCAAAACCTGATCTTCACCCCCGACACCGCCGGTCCAATCGGGGTATCCACGCAAAGGAGCAGCAACTGGCGCAACGTCAGCCCGCGCGTAGTGCTGGACTACCACTTCACCCCGAACGTGATGGCCTATGGTTCCGTGACGAGGGGCTACCAGGCTGGCGGTTTCAACTTCCAGCAAGTTGGCGGAACCTACGCGCCGGAGCACGTCACCAACTACGAAGCTGGCGTCAAGACCGTGTTCCCAGACCAGCACCTGTTGTTCAATGTGACCGGCTACTACTACACCTACGACAACCTGCAAGGACTGTCGTTGCAGCCGGCACCAGCAGGTACCAACGGCGTTCCGGAATACGTGATAACCACCAGCGACCAGCACGCCCATGGGCTGGAGGCCGAGCTGCAGTGGATACCGTTTGACGATCTGCGGCTGGGCCTCAATGGTGCCTATATCGATTCGACCTACACGCATTACATCTCCACCGACGGCAAGAACGTGTCCGGTCAACCGACCGGTACGCCCTTCTTCTCCGGTGCCGCTACCCTCAGCTATACCCTGCCGAATGTATTCAACGGCAGCCTGGTCTACGACGCCGCCTACGGCTTTCGCGGCAAGACGCGCTGCAACAGCGGTTCCGGGTTTCAGGGCACCTGCCAGGTCAGTCCCAACTTTCCCGTGGGTACTTCCCAGCAGAGCGTCGACATGCGACTGGACTGGAACGCACCGGGCGAGCAGTGGGGTGTCGGCGTCTTCGTCACCAATCTGCTCGACAAACGCTACGTCACCGGCGTCGACAATACGGCCGCTCCGCTCGGCTCGGCTTACGCGAACATCACGCCACCACGCATGTGGGGTGTCGAGCTGCGCGCCAAGTTCTGACGCCGACCGCATGAGCGCATGCTGCACACCTTTACACGAGTAGCTTCGATGACCGATTCCGCATCCGATCTCAGCCAGCACCTGCAGTCGTTGCGCGCTGCCCAGCAGGCTCAGCCGATGCCGGACTGGGCTACACGTGCAGCCAGATTGCGCCAGCTGGAAAAAATGCTGCGCGAACAGCGCGAAGCGTTCGCCACGGCGATCAACGCCGACTTCGGTTGTCGCCCGCGCGAGGAAACCGACCTGCTGGAGATTTTCCCCAGCCTGTCGGCGATCCGCCACGCGCTCGGCCACGGCCGGCGCTGGATGAAACCGCGCCGGCGCCTGGCCGACCTGCTGTTCCTGCCCGCGCGCACCGAATTGCGGCCGCAGCCGCGCGGCGTGGTCGGCATCATCGTGCCGTGGAACTACCCGTTGTACCTGGCCGTCGGTCCGCTGGTCGACGCACTGGTCGCCGGCAATCGCGCGATGCTGAAGATGAGCGAGTTTACGCCGCGCTTCTCGGCGCTCTTTGCCGAGCAGGTGGCGAAGTATTTTCGGTCCGACGAAGTAGTGGTGGTGAACGGCGATGCCGACGTGGCGCAGGCCTTCTCGGCGCTGCCGTTCGACCATCTGCTGTTCACCGGCTCCACCACGGTCGGCCATCACGTGATGCGCGCGGCGGCCGCCAACCTCACCCCGGTGACGCTGGAACTTGGCGGCAAGTCGCCGGCGATCATCGGCCCCGGCGCGCGCTTCGAGCACGCGGTGGAACGCATCGTGTTCGGCAAGCTGGTCAACGCCGGGCAGACCTGCATCGCGCCGGATTACGTGCTGCTGCCGCGCGCGCGCGTGGCGGAGTTCATCGATCTCGCGGGCAGCACGATGACGCGCATGTATCCGCAACTGGCGCAAAGCACGCAATACGCCAGCATCGTTTCCGACCGTCAGTACCAGCGCCTGGTCGGTTTGCGCGACAGCGCGCTGGCTGCGGGCGCAAGCGTGCATCCGCTGGGCGACGCCGCGGAAGATTCGACCCGCCGCTTGCTGCCGCCGCAATTGTTGAGCGGGGTGAGCGACGACATGGCGGTGATGCGCGAGGAGATCTTCGGCCCGCTGTTGCCGCTGGTGCCCTACGACACGCTGGAGCAGGCGATCGCCTATGTCGGTGCGCGCGCGCATCCGCTGGCGCTGTACGTGTTCGAGCAGGATCCGGCCAACGTCGACCGGGTGCTGGCGCAAACCCACGCCGGCGGCGTCAGTGTCAACGACACGCTGTACCACATCGCCCAGCACGGCCTGCCCTTCGGCGGCGTCGGCGCATCCGGCATGGGCGGTTATCACGGTGAAGCCGGCTTCCGCACGTTCTCGCACCTGAAGCCGGTCTTCCGGCAGGCCCGCTTCAACGGCGCCGGGCTGCTGAATCCGCCGTATGGCGCGCGCTTCCGACGCATGCTGGGGTTGATGTTGAAGCGAGGTTGAACCGGTTGCGCCGCATCGGCGCCGTCGGGTCGTGCTCCTGTTACCCTCACGAATGCTCCGGGGCGCCGCCCCTTCACGCATTTCCCGCGGGTACCGCCATGCCATGTTTCGTCTACGCCAGCCTGCGCAAAGCCGACAGTTATCTGTGGCTGGCGCGACGCGATGCCTTCGATGTGTTGCCCGAATCGCTGGTCCTGCTGCTGGGCGAGTTGCGCTTCGTGATGGAAGTGCAACTGGACGAGCAACGCAAGCTGCCGGTCGAGGACACCGTCCAGGTGCTCGAACATCTGCGCAGCCAGGGCTGGCACCTGCAATTGCCGCCGCAGGAAACCCTCGCGGCCGCCAACCATCCCGCCTATACCCATTCACCGCGGAATACGCGGGACGAGTGAATCGCGCGTCATGTCGCTGGCGTTAACACTTGGTTACCGTCTGCCAATCCAACGATTTCTATACTGTTCCCATGACCCAGCCCAAATCGCGTCGCCGCCCGCCCCTCCTGCAAGCGCTTGCCTGGTTCGTCCCGGGGCTGATCGCCGTCGCCGCTGCCGGGCTGGCCTCCCATCCGCTGACCCTGATCCCTTTGCTGCTGGCCAATGCGCTGACCATGGCGGCGGTCTGCCACGCGATCGGTTTCGATCCCGAGCCGCATTTCGGCCGCACCGTCATGCGCCGCGGCGCCGCGCATCTGGTGATGTTCACCGGTTACGCCGTGCTGGTGTTCGTGTTGGTCGCCTGGCCGATGCTGCAGCTGACCCAGGCGCCCAGCCTCGGCGCCGCGCTGATGCTGGCCGCGGCGCTGGTGTTGGCGCTGGCGGTGCTGTGGCGGCTGTGGCCGGCGTTCGGCCTGGTGTTCGTGTGGGACGACGCGTATCCGAGCCAGCGTGATGGTTCGTGGATCTTCACCGCCACCTTGCGCAGCATTGCGTTCGGTCGCCACCTGTCGCGCGAAGAACGTTTCTTTAGCCACTTCCTGCCGGCGGCACTGGCGCTGCTGCTGCTGGCCTTCGGGGCGATCGCGCTGACCGGTCTGTACGGCGTGTTGCCGCCCGAGCCGCGCATCGCCGCACTGGCCCTCTACGGCGTCGTGCTGCTGCCGCTGGGTTGCCTGACCATCGCCAACCGCACGCTGCGCGCACTGCTCTGCGAAAAGCACCAGCCGCGCCGGCACAGCGATCAGGCGCCGCTGGCGAAGGCCGTCGGCGCGCCCGTCCCGCGTCCGGTCCTGAGTGAACAGGAACGCACCGCCGGCACGCCCGAACAAGCCGAAGCGCTGCTGGCCGCGACGCGGGACGGCGATATCGAGCGTGCACTGGCACTGGTTGAGGCCGGTGCCGATCCCGACACCGCGCCCGTGGCGGATGACCGCGACCAGCGCCCAGTGCTGATGCTGGCAGCCCTCCTGCCCGACATCCGCCTGTTGCGCGCCCTGATCGTCAAGGGCGCCGACGTGAATCGCGCCAGCGGTGGCGTCACCCCGCTGCTCGCCGCCACCCGCAACAGCTGGCACGGCCGCGCCGAGGCGGTACTCACCCTGCTCACCAATGGCGCCAGCCCGCTGGTCACTGATGTCGAAGGCAACACCCCGCTGCACGGTGCGGTGCTCAGTGCCGAACCCGGCGTGGCCGCGATGCTGCTGGATGCCGCCGCGCCGATCAACGCCCTCAACCAGGCCGGCATCAGCCCGCTGGCAACCGCTTGCCGTGCCGCCAACTGGCCGCTGGCCAAGTTCCTGCTGGAGCGCGGTGCCAAGCCGGCACCGGCCGACGGCGAACCGGCGTTGGTCGCGGCCGCCGGCATTGCGGACGACGACGTCACCGGCGTGAAGTTGCTGCTCAAGCATCGTGCCGCCGTCAACGCGTTCGATGCACGCCATCGGCATGCCCTGTTGAGCGCCGCCACCGAAGGGCACGAGCAGATCGCGCGCGCGCTGGTTGCCGCCGGTGCGGACGTGACGCTGGCCGATCGCAACGGCAGCACCGCCCTGATGGAAGCGGCGCGCGCCGGTGCCGGCGGCATCGTGCAGCTACTGGCCGAGGCGCAGCCCGACGCGCGCGTGCGCGACCAGCACGGGCGCGATGCGTTGACCCTGGCCTGCCAGTCGCCCCATGCCCACGGCGAAACCGTGCGGGCATTGCTGGCGCTGGGCGCCGAGCCGAAAACCCCCGGCAGCGACGGCCGCAGTGCGCTCGACCACGCCGCCGCTGCCGGCCGCTGGGACCTGGTTGCCCTGCTCGATCCCGATACGCCGCTGCCGGCCAGCCTCAGCCAGGATCTGCTGGCCGAGGGCGCCGATACGCCGGCCCACCTGCTCGATGCGCTGCGTTTCGGCCACTGGGCGATCGTGTCGGGCTTTGCCGAACGCGTGCGCGACTGGCCGCAGCCGCAACTGGCGCAGCTCTACCTCGACCTGGCCACGCCGGGTCTCGCCGCCGCCCGCCGCTGGCTGCTCGATCACGGCCTCGACGCCGAGGCGCGCCTGGAAGCACCGCACATCGACGATGCCGACACCGCCGACGCCCCGGTGTTGCCGCCGCTCGGCCGGCGCCTGTTCGACGCCCTGCTGCCGCAACTGCCGAACTCCGTCGAAGCGCTGGACGACCTGCTGCATGCGGGCGCCACCCCGGCCGGCGCCGGCCTGCTCGCCCTCGCGCTGTCGCGCCTGAACGACACGGCGCAAGCTGCCGCGCTGCCGCTGAACCTGCTTGAGCGCGGTGCCGATCCGTTCGGGCCGGATCCACGCGAACGCACGCCACTGCATCTGGCCGTGGTCAACGCCCAGTCCGAATTGCTGCAGGCACTGTTGGCCCGCGGTTGCGATCCGAATACGCGCGATCGCGACGGCCGCACGCCGCTGTTTGCCGCACTCGAACACGGCGCGCAGGCACTGCCACTGGTGCGCGCGCTGATCGCCCATGGCGCCAACCCCGAAGCGGCCGACGCGAACGGCGAGACGCCGCTGGGACTGGCACTGGAACATCCGGCGGTGGAGCGCTGGCTGGACTGGCGCGACTGGCCACGACCGAATCGCCCACTGCGCGCCAGCGACTTGCCGGCCGCCGCGGCCGCCGGTGCCCTGGCCACGGTGCAGCGTTTGCTGGAACTTCGCTTCGCCGTCGATACCCGCGACGACCAGGGTGCCTCGGCACTGCTGCGCGCCTGCGGCGCCGGCCATCGCGAGATGGCCGCCTGCCTGCTCGACGCCGGTGCCGATCCGGCGCTGGCCGCAACCAGCGGCGTCACCCCGTTGGCCGCGGCCGTCGCCGCGCGGCGCGAGGCGCTGGTCGCCTTGTTGCTGCAGCATGAAGTCGCCGTCGACCAGCGCTTGCCGAACGAGGCTACCGCGCTGATGGTGGCCACCGCGATGGGTTACCCGGAAATCGCCGAGTTGCTGCTGGACGCCGGCGCCGACGTCAATGCCGTCGACAGCGCCGGCCGCAGCGCACTGCACGCGGCGGCGCAGTTCGGTTTCGAACACAACGACAGCCTGCGCGCGCGCCGCCTCTTCGACAGCCTGTTGAAGCGCGGGGCAGATATCAATCACGCGGACAGCGAAGGCAAGACGCCGTTGCTGTTGTTGCTCGGCGCGCAGTTGCGTCCCGGCAGCGAATGCGATGCCACGCATATCGGCGCGCTGGTGCCGCTGTTGCTGGAGGCCGGGGCCAAGGTCGAGCATGCCGATCAGCGCGGCGTTACCGCGCTGCACGCCTGCGCCATGCACGCACTGATGCCGCCGGCGCGGGTGCTGCTGTCGCGCGGCGCCGACCGCCACGCCGCCGATGCGTTTGGCCGCACCGCGGCCGATGTGGCGCGGCAACTGGGTTACATCGACATCGCCCACGAACTGGCCGCACGCACCGGCGCGATCCCGAGCGTGCGGCAGACCCTGCGGCAGCCGGCGCAACCGGCAGATTGATTCGAAGAGCGCCGGCTTCAGGCGCTCATTCTTCCTCGCTCAACGGCGTTCCTGCGTTGCGCTCGCGCGCACGCTCGGCCTCCGGCGACGCATCGGCTTCGAACAGTTTTTCCAGGTCGATCAAAGCTTCGCGGGTGGTCTGCACCAGCTTGGTCTCGTCGTCGTAGACGAGGTATTGCGCCTTGATCAGCTCCGCATCCTGGCGTCGGAAACGTTCCACCTGATCGGTTGCCTGCTCCGCGCTGAGGCCGAGCGCCTCCAGCGCCTTGCGCGTCATCTTGAGGCTGGAATACAGCGTCTCGCGCACCGGATCGTCGACACCCAGGTCCATCAACCGCCACACGTGCTGACGGTTGCGGGCACGCGCGATGATTTTCAGGTGCGGATATTGCCGGCGCACCACGCGCGCCACGCGCAGGCTCGATTCGGGATCATCGCTGGCCAGCACGAACACTTCGGCCTTGTCCGCCTGCGCCGCGCGCAGCAGCTCCGGCCGCGCCGGATCGCCATAGAAAATATCGGTGACATTGCCGAAGCGCTGGATCAGGTCCATCTGCTCCACCGAATGGTCGAGCGCCACGAAGGGAATGCTCTGCGCACGCAACACGCGCGCCACGATCTGACCCATGCGGCCGTAGCCGGCGATGATCACCCGCGGTACGTGGGTGTCGATGGTGTCGTACGCGCGCGCCGGCTTCTTTGCCTTGCCCGGCAGCAGCTTCGACAGCGCGGCCACCAGCAGCGGAGTCAGCCCCATCGACAGCGAGATCGCCAGTACCAGCAGGTTGTGCTGCGGGGCGCGGATCAGCTCCTGCTCGCGCGCGAGCTTCAACACCACAAACGCGAACTCGCCACCGCAGGCCAGCAGCGCCGCCAGGCGCAATGCCTCGAAGCGATCGAGCTCGCCGATGATGCGACCCAGCGGCCACAGCAACAGGCCTTTCAGCAACATCAGCGACAGCACCACCGCCAGCACGAACAGCGGTTGATGCACCAGCAGCGACAGATCCATCGCCATGCCGACACTGATGAAGAACAGGCCCAGCAACAGGCCCTTGAACGGTTCGAGATGCGATTCCAGATCGTGCCGGTATTCCGAATCGGCCAGCAGCACGCCGGCGAGGAAGGCCCCCAGCGTCGACGAAACGCCGGCCAGTTCCATCAGCCACGCGGTACCCATCACCACCAGCAGCGCGGTCGCCGTGGACACTTCCACGGCATCCGCCTTCGCCACGAAACGGAACACCGGACGCAACAGGTAGCGACCGCCGACCACCACCGCCACGATCACCCCGACCGTGCGCGCAATGCCGGTGAGATCCAGGCCATGCTGGGTCGACGAACTGGCCAGCAACGGCACCATCGCGATCAGCGGGATCGCCGCCAGATCCTGAAACAACAGGATCGCGAAGGCCTGGCGCCCGTAAGCCGAACCCACCTCCTTGCGCTCCGCGAGGATCTGCAGGCCAAACGCGGTCGACGACAGCGCCAGGCTGCCACCGATGATCGTCGCCGCCTTGCCGGTCAAACCGAACAGGAAGTACGCCGCCGCCGCGATCGCCACGCTGGTCGCCAGCACCTGCAACAGGCCGGTGCCGAACACCGACCGGCGCATCACCCACAACCGTTGCGGCGACAGCTCCAGGCCGATCACGAACAGCATCAGCACCACGCCGAACTCGGAGATCGTGCTCACGCCCTCGGTATCGCCCACCAGCGCGAGCATCTGCGGTCCGATCACCACACCGGCCAGCAGGTATCCCAATACCGAACCGAGCTTGAACCGCTTGGTCAACGGCACCGCGATCACCGTGGCCAGTAAAAACACCAACGCGGTCTGCAGGTAGTGGTGGCTGTCCACGCGTGAGTAGCTCCTGTCGGGGAACGTCGATTATTCCACGTCATCCGGACCTTTGCGTGCGACTCACGCCAGAACTCCCAGCCCATTCGACGGAATGATCCGTCGACTCCAGCCAGCGGCCACCCGTTCTGCGCGCAGGCGGCGGCATCCAAACACGCCACCCCAACCTGAGCCAGCAACCGCGGCCTTTTTGACCCCGTTACACCCTCACTTCCGCCGCGTAACTCATACACCCTCAAAAGCGCCGCATAACACGGCATCCCGCAACCACATGCACCACACGTTCGCAGTGCAGATGCATGATCCGCAGTAGAAATTCGACGCTTGAGCGCTCCACGCCATGCCCGCATACTCGGCGCAACACCCCACTTATGGGGTCTACTTCGCGTTAAGGGGCAAAGGTTGTGCTCAGCGGCATACGGGTAAAGGGACTTTTCCAAGTTGCGTGGGCATCAGCTCTCTTTGCTGTCTTCGTTGCTATTGGGTACTGGCTCAATTCCATCGGCGTGCACCACGTGCCATGGGAGTTCACTATACCCGCTGGGTTCGCACTCGCAGGACTACTTCAGGCAATCACCGGCATTCCTTTCGTTCGGCTTGCTTCCCAATGGAATGCCTTGCGCCCATGGCAGCGCGGCGTTTTTGGCGTCGGCATCGTGCTCGGGTCATTTGCTTTGCTGTTTGCCGCCGGAATAGCCTATGTTCTCTATCAAGGGGCTGGCTAGTTGCCCCCTAACCACTCGTCCAAGCGGACGCGCTTACCGCGCGCCGCTTAACTCAAGCGTTAGGTGGCAAATGGACCTGGCAGCATCGAAATGGAAGGTCGCAGCATTAACCCTGGTTACGTTGCCAGCGGCCATTTGGTACGTCGTGGACAATCCAGACACGCACATTTCAAAACTTGCGTTTCTTCTGGGATTCTCGCCGTTGTTCGTCGGCGCTGGTGCCGAGCTGTATGCTCAGTGGAAGGCTGTGTGGGACAACTGGGGCAATCCCAAACCCCAAGTTGTGGGAAGCCCAACAGGTAACAAAATTGCCGTCATATTGGGCCTCACTCTTCTCGGTCTTGTGGTATTTCTGGCTTATGTTGGTGCCACGCGGCGCACCTAACCACTCGTTCAAGGCGGACGGCTACGCCGCCGCTTAACTCCAGCGTTAGATGCCTAATGAAGGATCAGGGAAATGGATGACCAAAAGCGCGGTCCTGAAGGCGTCGTCTGTAGCATTCAACCGCTGGCAAATGGCAAGCTCCGCGTCGTCATGGACGACGTGTCCAATGCAGGTGGCTCTGGCAAAGGTCCATGGGAACATCGGGCTTTGGTCACCTGGAAAGACTACGAGGCGACCGAACTCAAGAACCTTGAGTCCTTGTCAGAGTCGCAGCTAGCAGGGTTTGGTCACTATTTGCTTGCTCGTCTAATGGCAGTCCATGATGCTGGCATCTAACCAGTCATTCAAGGCGGACGGCTACGCCGCCGCTTAACTCCAGCGTTAGGCCTCACCATGAAATTTTCGACGTTTAACGTTGCCGTGCTGGTTCAGTTTTTTGGTCTGCTCGTGCTTGGCTTTGCGCACGACAACATTTTGCGTGCGATCGGCGCGGCGGTCATTATTGTGGGTGGTGTTCTATATCGTCGTGAGCAAAAACGCGTCAAATCGACACAGCCTTCGGCATCCATTGCCCCCGTCGATTCGGGCCAGGGTTCGGAGGGCTGATGCCTAACATCCCGTTCGAGGCGGACGGCTGCGCCGCCGCTCAACTCCAGCGTTAGGCCCATCATGATCGTACTTGTTCTGACGCTGTTGCTTTTGTTAGCTATCGCGGCGATCCCTATCGTCTTCGCGCAACGAAAGCATGTACTTTTTGTTTCGGATCTGGGCCTCCTGTTACTGCCAACAATCGCATTCGTCTTCTCTGCAATCTTTCTTCGCAAAGAGGATGTTGGCTTTGGCCTACTCAGGTATCCATTTATGGTGTTCTTTGCGTCAGAGGCTCTCCTCTGGGTTCGCGTGTTTATCCTGGATCGGTTTTCGCTAAAAGCGCGCGCATGCTCAATTGTACTTTTGCTCTTGGCTTGTCTGGGTGCCGTAACATTGGGCATTCTTGTTCCGCACGTTGGGCAATAGGCCTAACATCTCGTCCAAGCGGACGCGCGAAAAAGCCGCGCGCCGCTTAACTCCAGCGTTAGGCGTCCAAGATGAATACATGTCTCAATGATCTAGGTTTGGTCGCAGGCATCATCGGTGCTCTTTTGCTTTTCAAGTTTGGCCTCCCTGCGGACATTGATCGTAAGGGTCTTATTCATCGGGTTACTTCGGACGTCGATCATGACGAGATCCGCAAAGGCAAGCTCTACGACCGCTGGGGCAAAGTTGGTCTGGCCTTTCTCGTCATTGCATTCGTGCTTCAATTGGCTAGCAACCATGTTTCGGGGTAGCTGCGGTGCGCCTAACATCTCATTCGAGGCGGACGGCTACGCCGCCGCTCAATTCCAGCGTTAGGCCTCATGAAGAGCTTTCTTGCAGCCCTTGTGATTTTCGCTAGCTTCGGTGCCTCGGCAGCCGATGCATTTCATTACGATCATCGCTTGGCGTTAGACCTAGCCCAGGCTTACCTGAGTTCGTCACATCGGCAACATCCTTCGTTCGACGCGTACACAGACTCGGCAAACTCGGCCATTTCATCGGCCATAGCTGCTCATAAACGGCATCTCGTTTTTGTGACGTTTGCGAAGGCGGGTAGCCAAGCTGGCTCCTATGTTGAGCTGGAGCTCTGCGCAGAGACGAATTTGCTCACCGTCGTAGACACTGGCACCGTTGATAACATTCGAGCGTATCGGGCCGACACCATGCGGGTTAACTCAAAAATATTCGTGGCAAGCCCAGCTGTATGCTCCGCCGAAGTGCCATGATGCCTAACAACTCGTTCGAGGCGGACGGCTACGCCGCCGCTCAACTCCAGCGTTAGCCTTCAGTCACAGCCATGCGCATCTTCAATTCCACTTCTGGCGACCCGATGCTGCTAGACACAGCACAGGGGTTACGCTCTCTTCAAGACGCCTTTGGCGCATTTCTGTCATCGCCTCACTCTGCTGCATCATTTGAGGCTGCCACTCGCGGCAGCCCTGCGCCCTATGACGAGTTTTTGCTTGGCCTGCGTGTTAGTAAGGGCGGCACGGCGCAGCTCCAACTCGCAAAAGATGGCTGGCTTGAGCTTTCTGGCGCTCACGAGGATCTACTCGCCTTTCACCAGCTACTCGCGCCCGCAGCCGGAGACCATCTTCATTGGTACTGCCAGCCTGTCTCCCTCATCATTGAGGCAGATGACACTGGCCCGGGCATGAGGGCTAACAGTTCGTTCGAGGCGGACGGCTACGCCGCCGCTCAACTCAAGCGTTAGTCGGCAAAGCGTATTGGCTCTTCGTTTCGTGTATTTCGCCCAGTTTCACGGCAGCTTGCGGTGATTCGCTTCGGCAGCTTTCTCCGTTGCGTTCTCGCAAGTGTTCGGCCTTCAGAGCTGGTAGTTTTTGGGGAGGCGGTTGTTCAGGCATTGCGCTCGTCGTGTCAGTGGTTGTCGCCCGAGCGTGCTTTGTCGCAACCGCGTAGCATCAAGTTTGAACTGCACAGTTGATCAGTTCTCATCGAAGCACTCCTGAGGTGTTTGGTAGTTCAACCTCTTTCGCGGTCTGGCGTTGAGAGCATCGGCGATCAGGCTGCAGTCGAGCTGCGTGATCGCATGCATGCTCGTGCCTTTGGGCAGATACTGACGAATCAATCCGTTCGTGTTCTCGTTGGTGCCTCGCTCCCACGAGTGATGGGGATTGGCGAAGTAGAAGCACATCCCAGTCTGTTGCTCGATGCTCTTGTAGTCATGGAATTCCGTGCCGTTGTCAGCCGTAATGGTCTGGACGCGAGCTGCGTGCTTGCGAATGAGCCACGTTGCTCGGGTTGTCACGGATTCCATCGTGCGGTCAGGCAACTTGCCGATCAGTGTGTACCCAGTTCGACGTTCCACCAGGGTGACGATGCAGTCCTTGCTGCCCGTGCCCATGACCGTGTCGATCTCCCAGTGACCGACCACGCTACGGTCATTGATGGCGGCGGGTCGTTCACCGATATTCCTCTTGCCTGCCAGACGTCCGCGGCTATCGTAATGTCCATAGCGCTTGCGGCGTCGCTTCGTAGCGCAACGCAAGTAGGCGTGGAGCCATCCGCCACGTTCCTTGTCTTTCCAGATGTGTTGATAGATCGTCTCGTGACTGATGGACAGCAAATGGCGACGTTTGAGATGCCCGGCAATCTGTTCCGGACTCCACAGATGCGGCAGCAGGCTCTCGACCAGGCGAAAGTCTTCTTGGCGGAAGCGCCGGTTACGGCGTGACCGCGATCGCCGGCCACGAGTGCGGCGATCGGCCTTGCTGGGCCGGTAGGCCCCATCGTTGCACTGGTTGCGTTTGATCTCGCGCGCAATGGTGCTCGGATGGCGTCCAAGCTGGCGAGCTATGGCTGCTGCGCTGCTTCCTTGCTTTCGAAGCGCGGCCAGCATATATCTTTCACCCGAGGTGATCTGGCGATATTTCATGACGACGATCCTCTTCTGGCCGGAAAAGTTTCATCGTCAGTATCGCCGATCACCTCAACTATCCATCGCGGCCGCGCCTGTGCACTTAGTATTTGAATTCGCGCGGTCTAACATTTCATTCGAGGTGGACGGCTTCGCCGCCGCTTAACTCCAGCGTTGGACCTCATAACTGAGATTCAAGAGAATGCCAATGAAAAGCCGCACCGAACTAGAAGTTGAGTTGGAAGAAGTTGAGAAAAAAATCACTCCTACGTCCAAGCAGCTAGATGATCTTCTCAATCATTTCGCCGTCTCTGTCGTTCCAGAGGTTAAAGGGTGGATTAAGAAAGAGGCGATTAGCCAGATGGAGGAAAATCACGCAAAAGTCAATGAGGCTGGCGTTGACTTTGTCCGGGAGTTCAAGGGAGATGTGGTCGCTCTCCTAGAGAACATTGATGAGATTTGCTTGATTGCACTTGGTCCAAAAGATAGGTGGCCCCACAACAAAGAGCTTCAACAGCAGGACTTATACGCGTCATCGCAGAATGACTTCTTCTCCGACGCTTTTAGGCGCGCAATATCTTCTCTTGGCAAGATTCTCGATGCGCGTGGACTGTTGACTGGCTCCACCCAGAACAGCAGTTGGCGTCGTGCGCCCTCCAGAGGATACGAGTACGCATATCACCCAGGCTTCGACGGACGAAAGTATGAGGAAGTCGAGACATATCGTGAACTGCTTAGAACGCACTGGGAGTTGAAGCAATCCGTTTCCCGCATAAAAGTGAGCATAGAGAAAGCCAAGACTAGGGAATTGTGGGATGAGGTCTAACAATTCATTCGAGGCGGACGGCTGCGCCGCCGCTCAATTCCAGCGTTAGGCGCCACTAGCAATGACCGACCTTTGGGGCCCAATCTCGGCAAGTGAATGGCGCGGCACGCCATGCGTCATCGGCCGCCCTGCTACTGAGGCCGACGTTGCCTCCGGATGCGCAGTCTTCTTCGTACAGGGCGACTCGGCTGCGGCTTCAATGCGTATTCCTTGCTGCGCCATCCAGTCGCTCGAGGACGGTTCCGAGCAGCAAGTCGTCGTTATCCAAGCCGAGCTCGCTAACCAAGACACAATTCTTGGTGTGCGCCTGCTGTCGGGTGGCAACGCTATTTGCACCATCGCAGAGGCCCGGTTGCTTCCTGCTGGCTTCGAGTCGTAGGGTGGCGTCTAACATTTCGTTCAAGGAGGACGGCTTCGCCGCCGCTTAACTCTAGCGTTAGCCCCAAAGTGGAGACTGTGAATGACATACGAAGAATTCTTGCTGCGAAATCAGCGTATCAATCAAAGCTTAGACGCGATCGCCACACGCACAGCGAACATGGCGTGGGCGCAGTCTGCTCACACCGACAATCCCGACTTTGTTGAGCTCATGAAAGCTCAAGACTTTCTGCTCAATGAATCAGAGAAGCTTCTCAGCACAATCATGAGCTCGTCCGGGGGCTAACAATTCGTTCAAGGCGGACGGCTCCGCCGCCGCTTAACTCCAGCGTTAGGTCCATACGGGGGAATCGTGGAACCAATCTTTGATAAGCACTGCAATTTGGTCGCTTGGCTCAATGAGGACCGCGGTTACGTTTTTAGTGATCGCATGCGGTTTGTCGCCTTTGTCCGAGGCGCTGCGCTTTTTTCTCCCCAAAGTAGGCACCTTGGTTTCTTTAAAGGAGGCATCTTCAGAGACAGGCATGCTGGGGCAGTCGCGTTCCTGCGCGGCAGCTCTCCTGGTGCAACGCCGGCGACGCCCGCAACTCCGGCCACCCCGGCTACTCCTGCAACGCCAGCCACTCCGGCAACACCTGCGACACCGGCGACTCCCGCAACTCCGGCCGGGTCATTTGGGCCAACAAGCTGGGACGATTTGATACATGGCTGAGAGACCTAACCAGTCACTCGAGGCGGACGGCTGCGCCGCCGCTCAATTCCAGCGTTAGGCCACATGCATACATCTCTTGAGCCTGCAGGTCCCGAATTCGAGTGGCTGGGTAGTTCAGCCATCATCGAAGTCTCAAGCACGGCATCAGGTTTGCGTATCGTGCTAGCGGCCCCCGTCGATATCGACCGCTACGTTGAGTTCCACTTCTCAGATCCCCGCGCCTTCCAGGCTATGGACGAGGGCGACATGCTTGGGTTTTGGGAGCCAGCCTTGCCGGGCCGCTACGCTTTGTATCGTGTTACTTCCGGCGGTTGGCGCGAGCGCTCAGTTGGTCACTATCTCAATGTAACCTCCACGCTAGGCAACATGCACGAGTGGCTGGTCGTTTCATCAGACCTTTGCGTGTCGGTTATCTCCTCTGACGCGCCAAACTTGAGGGAGTTCGGCTAATGTGGCCTAACCCATCGTCCAAGCGGACGCGCGAAAAGCCGCGCGCCGCTTAACTCCAGCGTTAGACCGCAGAGCAAAGTATGGCACTCGTCATCGAGCGAACTCAGGACGGTTATATGGCTAGCGTCACCCCGCCTCACGGCCAAGGAAGTACATGGAGCAATCCGCAGCCGTTGGGTCGCGGGGAGCTCGTGCAAGAACTGCTTCATCTAGGCTGCCACCAGACCGATATCGGCGACGCATTCTTTGCTGCAGATCCGCAGTGGCTAAAGCGGTGACGCCTATACTGGCGCGGTTGCGGTCTAACAACTCATTCAAGGCGGACGGCTTCGCCGCCGCTTAATTCCAGCGTTAGGCATCATGAGCCGAGTCTTTCTCATCCTTCATGCATTGGGTGCGCTGACAGTCTTTGCGATCTGTCTGGTTGCCGCATCGGAGTCGGTGTCGTACTACGGCGCCGAGCCTTTTGCATTTACATACAGTCGCAGTGCGGCGGCTTTGCTCTGTGGGTCATTTGCAGCAACGCACCTCTATCTGCTTGCTTCAAGGCGCCTTACTTTCTCAGCTGCCTTGTTCTTCTACCCGCTGTGCTTGTTGCTGGGGCTGGCAACTGAGCTTATTGCACGGAGTGGCGCCAAGGGTTGGGCTCCAAGCTCCACCACCGATGCAGTCTGGGCAAATATCATCGGGTACAGTGTGCTGGCTGCATTGGTCGCTATCTGCGCACTCTCGTGCTACCGGTCATTTGCCCGGGGCCGCCACGCCAATGCCTAACCAATCATTCAAGGCGGACGGCTACGCCGCCGCTCAATTCCAGCGTTAGACGGCACCACCCACACCTAGGCAATGCATGATTCAGAAGCGAGATGGCCAAGATCAAGTTGCTCGGTTTCGCCGGGAGTTGAAGCAAGGAAGTTGGCTCGCCCACGCCCAAAAACGGTCGCACCGCCGCAAGACCGCATGGAACCTACTGCTGCCGTTATTTGCGATTCCTCTTTGGGTTGCATTCGTTTGGTTGCTGGTCGCAGGCGCATGGTCCGCGCATCTTGCGTTTCATCCCAGCTTGGTTGGGCCCGCACGTCTATTTCCCACCCCAGTAACAAGTGTCACCGCTTTGATGCTGTTTCCGTCCTTTTTTGCAGCTATGTGTCCTGCGTTAGTCGTATCCAATTTCCTCGTATACCTAATTCCGCCAGCGCGCCGTGCTATGAACAAGGAAGACGAAGGGTTTCGTGGTGTAGATTACGTCTCATCCCAAAGCGCTTTGATCAAGGTCGGCTCATTCATTCTTGTAGCAGCGGTAGTTCTTGGGCTCATTGGTGCGGTGCTCACGTAGTCCGCGGGTGCCGTCTAACATCTCGTTCAAGGCGGACGGCTGCGCCGCCGCTTAACTCCAGCGTTAGCCCGCAAACCACATGAATCCACAGTCTTGCATTGTTCCGGTCTTAGCCATCGACGAAGCTGGACACATCCAGCATTTCCTCGGCACGGGGTTTTTCGTCCAAAAAGACCATTTGTTGCTCACCGCAGATCACGTTATCCGCGACTGGTCGGGTCAGATTGCGGTTGTATTGCTAAGTGACCTCTCAACCCTATTTCCGGCGAACGTCGTACACCGCGACCAGCAGCACGACATAGCAATCTTATTCGTCCCTGGATGTAAGGCACCGCAACCACTTTCCATTGTCACAGAGCACAATCCAAATAAGTTCGTGGTGTGCTTTGAGTACGGCACTACGAGGGTTGCTGGCAAGAATATTCGGTTTTCGCCTGCGACAAGAATCGGCAACATCACGCGGTCAATCGATGTTCAAGACATGCTTGGTCCGGCAGGTGACGACGCGCTTGAGCTTTCCTTCCCTGCGCTCAAAGGCGCGAGCGGTGCGCCCGTTCTTTCCAATGACACAGCTTTCGCTTTACACGGTATGGTGGTATCAAACGTCAGCTATCACCTTCTGCCCGTGCAAATTGAAAGTGTCATCGACAACGGGGCCAAGACCGAGGAACATATTTCGTACATGCTTCCTCAAGCCTTGGCGGTGAATTCCAAGCATGTGCTTACGGCAATTGCAGCAGCAAGTGCGCTTCCCGGCAGCCCATTTGCGGGCTAACAAATCGTCCAAGCGGACGCGCGAAAAGCCGCGCGCCGCTTAACTCCAGCGTTAGGCGTCCTAATGAGGGTTCTGTAATGGCAGGTTTCGGAGGAACTAGCCCGAAGACGAGAACGGAGCGCGTTGTGTGGTGGAGCGCTTTTTCCGTATTCTTTGCCTTCGTCTTATATGTTGTGTTCCACAATCTGTAGGTCGCTACGCGTAGACATGGCCGGTTGTCTTGTATCTTGTAAAACCATGGGGCAATTCCTGTCACGGATGCCTAACATCTCGTTCAAGGCGGACGGCTGCGCCGCCGCTTAACTCCAGCGTTAGAGCCCATGATTGACCTACAGGCACGATCGAAACTTGCAGAGGCTTCGCGCTCATTGGTCGCGGGGCTCATCACCAATCATCAGTTCGACGACCGCATTCCGAGGTCAAGCGATCCCGCAATTCGTGAGATCTACAACAAAGCTTTTTGGCTCATGTACTGCGATTTGCGTAAGTACCGACTAAAAGGGCGCGATCGGCTTTCTCCGCAAGCACGCGAGGTCGCCGCGCGTTGCATCCTGTTTCTCAAGTCCAATCTTCCATACGGCTGGCCGGTTCTCACAAAGTCCGCCGCTGTGCTGCTCACAATCGCCAACCTGTTCACGCTCGGCATTGCCGGCAGGATCTATTCGTATCGTGCCACTCGCGGTCGCGAAATCGCATATTGGCCATTTCTCTCAAGCGAGCAATACTCAGCGGCGTTACGCTCACCGGCCTACCTGTCGGGCAATGGGCTCTAACATCTCGTTCGAGGCGGACGGCTTCGCCGCCGCTTAATTCCAGCGTTAGACCGCATGAAACCCGAAGTCACCAAGCGCTACGCAATCCTGCTGGTCATAGTCATTGCAGCGGCGCTGCTGCTTTCGCTTGCGTGGCACGTTCCCTATGTCTATACGCTCATCGGCTTCTCCGTATGGGCGTTTGTCGGTCATCTGGTCACGGCCGACGACGATGCTCCTGGCGGCTGGAGCAATCCGGATGGTCCACTCTCTTTTCCAAGGGCCGAGCTGCTCATCAAGGCTCTTGTTCTAGGCGCCCTATGTGCACTGGCAGTGCTTTCTCCAGCAGTTCGTAGCCTTGGCGGCATATCGTGAGTAGCATGCGGTCTAACATCTCGTTCAAGGCGGACGGTTCCGCCGCTGCTTAACTCCAGCGTTAGGCAGCACAGCATGGACTCGCAGGCAATTGATGATTGGGCAAACGCATACATTGCCCTGCAACAAGATGGCTCTCGATCGCTAGAGGGCCATCCATTGTTTTGGGCTGCAGAACGCTTCATGTTTCCAGGGGATACGGCAGACGCCGAGGATTTCTGGGCAACAATCCTAGCGATTCTCGCGCGCAACCCACCTAAGGAAGTCCTCGGCGTACTTGCGGCGGGGCCGCTCGAGGAGCTTATTCACCATGTCGGGCCAGAGTTCATAGACCGCATAGAGCTTCAGGCGCGCCAAGACCCTGCCTTTCGTCATCTACTCGGTGGTGTCTGGGCAAGTAGTACGCCCGATATCTGGGTGCGTGTAGAGGCGGCTCGTGGTGCAACGTGGTAGTACTGCGTAGCATCAAGTTCAAGGCGGACGGCTTCGCCGCCGCTTAACTCAAGCGTTAGGCAGAGGGCAGCATGAGGAAGCGCGTATTCCCTTACGTCCCAAAATCATCACTCAGTTTGGAGGTCGGAGACTTTTGGAGCATACCCATCAACGATTCCCGCTTTGCTTGCGGAAGAGTTATTGGTAGGTGGCCGCGTGAGTGGAGGGGCGGTCAACGAGGCTTTTTCGCAGCCCTGCTTGATTGGGTTTCGGACTCGCAGCCCACTGAAACGTCCATAGCTGGGGCAGCAACGCTTGTCCAAGGTGGAGCCCACATCAAAACTATTCTTGCCACTGGTGGCACAATTTGTGGCCATCGCTCCATAGATCAGGACGGAATCATGCCGGGTCTCTTTATCGAATATCCGGACAATTGTGAGGCGTACGTATTTCGTGGCATGGAGAAGCTTCACCAAGCATCTGCAAAGGAGCTTGCATCTCTGCCGATGTTGAGTCTTTTTGGAGGCATGTATATGCGCGAGTACGCTACTCAACATTTCGGGCAAACTGCCTAACCAATCGTCCAAGCGGACGTGCGAAAAGCCGCACGCCGCTTAACTCAAGCGTTAGCCCTAAAAGAAGCCGCCACTCATCTAAGATAAGGACGTCTATGCGCATCGCGATATTGCTAATTTTCTCGGCACTGATGATTGCGTGCAGCTCAACCAAAAAAGAACACCTTCTCGATCGCACATTCAAGGTTGCTAAAGTTCAGGCAGTTGGACGGTTGCTTGCCGCTCGCCAACTTGCCGAGCTCCCCGAGTACAAAAATTTGCCTTTACCAAAAATTGAACCCACCCAAGCACCTGGCTATCTCCCTATCACCGCTAATGTCCCACCTCAACCATGGTCAGTGTCGATGCGCTATGGTCCCGGTGAAATGCAGATCACTGTTGAGGCGTTTGGCGAATCCACTAGCCAACCGATAGAGCAAAAAGTCGTCGAGCTGAGCCGTACGCAGTAAGGCTAACAACTCGTTCAGGGCGGACGCTCCGCCCCGCTCAATTCCAGCGTCAGATCTCTTGGGGGAGCATCTATGCAAAGTCCTAGTGCAATCGCATTGACTGGATTCCTCGCGTGGACACTTGTCCTGCTTGTGCTAATGGAGCTGCTTCGCACACGCCTTGTCGTCCTTGGCAAATCCGCGCCCAACGAGTTTCGTCCGGACAACGCCAATCTTTCCCTTTTCATGCAGCGACTGGCCAGGGCACACGCCAACTGTGTTGAGAGCCTGCCTGTACTTGGCGGTCTCCTTGTGGTCGCTCTTATAACGGCACAAACCAGCATCACTGACAAATTAGCTTATATCCTGCTTGTTGCCCGTATTCTCCAATCGTCCGTGCACCTTGTGTCGTTGAGCGCAGCAGCTGTCACCCTTCGCTTTTGCCTGTTTGCGATTCAACTTGCCATCGGCGTGTACTGGGCAATCCGATTGCTGCAGGCGCTTGCATGACGCCTCGCATTTCGTTCAGGGCGGACGGCTACGCCGCCGCTTAACCCCAGCGTCAGGTTTCAGATGAAGCTCAACGTACGCCCTGCAAGAACATCGGACGCAGAACTCGCAATCCAAACTGTGATTGCGTCTATTCGGGAGCTGTGCGTTGCTGACCATCACAACGACGCGGCAACACTGGAGCGCTGGCTAAGCAACAAGACGCCAGCCAACTTCGAGACATGGATCAACAACCCAGAGAATTTTTGCGTCATCGGAGAGGTAGGTGGCGTTCTCTCAGCGGTGGGTTTGCTCCACAATAGCGGGGAGATCCGCCTTTTCTACGTAGCGCCCGACTCTCAGAGACAGGGCCTTGGCGCAGCAATCCACACCGCCCTTGAAGCACACGCATCGCTGCTAGACATGGAAAGGCTGTGTCTTTGCAGTACCGATGCAGCCCGGTCGTTCTATGAAAGGGCAGGATATCAAGCGTCAGGTGCTCGCAAGCACATGTATGGGCAGTTGTGGTGCTTTCCCTACACCAGGCAGCTGCAACCTGACCACTCGTCCGAGCGGACGCGCGAAAATCCGCGCGTTGCTTGACTCCAGCGTTCGACCGCGGAAAAGCCTTGGCTCGCAACGTCCTCTTTATCTGTAGCCAAAACCGGCTACGCAGTCCCACGGCAGAACAAGTCTTTGCCAACTGGCATGGTATCGAGACATCTTCGGCAGGCCTCAATAACGACGCCGAGAATCCGGTCACTCCTGAGTTGCTGCGTTGGGCTGATCTCATCTTCGTTATGGAGCGCGCGCACCGCAACAAGCTATCAGCCAAGTTCAAGCCGCATTTGGGTCGTGCCCGCGTCATCTGCCTGGAGATTCCCGACGAGTACGAGTTCATGGATCCGGAGCTGGTCAAGCTTCTCAAAGCAAGGGTTCCTCGCTACTTGCCATCCGCATGACGTGTTCGTACCTGAGGTCCAGCATCTTGTTCAAGGCGGACGGCTTCCCCGACGCTTGACTCCAGCGCCAGTCAGTAGCTCGTGTAATTCTTTGTTGCGTGCATTTTCCAGCCTTGCGCTCCGTCAAACGCGGCGTGTCCGGAATCCACGCCAGGCTCAAAGCTGGCTGGCCCATAGCGGATCGGTCTGACGCGGAACACAAAAACAGGCCCGCACATGGCGGGCCTGTTGTTCTTCAGGGCCATTCGGCCAGAGGTTCAGCGCTTACTTCCTGGAACCTTCCTTCAGCCCACGGTTCTCCAGCATCGGCTCGATGCTCGCATCCTGGCCGCGCCAGTCCTTGTACATCTTCGCCAGTTCCTCGGTGTTGCCGCGCGACAGCACCATGGCGCGGAAGCGGTCGCCATTTTCGCGGGTCAGGCCACCGTGGTCCTTGAAGCCGATGAAGGCATCGTCGGCCAGCATCTGCGTCCACAGGTAAGCGTAGTAACCGGCGGCGTAGCCGTTGCCCCAGATGTGCTGGAAGTAGCTGGAGCGGTAGCGCGGCGGCACATAGCTGAGATCGATGTTGTCCTTCTTCAGCGCGGCGGCCTCGAACTGGTCGGCATCCTGCAGCGGCGCGTCGGCACCAAGCATGTGCCAGTTCATGTCGAGCAGGGCCGCGGAGACCAGCTCGGTCATGTTGTAGCCGGAGTTGAACTTGCCGGCCCTGGTCATCTTGTCGACCAGTGCCTTCGGCATCGGCTCGCCGGTCTTGTAGTTCTTCGCGTAGTGCGCGAACACCTTGGGATCGGTCGCCCAATGCTCGTTGAACTGCGACGGAAACTCGACGAAGTCGCGCGCGGTGTTGGTGCCGGACAGGGTCGGGTACTGCGCGTCGGCGAACATGCCGTGCAGGGCATGACCGAACTCGTGGAACATGGTGATCACGTCATCGAAGGTCAGCAGGGCCGGCTGGCCCGCGGCCGGCTTGGCGAAGTTGCCGACGTTGAAGATCACCGGCTTGGTGCCGAGCAGCTTCGACTGGCCGACGAAGTTGTCCATCCAGGCGCCACCGCCCTTGTTGTCGCGCTTGAAGTAATCGCAGTAGAACAGCGCCATCGAGGTGCCATCCTTGTCGAACACCTCGAACACGCGCACGTCCGGCTGGTACACCGGGATGTCCTTGCGCTCCTTGAAGGTCAGCCCGTACAGCTGGTTGGCGGCGTAGAACACGCCGTTCTGCAGCACGTTATCCAGCTCGAAATACGGCTTGATCTGGCTTTCGTCGAGGTCGAAACGGGCCTTGCGCACCTGCTCGGCGTAGCGGTTCCAGTCCCACGGTTCCAGCTTGAAGCTGGGCTGCTTGAGTGCGGCCTGGTCCTTGTCGATCTGCGACTGGATGTCGGCGGCCTCACGCTTGGCGCGCGCCACGGCAGCCGGCGCCAGCTTGTCCATGAACGACATCGCCGTTTCCGGCGTCTTCGCCATCTGGTCGTCCAGCTTCCATGCCGCGTAGTTCGGGAAGCCGAGCAATTTGGCCTGTTCTGCGCGGATCTGCGCCAGCCGCTCGATGGTCTTGCGGGTGTCGTTGGCATCGCCCTTCTCGGCGCGGTTCCACGATGCGTCGAACATGGCTTTGCGGGTGTCGCGATCGCTCAGGTCCTGCAGCTCGGGCTGCTGGGTGGTGTTCTGCAGCGACAGCACGTACTTGCCGTCCTGCTTGCGGTCCTTGCCGGCCTGGGTGGCGGCGGCGAGTTCGGCGTCGGACAGGCCGGCGAGCCTGGCCTTGTCGTCGATCACCGGCGCAGCGTCCTTGGTGGCGGCCAGCAGCTTGTTGGTGAACGCCGTGCTCAGCGTGGACTCTTCCTTGTTGAGGTCCTTCAACTTGGCCTTGTCGGCGTCGGACAGCTTGGCGCCCGCATGCACGAAGTCCTTGTAGACCACATCGACCAGGCGCGCCGATTCGGAATCGAGCTTGAGCGTGTCCAGCTGGTCATGGATGGCCTGGACGCGCTGGAACAGCTTGCTGTCCAGATAAATCGCGTCCTCGTGCGCGGCCAGCCGCGGTGCTTCGTCTTCCTGCACTTTCTGCAGCGTGTCGTCGGTGTTGGCACCGGTAACCGCATTGAACGTCGCCATCACCCGATGCAGCATGGCGCCGGATTTCTCCATCGCCACGAAGGTATTCTCGAACGTGGGCGCGGCCGGATCGTTGGCGATTTTCTGGATCTCGGCCAGGTGCTGCTTCATGCCCTCCTCGATCGCCGGCTGGTAATCGCCATCCTTGATCTTGTCGAACGGGGGCGCCTGGAACGGCAGCGTGCTGACGCTGTAGAACGGGTTGCTGGTCATGTCGGAGGCGGCCGGGGCAGCACTGCTGGCGCTGGCGACCGAGGCGGCCGGCGCGGGTGAGTTGGCGGTCCCGTTCGGCTGCTGCGAGCAAGCGGCAAGGGCCATCGTGGTGGCAATCACAATCAAACGCAGACGAAGCATCGGGTTCCCCAAGTGGTGCGCCCGTCGCCGGGCACGGAAAGTCGTAATCCCCGACTGTACCGATAGCGCCGCCACTTTCCAAACCAGCGCGATTTTCCGGGACTCAGGCTGCGCGCATGTCGCGCAACTGCCACGCCCCGCCAATCAGCAGGTACAGACGATGGCGTACCACGCTCATCGGCAGGTCGGTGATCAGGTCCACGTCGACGCCCAGGTCGGCGACTTTCGCCTGCACCTGCGCCGACGGATCGGTAGCGCCGAGACTGCCGTCGACCGCGTCGGGATCCGGCTGCGCCGCCCGCCAGCGCTGGAACAGATCGTCCCCGCGCAAGGCCTGCTGCAGGGCCGCGGCGAAGCCGTCCGGACCGGCACCATCCCAGGAAAAACGCGGGTCGTCGCCGCGGGCGTGGGCGATATCGGCGATCGAAAGGTAGTAGTGATTGCGGGCCATGCTGCCTCCGGTGATGGGGTTTCGGCACCTATCCAAGCACGACGAGTGTGAAGCTCAGTCCAAGGCCGCCAATGCCGCGGCCAGCCGGCTCGCGGCCTGCGCCGGTGCGACGCCGTGTGGCAATACGTCCAGGCAGGGCGCCGGCAACAACTCATCCAGCGTCTCCAGGTTTTCCTCCACGGCATCCATCGCCGGATCGACGCGGTTGCCGATCCATCCCAGCAGGCGACAGCCATCGGCCACGATGGCGCGTGCGCTGAGCAGGGCGTGGTTGAGGCAGCCCAGACGCAAACCCACCACCAGGATCACCGGCAGCTGCCACTGCATGGCGATATCCGCCGCGAACAGTCCCGGCGCCAGCGGCACCAGCCAGCCACCGACGCCCTCGACCACCACGCATCGATGACTGGCACGCAATTGATCGAACGCCACGCGCATCGGCGCCAGCGAAATCTCCACGCCGTCATGCGCGGCCGCCAGATGCGGCGATAGCGGATCGCGCAGCGCAACCGGGTTGATCAACGCATACGGCGCCGGCGCGCTGCTCGCCGCCTGCAAGGCCAACGCATCGTCATTGCGCAGGCCGTGCGGTGTTTCCACGCAACCGCTGGCGACAGGCTTCATGCCGCAGGCGTCGTGCCCCGCGGCGCGCAAGGCGTGCAGCAGCGTGCACGCCGCATGGGTCTTGCCGATGCCGGTATCGGTGCCGGCGATGAAGACGGCCGGCATCATGCCCGTGCGTAGCGGCGGTTGAAGCGATTCACCACCGGCCCGATCAGGAACAGCAGCGAATACATGAAACCGGGGATCGACCATACCCAACCAGGTGCCGACAACGGCAGCAGCAGTGCGGTCAGCGCCGAAGCCAGACCGATCGTCGCCGGCACGCTCCAGATGCGCATCTCGCGGCGCGCATCAAGGTTGTTGAAGCCGCGCTTCGTTGCACTCTTCGCCGCGTGCAGGAACAGCAACGTCAGCGTGCCCGCCATGCAGGCATAGGCGAGGCCAAAACAGACGAACAGGGCGCGCATGTCGGCTGGCCCACCCGTCATCTGGAAATCACTCGGCAACAGGCCGCCACTCAAGCTGTTGAACGCACCCGAGTACACCATGTGCAGGGGATAGACGAAGATCATCGCGAAAAACACCAGCAGTAGCGACAGCCAGCGGCCGGTGCTGTCGGCACTGTGACAACGCTTGCGCCAGCGCACATGGCCATGCCAGAAGAAGGCGATCTGGAAGAAGCACACGGCGAACGCCGGAATGCCGCCAAGCATCGACAGCAGCTTGTCGGTGCTGTCCGGGATCGATTCGCCGCCGATCAGCAGCAGTGTCAGGATGAACGCGAACGCGCCATCCACGAACATGTCCAGCCGCCCGGCCTCGATCCCTTCACGCTGTTCGGTCAGGCTCATGCTACGTCCCCGTCAATTGGCTCGGCGCATAATACGGGCTTTGCCAGCGGACGCGTCGCATGTTCGAACTCAAACCCCAAAGCTACGCCAGCAAGCGCGAGCATTACGAAGATCTCATCCAGCAGGCGCGCGGCCTGCTCACCGGCGAGCGCGACCTGATCGCCAACGCGGCGAATTTCGGCGCGCTGATCTATCACAGTCTGCCCGACCTCAACTGGGCCGGCTTCTATCTGTTTGACGGCAGCGAACTGGTGGTCGGTCCGTTCCAGGGCAAACCCGCGTGCATCCGCATCGCCATCGGCCGTGGTGTCTGCGGCACCGCCGCGCAGACGCGCGAGACCCAGCTGGTGCGCGACGTCAATGCGTTCGATGGCCACATCGCCTGCGATGCCGCCTCGCAATCGGAAATCGTGGTGCCGCTGGTCAAGGCCGACGGCAGCCTGCTCGGCGTGTGGGACGTCGACAGTCCGGTGATCGACCGTTTCGACGATGAAGATCGTGCAGGAATGGAAGCGTTGTGCGCGGTGTTCATGGAAGCCGTGCGCAGCTGAGGTTCTCTGCGGCGGCCTGCGACAAGGATGCTGCACCTGTGGGAGCGGCTTCAGCCGCGATGCTCCTGCGCCGGGCTCACGGAAAGGCGTCGCGGCTGAAGCCGCTCCCACAAGATGTCCCTCTCAGTGTTGGCGATCCTGATGCGCGCCGTCGCGCGGCTGACGCAACAGCGCCATCACCGCCTGCCGCGCCTCTTCCACGCCGGTACCGGCGGAGGAAGAAAAAATCTGCGCGGTGGCATGCAGGCCATCGGCTACAAACTGCTTGCGCAGCGTCGCCAGCGCCTGCGTGGCCTGGCCGCGAGAAAGCTTGTCGGCCTTGGTCAGCAGCAGGTGGCACGGCAGCTGGGTGGCGAAGCAGAACTCCAGCATCAGCTTGTCGAATTCCTTCAGCGGGTGGCGGATGTCCACGATCAGCACCAGCCCGCGCAGGCTGCGGCGCTGGTGCAGGTAGGCATCGATCTCCAGTTTCCAGTGCTCGCGCATTTCCAGCGGCACCTTGGCGTAGCCGTAGCCCGGCAGGTCGATCAGGCGTACATCCGCTGGCGGCTGGTCTTCGACCTGGACCGGCGGCGGTCGCTCCTGCGCATCCTGCGCCCGCGACACTGGTACATCCTTGTACGGCGGCAGGCTGAACGCGACCATCTGCTGGGTACGCCCAGGCGTCTTGGACGTGCGCGCCAGCCCCTTGTGATTGGTCAGCGCATTCAGCGCGCTGGACTTGCCGGCATTGGAGCGGCCGGCAAACGCCACCTCGGCGCCCTGATCGGCGGGAAGCTGGCTGATGCGATGGGCGGCGAGCATGAATTGCGCGCCCTGGAGGGGATTGGACATGGGAATGGTTTGACCAAGCTATGGTGGCACAGGGATAATTCTGCGGTTTCTGCCTGTTGCAGGCCTTGTGGCTGCAATCTCCGGCAGTGTTTGCAAGTCTCTCGGGAGTCAAGTGTATGAGTTTTCGGTCCGCTGGTTTTCGGCCCGCTGTTCTCGGGTCCGCCATAGCCCTCGTGTTTGCACTGTCCACCAGTGGGCTGATGGCACAGGACGCCCAGCCGAAAACAACTGCCGCGCCCGCCGCTGCGGCCACCACGCCCGCACCGGCCAGCACCGCCGCGGCAGCGCCAGTCGCCGAAGCCGCGGCCAAGCCCGGTGACGCCACCGCCGGTCAGGGCAAGGCCGCCGTCTGCGGTGCCTGTCACGGCATGGACGGCAATTCCAGCGACGCGCAGTACCCGAAGCTGGCCGGCCAGAGCGAGCAGTACATCGTGCGCCAGCTGACCGATTTCAAATCCGGCAAGCGGCAGAACCCGATCATGCTCGGCATGGCCACGCCGCTGTCCACCCAGGACATGCATGATGTCGGCGCCTATTTCGCCAGCAAGACGCCGTTGCCTGGCGTGGCCGATCAGGCCTTGGTCGAAAAAGGTGAAATGCTGTTCCGCCAGGGCGATGCCAAGCGCGACATTCCCGCCTGCATGGCCTGTCACAGCATCGACGGCCGTGGCAATCCGGGCGCGATGTACCCGCAGCTGACCAGTCAGCATGCGCAGTACATCGAAGCGACGCTGAAGGCCTGGCACGATGGCACCACCTGGGGCGACGACGCCCACTCGCAAATCATGCCGTCGATCGCGAAGAAGCTCGAGCCCGGCGACATCGCCGCGCTGTCCAGCTACATCGAAGGGTTGCACAGCGCCGATAGTCAGCCGGCCACCGCGCCCTGATCAACCACGCGCCGACCCCAAAAGGTCGGCGTTGTCGGTTTTACGCCCCACCTTTTGAGGTCTGCCATGTTGAAGCGTCTGCCATTCCTGTGTGCCGCCCTGCTCGCGCTTGCCGCCTGCAGCCATGACAACAACACGGGCGACGCCGCTCAACCGGCCGCGCCCACCGCCAGCAGCAGCGTCGCGACCACGCCGGCGGCCGCCAGCACGGCCCCCGCCAGCGCGATGACAGCGAATGCTCCGGCCGCTGCCGCTTCGGCGGCCACGACCACCGACAACACGCCACCGGCCAACGCCGCGCCCGCCGTGGCGGCCGCACCGTTCGTCGATGACGGCAAGTGGGTGGAAGGGAAGGATTACGTTCGCATCGAACCCGCGCAGCCGAAGCTGACCGGCACCAGCAAGATCGAAGTGGTCGAGGTGTTCTCCTATGGCTGCCCGGCTTGCAATGCGTATCACGGAACGATGAACGCGATGGTCAAGGAAATGCCGTCCGATGCGGTGGTTGCCTTCCTTCCCGCCTCGTTCATGCCGCAGGAGAACTGGGTAACCTTGCAGCGCGCCTACCTGACCGCCCAGGTCTTTGGCGCCGCCGACAAGGCCAACGACGCGATGTATGCCGCCGTGTGGGACACCCGCGAACTGAGTTCGGAAAATCCCAACGGCGGCGGCCTCAAGCCCCGCGAAGCGTTGCCGACAATCGAGGACATGGCGAAAATCTACGCCAAGTTCGGCGTCGATCCGAAGGAGTTCGTCGCCACCGCCAGCTCGTTCACCATCAACACGAAGATGAAGCGCGCCGACGAACTGGTCAAGGCATATGGCGTCGAGGGCACGCCGACACTGATCATCGACGGCAAGTATCGCGTCAATCCGCTCAAGCTCGGCGACCTGTCGAAATCGATCGCCCTGACCAAGTGGCTGGTGTCCAAGGAAGCGGCCGGCAAGTAAGCCGCGTCGGTTAATCTGCCCCCAACAGCGGTTTTGGCTGCCATGCGAAGAGAGACGCCCATGTTCAAACGATTCGCCCGCCTGCACGTCCTCGCCCTGTTCGGCGGCCTGCTTTTGACCAGCGCCTGCACCGCCCAGTCCAGTACGCCCGCACCGTATACCGAAGGCAGCGAGTACGTGACCCTGCCCGGGCCGGCCCAGCGCTACAGCAGCGAGGGCAAGGTGGAAGTGGTCGAGGTGTTCTCCTACGGCTGCATCCACTGTGCGCAATTTGCGCCGGTCGCCGAGAAACTGCGCAAGCAGCTGCCGGCAGGCGTGGTGTTCAAGCTGCTGCCGGCGCCGTTCAGTGCCGAGTGGGTGCCGTTCGCACGCGCTTATTACGCCGCGAAGCAGCTTGGCGTGGTGGATCGCACCCATCTGCAGTTGTTCGTCGACAAGTTCAGCCAGCACTATCCGATCAATTCGCTGGACGAACTGGCCGACTTCTATGCCCGCGAGGGTGTCGACCGGACCGAGTTCATGCGCATCGCCACGTCCGCCGAAACCACGGCGAAGATAAAGAGCGATTTCGAGCTGATCCGCAAATGGCAGGTGGATGGCACGCCAACCATCGTGGTCAACGGCAAATATCGCGTTGCCGCGGTCCATTCGTTCGACGAGATGTCGGCGGTGACCCAGTGGCTGGTCAAGCGCGAACTGGGCGGCAAGTAATCGGCGCATGCGGCGCGGCGATCACGGGCATAGCTGGCAAGTCGTTCACATGCAACGGATCATGCTGGTGCCAGCACCTGACTGCACCAGCGCAGGCGCCAGCATTCCCTTTCCCGTGTAGTGTGTTGCGATGACCCGCGCCGCCATTCTCAAACCCGCACCCGCCGAGCGCCACCTGCGCCTGTTGAGCTGCAACATCCTGGCCGGAGCCAGCGTGGCGCGCTACAGCGAATACGTCACCCGCAGCTTCAATGCCGTACTGCCGGGACGCAGCAAGATGGACAACCTCGACCGGCTCGCCGAGGTGCTGCCGCAGTTCGACGTGATCGGCCTGCAGGAGGCCGATGCCGGCAGCTTGCGCTCGGGCTTCCTCAACCAGACCCGCTACCTTGCCGAAACCTCCGGCATGCCGTTCTGGAGCCACCAGCCGAACCGGGCGATGGCGCGACTGGCGCATTCGGCGAACGGCCTGATCAGCCGCATCGAGCCACATTCGGTGATGGACTATCCATTGCCCAGCCGAATCCCCGGACGCGGCGCCCTGCTCGCGCAATTCGGCGAAGGCGACAATGCGCTGGCCGTGATGATCGCGCACTTGTCGCTGAGCGCGCCGGCGCGCGCGCGCCAGCTCGGCTTCATCGCCGAGTTGTTGCAGAATTTTCCACACGCGGTGCTGATGGGCGACCTCAACACCGAACCGGGCAGTGTCGAGATGCGCATGCTGTTCGCCAAATCCAGCCTGCAGCCGCCGGCGCAGTCGACGCCGACCTTTCCCAGCTGGAAACCGCGGCGGGCGCTGGATCACATCCTCACCTCGTCGGCGATCCAGTTGGACAAGACCTGGGCACTACCGCAGGCATTCTCCGATCACTTGCCGCTGGCGGCGGAAATCCGCCTGCCGGCCCACGTCGGTGGCGTCGCCTCGCCACGGCGGCAACGGTGATGTCCAGACGCTGGCGACTGGCGCTGCCATGGCTGGCGCTGCTGGCCGTGGCACTGATCGCGTCAGGCCTGCGTTACGGCCTGATCGAGCCCAGCACGATGGCGCAGCGATGCAGCGGCGGCGGCCCATGGTGGTGCGATGGACGGCAATGGCTGGTACTGGGTTTTCTGCACGGCGTCTACGGCGTCATCGCGTTGCTGGCGACGGCGCTGGCGCTGCTGTTCTGGAAGCGCACGTGGCTGGCCTGGCTGGCCGCGGCGCTCGGTGTTTTCGCGCTGCAGTTGTACTGCTTTGAAGCCGGCGCGCTGGCCTTGCTGGTCGGCTGCCTACGCCTGCTGCGACTGCAGGCGACGCACCTGCCACCAGTCGACCAGCACCGGCAGCGCCAGCAGCAGGTTCAGGCCCAGCCATAACCACGCCACTGGCGTGAGACCCGATTCCTGCAGCACCACGATCGCCGCCAGCAACGGCAGCAAGCTGGCGAGGAAGCGCTCCTCCAGCAGCGGCATCGACAGCGCTTTCCGGTCCGACAGCCAGCCGACCAGTGCATAACCGGCGCAAGGCAGCAGGAACAGGCCCAGCGGAAAATCCCGATAGCGGCCATTGACCACCAGCAGCAAGCCATAAAATGCCAGCGCGAACAGCCAGCCCAGCCGCAGCCAGCGCAGCGGCGGTGCCGTCGGCGCACTACCCAGTCGTGCGGCGATCCAGCGCGCCAGCTGCAGTGCGGTGAGCAGCGCCAGCACGCAGGCCGCCAGCGACACCGTCCATTCCCATGCGTCGCGACAGGCAAACAGCATTTGCCGAAACTGCCAGGCCAGCGCGCAGCCGCTGGCCACACCGGCCAGCGCAAGAGCCGCCCATCCGCGTGCGCCGCACCAACGCCGCCGCCACGATCCGACCAGCGCGAACAGTGCCGCACCCGCGGCGCCGACCAGCCAGCCGGCCCACCAGCGCGGCTCTTCGGTGACCGCTCCCTGCATCGCGAATTTCGGGCGCGCGTGTGCATCGAAGATGCCCCAATAGCCGCCGACGGTACCTTCCTGCGCGCGCTTCCATGGCTGGTCGAACGCTTCGATCACGTTGTACGGCATCGACACGGTAGCCGCGTAACGCAGGAATTCGCGCAGGTAGCGTGCCTCGTTCACCACGCTGGCACTGGCCGCCTGACGCGGCCGGCCGGCGCTGGGCCAGCCGGTTTCGCCGATCATCACGGTGCGGCCGGGAAACGCCTGCCGCACCGTGGCGTACACCGTTGCCACGTGCTGCACCGCGCGCTCGGGCGAGACCGGCTGGTCTTCCCAATAAGGCAGGATATGGATGGTGAGATAGTCCACCGAACCGGCCAGTTCGGGATGACGCAGCCAGAACTCCCACACATCGGCATAGGTCACCGGCACGTCGACCGCGGCGCGCACCTGCTGCAGATAGCCAGCCAGTTCCTTCGATGGCAGCTCGCCGCGAAGCAGTACCTCGTTGCCGACGATGACGCCACGCAATACCTGTGGATACTTGTTGGCGGTGGCGATACCCAGCCTGACCTGCTGCGCATTCATCGTGCGATCGCTACCCAGCCAGATGCCCATCAGCACCTTCATGCCGTAGCGTTCGGCGATCTGCGGCACCGCGCTCAGGCCCTGCCCCTGCGAATAGGTGCGCACGCAATCGAAACGCTTCGACAATGCACGCAGGTCTTCGTCGATGCGTTCGGGACTGATGTAGGCGTTCACATCCAGCGGGGTCTCGCCGACCTGGCGAAACGGCGCATACGAGACGCAGGCGATCCGCGCCGACGGCGCATCCGGCAGGCTCACGGGCCGGCCGATCAACCACCACCAGTACGCCCCGGCCAGTGCCAGCGCGATCAGCGCCAACCACGCCACACCAGCGCGACGAAAAACAGGCGAAGGTACTGACGACATGCGATCCCGTGGATGCTGAAGATGGAGCGCGCCAGCTTAACAGGCAGCGGCAAGGCGTCGGCGCCATCGCACTCACCGATTCCCAACAAGCCGGCCCGGACCATCGACTACACTGCATCCGATCGACCGCAGGAGTTTCCATGTTTGTTTTCCTCTCGCCGCGGCGCGTCGCGCTTGCCTGGCTGTTGCTGGCCGCCGGCTGGCTGCTGACCACCACGGCCGTGCGGGCCGCCGAGCCCAGCGACGCCGAGCGCGCAACATTCAAGCAGGCCTATGCCGCCGCCCGGCAAGGCGGTGAGGGCTGGCGGAACCTGGCCACCGGCCTGCGCGGCTATCCGTTGTACCCGTACCTGCAGGCGGCCGCGCTCGAACACGATATCCAGCAAACCGACCGCGCCACGGTCGAGGCGTATCTCAAGCAATACCCCGACTGGATCCCGGCCGCCGACCTGCGTCGCGCGTTTCTGCTGGAATTGGCGCGTCGCCAGGACTGGAGCAATTTCCAGGCGCTGTACCAGCCGGGCCTCGGCGACACGCTCAGCTGTGATGCACTGCAGGCGCGACTGGCGGCGGGCGGCAGGCTCGACTTCGACAAGGATCTCGCCGCGCTGTGGGCCAAGCCGAATCTGCCCAGCGCCTGCGACCCGGTACTCAGCGCCGCGCACGATCAGGGGCTGCTGACCGATGCCCGCTTGTGGACGCGCATCGATCGCGCCGCCGATGCCGGCCAGTCCGGCACCATCACCGGGCTGGCCAACTGGCTGCCCGACACCGATCGGCTCGCCGCCCAGCAACTGGCGCTGGCCTTGCGCGATCCGACCAGCGCGCTGACGTCCGCCGCGAGCTGGCCCGATACGCCGCGGCACCGGCAGGCTGCCACGCTCGCGCTGACCCGGCTGGCGCGGCGTCAATCCACCAGCGCCGATACGGCGTGGCAACAACTGCAGCCGCATTTCCGCTTCAGCGAACAACAGCGCGACCAGGTGCTGTATGCGCTGGCGTTGTTCCACGCCACCGATTTCGACGACAACGCACTGGCCCGGCTGGCCGCCTTGCCGGCTGCAGCACAGACCGATGCCACCCGCGAATGGCGGGTGCGGGTGGCGCTGGCGCGACAGAACTGGACCGCGGTGCTGGCGGGTATCGCTGCGATGCCGGCCGACCAGCAACAGGATGGCGAATGGCAGTATTTTCGCGGCCGCGCGCTGGCGGCGCTGGGCCACACCGACGATGCCCAGCGACAGTTCGATGCACAAGCCGACAAGCCCACCTTCTTCGGCTTCCTTGCCGCCGACAAACTCAACCAGCCCTACGCCCTCTGTCCGCTGACACTGGCCGACGATCCACAGCGCGAACAGGCCCTGCTCGCCAATCCCGGCCTGCTGCGCGCGTTCGAACTGTATGCCGTCGACCTGCCCAAGCTGGCGCGGCGCGAATGGACGCGCGCGCTGAAAGGCGCCGACCCGACCACCCAGCAGGTCGCCGCCAACCTCGCCAACCGCCGCGGCTGGTATGACCGCGCCGTGTTCACCATGAGCAGCGGCGACGCACTGCGCATGTACGAGCTGCGCTTTCCGCTGGCCAGCCAGGACGGGCTGGTGCCGCAGGCGCAGCAGGCCGGCGTCGATCCGGCCTGGGCCTACGGCATCCTGCGTGCGGAAAGCGCCTGGATGAGCGACGCCCATTCCGGTGCCGACGCGCGCGGCCTGATGCAGCTGCTACCCGGCACCGGAGCGTTGGTGGCGCGGCGCAACGGACTGGACTGGGGCGGTGGCGACACGCTGTACGACCCGGCCACCAACATCGCGCTGGGTACGCGCTACCTGGCCCAGCTGGCCGAGCGTTTCGGTGGTTCGCCCTGGCTGGCCAGCGCGGCCTACAACGCCGGCCCGAACCGCGTCGACCAATGGCTGGCTGCACGCGGCACGCTGGCGCCGGACGTGTTCGTCGCGACCATTCCGTTCAAGGAGACCCGCGAGTACGTGGCGCGGGTGATGGCCTTCAGCGTGATCTACGACTGGCGCCTCAACGGCAATGCCATGCCGTTGTCGAGCCGCATGAACGCCATCGGTCAGCCGTATGGACGGCCAGATGTGGCGGCAATGCGCCGTACCGTCAGCTGCCCATCGATCGAACCGGCGCCCGCCACGGCATCCAGCTCACGCAACGCATCGCCCTGAGCCCGTTTCATCCGAGGACTGATCCGCATGGCCGCACAGCAACTCGTCATACTCGGCGGCACCGGTTTCGTCGGCAGCCACCTGGTGCCGCGACTGGCCGCTGACGGCCACCACATCGTGCTGCTCAGCCGCAACCGCGAGCAGCGCCGCGAGCTTGGCGTGCTGCCCGGGGTGAGTGTCCGCACCGCCGACGTCTACGATGACGACAGCCTGCGCAAGCACCTGGTCGGTGCCGATGCGGTGATCAATCTGGTCGGCATTCTCAATCCGGGCGGCCAGCACACGTTCCAGCGCGCGCATGTGGAACTGAGCCGCCGGCTGATCGCCGCCTGCCATGCCAGCGGCGTCGGTCGCCTGCATCAGATGAGTTCGCTGAAAGCCGGCCAGGGCCTGTCGCGCTACCTGAAAACCCGCGGCGAAGCCGAAGCCCTGGTCAAGGCCTCCGCGCTCGACTGGACGATCTACCAGCCCAGCGTGATCTTCGGTCCCGGCGACGGCCTGGTTCGCCGCTTCGCTGCCCTGCTGCGGCGCATGCCGGTATTGCCGCTGGCACGCGCCGGGGCGCGTATGGCGCCGACCTATGTCGGCGACGTGGCCGAGGCGATCGCGCGCTGCGTCGGCAATGAGCGGCTCGGTCGCCGCCGCAGCCTGGAGTTGTATGGTCCGGAGGTGCTTACCCTGGGCCAGATCGTGCGCAAGATCCGCGATGGCGCCGGCCTGCGCACGCCGGTGATGGCCCTGCCCGATGGCCTCGGCCGCCTGCAGGCGCAGTTCGCCGAACTGTTGCCCGGCAAACCTTTTTCGCTGGACAACTTCCGCTCGCTGCGCACCGACTCGGTCGGCAAGACCGACGGCTACGCCGTCCTCGTCATCGTGCCGCAACCGTTCACGCCATGGCTGCCGGTGCTGCTCAACCCGTCGGCGCAGCAACGTCGGCTGAGCGAGGCACGTTCGCGGCGACGCTGAGTTCGACTGCGCACACGCCAAACCGTCAGCCGTGCGACTGGCTCCCCGCCAGCAACATGCGCAGCCGGTTCAACGCCGGGCCATACAGCTCACTGCGCGGGGTACCCAGGCCCAGTGGCCAGTCGGCACGCTGGGTCAGGTCGGTTGCCTGCAGCGAATCCTGCCGTTGCTGGAACGCCAGGCAAGCGGGCTCGTAGTCGAGCCCGCAGAACGCCAGCAGCCGTCGTATCTGGACATCCGGATCGGCCTGCAGCGCCTCGTGGGTGTGCTCGAGAAAACGATCGGGAAACAGCCGTTGCCAGTGTCGGCTGAGCCGATCGTAGTCATGCCAGTAGCTGGTCAAATGGTCCAGGTCATAGCTGAAATGATGGCCATGCTCGAATAGCTGGCGATAGCAACCGAAACAGTTCTCCACCGCGTCGCGCCGGCTGTTCACCACCTTCGCACCGGGCAGCATCGCCAGCGCGGCACCGACCAGCTGCCAGTTCAGCAGGCTCTTGTCGGTGAATCGCGGCTTGTGCCAGCGCCAGCGTTCGGTGCGCGCCAGGTAATCGTGGCCCAATCGCGACCAGTCCGCCGGTGTCGCCGCAGCGACCCATGTCGGGAAGGGTTGGCCACGACGCGCCGATTCCTCATCGATGACCTGCTGCAGGTCGGGCAGCTCCCCGGCGCCCTCGACCCGCGGATGTGTGGCGAGGATCCGTTCGGTCAGCGTGGAGCCGGACTGCGGCAGGCACACCACGAAGATCACCTGCTCGCCCCGTTGCGTGTCCGCTGTTCGATCCAGGGGTGCAGCGAAAGCATCGAGCAGGGCATCCACCTGCACGCGCGCTTTCGCAGGATCCCAGTTCACCTGCCGGCGCATCAACGCATTCGCCTTGGCGAGCACACGGAAGGCCTCGCGATAATCCGCCTGGTCTTCCAGCGCCCTGGCCAGCACGAAGCCCAGCGAAATGCGCGCCTGCATCGGCACGCCGGAAATCTGCAGGACCTGCTGCAAACCGGCGACATCGTCGGGGCCAAAGCGCGTGGCTTCCAGTTGCGACAAGCCAAGCCACGCCTCCGGATGAGCGGGATGACAGCGCAGCACCTCGCGGTAATTCGCGCTGGCCGCGCCCATCGCGCCAACGCGAACCTGAGCATCCGCCAGCATGAGTCGCGACGGGACATGGCCGGGATCGAGATCCACGGCACGATGCAGGGCGGTGATCGCGCCGGCGGGGCGGCCGCGCATCTGAAGCACCCGACCCAGGTTGAACCAGGCCGGCGAAAAATCGGCGGCCAGTTCACAGGCCCGTCGCAACAACGTCAGCGACGCCTCGAATTCGCCGCGTGCATACAGCAGCCCGCCCAGATTCGTGTGGACCAGCGCGTCATCCGGTCTCGCCGCGAGTACCTGTTGCAGCAAACGCACCGCGTTCGCGTAATCACCCCGCATTTGCTGCGTCAGGCCGAGCAGACGCTGCGCCTCGATGCAGTCGGGCTCCAGCGCGAGCGCGCTGGCCAGCGCCGCTTCGGCGGCGTCCAGCTCCTGGCGGCCCAGTGCGGCCGCAGCCTGCTCGAGCAGCTGTGTCACCGCCGGCGACAAACCCGCGGCACGCTCCCGCATCAATGAATGCACATGGTCCCCCACCATGAAGTCCCCTACACGCTTGACGACATCGGTGCCCAGCTTACGCGAGGGTGTCGCCGGTAGAAAGCAGCGCGCAGTCAACCCCACCAGAATGCGGTGGCGATGATCGCGTACACGGCGATCAGCGCGATACCCTCGATCCAGTTGGACTCACCGTCGACGGTGATGAAGGCGGTGATCAGCACAGCCACCGTCACCGAGACCACCAGCATCGGCGTGAACACCAGGGTCAGCGGCGCCAGTCCGAACAGCTGCGAGAGGATCACCAGCAACGGCGCCAGCACCAGCGCGATCTGCAGCGGCGAATTGACCACCACCGAGAACGCGTACTCGGACTGGTTGCGCGCCGCCAGTTGCATGCCGACCACGTTCTCGATCGCGTTGCCGGCAATCGCCACGATGACCAGGCCGGCGAACGCATCGGAAATATGCAGCGCGGCCATCGCCGGTTCCAGCGCATGCACGAACCAGTCCGAGACGAAGGCGGCGGTCAGCGCGGCCACGGCGAGCAGGCTCACTGCCAGCACCAGCGACCAGCGTGGCGCGTCCTGGTGCGAGGTCATTTCGGTGGACAGGCGACTGGAACCCCGTTTCAGCGAGGCCGGCAAGGTCAGGCAGAACAGCAGCAGCAGGATGATCGAAACAATCAGCGACAGCCGCCCCTCGTGCGCCGCCGCCGGGGCATGCACGTAACTGGCCATCGACGGCAGCAGCAGCGCGGACACCGACAACAACATCAATACGGTGATGCCGCGGGCCCGTTCGGAGCCGAGTTTCTGCGTGCCGTGCTTCAGTCCACCCACGACAAAACACAGGCCCAGCACCAGCAGCAGATTGGCCAGGATCGAGCCGATCAAGGCCGCCTGCACCACCACGACCAGCCCGGCCTTGAGCGCGAACAGCGCAATAAACAACTCCGGCAGGTTGCCCAGCGCCGACTGCAGCACGCCCGTCGCGCCAGGCCCGAACCGGTCGCCCAGCTGCTCGACCGACCGCCCCACCAGCGCCGCCAGCAAGGTCACCGCCAACGCCGAACAGACAAAGGCCAGCACCGATCCGCCACCCAGGTACCGGGTAGCACCGGCGAGCACGACGGCGGCGGCGCTACCGCCGAGGATGATCCGGTCGGAACGGTTGAACGAAGACGTCCTGATGTCAGCCATGCGGCCTATATTGCCAGCAGATATGCGCCATGCGGCATGGCTCACCGCACATCGACGGCTCCCGATTGGCGTCGAGCCAATGCACGCATGGCAGAATCCCCTCATGCAAACCTATCTCGTCGGCGGTGCGGTCCGTGACAAATTGCTTGGGCGGCCGGTGGTCGATCACGATCATGTGGTGGTCGGGGCGATGCCGGAAGAGCTGCTGGCGCTGGGCTATCGGCCGGTGGGCAAGGACTTCCCGGTGTTCCTGCATCCTCGGACCGGCGAGGAATATGCGCTGGCGCGCACCGAGCGCAAGACCGGGCGCGGTTATCACGGCTTCGTGTTTCAGGCCGACGCGACGGTGACGCTGGAGCAGGATCTGGCGCGGCGCGACCTCACCATCAACGCGATCGCCGCAGACGAGCACGGCGTGCTGACCGACCCGTACGACGGCGTGCGCGACATCGAGGCGCGTGTGCTGCGGCATGTATCGCCCGCCTTCGTGGAAGATCCGGTGCGCGTACTGCGGGTGGCGCGTTTCGCCGCGCGCTTTGCGTCGCTGGGTTTCACCGTGGCCGGGGAAACCATGGCACTGATGCGCCAGATGGTGGCGGACGGTGAGGTCGACCACCTGGTGCCCGAACGGGTCTGGGCCGAGACACGCAAGGCGCTGGGCGAATCGCAACCGTCGGCTTTTCTGCGCGTGCTGCGCGAATGCGGCGCGCTGGCGGTGCTGTTTCCGGAGATCGACGCGCTGTACGGCGTGCCGCAGCGCGCCGAGTTCCATCCGGAGATCGACTGCGGCGTGCACGTGGAGATGGTGCTGGACGCGGCGGCGCGCATCGCACCGGGTAACGATGTCGTGGGTTTCTGCGCGCTGACGCACGACCTCGGCAAGGCATTGACGCCGGCCGGTGAACTGCCGCGCCATGTCGGCCACGAACACCGCGGCCTGGCACCGCTGCGCGCACTGAACGCCCGCCTGAAAGTGCCGACCGAACATGCAGCGCTGGCCGAACTGGTCTGTCGCGAACACCTCAACGCGCATCGCGCGTTCGAGTTGAAGCCGGCCACCGTGTTGAAGCTGCTGAGTGCACTGGATGCGTTGCGTCGGCCGGCTCGGCTGGATGCCTTCCTGGCTGCCTGCGAAGCCGACAAGCGTGGCCGGCTAGGCCATGAAAACGACGAATATCCACAAGCGATCTACCTGCGTGACGCGCGGGCGGCCGCGGCGACCGTCAATGCCGCCGACTTCGTCAGCCGCGGCCTGACCGGCCCGGCGATCGGCAAGGCCATGGAAAACGCACGGACTGCCGCGATCGCCGCACTGAAAACTAATCATCCGCCAAGCTGATCCGCGGTATAAAGCACCGGATCATCCGTGCCCGTCCGGGCACTGATCGAATTCACGTCTTGCTGGAGTTGCCCGTGTCGAGCGCATTCACCCCGACCTCCCCGCTGCGTCAGCGGTTTCGCCCGCTGCTTTGGCTGGCCATCATCTTCGTGGTGATCTCCTTCGTCACTCGCGTGGCGTTGCTGGTGATGTCCGGCCATGAGGTGCCGCATGCGCCGCTGAACCTGCTGTACGCGTTCGGCGTGGGCCTGGGCTATGACCTGATCACGTACATCTACGTGGCGTGGCCGCTGGTGCTGTTCCTGTGGCTGGTGCCGACGCGACGGGCCACGGTGTCCGGACTGGGTCAATGGCTGTTGTTCGTGACCGCACTGGCGCTGCTGTATGCGTTGTGCCTGGGCGTGCTGTACATGCTGTACCGCGCGCATGTGGGCATGACCTGGCCGCTGGTGGTGCTGTTCCTGCTGGTGCTGCCGCTGCCGGGCTTCGCCTATGTCTCGCGCGCCGGCCAGTGGGCGCTGTACGGGCTGGCGCTGGTGCTGCTGTACGGGCTGCTGTTCGTGGCGGCATCGGAGCTGGTGTTCTGGAACGAGTTCAGCGTGCGCTTCAATTTCATCGCGGTGGACTATCTGGTCTACACCACCGAAGTGATCGGCAACATCCGCGAGTCGTATCCGATCGGGCGCTGGCTGGCGTTGCTGGTGGTCGCCGCACTGGTGGTGTTTGCGATCGGTCGGCGCGGTCTGCGCGCGCGCGATGACGGCAGCCGTTTCTGGCAACGTGGCAAGGTGGTGCTGCTGTGGCTGGTGCTGACGGTGATCTCGGTGGCCGCGGTGAATGGCGGCATGAAGGACCGCACCGGCAACAACTACGTCAACGAACTGGCCGGCAACGGCATCTACCAGTTCTTCAACGCGTTTCGCAGCAGCCATCTCGACTACGCGAAGTTCTATCGCACGTTGCCGGACGAGCAGGCATTCGGGTTGGTGCGCGATAACCTGAAAACGCCCGACGCGACCTATCTCAGCGACGATCCGCACGACCTCACCCGCGCGATCCGCCACGAAGGTCCGGAGAAGCATCTCAACGTGGTGCTGATCAGCGTGGAGAGCCTGTCCGGTGATTACCTGGGCACGTTCGGCAACAAGGAAAACATCACCCCGTACCTCGACTCGCTGGTCAGCCAGAGCCTGTTCTTCGACAACCTCTACGCCAATGGCACGCGTACCGTGCGCGGACTGGAGGCGTTGTCGCTGTCGGTGCCGCCCACACCGGGCGACTCGCTGCTGAAGGAGCGCAACAACGAGAATCTGTTCTCGCTGGCAAGCATCTTCAACGACCGCGGCTACCAGTCGGATTTCGTCTACGGCGGTTATGGCGAGTTCGACAACATGAACTATTTCTTCGGCCACAACGGCTATCGCCCGGTGGACCGGCGCGACATCCCGAAGGGCGCCACCATCCACAGCGAGAACGTGTGGGGTGTGGCCGACGAGGACCTGTACACGCTGGCGCTTGGCCAGATGGATCAGATCCATGCGGCGGGAAAACCCTTTTTCCTGCACATCATGACCACGTCGAACCACCGGCCCTACACGTTCCCGGCCGGTCGCGTCAGCCAGGCCAACCACACACGGCCCGGCGCCGTGGCGTACACCGACTGGTCGATCGGCGATTTCATCAAGCGCGCGCGCGCGAAGCCGTATTTCAACGACACCGTGTTCGTGATCACCGCCGACCACTGCGCCTCCAGCGCGGGCAAGACCAGCGTGCCGATCAACCGCTACCACATCCCGCTGTGGATCTATGCACCTGCGCACATCAAGCCGCAGCGCGTGGAACAACTGACCAGCCAGGTCGACATCGCGCCGACCCTGCTTGGCCTGCTCAATTTCAGTTACCGCTCGCGCTTCTTCGGTTACGACGTGTTCCAGCTCGAAGCCGGCCGCGAGCGCGCGTTCCCGGCGACCTACGAGAAACTCGGCTACCTGCGCAACGATGTGCTGACCGTGCTGGAACCGCAGCGCAAGCTCGAGCAGTTCAAGCCCGACTACGCCAGTGGCGACGCCACACCGTTGAAGCCGGTCAACCAGTCTCTCATCGATCAGGCCACGGCCTACTACCAGGTGGCCAGCGAGCTGTTCAAGCGTGGCAAGCTGGTGCGCCGACCGGACGATGCGACGCCGGTCGAGCCGCTGCCGATGCCGGTCGCTCCGGCGCCGGCCGGCACGACCGCGTTGCCCGCGGCAGCCAGTTCGGTGGAGTCAGTTCCCGCGCCGGTGCATTAGCCCGCGTTCGACGCCGGCCAGCACGCGAGCCAGCGGCGTGCGCAACAGTGCCAGCGCGATGAGGATGCCGATGCCGTCGGCGAGCACGTCGAAGGCATCGGCATCGCGCGGTGGATCCAGCCATTGCGCGAACTCGATGAACACCCCGAAGGCAAGGCAGCCCAGCGCCGCCCAGCCGCGCGCGCGGCCGCCGCGATATACATTCCCCCACCAGCCCATCAGGCAGCAGAACGTGGTGGCGTGCAGCAGCTTGTCGCCATAGGGAAACGACAGCGTGATATCCGGATCCGGCGTCAGCGCCATCCACAGGGTCCAGCCCATGATCAGCCCGCCCAGCACCACCCACCAGGCGTGCCAGCGCAGCCGTCCGGACCTCCAGGAGTCTGTCGTATCGATCAAAGCCGACCGCCCTGGTCGGCCGCCAGCAGTTCGGCCGGCAACGGCAACGCCTCCAGACCACGGGCCAGCAGCATCGCCTGGAAACGTTCGCCCATCTGATCGGGCAGCATCAGCCGCTTGACCTGCTGCGCGAGCCGATAGCGGTGATTCTCGTCGGCGGCCTTGGCGTGTTCGCTCTCGAACACCTCCTGCAAACCGGTGCCGATCAGGAACTGCGCCTGCGGCAGGTACGCGGCCACGCCGAAACCGGCGCTGTTGCCGGCCTCGGCCAGCGCGGTGAAATCGACTGACGCGGTGAGGTCGTTCAAGCCCGGCAGGTACAGCGGATCGTTGTGCGCGTGATGACGGTAGTGCGCCATCAGCGTGCCGTCGTCGCGGTCGGGCAGGTAGAACTCGCGGCGCACGTAACCGTAGTCGATGAACAGCATCAACCCTGCGGTAAGTGAACCGGCCACCGCCTGGATCCAGTACGGCAGCTGCGGCAGGATTTCCGAGCGGTAGCCGTTGGCGAAATCGATGCCGAGGTCGCGTTCGACGTGGCGCACGGCGCCGGAGACCAACGCATCGGCGGGTCGGTCGGTACGCATCAGACGGCCTTCGCCATCCAGTGCCACGTACTCTTCGTAGACCTCGCCATCGCGCACGGTGAACCGCGTGGCCGGCAGCGCGTCGATCACCTCGTTGGCAAACAGCACGCCGCACCAGTCCTGCTCGGGCGGGCGATCCAGCCATTGCACGCGGGCGTTGAGTTCCGCCGGGAGATTCGCCCGCAGACGGTCGCGCTGGCGTTCGCGCAGGTCGGCGCTGGGTTCCAGTATCAGATATTGCCGCGGCAACGTGCCGGCGGCCGCCAGCGCTTTCAATGCGGCCTCGGCGAACGCACCGCTGCCGCCGCCCAACTCCAGGAAATCCGCTTCATCGCCGAGCATCGCCAGCACCGGCTGCACGGCATTCACCACACAGCCGGCGAACAGGTCGCCCAGTTCCGGCGCGGTGACAAAATCGCCGGCCGCGCCGAACTTGGTGCGACCGGCGCTGTAATAGCCCAGCCCCGGTGCGTACAGGCAACGCTCCATGTATTGCGCGAACGGCAATGGTCCGTGCGACGCGATCAATTCGCGCAGCAACTGCAGCAGGTGATCGGAGTGGGCGCGCTCGTCGGCGCTGGGTTCGGGGAGGCGGGAGGGCATGTGCGTTGCCGATAATGAAGACCGCGGCAAGCATAATGGATGAGGCGCGCAGCGCCGTGCCCGCGCATGCATGCGTAGGAGCCCGCTGGCGGGCGATGCTTTTGCTTGGGATATCCAGAGCAAGTGCATCGCCCGCCAGCGGGCTCCTACGATCGATCAGAAATCTTTTTGCAAGCTGAGGAATACGCCCCGACGCGGACCGTACTGCGGTGCACCGACGCCGATGCCGCTACCGTCGCGCAACTCATACGTGCGATCGAGCACGTTGAGCACGGCCAGCTGGGTGTGCAGCTTGCCGAAACCGTCGAACGCGAAGTCGTGCGACAGGTTGAGGTTCAACTGGAAGTACGTCGGCAACGAAGCGCCATTCGGGACCTCGCCGTCCTTGCGCAAACCGCTGCCGAACAGATAGTCGGCACCGACCTTGGTGCTGTCATTCAGCGCGTAGTTGATGCCACCGGACGAGGTGAGCTTCTGGTCGTGGTCGAGAAAGATGTAGTGATTGCTGACATAGGCCAGGTCGTCCGGCGCGAAGTTGTACTGGCTGGTGATGATGCGCTTGCCGATCGCCTTGCCCAGCGACGCGTTGAAATACGCCGACAACGGCCCTTGCTCATAGTTGGCGGTGAGTTCCAGGCCCTTCACCCGGCCTGCTTCGTAGTTGAAAGTCGAGTAGACCAGCGCCGAGCCGAACTGACCCTCATCCTGCAGGCGCTGCACCTTGCGGTAGTAGGCGTCCAGGCCGACGGTCCAGGCCGAGCCGATGTTCTGCGAGATGCCGGCGTCGAAGTAATCCGAACGCTCCGCCAGCGGCGTATTGTTGCCGTTGTCCGCCACGGCGTTGGTGGTGCCGTCGAACTTCGCGATGTTGGCGCTGGCGATCATCTCGGTCGCCGGCGGCGTGAAGTAGCGCGAGTAGCCGGCGTGCACGGTGGTGCTGCCGCTGGCCTGCCAGACCAGGCCCAGGCGCGGGCTCAGCTGGCTCTCGGTGCGCACCAGCTGGTAGCGATCGCCGCGCAGGCCGTAGTTCAGCGTCCAGTTTTCGGCAAGGCTCCATTCGTCCTGCACATAAGCCGACCAGGTTTTCGCGGTGAGGCGGCTGTCGTCGAGGATATTGATCGGCGTGGTACTGGCCTGGTTGCCGTCGGCATCGACTGGAAACACCCAGGCGTTGTTGCCGCTGGCGGCGCGCTCGAAGCTGCCATAAACACCGTAACGCAGGGTGTGGTGATCGCCCATCGGGGTGGCGAAGTCCGCCTGCAACGTGCTGGCGCGATTGCTGCGGCTGATGTCGGAAGCGACGCCGTTGAACATCAGCTCGCCGATCTGATCCGGCGTGTAGGCGAGGCTGCTGTAACGCTGGCCGACCGAGACTTGGTAGTCGGTCGAGCCCAGTTTGCCCTGCAGCGCCAACACGCCGAAGCGGGTGTTCTCGCGCTGGCGTTCGTTCAAATCGGCGGAATTGAAATCCACCGTATCGAGATAGCCGAATTGCGGTGCCTGGCCCGGATTGTTCGGAATCTGGAAGCGGTTGTTGGCGACACCGAACAGCAGGCTCAATCGGGTCTCGTCGTTGATCAGGTAACTGATGTCGCCGAAGCCCTTGACCTGATTGGTGTGGTCGTGGATCGGCTTTTTGCTCGACGTGGGATTCTCGATGCCGGCGTCGTTCTCCATGTAGTTGCCGGTGAAGAACCAGCTCCAGCGATCGTTGCTGCCCCAGATCGACGCGTTCGGATTGAGCGTGCCGTTGCTGCCGCCGGTGATGCCCACGCTGCCGCCGTTGCCGAGGTCGTGGCCGCTCTTGGTGGTGATGTCGACCACCGCCGCGGTGCGCAGGCCGTATTGCGCCGGCAGCGCGCCGTCGAGCAGTTTCACGTTCTGGATCGTGCGCGCATCGAGGCTCTGGCCGAAGCCGCCGATCGACTCGGGGATGATCACGCCGTTGATGCGGTATTGCAGGTTCGCGTGGTCGCCGCGCACATGCAGGCCGCCATAGGAATCCTGCACCACGCCGGGCGCCTGCAGCAGCACCTGGTTGATCGGCGTGGACGCGCCGAGCGGCAATTGGGTGATCGCCTTGTGGTCGATCACGTACTGGCTGCTGCCGGTATCCGGCGACAGTGCGTTGCGCGCCTGGTCCAGTGCGCCGGAGACCGAAATGGCGCCCAGATTCTGTACTTCCGGCCGCTTGTTGCGGCTGCCGCTGTCGGCCGGATCGTCTCCGTCCGTGGCAGCAACGGGTGCGGTGGCGTTTGTCGTCGGGACCGTGTCGGTGGCATGGACGGCGGTCGTACCCAGGGCGATGGCGAGGCTCAGGGCGAGCAGGGAAGGTTTCATCGGTGATTCCAGCAGGACGGGGAGAATGTATGTAATGTTATAACATTACCTACAAGACGTCTCCTCCGCCTGCGCCAGAAGTCATGCCTTGCGGAACACTCGCCCGCGTCCGGTACCACGTCGGCTGCCGCGTGTATTGAGCCAGGCTTCACGCGGCTTCCCTAGACTGCGAAGGACACATGCCGCGCTCCACGCGCTGCGCATCTCACGGAGCCATGCATGACCAAGTCCAGCAGCCAGCAGGTACCCGCCGTCATCGCGCCAGTCGAACATGGGCGGATCACCGAGGCGATCCTCGATTTCGTCAGCCAGGTGCCGGCCAGCAAGGTCGGCAGCAGCCAAGACCCCGCCGGCGAAGCCCGCCGTTTGGCCAACCGTGCCGCGCAGCGCGCCGCGCTCACCGCCGGCTCGCTGGCCTTGCCGCCCGGACCGCTGGGCTGGTTGACCTTGCTGCCGGAGCTGATCGCGATCTGGAAAATCCAGGGCCAGATGGTCAGCGACATCGCCGCCGCCTACGGCCATCACGCCACCCTGGGTCGCGAACAGATGATGTGGTGCCTGTTCCGCCACACCGCCGCGCAGGCGTTCCGCGATCTGGTCGTGCGCATGGGTGACCGGCTGGTATTCCGGCGGATGTCCTATGGCGTCGCGCAGCGCGTGGCGAAACAGGTTGGCGTGAAGTTGACCCAGCGCACGCTCAGCAAGGGCATCTCGCGCTGGCTGCCGGTGATCGGTGCGCTCGGCGTCGGCGCCTACGCGTATTACGACACCGGACAAGTCGCCAACACCGCGATCGAAATGTTCGAAGGCGGAATCGCGATGGAGGAAGAACCAGCCGCCGCCACGGAAACCGGCAAACCAAAGCCGAAACCCAAACCAAAAGCCAAGGCGACCCGCCGCGTGGTGAACAAGCTGGTCGACAAGGCGGTGACCGGTGCCGCACGCAAGGTCGCCGGCACCGTGCGCAAGGCCGCCAGCAAGACGCCGAAGCCGCGCAAACCGAAAGCCGAGTAGTCGCCTAGGCGGGTGACGCCATCGCGGCTTTGCGGCAAGCTGCATGCTGGATCGCCGCCGGAGTCATCGCATGCCGCCACGTCACGATCGCAGCGTTGCGCTGATCACCGGTGCCGGCCGGCGTGTCGGCGCGGTGATCGCCCGCACCTTGCATGCAGCCGGCTACGATCTGGCCCTGCACTACCGGCATTCCGCCGCCGACGCCCGCGCCCTGGCTGACGAACTGGAACAGCAACGCCGCGGCAGCACCTTGCTGCTGCAAGCGGAGCTGGCCGACCTGCCGACGCTGCCGCGGATGATCGAACAACTGCTGGCGCATTACGGCCGGCTCGACGCCTTGGTCAACAATGCCTCGGCCTTCTTCCCCACCCCGCTGGGCACGGCCACGCCGCAGCAATGGGACACGTTGTTCGCCTCCAATGCGCAGGCGCCGTTCTTCCTCAGCCAGGCCGCCATCCCGGCACTGCGCGAGGCGCGTGGCGGCATCGTCAACATGATCGACATCTACGCCGAACGGCCTTTGGCGGAACACACGCTGTACTGCATGGCCAAGGCCGCCCATGCCGCGATGACCCGCTCGCTGGCGCTGGAACTGGGCCCCGATATCCGCGTCAACGGCGTCGCGCCGGGCGCCGTGATGTGGCCCAGCGACGGCAAGCCTTACGACGACCAGCAAGCGATGCTGGCGCGCACGCCGCTGCAACGCGCCGGCACGCCGGAAGATGTGGCTGGTGCAGTGCTGTGGCTATTGCGTGATGCGCCGTTCGTGACCGGGCAGATCATTCGCGTGGACGGGGGGCGGACGTTGTCGGTGTGAGTGCGATGGGCTGGTGTTGCGCATTTATGGGCTTCGTCGCGACTTGGACCCCACCCCTTCCCTCCCCCGCAAGCAGGGAAGGGTATTACGGTGCCTTCAGGCTTTTTCGCTATGTGTTCTTGTTTTTGCGTCCGGCGAAGATTGAGGAATGGTGCACCCGACTCAATCGGCGAGCGCTTCGATCTGCAGCGGCTCACGTTCGGCGGGGAAGGCGGCCCATAGCTCGGCCATGCTCGCACCACTCGCCGGATGGCGGAAATCCGGTGCGATATCGGCGATCGGTCGCAGCACGAACGCGTGCTGCAACTCCTTGCGCGGAATCTGCAGGTGGCCGGGGCCGTCGAGCACCAGCGCGTCGTAGAACACGATGTCGATATCCAGGGTGCGATCGGAATAACGTGGTACATCGCGGCGGCGACCATGGCGATCTTCCAGCGCGTGCAGCCAGTCGTTCAGCGCTTCAGGCGCTAGCTCGGTATCCAGCCCGACCGCCAGGTTGACGAAATCGGCCCCGTCGAAACCCACGGACCGACTGCGATAGGCCGGCGACACCGCGATCTCGCCGAAGCGTTCACGCAGCGCGGCAATCGCCGCCACGAGATAACGCCGCGGTTCGAGGTTGGAGCCCAGACTCAAGTAGACACGCGCCATGGACTACACCCCGACTGCGCTGGCAAACCGGCGGTCGGCGCGCGACTCGGACGCGGCCAGCGCGCGCATGTCCTGCCCCGAAGGCTGCTGGTACAACGCCAGCCCGAACTCCGGCAGCAGCGCGAACAGGTGATCGAAGATGTCGGCCTGGATGCCCTCGTAGTCGGCCCAGTCCACCGTGGACGTGAAACAGTACAGTTCCAGCGGGATGCCCTGCGGGCCGCTGGCCAGCTGACGCACCATGCAGCTGAGTTCGTGGTGGATTTGCGGATGGCCGTCCAGATAAGCCTGCACGTACGCACGGAAGGTGCCCAGGTTGGTCAGTCGGCGGCGATTGGCAGGCACCTCCGCGGCAGCGTCGTGCGCCTGGTTCCACTGTGCCACGTCGCGCTCTTTCGATGGCAGGTAGTCGGCCAGCAGGCGCAGCGGGGACAGGCGCCGCAGTGCCGCCTCGTCGAGGAAATGCACGCTGGCTGCATCGATGTAGAGCGCGCGCTTGATCCGCCGCCCGCCGGTTTCCTGCATGCCGCGCCAGTTCTTGTACGAGTCGGAGATCAGCCGCCAGCTGGGAATGCTGGTGATGGTCTTGTCCCAGTTGCGCACCTTCACCGTATGCAGTGCGATGTCGATCACGTCGCCATCGGCATGGAGTTGCGGCATCTCGATCCAGTCGCCGACGCGAAGCATGTCGTTCGAGGACAGCTGCACGCCGGCCACGAAACCCAGGATGGTGTCCTTGAAGATCAGCATCAGCACCGCCGACATCGCGCCCAGGCCGGACAGCAGCAGCCCTACATGCTGGCCGGTGATGGCGGCGATGATGATCAGCGCGGCAACGACGAACAGGCCGAGCTTGACCAGCTGCACCAAGCCCTTGATCGAACGCTGCTGGCCGCGCGGTGTTTCCCGATAGATGTCCTCCAGTGCGGACAATGCGGTGCTGATCGCCATCGCCACCAGAAGCACCAGCAGCGCCGTCATCAGGCTGCCGATCAGCCTTTCGGCGCCGGCCGGCACGCCCGGCACCAGCACGATGCCGTACTGGATCACCCATGCCGGCACCATTCGCGCCAGCCACAGGAAAGTATTCCGCCCGAACAAGGCATCGTCCCACTGCCATGCCGTGCGCCGGGTAATGCCGCGCAACACGCGCAGCAGCAGTCGGCGAACCAGCTGCCCGGCCAGCCACGCCAGCGCAAGCAACGCCAGCACGCCCAGCACGGTGCGCATCCAGGGAAGATCGATCAGGTCTTGCAGGGTTTCCATCAGTTCGTTCCTGTCGGCTCGGAGCCCGCGCCAAAATCAGCGGGCAGAACGGGGCGGCATGGACCGCGAAAGGCGCTTGGCCTGCGTACAAGGATGGAGACATCGGCCCGACGGCACAACCACCGCCAGACCGAATGGCCTATCGCGGGCGCGTGCCGCGCTCGATGCACACGCCGACCGCCTTCGCCCCACGCACCGCGCCGGGCTTGGACAGTTTCAGCCGCACCCAGCCAACACCGAACTCCTCGCGGATGATCGCGGCGCAGCGCTCGGCCAGCGTCTCGACCAGCCCGAAACTGGATGCCTCCACGTAGCCGATCAGGCGCTTGGACACGTCCTTGTAGTTCAGCGTCAGCGCGATGTCGTCGTCGGCCGCCGGCACGGTGTTGTCGAACGCCATCTCGACGTCGAACGACAAGGTCTGCCGCACGCGACGCTCCCAGTCGTAGATGCCGATGACGGCATCGATGCGCAGGTCTTCGATGAAAACGGTGTCCATGGCGTTGGTCTGTGTGCGGTAGCCGTACAGGGTCGGCGAGCCGGCGAGCGGATGCAAGTCGCGGCATGGCGGTCATGCGATCATAGCCGGATGACCGCCTTCAACACGCTCCCGCTCAAACCCGCCCTGCTCGCCAGCGTCGAAACCCTCGGCTACGCGGAAATGACGCCGGTGCAGGCGCAGAGTCTGCCGCCGATGCTGGAAGGGCGCGACGTGATCGCGCAGGCGCAGACCGGCAGTGGCAAGACCGCGGCATTCGGGCTGAGCCTGCTGCAGTCGATCGATGTAGACACGATCCGGCTGCAGGCGCTGGTACTGTGCCCGACCCGCGAGCTGGCCGACCAGGTCAGCAAGGCGATCCGCAAGCTGGCCGCGAACATCCCGAACGTGAAATTGCTGACCCTGTGCGGCGGCATGCCGCTGGGGCCGCAGCTGGCCTCGCTCACCCACGATCCGCACATTGTGGTGGGCACACCGGGCCGCGTGCAGGAGCATCTGAAACGCGAGAGCCTGCACGGCGGCGGCATCAAGGTACTGGTGCTGGACGAAGCCGACCGCATGCTCGACATGGGTTTTTCCGAGGCGATCGACGACATCATCGGGCGCATCGCCAAGCATCATCAGACGCTGTTGTTCTCGGCCACCTATCCGCAGGAGATCCGCGCGGTGAGCCAGCGTGTGCAGAAGAACCCGGTCGAAGTCACGGTGGATGCGCCGATCGACGAACGACCGGCGATCGAGCAGCGTTTCCACGAAGTGGAACCGGCGCAGAAGCCCGACGCGCTGGCGCAATTGCTGGGTGGCGAGCGCGGTGCCGATTCAAAGCAGCATGCCGCGCTGGTGTTCTGCAACATGCGCAAGGACGTCGACGCCGTGGCGCAAGAGCTCGACCGCCGCGGCTTCTCCGCGCTGGCCCTGCATGGCGACATGGAGCAGCGCGATCGCGACGAGGTGCTGGTGCGCTTCGCCAACCACAGTTGCGCGGTGCTGGTCGCCACCGACGTGGCCGCACGCGGCCTCGACATCGTGGCGCTGCCGCTGGTGGTGAGCTACGACATCGCGCACGATCCGGAAACCCACACCCATCGCATCGGCCGCACCGGCCGCGCCGGCCAGACTGGCCTCGCGATCACGCTGTGCACGCCGCGCGAGCGGCCCAAGGCGGCGAACATCGAGGAACTCACCGGCACGCCGTTGCCATGGCGCCCGCTGAAGATCGCGCCATCGCGCGGCAAGACGCTGCACCTGGCGCCCATGAAGACCCTGGTGATCGACGCCGGCAGGCAGGACAAACTACGCCCCGGCGACATTCTCGGCGCACTCACCGGCGACGCCGGGCTGGATGCGAAGGACATCGGCAAGATCGACGTGTTCGCCACCCGCGCGTACGTGGCGATCAGCCGCGCGCTGGCGAACAAGGCGCTGGAGCGCCTGCGTGCCGGCAAGATCAAGGGCCGCAATTTCCGTGTACGTCCGCTGGGCTGAGCGCCCATCCTTCTTGCCCGCTTTCCGGAAGCCGACCCGATGCCACGCTGGTTCATCTGCCTGTCCAGTTTCGCCCTGACCGCCTGCAGCGCGACCTCCACCGCAGCCATACCGGTCTACGGTTACAAGATTGTGCACGTCTATCCGCACGACACCGGCGCCTATACCGAAGGCTTGTTCTACAAGGACGGCTATCTCTACGAGAGCACCGGCAGGGCCGGCGAATCGACCGTGCGCAAGGTCGAGCTGAAAACCGGTGAGACGGTGCAGCGCCACAACCTGCCCTCGCGCTATTTTGGCGAGGGCATCGTGGACTGGAAAGACAAACTGGTGCAGCTCACCTGGCAGAGCCAGACCGGCTTCGTCTACGACCTCGCCACCTTCAAGCCGCAACGCACTTTCAGCTATCCCGGCGAGGGCTGGGCGCTGACCCGTGACGCCAAGCATCTCTACATGAGCGACGGTTCCGCGGTACTGCGTGTACTCGACCCGGTATCGCTGGCCACCACCGGCAGCATCATGGTCACCGCCGACGGCGAGCCGGTCACCAACCTCAACGAACTGGAGTGGGTCAAGGGCCAGCTCTACGCCAACATCTGGCTGACCAACCGCATCGCGCGGATCGATCCGGTCAGCGGTCACGTGGTGGGCTGGATCGACCTCAGCGGTTTGTTCGACATCAGCCAGATGCCCGACCCCGGCAACGACGTGCTCAACGGCATCGCCTACGACGCGGCGCACGACCGGCTGTTCGTCACCGGCAAGCGCTGGCCGAAGCTGTTCGAGATCAAGCTGGTGCCACCGCCCGCGCGCTGAGCGCGAGGCGGGATGTCCTGCGCCGGATCGCCGGCGAGGTACAACCGCCCGCCGACTGACGACTAGCTGCCGAGCCAGCGTGCGGCACCGCGACCAGCGACCAGCCCGCTGGCGAAGCAGGCCGTCAACAGATAGCCGCCGGTGGGCGCTTCCCAGTCCAGCATCTCGCCGGCGCAGAACACGCCGGGACGATCGCGCAGCATCAGGTTGTCATCCAGCGCTTCGAGGCGCACGCCGCCAGCGGTACTGATCGCTTCGGCCACCGGTCGCGGCGCGCGCAGGTGCAGCGGCAAGGCCTTGAGCTGGGCGGCCAGCGCCACGGGATCGGCCAGGGTAGCCTTGTCGGTGAGTTCGAACACCAGCGCGCACTTCGCCGCGTCCAGTCCGGCGCGACGACGCAGCCAGTCGCCGATGCTGTGCTTGCCGCGCGGCGCGGCCAGGCGTTCGGCAAGCTTCGACGGCGCATGGCCCGGCACCAGGTCCAGCCGCAGGATTGCCTCGCCGCGTTCGGTGATCTGTTCGCGCAGCTCGGCGCCGATCGCATAGACCAGGCTCCCCTCGATGCCGTACTCGCTGAGCACGAACTCACCCTGGCGCGAATGCGCCACGCCATGGCGGTCCACCCAGTGCGCCACCACCGGCTTCAGCGGCGCGCCGGCGAAACGGCTGGAGAGATGCTCGCTCCACGCCAGTTCGAAACCGCAGTTGGCCGGCTGCAGCGGCGCCGTATCGACTCCGGATGCCTGCAGCGGCGCCATCCACGCACCATCGGAGCCCAGCTGCGGCCAGCTGGCACCGCCAAGCGCAAGAATCACCGCATCCACCGGCACCGCACGTTCGCCCTGCGGCGTGGCGAAATGCAGGGCGTCGTGCGCCTGCCAGCCGAGCCAGCGGTGATGCATGTGGAAGGTCACGCCGGATTCGCGCAGGCGCCGCAGCCAGCTTCGCAGCAACGGTGCCGCCTTGAGATTCGTGGGGAACACCCGGCCTGAGCTGCCGGTGAAGGTTTCCACACCGAGCCCGCGTGCCCATGCACGCAGCGCGTCGGCATCGAAGGCATCGAGCCAATGCCCGATCTCCCCCTGACGTTCGCCATAGCGCTCGACGAAGCGCGCACGCGGCTCGGCATGAGTCAGGTTGAGGCCACCCTTGCCGGCCAGAAGAAATTTGCGGCCCACCGATCCCTTCGCGTCATACAGGTCGACCGCCATGCCTGCCGCGCACGCGGCTTCGGCGGCCATCAGGCCCGCCGGACCGCCGCCAATGATCGCCAGCCGGGGAATACCTATCTGATTCATCGACGCATGGTCGCATGCCACCTTGAGGAATGAGCCGGTTGCGTCGCTTCGCGCACGCGGCCATGACGGCGGGCAGCGCAAACACGGGCACTCGTGGAAGAGATGAGGTCCCTGGCTGAATCGAAAATAACTGAATAGGTGTTTGAGCCGTGGCGAATGGAAATTGATTCAAACCCACGTGAAGAGCAATCCTCTGCGGCGCATTATCGATAATCACGGTCTAAACGCAAATATTTGCGCCGGTGACGCCTCGACCAATACCCTTCGCCGCGCTCATCCAACACGCTGTACCACTTTGGAAATAATCTCCATTTGCCAACCACACCTCTGAGCTTGTTCGATGCCGGAAATTGCCGGACATCGGCGATACCATGCCGTTTAGCGCACCAGGAGCCGCGTGCAACGCGATCTTTATCAGCGCAAATAATTACGCCAATTTATCCGCTTAGATAATTCAATGCTTATGTGACGCCAATCACTTATGCCCTCAAAAAATCCTATTGACGGTTTTTAACTCAAAATCCTACCGTCAACTGGTTCGTCAATCGGGAGCTTGACGAATGATTCCGTGAAACGTTGCGTACAAGACCTGACGTTTCGCTTGAAAGACGATGAATCTGCGCCTTGATCCGAAGGGACTCTCCGGGGGGAATCAGCCGCAGTAGGTACGGAATCGCCAGACCATAAAAAACATGGTGCCGTGTCTGTCCACGACGCCGATTCTCATGAGGTCCACGCGGTCTCAGGGCTTCGTACACCTCAAAAAAACTTTGGGAGTTACAAATGCCAAACCATTTTCGTCTCAAACTGCTGGTTGCAGCCATCGGCCTGTCCGTCGTCGCGACGGTCGGTGCCACGCCCGCCAGCAGCGCTGTCGGCAGCAATGCCTTCGTCGTGCTGGGTCAGCACGCCACGCGCTTGCGTCAGGGTGATGTCGTCAACGGTCCGCTGGCGGTTGCGCAGCCGATCCATATCGAGGTGGCGCTGAAGTTGCGCAACCCTGATCAGCTGCACACCTTCCTGGCGACTGCCAAAACCTCGACGCTGTCGATGGTGCAACACAAGATGTCGCCCCAGCAGTTTGTCGCCAACTATTCACCGACCACCGATCAGGCGAACAAGGTGGCAGCCTGGCTGACCTCGGCCGGCTTCACCAACGTGACGATCGCACCGAACCGCCTGATGGTTTCGGCCGACGGCCGCGCGGACACGGCGCAGGCTGCGTTCAAGACCACGCTCAACCAGGTCCGCACCAAGGAAGGCCGCATGGCCTACATGAACAACGGGCAGGTGCAGATTCCCGCCGCGTTGCAGGACAGCGTGCTGTCCGTGGTCGGCCTGCAGACCGTGCACCAGGCACATACCTTCGCCAAACTCGTCCGGGCGGATTACAGCACCCAGGCGGTGACCGGCCACAGCCCGGTTGAATTCTCGTCCATCTACGGCGGTACCGGCGCAACCACCGGGGCCGGCGTCACCGTCGGCATCATCACCCAGGGCAAGATCACCCAGACCATTACCGACCTGAACTCGTTCACGTCGCAGAATGGCCTGGCCACGGTCACCACGCAGACAGTGAACACCAACGGCACCAGTTCCGACACCAGCGGCGTCGGCGAATGGAACCTGGACAGCCAGGACATTGTCGGCATGGCCGGCGGCAAGATCGGTGGCCTGATCTTCTACAACATCCCCACGCTGAGCAATGCCAACCTTACGGCGGACATCAACAAGGTGGTGTCCGACAACCAGGTCAAGATCATCAACGTGTCGCTGGGCGAGTGCGAGACCGATGCGAATAGCGACGGTTCGGCCGCCTCGCAGGATCAGGCTTTCCAGCAGGCGGTGGCGCAAGGCCAGACATTCTCGATCTCCACCGGCGACGACGGTGCGGACGAATGCGGCACTGGCGGCACCACGCCGAGCTGGCCGGCCGCTTCGCAGTACGTGATTGCGGTGGCCGGCACCCTGCTCAATGCCTCCACCAGCACCTGGAGCAGTGAAACGGTCTGGAACGAGCTGAGCAAGGGCGAAGGCGCCACTGGTGGCAGCCAGAGCACCTTCGAGCCGAAACCGAGCTGGCAGACGCTGTGGTCGGGCACCCATCGCGGCGTGGCCGACGTGGCGTTCGATGGCGATCCGGAATCGGGCGCCAAGGTGATCGTGAACGGCGGTACCGAGCAGATCGGCGGCACCAGCCTCGCCGCGCCGCTGTTCTCCGGCTTCTGGGCACGCGTGATCGCCGCCAAGGGCGCCAGCGTCGGCTTCGCTGGTCCGCTGCTCTATCAGCTGCCCGCCGCGGACTTCCACGACGTCACCTCGGGCAACAACGATGGTGAGACGGCCTCCGCCGGCTATGACCTGGCCAGCGGCCGCGGCAGCATCATCATGGCCAACGCGATCAGCGACCTTGGTGGCGGCGGCGGTAGCAATGTGCCGCCGGTCGCGAACTTCAGCGACACCGTCAGCAACCTCGTGGTGAACTTCACCGACAGCTCCACTGACAGCGATGGCACCATTGCATCGCGCTCGTGGAACTTCGGCGACGGCAGCACCTCGACCACCACCAACCCGAGCCACACCTACAGCGCTGCCGGAACCTACACCGTGACGTTGACGGTGACCGACAACAGTGGCGGCACCAACACCAAGAGCGCGTCGGTGACGGTATCGGCCGGTGGCGGTGGTGGCGGCAACGTTCTGCAGAACGGCGTGGCGCTGACTGGCCAGGCCGCGGCCACGAATGCACAACTTGCCTATACCGTGGTGATCCCGGCCGGTGCCACCAACCTGGTGATCTCCGAGTCCGGCGGTACGGGTGATGCGGATCTTTACACCAAGTTCGGTTCCGCACCGACGTTGTCCAGCTACGACTGCCGTCCGTACGTCTCCGGCAACAACGAGAGCTGCACGGTGGCCGCACCGCAGGCGGGCACCTACTACGTCATGCTGAATGGCTACTCCGCGTTCTCCGGCGTCAGCGTCAAGGCGACCTGGAGCACCGGTGGCAGTGGCGGTGGCAGCGTGCTGCAGAACGGCGTGCCGGTGACCGGCCTGCATGCGACCACCAACAACGCGGTGAACTACACCATGGTCGTCCCGTCGGGCGCCAGCAACCTGAAGTTCGCCATTTCCGGCGGTACGGGCGATGCCGACATGTACGTGAAGCGTGGTTCGGCACCGACTACCAGCAGCTACGATTGCCGCCCGTACGTCACGGGCAACACCGAAAGCTGCACCACGGCGTCTCCGACCGCAGGCACCTACTACGTCATGGTGCGTGCCTACAGCAGCTACACCGGTGTCAAGTTGACCGGCAGCTACACGCCGTAAGCGATCAGTGACGGACCGGCGCGCACGGACGCGCGCCTTCAGCCCGCTCGCGCTGGCTGCCATGGATGAACCTGCTCATGCAGGGACCCTGGGCCCGATCGGCAACGATCGGGCCTTTGTGGTTTCCATGCCGAAGGATATCTGCCGGCGGATCGTGCCTGCGTTGTATGGTGCTCGTCTCATTCCGCGCCAAGGATACGAGCGATGCGTCGAGCCATGTCCCTGTTGCCGTTCGCCCTGTTGCTGGTCAGCGCAGATGCCAGCCAGGCCGCGCAGACGCCCGTGACGCCACGCGAACAACCGGCACTGCATGTGCTGGCCAGCGCCCCCAGTGAAACGGAGCTGCGCGCCACGATCACCCGGCTCGTCGGTTTCGGCACCCGGCACACTCTGTCCGATACGATTTCCGACAGCCGCGGTATCGGTGCGGCGCGGCGTTGGGTGAAAGCCCGTTTCGAGACCATCGCGGGTGATTGCGGCGGTTGCATCGAGGTGCTCACGCCATCGCAGATGTTCACCGGCAAGCGCGCGCCCACGCCGACCGAAGTGATGGACGTGGTCGCGATCAAGCGTGGGAGGGGTGATCGTGCATCTGGAAAGATCGGCCGGGTCATCGTGATGACCGGCCACCTCGACTCACGCGTCACCGACGTGATGAACACCACCAGCAACGCACCCGGCGCCAATGATGACGCCTCCGGTGTCGCCGCGTTGATCGAAGCGGCACGGCTGCTTTCGAAGCAGGACAACGACGCGACCCTGGTATTCGCCGCGTTGTCTGGCGAGGAACAAGGCCTGTATGGCGGCAAGGTGCTGGCCGACTACGCGGTGGCGCACGGCTGGCAGGTCGAGGCGGAGCTCAACAACGACATCGTCGGCAACAGTCATGGTCAGAACGGCGTGATCGACAACACCACGGTGCGCGTATTTTCCGAGGGCACCAAGAGCAACGAGACCGATCAGCAGGCGAACTACCGCCGCTATCACGGCGGTGAGGTCGATTCGCCCTCGCGCAACCTCGCCCGCTACATCGACCGCGTCGCCGACGCCTACCTGCCCGACTTCCGCGTACGCATGGTCTATCGCACCGATCGTTATGGCCGTGGCGGCGACCAGGTGCCCTTCCTCGAAGCCGGCTATCCCGCCGTGCGTGTCACCGAGGCGCACGAAAACTACACCCGCCAGCACCAGGATCTGCGCACGGATCATGGCGTGCATTACGGCGATACCATCGACGGCATCGACTTCCGTTACCTCGCCCGCGTCACCGCCCTGAACGCGCTGACCATGGCGTCGCTGAGCCGCGCGCCGGCACCGCCGACCGGCGTCGAAAGCAAGGGTGCGCTGGCCACGGATACCACGCTGACCTGGAAAAAAGTGCCCGGCGCCGCCGGCTACCGCGTGCATTGGCGCGACACTACCGCGCCACAATGGCAGTACCAACGGACCGTCGGCGACGTCGACCGGGCGGTGTTGCAGGACGTGGTGATCGACGACTGGTTCTTCGGCGTCTCCGCCGTATCGGCCGATGGCTACGAAAGCCCGGTGGTGTTCCCCGGGAATGCCGGCAGCTTCGAACGCTCACCGGCCGCGGCCGGCAGCGGCGCCAAACCCTGAAGCGAGGTTGTCGCGGATCCGGTTCGCGTCACTCCAGGCGTACGCCGAGCAGGCCAAGCTGGCGCAAACCTTCAGCACTTGGCCGCAAGGCACGGCCGTGTGGCAACGGACGCAGCCAGCGGGCTTCGAACATCGCTGCGGTGAGTGCCACGCCGAGCGGGCCACCCAGGTGCATGCGCCGCTCGGTCCAATCAAGACAGCTTCGACCGTAAAGGGTCGACACGTCAGCCAGCGACAGTCCGCTCGCCGCCAGTGCTGCGACACCTTGTGGCAGCAGGTGCAGGCCGCGCGATTCGGTCTGCAGCCAGTCACGTTGCAGCAGCGTGGTACAGAACGCCACCCCGAGTGCGCCGGCCAGGTGCCGGTAGCAGCAGCGTGCGCGACGCAATTGCGCATCGCCCTTGGTCGGCAGCACCTGCGCTGCAGGTGCACGCGCCAACGCCAGCGATTCCAGCATCGTCGCGACGCGCTCATCCGCCAGCCGGTAGTAGCGGTGACGACCCTGGACATGCAGGGCAAGCAGGCCACCATCGAGCAGTCGGCGCAGGTGCGCACTGGCCGTGGCGGGCGTGATGCCGGCGGCCTGCGCCAGCTCTCCCGCCGGGCGCGCCGTGCCGTCGGTCAGCATCAACAACATCGCCGCACGCGCCGGTTCGGCCAGCAGGCTGCCGAGTTCGGCCAGCTGGTAACGGTTGAGCGGGGCCTCACTATTCATGGGCGCAGTCTAGCCAGCCGATGGCATGAACGCTTTGCCGGCGGCCGAAACATCCACCGGCAAGGTCGACGCCGCTGGCTGCCTATTCGCGCTGGAACAACGCCAGCTCGGGATGATGCAGGCTGAAGCCCTGAACGCGGTTCACTCCCAGCGCCGTCAGCGCCTGCACGGTTTCCGCATCGGTCACCCACTCGGCTACCACCTCCAGGCCGAGGCGATGGCCGATGTCGGTCACCGCCCTCACCATCAAATGGCTGACCGGGTCGGTGAGCATGTCGCGTACGAAGCTGCCATCGATCTTGATGATGTCCAGCGGCAGGTTCTTCAAATAGGTGAACGAGGACATGCCCGCACCGAAGTCGTCCAGCCCGATGCGGCAACCTGCCGAGCGCAGCCGCTCCATGAAACGCACCACCTGCGAGAGATTGCGCACCGCCACGGTCTCGGTGACCTCGAAGCACACCCGCGACGGCTCGACCCGATAGCGTTGCAGCCATTCGATGATCAGGTCGGCCAGCGATTCGTCCTCGATGCTGGCACCGGAAAGGTTGATCGCGACCCTGCCCAGCCTGGCGCCGGCAGGATGCAGCCGGTTGAAATTGACCAACGCCGTTTCGATCACCCAGCGGTCCACCAGGGGCATAAGCCCATAGCGCTCGGCCGCCGGCATGAACACCCCGGGCACCACCAGCTGGCCGGACTCGTCGCGAAAGCGCAGCAGCAGCTCGATCTCCGGCTCGCCACCCGTGGTCAGCGGCAGTGGCCACAGTTCCTGATAGACCAGCACCAGGCGATGTTCATCGGCGGCCCAGCGCAACCGGTTCGCCCATTCCATCTCGCTTTCCCGGCGCACCGTCTCGTCGTCCCGTTCGGAATAGAAATGGACACGGTTGCGGCCGAGTTCCTTGGCCATGTAGCAGGCGGTGTCGGCTTGTGCGAGCAGGTCCTTCACCAGGATGCCGGGGCGATCGATCATCACGCCGCCGATGCTGGCGCTGATCGTGTAGCTGCGCTGTTCCCAGATGAATACGTAACCGTCGATGCACCGGCGCAGGCGCTCGGCAACCTGCTCGGCCGCTGCGCGATCGGCCACGCCCGTCACCAGCGCGCCGAACTCGTCGCCGCCGAGTCGCGCCAGTACATCGGCGCCGCCCAGCTGTTTGCGCATGACGATGGCCAGCTGCGCCAGCAACTGATCGCCGGCGAGATGACCGGAGGTGTCGTTGATCAGCTTGAACTGGTCCAGATCGAGGTAGAGCAGGACGGCAAGCGGCGCGCCCACATGGGCGTCCGTCAGCGTGCCATGCAGCCGATGCTCGAACTCGCGCCGGTTGTACAGCTCGGTCAGGGCGTCGTGGCTGGCCTGGTGACCCAGCAACTCGGTCAACTTGCGTTGCTCGCTGATGTCGCTGGCTACCATCAACAACTTGTCGTGCCCGCCCAGGGTGATTCGCGAGATCGCCACGCTGGCCCAGAAGCGGGCGCCCTCGCCATCACGCAACTGGGCATCGACACGGCTGCAGCCACGGGTGTCAGGGTCCTCCAGTTGCGTACGCAATACCGGATCGTGGAACAACCCGGGCAGCTCGCGCTGGCCCAGCTTTTCGCCAAGGCGATCGCGGGCCGCCTGGTTCGCGTAGGTGATCCGCCCACCGTCCACTTCAGCCAGCAGCACCAGTGCCGGCAGCAATTCATTCAGTGCACGAAAGCGCTCCTCGCTCTCGCGATAGCGGCGGCTCATCCGCCAACCCAGCTCGAGTGCGCGCTGGCGGGTGCCGACGATGGAATACACCAACAACGCCAGCAGCACACTGGCGAGCACGCCGGCGGGAAAGGTGGATCGGCTCCATTCGCTCATGGCCGAATCGACGCGCAACGGTTGCACCACGATGTCCCACACGCGGCCGCCATACGTCAGCTTGCGTTCGTAGCGATACCCGCTCACCGGCATGGCCAGGCCCGGGTTGGAATCGAACAAGGGCAGCGCGGTGCGCTCGGTGATGTCGTTGATTCGCAAGTGCAGTCCGAGTGAACGTGGCTCAGGCAGCGCACTGTCGATCAGGCCGCTGACCCGGAACGACACGGCGATCGAACCGCGCACCCGCGTGCGGCGCTCTTCGACGGTTTGTGGCGGAGTTCCCGTGCTGAATATCGGCAGCCGCAAGGTGATGCCGTCGCTTGCCCCATCGGCTCCTGGCTGCTGCACGCTTCGAAACGGCGCCGACAAGGTGGCCCGATCGCTGTCGCGCGAGGCCAGCAGGCTGTGGAAGTTGCGCGGCTGTGCGCGGACGTCGAGCCCGACCACCGCTTCGTTGCCCCGCAACGGCTCGACCCAACGGGTGACATAGTGTTCGCCGTCCGGATGCGTTTCGCGTGGTGCATAGGCCAGCGCCAGCAGGCTGGGAAACTGGTCGCGTGGACGCAGGTTGACGTAGAAGGTGTTGAACTCGGTCTGCGTCACCTCGTCCGAAGCGAGAAACAGCGTTTGCGCGGCACGCAGCAGCGACTCCGCCAGATGCAGTTTCGCCTGCAATGCCGCGCAGGCCTTGTTGGCCAGTTCGTCACGAACGAAGTTCCGCTCGACCTCCTGCTGGCGCTGCTGCTGATGGTGCACGGTCAACGCTATCGCAAGCCCGAGCAACAGCGCCAACAGGCTCCACAGGTAAGCCGTCAAGCGCCGTGGCGAGGACACCGGAGGGCCGTCCGCCGTCATCGAAACAAGCTCTTCGGCATCCTTCATCTCTGGCAAGGGATCCACCACGCTAGGCCGTTGTCGTCGATGGTACACAACCACAGCCCGGCTAAACCGCCGGTGACCCTGGCGCTTCGATCAGCGCCGCTGCCGAGGCTTGGCGCGATGCGTCGCGATGGCAGTCCACGGATCATCGGGCCAGGGATGGCGCGGGTAACGCCCCTTCAATTCCCTTCTTACTTCCGGATAGGTGCGCTCCCAGAAGCCTTTCAGATCCTGGGTCACCTGGATCGGCCGGCCTGCTGGCGACAGCAGGTGCAAGGTGACGGGAATGCGTCCCCCACCGACGCGCGGCGTGTCGGCAAGGCCGAACAATTCCTGCAGTTTGACGGCCAGCACCGGGGGCTCGCCTTCGACGTAATCGAGCCGGCGATTCTGGCCGCTCGGTACCACCAGACTTTCCGGCACCTGTGCATCGAGCAAACGGCGTTGCTCGTAATCGAACAGGGTCGTCAAGGCCTGGGACAATGCTTCGGGCTCCAGCGCGTCGAGCCGATGCTTGCCATCGAGATGCGGTGCCAGCCAGTGATCCAGCGAGGCCAGCAAGGTGGTGTCGGACACATCGGGAAGGCCGAGCTCCGGCATCCAGGCGCGCAACGCCTGCATGCGCGCACGCAGCCGCCGCGCCTGCGCACTCCACGGCAGCGCATCGATGCCCTTGGCGCGGATCGCGGCAAGCAGGGCCGGCAACGCGTCCTGCGGTTTCACCGGCACGCTGCGACGCTCGAGCACGATCGCGCCGAAGCGTTTTTCATCGAACGCCTCGACCGCCGCGCGTTCGTCGTTCCAGCGCAGCGTGCGCTCTCGCGCGAACTGTGCGGGATAGTCACGTTCAAGCACGCGCGGGTCCAGTGGCGCAGCGGCCAGGATCAGGCTGTCGCGGCTTTCGTGGCGCAGATCCAGCACGACCAGCCAAGGCTCGCCGTGCAACGCGGTGTTCTCGTGCAGCCGTGCGCCGCGACCATTGGCCAGCGTGTAGCGCAGCGGATTGCTGTCGTCGCGCCGCGCAACGCGATCGGGAAACGCATGCAGCAGCAGCTCGCCCACGCTGTGGCTGTCGGGTACGCCGCTGGCCGCCGTACGGACGTCCAGTCGACGGCGCCAGCCCTTGCTGGACTGCTCGATCGCGGCCAGCGCGCCGCTATCCATTTCACCGCGCACGCCCACGCCATGTCGGTCGCGCCAGGCGTGCAGGGCCGCCACCCGCGCACGAAAGTCATCGCTGCGCGCCTGCGTGCCGCGCAGCGGTGAGCGCGCTTCCATCAACGCCAGCAGGTCGGCGATCAACGCACGCCGGGGCGACGGTGCGCGCAGCGCCGCCGCACCCAGCCGCGGCGTGGCGGCCAGTTCCAGTATGCGTCGGCCCAGTGCGGTGATGCGCCGGTCCGCATCCAGTGCGCTCAGCGATGCCAGCAAACCATGCGCCTGGGCCAGCGCACCGTGGGGCGGTGGATCCAGCCAGTGCAGCGTGTCGCTTCCCCATGCCGCCAGTTCCAGTGCCAGTCCCGACAGCTCGGCCTGGACGATCTCGGCGGTGCGCGCACTATCCAGCCGCCGGCTCTGCGGCCACAGCCGGTACGCCGCGCCTGCCGCCACACGGCCGGCGCGCCCGGCGCGCTGGTCGGCCGAGGCTTGCGAAATGTTGACCGTTTCAAGCCGGGTGAAGCCGGAGTTCGGGTCGAAACGCGGCTCGCGCGCAAGCCCCGCGTCGACCACCGCGCGGATGCCCGGCAGGGTGACGCTGGATTCGGCGACGTTGGTGGCCAGAACGACGCGCCTGGTGGATGCCAGTCGCGTGCCCGGCTCGGCCGGAGCCAGTGCGGCTTGCTGTTCGGCCAGCGACAGTTCGCCGTGCAGCGGAACGATCTCGATGTCGCCTCGTTGGGAGAGGGTTTCCTCGAGCACGGACTTCACACGCGCGATCTCGCGCCGACCCGGCAGGAAGGCCAGCACGTCGCCATCGTTCTGTTCCAGCGCCTGTCGCACCACGCGGGCCAGATGGTGTTCCATGCTTTCCTGGATGCGCGCCGGCGGATGCTCGATGCGCACTGGGAAACTGCGGCCCGGACTGGACAGCCGCGGCGCATCCAGCCACGTCGCGATACGTTCGCCATCCAGCGTGGCCGACATCACCAGCAGGCGCAGGTCTGGCCGCAGCGTGGCCTGCACGTCCAGCGCCAGCGCGGCGCCGAGGTCGCCGGCGAGATGACGCTCATGGAATTCGTCGAACACGATCGCACCGATGCCGGCCAGCTCGGGATCGTGCTGGATCAGACGGGTCAGGATGCCTTCGGTAACCACTTCGATGCGGGTCGCCGCGCTCACCTTCGATTCGAAACGAATGCGGTAGCCGACGGTCTGCCCCACTTCCTCGCCCAGTTGCCGTGCCATGAATTGCGCGGCGGCGCGCGCCGCGATCCGGCGGGGCTCCAGCATCACGATCTTCTGCCCTGCCAGCCAGTCGGCATGCAGCAACGCCAACGGTATCTGGGTGGTCTTGCCGGCGCCGGGTGGTGCCTCAAGCACCAACCGCGGATGCACAGCCAGCGACGCGCAAACCTGCGGCAGCAGCGCAGTGATCGGGAAAGCGGGTAAGGAGGCGGTCATCCACCCGGATGATAATGGCTGGCGCGATGGCGGACTCCGCGGGAACCCCGGTCTGCGGGAGCGCACGCACTCCCGCAGAAGACGCGACCGCGCTACCGGGGAGGCGTTGCCGGCAAGCGACACTCGGCCAGCCGCTTGCGCGCCGCCGTGATGCCCTTCTGGTCGCCGGCGTGCTCGCGGGCTTCGATGACGACCTGCCAGTTGCGTTCGCACAGGCTGCCACGTCGCGAGCCCTGCTGCCATGACTGGATCGCGAGGTTCTGTGCGTTGAGATAATCGGCCTGACTCAACGCGCTTTCGGCATGTTGCTGCAGTTGCTCCGGCCAGCTCGGCGCCGGTGCCGTCGGTAGCGGCGTGATCACGGCAGCCCCGACCGAACGATCTGCGGTCGACACAGCATCGCCCGCGGGTTTGACGGCTTGCTCGCGCAACGGAGCGAGCGATTCGAACCTGTCCTGGTAGTCGTCGGTGATCCGCTTCGCATCCTCGCCGCCGCGAATCACCCGCGGCGTGATCAGCACGATCAGTTCAGTGCGATTGCGGCTGCGGTCGGTGGTACCAAACAGCCGTCCCAGGATCGGCACCCGGTTGAGCCCTGGTATACCGTTATCGCTATTGCTCTCGTCCTGCTGGATCAGCCCGCCCAGCAACACGGTCTGGCCGCTCTGCACCGCCACCTGCGTACCCACCGCGCGCTGCGCGATGGTGTAGTTGCCCTGCGAATTGGGTAGGCCGAGTGTCGAGCTCACCTGCTGCTCGACGTTGAGGTAAACCAGACCGCCCGGATTGACGCGTGGTTGCACATCGAGAATCACGCCGGTAGGCAGGTACGTCACGTTGCTGGCCGTGGTATCCGCGGTGCCCGTACCTATTCCGATGATCGAGGTCTGATTGACCGGTATCTGGTTGCCGACCTGGATGTGCGCCTTCTGGTTGTTGAGCACCACCATCGACGGTGCCGACAGGGTCTTGGTATTACCACTGGTTTCCAGTGCGCTCAACGCCACCTGCATCTTGCTGTTGATGAAGGAATAGAACAACGAGTCGGCGGTGTTGTAGGCATTGCCGCCGTTGCCCAGTCCCACCTGGCGATGGCGGTAAGGCTGGCCCAGCGTGTTCACGCTGCCATTGGCGTTGAAGGTGCTGCCGGTCAACCCGTCCAGATACCACTGCACGCCAAACTGGAGCTCGCCTTTAAGCGTCACCTCCATGATGCGTGTCTCGATCTGCACCTGCAGCGGCACGTTGTCGAGCTTGCCGATCGCCGACTTGATCTCCTCCCACTGCGACGGGCGCGCACGCACCAGCAGCTGGTTGTTGTTGTCGACCGAACTGATCCTCACGCTGCCATCGCTGGAGCTGTACTGCTGGTCACTGGGGGCATTGCTGCCGTTGCCACCAATACCGCCGGCACCGTTGCTGGTGCCACCACCGATGCCGGACGAGTTGCCGCCGAGCCCACCCGTGCTGCTGGCGCTGCCATCACGGCTGCCGGAACTGGCGCCGAAACCGGAGCTGCCGCCCAAGCCGGAGCTGCTGCCCAGGCCACCGCTAGTGCCGCCGCCAGCCGAACCGCCGAAGCTGCCGAAGCTGCCAGCAGTGCTGCCCATGTTGCCGGTACCGTTGCTGTTGTCGGCGCTGCCCAGCGTGCCGCCGCTCAAGCCCGGCCCGACCTGGCCACCGCTGTCGCCGCCGCTGCCGGCGCCGTTGGTGTAGATCTGCGCCAGGTACTTGGCCAGATCCGACGCCTTGATGTTGCGCACGTCGTAGACGAACAGCCGCGGCTCGTTACCGCCGCCACGGTCGATCTTGGTGATCCAGTCGCCCACTTCCTGCAGGTATTCCGGCTGGGTGCTGATCACCACGATCGCGTTGGTGCGCTCGATCGGGATGAAGCGCAGCATGCCGGCCAGCGGGGTATCGCCGTGCGTGCCGAACATGCCATCCAGCTTTGGCATCAACTCGCCGACGTTCGCGTACTGCAGGTTGAACACACCCACCGACATGCCACGCAGCCAGTCGACGTCGAAGGTGCGCACCATGCTCTGGTAGTTGACCAACTCCTGCGGCGTGCCGGACATCACCAGCAGGTTGCGCGCCGGATCCACCAGCAGCACCGAGTCCGTTCGCGCGAACGGCTTGATCAGCTTCTGCATCTCGGTGGCGGAGATGTAGCGCAACGGAAACAGCCGTGCCTGCATGCCGCCCTGTGGGGCGGCGGCACCGAGACTGGGCACCAGGTTGCCGGCCACGGCGTCTTTCTCGGGCACCACCACGTAGCCGCCATCACGCTGGACCAGCGCGTTGTGCGTCCACGACAGCAGTGTTTCCAGAATCGGCAGCGCCTGGCTCGAATCGACCGGCTCGGAGGTGGAGAACGAGATGTTGCCCTGCACGCCCGGCACGATCGTGTAGTTCTTCTTGAGCAGGTCGCCGAGGATGGCCTTGACCACCGCCTGCACCGGCTGGTTCTCGAAATTGAAAGTCACCGCACCGTCGCCATGCGCCGCCGGACGTGGCGTACTCAATGCCCCCGGCCGGATGAACTGGCCGCTGCCGTGACTGACTTCCGCCTTCGCCGCGGCGTCGCTTTCGCGGTCGTTGATGTCGTTGTTCAGCGGCAGCGGCGCGGGCACCGGATTATGCGTGCCGGACATCGCTTCGCGCTGCAGCGCGCCATCGTCTTTCGGCTGCGGCAAGCTGGCGCAACCGACCAGTGCGACGGCAAAGGCGAGCGCAGCGGTGCGCAAGATGTGCTTCGAATGCGTGCGGAACATGGATCAACGTACTCCTTCTTTGGCCGCGGCGGCGCGTGCGGCCCGACGTCTCTGAATGTTTTCGCGCAGCCGGGCAGCTGCCGATTCCATGGCATGGTTGGGCGTCGGTGGCGGTTGCAGTTTGATCGTTGGCGTGGGTTGCGGCGCATTGATGGTGGCGTTGCCGGAGCCGTTGCGATCGGCGTCGTTCGCATCGACCCGCGTCATGCCGGTGCCGGATGCGGGATGGCCTTCGTCGGCGTTTGCGCCACCTTTCGGTTGATCGATCGGTGCGCCGGCGGGAAGCTTCAGTTCGGTGCGTCCGCCCGAGGCGTCGAACAACGCCGAACGCGGATGGACCTCCACCAGTTTCACGCTGCCATCGGACAACGATTCGCCTTCATGCAGACGCACCTGCTTGTCGCCGTTCTTGTCGTGCAGCAACGCCATGTGCAAGCCGGGCGTGAGGATGATGCCGGTCAGTTCGAGGTCACCGAGCGTGCTGCCACCATCGGCCGCGCGCGCAATCGGTTTGCGATCGGGACTGAACAGCGGCTTCTGCCAGACCAGTGCGAACTGCTGCAGCGGCTGGGGCTGCGGCAGATTGGCTGGATTCCCGGCCGGCGGCAGCGGCGCCAGCGTGCGCGGCGCGTCCCATGTCGCGCCGCGGCCTATACCGGCCAGCAACAGCAACAACAAGGCACCCAACAAGACCGCTATCGCGACCAGCAGCGGGGTCAGCTGACGTTGGTTGGCGGCGTTCAAAGCACGGTCCCTGCGTCATCGGAAGATCGACTGGTTAGGACGGGCGCGGCGCGCGCCGGTCGTACATAGCCGGACAGGGTGAACTGCACTTCCAGCGGCGCGGCGTGATCCTGCTGGGCGGCCACCGGGTTGCGATAGATGCTGAGGTCGTCGATGAAAAGGTACGGCGTACCCTGCTCCAGCGCCTGCAGCACGGCCGCCAACGGTTCCAGATCGCAACTCAGGCTGATGCTGACGGCCGCCTTCCGGTAGGGCTCGCCGGCAGTGGCCGGCGGATTCGGCAACGGCATTTTCTGACTCACCACGCAGCTGCCGCCTTTGGTGGTGTTGCCGACCACGTCGACCACGCGTTGCATCAGGTCGGCCGCGGCGGTGTTCGGATCGTCGGCGGCGAGGAAGGCGCTGCTGGCGGCCTGGCCGGCACCCAGCGCGGCGATACGCTGTTGCAGTGCCGGCTTCTCCGCGATCGCAGCGGCGTAGCGGCTGTGCGTATCGCGCAGTTCGACCATCTCGCTACGCGCCTGTTGCAGCGGCGCCACGAACCACCAGTGCAACAACACGACATAAGCCAGCAGCAAGACCAGCAACAGCAGGATGATGGCCGCGATGCGACTGTCACGCGGATTCAGTGCGGTCATCTTCATGGCGCACTGCCGCCTGTCGCCGGTGCTGCCGGCGACCTCGGCTTGACGGCGGCAGGTTGCTTCACCCGCGCGGTCAGGTAGAAGCGTTCCTTGCCGGTGCTCGGATCGGGCTGGATGCTGCCCTGGAAACTGGCGTCGGTGATCAGCTGCGAATCCTTTAGCGTATCGAGCAGCTTCGCCGCCTGCTGGCTCTGTCCCTGGATGCCGATCTGGCCGGTGTTGTCGATGCTGAAACGCTCCAGCCACGCACTGTCCGGCAATCGCGCGGTGGTCTCCAGCAACAGAGCGAGCATGCTGACGGTGTTCTTCTTGCGCTGGGCCAGGAAGCCGGCCGCGCCGGCGTTGTCCTGCAATTGTTGCCGCAGCGATGCCACCTGTTGTGCCTCGCCACGCATGCCCTCGACCTCGGCCTGCATCTGGCCCAGCGCGGCCTGCCGGTTGTGCAGCCACTCGCCCAGCACCAACGCCACCAACAGCACGCAGGCGGCGGCCAGAATCAGGTTCAAGCGTCGCCGTGGATGCGCGCGATGCGGAACCTGGTCGGGCGGCAACAGGTTGACGCCAAGGCGATCGTCCGCCACGGCCACGTCCACCGCGTCGATCGGAATGCTCTGGGCTTGCGTTCGCGCCAGCAGCGGATCCAGTGTGTCGCGGGTGATCACCACCAGCTCCGCATTGAAACGGCCCGTCGCGGCGGGCGTAGGCAACTCGCGCGCGGCGTAGTACACCTGCGCCACGGTGAACGGCGTCTGCCGATCCATCTCGAACGCGGCGACCTGCAAGAGGTTGTCGCGGGCCGCCAGCGGCAACGCCAGTGTTCGCCGCAACACGACGGCCGCGGGCAACAGCAAGGCCAGGCGCAGATCTTCGCGATCCACCCGCTGCAACGCCGTGCTCAATGCCGCCGGTGCAACGCGACTGCCATCGGACGTCGCCGCTGCATCCTCGTGCCAGTTCGCCAGCGGTTCGCGCTGGCCGGCGTGGCGCAGGGTCCATTGCATGCCGGTCTGCTGCAGCACATACCAGTCTGCACCGCTGTCGAACCAGCCACGCCAGCGCACGGGCAGCAGCGCGCGCAGCTCGCCGCCCCACCAACCGAGGAACGCCGGCATCGGCGAAGCACGCCAGCCACGGCATACACCCTCCACCAACGGCCGCAGCGACTGCGTTGCCGTACTCATTCCGCCTCTCCCTCTTGCCAGCGCAGCACTACATACGGTTGCGCCTGCCCCGCCTGCAGGCGAATCGTTGCGCGCAGGATCGCGCGCGTGCCGTCGGCCAGCGTAGCCTCCGACCGGATACTATGCGTTGTTCCGTTGTTGAGGGCCAGACTCGGATCGTTCGCATTTTTCAGCCGTGCGGCCTGGATCGCATTCTGCTGCTGCGGCGTCATCCCCGGGATCGCGGCCAGCGCCAGCGGCGGCGCGGTATTCGGGTCCGGACTCGAATTGCCGGCCCATATCGTCACCGCCGGCGCCACCAGCCGATACAGTGCCGGTGTCATGCCTAGCACCATCTGCAACTCTTCGACGCTGGCGAAGGGCCCGTTGCGCGGACCGTAATCGCGCCCCGCGGCAGTGTAGGCCGCCTGTTGGGTAGCGGACTCCGACAGCAGGCCGATCTGGGTGCGCCAGTCCACCACATGATCGGCCAGCGACTGAGCCTCGGCCGGTTTCACGCCGGCCGCACGAAACAGGCCCACCAGTACCTCGGGCGAAGCCGAGTTGAGATCGACCTTGCCGCCTTCGTCGATCGCCCGCAAGGTGACCGTGGCGTTGTCGTAACGGAAGGAATAGACCCGCCCATCACCCACCCAGCGCTGCCTCGGCTGCGGGCTCTGCAAGCCATAGACGGCGCGCATCAGGCCAGCTTCGGCGGCGTAATGCGCCTGGGTCTGGGCAAACTGGTAGCGCGCCTGCAGACCCTCCGTGCGGGCCAGCGCGGCATAACCGCCAAGCAGGATTGCCAGCAGCGTGCATGCCCACAGCACCAGCAACAAGGCAACCCCGCGCTGGCGGGCTGGCAGCGGCAGCGGCCGGCGCCTCATCGCATGCCTCCGCGCAAACCCATCCGCATCAATCCGGTCTGCGCGGGGTTGACCCGCAACGGCACGTCCAGTTGCGGCCAGCTCTCGCGTCCCTGCGATTGCAGATCGATGCGCACAAGCTGGGGCAGCAACCGGCCATCGGCCCAGCTGGCCGACCACGGCACGGGCGCGCCTTGCCGGTCGACGCCGCGATAATTGAAACTGCCCTGGCTGATGTGATCGAACAGGACCTGCGGCTCGCCCAGCGGCTGCGGCGGTTTCTTTCCGTCCGGCGGCAGCAGGGCCAGGCTCAGCTCCAGCCGGAATCCGCCATGACCGTCTTCGACCAGTTGCAGCCGCTGCAACTGCGGACCCAGCTTGCCGAGGTAACCCGGCAGCGGTGCGACATAACGCATCTCGCGCGCACTACCCTCGAAATAGATCGGCTCGCCTTGATCGGTCTTGCCGAACGGCTGGGTCAGGCTCTGCGCCAGTTCGCGGCGCAGGAACTGCTGGGCCGAGCGGATCTGATCGATCCGTTCGACTGTCGCAGTGCCGGAGCGCACGCTGTGGGTAGCCGTGCGGATGCCCGAATACACACCGACCAGCAACAGCGCCAGCAGCACCAGCGAGGCGAGTACTTCCAGCAGGGTAAAACCGGCCGCGCGTTTCATGGGGCTGCCCGTGCATTGCCGGCCACATCCGGCCCACCCAGGCGCAAGGTGCGGAAGTGCGCCGAGCGCGGATGTACCGACGGCCCCCACAACACGTCCAGATCCAGCTGATACAGGTGCAACGGCGCATCCGGCGCGGCGACGCCGATCTGGTTCCATGGCGTCACATTGAGTTGCCAGCGGAACTGCTGATCGAAACGGCCCGAGCTGCTGCCCGGCTTGATCGATTCGCCCACGAACGCACTATCCAGCAGGCTGCGCGCACGCATCGCCGCCTCGCTGTGTTCGGCCGCATTGTGGGTCAGGTTGATCGATGCGCCGGCCACCTTCATCAGGGCAGTGAACGCGATGGCCAGCAGCAGGATCGCCGCGATCACCTCGAGCAGGCTGAAACCTTGCTGACGGCGGAAAGGCGCCACGTTCATCGCACAGCCACCGTGTCGACCACGCGCACTTCGCCGGTCAGCCACGATACGTTGACGTGCCACTGGCGCTTGCCGGTCTGCAGGGTGATGCGCCCACCGGTGGAACTGCCATCGGGGAAGAAACGGATGCGCCCGGTATGGTCGTTCGGCTGATCGTCCTTGGCGCTGGTGATGCTGATGCGCAGGCCCTTGGGCAAACGCACGTTCCGCTGTTTCACGTCGCGGTAGGTATTCGCGCGGGTATCGACGTCGAAGTTCTGCTCCTGCCCGCGCACGATCGCCTGCGCGCGGGTGGCGCGCAACGCGCCGGCGAGCTCGCTGCTGGCCGCACGCACGCGCGCACTGGCCAGACCCTGCGTCACCGAGATCGATACCGCGGCCGCCGCGATGCCGATCAACAGGATCACCGCCAGCATTTCCAGCAAGGTGAAGCCCTGGGCGCGCGCGGTCGTCATGCCTACTGCCAGTTACCCACGTCCTTGCTGTAACCGTCGCCACCGGGTTTGCCGTCCTGGCCGTAGAACGTCAGGTCGAAACTGCCGTTCTGGCCGGGATACTGGTAGCCGAACGGATGACCCCAGGGATCTTTCAACTCGGAGGCCTTGGCGTAGGGCCCCTGCCAGTTCGTCGCGTTGGCCGGCTTGACCGCCAGGTTCTCGAGCTGCTGCGGGGGCGCGCCGTTGTCCAGCGAATAGTTCTCGATCTTCTGGCTCAATGTCATCAGCTGCGCCTTGCCGGCGCCGTACTTGCCCTTGTCGACGTTCTTGCCGACCTGGGTCACCACCACCGCGCCGATGATGCCGATCAGCACGATCACCGCGAGCATTTCCAGCAGGGTGAAGCCGCTTGCGCGCGAGGAACGGGGAACGACGAATGGGGAACCGGGGGATCTGTGCGAGCCTGACGTGCCCGTTCCCAGCACGGTGGAATCAGAGCCTGCGCACGCAGATCGCGGCAGATCGCCACGTCCTGCGTTCACCGCTCCCCGTTCCCGCTTTCGCATCAATGTCATCACATTCTCCACGTAGTCATTGAATGTTGCTGGTCAGGCTGAGCAGTGGCAGCAGGATCGCCGCCATGATGATCGCCACCATCACCGTCATCACGATGGTCAGCGCCGGCACCAGCGCAGCCAGTAAACGATCGATCGCGCGTTTGGACTCAAGTTCAAATGTATCGGCGACTTTCAGCAACATCGTGTCGAGCTGGCCGGCTTCCTCGCCCACCTGCACCATCTGCATCGCCAGCCGCGGAAACAGCTTCGATTGCCCTAACGCGAGACTGAGCCCGGCACCCCCCTTGACCTGCTCATGCGCCGCGCTGAGTGCCGTATCCAGCGCGATATTGCTGGTGACCTGGCGCGCGATGGTCAGCGCACTCAACAACGGTACGCCGTTTTTCAGCAAGGTTCCGAGCGTGCGCGCGATCCGCGCCGTCTCCACTTTCAACAGCAACGGGCCAATCATTCGCATGCCCAGCAACTTCGTGTGCCAGGCCAGGCGCGCGGCTGGGTCGCGCAACCGCGCGCGCCAGAAGAACACGCCGCCGCCGAGCACCAGCAGGATCAGCCACCACCACGCCTGCAGGGTGTTGCCGAGCACCAGCACGGCCTGGGTGATCCACGGGATCGGTACCTGCATGTCCTCGAAGATCGGCACGAACTGCGGCACCACGTAGGCCAGCAGCAACACCAGCGAACCGAGTACGCCGACCATCAGGAATGCCGGGTAGATCAACGCGTTGACGATGCTGCCGCGCATCGCCTGGGCGCGTTCCAGGTAATCGGCGAGCCGGCGCAAGGTTTCTTCCAGCGAGCCGCCTGCCTCGCCGGCGCGCACCAGGCTGACGTACAGCTTGGGGAAAACACCATGCTCCTCGTCCAGCGCCGAGGACAAGGTGTTGCCGCCGCGTACGCGATCGCGCACGCGCTCGATCAGCTTCTTGGCACTCTCGCTTTCGGGCAGGTCGAGCAGAATGCTGAGCGCGCGGTCCAGTGGCTGGCCGGCGCCGAGCAGGGTCGCCAGTTGATGGGTGAACTGGGCCAGCTGATCACCAGTGAACGGACCACGCTTGAACAACGCCGCGAGGCCACTGCCGCCAACAGCGCCATCGGCCGGCTGTGCCTCCAGTGGGGTATGGCCCTGGTCCTGCAGGCGGCTGATCACTTCCTCGACGCTGGCAGCTTCCATCTGGCCCTGCAGTGTCTCGCCGGCGTCGCTGACCGCCTTGTAACGGAACTGGGTCATGGCTTGAGAGCGGGCAACGGGCAAACGCAGCCCGTATCGCAAACCCGCGCGCATGCGCTACGCCCAGCCCGTTCGGCATGAGGCCGAAAGCATGAAAACGTGGACCGCATCCGGACCGTTCCCGAAGCATCAGCCTTCTTGCGTAACACGCAACACCTCCTCCAGCGTGGTTACGCCAGCCACCGCCTTGGCGATGCCGTCCTCGTACATCGTGCGCATGCCCTCGGCGCGTGCCTGTTTTTCAATGTCGCCCTCGTTCGCGTGCTGCATCACCAGCCGGCGCAGCGGGTCGCTCATGGTGAGGAATTCCATGATCGCGCGACGGCCACGGTAACCGCTGGGATTGGCCGCGCTGCTGCCCGGTTTCCACAACCGGATCGGCCGCTCGTCGGTGTATTTCTCCAGCTCGAACTGCGCGATCACTTCCGGCAGCGCCTCGTAGGAAACCGCCGTCTCCGGATCGAGCCGGCGCACCAGCCGCTGAGCCAGGATGCCGTTGATGGTGGAGCCGAGCAGGTAATCCTCCACGCCCATGTCGAGCAGGCGCGTGATGCCGCCAGCGGCCGAGTTGGTATGCAGCGTGGACAGCACCAGGTGGCCGGTCAGCGCGGACTGGATCGCGATGCGGCACGTCTCCAGATCGCGCATTTCGCCGATCATGATCACGTCCGGATCCTGGCGCATGATCGAGCGCAACGCACCGGAGAAATCCAGCCCGATCTGCGGCTTCACCTGGATCTGGTTGATGCCTTCGAGCTGGTACTCGACCGGATCCTCGACGGTGATGATCTTCACGTCGTTGGTGTTGATCTGCGACAGCGCGGTGTACAGCGTGGTGGTCTTGCCCGAGCCGGTCGGGCCGGTGACGAGCAGGATGCCGTGCGGCTTTTCCAGCACGTCGACGAAGCGCTGCTGGAAGCTGCCGGTGAAGCCGAGCGAGGCGAAGTCGAACACCACCGATTCGCGATCCAGGATGCGCATCACCACCGACTCGCCGAAGCTGGTCGGCACCGTCGATACGCGCAGGTCCAGCTCCTTGCCCTGCACGCGCAACTGGATACGGCCGTCCTGCGGCAAACGGCGCTCGGCGATGTTGAGCCGCGCCATGATTTTCACGCGCGAGATCACCGCGGCGGTGGACGACGAGGGCGGTGCTTCCACTTCGTGCAGAACGCCATCGATGCGGTAACGTACCTTCAGGCGGTTTTCGAACGGTTCGATATGGACGTCCGAAGCGCGCTGCTCCACGGCACGCTGAAGTATGAGGTTGACCAGCCGGATCACCGGGGCCTCGGACGCAAGATCGCGCAGGTGCTCGACGTCGTCCTCCTCGGCCGCGCTGCCATCGAGGTTCTCGACGATCGTGCCCATCGCCGAGCGGCCGGTGCCGTAATAGCGTTCGATCAGACCATCGATTTCCGAACGCAAGCCGACGCGCAAGGCGACCGGTCGGCCAGCCGCCAGTTCGATCGCCTGCCGCGGATACGGATCAGCCGGATCGGCGACGATCAGGGCCAGTCCGTGCACGTCGTCCTGCACCGGCACCACGTGTTGCTGCTTGAGAAAACGCAGCGACACGTCGAGGTCGGCCGGCGGCAGTTCCGGCGCATCGCGCGCGGCCAGTAGCGGCACCTGCAACAATTCGGCCCAGGCCTCGGCCAGGTCGCGCTCGGACACCAGCCCGAGCCGCGCCATCAAGGTGGTCAGGGTACCTTCGGCGGATTCCTCATGCAGTCGTCGGGCGCGACCCAGATCGCTGTCCTTCAAACGGCCGCGCGCCACCAGCCACGCGCAGACTTCCGCCTCGCGATCATCCACGGACATGCCTGCCCCGCTGACCGCCGGCTCAATCACTGCCGACATCCTCCACCCCACTCAATACATGCGAAACCGTCAACGCCCCCTGTAGCGAAACGGTAAACGCCATAATTATCACATCCGACGGGCAACATGCGAGCGCCGCCTGCAATCATCCACCGCAAGAAAAAGCCGGCGCCCGTGAGGACGCCGGCCCGAACTTCGAACGAGGTGCGATCGACTTACCAGCCGATACCCACGCCCACGCCACCGGACGCTTCATTGCCGCTGACCGCGCCACCGAAAGTCACGTTAGCCCTCGGCGACAACTGGCGCGAGTAACCGACCGATAGCGCCGATTGACCGTGATATCCACCCACGCCTACGCCCAACCGGTTCGCCGTGTTGATGCCCTGCGTGCTGAATGCCATTTGCGCCATTGCCGTACCCATGGCACCGACCTGGTTCACACGTTTGTCCATCGCATGGAACTGGTTATTGAACTGGTCGCGCAACGTATTGACGTCGCTGGTGGTGGCGAAACTGCCGACTTTCTTGTCGGTGTACGCGTTTGCACTCTGCAGGGTCTGCTGGGCGGTGGCATCGGTATAGCCCTTGGCCGTCACCAGCGCGTCCTGCACCTGGCCCAGGTTCGCCGCATCCGTGGCCTGGGTGCCGGCCGCCACGTTGGTGATCTGGCGATTGTTTGCCGCCGTGCCCACCGACACCGTATTGGCGCGATCGGCGACCGAACCCTGGCCCAGCGCAACCGCTCCAGCCGCGGTTGCCGTGGCACCCTGGCCAAGCGCGACGCCCGAAGCCGCCGTGACATGGCTATCGGCGCCCACGGCCACACCATTGGTTGCCGCGGCATCGATCAAGGCATTATTGCCGTATGCGCTGCTCCCGTCCGCATTGACGGTTGCTCCCGTGCCGACGGCGGTGTCATGCGAATCCTGTGCATGGCTGCCGGCGCCGACGGCCAGACCATTACCGGTGCCGCCGACCACGCCGTTGCTGCCGCTGCCACCGCCACCGTTCTCCACGTTGGTGATGCGGCTATCCAGCTGGCTGATGCTGTTGAGGGCACCGCTGAGTGCACCATCGAGCGCACCCAGCGCACCGCCGACATTGTTGTAGCTGCCGCCCTGAATCGCGTAGTTGGGCATGGTCATCGTGCCGCCTGCCTGCAACATCGCACCGCCACCGAGAGCCCCCATCACATCTTCGATCTGACCGACCGTGGCAGCGTCGCTCGAGACGTTGCTCGCCTGCACATTGCTGATCCGCGTACCGCTGGAGCCGCCCAGGGTGACCTGATCCTTGCCGACGTCGTCGTACTTCACCGCGAGCGCATCGGTTTGCACGGCCTGAGCGGCCACCGCATCGAGCTGACTCTTGTTCACCGCATCGGTGTCTTCCGTACCTGCCGCCACATTGGTGATCTGGCGCTCCGCACCGGCACTGCCTACCGACACCGTGTTGGCGCGATCCGCAAACGAAGCGGCACCCAACGCCACGCTGTTGTCCGCATCGGCCTCGCTGCTGTCACCCAGCGCCACGCTGCTCTCGCCAGCGGCCAGTGCGCCCACGCCCACCGCCGTCGAGTAGTCGCCGGCAGCACCGGCGGCATAGCCCACACTCGTGCCCAGCGCACCCTCGGCACTGCTCTGGCTACCCACCGCGGTACTGCCGTCGTTCGACGCGACCGCGGCATAACCCAGCGCCAGCGACTGCACGCCCGTGGCCTGCGATTCCGCGCCCACCGCCGTCGCCACTGAACCACTGGCAAAGGCCAGCCCACCCACCGCCGTCGACTCATCGCCATCCGCTTCGGCACCGATGCCGAATGCCGAGGCCGCCAGGCCGCTGGCAATCGCGCTCGCGCCCACCGCCGTGCCGCCCTCGCCCGCACTCGTTGCCGAGAACGCGATCGGATCGCCGTTCGCGTCGATCAACACCGTCGAGGCCGTACCGCCCACCGCCACACTGTCCGAACCGGTCGCCTGTGCGCCGGCACCGTAAGCCGAGCTGTTGCTGGCCGAGGCCACCGAGCCGGCACCCGTCGCCGTCGTGTTGTCGGCACCGGCCACGGCATGGGCACCGTTCGCCACGCTGTTGGCACCCGAAGCCACGCTGTTGAAGCCCGTCGCCGTGCTGTAGTCACCCAGCGCCTGCACTGCCGAACCCACGGCCGATGCACCCACACCCAGCGCGATGCTGTTCGAGCCCAGCGCCACGCTGTTGGCACCTTCGGCGTCTGACTGGAAGCCGTATGCGGCGCTCTCATCGCCTACCGCAAAACTGCTCGCTCCCGCGGCCACCGTGTGCTCACCGAACGCCAGCGAATCCTCGCTGCCATCGGTCAACCCATCGGCAGACAAGAAGTGCGACGCCGAAGTCGTGCTGCTGGCTATCGCATCGAGCTGGCCCTTGTTCACCGCATCGGTGGCTTCCGTACCTGCCGCCACGTTGGTGATCTGGCGCTCCGCACCGGCACTGCCTACCGACACCGTGTTGGCGCGATCGGCAAGCGAACCGGCACCCAGCGCCACGGCATTGTCCGCATCGGCCTCGCTGCTGTCACCCAGCGCCACGCTGCTCTCGCCGATGGCCAGTGCGCCCACGCCCACTGCCGTCGAAAAGTCGCCGGCAGCACCGGCGGCATAGCCCACACTCGTGCCCAGCGCACCCTCGGCACTGCTCTGGCTACCCACCGCGGTACTGCCGTCGTTCGACGCGACCGCGGCATAACCCAGCGCCAGCGACTGCACGCCCGTGGCCTGCGATTCCGCACCCACCGCCGTCGCCACAGAGCCACTGGCAAAGGCCAGCCCACCCACCGCCGTCGACTCATCGCCATCCGCTTCGGCACCGATGCCGAATGCCGAGGCCGCCAGGCCGCTGGCAATCGCGCTCGCGCCGACCGCCGTGCCGCCCTCGCCCGCACTCGTTGCCGAGAACGCGATCGGATCGCCGTTCGCGTCGATCAACACCGTCGAGGCCGTACCGCCCACCGCCACACTGTCCGAACCGGTCGCCTGTGCGCCGGCACCGTAAGCCGAGCTGTTGCTGGCCGAGGCCACCGAGCCGGCACCCGTCGCCGTCGTGTTGTCGGCACCGGCCACGGCATGGGCACCGTTCGCCACGCTGTTGGCACCCGAAGCCACGCTGTTGAAGCCCGTCGCCGTGCTGTAGTCACCCAGCGCCTGCACTGCCGAACCCACGGCCGATGCACCCACACCCAGCGCGATGCTGTTCGAGCCCAGCGCCACGCTGTTGGCACCTTCGGCGTCTGACTGGAAGCCGTATGCGGCGCTCTCATCGCCTACCGCAAAACTGCTCGCTCCCGCGGCCACCGTGTGCTCACCGAACGCCAGCGAATCCTCGCTGCCATCGGTCAACCCATCGGCAGACAAGAAGTGCGACGCCGAAGTCGTGCTGCTGGCCATCGCATCGAGCTGACCCTTGTTCACCGCATCGGTGTCTTCCGTACCTGCGGCCACATTGGTGATCTGACGCTCCGCACCGGCGCTGCCCACCGAAATCGTGTTCGCCACATCCGCGACCGAGTTCGAACCCAGCGCCACGCTGTCGTTAGCGCTCGCATTGGCGTTGTAGCCCAGTGCCACGCTGCGTGCACCGCCGGCCTGGTTGAACGCACCGACCGCCACCGACGTATCTCCCGTGGCCGAGGCCTTGTAGCCCACCGCCGTGCGATACGAGTTGCTGCTGTCGTCATTGGCGTCGAGGGCATTGGCCGCACCGGTGTTGGCGTACGTGCCCATCGCCGTGTCGCCCACGCCTTTGGCCTGCGCCCCGAAACCCACCGCCGAAGCAAGTTGCCCGGCGATGTTGGTTCCGGTCACTGTGCCGTCGCCGCCGCCGATCGCCATGCCACCGAAGTTACCGGTGGTCGTCGCGCCGCTACCCATCGCGATCGCACCGTCACCGTTGGCTACCGAGCGCGGTCCAATCGCTACGCTGTCCAGACCATTGATCTGGGCATCGTCGTGGGTCCCCGACGAATTTGCCTTGAAGTAACGCATCGAACCATCGATCGACGCTGCCAGCTGGTCCACGTTCACTGCATCGGTACCCGACGTGCCCGCGGCCACGTTGGTGATCTGGCGCTCCGCACCGGCACTGCCCACCGATACCGTGTTGGCGCGATCCGCAAACGAGGCGGCACCCAGCGCCACGCTGTTGTCCGCATCGGCCTCGCTGCTGTCACCCAGCGCCACGCTGCTCTCGCCGATGGCCAGTGCACCCACGCCCACCGCCGTGGAGTAGTCACCGGCGGCACCGGCGGCATAACCCACACTCGTGCCCAGTGCACCCTCGGCACTGCTCTGGCTACCCACCGCGGTACTGCCGTCGTTCGACGCGACCGCGGCATAACCCAGCGCCAGCGACTGCACGCCCGTGGCCTGCGATTCCGCACCCACCGCCGTCGCCACAGAGCCACTGGCAAAGGCCAGCCCACCCACCGCCGTCGACTCATCGCCATCCGCTTCGGCACCGATGCCGAATGCCGAGGCCGCCAGGCCGCTGGCAATCGCGCTCGCGCCGACCGCCGTGCCGCCCTCGCCCGCACTCGTTGCCGAGAACGCGATCGGATCGCCGTTCGCGTCGATCAACACCGTCGAGGCCGTACCGCCCACCGCCACACTGTCCGAACCGGTCGCCTGTGCGCCGGCACCGTAAGCCGAGCTGTTGCTGGCCGAGGCCACCGAGCCGGCACCCGTCGCCGTCGTGTTGTCGGCACCGGCCACGGCATGGGCACCGTTCGCCACGCTGTTGGCACCCGAAGCCACGCTGTTGAAGCCCGTCGCCGTGCTGTAGTCACCCAGCGCCTGCACTGCCGAACCCACGGCCGATGCACCCACACCCAGCGCGATGCTGTTCGAGCCCAGCGCCACGCTGTTGGCACCTTCGGCGTCTGACTGGAAGCCGTATGCGGCGCTCTCATCGCCTACCGCAAAACTGCTCGCTCCCGCGGCCACCGTGTGCTCACCGAACGCCAGCGAATCCTCGCTGCCATCGGTCAACCCATCGGCAGACAAGAAGTGCGACGCCGAAGTCGTGCTGCTGGCTATCGCATCGAGCTGGCCCTTGTTCACCGCATCGGTGGCTTCCGTACCTGCCGCCACGTTGGTGATCTGGCGCTCGGCGCCGGCACTGCCCACCGAAATTGTGTTGATACGGTCGGCGAACGAGTCGGAGCCCAGGGCAACGGCGTTGTACGCGCTGCCATCCACATGCGAACCCGAGCCGAGAGCCGTGCTGTTGTAGCCCTCGGCGTTGGAGTTGTAGCCGAATGAAGACGCCTGCTGGGCGGAGGAACGGCTGGCCGCACCCAACGCTGTCGCACGAGCCGCCGTAGCCTGGGCCTTGACCGAGCCATTCTCGCCAAGCCCGCCGAGCGCCACGCTCTCCGGACCCGAGGCGATGCTGCCTTCACCGATCGCCACGCTGCTCGAGCTGCTTGACTGCGCTCCCAAACCCAAAGCCAACGACCCACGTCCGGTCGCCTGGCTGGTTACGCCGACAGCCGTCGACCCTATGCCCGTGGCCCGGCTTGACGCACCGACAGCCGTCGACAATGCGTTGGATGCCTCGCTGTCATAACCAATGGCGATCGCCATGACACCGTCTGCCGCGCTGGTGCCACCCAGTGCGATGGCGCCCACCTGGCTGGCCGTGCTGGCGTAACCATTGGCGACCGCCGACATCCCGCTGGCAGTGGAATGCATGCCGAACGCTGTCGCATACGATGCTGTTGCCTTCGCCTCGTAACCGATCGCCGTCGAAAATTCAACCGCTTCGGCTGCCTGGCCGCCGGCCGTACCACCATTGTCCACGACGGGAGCCACCACCGGATTTCCAGCCGGATCGGCCTCGAACTGGGCTGCCGACACCTGGCCGGCGCCCAGCGCCAATGCGATGCCGGCAGCCGCCACGAGTGCACGCACGCGCTTCGACGGACCGCCCTTGCCATTCGCCTTGGCGAACTCGGAAGCAACCACGAGCGCGCCCAACGATGCGTTCCATACCTTGCTGTAGATCTTGTTCATGGCTTCCCCTGCAATAGCGATACATCAATGATTTTTGGCGCCGGATACAATCTGCCGCGCCCCGTCGCGCCTGACTGAAGTGCGTCGAGCATCGCGCACGATTCATGCCATGGCGCAGTTGTTATGTAGTCACGACAAACAGCCGTCTAAACGTCTGTTAGACATTCAAACTTCGATCACCCCGATATCGTCTTGGCGTACATGAGATCTCCGGCTCGCCGGAGATCTCATGCGCCGCTCGGGCCTGCCATTCACCGACATGTGCTGACGACATGCCCTGGTGGCCCGGTTGAATCGGCAGGAACGGATTGGATCGCACGATCGAATCCGTCCCTGTTCCCCTACTACTGCGGGACGTTGGTGAAGTTGCCGAGAACGGTCACCCCGCTATAGTCCTTTTCACCTACGACCGTGACGTAATAGGTTCCCGCAGCCGGACGGGTAAGGAGAACCACCTCGTTGTTGCTGCCAGCATGCGCGGACTTGTAGGTGTAGCTCGACGTAGTGGCTGCGTCGCCCACTTTCACGTAGATGGATACATCGCCGCTGCCGCCCAGCGTACGCATGCTCAGGCCAACTGCCCCAGCCGGAACATCGATCGTATAGACCTTGCTGGTGCCGGCTTTGCCGCTCTGAGCCGTGAGCAGCAGCCCGTTCTGCAGGATGACCGGGGCGTACGGGCTCCACGTATTGAACTGCTTCAGGGTTTCCGCATTGCTGAGGCAGACATTCAGGCTGGTGGCCTGTCCGGAAGTGATCAACTGCTTGCTGACCAGATCGGCTACGTAGGTTTGCATGGCTGCCCGGTAGTCGCCCACCGTAGCCGAATTTCCGGCGATCATCTTGGCGTTGGAAAGCACATTGGCGCCAATCACGATACCGCCCGGAATCCATGTCGGTATGCCGGTGTTGCAGGTCAGCAGCAACTGACCACCATCACTGATGCCCCAACCTTCGTCCTTGAACATGGCCGGGGTCAGATCGAGGTTGATGTGCCCTTCCAGATCCGGGCTTTCGGCGTACTCCATCAGCGCATTTGGCGACAGTCGCGTGTCGTAATGGGAGAACGACGAACCGGAGGCCAGGACCGCCGGCGCATAGATCTTGACGAAGCCCGCTGCATCGGCACCAGCCAGCCCCTGCCCCAAGCCCAGACTCACGCTCAGGCCCGCGGCATTCTGCTTGAGCGCAGCGCCGTCGACATTGCTGACCATCAGCGTCGGGATGTTGTTCGGATCGGTATCGCCACCTGCGGTAATCACTCCCGCCGCGTTGTTGGCGATGATCACGCCAGTGGCTCCAGCCGCTTCGGCAAGACGTGCCTTGACCGCGAAACCGCAGACACCACGATCAACGATCGCGATATGGCCAGCGATATCCGCCGCATTGGTCAACGGATAGCAAGCCTGCGTGCTGTCGGCGCCATCCACGTCCGGGCCGTGTGCCACGACAGCCGAGCCGGCGAAGTTCTGCACGGTCGGTACCGGGCCGAATGCCGCCGGGGCGTATTCGAACTCACCCACGGCCCCTGCCGTCGCAACCGCTTTCAGCACAGGCGGCTTGCCGAGCGCGAGCGGCGCTTCGGCCACGACATTCGGTCCGCGCATGACAAGCATGCCGTCCTTCAACGCCGAGGCTTTGCGCTGCGCGTTGGTGAGATCGCCCCAATACGCATTGTTGGAGTCGTCGTAGACGAAGGACGAGTAGATGTCGTTCTTGCCACCGGAGAGCGCGCCGGTACTCAGGTTGCTGCGTCCGGCGAAGCCAAGGCCGTGGCCCATCTCGTGCAGCATCACGTTGAGCAGGTTGGACTGGCCGGACGGCGTGTTGCCGTCGAGGCCGAAGTACCAGCCCGAATCCGGCAGGCAGCTTGCGGTGCCCAGGGCGCCGTTGAAGGACATCGACATGTCGGACTGGGTGGGTGTCGCGTCGGTCCCGAGGTACATGTTGACCAACGCGCCGGGGTACCAGATGTTCAGCTTCGCACCGGCCGGCAACGACGCGGGATCGGTGAAGTTGGCATAACCCAGCGTGCCCGTCGAACCCAGCACCACGCCGGCACCGTCAGGATCACACTGGAGTGCCTTGAAGGAGGCGTCGACCATGACCGGTACGTCGCTCTTCAGCACCGCGCCCCACATGTTGGCTGCGAAGGTAAAGACGATACGTGCCTGTTCGCCGCGGGTAGTGCCCTGGTTGCCACCCACCGAAGCGGTCGGTGTCAGGTCGTTGAGGCCCACGCCGGCCGCATCCTTGTTGATGATGCGAACATCGGCGGCGGTGGCACTGGCGGCAACACCCAGCAGGCCGGCGATCACGATGGCGCTGAAAAGCTTGTTGTGGCGGATCACTGGGTCACCTCCACTGCGGCGGCATGCTGAACGCTGTCGCCCGGATGCATGGCCACGAGATGGCCATTCGCATCGCGCTTGCCGACCACGTTGCTCATTTCGCTCTCCGGGGTATCCATCAGCTCCACTTCGACACCCTTTATGCGCACCTTGCGCAGTGTCTTGAGTGCTTCGGCTTCGTTGCGCGGGCGACCGCTGGTACTGGGTCGCAGGGCCTGATTCTGGCGGTTGAGGTTGACGGACTTCGCGAATGCCGCCGCCTCTTCGGCCGTTGGCGCCCGAAGCTTCTTGGTGATCGGATCAAAAACGGCAATCTGCATGGAGCCGCTGGACGCTTCGACCGGCTGCGCCGGCTGCACCGGCTTCTCGGACGCCATCGCCACACTGGCAAACAGACCCGTCATGGCGATGGCCATGAGCACTACTTTCTTGTGCATGAAAACTCCCTCCCGTTGAAAAAAACATCACCGCTGATCGGCGTTGCAAAATTCGGGGTGCAACCTATCCGCGCCCCTGACTGCGCATCGAATCTGGTTACCCATGGATTGAATACTCAAGCTACCGCTGAAGGCTGCTGCGGACCGGAACAGGGCAATCACCCTCAATCGACTGCACTTCCGGTTTCGCCATCCGATACCCGAATCGGACACACCCTGTCGCAGACACTCACCCCTTCAGACCCATGCTCTTCGCCCGTACTCGCCGGCCAATGACCCCCCATTGACCGGAAAAGCAAAAACACGCTCGTTATCCGAATAACCATCGCAAAACCGGGCGCGTCATCACGAAATTAGCAGTGAGATCTTACGGTCGTCAACGCCAATCTTGCATCAGACAAATTCCTATGTGCTGCAGCGCAAGGCCACGACTTGCATGACGGCCGAGGTCTGCAAGAATCGCTGATCCGGCCAACGCTGAAAGCCATGCAATTACTAGACATCGGTGCCAACCTCACCCACGAGTCGTTTCATCACGATCTGGATGCTGTGCTGCAGCGTGCGCATGCGCATGGTGTCTACCGTATGGTGGTTACCGGTGCATCGCGCGAGGGCAGCCGGCACGCAGTGGCCTTGGCGGAGGCGCATCCGGACATATTGTCGGCGACGGCTGGCGTGCATCCGCATCATGCGATCGACTACGACGATGCGACCGACAGGCTCCTGCGTGAACTGGCGCAACATCCTTCGGTTTGTGCGATGGGCGAAACCGGGCTCGACTACAACCGCAATTATTCGCCGCGTGATGTGCAGCTACAGGTATTCGAACGCCAGTTGCGAATTGCGGCCGAGTTGCAGATCCCACTTTTCCTGCACCAGCGCGATGCCCACGCGGATTTCATCGCGCTACTGCGGCGTTATCGTGACCAGATACCGGGCGCGGTGGTGCACTGCTTCACCGATACCGGCGAGGCGCTGCGTGATTATCTCGAACTGGATTGCCACATCGGCATCACCGGCTGGATCTGCGACGAGCGCCGCGGCACGCATCTGCGCGAACTGGTCCGCATGATCCCGGCGAACCGGCTGATGCTGGAGACCGACGCGCCCTATCTCCTGCCGCGCACCGTGCGGCCGCAGCCCGCGCATCGGCGCAACGAGCCGATGTACCTGAAGCACATTTGCGAGGAGGTCGCCCGCGATCGCGGCGAGACGGTCGAAGTCACGGCGGCGAACAGCACGGCGACGGCCGAGGCGTTTTTCGGGCTTTCCGCGCGCTGAGGGTCAGGAGTACGCCTCGCCCACGCCTGAGGCAGGTACAACGACGGGATCAGTCTGCCAGCCGCCTTGTTTCACCGGGAGCCAGGTCGTCCAGCGCGAATTCTCCGATGCGTACACGGATCAGTCGCAGGGTGGGAAAGCCGACAGCGGCAGTCATGCGGCGCACCTGACGATTGCGACCCTCGCGAAGCGTCAGGCTGAGCCAGCTGGTGGGAATGTGCTTGCGAAAACGTACCGGCGGATCACGCGGCCACAGCCAGTCCGGGGTGGTGGCGAGGATGGCATCGGCCGGCAAGGTCGGGCCATCGTTCAGCTGCACGCCGCGACGCAACGACTGCAACGCGGTTTCGTCGACTTCACCGTCGACCTGCGCCAGGTAGGTCTTGGCCTGCTTGTGGCGTGGATCGGTGAGCTGGTGGGCGAGGCGGCCGTCATCGGTCAGCAGCAGCAGGCCTTCACTGTCCTGGTCCAGCCGTCCAGCCGCATAGACGTCTTTTTGTCGAACAAGATCAGCCAGCGTGCGGCGGCCGCCGCCATCGGTGAACTGGCACAGCACGCCGTACGGTTTGTTCAACGCGATCAGCATCGCCAGGACCCTTCCGCGCGCCCTTCAGCGAGCCGACGCCGCCGCGGCCGGCACGGCTGTCGTCGGCGATGCCGGAGCCGCCTTCACCGGCTTGACGAAGCGCAAGGTCATCCGGTCGGATTCGCCGATCGCCTGGTATTTCGCCCGATCCTGCTCGCCGAGAGTCAGCGTGGGCGGCAACGTCCACACGCCTTTCGGATAATCCTTCGTATCTTTCGGATTGGCGTTGATCTCGCTGCTCTCATCCAGCGTGAAACCCGCCGCGGTCGCCAGCTTCACCACATAGCGGGTGGGCAGGTAGCCGCTGCGCTTCACCGTCTCCAGCGGGGCGCCGTCATCGGCGCGATGGTCGACGACGCCGAGCACGCCGCCGGGACGCAGCACGGCGAAGAACGCATTGAACATCGCCGATGCCGTGTCGGCCATGACCCAGTTGTGCACGTTGCGGAAAGTCAGCACCAAGTCGACCGAACCGGGGGCACCGAACACCGGCGCCTTGGGATCGAACTCGACGATGCGGGCGTTACCGAAATGCGCTGCGTCAGCGGCAAACCTGCAATGCAGTGCGCTATCGTCGCGACCGGCCTCGCCGTCGCCAGCCGATGCTTCCACCGCCGCGATGTAATGCCCGTTGTCATGCAGCAGTGGCGCCAGGACCTCGCTGTACCAACCGCTGCCGGGAGTGATTTCCAGCACGGTCTGATCCGGTCGCACGTCGAAGAACTGCAGGGTGGCCTTGGGGTGGCGGTACTCATCGCGGGCACGGTTTGCCTGCGCACGCCAGCTGCCCGCGATTACATTGTCCAGCTGCGAGGCCGTGAAGTCGCTGGCACTGGTCGGCGGCACCAGGGCATCGGCCGGCTGGTCAGGTTCGGCCGATGCGGGCCGCGCCACCTGCGCATCAGCGATGGCGGGCAAACCCAGGGTCGCCATCAGCAATAACGCTGCACCAAAATGGGCCGCTCTCATCCTTGCCACCTCCATCGCGCGATTCATTGATGCCCCTGATGTGCTGAACGTACAGACTTGTCGGACTGTGATGCAAACGATGTGCAGACGCGGTAGATGCTTCAGAACGGTCGCGGACACACCGATTGCAGGCCATCGATGTGCTCGTGCAGGTCCGGCGCGATGCCCTGCCACATGGGATCGAGGATGAAATCGATACCCTCGTAGCGGGCCAGTTTCGCTGCCGGAATGAAATCGGCGTCGCCGGCGATCAGGATGATCTGATCGACCAGTTTTTTATAGGTCAGGGCAGCGATGTCGATGCCGATCTTCATGTCGACCTGGGTCTGGCGCATGTCCGGCTCGAAATGTTCGTCGCCCAGGTCGTTCCAGTGCAGGTGGCCTTCGCGCAGTTGCTGGTAGGCGCTGCGCTTCAGCTGCCATTCGCCACGTTCGGACAAACGGCCCAGTCGCAGCGCCATCTTGCGCTGACGGCGCAACTGGTCGTGCAGCTCGCGCCGGAACGCCGCGGCGCCGGTACGGCCAAAATCGATGCTGTCGCCGCTGACCGGCTTGACGAAGCTTTTTTCCAGCGGCGGGCAATCGTAGAAAAAGATGCGGTACAGCTGCTCGCGCGGCCGGTCGACGGCCTTCAGGTGCTCCAGCGCCATGCTGAACACCGTCTTCGCCACGGCACGCGCGTCACCGGCGTCACGCTCGCCGTACACCTTGCGATAGCGCGCAAGGAAAAAAGCGCCGTCAACGAGGATGGCGGTACGGTTCATGGGACAACCTCGTGGATGAGCAGACATGGACGGACGAAGGCCGCCAGCAGGATGAGCCGGCGGCATGTACGTATTCTAAGGCGTTGCTCACGCTGCAGGAGTGACTTCAGTCGCGACACTCTCGATTCGCCTGGTGCTACCCAAGAGCGTCGGCCAAAGCCGTTCCCGCAGGAAGTCCGCTCAGTAGTGGATCACCGAGCGGATCACCTTGCCCGCGTGCATCAGTTCGAAGGCGTCGTTGATGCGCTCCAGCGGCAGCACTTCGGTGATCATCTCGTCGATGCGGATCTCGCCGGCCATGTAGCGGTCGACGTAGCCGGGCAGTTGCGAGCGTCCCTTGACCCCGCCGAATGCCGAACCCCGCCACACGCGTCCGGTCACCAGCTGGAACGGTCGCGTGCTGATCTCCTGTCCGGCGCCGGCCACGCCGATGATGATCGACTCGCCCCAGCCCTTGTGGCAGCACTCCAGTGCCGCGCGCATCACGTGCACGTTGCCGATGCACTCGAACGAATAATCCACCCCGCCATCGGTGAGCTCGACGATGACCTGCTGGATCGGCGTGTCCGGGTAATCCCTCGGATTGATGAAGTCGGTGGCGCCAAGCAGCTTCGCCATCTCGAATTTCGCCGGATTGGTGTCGACCACCACGATGCGCCCGGCCTTTGCCATCACCGCGCCCTGCACCACCGACAAGCCGATGCCGCCCATGCCGAATACGGCCACCGAAGCGCCCGGCTCCACCTTCGCGGTGTTCAGCACCGCGCCGATGCCGGTGGTGATGCCGCAGCCGAGCAGGCAGACCTTTTCCAGCGGCGCGGCCGGGTTGATCTTCGCCAGCGAAATTTCCGGCAGCACGGTGTACTCGCTGAACGTACTGGTGCCCATGTAGTGCAGCAGCGGTTTGCCGTTCAACGAGAAGCGCGAGGTGCCGTCCGGCATCAGGCCCTGGCCCTGGGTGACGCGGATCTTCTGGCACAGGTTGGTCTTGCCGGACCGGCAGAACTTGCACTCGCCGCATTCGGGCGTGTACAGCGGGATCACGTGGTCGCCCACCTTCAACGAAGTGACGCCTGCGCCCACCTCCTCGACGATGCCGCCACCCTCGTGTCCCAGGATGACCGGAAACATCCCTTCCGGATCGGCGCCGGACAACGTGAAAGCGTCGGTATGGCAGACGCCGGTGGCAACGATGCGCACCAGCACTTCACCGGCTTTCGGTCCGGCGACGTCGACCTGTTCGATCGACAACGGTTGACCTGCTTCCCAGGCGACGGCGGCGCGTGACTTCATGATTTAACTCCTGGCAGGCAATGCATAACGGAGAATGATGGCGTGCGCGGCGTTTTTTCGAAACCGTCTCAGCGCTGGCTGGGGGATTCGTCGTTGCCGGGCACCGGCAGGTGTTCGCAATAGTCGTCCGCTTCGGCCAGCAACCACTTCTGGAACACCTGCAGCCCCGCGTGGTCCTTCGACCGCGCCGGATAGACCAGCCAGTAAGCATCGTCCACCGGCAGGTAACGGTCGCCCAGCACGACCAGCCGGCCGGCGTCGATCAGCGATTTCGACATCACCATCCGGCCCATGGCCACGCCCAGACCTTCCAGCGCCGCGTGCCGCTGCGCATCGAAACTGTCGAAGCTCGCCACATAACGACGTGGCGGCGCGCCGCCGACCTGGTCGAACCAGTCCTTCCAGCGGCTTGACGGATTGGGATCGCCGAGCAGCGGCCACTGCGACAGATCGCCCGGATCGACGCCGGCCATTTTCGCCACCAGTTCCGGCGCGGCGACAGGTGCGATCCACTCGCCGAACAGGCGCTCGCTGTGCAGGCCCGCCCACTTTCCACGACCGTAACGCAGTGCGGCGTCGACCGGCTCGCGCTCGAAATTCACCAGCGTCGAACCCGACTGCAGGTTGAGCTCCAGCTCGGGATGCGCAGCGACCAGGCGCGGCAGGCGCGGCACCAGCCAGCCGGACATGATGCCCGGGCTGGCACTCAGGGTGAACGTATCCTGCGCCCGCCTGTTATAGCGCGACAACGCGTCCTCGATGCCATCGAAATGTTCGCCCACCGCCTCGAGCAGGCTGCAGCCTTCGACGGTCAATGTGACACCGCGCGGCCCGCGTTCGAACAGGCGTCGCTCCAGCCGCTCCTCCAGCTGTTTCATCTGATGACTGAGCGCACTGACGGTGAGGTTCGCCTGTGTCGCGGCGCGCGACAGATTGCCCAGCCGGGCGACCAGCACGAACTGTTGCAGCAAGCCCAGCGGAAGTTTTCCCATCTTGAATAATCCTCAAGTCTGGCTTGCGAATATATCGCTTTTTGGCGGCTTTTGGCTTGCGTATCTTGAGCCACTCACAAGCTACAAGCTTCCCAAGGAGACTCCCTCATGACTTCGCTGTGGAAAGATCTGCTGTTCCTGCACGGCCACCTCGTGCACAAGGAGGACCTCGACTGGCGCGCCGATATCCAGGCCAACCAGGCCAGCCAATCACCACGCAAGGACGACAAGACCAAGCGCGCCATCGTGGCATGCTGCGCGCACGTGTGGCCACGGATCGTGGGTCCGCGCTGAGCATGGCGTGGGCTTGAATGCCTCGGATATGCAGCCACATCGACAGGATCGCGCGCTGCCTTTCGAACCGGACGCAGCGTTTTCGTCCGCCGTCATCCGAGGTATTCCATGCACATGCGCCAGCTCGGCCGTTCGCCGCTGTCCATCGCCCCGCTCGCCTTCGGCGGCAACGTCTTCGGCTGGAGCACCGACGAGAAGCGCTCGTTTGAACTGCTCGATGCGTTCGTCGGCGCCGGCGGCAACCTGATCGACACGGCGGACGCCTATTCGGCGTGGGTGCCCGGCAACCGCGGCGGCGAGTCGGAAACCATCATCGGCAAATGGCTCAAGCGCAGCGGCAAGCGCGAGCAGGTGGTGATTTCGACCAAGGTCGGCAAGTGGGCCGAGCAGCCCGGGCTGTCACCGGTGAATATCCGCCAGGCCGTGGATGGCTCGCTCAAGCGTCTGCAGGTCGACTGCATCGATCTGTATCAGGCACACGCGGACGACGCCAGCGTGCCGCTGGAGGAAACCCTGGATGCGTTCGCGCGCCTGATCGAGGCCGGCAAGGTACGCGCGATCGGCGCGTCCAACTACGATGCCGCCCGCTTCGCTGATGCACTGGCCGTATCCCGACGACACAACCTGCCACGCTACGAGACGCTGCAGCCGGAGTACAACCTGGTCAGCCGCAGCGGCTACGAAAAGGAGCTGGAGACTCTGGTGCGCCGGGAAAACATCGGCGTGATCAGCTATTACGCGCTGGCCAGTGGCTTCCTCAGCGGCAAATACCGCAGCGAAGCCGATCTGGCCAAGAGTTCGGCGCGCGGCGGAGCGGTGAAGAAATTCCTGAATCCGCGTGGGCTGCAGGTACTCGCCGCGCTTGATGCGGTCGCTGCCGCACACGGGGCTACCCCGGCCCAGGTAGCGCTGGCGTGGCTGATCGCGCGCCCCGGCCTCACCGCGCCGATCGTCAGCGCCACCAGCGTGGAGCAACTGCACGAACTGTTCGGCGCGACCGCGTTGCAACTGGAGCCCGGCGAGATCAGCGCACTGGATCAGGCCAGCGCCTGATCGTTCTACCTTGAACGGACGTCGGGCATCGGGAATTGCCGGAGCATGGCTTGTCGACGTGCTCCGGCTGCGTGGATCCGACGGCGCAGGGCTGACAAGAAGTCACTCAGGTGCTTCCACCTCGTAGCCCTCGGCCTGCAGTTTGGCCAGGTAACCATTCGGCTTCAGCAGTTCGTCCATCGGCAACAGCGCGAACGTTTGCGCATTGCCGGCCAGTGCCGCGCGCGCAGCGGCCAGCCAGGTCGCCTGTTGTTTCGCCGGCACGTCATCGAGTCCCAGCGTCTGGGCAAAACCGGCATCGGCCAGGGCGGCCACGCAGGCATCGCGCCACGCGCTGTCGGGCAGTTGGCGCAGCGTCGGCAAGTCGCCGGTGGCCCAGGCATTCGCGCGTGCCTTCATCGCCGGCATGTCCTGCTCGATGTTGTCCAGCATGCGGATGAAACAGGTGGTGTCGTGCGGCGCCGCCTGCTTGAACGCCTTGATCGCCGCCCCCGGATGCGCGATGACCACTTCGTAGCTGGTCGACACCGGCGTGATGCCATGGCGCGTGGCCAGCGCATCGACGCTGGAAGGCACGCCGCCGGACCGGCTCAGGCCGTTCGCCTTGATCGCCTTGCGATACAGCTCCTGCGCCGCGAACATCGGCCGCCAGCGCTCGATGCCGCGATCGTTGCCGATGTACTTCTGCTTGAGCACCTGCCAACGCGCGTACACCGACGGCGGCAGCACCTGCTGCAACGTCTCGCCGTTGTCGTTCTTGCGCGCGCTGTACGCCGAGGGCAGCAGGAAGAGCTTGCCGAAAAACCCGACATCCGCCTTGAACTTCACCGAAGGCAGCAACAGCACCTGCTGCGATTCGCTGATCGCCTGCTCGACCTCGTGCGATTGCCACTGCATGCCCCGCGGCAGCGGCGACAGCGTGCCGAGCACCCACATCACGTGACCGCCCTTCGAAACTTTCCACAACCCCGGCCCGGGCTGTACCCCGCTGACCACCACCGCGGGAAGATCCGCCACATCCTGCGGTGGCGGCACCACCGGCGCGACGGCCGATTGCGCAAACGCCGGCGCAAACCCGCCAAGCACGAACAGGAAAACAATATGCCGCAGGCGCATCAATGTGATCCGGTTCCGGAAAATGGCCATTGTGGCAGGCCCACCCTGACTGTTACCGGCCATCGCAAGTATATTCGTGGAGCTCGAGTCGACGCATGCTCGATGCGATCGTGTTGCCTGCGGAAAGATCAATGTTCCCATGACTGCGACTGCGCTCCAACCAGCTTTCGATCGTTTCTCGCCACTGCGCGTGCTTCTTCTGGAAGACGACGAATTGTTGAGGGACCACGTGCTCACCCCCAGACTGCGACAGTTTGGCTTCGAGGTCACGGCGATCGGACGCGCAGCGGAGCTGCATGAGCATCTGCGCCAGCGGCGACCCGACATTGTCTTGCTGGACGTGGGCCTGCCCGACCGGGATGGTTTCGACGTGGCTCGTCAGCTGCGCTCGGAGGCAGATGACATCGGCATCGTCATGCTGACCGGCCGCGCGGAGGGTGTGGATCATGTGCGTGGTCTCAGCGAAGGTGCCGATGCCTACCTGTCGAAGCCGGTGGACCTCGATGTGCTGGTGTCGACATTGCACAGCTTGGCGCGCCGACTGCATGCACCGCGACCGGGCACGACCGGCAGCTGGCGCCTCGACGCCGACGGTTGGTGCCTGATCTCGCCCTTCGGCAGCATGGTCGCCCTGACCAAAACCGAGCGCCGCCTGCTGGAAGTGCTGATCGAAAGGCCCAATCAGATCGTCTCGCGCGAAGCACTGATCGCCAGTCTCACGGCGGACGTCTACGATTTCGATACGCATCGGCTGGATTCGCTGATCCATCGACTCCGCGGGAAAGTGCTGCGCGTTCTGGACACGCAGCTGCCGCTGAACGCCGTCCATGGCGAAGGCTACGTGCTGATCGTGGTCTGATCCGGCGGATGGTTTTGCGCGGCATGTCGTCGTGCTGCGCCGATCACCCTGGCAAGCAGATCGTTCGGTGAAAACGGCTTGGGCAGACGTTCGGTGAGCGGATCGGCCGGGTTCGGCGATCGTCCATCGGTATCGAGATAGGCAGAGATCAGGATCGTCGGTATGCGGGGCATGCGCTGACGCAGCTTCAGCAGCAGGGTTGTGCCGTCGGTGTCACCCAGACGGTTGTCGCACACCAGCACCTGCGGATCGAAAGCGATTTGTTCCGCCATGCGTTCCGCGTCGGCGCCGGACGCTGCGGTGCTGACCCGGCAACCGCCGTTCTGCAACGCGGTGCAAAGCAGGTTGCGCAAGTCGTCGTCGTCATCGATCAGCATGACGTGGATTTCATCGGGGCCGGCCAGCGACGGCACGAGATCGGCGACGGGACGATCCACCATCGGCAAACGGATGTGGAATGTCGTGCCCGTTCCGGGCGAGGCATCCACTTCGATATGTCCACCGGCACGTTCGACGAGCGTGTATACCACCGCCAGTCCCAGTCCGGTGCCGCTGCCGGCGGGCTTGGTCGTGTAGAAGGGCTCGAAAATCCGTTGCCTGACCTCGTCGGACATGCCCGTGCCATTGTCCCGCACGACGATACCGATGTCGGACCCCTCGCGTTCCACCGACAGACCAAACTCACCGCCGTCGGGCATGGCATCACGGGCATTGGAAGCCAGGTTCAGCAACGCGAGCTCGAACTGACTGCGATCGAAGTCGACCAGCAGCGGAAACCAGGGTGCGTCGATTCGCAGTGTCACCTGCGCGGGCAGAAGCTGGCGCAGCAACGGCTGCAATTCCCGCAGCGCTTCGGCCACGTCGAATGTCTCGACGTGGGTAACTTCCCGGCGGCTGAAGTTGAGCAACTTACGACTGACCGAGGCACCCCGCCGAGCCGCCATCTCCACACCTTGCAGCGCCTTGGCCAAGGCCAGCGCATCCTCGCTGCGCGCCGCACCGGGCTCATCGAGACGATGTCGCTCCAGCGCAAATCCGAGCACGATGCCCAATACATTGTTGAAGTCGTGGGCCACGCCGCTGGCAAGCTTTCCCACGGCATCCATCTTCTGCGACTGCAACAGTTGTTCGCGTGTGCGCTCGCGCTCGGCCATCTCGTCCTGCAGTTGTTGCCGATGCCGGTTCGATTCGGCCAGGCTCTCGCGCAGCGCCGTGCTGCTGCGATCGAGGATGACCACCACCAACAGGTAGGAAAGCACCAGGAACGGCAACGGCGCGTAGGCACTGGAGGAATGCAGGAAACGGGCGTTATGGAAATAGTCGACGGTCATGCCGCTGGCATAGCTGAGCATGAACAGCGGATAGATCGACCACAACGCCTTGCGTCCGAGCATGAGTCCGCTGAGCGCCAATGCCTCGAACGACACCAGGTCGGCGTTCCATAAAAAATAGCCGAAGCTGACGTAGGAGATCAGCGAGGACGCGACCATGGCGGCCAGAAACTGGGATACCGCATGGCGGAACAGGCCCTTGCGGATGAGGTAGATGCCCAACCACGCCGACACGGTGACCAGCACATCCGTGCTCAGGTCGATGGCCAGCGCGTGGTGCGGCATGGTCGGGCTGTGACCAGGCCGAAACACGTCATACACCGAGGTAAACCGGAGCATGTACGCCTTGTACAACGGCGTCACGCAACCCTTGTACAGAAGAAATATCTGCAGGAACGCGGCATTTCGACGATCCACCGGATCGCTGATCGGAACCCGGTTCAACCAGCCCATCAGACGCTGCGCAGCGATGGCGCCTCGCGCCATGATCGTGCGGGCAATGATCCCCATTTTCGCCTCGACTCCTACACGTGCAGGCCTTGCGGTGGTGGTCGGCAGCCTACTCCATCGGCACCGTGAGATCCGACAAGTTTTGCCAAGAGGCCGTGCGTGACGGTCGCATGACTGCTCGCTAGCTTCAGGGTCTGCCGCGCTGTCATTGGGGGATGACGGACCAGCGGTCGATTCGGGCGCACATCACTTCAGGGGCAACAGAATGTCGGGGAACACCATGAGCAGAGAGCTTTTTCAATTGTGCGCGCTGGCCGCCGGTGTGGCGGGCCTGCTGGGCAGCAGTGCGCTCCACGCAACCAGTCACAGCGTCCTTCCTGCGGCATCCAGCCGTCTGAATGTCAGTGCGCTGCATAGCCAGGGCAACACCACCTACGATCGCTTCATCGTGACTTATCGCAGCGGAACGACGGGAGCGGGCAATGCTGCCGTGGTGATTCAGGACGTCGGCGCCGATCTGGCCCGTGCCGGTCTGAATCGGGCGGTTCCCGCCAGCGTTTCGAGTGCCGCCCGCCAAGCGGTCGCCGTCTCCTACCTGCGCAAACTGTCGACTGGCGCACATGTGGTCCGCACTTCGCGCAAGCTGAGCAAGGCCGAGGCCACGTCGCTGATGCAGCAGATAGCTTCTGACCCCGCTGTTGCGCACGTGGAGCCGGACGTGATGATGCACGCCATCAGCGACTACCGCGCCCCCAAGGCGCTGGCAGCCGCCGGCTTCACGCCGGATGACCCCTATTACGCGACATACCAGTGGCATCTTCGCGCTGGCGATGGCAGCGCCGAGCTTGTCGGCAGCGATACCACCAGCTATGCCAACAAGGGTGGTGCCGATATCGCCAAGGCGTGGGACCTTACCGATGGAACCGGCGTGACCGTGGCCGTGCTCGATACCGGCATCACGCATCATCCAGACCTGGATACCTCGCTGGGTGACGCCGGTTACGACTTCACCAGCACCGCCGATGTCTCCGGACGCACTGCCGATGGCCGCGCCCCGGGTGGATGGGATCTGGGCGACTGGACCACTACGGAACCCTGGCTCAGCGAGTGCACCGACAGCGCCCATCCCCCGGAGGACAGTTCCTGGCACGGCAGCCACGTCTCCGGCACGATCGCCGAGTTGACCAACAACGGCAATGGCATGGCCGGTTCGGCATTTGGCGCAAAGGTGTTGCCCGTGCGCGTCCTCGGCCATTGCGGCGGCTACACCTCGGACATTGCCGACGCCATCGAATGGGCGTCCGGCGGGCATGTCGACGGGGTTCCCGACAATGCCAACCCGGCCCAGGTCATCAGCATGAGCCTGGGCGGAACCGGCGTCTGCACGGCGACCGACGTCACCGGAACCGCGATAGCCGACGCGATCAGCCGCGGCACCACCGTGGTGGTTGCGGCGGGTAACGAGGACGCCGATGCCGCCAATGATTCGCCGGCCAGTTGTCCCGGCGTGATCTCGGTGGCAGCGTCCGGGATTACCGGCAGGCGTGCGTTCTATTCCAACTACGGAGCCGGCGTGACGCTGGCGGCACCGGGTGGTGGCGTCTATGCCAACGACGCCAGCAGCGGCGATCAGGTCAGCGCGGGGTTTGTCTGGTCCGCCATCAATGGCGGAGCCACCGTCCCCGACGAAACCGACTACACCTATGGCGGCATGGCTGGTACATCGCAGGCAACACCGCATGTTTCGGGCACGGTTGCACTGGTCGTTGGCGCCTTGCAGGCGGCCGGCCTTCCCGCGTTGACACCTGGTGGCATCAAGTCCCTGCTGACCTCAACGGCGCGGACCTTTCCTTCCACGCCGGACCAGACCATCGGTGCAGGTATCGTCGATGCCTACGCGGCAGTCAACAAAGCCGTCGGCGGTGGCGATGATGGTGGTGGCGATGGCGCTGCAACCTTGATCAACGGTGTCGCCCTTACCGGCGTGAGCGGTGCGGCGGGCGACAGTCAGCTGTACAAGCTGGATGTCCCCGCCGGCGCCCGCGGCCTGGTATTGCGTACCTTCGGCGGTAGTGGCGATGTTTCGCTGTATGTCGGCGACGGTACGGTCCCCACCGTCGACAGCCACGACTACGTTGCCGTCCATTCGGGCAACAACGAATCGGTGGTTGTCACTCATCCGGTTGCCAGCACTTATTACCTGCTGGTCGTGGGCGCAAAAGCCTTCAGCAACGTCGCGGTGCAAGCCACCTACGTCGCACCGAAACCCTGAGTACCACGGGCCATCCACCAGGGTGGCCCGTCACATCCGACGATCACGTCCGGATGGGCTGATGAGCCAGGACGCATGGCGCTGATCCGTTGACCTGCATCGATCGATGCAGGTCAACGAATGGGCGGATATCCACACATTCAACGCTTCACCGCCTGTGCACTGCGGCAGTGAACCTGGGGAACGTCTCGTGAACAAGATCTACAGCAAGGTATGGAACAGGTCACTCGGCATGCTTGTTGTTGCCAGTGAATTGGCCAAGTCCAACGGCAAAACCGGCACGTCGAGTCGATTGCGCGCCATCGTGGTGGGCACGCCGTTGATCATCGGGGCATTGTTCGTGACCGGTACCGGCACGGCTCACGCACAGCAGTTTGTCGCCGATCCGGCCGGCCAGGCCGTGGTCGATCCGCTAGTCGGCTTCGGCGGCACCGCCGGCGGACAAGGCAGCGTTGCCGGCACCTATGCCACGGCGCTGGGCATATACGCGAGGGCACAGGGAACCGCATCCTCGGCGATCGGTGCGTACGCGCGGGCGATGGGTGATTACAGCATCGGCGAAGGCTATTCGTCAGCGGCTTATGGAACCAACAGCACGGCGCTCGGCGGTTACGGTGCGACGGCCAGTGGTGACGGCGCCACCGCGTTGGGCAGCTTCAGCTACGCGGCAGGGAACGACGCGATCGCCATCGGTGCGCAGTCCGACGCGCGCTACGACGACAGCGTGGCGATCGGCGCCGATAGCCATGGTTACGCCGACGGCAGTGTCGCGCTCGGCGCGAACTCCCTCGCCGACCGGGCCAACATGGTATCGGTGGGCAGCGCAGGTGCGGAACGGCAGATCACCAGCGTGGCGGCAGGCACGCAGGATACCGATGCGGTGAACGTCGGCCAGTTGAACGCGCTGGCGAGTGCGACGTCGTCGGCAAAGCATTATTTCGCCGCCAACGGTGCTGGCGACGGCAGCGACGATTCGATTGCCGGCGGCCCGGACAGCGTGGCGGCCGGCGCCAGCGCCTCGGCAATGGATCAGGGCACGGTCGCGATCGGCAACCAGGCTACCGCCAATCAGGAAGGCAGCGCGGCGATCGGTACCAAGGCGACCGCCACCGGTTACGAGTCCACCGCGATGGGGCGCAGCGCCCATGCGACCGACACCTATACGACAGCATATGGCGCCGGCTCGTTTGCCGACAACGTCGGCGCAACCGCACTCGGTGCGCTGGCCGATGCCAACGGTGATCAGTCGACGGCGGTCGGTGATTCGAGCCGTGCCAGCGGCGACAACGCGGTGGCGCTCGGTGCTGGTTCGTACGCATCGGGTACCGCCAGCTTCGCATTAGGCAGTTTCTCGTGGGCGTCGGGCATCGATGCGATGGCGCTGGGCGATTCGGCGCAGGCCGGTGGCGACAATGCCGTGGCGCTGGGTGACAACACCAACAGCAATGGGCAGGGCAGCGTGGCCCTCGGTTCCGGTGCATGGGCGCTGGCCGACAACACCACGGCGATCGGCAGTGACAGCCAGGCCAGCGGCGAGCTGACCACGGCGGTGGGCCATTCGGCGTACACCAATTCCCTTGGCGGCAGCGCACTCGGCGCGGAATCGCGCGCGAACGGCACGCAATCGACCGCCGTCGGATCGGCCGCGAACGCCAACGGCGACTTCACCTCGGCGTTGGGCAGCGGCAGCCTGGTCTCGGCGGTCGACGGTTCGGCAGTTACGAACGGCACCGCGGTAGGCGGCCAGGCCTATGCGTCCAACAACGATGCGACCTCGATCGGTGCCTTCAGCGAGGCAGCCGGCGACGGCAGCACCGCGACCGGTGCAAACGCCGTGGCCTCTGGCGATAGCAGCACGGTCACCGGTGCCGACGCGATCGCCAGCGGCGTGGAGAGTTCGGCCTTTGGTGGCCACGCGGTCGCGTTCGACGACAGCAGCACGGCGATCGGGGCGAATGCGATCGCGCAGGGCGTGGGTTCGTCGGCGATCGGCAGTCAGTCCAGTACCAATGCCGACTACGCCACCGCGATGGGTTATGGCGCGTCGGCATCGGCGCAGAACAGCGCCGCCTTCGGACAGGATGCACAAGCGGGTGGCATGGGGTCCGTGGCGATCGGTGGCGTTGCGCTGGATGAAAACGGCAACCCTCTGGTCATGCGGAACGATGCGTGGGTGGATAGCGGGGCAACGAGCACGGGCATGGCCGCGACGGCCATTGGCGCAAGCTCGGAAGCTGGCGGGTTCGCCGCCACCGCGCTGGGTTCGGGTGCAACCGCCGACGGCTACCGGGCGATGGCCTTGGGCGCGGCTTCCCTCGCGACCGGCGAAGACAGCATCGCGCTGGGGACCGCGGTATTGACCACCGGCTACGAGTCGATAGGCATTGGCGGCGGCGCATGGGCCACTGGCGAAGATGGCGCCATCGCGATCGGTCCCACGTCGCAAGCGCTTGGCTTCGAATCGATCAGCATCGGCAACGCCTCCTATGCCAGCGGCGAAGCCAGCACGGCCGTGGGCGGCGTAGCTTGGGCAAGTGCCGGACAGACCACCGCACTGGGCCAATACGCATGGGCCACCCACGAAGGCGCGACCGCGCTGGGCCAGAACAGCTATGCGTTCGCCAACGGTGCAACGGCGGTGGGCAACAGCACCCTGGCAGGGGACGAGAACAGCGTGGCGCTCGGTTCGGGTTCGCAGACCAACGGCGCGGATGTGGTTTCTGTAGGTAATGGAACCGGTGCCGGCGGATTTCCGGCGACCCGGCGGATCACGAACGTAACGGCGGGCACGAACGACACGGATGCCGTGAACATGGCGCAGCTCAACGAAGTCGCCGGCAGCACGCGCTTCTTCCAGGCTGACGGAACGGATGACGAGGATTCCCTGGCATCGGGCGAGCATTCGGTGGCCGGCGGAGCCAACAGTTTTGCCGCTGGCGCGGAAAGCTCGGCCTACGGTGCCGGCGCGGTGGCAAACGATGACAACAGCACGGCGGTCGGCGCAGGATCCGGCGCCTATGGTGTGGGCTCTTCGGCCTTCGGCAGCGGCGCGGCGACCAATGCCGACTACGCCACGGCGACTGGCTACGGCGCAACGGCAGCCGGCGTCAACAGTCTGGCCAGCGGCAATGCCAGCGTGGCCAATGGCGATTCGAGCACCGCGATCGGTGGTCAGCTGCATGTGGTCGATCCGGACACCGGCGAAGTCGTGCTGGATCAGCAGACCGTGGCCACCGGACTGGGCGCCACCGCGCTGGGTGCCGGCGCGCAGGCCAACGGCCTGTTCAGCGTAGCCAACGGAGCCGGCGCCACTGCCGGTGGCTTGCAGTCGCTGGCAACCGGCTATCGCAGCGTGGCATCGGGCGATGCCTCGGTGGCCTATGGCGGCTTCAGTTCGGCCAGCGACTATGCCGCCGTGGCGGTCGGCTATCTCAGTTCGGCGACCAACTACGGCGCGGTGGCCCTCGGGGCCGGCAGCCAGGCAACCAACTGGTTCGCCACCGCCCTTGGCGAGGAAAGCGGTGCCTCGGGCATCGGCTCCATCGGCATCGGCATCCAGACCCACGCCACGGCCGATGCCTCGATCGCGATCGGTGGCGATGCGATCACTACCGGGCTCTACGGCGTCGCCATCGGCATCGGTACCAGCGTCACCGGCGACCAGTCGGTGGCACTGGGATCGATGTCGATCGCCGACCGGGCCAACACGATTTCCGTCGGCAGCGTCGGTGTCGAGCGCCAGATCACCCACGTCGCCGCCGGTACCGAAGGCACCGATGCGGTCAATGTGGATCAACTCGATGCGGTTACCGGCAGCACGCCGTTCTTCCAGGCCAAGGGTGCCGACGACGGCAGCGAAGACGCGCTGGCCCTGGGCGAACACTCAGTCGCGGCAGGCGCCAACAGTGCCGCCGCCGGCATCGAGAGCGCGGCGTACGGCGCCGGCTCGGCGGCCTTCGACGACAACAGCACCGCGATCGGCGCAGGCAGCAATGCGTTCGGCAGCGGCTCGTCGGCAATCGGCAGCCTGGCGATGACCAATGCAAATTTCGCCACGGCGACTGGCTACGGCGCCAATGCCAGCGGCATCAACAGTGCCGCGTTCGGTGCCGGCGCACAGGCGACGGCCAATGCCTCGGTCGCCATCGGTGGTGCGGCGCTGGATGACAATGGCGACCCGCTGTTGGTCGGTGCCGATGGCAACCCCATCACCGATGCGGCGACCAGTGCCGGAGCCGGCAGTACGGCGGTTGGCGCCAGCTCGCGCGCGGATGGCATCACCGCCTCGGCGTTTGGCGTGGGCGCATCAGCCAGCGGTTTCGGATCGACCAGTGTTGGATCCCTGGCCTACGCGATGGCGGATGGCGCCACCGCCGTGGGATCCCAAAGCTGGGCGCAGGGCGCAAGCAGTGTGGCGATCGGCGCTTCGGCGAGCGCCTATGGCGATCTTTCGACGGCCATGGGTCCCCAAAGTACGGCGGCGGGGGCGCAGAGCATAGCGATCGGTTGGATATCCGAGGCCACCGGCGCGTCCAGCACGGCGATCGGCGGTTTTTCGACCGCCTCCGGCGACTTCTCGACAGCGGTTGGCATCGGCAGTACGACCGACGGAGTGCGTGGCACGGCGATGGGCATGAATGCCAATGCCAGTGGCCTGAGAAGCACGGCGATCGGCAGCGCCAGTACGGGTGTTGGCGATTACAGCACCGCACTGGGTGACAAAGCCTATGCCAATGCCTATTCGGTGGCGCTCGGCGAAGGCAGCACGGTGTTTGCCCCGTATGGAGCGGCACTGGGAACCGAAAGCAGGGTGACAGCCAACAATAGTGTGGCCTTGGGTTACGGTTCGCTGGCCGATCGTGAAAACACGGTTTCGGTGGGTGCGGCAGCTCCCTGGACCGATGCTTACAGCGGCACCGTTTATCCGGCAATCACCCGCCAGATCACCAACGTGGCGGCGGGCACGGAAGACACCGATGCGGTGAACGTGGCGCAGCTCGACGCGGTCGCCGGCAGCACGCGATTCTTCCAGGCCGACGGTGCCGACGACGGCAGCGAGGATGCGCTGGCGTTGGGCGAGCATTCGGTGGCGTCCGGCGCCAACAGTTTCGCCGGTGGTGTCGAGAGTTCTTCGTACGGTGCCAACGCGGTGGCGAACGACGACAACAGCACGGCCATGGGTGCCGGTGCCGCGGCTTACGGCATCGGTTCTTCGGCTCTGGGCAGTGGCGCCAATACCGCGGCCGATGGTGCAACCGCAGTGGGTAACAACAGCCTGGCCGCAGGCCAGAACAGCGCCGCGTTCGGCCAGAACGCGCAGGCCACGGGTCCTGCCGCCGTCGCGGTCGGCGGCAATGCCGTGGACGAGAACGGCGATCCGCTGATCCTGATGAACGGCGAGCCGGTGACGACGGGCGCGACCAGCGCCGGCGTCGGCGGCACCGCCCTGGGTGCCAGCGCCAATGCCGAAGGCTTCATGTCCACCGCCTCCGGCGTGGGTGCGTACGCGGCCGGTGTGCAGTCTTCCGCGTTCGGTTCCGTCGCCAATGCCCTCGGCAACTACAGCACCGCCGTGGGCACGCAGAGCCTGGCCAGTGGTTATGGAAGCACGGCGGTGGGTGGGCTTGGGGACTTCGTCCCGGGCTTGGGTCTCGTGACCCCCACCGAGGCTACGGGTGCAGCCGCCTCGGCCTTCGGTGCCGGTGCAGGCGCATGGGGCGACTACAGCACCGGCATCGGCTCGTTGGCCCAGGTCGACGGCACGAACAGCACCGCGGTGGGCTACTTCGCCTATGCCCAGGGCAATACCGCCACGGCCGTCGGTTCCGAGGCCTGGGCCAAAGCCGACAACAGCACGGCGATCGGCTACTACAGCACCACCTATGGCATTAACAGCGTCGCACTAGGCGCCAATGCCATGGCCGATGTCGATGCCGCCAACAGCGTGGCCCTGGGTACGGGTTCCTATACGAATCGCGCGAACACGGTATCGGTCGGCGATGTCGGCAGCGAACGCCAGATCACGAATGTGGCGGCGGGCACCGAAGGCACCGATGCGGTCAATCTCGACCAGCTCGATGCCGTCGCCGGCAGCACGCGCTTCTTCCAGGCCAACGGTGCCGATGACGGCAGCGAGGACGCGCTCGCATTGGGTGAGCATTCGATGGCATCGGGTGCCAACAGCTTCGCCGGCGGCGTCGAGAGTTCATCGTACGGTGCCAACGCCGTGGCGAACGACGACAACAGCACCGCCATGGGTGCGGGTGCCGCGGCGTACGGCATGGGCTCTTCGGCCTTGGGCAGCGGTGCCAGCACCAACGCCGCCTTTGCCACGGCAACGGGTTACGGTGCCACGGCAAGCGGCATCAACAGCGTCGCCAGTGGTACCCAGGCGCAGGCGCAAGGCCAGTCCAGCACGGCCGTCGGTGGTCATCTTTATTACGACGACCCGGGTACCGGCGAAGTCTTGCTGGACAGCCAGACCGTGGCGAGCGAGGTGGGTACGACAGCCCTGGGCGCAGGCGCACAGGCGACGGCGGCGTTCAGCAGTGCGTCCGGTGCGGCGGCGACCGCGACTGGCCTGCAGTCAACCGCTACCGGCTACAGCAGCATGGCGTCCAGCCAGGCAGCGACCGCCGTGGGTGCTTACAGCGAGGCCACCACGGATTTCGCCACCGCGCTGGGCTACAACGCGATGGCGACCGGCGAGAGTTCGCTCGCGGCTGGCGCAGCTTCCGCCGCGAGCGGAGAGGCGAGCACCGCGATCGGTGTGAACTCGCTGGCCAGTGGACTCAACAGCACGGCGGTCGGCCGCACGGCGTACGCAACGGGTGCCAACTCCACCGCCGTCGGTCATTTCTCCACAGCCAATGCGGACGGCGGCAGCGTGTTCGGCCAGTACGCCTTTACCAACGCGACGGATGGAACGGCGCTCGGAAAGGGAGCGAGGGCCCAGGCTGCCAACAGCGTCGCACTCGGTGCGAATTCGGAATCGGATCGGGCCAACACCGTGTCGGTCGGCGGCGGCTATGCCGGCGCCGGCAACCGCCAGATCACCAACGTGGCGGCAGGCACGGAAGACACCGATGCGGTCAATGTCGACCAGCTCCATCAGGCGGTATCGGGCATCGGCGATGCCATCGGCGACGGCGTGAGCAGTCTGGGGGATACCGTGGCGCGGGCATTGGGCGGTGGCGCATCGATGGGTGCAGCTGGCCTGCTTGCGCCGACCTATACGGTCCAGGGCAGCAGTTACGGCAATGTCGGCGACACGTTTGCCGCGGTGGATGGCGTCCTCAGTGGTGCCTTGCAGGGCATCGACCAGATGCAGCAGGAGCTGGACCGGATGCAGCACCACGGGGGCGGTCACATGGCCTCCGTGGCCAGCAACAGTCTGGCCCTCGGCACGACCAGTGCGTCCATTGGCAGCCCTGCCGCGGTCGCGCCGGTTGCGACCGCCGCCGTGGCGGTGGGCACGGGCAGCAGTGCGACGGTTGCCTCGGCTACCGCTGTCGGACAGGGCGCATCGGCCACGGCGGAGAACAGCGTGGCGCTCGGTGCGGACTCGGTCGCCGATGAGGCCAATACGGTATCGGTGGGAAGCGCAACGAACCAGCGCCGCATCACCCATGTAGCGGCGGGCACCGCCGTCACGGATGCCGCCAACGTAGGCCAGGTCGACGAAGCGCTGCAAACCGCAAAGACCTATGCGGACGCTGGCGACAAGACCACCTTGAAATCGGCCAACGCATATACCGACAGCAAGCTGGGCAACATGGTCAGCGGCAGCGATTTCGATGCGTTCCGCGGTCAGGTCAGCGACCAGTTCAGCAACGTCAACCGGCGCCTGGATCGCGTGGGTGCGATGGGCACGGCCATGTCACAGATGACCGCCAATACCTCGGGTCTGGCGGGTGACAACCGGGTCGGCGTGGGTGCGGGCAACTACGGCGGCGAATCGGCGATCTCGGTGGGCTACCAGCGTGCGTTCCACCAGAACCGTGCCAGCCTCTCGATCGGTGCCTCCGCATCCGGCTCGGAAAGCACGGTCGGCGTCGGTGCGGGATTCAGCTGGTAGCCAATCCGGTGACACCGACGTGATCGGACAGGAAGCGTGAAATGGTGGCATGGACGCCACCTACTCCTCTCGAACAACCACGATCGAACCAAAGAAAACGGGACGCCAAGGCGTCCCGTTTTCTTTGTCGCTTACGCACGGCATCCGTATCTCAACACCCCCTGTTCACGCCGAAAGCATCGCCAGCGCAGTGTTGAAGGTCGCACTGGGGCGCATGGCCTTGCTGACCAGTTCCCGGTTCGGGTGGTAATAGCCCTGGATGTCGACGGTCCGACCCTGCACGCCGTTGAGTTCGCCGACGATCTTCGCCTCGTTCTCTTCCAGCGCCTTCGCCAAGGGCGCGAACTTGGCCTTCAGTTCGACATGGGTTTCCTGCGAAGCCAGTGCCTGCGCCCAATACAGGGCGAGGTAGAAATGACTGCCGCGATTGTCCAGTTCGCCGACCTTGCGCGAGGGCGACTTGTTGGTGTCGAGGAACTTGCCGTTGGCCTGGTCCAGCGTCTTGGCGAGCACGTCGACATCGACGCTGCCGTAGCGATTGCCCATGTGTTCGAGTGAGGCGGCCAGCGCCAGAAATTCGCCCAGCGAATCCCAGCGCAGGTAATTCTCTTCCAGGAACTGCTGGACATGTTTCGGCGCGGAGCCGCCGGCGCCGGTCTCGAACAGGCCGCCGCCAGCCATCAGCGGCACGATCGAGAGCATCTTGGCGCTGGTGCCCAGCTCCATGATCGGAAACAGGTCGGTGAGATAGTCGCGCAGCACGTTGCCGGTGACCGAGATGGTGTCCAGGCCCTGGCGGATGCGCTCCAGCGAGAATTTGGTGGCGGCGACCGGATCCATGATGCGGATGTCCAGGCCGCTGGTGTCGTGGTCCTTCAGGTAACGCTCGACCTTCTTGATCACCTGCGCATCGTGGGCACGCGCCGGATCCAGCCAGAACACCGCTGGCGTGTGTCGCGCGCGGCTGACCGCCAGCTTCACCCAATCCTGGATCGGCGCATCCTTGGTCTGGCACAGGCGCCAGATGTCGCCGGCTTCGACGTCGTGCTGCAACAGCACGCTGCCGGCCGCGTCGATGACCTTGACGACGCCGTCGCCGGCGATCTGGAAGGTCTTGTCATGCGAGCCGTATTCCTCGGCCGCCTGCGCCATCAAGCCGACATTCGGCACGCTGCCCATCGTCGCCGGATCGAACGCGCCGTGCGCCTTGCAATCCTCGATGGTGGCCTGATAAACGCCGGCATAGCTGCGGTCCGGGATCACTGCCTTGATGTCCTGCAGCTCGCCCTTGGCGTTCCACATCTTGCCGGAGTCGCGGATCATCGCCGGCATCGAGGCATCGATGATCACATCGCTGGGCACGTGCAGGTTGGTGATGCCCTTGTCGGAATTGACCATCGCCAGGCCCGGACGCTGCGCATACTCGGCATCGAGGTCGGCCTTGATCGCCGCCTGCTGCTCGGCCGGCAACGCGGCGATGCGGCTGTACAGATCGCCGATGCCGTTGTTGGGATTGAAACCGACCAGCTTCAGCACCGCGGCATGCTTCGCCAGCACATCCTTGTAGAACTCACCGACCACCACACCGAACATGATCGGATCGGAGACCTTCATCATGGTCGCCTTCAGATGCAGGGAGAACAGCACGCCCTGCTGCTTCGCATCGGCGATCTGCGCGTCGATGAAAGCGGCCAGCGCATGCTTGCCCATGACCGCGGCGTCGATGATCTCGCCGGCCAGCAAGGCGGTCTTCGGCTTCAGCACGCTGTGGCTGCCGTCCTTGCCGAACCATTCGATGCTGACGTTGCCGGCCTGCGCGACCAGCGCGGATTTCTCGGTGCCGTAGAAATCGCCGCCATCCATGTGCGCCACGTGGGTCTTCGAGTCGGCGCTCCACGCACCCATCCGGTGCGGATGCTTGCGCGCGTAGTTCTTCACCGAAACCGGCGCACGGCGATCGGAATTGCCCTCGCGCAGTACCGGGTTCACTGCGCTGCCCTTGACCCGGTCGTAGCGCGACTTGATGTCTTTCTCACCGGCATCCTGCGGCTCGTCCGGATAGTCCGGCAGTGCGTAGCCCTGGTCTTGCAGCTCCTTGATCGCCGCCTTCAGTTGCGGCATCGACGCGCTGATGTTGGGCAGCTTGATGATGTTGGCTTCCGGCGTGGTGGCCAGCTGGCCGAGTTCGGCCAGATCGTCGGCGATCCGCTGGTCTTCGTTCAGTGCTTCCGGAAACAGCGCGATGATGCGCCCGGCCAGCGAAATGTCGCGCGTTTCCACCTTGACGCCGGCGGTGCCGGTGAAGGCGGCGATGATCGGCAGCAACGACTGCGTGGCCAGGAACGGAGCTTCATCCGTCAGCGTGTAGATGATCTTGGGCGTGGTGGACATGTTTTGCGTGGACCTCTGTGGCTACGGCGATCGGGACGGTGCGATGGCTGTGCATCAATCGTCATGGCGTGCATCGCGGCGTGGCGGTGACGCATGGCGTCGGCACGTCCCGACCGGTTGATCGGGTTGACGAATCGCCCATTGTCGCGTTTTCGCCCCACAGGCGAAAGCGCCCGACCCGCCATACAGCGCCGTACTGTGTTACCGCGCAAGATTCCGTTGGCACGGCTGACCTATGCTGCGGCACGCTTCCACTCCATCCATCCAGACAAGGAAATCGGAATGAGCCGCCTGAGCCAGTCCATCGTCGACTTCATCGCCCAACTGCCGCCGCTGTATACCTGTCAGCACGCCGACGGCCACGAATGTGCATTGTCGCTGCTCGATGGCACGCTGATCCTGCCGGTCGACGAGTCGCACGCTGCGGAAGAGGAAGGTTGGGTTGCCGTGTTCTGGCAGGGCGACAGCCGACGCCGCTCGGAAGTGATCGGCACACAACTGGCGAGCCTGGCCGTGTGGCGGCACGTCGAACTGCACGGCGTGGGCCGTTCGGCGACGTATCTGGCCGTCCATCGGCAACGCCTGGCCGACCAGTTCCAGCGTGACACCGGGCTGTCGTTGCCATCGGAAGCGACGTTCGCCACCCACGCATGATGCCGCTGTCGACCGCATGAAAAACGAGGGCGCGGCATCTGCCGCGCCCTCGTTCTTTTTCTAGCTGCAGCGCGTTTACTTGACCGAGAAATCCTTGCTGGCGACCTGGGCGCCATTCAACGAAATGTCGACCTTGTAGTTGCCGGCGGGGAATCCGCTCGGCTTGCTGATCATGAAGGCGGTGGTCTGCGGGCCGGACGCATTGAGGGTTTTGCTGTCCTCATGCACGGTCTGGCCATCCTGGTAGGTCCACTTCGCCGCGAGCGTCGCATTGCCGGTACCACTGGTGTCGACCGACGCGTAGACGGTGTCCTTCGGTGCGAAGCTGGTGCCACTGGCGAGGATCTTGTTGCTGGCATCGACGGTCGAGCCCAACTCGGCCGAGGTGAACGTCACCGATGTCGATGCATCCATACCCGGTGACGCGTTGGCTGGCGCCGAGCTCGCGGCCGGCGACATGGCGGTGGGCGCGGTAGCGGCTGGCGGCGATGCGGCCGGCACCTGCGATGCCGAGTCATCTTTCTTGCCGCAAGCACTCAAGGCCAGCACGGCAGCCAGCGAGGCGGCGAGGATCAAGGGTTGGCGAGTCATCTTCATAGGGGCATCTCCTGCTTCAGGACTTGGCGGGGATCTTCAACATCTGGCCGGCCTTGATGTGGTCCGGGTCAGTGAGCTGGTCGCGGTTGGCGTCGAAAATCTGCTTCCACGCATTTCCGTTGCCGTAAAAATGCTTGGCGATGGTCGACAGATTGTCGCCAGCGACCACGGTGTAGAGCGTGGTTTCGTCTGTCGTGGAACTGACTTTCGACTGCACGTCACTGAAGTCGGCCTTGGCCGGCGCGTCGGGCGCGGTGGACTTCGCCCCGCCCTGCACATCGGAGAAATCCGGTTTATTCGTGTCGTTTCCCATCGAACGCTTCTCCGTCTCGGAAGTGGAGGCCAGTGATACTGGCCTCGCAGTTAACGGGTTGTGAGCGTTGTGCCGGGGTGTTCAGCTGCCGCGTTAACGCCGCGTTCTTAAATTTTTAAACTCGACGCCAAACGGATTCAGCCCGAGAAGGCGATTCGGCGGGCTCTGCGGCGCCGCGATTCGGATTCACGCTCGTCCCCGCACCATTGAAAAGGGCCAACGGCATTCGTCGAAGTTCAAGCTGCGGCGTTTTTCAGGCGCCGGCCAGGCGTCGACGGCCGGCCCTGCGTTCGCGACGTCGCGCGGCCCATGCCTTTCGGCGTTCGGCCAGGCACGAGAAGATCACATAGAGCGCCGGTGTGCTGAGCAGGGTAAGGCTTTGCGAGATGAGCAGGCCGCCGATCAACGCGATACCGAGGGGACGGCGCAGTTCGCTGCCTTCGCCCAGGCCGATCGCGATCGGCAGGGCGGCGAGAATGGCGACCATCGTGGTCATCATGATCGGCCGAAAGCGCACGACGCAGGCTTCGCGAGCGGCTTCGAGCGGGCTCTTGCCGTGTTCACGCTCGGCGACGAGGGCGAAGTCGATCATCATGATCGCGTTTTTCTTGACGATGCCTATCAACAGCACCAGCGCAATCTGCGCCACCACCGACAGCTCGGTGCCGGTGAGCCACAGCGCCAGCAACGCGCCGGCGCCGGCGGCCGGCAGGGTCGAGAGGATCGTGATCGGGTGGATCAGGTTTTCGTAGAGCATGCCGAGCACGATGTAGACCGTGAGCACGGCAGCCAGCACCAGCCACAGCATGCCGCTTTGTGATTGCTGGAAACGGCGAAAATCGTTGCCCAGTTGCACCTTGATGTCGCCGGGCATGCGCATGCCCTGCACGGTGGACTGGATGATCGCCATCGCCTCGCCCATGCTCACGTCGGGCGCGAGGTTGAAGCTGAGATCCATCGTGGTGTACTGGTTTTCGTGGGTGATCTGCGACGGCGCCAGCCCCGGTTCCTGCCGGGTGAACGCGGTGATCGGCACCATCCCGCCATTGGTGGAGGGTACGTAGATGCGGTTGAGCGCATCCGGCGTGGCGGTCTGCTCGGGCAGCGCGTTGACCACCACCTTGTACTGATTGATGTCCGAATAGATGGTGGAGACCTGGCGCTGACCGAACGCGTCGTACAGCGCGCCGTCGACGGCACCGACGGTTACGCCCAGGCGTGCAGCCTTGTCGCGGTCGATCACGATGTTCTGGCGCAGGCCGGCTTCATCGACGTCGGTGCCGACGTCCATCAGCTTCGGATTCTTCTTCAACTGGGTCTGCAGTTTCGGCAGCCACTCCTGCAGGCCGGCCAGGTCGTTGCCCTGCAGCGAAACCTGGTACTGCGCGCCCTGACTGGTGCCGCCACCGCCGCCACTGGGCAGGTCCTGCACGGGACGCAGGCGCAGGTTGAGGTCGGGATAGTTGGCCGCTTTCGCACTCAGCCGCGCCAGCACGGCGAAGGTATCGTCCTTGCGTCCGTCGGTGCGGGTCTTGAGGTTGATGTTGAACGAGCCGCTGGTGCCCTGGCGGCTGCTGCCCAGGCGCGAACCCACGGTGGCCACGTCCGGATCGGCCATCAGCATGCTGGTGATGCGTTGCAGGCGCTGCTTGCTCTCGGCAAACGAGACGGTGGCGCTGGAATTGGCGCGGCCCCAGATCAGGCCGGTGTCCTGCGCCGGGAACAACCCGGTCTTGACCACGCCAAGCAGGAAGAAGGTCGCCACGATCAGCACCAGCGGCGTCAGCGCGAACAACAGGGCATGGCGCAGCGAGAAGTTCAGCGCACGGGTGTAGATACGCAGCATGCCGGCATGGAAGCGATCCAGCGCGACACCCAGCCGGGTAGGTTCGTGCCGCTTCTCCGGCCCGACCTTTCGATGGCCGCTGAGGAAGCGCCCGCACAAGGCCGGCGTCAGAGTCAGCGACACCATCGCCGAGACCACGATGGCCGCCACCAGGGTGACCGCGAACTCGTGCATGAACATGCCGGTGACACCGCCGGCGAACAGCAGCGGAATGAACACGGCGATCAGCGAGGCGGTGATCGAGACGATGGTGAAGCCGATCTCGCGCGCGCCGGCCAGGGTGGCCTCCATGCGCGTCATGCCATCGTCGATGTGGCGGATGATGTTCTCGATCACCACGATCGCGTCATCGACCACGAAGCCGATCGCGATCACCAGCGCCAGCAAGGTGAGGTTGTTGAGCGTGTAGCCGAGGATGTACATCACCACGAACGCGCCCGCCAGCGACAACGGCACGGCCACCGCGGCGATCAGCGTTGGCGCGAGACGGCGCAGGAACAGCGCCATGGTCAGCACCACCATCGCCAGCGAGATCAGCAGCGTGGCCTGCACCTCGTGCAGCGAGGCGCGAATGGTCGGCGTGCCGTCGAAGAACGGCGTCAGCACGGTGCCCGGCTGCAGGTATTCGCGCAGCAGCGGCAGCTGGTCCTTGACCAGGTCCACGGTCGCGATGACGTTGGCGTCGGTTTTCTTGTAGACGTACATCAACACGGCCGGCTTGCCCTGGAACCAGGCTGCCTGGTACGCGTCCTGTTGACCGGCATAGACGTTGGCCACGTCGGACAGGCGCACCGGCGTGCCGTTGTGGCTGGCGATCACCAACCGCGCGAATTCGTCCGCGCTGTGCAGCTGCGTGGTGGCGCTGATCGACATGGTGGTCTTGCCGTTGGACAGGAAGCCCTCCGGCGACGTCACGTTGGCCGCGCTCAATGCGTTGCGCAGCTGATCCGGCGACAGTCCCATCGCGTTCAATGAACGCAGGTTCACGTCGACGCGGATCGCCGGCGTGGCGGCACCGGCAATCTCCACCGACGACACCCCGGGCAGCTGACGCAACCGCTGCGCCAGCAAGGTATCGGCGGCGTTGTAGAGATCGGCCGCGGACTGCGTGTCCGAGGTCAACGCCAGCGCGATGATCGGATCGTCGTTCGGATTCGCCTTCTGGTAGCTCGGTGCGCCGTTGAGTCCGGTGGGCAGGTCGGGAGCCGCGGCATTGATCGCCGCCTGCACATCGCGCGCGGAAGAATCCAGGTCGGTGCCGCTCTGGAACATCATGAAGACGAACGTGCTGCCCTCCGAACTGGACGAGCGCATCATTTCGATTCCGGGCACCTGGCCCAGATGCCGCTCCAGCGGCGCTGCCACGGTGGACGCCATGGTGCCGGCATCCGCGCCGGCCTGGCTGGCCTGCACGAAAATGGCCGGAAACTGCATGTTCGGCAAGGCCGCCACGCCAAGCAGGAAGTAACTGATCATGCCAACCACGAACAACCCGATCGCCAGCAGGGAAGTGCCGATCGGGCGGCGGATGAAGGTGCCGGAGATGTTCATGGGTTCAACGTGATCGGAAGCGGGCGGGGGCATGACAGGCGGCGCGCGGGCAAATCATCCCATCTTCAACGTTCATGCGACGAAAAGGTTGAACGGTGGAGCGAAGAGCACCCCGCCCCAATCCTTCCCTGCGTTGCAGGATAGCGAGCACGGCAACAGTTCTGCTGCTCCCCCTGCGTGCAGGAGGAGGTTGGAAGAGGGTATTTTTAGATCTGACCCGGGCGCGTAAGCGATCACGCGGCGCCGTTGGCCTGCGCGCGGGCCAGCGCGCGCTGCTCGCGGCGCACAGCCAACCAGTCGGAGAAACGTTCCATGTACAGGTAGATCACCGGCGTGGTGTACAGCGTGACAAGTTGCGACAGCAGCAGGCCGCCGACGATCGACACACCGAGCGGTCGGCGCAGTTCCGCGCCGATGCCATTGCCCAGCGCCAGCGGCAACGCACCGAGCATGGCCGCGGCGGTGGTCATCATGATCGGGCGGAAACGCAGCAGGCAAGCGCGACGGATCGCGTCGCGCGCGTTCATGCCGGTGCGGCGAGCCTCGATCGCGAAGTCGATCATCATGATGGCGTTCTTCTTGACGATGCCGATCAGCAGCACGATGCCGACGATGCCATCCACCGACAGGCTCATGCCGCAGAGGATCAGCGCCAGCAGCGCGCCGACACCGGCCGGGGGCAACGTGGAGATGATCGTCAGCGGATGGATGTAACTCTCGTACAGCACGCCAAGCACGATGTAGATCACCACGATCGCCGCCAGCAGCAACAACACTTCGTCGCCGAGCGAGGAGGTGAATTCGGCCGCCTTGCCGACGAATTCGCCGCGCACCTGCGGTGGGAACTTGAGCTGCTGCTCGACGTCGTGGATCGCCGCCACCGCATCGGACAGCGAGTACCCCGCGGCCACGTTGAACGCCAGCGTCACCGCCGGCAGCTGCTGCTGGTGGCTGACCACCAGTGGTGCACTGGTGACTTGGGCGCTGACCAGCGAGGACAGTGGAATAGTGCCGCCGCCGCCGAGCTGGAAGCCGACGTTGCCGGCATTGCCGATACCCGATGGCGTCGCCGAGTTGCTCGATTTCACCTGGCCGAAACTGGTGGCGTCACTGCCGGTAAGCGCACCGTTGCCGTTGCCGCGCACGGTCAGCTTGTTCATCAGGTCGTCGGTGGAGCGGAAATCCGGCGCCACTTCCAGCACCACGCGATACTGGTTGAGCTGGGTGAAGATGGTCGAGATCTGGCGCTGACCGAACGCGTCGTACAAGGTGTCGTCAATGGTCTGCACCGGCACGCCCAAACGGCTGGCCTTCTCGCGGTCGATAGTGAGCTTCAACGCGTTGCCGTTGTCGGCCAGGTTGTTGTCGACGTCGGACAGCTCCGGTCGCTGGCGCATCGCCTGGGTCATCTGCCCGGCGTATTTGGCCAGCTCGACCGAGTCCACGTCGGATAACGAATACTGGTACTCCGTAGCCGCAACGCGACTGTCCAGAGTCACGTCCTGCACCGGCTTCAGGTACAGCGCCACGCCCGGAATATCCGCCACCGCGTTCTGCAGCCTTGGCAACAGCGCGTCCAGCCCATCGCGGTCGCCGCGATCCTTCAGCACGATGCTCAGCTGGCCCTGGTTCAACGTCGGGTTGATCGTGCCAGCACCGATGAAGGCGGCCACGCCGGCCACCGCGGGATCCTTGCGCAACGCATCGGCAACTGCCTGGGTGCGGATTTCCATCTGCGGAAACGCGACGTTGTCGTCAGCCTGCACCACGCCGGTGATCAGGCCGGTGTCCTGTTCGGGCAGCAGGCCCTTGGGAATCACGATATACAGGAACACGGTGAGCACCACGGCGGCGGCCGCCACCACCATGGTCAGCTGGCGATGGTCGAGCACCCAGTCCAGCGTGTTCGCATACAGCTCGACGGTGCGTGTCCACAGGTCGCGCTTGCCGGCCGCAGCCTGGCGCTCATGCGCGTCGTCGCCCGGTGGCAATGCGTCCGGCTTGAGCAGGTAGGCGCACATCATCGGCGTCAGGGTCAGCGACACCAGCATCGAAATGGTGACCGCGATGGTCAGCACCCAGGCGAATTCGTGGAACAGCCGGCCGGTAACGCCGGGCATCAGCAGCAACGGCAGGAACACCGCCACCAGCGACACGGTCAGCGACAGCACGGTGAAGCCGATTTCCTTGGCACCGATCTCGGCCGCCTCCGGCCCGCTTTTACCCTGCTCGATGTAGCGCACGATGTTCTCGATCATCACGATCGCATCGTCGACCACGAAACCGGTCGCCACGGTGAGCGCCATCAGCGAGAGGTTGTCCAGCGACATGCCGGTGAAGGCCATCACGCCGAACGTGCCCATCAACGACAGCGGCACCGCCACCGACGGGATGATGGTCGCCCACAGCCGGCGCAGGAACACGAAGATCACCGCCACCACCAGGAAGATGGTCAGCAGCAAGGTCAACTCGACATCGTGCACCGAGGCGCGGATGGTTACCGTGCGGTCGGCGAACACATCCAGGTGCACGTCGGCCGGCAGCGCGCTGCGCAATTCCGGCAGCACCTGGCGGATCTGTTCGACCGTCTGCACGATGTTGGCGCCGGGCTGGCGACGCACGTCCAGCAGCACCGCCGGCTTGCCGTTTGCCCACGCAGCGAGCTGGTCGTTCTCGACACCGTCGACCACGCTGGCGACGTCGGACAGCCGCACCGGCGAGTTGTTCTTGTAACTGATGATGGTGTTCTTGTATTCGGCCGCGTCGGCGAGCTGGTCGTTGGTGCCGATCGAGTAGCTCTGTGTCTTGCCGTTCAACGTGCCCTTGGGCGCGTTGACGTTGGCCTGGGTCAGCGCACTACGCACGTCCTCCAGCGTCAAGCCGAGGTTGGACAGCTGCGCCGGATTCACCTGCACGCGCACGGCCGGTCGCACGTTGCCGGCGATCGAGACCAGGCCCACGCCCTGCACCTGCGACAGCTTCTGCGCCAGAATCGAGTCGGCCAGGTCGTTCACTTCGCGCAACTGACGGCTGTCGGAAGTGAGTTTCAGGGTGAGGATCGGCGCGTCGGCCGGGTTCACCCGGTTGTACACCGGCGGGTACGGCAGGTTGCCCGGCAAGGTGCCCTTGGCCTGGTTGATCGCCGCCTGCACGTCCTGCGCGGCGATGTCGATGTCGCGGTCCATCGAGAACTGCAAAATGATGGTGGACAGCCCGGCGGAGGAATCCGAACTCATCATGGTGAGCCCGGAGATCTGCCCCAGGTTGCGCTCCAGCGGAGTAGTGATCAGCGAGGCCATGGTGCTGGCGCTGGCACCCGGATACTGGGTGCTCACGACCAGGCTTGGCGCCTCGATCTCCGGCAATGCGGACACCGGCAGCTGGCGATAGCCGAGGATGCCGAGCAGCAGTACCGCCACCATCAACAGCGAGGTGGCGATCGGCCGGCGAATGAAGAGGGTCGAAAATCCCATGGCTATCCGTAACGTCTAGGTGCGGTTTCAGTCGCGATCATGGCTGGACCGCGATCGGTTTCAGCGCGATCGCGGTACCGGCGCGCGTGGCAGCGCGCCGGCTTGTCATCAATGACGGCGACCGCCAGCCTTGGTGTTCTTCTTGGCTTTCTCGAGTTCCGCCGCCGTCGGCGCCGCAGGCACTTCACCGGGCTTGAGCGCATTGACCTTGCTGCCCGGCTTCAGGCGGAACTGGCCCTCGGTGACCACTTCATCGCCGGCCTTGAGACCGCTGCCGATCATCACGTGGCTGTCGCCAACTTCGCCGGCGATCACCACGGTCTGCATCTTGACCGTCTTGTCGGGCTGCACCTGATAGACGTAGTCGCCATCGGGTCCGCGCTGCACGGCCTGCGCCGGGATCACCAGGCCGCCGTCGACGGTGTTGACCAGCAACTGCACGTTGACGAACTGGCCCGGCCACAATTCATTCTTGCTGTTCGGAAACTCCGACTTGAGCCGGAACGTGCCGGTGGTGGTGTCGATCTGGTTGTCGATCACCTTGAGCACACCACCGCTGGCGATCGGATGCGCGTCGGTGCGGTCGAGCGCGGTCACCTGCAATACCGCGCCTTCCTGCGAGGCAGCGGTGCGCACCAGGTCGAGGTTCTGTTCGGGCAGGGTGAACATCACGTTGATCGGATGCAGCTGGGTCAGCGTGACGATCGAGCTGGTGGTGGTGACCACGTTGCCCGGATCCACGCCGCGGATGCCGGCCAGGCCGTCGATCGGCGAGACCACCTTGGTGTAGTTCAGTTGCACCTGGCTGTCGCGGATGCTGGCCGCGTCGGAAGCCACGGCAGCCTGGTACTGGGCCGTGGTGTTGCGCAGCGTGTCCAGATCCTGCTTGGAGATGTAACCCTTCGCGGCCAGATCCTGGCTGCGCACCAGGTTGCTCTTGGCGGTGGACAGCAGCGCCTGATCCTGATGCTGTTGCGCCAGCGCCTTGTCATAGGCCGCCTGATAGGTGCGCGGATCGATCTGCGCCAGCACCTGGCCCTTCTTGACCGGCTGGCCTTCGGTGAAATCCAGACTGAGCAGCTGGCCGCCCACCTGCGGATTCACCGTCACCGTGTTGAGCGCCTGCACGGTACCCAGTGCGGTGAGGTAAACCGGCACATTCTGCTTGACCACCGGCACCACGGTAACCGGCACCGGCGGCGTGGCATCAGCGCCATCCTTGCCCTTGCCCGCCGCCTGCGCCGACGCGGCGCCTGCCGGCTTGTGCAACAGGCGCAACCCGACGACTGCCACGACGATCACGGCAATGACGATCAACGCGATCTTCCAAAAACGCGACATGTAAAACTCCTGGACTAAACGGTGCGACTGGCCTGCATTCGACAACGCGGCATGCGTATCTGATATGGCTGGAACCTGTCGGTTGTACCGGTTCGGCACAACGACGACAACGCCCACGGGAGGGAAGCATAAGGGCAGTTGAACGAAGTTGAACAATGCCGGTTGACAGGGGTGAAGCATGACCGATGGCAGGGTTTGCCGCCCGGGCCCGGCCATTTGCAGTGGCCGCGCGGGCTGCGAGCGCACCGGCGACTGGCGCCACGCGCTCTCGATGGGGCCTGAAACTTGCCGCTCGCTTCGTTTATAATCCGCGACTGGTTGTCTGTCGGACCCTCCATTCGGGGCTGGCGACACGTGGTGTCCATGCCGTGCATCTTTGGTTACGGCAATTCACACCGGGCTGGGTTCGCCAGATCGGTGCAACAGTACAAGCCATTCAGGCAGGCCGGACAGCCATCGTGGCGTTCCGTCCCGCCCACTGACAGGAGTACGTGCGTGAGCGGTCCCATGAGCAAATCCGATCAGAGCGTCTTGCGCCAGTTCTCGATCATGATCGGCGGTCTGGCGGTACTGTCGGTGATACTGATCTTCACGGCACTGGCGATCTACGACCACGAGCCGAAGGAAACCAATCCGAACCAGACGGCGACAACCGCCGAGCGGATCGCTCCGGCTGGCGCCGTCTATGCCGGCAACACCGGGCGTGCCGCGATGCAGGCCGCCGCCGACGCCGCCGCCAAGGCCGCCGCCTCACAGGTCGCTTACGGCGGCACCACCGACGGCAAGGCGATCTTCGATCACCTGTGCACCAGCTGCCATACCGCCGGCATCGCCGGCGCGCCCAAGGTGGGCGACAAGGCCATGTGGAGCCCGCGCATCGCTGAAGGCGTGGACACGCTGGTCAAGCACGCGATCGAGGGCTACCACGGCCCCGACGGCAACTTCATGCCGCCGAAGGGTGGCAACCCGGCACTCACCGACGAACAGGTGACCAATGCCGTGCACTGGATCGTCGATCAGGCCAAGTAAGAGCCCCGCTCCAATCAAGCCACATCAAACGCCGCCCTTCGGGGCGGCGTTTTCGTTTGCCCCTTCCCCTTTGGGGATTGGGATGGGGAGCTCCGACGTGCGAGAAAATCAAAAGCGCAACCCCTCACCTGAAGGACTCCCTTCGGTCGCCCAACCCTCCCTTGCTTAGCAGGGGAGGGAAGCTTCAGCCCTCACGCGTCTCGATCCACTCCCGCACAAACCCCTGCAATTCCGGGAAAAACGCCTCGAACCGTTCCTGCAGCTCCGTCTCCCGCGCCACCAGCACCGGCAACGCCGAATCCAGCGGATTGGCCCGGCTCAAACGCTGCCCGATCCCCGCCAGCGCCTCGCCCAGCACCGCGCGATCGGCATAGCCAGCAGGCAATCCGTGCAGCTCCATGTAGCTGCGGAACCGTTGCAACGCGGGCGGCAACAAGGCGTCGTGCCGCCACAACAGTGCGCGCAGCGCATCGGAGAAACGGTCCAGCGGTTGCGTACTCCAGTGAGAAAAGTCGCGCGCCAGGCAATGGTCGAACCACATGTCGAGCAGGATCCCCGCATAGCGCCGGTACGGCGATGGCAACAGCGCCTTCGCGGCCAGCACGTCGGGATGGGCATCGGTATACACGTCGATGGCGCGGTGCAGCCGGATGCCCGCGATGACCGTTGGCGGCAACGCCAGCGCGTGCGCCGGGCCGTGCACGAAATCGCCCAGCATGCCGCCCAGTTGCAGGTACTCGTTGTCACCGGCCAGCAGCGCATGCGCGAGGTGGTTCACGCGCCGTGCCTGCGGCAGCCGGTCCGATCGCCGGTTATCATCGTGTGCATGAATCCCACCGAGCTCTCCGCCGATCCCGCCAGCTTTCCGGACAAGGCCGCCAGTTTCATGCTGCACGGCCCCGTCGGCAAGCTGGAAACCATCAGCGATGTCGCCGAGCCGGCCGAAGCGCGGCGCGGCGTGGCGGTGATCTGCCATCCGCTGACGCCCGAAGGCGGCACCATGCACAACAAGGTGGTGACGATGGCCGAGCGCGCACTGCGCGAATCCGGACTCGACACCGTGCGCTTCAATTTTCGCGCGGCCGGCAATTCGGAAGGCACCTATGACAAGGGCCATGGCGAAAGCGACGACCTGGGCGCGGTGGTCGACTGGGTACGCCGCGTGCGCCCCGACGATGCGCTGTGGCTGGTCGGCTTCTCGTTCGGCAGCTACGTGACCATCCGCAACGCGACAGGCCTGCGCGCGGACGCGCTGATCAGCATTGCGCCACCGGTCGGGCGCTGGGAGTTCGAAACCATCGACCTGCCGACCTGCCCGTGGCTGATCGTGCAGGGCGAGGCCGACGAAGTGGTCGAGCCGCAAGCGGTGTTCGACTGGGTCGAGTCACTGGAGCACCCGCCCGAACTGGTCCGCATGCCCGACACCAGCCATTTCTTCCACCGTCGACTGATGGACCTGCGCGGCGCGATCAAGCACGCGGTGCTTGGCTGGCTGCCACCGGCGCGATCTGCCTGACGCCCGGCCCATTCCTTTTCGGAACCTGTCCGCTCCATGAGTGAAAATCCCTCGCTCGCGCCCAGCGCGCGCTATCACGAAGGCGTCGCCGCGCATCGCTGGGAATCCGATCCCACCCAGCTGGCGTTGCTGCCGGAGTTCGATCGCATGCACGCGGCACTGTGCGCCGAACCCGCATCCGGCAATGGCCTGTTCGACCGGCTGAAATCGCTGCTCGGCAACGAATCGCCCGACGCAGTGCCGGGCCTGTACCTGTGGGGCACGGTCGGCCGCGGCAAGACCTTCCTGATGGATCTGTTCGCCGCCAGCCTGCCGCACGGTGTGGTGCTGCGCCGGCACTTCCACCGTTTCATGGGCGAAGTCCATGCAAGCCTGCGCACACTGGGCGAACGGCAGAGCCCGCTGATCGAGGTCGCCGCCGACATCGCCGCGCGTTGCCGCGTGCTGTGCCTGGATGAGTTTCTGGTCAACGACATCGGCGATGCGATGATCCTGTCGGGCCTGCTCGACGCGCTGTTCGCGCGCGGCGTTACCCTGGTCACCACCTCCAACACCGCGCCAGCGAACCTGTACAAGGACGGCCTGCAGCGTGCCCGCTTCCTGCCCGCCATCGCCCTGATCGAACAGCGCTGCCACGTCGTCGAAATGGCTTCCTCGCGCGACTGGCGCCTGCGCGCGCTGACCCAGGCACCGGTCTACCTGACCCCGCCCGGTGCCGAAGCGCACCGTGCACTGGAGCGCATCTTCGCCAGCCAGGCCAGCGGCAACGTGCAGGAAGGTGGCGTGCTGCACATCAACAGCCGCGATATCCCGTTGCACAAGCGCGCCGACACTATCCTGTGGTTCGATTTCGCCGCGCTGTGCGAAGGCCCGCGCGCGGTGGCCGACTACATCGCGCTGGCCAAGGCCGGCCCGGCCATCATCGTCTCCAACGTGCCGCAGTTCACCGTCTACAGCGAGGACGCCGCCAAGCGTTTCGTGCAATTGGTGGACGAGTTCTACGACCGCCACGTCAAACTGGTGCTGTCCGCCGCCGCACCGATCACCGAGCTTTACGACGGCGAACGCTTGCGCGCCGAATTCGGCCGCACCGAATCGCGGCTGATCGAAATGCAGAGCGAGGAATATCTGGCGCTGGAGCATCGGGCGGACTGACCCGGGTTCGTGGCGCCCCACGCAGTGTTACGGATCCAGCATGCTGCGCATTCGGCATCGGCCGTTGCGATGCATGGGTAGCCGGCGTCGATGAGCAACTCGGCCACCAGGTCGCGTCGATTAAAGCGCCTGCGCCCCGGCTTGCTGGAAACGCCGATGATGGATCAGCAGACCGCTGAAATAGACGATGTAGTAGCCCACCAGCAAGCCGATCACCAGCATGGTCAGCGGGCTGGAGGTGTAGCCCATCGGCTGCATTCCGGCGGCGGCGTTCGGTGCATGCTGCAGTTGCGGCCAGATCGCCATCAGCCGCCAGGCCAGCCGGCCCAGCAACAGCACGGTGAGCAGGGCGCCGATCCACGGGTTCGGCACATAGCAGTCGCCCTTGACGGGATCGACTTCAAAGCGCGTCAGCCGCAGGCCCAGCAGTCCCAGCGCGCCACCGATCAGCACGCCGCCGAACAGGCCTTCGGCCAGCGCCAGCTTGTGCAGGCCGCTGAGCGCCAGCAGCGCGCCGATCATGGCGAAGATCACGATGCGGGCGATCATCCGCTTGCGCCGGATCGGCTGGCGGCCGAACTGGCGGCTGACGCGACGCCACACGATCCACGCCAGCAGCGGCAGCATGATCAGGTAATTGGTCAGATGAACAGGCATCGGCATCGCCACGTGGTGAACTGCGTGCAGCTTAGTCGAGCGCCATGCGGCTGACGACTGACGTTTGTCACCCGTCGACCAGGCATGACGAAACGCGTTCAGGCACCGCCGAGTTGTTCCGCCAGCGAACGCGTGCGGCCGGTCACCACGTTGCCGGTGTGCAGGGTCGACTTGCGCTCGATCAGCATCACCAGGCATTCCATCGCGGCCACCGGGTTGTGCCGGACGCCTTTCGGCACCACGAACATGTCGCCGGTAGCGAGCTCCACCGCATCCGCTTCCATCTCGATACGCAGCTGGCCGTCGAGGATCAGGAACAATTCGTCCTCGTCGTCGTGGCTGTGCCAGCCAAACGTGCCGAGCACCTTGGCGACCTTGATGTAGGAATCGTCCAGCTCGCCGATGATGCGCGGCGACCAGTACTCGTTCAGCGCGGCAGCGGCCTGTTTCGGTGAGGTGATCGTTGACATGTCAGCTCCGCCCTACTTCGCCTTGCCCTGGTTCGCCACCGCGGCCATCTTCGCGGCAATCGCATCGGCGTCGCCGAGGTAATAGTGACGCAGCGGCTTCAGCTCGTCGTCGAACTCGTACACCAGCGGCACGCCGTTGGGGATGTTCAGCTCGACGATCGCCTCGTCGGAGATGCCGTCGAGGTATTTCACCAGCGCGCGCAGCGAATTGCCGTGCGCGGCAACCAGCACGCGCTGGCCGGCCCTGATCGCCGGCGCCAGCACGTCGTGCCAGTAGGGCAGCACGCGGGCGACGGTGTCTTTCAGGCATTCGGTATCGGGGATGTCCTTCGGATCGAGCGTGGCGTAACGCGGGTCGTGCACCGATTCGTTGGCCGCGCGATCGAGCGGCGGTGGTGGGATGTCATAACTGCGGCGCCAGATCTTGACCTGGTCCTCGCCGTACTTCGCCGCTGTCTCGGCCTTGTTGAGGCCAGTCAGGCCACCGTAGTGACGCTCATTGAGGCGCCAGTCGGTGAGCACCGGCAGCCACATCAGGTCCATCGCGTCCTGCACGCCCCACAGTGTGCGCACCGCGCGCTTGAGCACCGAGGTATGCGCCACGTCGAACGTGTAACCGCCCTCCTGCAGCAGCCGGCCAGATTCGCGTGCCTCGGCCATGCCCTGTTCGGTGAGGTCGACATCGGCCCAGCCGCTGAAGCGGTTGTCGAGGTTCCACTGCGATTGGCCGTGGCGGATCAGGACGAGCTTGTGCATGGGTTTCGCTCAACAGGACAATGAACCGGGAATGGTGCAGCGCAGCTCCGGCGTCGTCAAATGCGCTCCCCTGCCACAGGTCATGCTAAACCGGTTGCACGCGCAGGGCATCCTATGCAGGTACCCATTCATCTCAAGGAGATTGCCATGCGTCGCTTCCCGACGGTTCTGATCCTCGCCGCACTCGCGCTGGGCCTGCCCATGCTGGCCGCCGCGCACGATAACGATATCGACAAGATCAACGGCACCGCCCAGGTCGACGCTGGCCAACAGGTCGGTGACGTCAGTACCGTCAACGGCGCCGTCCGTATCGGCGCAGGCGCCAGCGTGCAGAAGGCCGACACGGTCAACGGCAGCATCGAGCTGGGCGACCGCGCCCAGGCCCAGTCCCTGGAAACGGTCAATGGCGGCATCACCATGGGCAGCACCAGCCGGGTCCGCGGCGAAGTCAGTGCCGTCAACGGCGCCATTCGTCTGGCCAAGGATGCGGACGTCGGCGGCAAGCTGGACAACGTCAACGGCACGATCGACCTGGAAGCGGCGCACGTCGCCGGTGGCATCGAGACGGTCGCCGGCGACATCACGATCGGCGCGAACTCGCGCGTCGAGGGCGGCATCCTGGTCGACAAGCCGCATGGCTGGTTCAGCAGCAGCAGCCGCACGCCCATCGTGGTGATCGGACCGCATGCCGTCGTCACCGGCACGCTGGAGTTCCGGCGCGAGGTGGTGCTGAAGGTCAGCGACAGCGCCCAGATCGGCACGGTGAAAGGCGCCACGCCGGTGAAGTTCAGCGGCGCCACGCCGTAAAACAAACCGTTTGTGGGAGCGACTTCAGTCGCGATGCTTTGTTCGATGAAATTCGAGAGCATCGCGACTGAAGTCGCTCCCACAGGCGTTGACCTATAGCCAGTCGCGCGGTTTGAGGTACTCGGCCAGCTTCGCTTCGGCGGAACCGGCCTCGGGTGCATACGCATATTCGAAACGCACCCGCGGCGGCAGGCTCATCAGGATCGATTCGGTGCGGCCACCGGACTGCAGGCCGAACAGCGTGCCCCGATCGTAGACCAGGTTGAACTCCACGTAGCGGCCGCGCCGATACATCTGGAACTCGCGTTCGCGCTCGCCGTACGGCGTGTCCTTGCGGCGTCCGACGATGGGCAGGTAGGCGTCGAGAAAGCCCTGCCCCACCGCCTGGGTAAAGGCGAAGCAGTGTTCGAAGCCACCTTCGTTCAGGTCGTCGTAGAACAGTCCGCCGACGCCGCGGGTCTCGTCGCGGTGCTTCAGGTAGAAGTACTCGTCGCACCATTTCTTGTAACGCGAATAGACATCCATACCGTAAGGCACGCACAGATCGCGTGCCACCGTGTGCCAATGCCGAACGTCTTCCTCCACTGGGTAGAACGGGGTAAGGTCGAAACCGCCGCCGAACCACCACACCGGTTCCGCGCCTTCCTTGCTGGCCTCGAAATAGCGCACATTGGCATGGGCGGTCGGCACATGCGGATTGTTCGGATGCAGCACCAGCGACACGCCGGTGGCGATGAAGCTGCCGCCGGCCAGTTCCGGTCGATGCACGGTGGCGCTGGGCGGCAACTGGTGTCCGGATACGCGCGAGAAATTCACCCCGGCCTGCTCGAACACCGCGCCGTTGCGAAGCACACGGGTGCGCCCACCGCCACCGGCTGCGCGCTGCCAGGCATCCTCCTCGAACCGTGCCGTACCGTCGACCTGTTCGATGGCTGCACAGATGCGGTCCTGCAACCCGCGCAGGAAGGTTTCGGCAGTGTCGGCTTGCTGGCTCATCGTCTGACTCGTCGATTCAATGGGACGAGCTTAACAAGAGCGATCCCACCCGCCGCTGCGACGCGTCGTCGCGCGAGCGATATCAACGCCCGCGCGCCCGGATGGCGCAGGGTTTCGTCGCGCGCACGGATTCGCCGACAGCGGCGGAAGCTGCACGCGACAGCTCGCCCGGCCCGCTTGCGGGCCATTCGCGGTGCCTTCATGCGCGGCTGGCCACGATACCCCTGCCCCCGTTCTGAAAGCCCGGCCGCAGGCTAGGCAAGCCAAGGGGTGACCGCTAGGCTTTCCTGATGCCCACTTTGATGACACCTCTCGCGGTCACCGCGTATACCGCCACGTCCGCCATGGGCAGCGGCCTCACGGCGCAGCTCGATGCCTTGCGTCACGCGCGCAGTGGACTGCGCCTGAACGACATCAGCACGACGCCGCTGGCCTGCTGGATCGGTCGCGTCGATGGCGTGGAAACCAGCGCCCTGCCCGCTGCCCTCGAGGCGTGGGATTGCCGCAACAACCGACTGGCCTGGCTGGGCCTGAACCAGGACGGGTTCCTCGATCAGGTAAACGCCGCACGCCGTCGCTACGGTGCCGGACGCATCGCGCTGCTGCTGGGTACCTCCACCTCCAGCATCGGTGCCACCGAGGAGGCGTATCGCCGACTCGATCCCGATGGCGGTTTTGCCCAGGACATGCGACGCCCGGCCATCCACGGACCGCACTCGCTGGCGGCCTTCGTGGCAGCCGCGCTCGAGCTCGACGGCCCCTGCCTGACGATCTCCACCGCCTGCTCCTCCAGCGCCAAGGTGTTCGCCAGCGCAGAACGTTTGATCCGGCTCGGGCTGGTCGACGCGGCGGTGGTCGGCGGCGTCGATACGCTGTGCGACAGCGTGCTGTTCGGCTTCAACGCGCTGGAGCTGGTGTCCACGGAGCCATGCCGGCCGTTCGATGCCACCCGCAGCGGCATCTCGATCGGTGAGGCGGCCGGTTTCGCGCTGCTGGAACGCACCGACGTCGCCTCCGATGCGCCGCAATTGCTGGGCTACGGCGAAGCCAGCGACGCCCACCACATGTCCACGCCGCACCCGGACGGCCTCGGTGCCGAGCTGGCGTTGAACGACGCGCTGGCCCGCGCCGGTCTCGATGCGGGCCAGGTCGGTTACATCAACCTGCACGGCACCGCCAGCCAGAAGAACGACGAAGTGGAAGCGGCGCTGGTCGGGCGTGCCTTTCCGGCCACGACGCGGGCCAGTTCCACCAAGGGTTTCACCGGCCACACCCTGGGCGCGGCAGGTATCGTCGAGGCGACCATCGCCCTGCAGGCGATCGAGCATGGCCTGGTGCCCGGCAACCTGGGTGGCAGCACGCCCGACCCGGACTGCGGCGCGCAATTCGCCTGGCACAACGAGCAGCAACGCATCGACGTGGCGCTCAGCAACTCGTTCGGGTTCGGTGGCAACAACGCCTGCCTTGCGTTCGCCCGCGCGGGATTCACCGCATGACGGCGTTGCGCGTCCACGTCGAAGGTGTCGGTCTGTGGTCGCCGCAACTGGCCAGCTTCGCCGCCTTGCAGGAGGTGTTGGCCGGCACCGTGCCGGCGGCACCGGTCGGGCGACCCACCGCCGCCATCCTGCCGGCGAACGAACGCCGGCGCGCGCCGGAAAGCGTGCTGCTGGCGATCGAGCTGGCCGGGCAGGCCGTGGCGATGAGTGGCCGCGAAGCAGCCGCGCTGGCCTGCGTGTTCGCGTCGTCACATGGCGATCAGTCGATCACCGATTACATGTGTGCCACCTTGGCGCAAGCGCCGACCGAACTGTCGCCAACCCGTTTCCACAATTCGGTACACAACGCCGCCGTCGGTTACTGGACCATCGCCACCGATTGCCATGCGCCATCCACCGCGATATGCGCCCAAGCCGCCAGCTTCGGTGCCGGCCTGCTGGAAGCCGCCAGCCAGGCCGTGACCGATCAGCGCCCGGTGCTGCTGGTGTGCAGCGACATCGCGGGCAGCGGTCCGCTGGGCGAACTCACCGGCTGCACCCAGCCCTTCGGCAGCGCGCTGGTGCTGGCGCCGCACAACGGCGCGTCGACGCTGGCGACCCTGGCGCTGACACTGACCGTGGACGGCACCGATACACCGCTGGCCGAACCGCTGGCCAGCTGGCGCGGTACCAGTCCTTCGACCGCCGGACTGCCGCTGCTGGCGTTGCTGGCCGGCAAGAAAGACGGTCGCTGCTGGCTGGCCGCCGCCGCGACGCTGGGGTTGCAGGTCGACGTGGAGCACGTCGCTTGAACCCCATCGCCGGGCGCTGGTGCGTGCTGATTCCCTGCCTCGACGAGGAAGCAGCGATCCAGTCGGTGATCGAATCCGTACTGGCACTGGGCGTACCGGTGATCGTGGTCGACGACGGCTCGGACGACCGCACAGCGGAGATCGTCGCCATGTTGCCGGTCACCCTGCTGCGCCAGGAACGGCGCGGCAAGGGCGCGGCGCTTCGCCGCGGTTTCCACGAAGCCTTGCGACAAGGCTACGACGCGGTCCTGACGATGGACGGCGATGGCCAGCATCAGGCCAGCGACATCCCGCGCATCATGGCTGCGGCCGCGCGGCATCCCGGGCACATCGTCATCGGCGCGCGCCTGCTTGAACGCGATCAGCAGCCGAAGGGTCGCCGCCGCGCCAACGCCGTTGCCGACTGGGGTATTTCCTGTGCGTGCGCGCAACCCATCGCCGATACGCAAAGTGGCCAACGCTGGTATCCGCGCGCGGCGCTGGACCTGGTCGACCTGCCGGCGGAGAACTTCGTGTTCGAGGCGGCCATCCTGATCGCCGCCTCGCGCGAGAAGCGCCTCGGCGTGGTCTCGGTGCCGATCGCCTCGCGCTATCACGGCAGCTTCCGGCCCAGCCATTTCAGGCCGGTACGCGATGTCACCCGCATCACCTTCTATACCATTGGCAGGGTATTCCACTACGGCGACATCATGGCCAGCTACCGACGTTCGCGCGCCACACCGGTTGTCATCAGCAGCGCGGCAGACTGACGTCATGGGCCAGGCACTGCTGCTTTTGCAGTTGATGGTGATCCTGCTCACCGCGCGGAAGCGGCCATCGCGCGCCGACCCGACCCGTGATGAATCACGTATCCACCGCGGGTACCGACGCCAGCCGACCTGACACCGGCGATGCGGCACACCGCACGTTATGATGACGATCCATGCCCGGACCCTTTCGGCTTGGTACGCGGCGTCGGCCGCATCATCCTTGCCCCTGCCACCGGACGGAAAACGCATCATGGAAAGACTGTGGCCAGCCATCGCCGCGGACGCGGCGCACCGATCATCGTCGGCAACGGTCGCGGCACGGTGACCGTCACCGACCATGCCACCGTGAACGCGCCGGAGGCCGCCAGCGGATCGATGCACGACGTCGTCATCCTCGGCGGCGGCCTGGCCGGACTCACCCTGGCGCTGCAACTGCACGACGCCTATCCCGACCTCGACATCGTGGTGCTGGAGCGCGGTACCCATCCACTGCCGGCAGCAGCCCACAAGGTCGGCGAGTCGACGGTGGACGTGGGCGCCCATTATTTCGGCGAAGTGCTCGGCCTGCGCGACTACCTGAAGCGCGAGCACATCCTGAAGTTCGGCCTGCGCTACTTTTTTTCCGATGGCCGCAGCGACATCGATCAGGTCACCGAGCTCGGCGTGAGTGAGGTATTCCCGGCGCCGAGCTACCAGCTCGATCGCGGCATCTTCGAGAATTTCCTGGGTGCGGAAGCGCATCGGCGCGGTATCGACTTGCGCGAAGGCACCCGCGTGCGCGGCTTCGATCTCGGCAAGGGCGACGCGCAGCACCGCGTGCGCTGCAGTAGCCCGGAGGGTGACTTCGAGCTCGATGCGCGCTGGCTGGTCGACGCCTCCGGCCGCGCCGGCCTGGTACGTCGCCGCCTCGACCTGACCGTCGACAACGGCCATCGCGTCAACGCCGCGTGGTTCCGCATCGACGAGCGACTGCAGCTGGACGACTGGATCGACGATCCGGTCTGGCGCGCGCGCTGCAAGCCACCGGAGCGCTGGCGTTCCACCAACCACCTGTGCGGTGCCGGCTACTGGGTCTGGCTGATACCGCTGGCGTCGGGCGCACACTCGGTGGGCATCGTGGCCGATGCCGCCATGCATCCGCTGAACACTTTCAACGATTTCGAACGGGCACTGGCCTGGCTTGAAGAACATCAGCCGGCGGTGGCGCGCGAGGTGGCGAAACGGCGTGACAAACTGCTGGATTTCCGCTTCCTCAAGAACTATTCCCACGGTTGCAGCAAGGTCTTCAGTGCGGACCGCTGGGCGTTGACCGGCGAGGCGGGCGCCTTCCTCGATCCGTTCTATTCGCCGGGCAGTGATTTCATCGGCATCGCCAATACCTTCATCTGCCAGCTGATCGGACATGATCGCGCCGGTACGCCGCTGGCCCCGCACGTGCGGCTCTACGAAAGGCTGTACCAGTCGTTCTACGACAGCATGCTGGCGATCTTCCGCGGTCAGTACCCACTGTTCGGCAACGTGCGGGTGATGGCGACCAAGATCATCTGGGACCACGCGTTCTACTGGGGCGTGCTGTGCCAGCTGGTATTCCAGCAGCGGCTCGGCGACGCCGCACTGTTCGCCGATCTGGGAACGGAGCTGGCGTACGCACAACAGCTCAACGAGCGCATGCAGCAGCTGTTTCGCGACTGGCATCCGTTCTCGCCGCCAACCAACCAGCCGGTGATGCTCGACCAGCGCGAGCTGCCCTGGTTCACCGCATTGAACGTGGCCATGCACGACACCCTCGACGACGCAGGCGTTCGCGCGCGTCTGCGTGAAAACGTGCAGCTGCTGCGGGGCCTGGCCGCGAGCATCGTCGAGCGCGCCGTTTTCGATGGCGGCGAATCACTGCGCGAGGGACACGAAGATCTGCTGGTCGAACCGGGGCAACCTGCACTGTTCGTCACGCCCTGACGCGGTCGCGCCGCCGACCATCGCGGCGCGGCGACACCTGAACTGCGCGCGTGTTCAACCCATCGTCAGGGCACAGTGGCCGGATGGATGACCGCGGCGCGTCCACTGGCCAGCAGGATGCTTCGGTGCTCGACACGAAATGTGTACTGGGCGCCACCGTCATCGGCGTAGATGCATTCGGCATGCACGTCCAGGTGACCATCGAGGTGGTCGACGTATTCCACGCACAACTGCACGTCGCGCAGGCTGACCAGCATGCCGGGGCGAGGTGTCTCGATGCCGCGTGCGCGCGCCAGCAAGGCGCCGTGCACGGCCATGGCTTGCGCGCCGTATTCGGCCAGGTGCACCGCATGCAGACCCGACGAAGTACGCAGCGGGTTGTCCGCTCGTGCATGCCCTTCGCTGGTCGCGTGGATCGTGCGCTCATCCCATGCCTGCACCGCATCGAGCAGGCACATCGTGCCTGCGTGCGGGATCAGATGGGCCCAGTCAGTCTTCGCAAGCATGCGGCGCCATCAGGATCGACAGGCAGAAATGGAACGCCACGCCCAGGCTCACGGTGAGTCCGATCGCGCGCAGCACCGGAATGGTGGCCCATGCCAGCATGCCGAACACCAGCAAGGCAGACAGCACGCACACGATGGTCGCGTGCAGGGTTCGCCGCTGCTCGGCCGGATCCCCCGTATCGCGTTCGAAGAACAGCGCGTAATGCAGGCCGAGTCCGCCGGCGAGGATCAACGCCACCAGGTGGAACAACGAGATCTCGATGCCGATGACCCGCTCCACCGCCAGTACCAGGAACGTGGCCAGTGTCATCGGCGCCAGCACGTGCCAGGCGCGCCGCACGCTGCGTAGCGCGAAGCTGATGGTCAGCACCAGAAGGATCGCAGCCGCCAGCAAGGCCTGCAGGATGCGCGTGCGGTAGTCGACCACCAGCGATTCGGAGGCGGCCTTCAGGTCGAGCAGACGCACCATGCCGTTCGAGTTTTCACCCAGCGCCTGCAAGGCGGTGACATCGTGCACGCCGCTGACGGTGCCCAGGCCGAGCCAATGCCCGTCGCGCTGCACCAGCGTCGCGGCAAGCCGCTGGCCCAGCGGCGTCTGCGCGTAACGCGTTGGCGTCAACGGCGGCAGCTGGCGCGCGGTGGCGACGTCATCGACGAACGGCTGGAACAGGTCGGCGCGGAAAGGCAGGCCTTGCAGCGCTTCGTCCAGCGCGTGCTGCAGCGTTGTCCGGTCCGGCAACTTCTGTTGCCGCGCCAGCTGCACGGCCACTGTCGGCAGATAGCGCGATGGCAGGTCCAGCGCATCGACGGCGTGCTTCGCCACCAAAGTGTCGACCTGCGATTGCAGTTTTTCCGACAAGGCCAGTACGCCCTGCTCGGTCGGTGCCTGAAGCACCAGCAGATAGCGCACGTCCGGCGCGCCGAGCGCCTGCCGCAAACGTGCATCGTGCACCAGCATGTCCTGCGGCAGCGGCGTCAGGGCGGCGAGGTTGTTCTGCCAGAACGAGCCCGGGGCAAGCGCCAGCATCAACACGATCGCTGCGGCGACCAGCAGAGGAATCCAGCGCGGTCGCGGCAGGCGGTCGACGAGCTCGCGCGCGCGCTTCAGCCAGCGCATGTCGGCCACGTCGCGCACGCGCCGTGGCAGCAAATGCGGCAACAGGTAGCGCGTCGTGAACCCGGCCACCAGCAGGCCGACGATGGTGAACACCGCCAGCTGTTTCAGCCCGTTCACACCGGACGCATAGAAGGCCAGATACGCAATGCATGCCGACGTGATCGCGGTCAAAAGTAGAGGCCACAACGCGCGCACGCTCTGCACCGCATCCTCGCCGGCGCGGCGGTGGCTGAGCACGCGGATCGGGTACTCCTGCGCCACACCCAGCAGGGTGAAGCCGAACGCCAGGGTGATGCCGTGCACTTCGGAAAATGCGATGGTCAATGCGGCGATACCGGCCAGCCCGGCGCTGGCGATCGGCAGCGCCGACAGCAGCAGCGAGCTGAAGCTGCGGTAGGCCAGCAGCAGCAATGCGATGAACCCGACGGTGGAAATGCGCCCGATCCAGTCCGCCTGATGCCGCGTCTGCGCACCGACCACCACGCTGAAATAACCCGGCCCGCTCAGTTCGAGTTTCGCGCCGGCACTGCCCGGCAGCGCGTGGAAGGCGTGCTGGATGCCGTCGATCGCCTGCTGTTGGGCGCCCGGGTCGAAGCCGGCCGCCACCGTCTGCACCAGCAACAACGCTTCGCCCTGCGGCGAGAACCACACGCCCTCGCGCACTTCGGGCGATTTCGCTGGCGCCCACAATTCGGCCAGTTTCAGCATCTCCAGCGTGGGATCGCGCGGCAGCAAACCCTTCAGCAGGCTGGCCGCGGGCGAGGACAGGTCGTCCAGCCGTTGCTGCAGCTGGTCGGCCAGGTACGCTTCGTCCAGCGGCTGCGTGTCCAGCGTCGGCGACAGCAGGTAACGGTACGGCAACAGGCTGGGGTCCAGCGCGCCCAGGTCGAAGTTGCCGTTGATGATCTGGCTGTAATGCCTGTCGTTTTTCAACGCCGTGACGAGCCCCTGGCTGAGCGCCGCCAGCTGTTGGTCCGACTTTCCGCTGATCGACAGCAACAGCAGGCGCGAACCCGGCCCATCACCGACCTGCTCCATCAGCAGGCGTTGATCGGGCGTGGTCGGTGCCGGCATGAAGCTGCGCAGATCGGTGCTGATCTTCAGTCGCTGGCTGACCATCCAGCCGAGCCCGGCCAGGGCCAGCAACCACACGATCAGCAAGGTCCCTCGAGCGCGTCCACGCATGTTCAGTGCGTGTCCCGGCACAAGGCCTGCAGCGTGTCGCGCGTGGGTTCCGTTGGCATCCTGGCAGCCAGCGGACCGAGCAGGTCGACGGTCAGGTCGCCATCGGCTTCCTGCATGTGCATGCAGCGCGACTCCTTTGCGTTGCCTTCGACGGTGATGCTGGCGATGGTCTTGGCCACGCGCGCGTCGAGCGGCGTCAGGGTCAGCGTCCACGCGCCGGTGATGTCGCCGGTCTGCTTGATGTCGAATGCCTGCTGCAAGCGGCCGGTATCTCCGCTGAGCAATGCCACGAAACTGTCCAGCAACACCTGCAACTGCGGCGCGCGCTTCAGCGAGAAATGACGCGGACGCTTGCCGGCACGTTCCTGGGTAACTTCGCCATCGGCGATGGTCGCCGTTTCGGGTTGCGGCTTGTCGACGCGACGTTGCAGCTTGTCGCCACCGAGCCAGGACAATTCACCGGACACCACCAACGGCCGATCCAGCACCTGCATGAAACGCGCCTCGGCGAATGCGGTGTGCGCCGGTGCGGGATGACCCAGTGCGGCAATCAGGGTTTGCGCCGACGACGATGCCGCCGGCTCAGATGCCGAGGCGCTCACCGACAGCAGCAGGGCCAGGCTCGGCAACAGCAGGCGTGTCTTGCCAGAAATCATAGAAATTGAACCAGTTGTAGGGAGCCACGTGAATGTAGTGTTCCACCCGCTGCGCATAACGGCTGATCAGCGCGTCCAGGGCGGGGCCGCGTTGGTGGCGCGGAATCTCGACCCGATCGCTCAGCGGCTCGAAGATCAGGCGGTAACGGTTGCCCCCCAGGTACAGGCCGAAGCACAGTACCACCGGTACCCGCAGGGTATGCGCGAGCAGCCACGGACTGACCGGAAACGGTGCCGGCGAACCGAGCAGTTCGGCATGCCGCAACACCTCGTGGCCGCGCCCGCGATCGGCCAGCATCGCCACCACGGCGCCTTCGCTGCAGGCCTCGGCCATCGCCAGTGCGATCGAGGTTCCGTCCCTGGCTGCGTCGATCACGCTGGCGCCCACATCCGGCGCCAGCGCTTCGAGCAATTCGGTCATCGCGGGGGTCTTCTGCTTGTCCAGCACCACCCGCAGCGGCAAGTCCGGGCGGCGCGCACCGATCGCGCGCAATGCCTCGAAACTGCCCTGGTGCGAGCCGAACAGCAGCACACCACGGCCTTCGGCCACGCGCTGGTCAAGCAGGTCCAGGCCCTGCGTCTCGATCTGGAAGGATTTTTCGCCGTGGGCCAACAGGAAGATCCGGTCCAGGCACGTGGCGGCGTAACAGTGAAAGTGCTTGAACACCTGCCACACCGTGGCCGGGCGACCGAATACTCTTTGCAGATATTGTCTGGAGGCCAGTCGCTCGGGTCCGCGGCGCAGGTAGAAATACAGCGTGATCGGATACAGGCACAGCCGACCCAAACGGCGTCCACCGTGCAGCGCGATAGCCAGGATCAGCCCCATCGCGAAACGTCCGCCGCCCTCGGGGCGGCTCTGCCAGTGTTCGTTTGTGCTCATGCGGCTCCCTCGACCACGCCGCGTGCCAGCAGCACGTCGTCGCGCCGGATCTCGAAACGGATCCGCCGCCCGTCCGGGGTTGCCTCGGCCAAGTGCAGTCGCGCGGTCTGCTCCGGCAGCAACGGCGCCACGAATTTCGCCTCCAGCACGCGCGCCAGACGCTGGTCGCGCCATGCGCGCAGGGCCAGCGCCACCTGCTCCAGCAGAATGACACCCGGCACCAGCGGCCGACCCGGGAAATGGCCGGGCAGGACCGGATGCTGCGAGGCGAGGCTAAACGTCTGGTTGAAACCGACTTCACTCATGGCATCGCCACTCCCTTGCCACGCCGCAACTGTGGCCAGTGCAGGGCGAGCTGCTTCAGCATGTCGCGCAGACCGGGGTGACTCAGATGGCGCAGCCGCCAGCGACGGTAACCGTATTCCAGCAAGAACGCGGCGCCGAGCACGGCGTAGCATCCCAGATGCAGCCAGGCGGCAGCCCAGTTTTCAGGTACCGGCAACGGCGAAGCCATCCCGAAGCGATTCAGCAGGCCGGTGCGATCGGCGCACAGCAACAGCACGGCCAGCACGGCGGCTTGCGCGCCCAGCAGCACCGTCCAGAATCCGGTAACCTGGCGGGCATAGCGGGCCACGCCCGGCTGCTGCAGCCGGGCCGTGCCTTCGATCGCGATGATGAAGCGCGCCACCAGCGGTTCACCGGCAACCAGGGTGTGGCCAAATGCGAACGCCAACGCGGCATTGATCAGCAGCGGCACCGCTTCCAGCAATAGGGTGGCAAATCCGCACTGCCCTGCTCCGAGCAAGGCGGCCAGCGTGGCCAACCAGGCGAACCATGGCATGGCGCGGCGCGTGCGCAGGCGTGGCAGCATCAGCACAGTCAGCAGCACGGCCAGCGCCAGCAAGGCGAAAACCTGCCGGTGCGTGATCGCGCCAGCCATCGCCAGTAGCGGATAGGCCGCCAACAGCAGCAGCACGCCATGCCGCGACGCGTTTTCAGGTGAAGGGGAGATCATGCCGGATCCCGCGTCGACTGCGCCGAAGCCGTGAGCCTGCCACCGACAGCGGAAGGCTGCGTGAGGACAGGACGGGACCGTGGCGCCGGGGCCAGGCCGCCGGCTTCAGCCGACGCGGCTCTGCTCGACATGCGCGGACAGGGTGCGCAGGCTGGTGAAGATCTGCCGGTTGTCCGGATTGTCCGAGCGCAGTTGGAAACCGTAGCGCTTGGACACGGCCAGCGCGATTTCCAGTGCATCGATCGAATCCAGGCCCAGGTCGCCGCCGAACAACGGCGCGTCGGGGTCGATCTGTTCCGGGGTGACGGTTTCGAGGTTCAGGCATGTCACGACCAAGGTGGCCAATTCGTGCTGCGCCGCTGTCTGTTCTGCCATGCTCGATTCCGTACTCTTGATTCATTGCCTCCCCCCGGTGGCAGTGGGCGCGGAGTGTAACATAGCGCCCTTGTCGTTCCCGGTTGCGCACAATGATTCAGGGATGTGAAAACCCCCAGATTGACCCGCTGCTGCGCCGTGCGCCGCGGGTGTCCTATCGCATCGGCGACACCGCCAGCGTGCTCGAGGAAGCCGGCACGCTGGCGGTGTTCGGCTTTGGTGCCGGCAGCCCGGCTGCCGACGATCCGCGGTACTTGCGCGTGGCGCTGGAGGGTTTCGACGCGCCCGTACCCCTGGAGGTCTGGCAGGTCGACGCGCCGGTGCATTGCGGTGTCGACGGCGCATTGCACTGGTCGACCGGTGGCGGCTGGCTGTTCGCGGCGATCGATCTGGATGAACGTGAACACGGCGGCCCCAGCGCCACCGCCCGGCTCGCCTACGAACAGCTGCATCGCTTCGTGACGGCCCGCGACATGCAACATGTGCTGCGCATCTGGAACTACCTCGGCGCGATCAACCACGGCGAAGGCGATGCCGAGCGTTACAAGCATTTCTGCAGCGGTCGCGCCATCGGCATGGGCGATTTCTTCGTCGAAGGTTTCCCTGCCGCCACCGCGATCGGCCATCACGGCGACGAACATCGGCTGCAGGTCTACCTGCTGGCCTGCGACCAGCCCGGCGAGCGGGTGGAAAACCCGCGACAGGTCAGCGCCTGGCGCTATCCACGCCAATACGGCCGCACGCCACCCAGCTTCGCCCGCGCCATGGTGCTGCCGGCACGCGATGCGCTGGCGATCTCCGGTACCGCCGCGGTGGTCGGCCACGCCTCGGCACATCAGGACGATCTGGACGCGCAGCTCGGCGAAACGCTGACCAACCTGGAAGCCTTGCTGTCCAACGCCGGCATGGCGGCCGGCTTCAACACCCATTCGCCCTTGAAGGCCTACGTGCGCCACGCTACCGATGCCGCACGCGTGCGCGAGTTCGTGCAAAGTCGCCTGCCCGGCGTACCGGTACTGCTCTTGCATGGCGATATCTGCCGCAGCGAGTTGCTGGTAGAGATCGACGGCTGGCGTTACGTCTGAGGAACCGGAACAGCCGGAGCATCGCGGCTTTTTCTTACTGTGCCCCGGTCCGTTCCTTGGCTCTCCGGTTTACGACTCCCGCTTCACCGGCCGATGCCAGCCATGCAAGGTCTGCTGGCGCCCACGCGCCACGGTAAGCTCGCCGTCGGGCGCGTCGTGTGTAATCACCGAACCGGCGCCGATGGTGGCCTGCGCGCCGATCGTCACCGGCGCGACCAGTGAACAGTTCGAACCGATGAAGGCGCCGTCGCCGATGCGGGTATGGCTTTTGTTCACGCCGTCGTAGTTGCAGGTGATGGTGCCGGCACCGACGTTGACGCCGCGGCCGATGTCGGTATCGCCCAGGTAGGTAAGGTGGTTGGCCTTGCTGCCTTCGCCGATGCGAGTCTTCTTGGTTTCGACGAAATTGCCCACGTGCACGCCGCCATCCAGTTCGGTGCCGGGGCGCAGTCGCGCGAACGGACCGATCGTGCATGGGCCGTGCGTGGTGACGCCATCCAGGTCGCAATGCGAGAGCACCATGGTACCGGCGGCCAGTCGCACGTCCTTCAGGCGGGTGAATGCGCCGATACGCACGTCGTCGCCGAGCACCACGTCACCTTCGAGGATCACGTCGATATCCAGATCCACGTCGCGGCCGGCCGCGACGGTGCCGCGCACGTCGATGCGCGAGGGGTCGGCCAATCGCACGCCGTCGGACAGCAGCGCCAGCGCCGCACGCTGGCGATACGCCGCTTCCAGCCCGGCCAGTTGCAGCGGGTTGTTCGCGCCGGCGGCTTCGATCGGATCGGCGCATTCGACGCTCAGCGCCGCGCGGCTTTCCTGCGCCGCCATGGCGAAGATGTCGGTGAGGTAATACTCGCCCTGCGCGTTGTTGCGATCGAGCCGGTCGATCCAGCCGCGCAGCGCCTGCGCATCGGCGACCAGGATGCCGGTGTTGACCAGGTTCACCACACGCTGGGTGTCATCGGCATCCTTTTCTTCGACCACGGCACGCACGTGGCCATTGCCATCGCACAACACGCGGCCGTAGCCGTGCGGATCGGTGAGCCGGGTGGTGAGCAGGCTGAAACCGCCTTCCGCCGCCACCAGCTGCTGCAGCGTCTCCACCCGCGTCAACGGCACGTCGCCGTAGAGCACCAGCACGCGCACACCATCGGGGATACCGGCCAGCGCCTGTTCCACCGCATGGCCGGTGCCGAGCCGCTCCGCCTGCAACACCCAGCGCAGATCGGGCTGGTCGGCGAAACTGGCCTGCACCTGCTCGCCACAATGGCCGTAGACGACATGGACGGCCACCGGCTGCAGCGCGCGCGCGGAGTTCACCACGTGGGCGAGCAGGGGACGTCCGGCCAGCGGCATCAGTACTTTCGCCCGGTTTGATTTCATGCGCGTGCCAGCGCCTGCCGCGAGCACGATGACGTGGAGTGATGCATGGTTCATGGAGATCGCCTTGACGCGTCGTGAGCGAAAAAGAATAACAGCCCGTTCTGAACGGACGATGGCACAGCCCGGCCTCAGGGCCCGCCCGCGGTCACGCTCGCCTTGCCGGCGTGGCATTCGAAGCGGAACTCGTAGGTCAGGCTGAACGGTTTGGTCTCGCTGTCCACCACGTGGCTGTTGCCGTCGGCATCGCTGGCCCAGTGATTGACCAGCAGCGGATTGAACTGCCACTGCAGCGCCGCCGCGCGCACTGCGGCGATGAAGGCATGCCGGCTTGCCGTCGCCTGCGCCTCGTTCATCACGCGAACTTCCGCGACCGCGCCCTTTTTGTCGACGACCAGCAGGGCGGGCACCTCCTGGGAAGGCGGGCAACGGACAAGCAACTCGGGCGGATAAACCGGCGTCGCGCGCTGGAACGGCGTGCCGCCACTGGACACCTCGCCCATGGCCAGTTGATAGCGCACGGTGCCGGGCGGCACCACTTCCCGCCACGAGGCGTCACCGGTAGCTGGCGGCGACGGCATCGGCGCGGGGCGTGACGCGGCGCAACCGGCCAGCATCAGCACCACGCCGGCGCACGCGTGCCGCAAGACGATCATCCGGACAGTCATCGATACCTTTCCTGGTAAGTACGGACCCCATCGTGCCGATGCAAAAACGCCGGCACAAGGCCGGCGTTCAATACTCTTTCGCGAAGCTACATGATCAATGCTTGAGGTTCTTGCGCAAACGCTCCAGCGCCTGCAGCTGTGTCATCGCCTCGACCAGCTTGGCCTGGGCTTCGGCAAGTTCCACGGCGTCGGTGCGATTGGCCAGCGCGTCCTCGGCTTCCTTCTTGGCGAGCTGCGCGGAAGCCTCGTCCAGATCGCTGGCACGCGCGGCAGTGTCGGCCAGCACGGTGACAACTTGTGGCTGCACTTCGAGGATGCCGCCGGAAACCCAGAACTGCTGCCGCTCGCCATTGGCCAGCACGACGTCGACGTGGCCCGGCTTGAGGCGCGTGATCAGCGGCGCGTGACGGGGCGTGATGCCCAGCTCGCCCAGCTCGCCGGTGGCAACGACCATCGTCGCGTCACCGGAGAAAATCTCGGCTTCGGCACTGACGATGTCGACGCGAATGGTGTGGTCCATGGTTTTCTCTCGCTACGCTCGGTAAGTCGAACGAGATTTGAGATTCGGGGTTCGTCAAAAGCGCGGTGCGCTGCTCTGCGAATCCCGTTTCCCGAATCCCGGAAGGCGGCGGCTTACGCCGCCTTCTTGGCGCCCATTTCCTCGGCCTTCTTGATCGCATCTTCGATCGTGCCGACCATGTAGAACGCCTGCTCCGGCAGGTGATCCACGTCGCCGTCGACGATCATCTTGAAGCCGCGGATGGTTTCCTTCAGCGGCACGTACTTGCCCGGCGAGCCGGTGAACACTTCGGCCACGTGGAACGGCTGCGAGAAGAAGCGCTCGATCTTGCGTGCGCGCGTCACCGACTGCTTGTCTTCCTCGCTCAACTCGTCCATGCCGAGGATCGCGATGATGTCCTTCAGTTCCTTGTAGCGCTGCAACGTACCCTGCACGCGGCGGGCGACGTCGTAGTGCTCCTGGCCGATCACCAGCGGATCGAGCTGGCGGCTGGTCGAAGCCAGCGGATCGACGGCCGGATAGATACCCAGGCTGGCGATGTCGCGCGACAGCGCCACGGTCGAGTCCAGATGCACGAAGGTGGTGGCCGGGGATGGATCGGTGTAGTCATCCGCGGGCACGTACACGGCCTGGATCGAGGTGATCGAGCCGGTCTTGGTCGAGGTGATGCGCTCCTGCAGCACGCCCATTTCCTCGGCCAGTGTCGGCTGGTAACCCACCGCCGACGGCATGCGACCGAGCAACGCGGACACTTCGGTACCGGCCAGCGTGTAGCGGTAGATGTTGTCGACGAAGAACAGCACGTCGCGGCCCTTGCCGGTCTCGTCCTTCTCGTCGCGGAAATACTCGGCCATGGTCAGGCCGGTCAACGCCACGCGCAGGCGGTTGCCCGGCGGCTCGTTCATCTGGCCGTAGACCATCGCGACCTTGTCGAGCACGTTGGAATCTTTCATCTCATGGTAGAAGTCGTTGCCCTCGCGGGTACGCTCACCCACGCCGGCGAACACCGACAGGCCTTCGTGCGCCTTGGCGATGTTGTTGATCAGTTCCATCATGTTGACGGTCTTGCCGACGCCGGCGCCGCCGAACAGGCCGACCTTGCCGCCCTTGGCGAACGGGCAGACCAGGTCGATGACCTTGATGCCGGTTTCCAGCAGGTCGCTGGCCGCGGCCTGCTCGTCGTAGCTCGGTGCCTCGCGATGGATCACCCACTGATCCTGCTCGCCGATCGGGCCGGCTTCGTCGATCGGGTTGCCGAGCACGTCCATGATGCGGCCGAGCGTCTGCTTGCCGACCGGCACCTTGATGCCTTCGCCGGTGTTGCGCGCCTCGAGACCGCGCTTCAGGCCTTCGGTGGAACCGAGCGCGATGGTGCGCACGATGCCGTCGCCGAGCTGCTGCTGCACTTCCAGCGTGATCTCGGTGCCGTCGATTTTCAGTGCGTCATACACCTGCGGAACCTGGTCACGCGGAAACTCCACGTCGACAACCGCGCCGATGATCTGAACAACTTTGCCCTGGCTCATTTGGATAACTCCACCTGGTAACTTGAATGTTTGTTGGGGATTCGGGATTCGAGATCTGGAGCGCGCTTGACGCTTCTACGAATCCCGAATCCCGTCTCCCGAAGAATCAAACCGCCGCTGCGCCGCCGACGATCTCCGAGATTTCCTGCGTGATCGCGGCCTGACGCGCCTTGTTGTAGACCAGCGTCAGCTCGTCGATCACCTTGTTCGCATTGTCCGACGCGCTCTTCATCGCCACCATGCGGGCAGCATGCTCGCTGGCCAGGCTTTCCAGCGCGGCCTGGTACACCACCGACTCGATGTAGCGGCCCAGCACGTGTTCCAGCACGGCCTGTGCATCGGGCTCGTAGATGTAGTCCCAGTCGTGGCTCGCTTCCAGCTTGACCCCGGCGTAGGCCGACTCGCCGGCGGACTGATGCGCTTCCATCTCCGCAGCCACCATCGGCAACGGCAGCAACGCATCGATGGTCGGCTTCTGCGTCATGGTGTTGACGAAGTCGTTATAGGCGAGGAACACGCGATCCAGTCCGTTGGACGTATAGGCGTCCATCATCACCTTGATCACGCCGACCAGTTGCTCCAGCTTGGGCTTCTCGCCCAGGTGGGTGACGCTGCCGATCAGGTTGACGCCCTTGATGCGACGGAAGAACGACACCGCCTTCTGCCCGATCGCCACCACATCGACCTGCACACCCTGCTTCTGCCACTCGGCAATCGCCGGCAACAGACGACGGAACAGGTTGGAGTTGAGACCGCCGCACAGGCCACGGTCGGTCGACACCACGATGTAACCGACCCGCGCCACGTTGTCGCGCTGGACCAGGAACGGATGGCTGAAATCGGTGCTGGCCTGCGCCACGTGCGCGATCACCTTGCGCATCGAGCGGGTATACGGACGCGAGGCCTTCATCAGGTCCTGTGCCTTGCGGATCTTCGCGGCAGAGACCATCTCGAGCGCGCGCGTCACCTTGCGCATGTTCTGCGTGCTCTTGATCTTGGTTTTGATTTCGCGTCCGCTGGCCATGCTTTACTCGCTCGCTGTGCTCACTCGTGGGATTCGGGACGAAGGGATTCGGGATTCGTAAAAGCTGCGATTTCGCGCTCTATCGAATCCCTGGCCCCGAATGCCGGATCCCGGCTCTCTCACCAACTACCGGTTTTCTTGTACTCGTCCAGCGAAGCCTTGAAGGTCGCCTCGATGTCCTTGTCCCAGTTGCCGGTCGCGACGATGGTCTTCATCAGGTCGGCGTGGTTCTGGTGCATGAACGCATGCAGGCCCTTTTCGAACGGCAGCACCTTGTTCACTGCCAGGTCGTCGAGGTAGCCCTTCTCGGCGGCGTACACCGACAGCGCCAGTTCGGCGATCGACAGCGGCGCGTACTGGCTCTGCTTCATCAGTTCGACGACGCGCTGACCGCGGTCGAGCTGGGCACGGGTGGCCGGATCCAGGTCCGAGGCGAACTGCGCGAACGCGGCCAGCTCGCGATACTGGGCCAGCGCCAGCTTCACGCCGCCGGACAGCTTCTTGACGATCTTGGTCTGTGCGGCACCGCCGACGCGGGACACCGAGATACCGGCGTTCACGGCCGGACGGATGCCGGCATTGAACAGGTCGGTCTCGAGGAAGATCTGGCCGTCGGTAATCGAGATCACGTTGGTCGGCACGAACGCGGAGACGTCGCCACCCTGGGTTTCAATGATCGGCAGCGCGGTCAACGAACCGGTCTTGCCCTTCACTTCGCCGTTGGTGAACTTCTCGACGTATTCCTCGGACACGCGCGATGCGCGCTCGAGCAAACGGGAATGGAGATAGAACACGTCGCCCGGATACGCCTCGCGGCCCGGCGGACGCTTCAGCAGCAGCGAGATCTGGCGATATGCCACCGCCTGCTTGGAAAGATCGTCGTACACGATCAGCGCGTCTTCACCGCGATCGCGGAAGAACTCGCCCATCGCGCAACCGGAGTACGGCGCGACGTACTGCAGCGCAGCCGACTCGGACGCCGAGGCAACCACCACGATGGTGTGCGCCAGCGCGCCGTGCGCTTCCAGCTTGCGCACCACGTTGGCCACCGACGAGCGCTTCTGGCCGATCGCGACGTAGATGCACTTAACGCCGGAATCCTTCTGCGCGATGATCGCGTCGATCGCCAGCGCGGTCTTGCCGGTCTGGCGGTCGCCGATGATCAGCTCGCGCTGGCCACGGCCGACCGGGATCATTGCGTCGACCGACTTGTAACCGGTCTGCAGCGGCTGGTCGACCGATTTGCGCCAGATCACGCCGGGCGCCACCTTCTCGACAGCTGCCTTGAGCTTGGCGTTGAGCGGGCCCTTGCCGTCGATCGGGTTGCCCAGCGCGTCAACGACGCGGCCAAGCAGCTCCGGGCCGACCGGCACTTCGAGGATGCGGCCGGTGGTCTTGGCGGTGTCGCCTTCGCGCAGGTGCTGGTATTCACCGAGCACCACCGCGCCGACCGAGTCGCGCTCGAGGTTCAGTGCCAGTGCAAACGCATTGCCCGGCAACTCGATCATTTCGCCCTGCATCACGTCGGCCAGACCGTGGATGCGCACGATGCCGTCGGACACGCTGATGATCGTGCCCTCGTTGCGTGCTTCGGCACCGAGCTTGAACTGCTCGATGCGGCTCTTGATCAGTTCGCTGATCTCGGACGGATTCAAAGTGGTGCTGGACATGATGGTTATCCCGAAATTTTAGAATCGAAGCTCTTTCAGAGTCCGGCCACGGCTGGCCGGTTTTGCTCTTCGCGAAATGGACTTCGCGTGTAACCAATTCGTACGGCCGTGGACGACCGGTTTTGCTTCGCGAAACGGACTTCGCGTGGAACTCAATGACTCAGGACGCTAGCCAGTTTTGCCAGGCGTCCGCGGGCGGAACCGTCGATCACTTCGGTACCGGTGTCGATCACCACGCCGGCAAGCAGCGAGGCGTCGACTTGGGTTTCCAGTTCGATTTCGCGCTTGAAACGACGCTTCAACGACGCCTTGAGCTGGTCGGCCTGCGCCGCATCCAAAGCCATTGCGCTGGTCACCTTGACCAGCAGCTGCGACTCGGATTCGCGCTTCAACGCCTCGTACAAATCGGCCACTTCCGGCAGCAAGGTCATGCGGCGTTGCTCGGCCATCTCGGCGAGGAACTGCGCAAACGGTGCATCGGCAGCGACACCTGCCGGCAGGTGCAGCGCCACCAGCTGGGCCGGCAGCACCCGCGGGTCGGTGCCGAGCACGGCCACGCGCGGATCGGTCGCCACCGCAGCGGCAAAGGCAAGCGACTGCGACCATGCATCCAGCGCACCGGTTGCATGCGCCACTTCGAATGCAGCGCGGGCGTACGGACGAGCGAGAGTGATTGCCTGGGCCATCAGATCTCAGCCGCGAGCTGGTCGAGCAGCGCCTTGTGCGTCGACGCATCGACTTCGCGCTGCACGATCTTGCTGGCACCCTGAACCGCCAGTGCACCGACCTGCTCGCGCAGCTGGTCACGCGCACGCTGCGCCATCGACGCGATGTCGTCCTGCGCCGTCGCCTTCAGCCGGTTGATCTCGGCGACCGCTTCGCCACGGGCCTTGTCAATGATCTGATTGGCCTGCTGCTGAGCCTTGTCGATGATCTCGGAAGCCTGCTGACGCGCCACCTTGATTTCGGCCGCCACCTTGTGGTCGGCGTCCTTCAACTCGGCGTGCGCGCGCTCGGCGGCGTTCAGACCTTCGGCAATCTTGATCTGTCGATCTTCGATGGCCTTGTTGATATGCGGCCAAATGAAGTGGACGCAGAACCAGATCAGGATGGCGAACGAAATCATTTCGCCAATCAGAGTGCCGTTGGGAAGCATCGCTGCGTTACCTGTAAATGCGGAATATCACGAACAATGACGCCGGAGCGTCTTTGCAAAATGCGGCGCCGCCGAAGCGGCACCGTGTATCGGCTTGCTTAGTGACCAGCAGCGGTGGACGCCGCGCTCATCACGTTCGACAGCAGCGGGTTGGCCACCGCGAAGTACATCGCCAGCGCCACACCGATCAGGAACGCGGCGTCGATCAGGCCGGCGAGCAGGAACATGCGGCCCTGCAGCAGCGGCACCAACTCCGGCTGACGCGCAGCAGCTTCGAGGAACTTCGAACCCATGACGCCGATACCGATACAGGCACCAAGCGCGCCGAGGCCGATGATCAGGCCCAGTGCGATGGCAGTGAAGGACTGGACTTGAGCAATGTGAGCAATGAGTTCCACGACGGTCTCCTGGGAAATTGAAGCTGAAAATGACAAAACGGTTGAAACGAGAGGTTCGAGGGCAGTCGATCAGTGGTGATCGTGCGCCATCGATATGTACACAATCGTCAGCACCATGAAGATGAATGCCTGGATCGAGATGATCAGGATGTGGAAGATGCCCCACACCGTGTAGCCAATGATGCCGGCACCATACAACGCCCAGCCGGCAAAGCCCGCGCCGGCGCTGAACAAACCGGCGATCAGCATGAACACGAGCTCGCCTGCATACATGTTGCCGAACAGTCGCATCGCCAGACTCACCGGCTTGGACAGCAGCTCGACCAGGTTCAGCGCGAAATTGGGAAGCCACAGCAACGGGTGCTTGCCAAACGGCGCGGTGAACAGCTCGCTCATGTAGCCGCTGAAGCCCTTGGCCTTGAAGCTATAGAAAATGATCAACACGAACACCGTGATCGACATCGCGAACGTCATGCTGGTATCCGCAGTGGGTACCGCACGGAAATGGCCGATGCCGAACTTCTCGGTAATCCACGGAATCAGATCGACCGGCAGCAGATCCATCGCATTCATCAGGAATACCCAGACAAACACGGTCAGCGCCAACGGGCCCAGCACGCGACGATCACCATGGAACACGTCCTTGACCTGGCCATCGACGAACTCGAGGATGATCTCGACAAACGCCTGGCCTCGGCTCGGCACGCCGGCGGTGGCCTTACGCGCCTTTAGCCAGAACCACACACAGAAGAACACGCCCAGCGCCAGCGACACGGCAACCGAGTCGACGTGCACCGCCCAGAAACTGCCCCCGCTTGCATGCGGGGTCAGATGCTGAAGATGGTGCTGGATGTATTCGGTAAGACCGCCCTGCGGCTCGCTTGCCATGTATCAACCCTTGAATCTGAACGCCAGCAGATAAACCGCGTAAGCAGCCACCAACCCCGTGATGGCGGCCAGTGGCGGCAACTTGTAGTGAAACAGGATCACGACCAGCCCCCCGACGATCACGATCCACTTCAGGAGCATGCCCGTCAGCAAGCGGCTCAACGCCAGGCCCGCCCCGCCGATACCACTGAAGAATCGCGCCGACATCAGCGCGGTACCCAGCGCCACCATCGCCGCACTTGTTGCGGCCGATATCGCTTCGCGACGCCCCAGCGCCAGAAAAACAAGGCCGACCAACAACGCCACAGCTAACTGCAGCAACGCAATGCGCAAGGCGAGACGTCGACCAGAGGCAAGACTATTGAGCACGTAACGTCTCCGCGCGGTTCGCACCAGGCGGCACCGATACAGCTACGGGCCACGATCCAATCCGCAAAAGTATATCAGTGCAGCGATTGCAGCGACAAGCCGTGCGAGCTGCGACATCGTGTCCCGGTACGCAAAAAATTCCGCGCGCAGGGCCTGCGCCAGCCATTCGGCGCCTGGTCACATCTATTCGACGGCACAAAAAAACAGGGCCGAACGCGAGGTTCGGCCCTGTTTGTCGTCGCATGGAGCTCGACGATGCGGATGACTTACTTGGCAGCCTTCTTGGCAGCGGCAATCGGTGCGGCAACGGCGTCGTTCGCCGCCTGACGCTGCTCCTGCACCAGCGCATTCAGCGACTCGGCGGTCTTCTGGGTGATTGCCAGCACTTCCTGCGAAACCGCCACTGCGCGCTCGGCGTTGTCGCGGCTGAGGCTGGTGCCCTTTTCCCACAGGCCGCGCAGACCGTTGGCATCGCGCGTCTCGAGGGCCTCGGCCACGAATTCGGCGGAAACCTTGGCCTGCTGCTCAAGCGCCTTGAGCTGCAGCTCGGCAACCGTCTCCAGACCCTTCAGGGCCAGCGCCTGCGCCTTGAACGCGCTGTCGGTGAACTGCTTGGTGAAAGCGAAAAGCTGGGTATTGATCTGCTGAGTCATGACGTTGTCCTCGTGGAGGATGGGGTAGTGGCAGGCACTCTACCAGTCATTTTTGTGCAGTGCAATATATTTTAGGTGAAATCATCAAGCCGGTACAAAATATTCATGAAAAATAGGTTGTTATGCAAATTCATACACTGACGCGATGCGTCAATACCCCTGGTCGCCACCGCTACCAGTGCAGCTGGCAGGGACCAAGGGTGCGAGCCCCCGGGGAGGCAGCTACCGCCTCGAATGTCTATCCCAACGGAGGGGCAAGTTCGCGTCGATGAGGTGACCCCCTGACACGCAACCTCGGCGGTATCAGGGAGTCGAGGTGGCGGGCGCGGCACCTTCAGCGGCTGGATTGCTACCCGCAGCAGCGGCGGGCTCGACCGGGGCTGGCAGTATCAACTCGGGATTGGCCTGCTGCACCTCAAGTTTGCGAATGCGCTCCTGCACGGTATCCAGCTGGCTGCTGGTCGCACGCAGGTCGCTGCTCAGCGATACAGCCTGTTGCTTGGCCTGCTGCTGCAAAGCCACCACCTGCTGGGCCTGCTGTTGCTGGCGCGCCACATCCTGCTGCAGATTCTGCAGGCGCTGCTCGTTGATCGCCACCATGTGCGCGGCGTACACCTTGCCGGCCTGCAGGCGCAGGGCATCGATATCCACTTGGGCCAGTTGCGCGGTCTGCGCGGCAAAAGTGCGATAGATGGTTTCGGCGTCCTTTTCCGACTCGGTGCGGATGACCCGCCAGAAGACCTTGTCGTGAAACAGCGCCACAAAATAAGTCAGCGTATCGGCCTGAAAGAGCAGGCTGGTGCCGTAACTGCCGTTGTAGGTGGTGCGCAGTTCGGTCAATTGATGGTTATCCATCAGTTGACGCAAATAATTCACCGAACTGCTGGCCGTCTCATCCTGTGCGGAAGCTACCTCGGAGGTATGCGCCTGGGGCGGTTGTGCAGCCATTGCGGGTGCCATCGCACCGGTGAGGGTCAGTGCCATCAGCGACATCCAGACATGTCGCATGCGCGCGCCGCGATTCATTGGCTTCATCCCCTGCATCCCCCTAAAGATTCTTGTTGTCGCCGGCGCGGCCACGAAAGGCCCGCATCGTCCGCCCTTTCCCTAAAGCAGTCTAAACGCGCCGTGTTGTTGGTCAAGCGGCGGTTTTGTGCTCCAGGAATCATATCAGTAGACCAGCTCGACGCGATGACACTGCAGCGACATCAGGTGGACGTCGGTGCGGCCTGGTTGTTCACCCAGCAGTGACGCCAGCAACGGCTTCAGGAGCCCGTCGCCTAGGCTATTCAGAACCGGGCGCAAGGCGTCGATAATCAATCCAACCGGGGCAACCAGTGCATTTGATACGGCATTGCCGGCACTGGTGTTCTGGGCATGACCGAGTGTTTGCTTGAGAATGGTCATGCACCCACCTACATTGCCGCCCGGAAGTCCAAGAAGCCCCGTAGTGCAGTTGTCGCCGGTGACCGCGCCCAGGACTCCGCCAAGCAGACTACCGACGGAATCGAGAAGTCCCCCAACCAGATTCGTCAAGCCCGGCAACAGGCCTGTGGTCTGCGGTGAAATGGGCTGGGTCAGCATGCTGTCGATGGCCTGCATGCGTAATTTGCGATTGGCCGCCGTGTCGGCGAGTTGCCCTCCACCAGCGGTCATCCCGGCCTGAGTCCAGAGCTGATTTGCCATCGTCGCCACGTCCGGGCTGGGGGCGCCGGGACTGGTCGAACTGCCCAGAATAGTGGTGAGCACGTTGGTGATCAGATCGGATACGGCATCGCCTATATTGAAGTCGATATACATGCTTGCGGTCTCTCCCTGATGCAGGGTCAGATCGCCTTGCCCGGTCAATGCCGCGACATGCATTTTGCCGCTGACCAGCGTGTTGCCGAGAACTTTCACCAGCGCCGCATTCTGCAAGTTCTCGTCGCAGGACTGGCTGGTTGATCCGATCACACTCTTGTCGAACTGGCCGACACAGATGTCCAACAGCGATGCCGTTGTATCGATGGTGGCGGCCTCGCTTTGCGCATCGGTGTCGCACAGACTCGTCAACGTGCCTTTGCCATTGGTGACGTCGAGTATCAGGGGAATGTTGACGGTGGTACCGAGCGCCTTCAGGAGCGCCCCAAGAACGGGTATGGCATCGGTATCGATATTGACGCCTACGCGGACCTGCGCGGTATAGGCGGTGGCTCCGACACCGCCGATGGCGATGGAAGGCGGTTCAATGATCGTTACCCAGGCGGAGATGCCAGGCGTGGGAGCAGCCAGATCGACCAGATGATGACTGTTGGCAACTTCCAACCCGACATTGACCAGATCGAGGGCGTTCACCTGGGCGTTGAGCGCGGACTGAGCATCGGCGGCTTCGATCAAGGCGAAGATGCCGCGAGAACCCGTGGCACCGTCGGTTCCAAGCTGTAATAGCTGGCCGCCTTGTGCCTGTGCCTGCACACGCAAGGTGTTGAGGGCGTCGATCGTCGCTTGCGCAAGTTGCTGCTGCTCGCCGAGCTGGATCATGGCATCGAGCAGATTGCTGATGCTGATGTGCTGCGCAGCCAGAAGGCTATTGAGCGTGCCGACATCGGTTACCGCACTGACGTCAATGCCCAGCTGTTCCAACAGCCCGGCGGGGGTTACCCGTAGATTGGCCAGACCGTTGTAACCCACCAAGGTGGTGCCACCGGCGTCCAGCCCGACCAGTTTGAGCAAACCGGGGACAAGGCCATTGTTCTGCAGTTCGAGCAGTTGCGATCCCACCGAAAACGCAGCGATGGGTGATGTTCCCGATGCCACCGCCTCGGACTGCACAGTAAGACTCTGCGTGCCGATCTGATGCAGGAACGGCACGGCGCTGATCGCCGCGATGACCTTCACGGCATTGGTCGTGGTGGTGGCGGCCACAAAATGATCCGCGGTCGCATTGGTCGAGTCCCAATATCCGCAGGTGATCGTCAGAGCCCCGCCAAAGCCGTTGTCGTGGGTCGCGTTGCCGCGCGCAGCCGTGTTGTCAGAATTGTTCTGGGCACAGGCCTCCAGGCGCTGCGCTCCAGCCAGTGCCGCCAGGTCCGCCACTTTCTGGGTCTCCCGCTTGGCCCAATAGAAATATCCCACTTCGATCAGTCCCAACATCGAGATCAGGCCCAACAGCATGATCATCATCGCCACGGCCATCGAGCCGCGTTGAAGAAATCCGGCAGTTCTTGCGCACGAGTGCCCGCCGGCCTGGCGTGTTGCAGGGAGGTCGGCGCCAACAACACGTCCGATGACGTCCATGACGACTTACCTCCTGCCGTCGGCGCCCTTACCGACGGTAGTCTCGTAGAACTCGGGGATATCGTGATTGAAACTCTTCAGATAGCGGCTGTAGCTGGCACTGGCTTCATCACCGAGTATGGGCAGCGTATTGCCGCCCGCTGTGTTGTCAGCCTGCATCTGCAGTAGCTGGCGGGTGATGTCGCCGATCTGCGCTTCTTGAAGGCTGACGGACGAGGCTGGTGTCACGACGGCGGACAGTCGGTCGTCGGACGATGCATGAGCGACGCCAGTAGTCGCGGGCTGCGCGCTCGACGATGCCATCGTCGGCGCCTCACGCCGCCGGGTGGTGACGGCGGCAGACGGCGCCGGAACGATTGCCGTCGCTGGCAACGCTCGTGTGGGCGTGGATGCAGGCTCGTTGATGGTGGTTTGGTGCCCATCCATCATCTGGCCGGTCAACGGTAGTTGCTGCGCGCTGGCACCTAGGGGAAACGCGGCCAGCAGGGCAGTCAACAGCAAGGCGCTGGACTGGCGCAGGAGGAAACGGGTTTTCATGGACGGGCCTCGCTGGGCGTGGACGCTGAGCCGAAACGATCGAGCATGGAGCCGGGGGGAACGCCGGCGATCTGGGCGGGTGATGCTGGCTGCGATGACGGCGGCGATCGTGCCGCGTTTTGCGGCGGCGCCACCCGGTGTGGCATGCGGGCCGGAGCTGGCATCGCATCGGGCACGACAACAGCCGGGGCTGCCTGTGCGGCAAGGTGCAGCTGCGCGGCCAGTTTGCGCACTTGCGCCTGCGCCGGTTGTGGCAGGTTGGCTTGTTGCATCGCGGCATCGGCTTGGGCGTAATCGCCGTTGAGCAGCATCCACAGCACCAGGTTGGACTCTGCCTTGATGTTCCCAGGCGCCAGTTCGGCGGCCTTGACCAGCGGTTCATAGGCGCTGGCGATCTGGCCGGCCTGCAGACGCTGATAACCCAGATCGCCCAGATAACTGCCGTTGACCGGGGCGATCTGCACGGCTTTTGCCAACGCTTGTTCGGCCCGGCCATTCTGGTGTTGGGCGGCGGCCACGAGGCCCAGGCCATGCCATGCCGCACCGGCCTGGTCGCTGTTCAACAGGCCTTGATAGAGCGTGGCAGCCTTGGCGAATTGCCCGGTTTCGCGCAAGGCATTGGCCTGCAGCTGGCGCAGCTCAGGCGGATTGCCATACTTCTGGCGGAACGCGTCGATGTGGGCCAGCGAGGCGTAATACGCACCTTGCTGCTGCATCTGGCGAATCAGGTCCAGGTACATCGGCTGATTGTCCTGTGCCGATAACTGAGACTCCTGCACGAGACTGGGTTCGCCATGGTGGAGATAGCCGCTACGCGTGGCGCACGCGCCAAGCAGCAGGCAGCCAAGGGCGGCGGTCAACGCGCGCGGGGTGGGCTGGAAAAGGCGACGACGCCGGGAAATATTCACGATCACGGTCCTTTCAGTTTCGCCATGGTGCCGATGAGGGAAACCACCGCGGGGCCGGCCAGCACCAGCATCAGCGCGGGTAGCAGGGTGAGCATCATCACCACGGTCATCTTTACCGAGAGCTTTCCGGTCTTTTCCTTCATGCGCATCTTGCGTTGTTCGCGCAGGCGTTCGGCGAACTGGCGCAACGGCTCCTGCACTGCGCCGCCGTGCTGATGCACCTGCAGAATGATCTGCACCAGGCTTTTGAGATCTTCGTTGTCGAACGACTCGGCCAGCCGGCGCAGCGACTGATCGCGCGCGCGACCATGCATATAGGCAGTGTTGGCGTCGCGGATTTCACGACCCAGCACCGGCAGCACGGGCCAGAAACGTTCAGCCAACATCTGCAGGCTTTGATCCATGCTGAAACCGATTCCCTGCAGCAGGCGCAACAGATCGATCAATAACGGCAATTCGTTCTCGACGCGTTTGCGCAACCTTGCGGCCCATGTGCTCAACGCAAACTTCGGCAGAAGCATGCCGGTCGCCAGGGCAGCGAGCATGATGGTGACCGCCTTGATGTCGCTGGACTGCATCCACACCGCCGCCAACACCGGCAATAGCAAGGCCAGTACCAGGCGCAGGCCGAGAAAAATCGCACGACCCGATGGCGTATTGCGATTGGTCTGGTCCAGCAGCAGGCGATCCTCCGGTGCCAGCAAGGCCTTGCCAAGCCGGCCATCCTGGAAATGGCGACCGATTGACTCCACCACATCCAGGCATCGGCGCCACAGCCGCTTTCTCTCGCCTTCGACCGTTGGGCTGGCGGCGCGCCCCCGTGCTATCCGCGACAGTGCCTGGTCGATCACCTGGTCGTGTTGCTCGCCCTGACTGATCCTCTGCAACAGGCTCACGCCCAGCAACGCCAACCCCAGGGCCAGTGCGAGAACAGCCAGTGCCCACAACAGTCCCGTGCTCATCGGAGGTGCTCCGTGCGATTCATAGCGACTTGGCCAGCCGGTACAGCAAAAACCCGCCTATGGCTTCCAGCACCAGCGCGATCAACAGGATCTTGTGTCCTAGCGCCTGGTTGAACATGGGATTGAAGAACGCGGGGTTGAGCAGCGACATGAAAACCGCCACCACCACCGGCAACAAACCAAGCACCCAGGCAGACATGCGCGTTTCGGAGGTGATCGCGCGCAGCTCCTGCTGGGCATGGTCGAGATCGCGCATGAAGTCGCTCATGCGCTGCAGGATGTGATCGGCGCGGCCGCCCATGCGCACGGCGGTACCCAGTACTACGTGCAGCAGATCCAGCGCTTCGATGCGGTAGGGCTGGACAGCTAGCTGCAAGGCGCGGTCCAGTTCCAGACCGGTACGCACCGACATCATGGTGCGATCGAGGACCTGTCGTAATGGCATCTGCACCGTGGCCGTGGCTGTCTGGAAGGCCATCGGCAAGCTGTTGCCGATGCTGGCCAAACGCACCATGGCATCGAGGAAATCGGGCATCTGGCGAATCAGCTGCTGGCGTCGTTTATCGATGCGCGCACGCAACCACAGCCAGGTGATGGCCGCATACACACCCAGCAACACCGGAATCGCCCACGCCGTGCCGATACGCCAGGCGCCCAATGCCGACAACGCGATGCCCGGCAGCACCAGCAGCAGCGGCACCTGCCAGCCGGCAGGCAGGCCGGCGCGCAGACACACCGCGTCGGTCGGTAGCTCGCCCGTCTGGCGCCTCATCGTCGACGCCGTCAATGACGGTGCACCCGATGGATGCGTCTCGCCGCCCAGACTTCTTTCGATATGCGCCAGGCTCCTGCGCTGTTGTTGACGCAAGGGGCTACCCCACCACAGCTCGATGGCGCCAGCCAGTAACAGCGATACCGCGCTAAACAGGGAAAGTGCCAGGATCATCGACGGGCCTCCTCGGTTACGGCGTCCTGCAAGAACTGGCGGTACGGCTCCAGCTTGCGTGTGTGCGGCTGAAAGCCCAGGCCGGGCCAACGGTCCTGTTCGTTGCCGTTGACGTCCACGAGGGGCTCGTGCCGATACATCTCCTGGGTCGTAATGATGCGGTCGCTGACCCCGGTGACCTCCGTAACCGATGCGATGGCCCGTCGACCACTGCTCAGCCGGGCAATCTGCACGATGAAATCGATGGCACTGGCAATTTGCCGGCGCAGGCTGTCCTCGCTGCCCTGAAAGCCGGCGAAGCCAGCCAGCATCTCCAGCCGGTACAGCGCGTCGCGCGGCGAGTTGGCATGCACGGTGGACATGGAACCGTCGTGGCCGGTGTTCATCGCCTGCAACATCTCCAGCACCTCGGCACCGCGAACTTCGCCCACCACGATGCGGTCCGGGCGCATGCGCAAACTGTTGCGCACCAGGTCGCGGATACCCACGGCGCCGGCGCCGTCAAAACCGCCCAGGCGACTCTCCAGACGCACCACATGCGGATGATTGAGAGACAGCTCGGCGGTATCCTCGATGGTGATGACACGTTCCGTCGTCGGAATGAAGAAGGCCAGCGCATTGAGCAGCGAGGTCTTGCCTGAGCTGGTGCCACCGGAAACCAGGATATTGCAGCGACTCTCCACGGCGGCCTGCAACAGCGCGTAAATCGAACGGTCATAGGTGCCGTTGGCGAGCAGGTCGTCCGGAGTGAACGGATCCTGGCGAAACTTGCGGATCGACAGGCTCGGTCCGGTTACCGAGAGTGGCTCGATGATGGCGTTAAGACGACCGCCGTTGGGCAGCCGTGCGTCGACCATCGGATTGCCCTCGTCCAGCCGGCGACCCAGTGGCGCCAGGATGCGCCGAACGATGCGCAACAGGTGGCGGTTGTCGGCAAAGCGAATAGGCTCACGCTGCAGCATGCCGCGACGCGACACGTACACGTCCTCGTAGCCATTGACCAGGATGTCCTCTACTTCCGGATCGGCCAGCAAATCGTCCAGCGGGCCGAAACCGGTCAACTCCTTGACCAGTGCCGTTGCCACCGTGCGCATTTCGGACTCGTTGATCGGAATGCGCCATTCCTGCACGAAGGTCGTTGTTTCGATATCCACGTACTTGGCCGCGGTCTCGGTCGACCACGAAGCGATATCGAGGTGTTGATCCTCGATTCGGTTCAACAGGAATTCGTGTGCCGCGGACAGCACATCCTGAAACTGCTGCGTCTGTTCGAAAAGAATTACCCGATCTTCCATCGGAAGCCCCCCATACGATGTATCCACTGTGTCCAGCCGGCCGGCCCGACCGTCGGGGAGGGTTTTCCAAGGAATTTTTCGAGCAACGGTTTCAGCGCGCGCACATACGGATCGCGCGGTGCAACCTGGTGCAGCAACTGGCCCTGATTGGCGCTGCCGCGCAAGACGCGCGCGCGTTCCGGCAGTACTGCCAGCAACGGCAGTTTGAAGCGCTCGGCGATCTGCACGGCGGGCACGCCACTGTCTTCGTCGTACCGGTTGATCACCAGCGAAAGACGCTGATCGCGCAGGCCAAGACGCTCTAACTCGCGCAGCGCGGCATCCAGCGAAACCACCGAGCCGATCGCCTGGTCGGCGATCAGCCAGATCTCGTCCGCCTCACGCAACAGCACGGCCGGGATCTGTGTCACCGCCAGGCCGCCAACGTCGCATAGCAACGCGTCGACATGCTCGCGCAGATGACCGATCAAGGTTTCCAGGTCGGCATCGGCACGGGGCGGCTCCAAGGTACCGGCAGCCTGTGAAAGCAGCAGCAGTCGACTGATGTGGTGGCCCAGTGCGGTGCGGATCAGGGTCGCGTCGATACGTCGCGCACTGCGCAGTGCATCGTCGTAGTGGAATCCGCTTTCCACCCCCAGATAGAGCGAAACGTCCCCGGCCGGGCGACCGAGATCCAACAGCAACGCTTGCCTTTCCGCGGGCGCGGGCGCGGGCGCGCAAGGCAGTGCCAACGCACCCAGGTGCGCGGCCAGCGTGCTTGTGCCGACGCCGGGGCGTACACCAAGCAACACCACCATGCGTCCGCGCGCGCGCGGCGCGGGCGCCAATGTCACCGGTGCTGGCGGGATCTGCACCTGCACGTGGGTGAGCAGCGTACGGATCTCGTCATCCGTGGCATCCAGATCGAGAAAGTCATGTACACCTACGCGCAAGGCAGCCAGTACTCCTACCGCCTGATCCTCGCGGGTGGAACCCACACCGATCAGTGACACACCCGGCGCTCGTGACATAAGCCGGCGGGCCAACGCCGAGGACTCCTCGACGGTATCGGGCGAATAGTCCAGCAACACCAGCGGCGAACCTCGTTGCGGCGGAGGCGAGACCGTGCTCATCGCCGTGCGGGTATCAGCCCAACGCACGCTTGCCAGGTTCCGCAGGCGGGCGGAAAGGCGGTGCGCACGCTTTTCGTCTGGCGAGTAGAACAGGAGTTCCACACCGGGCTCCGGTTGACGTTTGGGAAACAGCGAAATGGGGGCGTGCGTGTTCATCGATCCCCGCTTAGCGCGAAAATCCCGGCAGCTGATCCGATCCCGCCGGATTGAGCAGGAACGAACCCCACACCGGATGATTCGGTTGCGCCTCGCGCTGTCCTGGCAATGGCACGGTGGTGCCCTTGGCGAAGGGTTTCACCAGATGCGGTGTCACGATGATCATCAGTTCCTTGTCCTCTTTCTGGTATTTGAGGTCGCGAAAAAACGCACCGATGATCGGGATATCGCCCAGCAACGGGATCTTGCTGACCTGGCTTATGGTGTTTTGGCTGACCAGTCCGCCGATCACGAACGTCTCGCCATCACCGAGCTCCACCGTGGTGTCGGCACGCCGGGTGGTGATCGCCGGCACGGTTACACCATCGAGAGTGACCCCGTTGGAATAGTCCAGATCGCTGGCTTCCGGCGCTACTTTCAGGGCGATCCGGCTGGACGACAGCACGGTCGGCGTCACGGTCAGACCGATGCCGAATGATTTATAGGTGATGGTGGTGGTACCCAGGCCCTGAGGCTCGGGTATCGGCAGCTCGCCACCGGCGAGGAAGCTGGCGCTTTGACCGGACAACGCCACCAGGGTGGGTTCGGCCAGCACCCGGGCCATGCCATTGCTGGCCAGAAGATTGACGCTGGCATTCCACTTACCGGGGATGGACCTGGCCACCAGGTTGAACGCGGACGAGACCGCTCCGGTCGAACCGCTGCCGCTGCCGCTGCCGCTGCCGCTGCTGCCACTGCCACTGCTGGGACCGGTCATGCCGTAGGTGAAACCCCCATTGGTGTTGGCGAAGTTCAAGCCCAGCTGGCGCAACGCGGTCTTGTTGAACTCCACGATTTTCACTTCTACCTGCACTACACCGCCGCTGGCGACAGTCGAGGTGTCGGCAATCGTGCCCTTGTCGCCGACCACTTGCACCGCCGCGTCGCGGGTTTGCTCGTGATCGAGCACGCTGGGCGAGCTGCCCTGCAGCAGCGCATTGCCATCGTGTACCGACAGTTGCGCGCCGGTGCCGTCCTGCAATTGTGCCTGCAGTGCACTGCGCACCTGCACCACCATCCTCTGCGGCGTTGCATCGCCGCGGTGCCAAAACAGCAAAGTGGTCTGACCCGGGCTCTTGCCAACCAGCAGGGCATCACGCCGGCCCTTGAGCATCACCAGGTCGGCTACTGCCGGATCGGCAATCGCCACCCGCTCCAGGTCGCTCGGCAAACGCCACGGACGTTGCTCATGAGTCTGCAGTTCGAGCACGCGGGCTTCGTTGGTCACGGCGTATGCCGCGGGCGCCAGCGATGCGGAGGCCAGGCCAACGCACAGCACTCGGCGCAGCCAATGCGCCAAGGCAGGAAGAATGATCATGGCCACTGTCCGTCGTGTCATAGCCGGTTGGTCCGATTGCGCGGTGTATCCGCTGAGGAGCCGCGGATGATCTCCACGCCGGAGGACCATGCAGTGGCATGCCGCGAGCGTGACGGTTTCGGCGTTACATGGTCGCCACCAGCCAAGCCCGCACCATTGATGCCGGCATAGGCGTAGTTTTCCGGTGTATCCAGCAGCTGCTTCTGCTCCGCGCTGAGATCGACGCGCGGCGACAGCACCGGTCGCGGTTGCGAAAACAGACCGTGATCCGGTTGACCCTTGTCATCGGGATACCGTACGGCCAGCGCCAGCTTGCCGTTCTGCACGCCCAACAACAGACGATCCGCGTCTTCGACGGGAACGGCCAGCACGGCGGTGTGCGCCACGGACCGCGATTCATCCTGGCTGCGCGAGGAGGAGGATGCTGCGTCTTTGTCCGCGGCAGCCTTGTTCGCATCGCTGGTCGGCCCGGTGCCAGGTTTGGCGGGCAGGTCCTTCGTGCCGTAGGCCAGCACGCGCAAGCGCGACAGCAACAGGCGGGTCTGTGTCTGGTCGACCGGCTCTTTGCCATAACCAGCTGCCTGCGTGGTCTTCAGGCTCAAAAAAACGTCGACATAATCACCTGGCAGGACACGGTTGCCGGCGCCTGCCTGCTCATCCACCGGCACCGCCATCGCGCGCTCGCCGGGCTTGAGCGCCATCGCCACCCCGCTGGACAACAACTTTGCAGTCAGCGGCGTACCGGCCGGAACATCCACCAGCAGCACGTTGCCCGCTACAGCACCCGTATCGGCAAAACTGCCCGCCGGTCGCTGTGTCCATTGCGCCAAGGCCAACGCTGACGCGCTGATCGGCGTACCCGCTGTGAGCGCGGTCGCGGCCACCACCACGGGGACACCTTGTCGCTGCGCTGGCGCTGCGGCTGGACCGATTCCAGCAGCAGGCGCTATTGCGACGGGCACGGCCGTATTCTTGGCGCGATGCCCAATACCGAACGCGACAATCGCCAGCACAACGGCAACGGCGACCAAAAACAAGGCTGCCATGCGAGTGATTTTTTGCATCGAGACATCTCCAGAATGCAGTCGCATCCTTCAGGTATCAGTGCTATCGAGTTGGACCGTGGCGGAACTGGTAAGAGACCGACCCAAGACCCAGCCATAGACGATGGCGGTGCCCGGAAGGAAAGGGTGTTTGTCGTAATCAAATGAAGTCGCCACCGTGACGCAGGTCACCCCGTCACACGTTGCGCTCGTGACCACGATCGGCGCGTTCGTGCAATCGGGCGTGCTGCCGGAAAACGTCAACAGCCAGGCCATGGATTGCGCCGCCACCTGACAAGCCGATTGCCGCCGCTCCGCGATGGAGCCGGTAGTGCCATGGCGCAACGCTGCGCGCGCACCATTGGCCGCCGCGAGCGTGAGCGACTGCTGGGCAGCAAAAATCAGCACGCCGGAAACCGTCAACAGCAACAGCGGCAACATGCCAAAAAGAAAAACCAGGGCGAACTCCAGCGCGACGACGCCGCGCTGACTGCGTTGCCGTGCGCTCGCACAACGTTGCAACACACCCATACTGCCCATCGGGCGGCGCTTCACTTCGCATTGCCTGCCATTTGCGGCGCTCATTATCTTCACCAATGCACCAAATTTGGTACGTACAACGTCACCAATGCGCCGATGCCCATATAGGCGGCATACGGCAAACCCCTGCGTCCTTGTCGTGCAGTCAAAACGCGCTGCCACAATGAAGACTTCTCGGCTTGAATTTTCAGCACATTCACTACAGCCAGACAAATACTCATTCTGGACATGATGAGAAGGACTGTATGAGCTCCCGCAATCAGGCTTGCAATAATCCATATTGGCAGTAGTGCCTTGGCGCCCATAAGGAAGCCAAGTACGGCGAATAGCTTCACGTCCCCGGCACCCATGCTCCGCAAGATGTAAAACGGCAACAAGACCACCAGACCCATCAACAACCCGAGCATGGCAGGCCATGGCGGGCCTGCAATGCCCCGAGCCCAACACCAGACCATCCACCCCGCACCAAAAATCAATGCGCCCACCAGCCAATTATTGCGAACCTTGCGCTCCCAAAAATCGCCAGCCATGGTCAGCACGCAGATAGCAATAACCAGCACGTGCAATGGAAGCTGCATTTGTAGCTCCATTAAATAAAGCCGGCTAGCCAAGTCCTTTTCCCGGGAGGGGTCCAATTGTCGGAAAAATGTCTTTCTTACGAGAACATTTCGCACGGCAAGCGGGTTTGAATATTACAGTTACGTGCGATCACGCTGACTACGTACCGACCTTATCCACCTGAGTCGTAAGTTTGCCGAAAAGCGTGGTGAACATTTCTGATAAAGCCGGATAAAATACGGCCACAAGTGCCGCGGCCACCAGCGCCGCCAAAATGCCGTACTCCAGCGCCGTAATGCCGTCTTCTTCCCGCAAAAATTTACGAATTGAAGTGTTCATCCTGTTTCCCTCGTGGAGCGCGCAGCTCCTCAGTTGCCCTGTCCCGAACGGCCTCAGCCAATATCACGCTGGTTCGGGATACCCACGGGTTTGCCGCAGCGCGGCGCACCCGAATCTGCTTTGCATCGTGATGGATGGCGTCTGATCGGATGCCGCGGTAGTGAACTACGGCTGGTACAGACCGACACGAAAAAGCGGGCCGCCAGCGAGCGACAAACCAGTACAGATGTGCCAGCGAAGCTGGCGGGATCACCAAGTCGACGCACCAGCAAAGAGTGCGAACGAGTCTGCGTTTGACACGCAGCAGATGCGACATCCATTTGAATCCCCTTCCCTGCCGATATCCATCAGCCAGCGTTGCTGTAGCACATCCTCTGCTCTTTCGTATGCGCTCGACATACAAATTCGGCAAACTTCGCATCATTCTTTTGTGATGAACATCACAATTATTTTAATCGACTGGCGTTGCCGACAAATTTGCCGAATACGTGCAACCGTCCCTCCAGCATTCAGATCAACATCGACACGATGGAAGGAACATTGCCGGATCTGCTCAGACCGGCAGCGGTCGGATCAGGGGGAGCGCTCAAGCATCATGGGCACCAAGGAAGATGGCAATCTGTTGCCCTGCGACCTGATTTCTCTCAGTGGGACACTCAGGGTTTGTAATCTGGAAATGGTGTTGCTCCACGCCGAAGGACCGCGGGCGATCATCGACACCTCGACCCAGGGCACGGCGCTTTTCTGCAGCGCTGAAAGCGCGTTTCCGTTTCGCGCACGACTGACTCTGCCAACTACCTGGTGTTTGCTCGGCTACATTCATCACACCGGTGACGACAGCTGGTGCCATGGCCTTGCACTGAGTTCGGGCATGGTTTTTGCGATGCGGCCCGATGGCATCAGCGAGTTCAAGTTCAGCGCCGGGACCCGACTCACCTTGATGATGTTGCCACTGGAGCGGTTGCAGGAAAAACTGGCGACGTTCGATGCTCACGGGATGGATGTGCCACCGCGATTGCATACGTTGTTCAAGCTGGGCGACAGCGCGCCTGCGAAACAACTGGGGAAACTCTATGAAGGTGTCAGGCAGCAGCTGATCCAGGGCATGCCGCTGCCCGTCAGTGGCAATACCGCCACGGTCGACATCGATGCATTGCTCGACCAGCATCTGATGGCGAGCCTCGGGGCGACGGCGGAGGATCTGCCCAAATGCTCGCGCGCGCGGCGCAAGCACTACCTCATTTTTCAGCGCACCGAGCAATACATGCGCGCCAACCTGCGCACTGATATCTACGTTACCGAGATGTGCAACGCCGCCGGCGTCAGCGAGCGGACGCTGCGCTACGCGTTCGAGGATCTGCTGGGCTTGTCGCCCAATCGCTATCTTTCGATGCTGCGCCTGTGCACCGCGTGCCGCAGCCTGGCGTCGTCCGATGTCAGCCGGCGCTCGGTCAAATCGGTGGCCCTGAGCTGCGGACTGTGGGATCTGTCGCGCTTTGCTGACAGCTACCGCCGCGTGTTTGGTGAATTGCCACGCGACACGCTGATGCGCACTCCGTTGGACGACTCGCTGTCTATGTCCAGTTAGCAGGGTCTCGTCTACGCGCGCGGTCACTGGAGCACCATGATCGAGGCCGACCGATAAAGCGGAACCGGGACGATGCACACACAAGCGATGCCGCAGCGGCTCCCGCCACCTCACTTTCCGAATAGAGCCGTAGCAGCTGATTGCCATGCCGATCCCCGATTGATCGCGCAAGAAGAGGGTTCGCTGGTGGGCGGAGCGAAACGGGACTTGTTTTGTCCAAGTCTGTCCTGATCGGCACCGTGAGAACACGTCGCAAGGGGGGGCGAGAGACGGTAGACCGACACACTGCTGTGTATCGCCCACGGTGCCGATCAGGACAGACTTTTCATATGTGTGTCAGGGGCGTGCCGTCCCTGAAAACTCCACCCTTCGGTTCGGCGCAAGGCAGTCAATCAGGGCGGTGCGGCTGGACTCGTCTTTGCATTGCACCAACGGATCCGCCTCACCGCGTCCCTCGATTTGCATGGCGTTGACTGGAACATCGCCATCGGCCAGGTACTTGCGCACGGCATCGGCGCGTTCCCGGGACAGTTTCTGGTTGTAGGCATCGCTTCCAATACGGTCGGTGTAACCGACAATCAAGATGTCTTGCACACCACTGGCCGAACGGATCTGCTGCAACACGTGGGATAGGTTGTCGCGTCCCTCTGACTTCAGGTTGGCGCTGTCAAAGTCGAACAAGGCGTCGGACGACAACCGGATCGGTTCCTTCGGCAAGGCTACCGGCGCCGGCACTTTGGCGACGGGTTCGTTGCGATCGAGCACGGATTTGCATGATTCGGGCTTCCAGTGGAAGCTTTCGGCCTGCTTGTTCCGGTCGAACTGCACCTGGTACTGGCAGCTGAAGTAGTCGCCATCGCCTTTGCGGAAATCGAAGATGTAATTCCAGGTGTGCACGCCCAGGACACCTTCGTTGAAATGCGGGGCGCCGAGAAGGTCGCGAAGTTGCGCCTTGGTCATACCCGGAGCGATTTTTCGCAGGTTTTCGATGTTGACAAAAATGCCCTCTGGCATCGTCGCGTGCGACGGATCGGGGAAACTCACGTCAGTGGTTCCGTCGCCGTCAGCCGGCCTCGCGTCGTGGCCCACCGTGCTGCATCCCGCAGCCAACACCACGCTCGCCAGCACCACCGGCCATGTCAAATTGCGCCATTTCATGGTTTGCATCATTGCCCCCTCCATTCCATTCCGGTTGCATCTTGATTCTTCACATCGCCGCTGCCCTACCACTGCATGCCGGCACCGATCGTTACGCCAGCGTCTCCTCGGGTATCCGTCGACCCGCTCAGCTTGTAGACCCAGCGACCGCCATCGGAGATGGTGGAAACGCCGATCGCCAAGCTGGATTCGCCGCGAAACGAACCGGCAGAGACGGACGCCATGCTCTTGCCTGGCACATAGGCTTGCGGCAAGCCCGCCATGGCCATCGCTGCCGCCACGCCGGCGTTGGCACGGTTGCCAAACTGCTCGATGCGATGGTCCGTGTAGGAGTTGGCCCAGTTGACCGCCTGCCGGATGCCGTCGTTGACCTGTTTGACGTTGACCGCGTCGGTATCAGCCACACCCGCCGCCACGTGATGGATGCCGGTGTCACCGCTGCCATTGCCGAGCGTCACGTTGTTGTAGTCGATATCGCCGTTGGTCTTGGTGTCGTAGTGCACGCTGCCTTTGCCGGCAGCAGTCACCGTGGCCTTCATCTGACCCAGGTTGACCGCGTCGGTATTGGTAGTACCTGCCGCGACATTGGTGATCTGCCGCTCGCTGCCGCTGCTGCCCACCGACACGGTATTGGCCCTGTCCGCCACCGAACCGGCACCGAGCGCCACCGAATTGTCGGCAGTGGCGATGGCACCATTGCCCACGGCAACAGTGTTGGTGCCGCTGGCCGAGGCGGCTGGCCCAACCGCGATCGCATTGGAGCCGCCAGCGGTGGAATCGGCCAAGGTCGAATTGACATTGAAATACTTGACCTTGCCCGAGCCCTGACTGAGGTTGGTGATGTCGTTGTACAGACTGGTGTTGCTGTAGACGTTGGTGGTGTCCTGGGTCCAATGCCACAACTGCGAACCATTGACGGCATCGCTGCTGGCCGCGGTTTCAGCGCCAGCGGCCAAGTGGGTGATGGTTACCGGGGCACCGCTACCGGCACCCGTCAGGCTGATGGTGTTGGTTGCATTACCTGAGGTGTCGGCGTCGTACTTCACCGCCAACTTGTCGACCGCTTGAACCTGGTTGTCGACGGCCTGCAGCTGCTCGACGTTCACCGCGTCGTTTGCCGCCGACCCCGCCGCCACACCGGTGATCTGGCGATTACCCACATTGACTTCGCCGAGTGAAGTCTGCGGTGCAGTGAGGCCGTATCCCGTGTAGCTGGCCTGTGCGCCCACCAAGGTAACCGAGCCGGCGCCAAGCGCGACGCTGTTGGCCATGCTGGAGATGGCGCCGGCACCGAGCGCGAGCGCGCCATCGGCGCTGGCATCGGCTGCGTTGCCCATCGCCACACTGTCCGCGCCGCTGGCGCTGGCTGCCGGACCCGCGGCTACGCTGTCGGTGCCGCTGGCATCAGCGTCAGCCAGGGTGGAGTTGGCATGGAAGTATTTGATGCCCTGGCTGTTGCCGCCACCCGTCAACGCGTTGAGCACGTTCTGCACCGAGTCGTAGCTGCTGCCACCGTAGTTCAGGTCTGCAGTAACCGCACCGGTAGTGGAATCGTAGCTTGAGCTGCCGCCGAGCGAGCTGGCGAACGACGAGCCGAGCGTGTCGACACCTGTTACTACCGAATATAGCTGCGACCCGTTGATTGCATCGGTGGATGCCGCCGTCACCACGCCGGGGGCCACGTTCTGGATTTGCCGCTCCTGTCCGAGCGCACCCACCGAAAGTACCGAGGATCCGGAACCCGCCGCGCTGCCGCCGAAGAACGCCAAGTCACCGGTATGCAGCGCGTCTGTTGCCGAGTGGGCACCAAGTGCGACGTCGTCGGCATTGCTGGCCGTGGCGCCGGTACCGATCGCCACGCTGTCCGCACCGGTCGCCGCGCTGTCCGTACCGGAGCTGTTGGAGTGGAAATACTTGGTGCCGCCGTCGTAGACATTGGTGATGCTGTTGTTGGTCGCAAACAGCTGTGCACCGTTCACCGCATCGGTGCTGGTGGCGCTGAGGTCAGCTGCATGCAGGTTGCTAATGGTGGTGCCGCCGGTAACGCCGCCATCGGCGCTGAACGGACCGGCCAGCGTTACGCTGGTCTTGCTGCTGTCGTCGTATTGCACCGCGGTGTTGCCGAGATTGTCGAGGTCACTGGCCACGGCGGCCAGCTGACTCACGTTCACCGCATCGGTGCTGCCTGCGCCCGCGGCCACATTGGTAATGCGACGTTCCGCGCCGGCGCTGCCGATGCTCACTTCGCCGGCCGGGGTGGTGCCCGCGATCACGGCGGTGGTGCTCGGGTTGTACGCCACCGTACCCAGGGTGCTGCCGTCGGCCAGTGAATCGCGGCCAATGGCCACGCTCTGTTCCTGGCTGGCGGTGGCGTTGTAGCCCAGAGCCGTGGCGCCGGCAACAGTGGCGTGCGCATCACCCGCAGGCAAGCCCGTGTCGTTGGTGCGCACGTATTTCACGCCGCGCCCGTTGTTGGTGACATACGTGGTGCTGGTATCACCGGCGACGTCGGTGATGATGTCGCCGAGGTTGGTGACGTTCTGGTTGGTGGCAAACAGCTGCGAACCGTTCACGGCATCGGTGCTGGTGGCGCTGAGGTCGCCCGCATGTACATTGCTGATGGTGGTGCCGCCGGTGACGCCACCATCCGTGCTGGCTGGGCCGGCAAGGGTCACCGTCTGGTTGGTCGCATCGTCGTACTGCACCGAATTACCGGCCACGGCCGAGACGCCCTCGAGCTGCGCCACGTTGACTGCGTCAGTTGCATCGCGGCCTGCGGCCACGTTGGTGATCTGGCGCTCCTTGCCGGGAGCGCCGACGGAGACTTCACCGGCGGAATTTTGCGGCGCGGCAAGACCATAGGCCGTGTAGCCAGCCACTGCGCCACGGTTGGCCGCGGACTGGTAGCCCAGTGACACACTGTTGGCCACACTCGAAGTGGCCTCTGCGCCGATGATGGTTTGTGCGTTGGCCGTGCCCGACGCATCGTCACCGATGACGACCGAATGACCAAGACGCGCAGCGTAATCCGCCGTCGGAACGCCGGAGGGATTGTTCGGATCGTTGGTACCGGCGCCGGGGAACGCCGTGCTGGCATCCACGGGCGCCAGGGTATGTGTGGCATTGGTGCCGATGACAACTTCCTTGGAGCCGTTGGCCGATGCGCCATCGCCGACCAGCACTTGGTAGTCCTGCGCCGCGTTCACCCCCCAGCAGGATTCCTGCAGTACACCCAGGACGTTCAAGCAGGTGGCCGCCCATGCTGGCGCATTCGTTGGCAATACCAGGCCTAGCAGCCCACCCGCGGCACCATTGTTGATATTGGTGATGTAGCTGTCGGAGGTAACGCCGCCTAGCAGCGTCAAGTGCGAGTTGATGCCGGTGCCACCAACGACGGCACCATCGGCAGTCGTCAACAGGGTGCCTACCGGGGTCAGGTTGAGCAACGGCAGCCCGAGCAGACTCAGGGTGGAATAGCCCTGGGTGAAATTGGTGTTGTTTACTTTCAGGCTGCCATTGGTCACGTAGCCGCTGCTGTTGTTGAACAGGCTGTTGGTGGTGGTACCCAGCAGCTGGCTCGCCGTACCAACCACACCGTCATTGCCGACGATCAGGCCTGTAGGCGTCGGTCCCGGGGCGGGCACCACGGGTACTGCCTGCGGTGTGATCGCGTCCGGCATCGCGAACAAGTTCGACAGGGTCGGCAGAAGCGAGGTCGACCGCGAAGCGAAGCTCGACGATGTAGTACTGATGCTTGATGCGGTCGACGAAGTGGCCGATGTCGACGTGGCGTCCTTTGCGTCCTCTTCGTCATCGACGATGTCAATGTAGACGGGGTTGCTCTTGGCGGCCTTCGTGCCGTGGACCAAGCGACGATCGGAAGCCATCACGGACTGCGTGACCGATGCCGTCGATTTTTCCGATGTGGCCCCTCTGGTGAGCGTCGCCACCGGCTGCAACAACGCGGTTGCCGGCTTTGCCACGGCAGCAAGTGATTGCGTGATTTCAGCAACGGGCGCACCAACAACCCTGGCGTCAAGCTTTGCCTTTGTCGAGAGAGTAGCCACTCGAGCCACTTCGGTATGCATGCCGACTTTCAGTGCAGCCGGCGCGCTGGTGGCCGCAACACGCGCCGAGGCGATGGCGTGCGTGCCACTGTGATATCGCTGCGACGGGCCAGCAGATGCCGAAGAACCCATCACGGTAGCAGCCGACAACGAAGTGCGAGGCTCGATGGCCTGGACATCCGCCTGGACCGGCGGAGCCGGATGCGTGTTGTCATATTTGGCCATCAACGACTGCAGATCGGCCAAGCGGGAATCCTGCGCGAACGCCGCTGGCGCGTGAAGGATGCCGAGCGCCCCGAGGATGGCCAAAGACAACAAGAGTGCAGGCTTGCCGACCACGCTTTGACGCGAACAGCCTGCAGACCGCTTCGACGAAGCCAATTCGGAAACTGCCACCATGGCCCCAAGGGGCCGGCACCAGACCAGACGATAGATGCGATTCATTAGTGATGCCCCCGTTGCTAACGACCCATAAAGCGACCGGCGCGATACAGCTCGGTCGCCGATAGTCCACATGCGCCATGCCATGCATTGAGGCGCTGTCGGGGATCATTGAAACGCGTGGATTACTTTCGCAATACGCCGATCCGGCATCGCTCTAGGCGTATCCGGCAAGGCATGGTGCGAATCCGGCAAGAGCATGCACGGATACGGCAAATGCACTGTTTTGACCGTTGGGGGAAGCCGATGGGAGAAGCTCCATCTACTGGAGCAACGGCGTGCTGAAGGCGAAATGTCGCCGTATGCCGAATCGAACCGTTGATTGCAGGGCGTTCGGGTATCTCACTTTGCTCGTCGCTGCACGACAACCCATGGCGCACATCTCATGAATGGCTTCGCCGCCAAATGCATGTCGTCAGCATGGCAATTTCAGGCAGCGCCGATTGTCAGCGATGCGGAATGCCTAACGTTACCGAGGCGCCCGGTAACGACAGCCTGACGTGCAGGTCTCGTGCACCACGATCTCCGAAAGCAGCGGCAACCGAGGCTTGAGTCGCTCCCAGATCCAGATGGCCAGTCGCTCGCTGGTCGGATTGTCCAGCCCCTCGATATCATTGAGGTAGTGGTGGTCGAGTTGATCGTAGATTGGCTGAAAGGCCACCTTGAGATCGCCGAAGTCCATCACCCAGCCTGTGTCCGCTCCAGGCTCACCCGTTAAATGCAGCTCGATGCGGAACGAATGACCATGCAACCGAGCGCATTTGTGCCCGTCCGGAACGTTGGGAAGGCGGTGGGCGGCTTCCAGAGTGAAGACTTTGAAGATATCCATGGCCGTATTCTACAAGCGGTACGGCACCGTGATCGGTGCTACGCGGGACCGTTCATTGGCGGGATCCAGGGGCCGGATGGCGGTCACCGGCACATAAAAACTCCGCAATTACACGGAGTTACCTGTTTTCACCTGATGGCCTTATGTGCCAAAGAAGTGGTGGCTATGGGTGGACTCGAACCACCGACCCCAGCATTATGAGTGCTGTGCTCTAACCAGCTGAGCTACATAGCCATGAGGAATCCCGCCATGCCGGATCAGAACGATACGGGCGGGGCGCGGCAGTGTAGTCGTGTAGCCCGACAGGTTCAAGTCTGCAGCTTGCCGCTGCTTTGCGCGCTGTGGTTGAATCGGTCACGGAATGGTACGCGGTCTTGCCGGCGGGAACCGCCGTGGGACTCCAGGAGGCGACATGATTGATGTGGATGGCTATCGACCGAATGTAGGGATCGTGCTGCTCAATGCAGACGGCCAGCTGTTCTGGGCGCGCCGGGTCAATCGTGACGGCTGGCAATTCCCGCAGGGCGGCATGCGCTCGGACGAAACGCCGCTGGAGGCGATGTATCGGGAGCTGGAAGAGGAAACCGGGCTGGCCGCGCACCATGTCGAGGTCATCACTGCGACCCACGGCTGGTTGCGCTATCGCCTGCCCAGCCGCTACGTGCGTCATCATCAGCGTCCCACCTGCATCGGCCAGAAGCAGGTGTGGTTCCTGCTCAAGCTGGTCAGCGGCGAAGAGGCGTTGAAACTGGATGCCTGCGACAAGCCGGAATTCGACCTGTGGCGCTGGGTCGATTTCTGGTACCCCGCCGCGCATGTGGTTAATTTCAAGCGGCAGGTCTACGAGCGGGCACTGCGCCATTTTGCCCCGCTGGTCGAAGATCTGTTCAGCGTGGAATTGGGCACCTTGCCGCCGCGGGACAATGCCGATGTGCCACCCACCGGACCGGGTCCCGGCCGTGCGGCGGCCTGAACGGACTCCGGACACCTCCATTCTATTGTTGACAATCATTCGCATTCGCGTTCTTATATGCGCCATGTATATCTGCATGTGCAATGCCGTCACCGATCATGACATCCGTCGCGAGGCGGCCGATGGCGTGCATTCGTTTGCCGAGCTGCAGGCGCGTACCGGCTGCTCGGATTGCTGCGGCTGTTGCGAGCAGGAAGCCCGCAGCACGCTCGACAACGCCGTGTCGCAGGTGCTTGCCCGGTTCCCGCTAGCCGCCGCCTGAGCCTTTCGCCGCCTCCTTTTTCCCGTTCGGACAGCCCCATCGCCGAAGCGTCATCGCGCTCCGAACGCACGGGCAAACCATTGCCATTCGCATTCCGTCGATCTGCGCACGGACTTTGTATAGTCCGCGTTGTCCGACGATGGGAGAAAGGCCATGAAAGGTGATGCCAAGGTCATCGAGTTCCTCAACAAGGTGCTCTACAACGAACTGACCGCGATCAACCAGTATTTCCTGCATTACCGCATGCTCAAGGACTGGGGTTACAGCGAACTGGCCGAGCATGAATACAAGGAATCGATCGAGGAGATGAAGCACGCCGATCATCTGATCGAACGCATCCTGTTCCTCGATGGCCTGCCAAACCTGCAGCACCTGGGCAAGCTGCGCATTGGCGAAAATGCGCTGGAGTCGATGCAGGGCGATCTGGATCTTGAGCTGGCCGCAGTGAAGGATCTGCGCGAGGCGATCACCCACAGCGAAGGCATTGCCGACTACATCAGTCGCGACCTGTTCAAGGACATCCTGCACGACGAGGAAGAGCACATCGACTGGCTGGAAACCCAGTTCAGCCTGGTCAAGGACATCGGCGCGGAGCGTTATCTGCAGAGCAAGATGCAGAGTTGAGCCACCGCATACGGCGTCCCGGATGCCGCTTCACGTCGAAGCGCGCACCCGTTCCTTGACGTTGTCATCACGCCGGGGCTATACCTTCGGTTTTCCCCAAGGCGGCCTGCATGGCTTCACGACCACCACCGCGCTTCGTCGTGCGCCGGCATGATGACGTCGGCCATCGTCGGCGCTGGCTGTGGTTGGGACTGGCCTGGCTGGGGAGTCTGCTGGTGGTGGGTGTGCTGGCCGGGTTCTCGGGCCGGCATGCCAATACACCGGCAGCCGTCGACAAGCGCCAGCAAGGCGCCTTGCTTGGCCAGATCGCCGATCTCAAGCAGCAGGTTGCCAACCTGCAACGCGCCGCCCAGGTCAATGATGTCGCCACCCGATCGCTGCGCGGCACCCTGGCCCAGCGCGAGGAAGAACTCAGTGGGTTGCGCGCGGACCTGGGCTTCTACTCCCGGCTCGTCGGCGGCGATGCCCAACGCCAGGGGCTGAAGCTGCAGGAAGTGAAACTGCAGCCGATCACGGGTTCGCGCGGCTGGAACCTGGCACTCAGCCTGACCCAGAACGCCAAGCGCGGCGACGAGATATCCGGCAACGCGCTGGTCAGCGTGGAAGGCCTGCGCGGCGACAAGGTGGCGCGGCTGGACTGGGCCGCGCTGGGCGATGCCTCACAGAAGGACGGCCTGCCGTTCCGCTTCACTTATTTCCAGCAATTGCACGGCACCATCGTGCTGCCGGCGGGTTTTCGTCCGACACGATTGCGTGTCCACATCCAGCCCACTGGCGGCGAACCGGTCGACCGAGCCGTCGCATGGGGCGCCGCATTGAGCGGCAACATCACCACAGCCCAGGGGGATCACGATGCTCAACCGTAAACGCAACGATCGCAGCAACAACAGCCATGAGACCAGCCTGATTGCCCGCGGCACGGTGATCCGCGGCGACCTTCGCTTCAGCGGCGCGCTGCATCTGGATGGCCGTATCGAAGGCACCGTGCTGGCCGAAGGCGACGATGCCATGTTCACGCTGAGCGAGCATGGTCACGTGCACGGCGAAATCCACGTGCCGCAGGCGGTAATCAACGGTCACGTGACTGGCGACGTCTACGTCAGCGCCCGGCTGGAGTTGGCGCCCCAGGCGCGCATCGATGGCGACCTGCGTTATCACACGCTGGAAATGGCCGCCGGCGCCCAGGTCAACGGTCGCATCTCGCGCCAGGCCGATGAGGCACAGCGCGAATTGCCGGCACCGGATGCCGAGCTCGACGAGGCGGTGCCGGCCTGAGGCGGTATGCTTGTACCTGTCAGTCACGGCCCCATCTAGTTGACCATGGAAACTTTTGTCGCCATCCCCGATTACCGCAGCAGCGGAGCACCACTGGTGTTCACCGCCGCCGCCGCGCACAAGGTGCACGAGCTGATTGCCGAGGAAGGCAATCCGGCGTTGAAGTTGCGGGTGTACATCAGCGGGGGTGGCTGCTCGGGTTTCCAGTACGGTTTCACCTTCGATGAAGCCCAGGCCGAGGACGATTTCGCGATCGAGCGGGAGGGCGTGACCCTGTTGTGCGATCCACTGTCGTTGCAATATCTCACTGGCGCGCAGGTCGACTACGCCGAAAACCTCAGCGGGTCGCAATTTGTCATCAGCAATCCGAACGCCAAGACCACGTGCGGCTGCGGTTCTTCGTTCTCCATCTGAGAAGCGCTGATGGATCGGGCCACATTGCCGCATACCAACATATTCGCCGGACTCAGCCTGGTCCTGGACCGGATCGCCGAACGACGCGATGAGTCCCCGTGGCTTACCGAACAGGCTCGTTCGGCGGATGCGCGTTACCTGCTGCTGGACACCACCGGCGAAGCTTTCATGCAGCGCGACCGCGAGGCCTTGCGCTGGCTCGACGCCGGCGAGCGCGAACAATGGCTTGGCGATTCGCCCGCCACCCTGCTCGGCATCGCCGGGCAACGCCCGCATTTCATGCTGGTGCTGGACGATTCCACACCCGCCGAAACGTTGGAGACCGCGCTCGATGCGCGTCGCCTGAGCCTGCGCAATGCCGGCTTGCTACTGCCGGCGGACGAGGCCAGCCTGTTCGCCTACGCGAAGGGCCTGTCGCACTGGCAACGCGAAACCCGGCATTGCGCCTATTGCGGCGCACCGCTGCACCTGGTTGCCGCCGGTCATCGCGCGCAGTGCACGAATCCGGATTGCGCGCGCCTGCATTTTCCCCGGACCGATGCGGCCGTGATCATGCTGGTCGAGCATGGGGACGCCTGCCTGCTCGGTCGTCAGGCGGGTTGGCCGCCCGGCCGCTATTCCACCCTGGCCGGCTTCGTCGAGCCGGGTGAATCGCTGGAGGACGCGGTGCGTCGTGAAGTGGCCGAGGAATCTGGCGTCATCGTGGACGAAGTCCGCTATCACTCGTCGCAACCATGGCCCATGCCCGCTTCGCTGATGGTCGGTTTCATCGCCACGGCGACATCCCGCCGTATCGCCATGCGCGACCACGAACTGGAAGACGCGCGCTGGTTCACCGCGCAACAGATCATCGAGGGTCTCGCCGACGGCAGCTTCCTGCCCTCCACGGCGCTGTCGATATCGTATCGACTGCTGTCGCACTGGCTGCGCGAACGGGCGGGGAAGGAACTGGACGACCTGGTCGCGGCTCAAGCCGCCCCGCGCTGACTGCAGTCTCCTGCGACGCTGGAAGCTTCGCGCTTTCCGCGATGATCGATACATGGCACCTCGTTGGAGCGCACATCTCTCCCGAAGAGGTCGACAGAACGGCCGCGACATACCGCTGCTATTGAACCGCCATCGGCAATACACGAACCCCTCGCTTACAATGCGGACTTCATCCGCGAGTCCGCCCACCATGGCCATTCCCCTGCTCGTCGCCCTCATCGCCCTCGGCCTGCTGCACGTGATGCCGCAACTGGCGCGCTGGCGCCACGATGCATTGTTCCGGCGCTGGGTAATGCAGCTGGCGGACACCAGTGGCGCTGGCCGTGTGGTGCTAACCTTGCTGCCGCCCTTGGCCTTGTGCGTGCTGGTGATGTGGCTGCTCGATCGATCGCCGCTGGACGACCTCCTGCAACTGCTGTTCGCTCTGGCGGTATTGCTGTATTGCCTCGGCCCACGCGAATTCGAGACCGACCTGGAAGCGATACTGCGCGCACCGGATGGCGCCAGCCGTGAAGCCGCAGCGCAGGCACTGTCCGATGATGGCCAGCTGATCACCTGGAGCGCGCCCGCTCTGGGCGAGGCGGCCGTCTACGCCGCGCTGCGCCGGCGCTTCGCCGTGCTGCTGTGGTTTTTCCTGCTCGGCCCGGTCGGGGCGTTGTTGTACCGGCTGACGCAAACGCTGAGCCGTGACGACACGCTGCTGCTCGATCCGGCCAGCCACCGCGTCGCCGGTTACGTTGCCAATGCGCTGGACTGGCTGCCGGCGCAACTGCTCACTTTCACCCTGGCCGTGGTCGGCCATTGGGAAGCCGTGATCGGTGCCTGGAGGCGCTGGCACAGCCAAGCCGCACCGACCAGCTGGTACAGCGCCGGTCCGGGCTTCCTCGGTGCTGCAGCCCAGGCCGACGTGCTGATCGACATCGAGGCCGGCGACGGTTACGCCGAGGAACACGGCGATCCGCTAGCCGAACTGCGACGCCTGCGCAGCGCGTTGCTACGCGCCCTGCTGGCTTGGCTGAGCGTGGTGGCACTGATCGTGATCGGCAGTTGGGTCGGCTGACCTTCGATCCGAAAATCGCTCTTGCCTGATGGCGGATGAGACCGTACCGCGCGTTTACGAACGGTCGCCGCGCAGCTCGCGTACCCGCGCTTCCAATGTCGCTGCGTCGACCTGATGCGGCGCGCGCGGCGCATCGACCACCAGCTCCACCCGCGCGCGAAAACGTCGCGGCAAGCGGGAGCGATGCAGCATCGAATCACGCCGACTCCACACGCTGCCCCACAGGCCACGTAGCGCCATCGCTACCACCGGCACCGGGCGCCGTTCCAGAATTTTCTCCACACCCGACCGGAACGACGCGATTTCGCCGTCACTGGTCAGTCCGCCTTCGGGGAAGATGCAAACCACCTCGCCCGCGGCCAGCGCCTCGTCGATCGCATCGTAAGCCTGCTGCAGGACCTGCGGGTCTTCCTTGTAACCTGCGATCGGAATCGCCTTGGCGGTGCGGAATACGAAGCTCAGCAGCGGGATGTTGAAGATCCTGTAGTACATGACGAAGCGTGTCGGCCGACGCAGGTTTGCCATCAGCAGCAGCGGGTCCATGAAGCTGACGTGGTTGCATACGAGTAGCGCCGCCCCTTCGTCGGGCACGTTCTGGGCGCCTTCGGCGCGCACCCGGTACAAAGTGTTCACCAGCACCCAGGTAATGAAGCGCATCACGAACTCGGGCACCAGGGTGAAGATGTACCACGCGACCAGTACGTTGAGCAGCGACGCGGCCAGAAAGATCTGCGACGCGTCCATGCCCAGCGCACCCAGACCCAGGCCGAAGCCGGCAGCCAGCACGATCAGCAGCGCATTCAGAATGTTGGTGCCTGCGATGATCCGCGACAGCTTTTCGCGCGGCGCACGCGCCTGCACGAAGGCAAACAGCGGCACCACGTAGAAGCCGGCAAACATGCCGATCAGGGTAAGGTCGAGCGCGATGCGCCAGCTGCCCGCGCTGTGCAGGAAGGCCAACCAGTCCAGCCCGCGCATCGACGCGACGCCATGCCGCGCGAAGTACAAATCCACGCCGAAAGCCGTTAGCCCGAATGCACCCAGCGGCACCAGGCCGATCTCCACGCGTCGACCCGACATCTTTTCACACAACAGCGCACCGACACCGGTACCGATGGAAAACAAGGTCAGGATCAGTGTATTGACCGAGCCATCTCCACCCAGCGTTTCGCGCGTGTAGATCGGCAGTTGCGCGATCAATACCGTGCCGAAGAACCAGAACCAGGAAATGCCCAATACTGCGTTGAAAACTGCGCGGTCAGCGCGAGTGATGGCAAGCACCCGCGCGGTTTCGCTGAAGGGGTTCCAGTTGAACTTCAACTCCGGCGCGGTTGCCGGTGCCAGCGGAATTTTCAGGCAAACCAGGTACCCGGCCACGGCCACCGCGATCGTTGCGCCTGACGCCAGCAACGGTCCGACTCCGGCCACCAGCATCAGCGAGTTGCCGGCGATCATGCCAACCAGCATCGCCATCTGGGTGCCCATCTCCACCAGCCCGTTACCACCGACCAGCTCGTCCGGCTTCAGCGCCTGCGGCAGGATTGCGTACTTGATCGGCCCGAACATGGTCGAATGCACGCCCATCATGAACAGCACCACCAGCAGCAACAAAGTGTGGTGGGTGTAGAAACCGTACGCCGCCAGCGCCATCGCGCCGATCTCGAACAGCTTCACGTAACGAATGATCCGGCTCTTCTCGTACTTCTCGGCCAGCTGACCCGCCGTGGCGGAGAACAGGAAGAACGGGATGATGAACAGTGCGGGCGCAAGGTTCGTGTAGAGCGACACCGCGTGATCGTCCAGACCCATCTGGAACGCCACAAGCATCACCAACGCATTGCGAAACGCATTGTCGTTGAAGGCCCCCAGCGCCTGCGTCCAGAAGAACGGCGCGAAGCGCCGTTTGCGCAGCAAGGAGAATTGGCTCACGCCGTGATCCAAAAAGCATGCCCGGTGCCGATAATTCGAAAGTTGGCTTCTCGATCGAGAGTCATGGGCAGCCTGGAAGCGCGAGCAGATGAGCACATTACAAAAAAAGAGGCTGCCGAATCAATCCGGCAGCCTCTGAATACAGCAATGTATCTACGACATCAGATCATCAGAAGTCGTACGAGACACCGAAGCGGACGTAACGCGGGGTCTGCGATGCGTACGGGCGCCGGTAGCTGGCGCTCGACTCAAGCGCATAGATCTGCGTCGTCGTCTGCTTGTTGAACACGTTGTAGACCATGGCATTGAAGGCCAGCTTCTTGCCCGCCCACTCCGGCCGATACTCGGCGCTCAGATCCAGACGATAGGTCCATGGATTGCGCTTGGTACCCGGCTGGGACGGCACGCCACCGCAGAAGTGGTAATAACCACCGTTGTAGGCGAGGCCCGGATTGGTCTGCTGAGGACCGTAATAACCCAAGCAGGTGATCGGGGAACCGGACGAGATGGCCAGGTTTCCGGACAGCATCCACTCCGGCGCGATCTGGTACGAGCCATAGGCCTTCAGCTGATGGCGACGATCGTTGGCCAGCGCGCCGTTGGCGTAGTCCATCACCTGGGAATAATCCCAGTCGACCGTTGCCGACACATCGGTCTGACCGATATCCGTACGCACCTGACCTTCGCTGTTGCCGTAGCTGCGCGACCACAGGTAGTCGATCTTGCCGTACCACGTGCCGTCGAACGGATGCTCCAAGTACATATCCAAGCCGTAGTACTTGCGCTTCATGGTGGTATTGAAGCCGAAGTCGCCCTTCCAGCTCATCGGCACGTCGTAGTAACCACCGCCGATCTTCGCGATCGAGTACACCGCATCCTTGCCCGGATTCATCAGGAAGCTGCCCGGAATCTGACCCGGATCATAGGTAGTCGGATCGATGCCCATCTTGTTCATCTTGGCGATGATCGACGGAGAATCGCCGATGTCGTCGATCGCGTTGCGCAGGTTGCGGTAGGTCGCTTTGGCGCCGTAGACCCACGCGTCACCCAGCTTCTTGTCGAAGCCCAGGATGTACTCGTCCTGATACTCCGATTTGAGGTCGTGGGCGCTGCCGACATGCGGGTCGCGCGGCTGGCCGTACTCGCCGTTGGCCGAGAACGGATTGCCGGCACCCACGCTGGTGTCGATCGGGTGCAGCCCCGTTGGCACACCATTGGCGTCGATGCCCTCGTAGGTGTAGTAGGTGCGGGTATACAGCGACGAGCCGGCCGAGCGCAGCGCCACGCTGGTCGGCATGGCGAGGTAGTAACGACCCGCATTGCCGTAGACCTTAAAGCTGGAATCGCCGGCCACGTCCCAGCTGAAGCCCACACGAGGCGCCCACTGCGGCGAGGTCAGACGCAGGTACGGTTTGCCACCGGCGTTGTAGTTGGTGAACTGGTCGTTGCGCAGACCCACCTTGACCAGCCAACGATCCGTGACCTGCCAGCTGTCCTCGATATACTGCGCGCGCTGTGACACACGCACCGACGCGTCATTGTGGAACTCGTACTTGGCGACGTAATAGCCTGTTTGGCCGCCCGGCTGGGAACCTGTGTTGACTACCCAAGGCCGGCCTTCCCAGCCCGCACCCGTCTCCGGACCACCGGCCACGTAACTGTCAGGATCGCCCTGATTGTTATATTCCCAGGCGTAACCCAAACCACCGTCCGGGAATTTGGTGCCGCCGTCGGTGTTCTTCACATCCTGGTTGTCAATACCGGCAGTCAAGGTGTGATCACCCATCCGATAGCTCACGTCGAAGCGCAGGTTGGTGTTGGTGGAGCTATGACCCGGCAAGTTGATCGTCGAGACATTCTGGCTGTTGACGATGGGATCGCCACCGTTCAGGGCCGGGTTCTGGTCCTGCGCACCGAAAAGATACGGATAGGTCGGGTCGTAGTTCGGGGTATCGCTGTACCAGGTACCCTTCATCTTGCCGTACAGCACGCTCACCGTGAGGTCATCGGTGATGTAGCTGGTGAACTTCGCCGAATAAACGTCTGCACCGTTCTTGGTGTTGGTATCCGTGGCGCTATACCCACCTTCCTGCTTGGTGGCGTAATTGAAGTCGTTCAACGAACCCTGGTAGGAAACCTTCTGGGAAGCCCCTGTCACCTCGAGGATGTTGCTGTCGGTGATGTTCCAGTCCAGCTTGCCGTACCATTTCGGGTTGTCGTAGCGGTAATGGGTCACGTAGGGCGCCACGTTGGAACCGGTGGACTGGCCCTGCTGGCGCTCCGCTTCCGCGGCCGCGAAGATGAACAACTTGTCCTTGATCAGCGGGCCGCCGACGTAGGCGTCCACCGTGGTGGTCGACGACTTGTTGTCGTAGCGGTACTGGCGAACCTTGCCCCGCGAACCGTCTTTATTGACGTAGTAGTAGTTCTTCGGGTCGGACTTGAGGTCTTTGGGGGTCCAAAGAACTTGTCCACCGAAATGCCATTCGTTCGTACCACGCTTGCCCACCTGGCTGATCACGCCGCCATCGGAACGGCCATAAGCCGCACCGTAACCGCCGTTCAGGATTTCCTGCTGTTCAATGGCACCGTAGGGCAACGTGATGCCGCCGAAGCCGCTGAGCGGATCGGTCGTATTGAAACCGTTGAGGTAATACGCGTTCTCGGTCACCGAGGAGCCGCCGAAGGAAACGACCGAACCACCCGTGGCGTTGGTGAACAGGTCGCTGCCTGCAACCACGCCCGGTGCCAGCAAGGCGATGGCTTCGGCGCTGCGGGCCAGTGGCAGCTTGGCCAGCTGCTCGGCAGTGATGACGGTCCGGGAGTCCACACCGGTCACGTCGATGCTGGGCAGGGCATTGGCCTGAACCGTGATTGCCGAAAGATTCTGGGCATTCCGGGCGGCGCCAGCAGCGCCGAACGATACTTCGGTACCTGAACCCACGCGCAGAGTAACGTTAGAGCGCGAATCGACCGTCGCCCCATCGCGCTGCAACGTCACCGTGTAGTTGCCCAGCGGCAAGGAGTCGGCAGCGTAATGGCCGGTTGAATCAACAGCGACTTGGCGAGTGATGCCCGAGGAACTCTTGACCACAACGGTCGAACCCGCTTCGGCCTGGCCGAAGATGCTGCCGGTGGTTGACTGGGCCAGCGCGCCGGTGCCAATCAGGCACAAGCCGAGACCAACAGCCAACGATGTGCGGCGCAGCTGCCCCGCTTTGAAATTTTTACGCGAATTCATCAGTGGTAACTCCCCAAGTTCGGCCCGAGCGCTCCGGGCACATGAAACTTTTATGTGTTCGTAACATCCAAGAAGATCAGCCTCATTAGCTTGATCACTTGGTGCTGGTACGCACGATTTAACGTGTGTCTTGCCGTTCCGCCATGCAAGTTATTGCGACGTTAATTCATGAAATCGCGAAGGTCAACACTTTCATAACCTTTATTTCGTAGAATTTTGCTTGACTGGATTTTTTTTTTGATTTATACGCACCTCTCCCCTGCTCCCCCACTTCGGCACCCCCATGAACCCGGAAAAAATCACGAATTCACCAGCCGCAGGTACTTTCGCGGAACGCATCAAACTGCTGATCCAGCGCGTTGGAAGCGCCACGGAGATCGCCAGAATGTGCGGTTTTTCCGAGGGAGTCGTGCGCAGCTGGCGTGACGGCAACACCGATCCCTCGCGTGCGCGCTGCGTCACACTGGCGCGTACGTTGGGGATTTCGCTGGTATGGCTGGTGGCGGGCGAGGGAACACCGCAGATCGATCCCAGCCTGCCCACCCTGGATGACCAATACAGTTCGGAAAAAGCGTCGCCGCAGCGACTCCACACCCGCCAAAATGTGCTGCAGGATCAGCAGACTGCGACTACTGGCGCAACAGTCGACGCGCAACGCCTGAACACGGCCGTACGCATCCTGCAATCGGAGCTGAGCCTGGCCGACAGCCAGTTGTCTTTGTCCGAGAACACCGATCTTCTGACCCGACTCTATGAAATCCTGGGTCCTGGCGGCTCCCATGTGGATCCGCTTGCGATGGTGACGTTCAATCACCAGCTGGCCGAGCGTATCCACAAGGAACGCGGCACGGTCTGACTGGAGCGGAGGTCAAACCTGCAATAGGTAAGGAACGGAAGCCATGACGGCAGCCGCTCCTTACAGGGCTGTCTTCAGAGCAGGGCAATATCAGCGATGGCGCCGAACTGCGCCTTCAGCTGACCGAGCAAGGCCAGCCGATTGGCTCGCACGGCCGGATTGTCGGCGTTTACCAGCACGCTGTCGAAGAACGTATCCACCGGTGCCTGCAGTTGCGACAGCCGTGCGAGCACGGCCGTATAGTCGCCGGCACTCAGCGCCTCGGCGGTTTCCTGCTGGGCTGAAGCGAGCGCTTTGGCCAGTTCGCGTTCCTCGTCCGCCTCGAAATGCGCCGGATCGGCGACACAAGCTACCGCCGTCGCGCCGTTCTCCTCGGCCTGCTTGCGCAGGATATTGGCGACGCGCTTGTTGGCTGCGGCCAGACTGACAGCTTCCGGACGACGACCGAACTCGGCCACAGCACGCAGGCGTCGGTCGAAATCGATCAGGCTGGCGGGTTGCACCGCAAGTACCGCCTCGAACTGGGCGTTGTCGAAACCCTGGTCGGCGTAATACCCGCGCAGACGATCGAGGATGAAGTCGTACAGCTCGTCGAGCAGGATCGCTCGCCGCTGGCCCGCATTCAGGACAGCCGGCTTGCCGTCCTTGGGGGTCTTCAATCCTGCCGCCAGCGCCGCGTCGGGCAGCAGCTCCAGTGCTTCGACCAGACTACCGCGCAAATCGAGTTCCAGGCTGCCCTCGATCAAGGTGCGCGCAAGGCCCAGCGCAGCGCGGCGCAGGGCGAACGGATCCTTGTTGCCGCCCGGTTTCATGCCGACGGCGAAGATCCCGGCCAGTGTATCCAGCCGCTCGGCCACCGCCAGTACCTGACCGAGTTTGCCTGCGGCGATCGCATCGCCACCGAAACGCGGCTGATAATAGCTGTCCAGCGCGTCGGCAACCTCGGCCGGTTCACCATCATGGCTGGCGTAATAGCGACCCATCACGCCCTGCAACTCGGGAAATTCGCCAACCATGCGCGTCAGCAGATCGCACTTGCTCAGGCTTGCGGCACGGGTAGCCGCAGCGCCGTCCGCGCCGACCCGGTTGGCGATGATCCGTGCCAGTTCGGCCACGCGCACGGTCTTGTCCCACAAAGTACCCAGCGCTTGCTGGTAGGTAACGTTCTTCAGCTGCTCCTGATAGCCGGCAAGTGGCGTCTTCAGGTCCTCGTCCCAGAAAAACTTGGCGTCGGCGAAACGCGGCCGGATCACGCGCTCGTAACCCTTGCGGATCTCGCCCGGATCCTTGCTCTGGATATTCGCGATGCCGATGAAGTGCTCGGTCAGCTTGCCGTCGGCGTCGAACACCGGTACGAACTTCTGGTTTGCCACCATCGTGGTCACCAACGCTTCGGGCGGCACGCTGAGGAATTCGCGCTCGAACGTGCAGGCAATCGCGACCGGCCATTCGGTGAGATTGGCCAGCTCGTCCAGCAACGCATCGTCCAGTCGTGGGGTGCCACCGATGGTCTGGGCAACCTGGTCGATCTGGTCGTGGATGCGCCGGCGACGCTCCTGCGGGTCGGCCAACACGTTGGATGCGCGCATCGCATCCAGCCAGCCATCGGCATCGGCCACATGCACGGGTTGAGGATGCATGAAGCGATGCCCGCGCGATTTGCGCCCGCTGCGCAGACCCAGCACTTCACCCTCGACGATCTCCGCGCCATGCAGGATGACCAGCCAGTGCGCGGGTCGCACGAAGCTGTAATCGTGGTCGGCCCAGCGCATCGGCCGTGGAATCGGCAACGCCTTCAGCGCCTCATCGACGATGGCCGGCAGCAACGAAGCAACCGTCTGGCCGGGTTTGACCGTGCGCCAGACAAACCACGCACCCTTGTCGGTCTCCAGCTTTTCCAGCTGTTCCACTGCGACCCCGCAGGATTGCGCGAAGCCGAGCAGTGCCTTGGAGGGCTGCTCATCGGCATCGAGCGCGGCAGCCAGCGCCGGGCCCCGGCGTTCGATCGCCTGTTCGGGCTGGGCGGTGCTCACGCCAGGAATATGCACGGCAAGCCGGCGCGGCGACGCATAGGCGCGGGCTTCGTCCAGTGCGGCGTCGACGCCGCGTCTGGCCAGACCATCGCAAATGCCGCGCAGGAAAGCCGCGGCCAGTTCGTCCAGCGCCTTCGGCGGCAGTTCCTCGGTACCGAGCTCGATCAACAGTGACTTGGCGGCGCTCATGCGGCCTGCTCCCTGACGTTCTTCAGGCCCGGAAAACCGAGCTTCTCGCGCTGCGCGACATAGGTTTCGGCCACGCTGCGCGACAGCGTGCGCACGCGCAGGATGTAGCGTTGGCGCTCGGTAACGCTGATGGCGCGACGTGCATCGAGCAGATTGAAGGTGTGGCTGGCCTTCATCACCTGTTCGTACGCCGGCAGCGGCAGGTTGGCTGCAATCAGCTGGTTGGCGGTGGCCTCGCACACGTCGAACCAGTGCAGCAGTTCGGGCACGTTGGCGTGCTCGAAGTTGTAGGTGCTTTGTTCCACTTCGTTCTGCAGGAACACGTCGCCGTAGGTGACGGTGCCTCGCGGGCCATCGGTCCAGACCAGGTCGTAGACGTTGTCGACGTTCTGCAAGTACATCGCCAGCCGCTCCAGCCCGTAGGTGATCTCGCCGGTGACCGGGCGGCATTCAAGGCCGCCGGCCTGCTGGAAATAGGTGAACTGGGTAACCTCCATGCCGTTGAGCCAGACCTCCCAACCCAGACCCCAGGCGCCCAGGGTCGGCGATTCCCAATTGTCCTCGACGAAGCGCAGGTCATGCACCAACGGATCGAGGCCAAGCTCCTTCAGCGAGCCGATATACAGGTCGAGGATATTCTCCGGATTGGGCTTCATCACCACCTGGTACTGGTAGTAATGCTGCAGCCGGTTGGGATTCTCACCGTACCGACCATCGGTGGGACGTCGCGACGGCTGCACGTAGGCCGCAGCCCAGGGCTCGGGCCCAAGCGAACGCAGGAACGTGGCGGGATGAAAAGTGCCGGCGCCAACCTCGGTATCGAGCGGCTGCAGCAGCACACAACCCTGCGCCGCCCAGTAGCGGTTGAGGGTCTGGATCACATCCTGGAAGGTACGTGCGGACATGGTTTTCCGTGACCTGGGGGAAAGCGCGTTAGTATAGCTGCAGCTTGCTTTCCGACCGGGTTCCGGTGAGGAAAGTGCACCGAGGGGGAACACATCCGGATGGCTGCTTCACCACAAATTGCATCCCTCCTCGGGCGCCGTGGGCGACTCGAACTGGATGAACTGCTGGCGGCACTCGTGGTCGACGGTTATCTGCTCGCCGACGATGCCAAACAGGTTCGCATGGGCGCGCGCGCTGGCCGCAGCACGGTGGAATTGCATCCATTGGTGTTGATCGCAAACGCCAAGCTCGCGAATCAGCATGAGAAGGGCCGGCCGCTGAGCCTGGAAGCCCTGACCGAGTGGCTGGCCGGGCACGCCGGGTTGGCATACCTGAAGATCGATCCGATGAAGATCAATGTCGCATCGGTGACCCAGGTTGTCAGTCACGCTTATGCCAAGCGCCACCGCATCCTGCCGATCGCGGCCGCTCCGGGCGAGGTGACGTTCGCCACCTGCGAACCGTTCGAAGCTGGCTGGGCTCCCGATCTGGCGCAGATGCTGCGGCGGGATATCAAGCGCGTGGTGGCCAGCCCTATCGACATCAATCGCTACCTGCAGGAGTTCTACGGCGTCCAGCGTTCGATCCAGCTCGCGCAGGATGCCAAGACGGGCAGCGACAGTTCTTCGGCGATCCTCAATTTCGAACAGCTGGTCGAACTGGGCAAGAGCGGGGAAGTCGGCGCCGACGATCGTCATGTGGTGCACATCGTCGATTGGCTGCTGCAGTACGCTTTCGAGCAGCGCGCTTCCGACATCCACCTGGAGCCACGCCGCGACACCGGACACATACGCTTTCGCATCGACGGCATCATGCAAAAGGTGTTCGAACTACCCGCACCCGTGATGACCGCGGTAACAGCGCGCATCAAGATCCTGGCGCGCATGGACGTGGCCGAGAAGCGCCGGCCACAGGATGGTCGCATCAAGACCCGCTCGGTATCCGGTCGCGAGGTGGAGCTGCGCATCTCGAACATGCCCACCGCGTTCGGCGAGAAGGTGGTGATGCGGATCTTCGATCCGGACCTGGTCGTCAAGGATTTTGCGCAGCTCGGTTTCTCTCCCGGCGAGACCGCCAACTGGCGCAGCATGGTCGAACGCCCCCATGGCATCGTGCTGGTCACCGGCCCGACCGGCTCGGGCAAGACCACCACGCTGTATTCCACGCTGAAGCACCTGGCCACGCCGGAGCTCAACGTGTGCACGGTGGAAGATCCGATTGAAATGGTTTCGCCGGAATTCAACCAGATGCAGGTGCATGCGGCGATCGATCTCGATTTTGCCGCTGGCGTACGCACGCTTCTGCGGCAGGATCCGGACATCATCATGGTCGGCGAGATCCGCGATCTCGAAACCGCCCAGATGGCAGTGCAGGCTTCGCTTACCGGCCACTTGGTGTTGTCCACCCTGCATACCAACGACGCACCCAGTGCGGTCACCCGACTGCTCGACCTTGGCGTACCGCACTACCTGATCCAGTCCACCCTGACCGGCGTGGTGGCGCAACGGCTGGTCCGGACGTTGTGCCCGCACTGCAAGCAGGCGACCACGCAGGATCCACAGGCCTGGACCGTGCTTACCCACGGCTGGAGCATACCGGTGCCGGATCAGGTGTATCAGCCGGTCGGCTGCCTGGAATGCCGCAATACCGGCTTCATGGGCCGCACCGGCATCTACGAGATGATGAAATTGTCGCCACGGTTGCGTGGCCTGATTTCGGCCCAGCTGGACCTGAGTGGCTTTGGCCAGGCAGCTCTGTCCGAAGGCATGCGCCCGTTGCGGATCTCCGCGGCCGATCAGGTGACCGCGGGGCTGACCACGGTGCAGGAAATTCTCACTGTGTTGCCACCGATCGAAGCTATCGACGATACTCAGCCGTAAAGACGGCCAAACCATAACCAAGTTTTCCCTGCATGAGCTTCGTACTGATCATCCGCACCGGTCGTGCTCCGGACGTCATCCGCGCCCGTCATGGCGACTTTCCGCACTGGTTCCGGCTTGGCGCGCGCCTGCACCCGCAGTGGCTGCGAACGGTGGATGTCGCGGCGGGCGAGGCTCTCCCGCCACCGCACGAGGTCGCCGGAGCCATCATCACCGGCTCGGCCGCCATGGTCACCGAAAAAGCTTCATGGAGTGAACGCACCGCGGGCTGGATACGCAACGCCATGGACATCGAATTGCCGATGTTCGGCGTCTGCTACGGTCATCAATTGATGGCGCATGCGCTGGGCGGGCGCGTTGATTTCCTGCCAGGCGGTCGCGAAATCGGCACCCAGTCGATCAGCCTTTCGGAGGACATCCACCGCGACCCGATGACGCTCGCGCTTCCAGCCAGCTTCCGGGCACATACCACCCATGAGCAAAGCGTGCTCGAACCGCCGCGCGATTCCATCGTGCTGGCCCGCTCGGCGCGCGATCCTCACCAGCTACTACGGTACGGACCAAAAGCCATCAGCACGCAATTCCATCCGGAGTTCAATGCCGAAATCATGCGCGCCTACATCAAGCGCAAGCACGCCGACATGCAGCGCGAGGGCGCAGATCCAGATCAGATATTCGGTGCCGTGGCGGCCACCCCTTTTGCTCGCCGGCTGCTTCGCCAATTTGCGCGCAGTAGCGGATGGGATCCGCTTTTCGGATGACGCCACTCAACCGCGCAAGCGGCGAGCGATCGCATCGCGCGAAAACAGCGCAAACACGAGACCAAACAGAAAGCCACCGATATGCGCCCACCACACATAGGCGCCATAGCTCGGCCCGGCATAGCTGAACAGCAATTGCAGCAGTACCCAGATACCAATCAACAAGAAAGCCGGTACCCGCACGAATTCAAGATACAGACCCAGTGGCAGCACCAGGCCCAACCTGGCACGCGGGAACAGCGCCACATACGTACCCACCACGGCCGACACCGCGCCGCTGCAGCCGATGATCGGCAGACGCACGCCAGCCAGCGATAGCGCGCCGATCAGATTCGCCACAACTCCGCCCACCACAAACAGCAGCAGGAAGCGCAGGGAGCCCAGCGCGCGTTCGCCCGGCAAACCAAAGATCACCAGGAACAGAAGGTTGCTCAGTAAATGCAGCCAGGTTACGTGGATGAACAGCGCCGTGAACAAGCGCAACAGGGCAGGATCGGTAAGTTGCGGCAACAGCGCCCTGTGCGGGTTGAAGATATTCGCGGGAACCGTGCCCCATTCCAGCAGCAGGGAAATTCGCTGAGGTGCAGGGGTTAGCGCCAAACCGACAAAACACACTACGCAAAGAGTGACCACCAACAAGGTGGCCCAGTGCCAGCGTGCACGGCGACGCGTTTCGACATGAACAAACAAGTGCCGGCTCCCTCAGACGCCGACTGAGTCGTGGCGTGTTCTTCATCATAGGTGATGCTCGCTTGCTAACGGTGATGCATCCGGCGCTTCGCGCAATCCAACAGCCGGGCCGCGAAGAATCCGTTCGCAGCTCTTTGGTGGCTTGATTCGGATAGGGCCGCTAGCGGCGCATGGCGGGTCGCCAGCGTCGGTGAGCGGCAGCAACCACATCGAACCATAAAGACGAAGGCCTCCATGCAGCACGATGGCACTGGCATCTGACACCCCATCCAACCAACTGGTCCGGAATGACCCCTGTGGCGGTGAGCGTGATTCAGGATAAAGCCCCTGGCAGTGACCTGTTGTGGGTCGCGACCGGTGGTCGCCACCGCATAAAAGAAAAACCCCCACCGTTTCCGGTGAGGGTATTTCAGGATAAAGCCCTTGGCGGTGACCTGTTGCAGGTCGCGACCGGTGGTCGCCACCGCATAAAAGAAAAACCCCCACCGTTTCCGGTGAGGGTATTTCAGGATAAAGCCCCTGGCGGTGACCTACTCTTGCATGGCAAAGCCACACTACCATCGGCGCATGCGCGTTTCACTTCTGAGTTCGGGATGGGATCAGGTGGTACCACGCCGCTATGGCCGCCAGGGAAGGGGTGGGAGCAGCGCTTGTGCGCCGGCTCCACATCTTCGTGAAAAGGTTGATCGAATAAAGCGGATCAGCCTCTTCCGTGAGTGGAAACTCACGTGGAATACATCGTAAACGAGTGACAAGCGTCGAGGTGAATTCGAATCAGACAAGCTTCGAGGAACGAACGAAGCGTCTTGGGGTTATATGGTCAAGCCTCACGGCTCATTAGTATCAGTTAGCTCCATGCATTGCTGCACTTCCACACCTGACCTATCAACCACGTAGTCTTCATGGTGCCTTAAGGAGAGTCAAGCTCTCGGGAGATCTCATCTTGGGGCGTGCTTCCCGCTTAGATGCTTTCAGCGGTTATCACTTCCGTTCGTAGCTACCGGGCAATGCCATGGGCATGACAACCCGAACACCAGCGGAACGTCCACTCCGGTCCTCTCGTACTAGGAGCAGCCCCCCTCAAATCTCCAACGCCCACGACAGATAGGGACCGAACTGTCTCACGACGTTCTGAACCCAGCTCGCGTACCACTTTAAATGGCGAACAGCCATACCCTTGGGACCGGCTACAGCCCCAGGATGTGATGAGCCGACATCGAGGTGCCAAACACCGCCGTCGATATGAACTCTTGGGCGGTATCAGCCTGTTATCCCCGGAGTACCTTTTATCCGTTGAGCGATGGCCCTTCCATACAGAACCACCGGATCACTATGACCTACTTTCGTACCTGCTTGATCCGTCGATCTCGCAGTCAAGCACGCTTATGCCATTGCACACAGTGCGCGATGTCCGACCGCGCTGAGCGTACCTTCGTGCTCCTCCGTTACTCTTTGGGAGGAGACCGCCCCAGTCAAACTACCCACCATACACGGTCCCTGACCCGGATAACGGGCCGAGGTTAGAACGTCAAGCACTTCAGGGTGGTATTTCAAGGATGGCTCCACGCAAACTAGCGTCTGCGCTTCAAAGCCTCCCACCTATCCTACACAGAAGAACTCAACGTTCAGTGTAAAGCTATAGTAAAGGTTCACGGGGTCTTTCCGTCTTGCCGCGGGAACGCTGCATCTTCACAGCGAATTCAATTTCACTGAGTCTCGGGTGGAGACAGCGCCGCTGTCGTTACGCCATTCGTGCAGGTCGGAACTTACCCGACAAGGAATTTCGCTACCTTAGGACCGTTATAGTTACGGCCGCCGTTTACTGGGGCTTCGATCAAGAGCTTCGCCTTGCGGCTGACCCCATCAATTAACCTTCCAGCACCGGGCAGGCGTCACACCCTATACGTCCACTTTCGTGTTTGCAGAGTGCTGTGTTTTTGATAAACAGTCGCAGCGGCCAGGTTACTGCGACCCATCGACGCTCAGTCACGCACGTGACCACGTCAATGGGCGCACCTTCTCCCGAAGTTACGGTGCCATTTTGCCTAGTTCCTTCACCCGAGTTCTCTCAAGCGCCTTGGGATTCTCACCCTGCCTACCAGTGTCGGTTTACGGTACGGTTTTTCTATAGCTGAAGCTTAGTGGCTTTTCCTGGAAGCGTGGTGTCAGTCACTTCGCCCAATAGGGCTCGTCTCGGTGCTCGGCATAAAGGGTCCCGGATTTGCCTAAGACCCATGCCTACCGCCTTTCCCCAGGACAACCAACGCCTGGTAGACCTAACCTTCTCCGTCCCCACATCGCACTATAGAAAAGTGCAGGAATATTAACCTGCTTCCCATCGACTACGCATTTCTGCCTCGCCTTAGGGGCCGACTCACCCTGCGCCGATGAACGTTGCGCGAGGAAACCTTGGGCTTTCGGCGTGGGGGCTTTTCACCCCCATTATCGTTACTCATGTCAGCATTCGCACTTCCGATACCTCCAGCAGACTTTACAATCCACCTTCACAGGCTTACGGAACGCTCCTCTACCGCGTACACATAAATGTGCACACCCCGAGCTTCGGTGCATCGCTTAGCCCCGTTAAATCTTCCGCGCAGACCGACTCGACCAGTGAGCTATTACGCTTTCTTTAAAGGATGGCTGCTTCTAAGCCAACCTCCTGGCTGTCTATGCCTTTCCACATCGTTTTCCACTTAGCGATGACTTTGGGACCTTAGCTGCGGGTCTGGGTTGTTTCCCTTTTCACGACGGACGTTAGCACCCGCCGTGTGTCTCCCGTGTAGTACGTGTTGGTATTCGGAGTTTGCCATGGTTTGGTAAGTCGCGATGACCCCCTAGCCATAACAGTGCTCTACCCCCAACAGTATTCGCACGAGGCGCTACCTAAATAGCTTTCGAGGAGAACCAGCTATCTCCGAGTTTGTTTAGCCTTTCACTCCTATCCTCAGCTCATCCCCATCTATTGCAACAGATGTGGGTTCGGTCCTCCAGTGCGTGTTACCGCACCTTCAACCTGGCCAAGGATAGATCACTCGGTTTCGGGTCTACTGCCTGAGACTATGCGCCCTATTCAGACTCGATTTCTCTTCGCCTCCCCTATACGGTTAAGCTTGCCACAGACAGTAAGTCGCTGACCCATTATACAAAAGGTACGCAGTCACCCTTGCGGGCTTCCACTGCTTGTACGTATACGGTTTCAGGGTCTATTTCACTCCCCTCTCCGGGGTTCTTTTCGCCTTTCCCTCACGGTACTAGTTCGCTATCGGTCAGTCAGTAGTATTTAGCCTTGGAGGATGGTCCCCCCATGTTCAGACAAGGTTTCACGTGCCCCGCCTTACTCAATTTCACACACCATGCCCTTTCGTCGACTGGGCTATCACCATCTATGGCCGGCCTTTCCATGCCGTTTGACTAAAACATGATGTGCTTTTGGGCTAGTCCCCGTTCGCTCGTCGCTACTCAGGGAATCTCGGTTGATTTCTTTTCCTCCGGGTACTTAGATATTTCAGTTCCCCGGGTTCGCCCTGCATGGCTATGTATTCACCATGCAGTACTGCTTGCGCAGTGGGTTTCCCCATTCGGACATTGCCGGATCAAAGCTTGTTGCCAGCTCCCCGACACTTTTCGCAGGCTGCCACGTCCTTCATCGCCTCTGACTGCCAAGGCATCCACCGTATACGCTTAGTCGCTTGACCATATAACCCCAAGTCGCCTCGGGGCATACACCCTCATCAGGTGCAGCCAAGTTACTTCGTTTTCGTGCCTTAACACTTGTCTCGGTTCGGTTCGAACCAAGACGCTTGTCACTCGTTTACTTTGTTTTCAAAGAACATCGTGCCGGCCTCAATGCCGGTCGATTTCAAAATCTTTTGTGTGCAACACATCCGCGTTTCATGCCGTACCCAAGGGTGGTGGAGCCTATCGGGATCGAACCGATGACCCCCTGCTTGCAAAGCAGGTGCTCTCCCAGCTGAGCTAAGGCCCCAAGAAACTACGCTTGGTATTTGGTGGTGGGTCTGGGTGGACTCGAACCACCGGCCTCACCCTTATCAGGGGTGCGCTCTAACCACCTGAGCTACAGACCCATAAAACTTGGGCCGTCAGGCCAGCATGTTGGTGACATGCGGATGTGCAGGTGTCTTGTGTGGACGTCTTGCAACCAAAGGTTGCGACCGTCGTTTCTTGAAAGGAGGTGATCCAGCCGCACCTTCCGATACGGCTACCTTGTTACGACTTCACCCCAGTCATGAACCACTCCGTGGTCGTCGTCCCCCTTGCGGTTAGACTAACGGCTTCTGGAGCAACTCACTCCCATGGTGTGACGGGCGGTGTGTACAAGGCCCGGGAACGTATTCACCGCGGCATAGCTGATCCGCGATTACTAGCGATTCCGACTTCACGGAGTCGAGTTGCAGACTCCGATCCGGACTGGGATCGGCTTTCTGGGATTGGCTCCACCTCGCGGTATTGCAACCCTCTGTACCGACCATTGTAGTACGTGTGTAGCCCTGGCCGTAAGGGCCATGATGACTTGACGTCATCCCCACCTTCCTCCGGTTTGTCACCGGCAGTCTCCTTAGAGTTCCCGACATTACTCGCTGGCAACTAAGGACAAGGGTTGCGCTCGTTGCGGGACTTAACCCAACATCTCACGACACGAGCTGACGACAGCCATGCAGCACCTGTGTTCCGATTCCCGAAGGCACTCCTGCATCTCTGCTGGATTCCGGACATGTCAAGGCCAGGTAAGGTTCTTCGCGTTGCATCGAATTAAACCACATACTCCACCGCTTGTGCGGGCCCCCGTCAATTCCTTTGAGTTTCAGTCTTGCGACCGTACTCCCCAGGCGGCGAACTTAACGCGTTAGCTTCGACACTGATCTCCGAGTTGAGACCAACATCCAGTTCGCATCGTTTAGGGCGTGGACTACCAGGGTATCTAATCCTGTTTGCTCCCCACGCTTTCGTGCTTCAGCGTCAGTGTTGTCCCAGATGGCCGCCTTCGCCACTGATGTTCCTCCCGATCTCTACGCATTTCACCGCTACACCGGGAATTCCACCATCCTCTGACACACTCTAGCTCGCCAGTATCCATCGCCATTCCCAGGTTGAGCCCGGGGATTTCACGACAGACTTAACGAACCGCCTACGCACCCTTTACGCCCAGTAATTCCGATTAACGCTTGCACCCTTCGTATTACCGCGGCTGCTGGCACGAAGTTAGCCGGTGCTTATTCCTCAGGTACCGTCAGCCCCACCGGGTATTAGCCCGTGGTATTTCGTTCCTGATAAAAGTGCTTTACAACCCGAAGGCCTTCTTCACACACGCGGCATTGCTGGATCAGGCTTGCGCCCATTGTCCAATATTCCCCACTGCTGCCTCCCGTAGGAGTCTGGGCCGTGTCTCAGTCCCAGTGTGGCTGATCATCCTCTCAGACCAGCTAGCGATCGTCGCCTTGGTAAGCCATTACCTTACCAACTAGCTAATCGCACATCGGTCCGTCCAACCGCGCGAGGTCCGAAGATCCCCCGCTTTCTCCCGTAGGACGTATGCGGTATTAGCGTAAGTTTCCCTACGTTATCCCCCACGTCTGGGTAGGTCCCGATGCATTACTCACCCGTCCGCCACTCGCCACCCACAGAGCAAGCTCTGCTGTGCTGCCGTTCGACTTGCATGTGTTAGGCATGCCGCCAGCGTTCAATCTGAGCCAGGATCAAACTCTTCACTTAAGTTTTCGACCATCACATCGTCTTTGCAGACCATGATGACAATCTATCTTTCTGAAGCGTTAGTCCCAACAAAATCAAAACTCATTACTGACTTTTTCTTTCATTGGACGCTTGCGTTTCTTTGGACAGGTCGTAACCCTCCATCGCAAGACGTCCACACAATTCACCTGCGCACACTGTCAAAGATCAACCACTTGCTACCGATTTCTCGATCGCGCCGAGGACGTTTCGTCCTAGGTGAGCCGCCCATTCTACATCGCTTTTCTTGACCGTCAACACCCTCAGTGAAGCTTTTTTCGAGGTCCCGGCGGTCCGTCTTGCGACGTCTGGGCGACTGCGGGCCGCGAATAATACGATCTGTGTTTTATTTGGCAAGCGTTTCTTCAAGCCAATTTTTCGGATATGGCGCAAACAGCTGAGCAGACACGGGATTTTATTTTCTGTCCGCATCGGCCAGGCGCGGATCCACGACGCCAAACCGCCAGAATCAGCCGCTCACCAGCTTCACGCGGGCGAAATTGCGCTTGCCCACCTGCAACACGCCCTCGAAGCCGGCACTGAAAACACGCTGCGCATCCTCGACGACTTCGGCGTCGATGCGCACGGCGCGCTCCTTGAGTTTGCGATTCGCCTCGGAGTTGCTCGCGGTGAGGCCAGCCGCCGTCAGCAGCGCTACCAGGCGCAGGCCTTCGGCGGGCACCATGAGAGCAGCTTGTGGCAACAGCGAGGTGTCGCCCTCACCGCGTACCACTGCGTGCCAGCCAGCGATCGCCTGATCGGCAGCGGCTGCGCCGTGGAAGCGCGCCGCCAGTTCGCGCGCGAGCCGCAACTTGGCATCGCGCGGGTTGAGTGCGCCAGTGGCGATGTCGCGCTTCATCTGTGCCAACTCATCCAGCGACACGTCGAAGCTGAGCAATTCGAACCAGCGCCACATCAGTTCGTCACCAATCTTCATGGTCTTGGTGACAATGTCGATCGCCGGCTCATTGATGCCGATGTAATTGCCCAGTGACTTGGACATCTTGTTGACGCCATCCAGGCCTTCCAGCAACGGCATGGTCAACACGATCTGTGGCGGCTGGCCGTGGTGCTCCTGCAATGCACGACCCATCAGCAAGTTGAACTTCTGATCGGTGCCACCGAGCTCGACGTCGCATGTCAGCGCGACGGAATCGTAACCCTGGACCAGCGGATACAGAAACTCATGGATCGCGATCGGCTGTTGCGCCGCATATCGCTTGGTGAAGTCGTCGCGCTCGAGCATGCGAGCCACGGTGTGCTGGGCGGCTAGCTTGATCATGTCCGCCGCGCTCATCTTGCCAAACCACTCGGAGTTGAAGCGCAATTCGGTCTTCTCGCGATCAAGCACCTTGTAGACCTGCTCCGCGTAGGTCTCGGCGTTCTTCAGCACGTCTTCGCGGGTGAGTGGCTTACGGGTGACATTCTTGCCGGTGGGATCGCCGATCATGCCGGTGAAGTCGCCGATCAGGAAAATCACCGTGTGGCCCAGGTCCTGGAACTGGCGCATCTTGTTCAGCAGCACGGTGTGGCCCAGATGCAGGTCCGGTGCCGTCGGATCGAAGCCGGCCTTGATCCGCAGTGGACGGCCGCCTTTCAGGCGCTCCGCCAGGTCTTCCCGCTTGATGATTTCGTCGGCGCCACGCGCAATCGTGGCCAGCGCCTGCTCAAGCTCGCTCATGTTGTCCCTCTTAGATGATCAGATGGCAATAGGCAGGCCGCGCCGGAAGCGAGCCATACCGTCGTGTTAATTGTGTGTTAATCAGAAATGTCGTGCAAACCCTTGATGGAAAAGGCGTTGACGCCCTTTACACATGACCGTTATGGTACGCGCAGTTCGTTACTTTGTACTGTAGGGCGTTCACGGCATGGCAGAAGAAAAGCAGGGGGCGCGCCGCGCGCGCAAACAGGCAATCTGCCGCAAGGCACAACGCCGGCACTCGCATTTCTACGAACGTTGTTCGCACTGGTCATTCAACCGTTCGGGCGAAATCGAACCGATCCACTGGCACCGCGAGCGCTTGGTACTTGCCGGAACCGCCCTGCTGATCACCTTGCTGTCCGGCTTCATCATGCCTGCATGGGCCAGCGCCATGCGCCTCGCCCCGACCGCGCAGGCGCACTCGTTGTTGTCGCTGGCCTTGCCCAAGGTTGCGCCGATCAGTGCCACACCGGCCACGGTGGACGATTGGCAAGTGGTGCGTGTGCAACCTGGCCAGACCCTGTCGGATATCTTCAATGCCCGCGGTCTCGGCATGGTCGACCTGCAAAAGGTCATGGATGCCGCCGGCGCCGCGAAATCCGCACTGCACAACATTCGGCCCGGGCAGGAGTTCGACTTCCTGCTCGGCAGCAACGGCAGTCTTCGTGGTTTCCGTTTCGATCGGGATCAGGCCAGCCGCGCCATCATCCGCCTCGACGGCACACAACCCACGGTCGCCATCGAACAGCGCGACATGGATCTGCGCGAACAGGTAGCCCATGGCGTCATCCGCAGCAGCCTGTATGCCGCCGGCGATCAGGCCGGCATGAATGCAGCGATGGTCGGCAAGCTGGCCGACCTGTTCAAGTACGACATCGACTTCGTGCAGGATCTGCGCCTCGGCGACAGCTTTACCGTGATCTACGACGATATCTATCGCGATGGCATGCGTTATGGCGAAGGCAACATCATCGCCGCGGAATTCGTCAATCAGGGCAAGCGCTATACCGCCTACCGTTTCAAGAAGGCCGACGGCAACTACAGCTGGTACAGCGAGGATGGTAGGCCGATCCAGAAATCGTTCCTGCGCATTCCGGTCGATTTCACCCGCATTTCTTCAACTTTCAGCGTGGCACGCCTGCATCCCATCCTCGGCCGCATGCGCGCGCACAAGGGCGTGGACTATGCCGCACCCAGCGGCACTCCGATCCACGCCGCAGGCGATGGCGTGATCAAGTACCACGGCTGGGAACGCGGTTATGGCAACTTCGTGGTGGTTCAGCACGACAAGACCATCAGCACCGCGTACGGCCACATGTCGCGTTTCGTCAAGGGTCAACACGTCGGTGAGCACGTGCGTCAGGGCGAAGTGATCGGTTACGTCGGCATGACCGGTCTGGCCACGGGCCCGCACCTGCATTACGAATTCCGCGTAAACGGCCAGCAGCGCAACCCGCAGACCGTGACGCTGCCACGACCCGAACCCCTGCCGGCAGTGCAAATGGCGCGGTTCAAGGCACAAGTGGTGAAGCCCCAACTGGCACGACTGACCGAACTGGATGCCCGCATCAAGCTGGCGCGTGCGAGCGCACCCGCCAACAACGACAACTGAGCGTCCGTCCACGTGGATGACGACAACGCGGCGCTTTATCTCGGACTGATCTCCGGCACCAGCGCAGACAGCATCGATGCGGTGCTGGTGCGTTTCGGTCGCGGCGTGCCGCAGCTGATAGCCAGTCATGCCCATCCGTGGCCATCGGCGTTGCGCGAACGCATGCTGGCGCTGGCCCAAGGTGAAGCCGCGCTGGATCTGGATGCCTTTGGACGGCTAGACGTCGAGATCGGGCACGGTTTTGCCGATGCGGCGCTGCATCTGCTCGAACACAGCGGCACGCCCGCGCAAGCCGTCCGCGCCATCGGCTCACATGGGCAGACCCTGCGGCATCGTCCCACCGGCACTTATCCGTTTTCGATGCAATGCGGCGACCCGAGCGTGATTGCCGAACGTTGTCGCATCGACGTGGTAGCGGACTTTCGTCGTGCCGACGTTGCCGCGGGCGGGCAGGGCGCGCCGTTGCTGCCGGCGTTGCACGCCATGCTGCTGGCGCGACCCGGGCATGCGCGCGTCGTGCTCAACCTCGGCGGCATCGCCAACATCACCGTACTGGGCGCCGATGGCAGTGTGCGCGGCTTCGATACCGGACCGGCCAACGGCCTGCTCGACGCCTGGTGCCTGCGTCACCATGGTGAACCGTTCGATCGCGACGGCATGTTCGCGGCGAGTGGACGGGTGGATGCCAATTTGCTCGACGCCATGCTGGCCGACGCCTATTTCGCGTTGCCGCCGCCCAAAAGTACCGGCCGCGAGCACTTCCACCTGGACTGGCTGGCGACCCATGCACGGCTGGCGGTGCTGACTCCGGCCGACGTGCAGACGACCCTGCTGGAGCTCACCGCGCGCAGCGTCGCGGCAGCCATCGCGCAATATGCGCCGGGTGCCGGAGAAGTGCTGGCTTGCGGTGGTGGCGTGCACAACGGTGCATTGATGCGGCGACTGGCCGGACTGCTGGCACCGCGCACGTTATCCAGCACCGCCCGCCACGGCATCGATCCGGATTTTCTCGAGGCCACTGCATTTGCATGGCTGGCCCGGCAACGCCTGCTCGGCCTGCCCGGCAATCTGCCGGCCGTCACCGGCGCACGCGGACCGCGGGTTCTGGGTGCGCTTTATTCCGCGCCCGCCGAGGGTGCGTCGTAGCGGATGCTTTCCGGCGCGAGCTGGGTCGGGCGCGTTTGCGTCAGCGCATTCAGCGCTTCCTGGAAGGCGCCCTGTTCCGCCGTCTCCCAGTGACCGTCAAACGCCGTCAGCGCCTCTGGGTCACGCAAACTTTCGCTGAATTGCTGCGCCGCCGAGATACCCAGCCCATTGCGCAAGGCGTGCAGCAAGACCTCGTTGATCGACCACTGCCGCTCCCTGGCCAGCGACCGGATGCGCTCGACCAGCAAGCCGTCGACGTGTTGCACGATGATGTCCGGCACAAGCGTGACTCCATGTTGAACTTGCCCTGTGCGCGGATATTTGCACAGCCACACTCGTCCCGGCCTGCGCGACCGTCAATCCGTGGGCAATTTGGCAATTCCACTGTGAACACAGCCACGCCGTGGCACTGCGGGACTAGGCAGCTTCCAGGCGCTCGCGCTCCATCCTTCGAAGACGCGGCCACAGGCAGACGAACAGCAGCATGGCCGGCAAGACCGCCAGCACGGTAATCACGAAGTAGCCACCGTAGCCGGTGGCCATGGCAATGCCGCCGGCGAAGAAACCCAGTAGCTTGCCCGGCAGGTTGACCAGCGAGCTCAGCAGCGCGTATTGGGTGGCGGTGTGCTGCCGGTTGACCAGCGAAGAGAGGAACGCCACTGTCGGCGGCCCCAGCATGCCCAAGGTGAGGTTTTCGCCCGAGATCACCAGCGTCAGCACCAGCAGGTTGCCCGGGTGACTGATCAGCAACAGATAGAGCAGGTTGCTGCAGCCGCATAGCACGATGGTGACGCCCAGCGGACGCCACGCACCCCAGCGCGCCACTGCTGCGCCGCCGATGAACACGCCGACGATGCCGATCCAGATGCCGTAGATCTTAGTGATGGTGCCGATCTCGGTCTTGGAGAAGCCCATGTCGCGATAGAACGGACTCATGATGCCGCCGATCGTCGCCTGTTCGGGCATCTTGAAAAGCAGCAGAAACAGCAGGATCACACCAGCCAGCCACCAGCCATAACGACGGAAGAAATCGGCGAACGGATCCACCACGCTCTCGCGCATCGCGTCGCGCCATGATGCCGGCCGGTGGCGCAATACCTCGGGCTCGCGTGCGACCAGCGTGGTGATCACGGGCACCGCCATCGATACCGCCATCACCGCGTAGACCACCCGCCACGACACATGATCGGCCAGGATCAAGGCTACCGCGCCGGCCAGCAGCAGACCGATCCGGTATCCCAGCGAATAGGTGGCCACCAATGCGCCCTGCGCCTCGATCGGTGCGATCTCGATACGGTAGGCATCCACCGCGATGTCCTGGGTGGCACCAAAAAACGCCACCACCAGTGTGGCCACGACGAACGGCGTCAGCCGCGTTGGCGTCAGCAGCGCCATGGCCAGCAAGCCCATAACCACGCCCAACTGTGCCAGCAGCAGCCAACCGCGGCGTTGCCCCAGCCGCGCAAATCCAGGTAACCGCCAGTGATCGAGCAACGGTGCCCATAGGAACTTGAACGCATACGTCATGCCGGCGCTGGCGATCATCGTGATGTCCGCCAGCTTGATGCCGTTTTCCTTCAGCCAGTACGCCAGCGTGCCAGCGACCAGGAGAAACGGCAGGCCGGAGGAAAAGCCCAGCAGGAACATCGTCCACGCCGCCGGCTGGGCGAACGCCCGCCATACCGACGGTTTCGCCGACTTCATCGCCAGCGATTCAGTCGGCATAGTCGACCGTATACGGCGCGTGGTCGGAGAAGCGCTCGTCGCGGTAGATCGAGCAGGACTTCAGGCGCTCGCGCAGGGACGGCGTGCAGACCTGGTAGTCGATGCGCCACCCCACGTTGTTGGCACGCGCCTGGCCACGGTTCGACCACCACGTGTACTCGACCGCTTCGGGCTTGATTGCACGGAAGCTGTCGACCCAGCCGCGTTCATGGAACAACAGGTCCAGCCAGGCACGCTCTTGCGGCAAACAACCGGAGTTCTTCTGGTTGGACGACCAGTTCTTGATGTCGTTTTTCGTATGCACGATGTTCCAGTCGCCGCAGATGACGTAATCGCGACCACTTTTCAGCCACGCGTCGAAGATCGGCGTGATCCATTCCATTGCCCTGAACTTGAATTGCTGGCGCTCGTCACCGGACGAGCCGGACGGGAAATATAACGAGACCACCGACAAGTTGCCGAAACGCGCCTCGATGTAACGACCTTCGTTGTCGAATTCGTCCCAGCCCAGTTCGGTCAACACCTGGTCCGGCTCGCGTTTCGCGTAGATCGCCACGCCGCTGTAACCCTTCTTGCTGCTGGCATCGCGGTAGAAACAGTGATGGCCATCCGGACGAAACATGCCGTCGGCAAGCTGATGTTCCTGCGCCTTGGTTTCCTGCAGGCAGACGACGTCGGCATGCTGACCACGCAGCCACTCGAACACGCCCTTGGTCGCGGCTGAGCGGATGCCGTTGGCGTTCAGGCTGATGATGCGCATGCGGACTCCGGCGACAGGCGATGATGGACAATGGAGCATGATAGCAACCATGTCCGCGCCGCCCGCCATCCGTGTCGTTCCGGTCACGCCTGTGTTGCGCGACGCCGTGCTGCGCCTGCGCACGCGGCCGGAACAGGACGTTTTCGTGAGTCCGCCCACCATTACGCTGCCTGATGCGGAACAGTGCCCCGACAGTACACCGATGGCGATCCTGCTCGACGACACACCGGTAGGCTATTACCGCATCGAACACAGCGCGCGCAGCGTCACCGGCCGCGATGTGGATGCGTCCGCGCTCGGGTTGCGCTCGTTCCAGCTCGATGGCGCATGGCAGGGACGTGGCCTGGGCACGCGTGCGCTGTCAGCGGCCTGCGCCGATCTCGTCACGCGGTTTCCGCAGGCCCGCCGACTGCTGCTCACGGTGAACTGCGACAATGCCGCCGCGCTCGCGCTGTATCTGCGCCACGGCTTCGAGGACGGCGGCGAGCTATATCATGGCGGCCGTTCCGGGCCGCAGCACCTGCTGTCGCGGCCGCTTCCCTGACGAGAGTTCTTCATGCACGACTATCAACGCGAATTCATCGAACTCACCCTGCAGCGTGAGGTGTTGCGCTTCGGCGAGTTCACCCTGAAATCGGGCCGCCAGAGCCCCTACTTCTTCAACATGGGTCGAATCGACTCCGGCGCCGCACTGGCCCAGCTCGGCCGCGCCTACGCTGCCGCCGTGGTGAACGCCGGCATCGACGTCGACATGTTGTTCGGTCCCGCCTACAAAGGCATCGCACTGGCTGCCGCCACCGCTATCGCGCTGGCCGATCAGCATCAGCGTGACCTGCCATGGGCGTACAACCGCAAGGAGGCGAAGGACCACGGCGAGGGCGGCGTGCTGGTCGGCGCACCGCTCCAGGGCCGCGTGCTGATCGTCGATGATGTGATGACCGCCGGTACCGCGGTACGCGAATCGCTGGCGTTGATCCGCGCGCACGGCGCCGAACCGGCCGGCGTGCTGATCGCGTTGGACCGACAGGAGCGGGGGCAGGGCGATCGCTCCGCCGCACAGGAGGTGGCCGCCGACTACGGCATCCCGGTGATCGCGATCACCGGCCTCGACGATGTGCTGGCCTATGCCGGCGAGCAGCCGCAGCTGGCCGCCGAGCACACGCGTCTGCTGGCCTATCGCGAACAGTATGGCGTTTGAACGTCTGAGCCGCGCCACCCAGCTGGGCGGCGCGGCATCATTCCAGGCCTGCACTCAATGGCAGCCCGGTCCGCCCATGTAGAAGCTGGCGCCGCTCATTTGCGGGTTCTTACTGGTGGTACTGACCCCGTTCGGCAAACCACCCGGGTTGATACCAGCCAGCGACAAGGTGTAGCAACCGGGATCGGCGACCAGGTACTGGCCGCGGCTGAGATCGCTGTAATAAGCCTTCATCTTGCTGTCGATGTAGAACATGTTGGTGATGAAGGCGGCCTGTCGGTACGCCGTCGAAGCGAACTGACCGCTACCCATCGCCAGGCTCGGGCTGCCGTCCGGCGAAGCGATTTCGCCACCCGCCTCGAAGGTCAAGGCGCGATTGCCGAACGCCAGGTCGCCGCCGTTGTAGATGCTGGCCGGATAGTAGCCAACCCAGTCGCCATCGATGGCGAGCCACCAGTTGCTGCTCGACGCCTCCCAGTACCATTGAACGCCCAATACCGGTTGCACGCCGCCAGGCACACTGAACTGATTGCTGGCCAGCGAGCTGCCGAACACCACGCTGTTGGACGTCTGCACGAACTGGCCGCACTCCAGGTTGTAGCAACCGGTCTTGCTGTAACCATCCTGGGTCGAATAGACGAACGGCGTGGCATTCGTCGTATGCCAGGCATTTGGCTGCACCTGCCAGCCCACTTCCAGCGTCTGCGTGGCCCCGGTGGTGCTCTTGCCGGACACCCAGATCTGCGACAGCGACATCCCGTAGTCAGCGCTCGTCGCGCCAGCCGATGGATTCCAGATATTCAGGTCGGCGTTGGCGCCGCCGCTGGCTCCGGCGTTCGAGATGATGACGGCGTAATGGTGCGCCCCACCGGGTGTCTGCACGCCGTCGCCAGAGAGCGGCTGTGTCGATGCGGTTTGCTGTTGCGGCAGACTTTGCTTGTTCTTCTGCAGGAACGCCTGCAGGCTCGGGAAGCGTGCCAGCTGGCGAAGATCCATCCGTGCGAACGGCACCGTGCCGGTGCCGCAGGCAACGTGGTCATTCACCACCGGACGATGCCCGGACGTGCCGAGCGGAGCATGTGCGGGAGGCAACGCCATCGTGGCCTTGCCGCGCAACGCAGGCTGCTCGCTGGTCGGGATGCAATCGAATACCTGCCCGTCGACGCGCACGGTCTTCAGCACGCTGAGACCATCGTAAGCATTGTCCAGATACCGGCGCATGCGAACTGCGCAGGATCGCGCAACTTGCCAAGGCTGACCGCCGTCCGGAAGCCAAGCGAGCGCTGTTGCTGGCGAAACTGTGCGAACTCCGCGGTTACCGCCGGCAGCGCCGCCGCCGAATAGGCCGCGCCCCGGCTGTCGAGAGCCTGCGTCTGTCCGACCGAGCGCACCGGCATGCTGACCGGCGCACGCACCAACGGCGGCATGATTGTCGCGACATCCGTCTCGCTGCCGGTTGCCACGGCGATCAGCGGCAGCGCCGCCAGCGTTGTGGCAAACAGCAGGCGTCGGGACCATCCTCGGCCGGCTGACCGGATCATCCCTGAAAAGGGTTTCGTGTACATGTATGTATTCCCCGTCACTTAAAGGCGCCCTTGTGGATGGCGCGTCTACCCCTCCCCTTCTCCGGAAAATAACATGCCCCCCCGTGGGGTAATGCGCATGGCATCACGTCCGGAGGGCCCGTTGCAGGCGTGAAGCAGGTAGCCCTTTCTGATGGGTCCGACTGGCTATACTCCGCAACCAGGAGGGAATTCATGCGCAAGATAATCTTGGCGACCACGGTTGCCGTACTGGCCGTTTCGACGGCATTGCACGCCCAGAACACCGGCAACATCCGCTACAAATGGCATGACGGCCAGGGCCTGGCGCACTTCAGCGACAGCCTTAGTGCCGAAGCGATGAAGTACGGCTACGACCTGGTCAATGACCACGGCATGGTGGTGAAACACGTACCGCGCCAGTTGAATGCCGAGGAACGCGCCGTCGCCAACAAGCTGGCCGCCGAACAGGCGGCCAAACAGCGTGCCGCGCAGGAAATCGCCGACGCCGAGACGCAGATGCTGTCCGCCTATCCGGACGAGGAGTCGTACCGGATCTCGCAGCAACAAACGCTGGACACCATCGATCAGCAGATCCACACCACCCAGATCAACCTGCGCAGCCAGGAAAAGGCGCTGACCGACCTGCTTGCTCGTGCGGCCGATATCGAGAACGCCAAGGACACGGTGCCGAAGTTCCTGGTCGACAGCATTGCCACGCAGCGCAACGTGGTGGCCACGCAGCGCGACACCCTGCATCGGCAACAGGCGCTGCGCGCGAAGACCGTGCAGCTGCAGGTCGGACAGCTCGCACGTTACCGCGAACTCAAGGCGGCCGAGGGTCGCGCGGCACAGTAGCGTTGTTTCACCTACGCGGCCCGATCATGCGCGTACCCCGACTCGATCGGGGTACGCCGTTTTAGAAGGGTAGTTTCAAGCTGGCATCCACCGCCAACAGTCGTTCGCGGAAGATCTGCTGGATACGCTTCAGTGCAGGGGCGCTATCGGCCTCGAATCGCAGGACCAGCACCGGCGTGGTGTTGGACGCACGGACCAGACCCCAACCGTCGGACCAGTCGGCACGCAAGCCATCGATGGTGATCAGCGAGGCGTCTTCGAAACTGGCTTGCTGGCGCAGCTTGTCCATGAAGGCATAGTGCGCACCTTCGGCCAGTTCGATCTTCAGTTCGGGCGTGGACACGCTCTTCGGCAACGTGGCGAAGATCTCCTCCGGGCTGCGCCCCTGCAGGTCGCCAGCCAGGATTTCCAGCAGCCGCGCCGCCGCGTAGACGCCGTCGTCGAAGCCGTACCAGCGCTCCTTGAAGAAGAAGTGCCCACTCATTTCGCCGGCCAGCTCGGCGCCGGTCTCGCGCATCTTCGCCTTGATCAGCGAATGGCCGGTGCGCCACATCAACGGGCTGCCGCCGGCGTCCAGGATCTGACCTTTCAGATGGCTGGTGCACTTCACGTCGTAGATGATCGTGGCGCCGGGCTGGCGCGACAGCACATCGCGCGCGAACAACATCAGCAGGCGGTCAGGATAGATGATCTCGCCGCCCCGCGTGACCACGCCAAGGCGGTCGCCATCGCCATCGAAGGCCATGCCCAGATCGGCACCGGTCTGTTTCACCGCGAGGATCAGGTCTTCAAGATTGGCCGGGTCGGATGGATCCGGATGATGGTTCGGGAATGTACCGTCGACATCGCAATACAGCGGGATCACCTCGCAGCCGACGCCCTCCAGCACCTGCGGCGCGATCGCACCGGGGATGCCGTTGCCGCAATCGACGACGATCTTCAGGCGGCGCTCGGCGAGTACATCGGAAACGATCTTTTCGATGTAGTCGGGCGCCACATCGACCTCGCGCAAGCTGCCTCTGCCATCGCTGGTCAGCGCGCCGCTGGCGATGCGCTGGTAGAGATCCTGGATCGCGCCTTCGGACAGCGTCTCGCCGCCGACCACGATCTTGAACCCGTTGTAATCCGGCGGATTGTGGCTGCCGGTCACCGCCACGCCGCAACCGGTATTGAAACGGTAGGCTGCGTAATAGATCACTGGTGTAGGCACGGCGCCCACGTCGATCACGTCGATGCCGGCGGCGCGCAAGCCGTCAGCCAGCGCACCGGCCAGCTCCGGGCCGGACAGGCGGCCATCGCGGCCGACCACGATCTCGCGCAGGCCCTTCTCGCCCATCAGCGTACCGATCGACTGGCCGAGTGCGTGCGCCACATCCCGGTTAAGGGTCTTGCCGACGACACCGCGCACGTCGTAGGCGCGAAAGATGCTGGGATCCACGTTGACCTTGGAAGCCAGCGGTCGGGCGGCGGCGATCGACGGTGCCGCCGGTCGGGTTGGGGCAGGGGCTTTCTTGATTTCCACGGGCAACGGGGTCTCTTCGGGCGCTTCCGGTTCAAACGATGCCGGCTCACGCAAACGCATGCGCAACCACAGCAGATAGGCGCCGCCACCCAGTCCGAGCAAGGCCAGCAGTCCGCTCAACAACCATGAGCGCGGCAACACGATGAAGGCGCCCGGCAAACCGGCGCTCACACTGAACACACTGCCGGCGATCGGTTTGGCGGTCGCCTCGGCGTCGGCCGATGCGGTGCCGTGCGAGAGCAGTTGCACGTTGCCGTGCTCGTCACCCTGGCGCAGGTCGAGTCTGCCACCGGCCGCCGAGATCGATTCGAAGCGCTGGCGCAGCGGCGCAAACGGCAGTTCGACCCAGGCCCACGCCTGCGCCTGTTGGGGCGGGCCCAGTGGAATCACCAGGCTCAACCGACGATCACCGCTGCCGTAGGAAACGCTCTGGGCCAAGGGCACTCCCTCGGCGCTTTGCGCGGCCATCAGCTGGGCCGCCTTGGCGTAGCCGAACTCACGGTAATTGGCTCGCAGCACCTCGGCCAGATCGCCGCTGTACAACTCCAGCTTTATGGCCTGTGGCAATTGCCGGCGCAGCGCGGCGGCAGACTGCGCCGGGTCGCTCATCAGCGTCGCCGGATCCACCGCAGCCAGCACTTTCTCGATCGCACCGCGTTGGCTGGCGATCTCGTCGGATATTGCCTTGACGGTCTGGTCCTGGGCCTCGTGTACCTGCTGGATCGCATGACCTTCGTCGGCAATCAACCAGGTCTGCCACGTGCAGAACAGCCCAATCAGCAGCAGGGCGGTGCCGCCGGCCAGTGGCAGCAACGCCCGCCAGTTCGTCCGCAGCGTGTGCAGTCGTTCGTTTGCGATGTTCAACGCCATATCCGCCCCCGCGGCTGTGCCTGTGGACCGGCCCGACGCGTGCCGGGTCGGGCCTGCTGATCTAGTGGATACCGGTCGAACCAAACCCGCCGCTGCCGCGTGCGCTCGGCGCAAAATCGGTCACGATGTTCAATCGCGCCTGCGCCACGGGCACCAGCAGCAACTGGGCGATGCGGTCGCCCACCGCGATCGTGTACGGTTCGTTGCCACGATTCCAGCACGAAATCATCAACGGGCCCTGGTAGTCGGCGTCGATCACCCCGACCAGGTTGCCCATCACCAGGCCGTGTTTGTGGCCCAGACCGGAGCGCGGCACGATCAGCGCACACCAGCCCGGATCGCCGATGTGGATCGCGATGCCGCTGGGCACCAGCGCGCTTTCGCCCGGCGCCAGCGTCAGCGGTTGCTCCAATGCGGCACGCAGGTCCATTCCGGCACTGCCCGGCGTGGCGGCCTGCGGTAGCGGGATGCTGTCGCCGAGGCGGGCATCGAGAATCTTCAGCTCGACATCGATGGTCATCCGCGAACCGCCCGGTAACGCTCGGCCACGCAGGCAACAAGCTGCCGCGCCAACTCGGGCTTTGCCGCCCGCGGCAGATCCATTCCGCCATCGGCCCAATACAACGACAACGCATTGTCGGCCGCCTCGAAACCGAGACCGCCGCCCACCAGATTCGCCGCAATCATGTCCAGCCCCTTGTGGCGCAGCTTGCCCTGCGCATAACTCGCCACATCATGCGTCTCCGCGGCGAATCCGACCAGGAACGGGTGCGCGGTTTGTGCGGAAAGGCTGGCCAGGATGTCCGGGTTTTCGCCGAGGTGCAGGATCAGGTCGCCACCATCGCGCTTCTTCAGCTTCTTTGCGGAGACTTCCTGCGGACGATAATCGCCGACTGCCGCCGCACCGATGTAGATGTCCGCCTGCGCGGCGGCAGCGAGCACCGCCGCATGCATCTGCGCCGCGCTGCGCACGTCGAGGCGCTGCGCGATGCCGGGCGGCGTGGCCAGGCTCACCGGGCCCGCCACCAGGGTCACCGCGGCGCCGGCCTGGGCGGCTGCCTCGGCCACCGCAAAACCCATCCGGCCGGAGCTGCGATTGCCGATGAAGCGCACTGGATCGATGTCCTCGTACGTTGGCCCGGCGCTGACCAGCACCTTCAGTCCAGCCAGCGAACGATCGCCGAACGAGGCCACCAATGCCTCGCGCAATTCATGCGGTTCCAGCATGCGGCCACTACCGATGTCACCGCAGGCCTGGTCGCCCACGGCCGGCCCCAGCAGCTGCGCGCCGTGCTGGCGCAGCGTGACGATGTTCGCCTGCACCGCCGGATGCGCCCACATCTGCTGGTTCATCGCCGGCGCCAGATACAGCGGCGCGGCGCTGGCCAGGCACAACGTGGTCAGCAGGTCATCGGCCATGCCATGCGCCAGTCGCGCCAGCAGGTCGGCGCTGGCCGGCGCGACCAGAATGCGCTCCGCCCAGCGCGCCAACTCGATATGGCCCATCGCGGCTTCGGCCTGCGCATCCCACAGGCTCACCCGCACGGGCTGGCCGGACAGCGCCTGGAAGGTGGTTGGACTGACAAAATGGGTGGCACCCTCGGTCATCACCACGCGCACCTCGGCGTCGAGATCGCGCAGGCGGCGAACCAGTTCGCAGGACTTGTAGGCGGCGATGCCGCCCGACACTCCCAGCAGGATGCGGCGTTGGGCAAGACTCATGTAAGACGGGCCTGACAATCGAGCAGAGGCGTAGCTTACCGGATTCACCCACCGGCACCGCTGCCCGATCGCGGCGTCGTCCGGCAAGGTTGCGACATGAGCATCCGTGACTGGCCTGAAGGCGAACGACCCCGTGAGAAGCTGCTGGCACGCGGCAGCGGCGCGCTGTCCGATGCCGAACTGCTGGCGGTGCTGCTGGGTAGCGGCAGTCGCGGAAAGGATGCGTTGGCGCTGGGCCGCGAACTGCTCGCCAATGCCGGCAGCCTCGGCGCCCTGCTGAGCCGTCCCGAGCAGCAGATCCGCGCCGGTGGACTGGGTCCGGCCAAGCGTGCACGCATCGCCGCCGCACTGGAGTTGGCCCGGCGCAGCCTGGCCGAACAGCTGCTGGACAAGCCCAGCCTGGGCGACCCGCGTGACAGTGGCGACTACCTGCGTGCGCAGTTGCGGCACCTGCCGTACGAGGTGTTCGGTTGCCTCTACCTGGACAACCGCCACCGTGTGCTGGCGTTCGAGGAGTTGTTCCGCGGCACCGTCGACGGCGCCAGCGTGCATCCGCGCGAGGTGGTGCGCGCCTGCCTGCAACACAATGCCTGCGCGGTGATCTTCGCCCACAACCATCCTTCCGGCGTGGCCGAACCGAGCGCCGCCGACCGCGCGATCACCCACGAGTTGCGCGATGCGCTGCAGCTGGTCGGCGTGCGCGTGCTCGACCACCTGGTGATCGGCAGCGGCGAACCGGTATCGATGGCGGCACGCGGCCTGCTCTGAGTCCGGTACAGGCACCAAAAAAACGGCGTGGGATGAACCACGCCGTCGGGCCGATTGGGGGAGAGGAGAGAGCGGCGTCTCCGGTTGCCATGGCATGGAGGGGTTCATGTTCTGGCCCAATCAGTGTCGCAGTGCCGCATGACAGGCCGATGACATCGGATACGGCGCCAGGACGGTCAGCCCGACGCCATCATCGTTTGGCTCCATCGCGAGCCGGTCTTCGCACGGGGAAGGCACACCTTTTGGCCGTCCCTCGGAAGGGGTTCGCACCAGCGGGGTAAATCTGATCGATGGCAACGGCACCATGAAGAGCCTGTGGTTCCATCAACTGCGTATCCGGTCACGAAATTGACGATGGGATCGGGTAGGATCATCGCAGCACCGCTTTCGGTCGTTCGCAGACGCTGCCTGCGCTTGCTTCGACTGAGCGGCGTCACCAACGGGGTGGGGTGCCCCGTTCTTCGCGATGACTGAAACGAAAGATCGAGAACACGATCGCCTTTGCTGCGAGTCAGGGCTTGCGTGGTAGTTCACGAAATATTGTCGTGCCATTGCAACCGAACTATTCGACGATCGGCGAAGTGGGAAGCCGTTCGACAAGACCATTGAATCCGGGTTGACGGTTGCCCCGGCTTCAATGCGCGTGACTCATGCAGGTCGACTGCCGGTAAGGTTGTCACCGACTTGATGCTCTGGGCTGTTTCATCGGTGTGATGCTCCGCTTCAAAATCGAATTCGCCCTTCAAACATGCGTCGGATAGATGCATGCAGTCAACGCAAACGTTGCGATATCGGGTTCGACGCGCAAACCGCAACGGCACGGCCATACTGGCTAGCCCGAATGCATGGAAGAATTCAGTCGTGCGCATTTCAACAAAGGGAATTGAGTTCGTATGGCCAAGATAACGCCCAATCAGCTCGCCTTGATAAACACGTTCGTGCGGATCGTCTCCGCGGGCAGTTTTTCCCGGGCCGCCAAACAGCTCTGCACCAGCCAGCCAACGGTTAGCCGCCAGCTCCGTACACTGGAGGCACATCTGGGCATACAACTGCTCAACCGCAGTACGCGCGGCATCAGCCTCTCCGAAGCTGGCCAGCGCTACTACGAATATGCCCGCACCCTGTCCGAGGAGCTGGACAGGTTCGAGAACGAATTGCGTAGCGAAACCAACATTCCCTGCGGCTTGCTGCGTGTTGTCGTTCCAAGCGGTTTTGGGCAAGACCGGTTGATTGAGGTGGCGGCTCAGTACCTGAAGGTAAACCCGGCCATCCGCCTGGAATGGAAGCTCAGCGAATCGCCTGTTCGATTTGTCGATGACGCGGTCGACTGTGCCATCCAGGTCGATACGATAAAAGACGAGTTGCTGATTGCCCGCAAGTTGGGTGAGGTGCACAAGATTGTCGTCGCCGCGCCCGCACTTCTGTCGCGCCATGGCGATGTCTGCCAGCCAGAGGATTTGTCCAAATTGCCGTGGGTGGCCTTGTCCAACCCTCACAGCCGCTCGATCTATCCGCGGGATCGATGGGGCAATATCCGCAAGGTAGACATTTCGCCAAGCTTCATAGCCGATAGCGTACCGGTCGCCCGACAGGCTGCGTTGCTGGGAATAGGCGCGGCGATGATCTCTAGTTGCGCGGTGTCCGCCGACATAGCATCCGGCAGCCTGACGCATGTTCTTCCAGACTGGTCCGGCCTGTCGGTACCCATCCATCTCGTCTACCCCAGATCGCAGCACTATCCAATTAAATTGCGCAAATTTGTTGATCTGATCAGTTCGCTGTCACCAGAACTTTTTTCATCGCTGAAACCTGTGCCTTTCACCCCTTTCACGGCAAATGCCGAGGTGCTCGTGGTAGGCGCGACGCACTTGCCGTTGCAGAGCTCCGCTGCTTAGGGGTTTCCTCAAGATCTCCAAACGGCTCGCTCTGGCGTCTGCGGGCTCCAGCCGATGGCGACGCAGACGCAGGTACATGTTGCGGCCACCCGCCTGCGAACTCCTTGAACAAGATCACCGCCGCGACAGCACTGCGGGTACGTCCTTCGGCAAATGCCTCTTGCGCCTGCAATTGCGCGCGCTCGGCATCGAGCACTTCGTATACCCCGATGGAACCGACACGCAGTTGCTCGCGTGCGAGCTGCGCGGCATGAGCACTTTCCGCCGCGGCCCGTTCCAGATGTTCGTCCTCGCCGCGTGCACGTGCGTAGCGGATCAGGGCGTTTTCGGTGTCTTCCAGCGCCAACAGCACGGTTTGCTGGTATTGCGACAGAAGACCTGCGGCAGCGGCGTCACTCGCCTCGATGCGCGCCCGCACGCGACCGACATCGAGAAACGACCAATCGATGCCCAGGCGCAGCAGACTGGTCTCCCTCTGGCCCGTGAACAGGTCGTCGGAACGGAACGCGAACGTGCCGAGCACGCCAGCGAGGCTCACGCGGGGAAACAGATCCGCGGTGGCGACACCTATGCGTGCGGTTGCGGCATGCAGGCGCTGCTCTGCCGCCGCGACATCCGGGCGACGGCGCAGCAGGGCGCTTGGTGTTTCCGGGTTGACTGCGGCGGGCAAGGCAGGCAGCGGGCCGGGCACGTCAAGCTCGGCGATCAAGGACTCGGGCGGGCGGCCGGTCAATACCGCCAACCGATGTTCGTCGACAGCGATCTGCGCCTCAAGCGCGAATACGCGAGAAGTGGTTAACTCAAACTGAGCACGCGCGCGTTCGAAATCGAAATCGGAGCTGCGGCCAGCCCTCCGGCGTGTGTCGACGATCCGCAGTGTTTCACGCTGGTTATCGACATTCTCGTACGCAACGCGCAGGCGCTCCTGGGTGCCGCGCAAGTCCATGTAAGCATTGGCGACCTGGCCGACAATGCTGATCTGCAAGGCTTTCAGATCCTCGACGCGGGCCGCGGCTTCGGCGCGATGTGCCTCGACGTCGCGACGCACTTCTCCGAACACGTCCAATTCCCAGCCTGCATTGACGCTGGCGCCATGCATGTTGTCGCTACGCGGAAAACCGTACGTCTGATCCACGCTCTGCTTTTGATGACCCGTATCTCCGCTCATGGTCACAGTGGGGTAGTAGCCGAACTTGGTCTTGCGCAGCAGCGCATCCTCGCCGTCATACCTGGCCAAGGCAGTGCGAAGGTCGTTGTTTGTAGTCAGCGCCTGTTCGACCAGCGCGGTCAGCTGGTTATCGTGGAAGGCCTGCCAGAACTCGGCATCGACCGTCGGTGTGACTTTGGTGTTGCTGGCCTCTGCACGAGCGAAATGATCGATCGTTGGCAGGGTCGGGCGTCGATAATCCGGACCGACCGCGCAAGCGGCAAGGAGGCCAACCTGCAACAGCAGCATCCCCTGTCTTAGCCTATTCATGTTCCAGTTCCAGCGAGGCGTTTCCCGCATCCTGCATGGGGGCCGCCCCAGCCAGCCTTACGGCGAGCGCTCGCAGCGCGACGTAAAACACTGGCGTCAGGAACAGGCCGAACAAGGTCACGCCCAACATGCCGGCAAAGACCGTTACGCCAGTAGCCTGACGCACCTCGCTGCCGGCACCGTGCCCAAACAGCAATGGCACCGATCCAGCGATGAAAGCCAGCGAGGTCATGACGATGGGGCGCAAGCGCAGCCGACAAGCCTCCAGTGCTGCCTCGACGATGCCCTTGCCCTGAATTTCCAGTTCTCGCGCGAACTCCACGATAAGGATCGCGTTCTTGCACGCCAACCCCATCAACACGACCAGTCCGACCTGCACAAAGACATTGTTGTCGCCGCCAGTCAACCAGACGCCTAGCAGCGCGGCGCACATGCACACGGGAACCATCAGGATCACCGCCAATGGCAACGTCCAGCTTTCATAGAGCGATGCCAATACCAGGAAGGCCAGCATCACCGAAAGCGGAAACACAATCCAGGCCGCGTGACTTTGCTTCACCTGCTGATAGCTGATGTCTGTCCACTCGAAGGTGATGCCGGGTGGCAACACCTTCTTGGCGATCTCGGTCAGCCTGGTGATAACTTGCGCCGATGAAAGTACCTTCGGGTCGGCATCGCCTATCAGGTCCGCCGCGGGATAGCCGTTGTAGCGGATCACTGGATCAGGTCCGTAGGTCGAAGCAACCTCCACCATCGAACCGACCGGGACCATTGCGCCGCGCGCATTGCGCGTGCGCAGGTTGGTGATGTCCGTCGCCTGCAGGCGGTGCGACGAGTCGGCTTGGGCGATAACGCGGTAGACGCGCCCGAACATGTTGAAATCATTGATATAGGTCGAACCAAGATAAGTCTGCAACGTGTCAAACAAGTCAGTGAGCGCAACGCCCTGCGCCTTGGCTTTGTCGCGATCGACCTTGACCTCCAACTGCGGAATGTTGGCCTGATAGGAGCTGACCGGAAAGGTCATGCCAGGGGTCTGCGCCACCGCTCCCTGAAAGTCGCTCAGCGCCTTCTGGAGGGCGCCGTAGCCCAGCCCCGCGCGATCCTCCAGATAAAGCGAGTAGCCGGAGCCGTTGCCCAGTCCCTGGATCGGGGGCGGCAGCAAGGCGTAGGCGAAACCGCCTTTGATCGCGGAAAATTTCTCATTGAGCTCGGCGTTGATCGCCGCTGCACTGCGGCTGCGTTGCTCGAATGGCTTCAAGATGATGTATGAAGCGGTGAGGTTGGGCGTGTTCACCGTCTGCAGGGCGTTGAGCCCCGCGTAACCCGATACCATGTCGACGCCCTCCACGCCGCGCGCAACATCGATCATCTTGCGCGTTACCGCTTCGGTGCGAGCGAGCGAGGCGCCTTCAGGCAGCTTGGCACCGGCGAACAGATAGAGCTTGTCCTGGGTGGGGATAAAGCCGCCGGGTACGGCACGGAACAACAGTCCAGTAACGATCAGCAAGCCTGCGTAGACCACGAACACCGTGCCACGATGGCCGAAGGCGCGTGCCACGGCGCTTTGATAGCGATCGGCGTCACGCTGGAAGATCCGGTTGAATGGACGGAACAGCCACCCACACGAGCCCTCGATAGCACGCGAAAGGCTATCGCTTGGTGCGCCGCGTGCCTTGAGCAGTTTGGCCGCGAGGGCCGGCGACAGGGTCAGGGAGTTGATCGCGGAAATCACCGTCGAAATGGCGATCGTGACGGCGAACTGCTTGTAGAACTGTCCGGTGACGCCGCTAAGAAACGCCATCGGCACAAATACGGCACAAAGCACCAGCGCGATCGCGATGATCGGCCCCGATACCTCGCGCATCGCCTGATGGGCGGCATCGCGTGGACTCAGTCCCGCGCCGATGTTGCGTTCGACGTTTTCCACCACCACGATCGCGTCATCCACCACGATGCCGATCGCCAATACCAAGCCGAACAGCGTCAGCGTATTGATCGAATAGCCGAGCAGATATAGCGCTCCGAAGGTTCCCACCACCGAAACAGGCACCGAAACGAGCGGAATGATCGAAGCCCGCCAGGTCTGCAGGAACAAGATCACCACCAAAACCACCAGAAGCACCGCCTCGATCAGCGTGTGCTGGACGGCGCGAATCGATTCGCGCACGAATATGGTTGGATCCCAGATTACGTGATAGGCGATGCTGGGTGGAAAGGTGGCGGACAGTTCATGCAGCTTGGTGTACACCGCGTCAGCGACCGACAACGCATTGGCGCCGGGCGACAGGAAGATGCCGATCGTCGAGCCGTTTTCGGCGTTCTGGAAGACCCTCATGGTGTAGGCACCGGCGCCGAGCGACACGCGTGCCACGTCGGAAAGATGCACGACCTGCCCATTCGCGCCGCCCTTCAGCACGATATTGCCGAACTCTTTCTCGTTGCGCAGCCGACCGCGCACATTGATGGGGACCAGGAAATCGGTGGCTTTCGGGGAAGGCTCGGCCCCCAGCTGGCCGGCTGAAACCTGCACGTTCTGCTCGCGCACCGCGCTGATTACGTCGCTGGTGGTAAGTCCGCGCGAGGCTAGCTTTCCCGGATCGAGCCAGATGCGCATGGCATAGTCGCCGGAGCCTTGCAGGCCCGCATCGCCGACGCCCGGCAGACGCGTCATTTCGTCCTTGATGTGCAGTGTCAGGTAATTGCGCAAATACAGTGGGTCGTAGCGGTTGTCGGGCGAGTACAGGCTGACGTACATCAACGGCGTGGGCGATTGCTTTTGCGTTGTGACACCGTACTGGCGCACCTCTTCGGGCAGGCGGGTCAGGGCCTGGCTTACTCGATTCTGCACACGCACGGCCGCGGTATCGGGGTCGATGTCCGGCAGGAAAGTCACCACCAGCCGCAGGCCGCCATCGGAACCGGCCACCGACTTCATGTACATGATGCCTTCCACACCGTTGATCGCCTCCTCCAGCGGCGTCGCCACCGACTCGGCGATCTCTTTCGGATTGGCACCCGGATAGGTGGCCTGCACTACGACGCTGGGCGGTACTACTTCGGGATACTCGGCTACCGGCAGCAGCGGTATGGCAATCGCGCCAGCGGCGAAGATGATGATCGACAGCACAATGGCGAAGATCGGCCGGTCGATGAAGAACTTGGAGAAGTCCATCGAGGCGCCCTTCACTTCGCGCCCGCCGTAGCGACGCCCGTCGCACCCGGCGTGGCGGACGCGGCGGCCAGTTCAGCTGTCGTGTCCATGGCGACAACGGTCGGCTTTACCGGTGCGCCGGGATAGAAAACCCTTTCCAGGCCGTCGACGATGACGTAGTCCTTGGTGGTCAAACCCGCCTCGATCACCCGCAGCCCATGGTTGATGGGACCCAGTTTCACTTCCCTGCGCTCAGCCTTGTCGCCCGCTGCGAGCACGTAGACATACTTGCGGTCCTGATCGATCAATACCGCTTTGTCATCGATCAGGAAGGCTTCGGAAGAGTTGAGTCCGGCGAACTGCACGTGCGCATACAGGCCCGGAGTAAGCCGATGGTCGGGGCTATGCAACACCGCTCGCGCGTGGATTGTGCCGGTAGCTGGATCGATGCGGTTGTCGAAAAATTCCAGACGGCCCAGATGCGGGAATCCCTGCTCGTTGACCAGCCCGACACGCACGGGTAGCGAATCCATCGTCCCTTGCCGCGCTTGCGCAAGATAGCGGAGATAGGTCTGTTCGTCGGGATCGAAGTCAACGTAGACCGGATCTTGCGACACCACGGTGGTGAGCACGGTTTGGTCGGCCACGGCAAGATTTCCCACTGTCAGCATGGCGCGGCTGGCGCGGCCCGCAAAAGGTGCCCGCACCTCAGAGAATTGCAAATCGAGCCTGGCCGCTGCCACCGCCGCTTCGGCAGCGCTTACGTCAGCGTGGTTCTGCACGTATCCGGCACGGCTTCGCTCGGCTTCTTCGTGAGAGATGGCGTTTGCTTTTAGCAAGACATCACTGCGCTGCGCCTGCTTCTGCGCCAACGCAGCGCTGGCTTGTGCCCGTTCCAGTCGCGCCACCGCGCTGTCGAGCGCGGCACGGTAGGGCCGCGGATCGATGACGAACAGAAGATCGCCCTTGCGCACTTCACCACCTTCGGTGAAGGCGATGCGCTGCACATAGCCACTTACTCTTGACCTGATCTCAACCGAATCGACGGCACCAACGCGGCCGTTGAATTCGTCCCACTGCTGTATTGGCTTGAACAATACGTTGGCCACACTGACCGCTGCCGGAGGCGCTGCGTTGCCGGCAGCCTTGCCTTCCCCACAGCTGGCCAATACGAGCATCGCCGTCGATGCCAGCAAGAGCTTGACCAGGCCGATCGCAACTGGCCGCGACGTTTCATCGTGCGGCATTGCCACTGTTTTCATGAACGTCCCCTAATAAACTGAATGACATGTTCGCCAGATAAACGCTCTGAGCGATCACCTCGGAATCGGCACCGATGCTGGCCGGAGGACCGTCGGTCTGAAGGCGGCACTGCCGCGCTGAATATGGGCGCGCAACGACGCCAGGTGGCGTCTATTCAACTTTCACGAAGCGAATCGTCATGCGGTCCGACTCACCGATGGCCAGGTATTTGGCCCTGTCCTGTTCGCCGCCTTTTAACGTCGGGGGCAGATTCCACACGCCTTGCGGATAATTCTTCGTATCCTTCGGATTGGCGTTGATCTCGCTTTGCGCATCCACGGTGAACCCGGCATTTCTGGCCAGCTTGATCACTTCGGCCGTGGTCACATAGCCGCTCATTTTGTCGGTTCCTTCCGGGGATGCGCGATGCTCCACTACACCCAACACGCCGCCCGGCTTGAGCACGGCGTAGAACCCTTTGAACATGGCTTGTGCATTTCCCGCTACCAGCCAGTTATGCACATTGCGGAAAGTCAGCACCCGGTCCGCCGATGCGGCCGGTCCGAACACCGGCTTGTCAGGATCGAATTCGAGGATGGAGCTCTTGCTGTACTGCCCCGGGTTTCGCGCGAACTTGTCGCTCAGAGCTGCCCTGGCGCGGCTTGCGAAATCACCTTTGTCGTAAATGGCGGCGACGTAATGCCCGTGGTCTTGCAGCATCGGCCCGAGAACTTCGCTGTACCAGCCGTTGCCCGGCGTTATCTCGATGACCGTCTGGCCCGGCTCAAGGTCGAAGAATCGCAAGGTTGCCGCCGGGTGGCGGTATGGGTCGCGCGCTCGGTTTTCCGGAGAGCGCCAGGTCCCATCCAGGGCAGCCTGATAGTGGGGGGCGATCGATCCGGAGAATTTCGGGTTATCGCGTGCCTGGGAGTTCGTGCTTGCGAACAAGGCTAAGACGCATGCTGCCAAAGCAAGACGCTGGGTCATGACGGATGTATTCCTGGGCCTTGGGGTGGCAATGTCGGGCTCGTTCGCCTGCACCCTGGATCCGGGCGCAACGCGTTGTCACGGGCCTTGGCGTGGCGTGGCGTGGTGAAGGTTGCGCGCATCCTTGCGCTACACCTTCCATAGGTGAAACGGTCAGGCGCGTGTGGCCGAGGGGAAACCCGCACTCCGGGAGTTCCAGGCCACCAGTAGCGCGAGGGTGAGCAGGGCCAGCAGCATCCACGGGAAATACGTGACGCTGAAGGTGTGCAGCACGATGCCGCCGATGACCCCACCACCCGCGATAGCGATGTTCCACACGGTCACGATGATGGACTGGGCAATGTCGGCCACGCTGCCGGCCGCCTTGGCCGAAGCGGTCTGAAACAGCGTCGCGGTGCCGCCGTAAGCCACGCCCCACAGCGCAATACAAACATAGACGACCATGGGGTTCCTGGCCCACAGGCCCAGCATCAGCGACGCGACAGCGAACAGCACCGTACTGGCGATCACCAACTCGCGCATCCAGCGGTCGATCAGAATGCCGATGATCCAGATGCCGATGAGCGCGGCGATGCCGAACACGAGCAGCACGATGTCGATTTTGTCCGCCATGCCGACCGGCGCGAGGAAAGGCACGATATAGGTGTACAAGATGTTGTGGGCGAGGATGTAGGCCAGCGTCACCAGCAGCACGGGTTTGACGCCCGGCACGGCGAGGACCTGCGTGAGCGGCACCCTTTTACCGGCGGCTTGGCCCGGGAACCTCGGCAGCTTGATGCCCATCCAGGTAACCAGCAGCAAAGTGAGCGCGCTCATGATGCCAAAGGCGTATTGCCAGCCGATCGCCTTGCCCAGGAACGCCCCGACCGGAATGCCGATGGTCAACGCCAGCGGCGTGCCCACCATCGCTATGGCAATGGCCCGCCCTTGCAGCTGCTCGGGCACCATACGTGCGGCATAGCCGACCACCAGCGACCACAGCAATCCGGCGAACACGCCAGCGAAGAAGCGTGCGACCAGGGTCACGTCATAATTGGTGGAGATTGCCGTGACCGTGTTGACCACGGCAAAGCCGCCAACAGCGATGAGCAACAGCAGTTTTCTTCCCCATGTCTGGGTTGCCACCGTCAGCGGAATCGCCGCGAAGATCGAACCGATGGCGTAGATGCTCACGAGCTGCCCGACCAGGGGTTCCGACACACGCAGACTGGCCCCCATTTGCGGCAACAACGCGGAGGGCAACGTTTCGGTGAGGATGGTGATGAAGATCGACGTTGCCAACGCCAGAAGTGCGCCAAGCGGCAACCTCGCCTGTTTGACCTCGCTAGTTCCACTTTTCATAGTCTTTATATCCATGGTGGTTTGAGTCGACGATGACGCCCTGCGCACCTTCGCCATCAATCAAGGTCGTCGCGGTCACTCATTCCGGAATGGGCTGCAGGCGTCTGCTACCCGGCACGCGCCTGCGTCCATCCATGGTTTTTTGAGTGCCCCAGTCGGCTTGGTGTGATGCATGCCGCACCAGGCCTTTGTTCGTGCCTGCCTGGCGAGGTCGATTGCGTTGCCAACGCGGACGGGCACAAGCTACATTGCAGCAGGGAAAAGAAAATAGTCGGAAACACAACCCATGCTTGCAGAAACGCAATTTCGGATGAGCTCCGCAGACTTGGAGATCGTTCTTGCGACGGTCAGAGCCAGAACCCTGAGCGATGCGGGTAAGCGTCTGGGCATAGATGGTTCCACCGTATTCAGGGCGATCCAGCGGCTGGAAAAGGGCTTGGGACAGCAGCTGTTTGCGCGTTCCCGCAACGGCTCGCACCCCACCGAACTGGCGTTGAAGCTGGCGCAACATGCGGAGCGCATCGAGATAGAGCTTGAGGGCGCACGTACAGCAACCCAGCAAGACCGGGACGGCCTGGTTTCCGGACTGGTGCGACTGGCCACCACCGATACGGTCTTGCACGGCCTTATTCTTCCCGTGCTGGCGGATCTGGCGTTGGCCCAGCCCCTGCTGCAATTCGAGCTCACCACCGGCAACGAATTCATCAGCCTGGCCAAGCGCGACGCCGACATCGCCTTGCGTGTCACGCGCCAGCCACCGGATTACCTCATCGGCAGGCATGTCGGTCGGATTCGCGTGGCCTTGTTCGGGCCCAGACCGGAAAAGATGCCCCATTCCGACACGTCCAATTTGGCGCTATGCAACTGGATCGCGCCCGATGACGCCCTGCCTGGTCATTCTTCTGTGCTGTGGCGCAAACGGCAGTACCCATCGGTAACGCCGCGTCACAAGGTCAACAGCATTCTGTCCGTGATCGCGGCCATCGCTTCCGGCCTGGGCATCGGGCTCATACCCCTGTTCCTCGCGCAGCACCGCGACGATCTGGTGCAGTTGTCCGATCCCATCGACGAATGCGAAACCCAGCTTTGGCTGTTGACCCACGTGGAATCCCGGCTTATTCCCCGGGTATCTGTGGTTTACGCCTATCTGGCCGATCATCTGTCGTTGGCCTAGCAAGAACCACCTCGCAACCGATGGCCGCCGCCACGCGGCCATTACGGTTCCCGACGCCCGCGGTAGCGCTTTTCGCCGACGATCACACGCAACGCCAGCTCGTTTTCCGGCGGCGCCATAGGGCAATTTGCATAGGGCGTGAATGCACTTGGCGGGTTGTGCGCCTTGTTAAAATCGAGCACCAACTTGCCGCTGACAGGCGGGGAGGCATGTAAGAAGCGCGCCTTGTCGCAGGTTTCCTCGCCCGAGGTCTGATCGGTCAGCACGAAGAATAAATCCCCGCCGGGTTTCTCGAGGTAAGGCAACAATGCATGCATCCGGCCGAGCAACCAGAACACGGCCTTGCCGGGCACATCGACCGCACTCACGGTACCAAGCCGTCGATTCAGACTGAGTTTGCAAGGGGTGGCGAACGGTATCCAGTCGGCGATCACGCGCCATGCCGGATCGATCGCGAAGTAATCCAATCCGGAAAAGTGCGCACGCGCAGGTGCCTCATCGTCCTTCACGCGCAATGCCTTGCGGCCATCGCGATGGATCACGTGAAAGCTCGCCGTGCCGAAGCTGACGATCGAAGGCGCCTGACCGATGCAGGCATCGTCGAACAGCGTGGACTCGCGCAGCGACTTTCCATCGATCTTCGCGTTGCTGTCGGCAGCCAGTCGAATGCTTACCTCGCCGCTTTGCTTCAACGTCACGACGCCCAAGTGGGCGGGACCGTTCTGGAACACGATGTCATTTTCGGCGGCGCTGCCGATCCGGTTATCGCCTGGTTTGAGCCAGCCGAAGCCGGTCAGGCTCAGCCAGCCGGAAGGCGCTAGCAGGTAGGCGAGGCGTTGCGCCTGCCATTGCCTGATCTGCTGCAGGTAGTCCACCGGCGTCGCATTTGGCTCGTGCATATGTTCTCCAGGTGCGTTGCAGCCGTGGCTTGCCGGCACCCCGGCAGCATCCCGTCGGGCGAGAGCCCTGTTCGCTCAGTCAGATAGGTTGCGTGGATGCTGCCGCGGTTGACCTAGATCGCAAGGTCCATCGCGTACTCGCTCATCCACCGATTGAGCGACAAAGTCGCTTCCAGGCTGCCGCGGTTGTACGGATGGCTCACGGCTGCGTCGGTCCGTTTCATCCATGTCCCGGCCTTCTTCAGGTCCAGCAGCGGGCGGGCCGGCGCGTTGTGGTCGGCCAGCAATTCCGCCAATTCCTCACGTAGCCCGTTCTCGTACCGGGGATCCTGCGTGGCCGGATAGGGCGTTTTGACACGGTTGTAGACCGCTGCCGGCAACACATCCTTGGCGGCAGCGCGCAACAGGCTTTTCTCGCGTCCATCGGCATTCTTCATCTGCCAAGGCACATTGAAGACATATTCCACGAGGCGGTGGTCGCAGAAGGGGACACGCACCTCCAGGCCCACCGCCATGCTCATGCGATCGTTGCGATCAAGGAGGGTCTGTAGGAACCGGGTCAGGTTCAGGTAGGTGATCTCCCGCATGCGGCGGTCGACGGCCAGCTCGCCAGGCAATACGGGGACCTCTTTCAACGCATCCAGATAGCGTTCCTTGCGATACGTCTCGCTATCGAGCTGGCCGAGCAACTCCGGAGCCAGCAGTCCCGAGCCTCCGAAGTAACGGGAAGAACCGGGCGTCAGCCAGGGGAAAGTATCAGCCTGGATCGCCGCCGGATTGTGGAACCACCGATAACCGCCGAAGATTTCATCCGCCGCTTCGCCAGACAGGGCTACCGTCGAGTGATTCTTGATCGCACGGAACAGAAGATAGAGTGACGGCCACATGTCGCCCCAATAGACCGAAGGCATGTCCAGGGCACGCAGGACATTGTCGCGAACCGTCTTGTCCAACAGGTCGCTGCTGTCCAGCAGGACTTCGGCATGATCCGCGCCGACATGCTCCGCCAACGCCCGCGCAAAGGGCGCGTCCGGTGCGCCACGGACGGCGTCCACCTCAAAGTTTTCCATGTTGGTCTTGAAGTCCACGGAAAACGAGCGGACTTTCCGCGGCGCCAGGCTTTTCGCGGCAAAGCCCGTGATGGCGGACGAATCCAGGCCGCCCGATAGCAGCGTACATATGGGCACATCCGCCACCATCTGGCGACTTACCGCATCAGACAGGATGTCCCTCACCGTGCGCACGGTCGTGTCCTGATCGTCGGTATGCGGATTGGCCTGGAGCGACCAGTAGGCACTCTTGGACAGGCCCTTTCTGCTGAATCGCACGATATAGCCGGGACGGACCTCGAACATGCCTTCGTAGACTGTCTGCTCGGGCGTCTTGACCATGTCGAAGATCTCCCTGAGTCCGTTCAGGGAAACACGCCGCCGCGCAACCGGATTGGCCAGGATGGCCTTGGGCTCTGAACCAAACAGGATGCCTGTGGACGTCGGGTAGTAATACAGCGGCTTCACACCCATCCGGTCGCGTATCAGCACCAGTTCTTGCGTATGGCGATTCCAGATGCCCAAGGCATACATGCCATTCAAGCGGTGGGTCATGCCATCGCCCCATTGCAGGTAGGCCTTGAGCAAGACTTCCGTATCGCTTCCTGTCTCGAATGCATGGCCGGCCAGCTGTAACTCCTTGCGCAGCTCGCGGTAGTTGTAGATTTCTCCGCAAAACGTCACTACCGCCTGCGTCGACCCCATCGTCCCGGCTTCCATCGGCTGGCGCCCACCGGACAAATCAATGATGGACAGCCGCCGATGGCCAATGGCGGCATGCGAGTCGTGCCATATGCCTTCGGCATCCGGCCCACGGTTGGCCAGCGATTTGGTCATCTGCTTGAGCACGTTGACCTCCGTACTCATATTCAATTCGTAATCCACCCAACCGGCAATTCCGCACATATATCCCTCCAATGGAAAGTGTTTGTTTCGACGCGGGCATGCCCACCAGGGACAGTTCCGATCATTCCGTCATGGCGCGGCTCACCGATACTCGGCCGGATGCGCGAGTACCCGACCACGGTGAATCACCGCAACACCCGCTAAGGCGATGCGCGGGATGGAGGTCATGAAAGAAACGTATTGACGCAAGTCCAGGCGATCAGGCGATCTTTCTGTCCAGCGCAAAGCGATCCTTTGCCATCATGAACAGCTCGGCCGGATTTTTTGCGGACGTCGCGTCTTCAAGCCCGATGCTGATTCCATATTGCACGTCCAGTTGCGCCACCACCGAAAGCAACATGAGCGAGTCCACGCCAAGTGCATCGAAACCGGTGTCCACATCTTCCGTGCTGATGCTGATTTCCGCGGATGCGTCCTGCTCACCCACTTCCTTGATGAGTTCGATCAGGTTGTCAATGCTAAAACTGTCCATCTGCGTTTCCTCCGGTGAGTTGCGAATAGATCGAATGCGACTGGCGCGCGGAACGTTCGACTTGCCAACGGGCCGCGTCACCCACACTTTCTTCAAGAGCCTGAACGAATAACTGTCAGGGCATGCGCCGCACGCCCACTTCGAAAACGGAGACCTTTCTGCCCTGTTGCGAAATCGTCAGGGACACGGTGGCGCTCAACTGCTCCCGGTCATGCACCTGGACGCTGGCTGTCGCCCTTGCCGGAAGTTGCAGCTCGCCGACGGTGTCGAATGTTGACTTGCACTTCCAGACATCCAATTCGAAGGCATCGACCTCAAAGGTGTGGGACACGGCATACAAGGCCAGCTGCCGGCACACTTCGATCTGGATCATGGCGTAGATGTGTTCCGTCGCACGATCGAACAGCACAGGATGACGCGTATCGATCCTGGCCATGGCTTCGTAGCGGCCCTCGCTGAGATGCCGCAGGTTGTGCAGAACGATATTGTGGGGATTTATCCGCGCCACTTCAGCGGGCGTGAGCTCGGTACCGGGCGCGGCCGGGATTTCCATGTCAGGCGCTATCTCGCGCTCCCGCTTCATGATCAGGCGTATCTCACGCCACTTGAAGCGTTCGAGCCAGGTTTGCCGAATCCGGATCTGCGCGATTTCCACGCCATCCACGGTCTCCAGCGAATAGAACCAAAGCAGCCCATAAGTGGCGCCACTCTTCTTTTTCCACTCCCTCTCAATCGTGCTTTTCACGACAAGCTGGACCAGTTGCCCTCCGGAGTTGTGGCTCAGAGCCACCGCTCGCGTCCCCACAAGGGTGGCATCGAGCTCCTGAAACAGAAACTGGTAACCGTTCCCCTCCAATGGCACGCCGAATTGCGTGTGCGCCACCACAAAGCAGGACTGCCGGCAAATCTCGATGAGCGCCACCAGGTCGAAACGCTTGGCGTCAACCATATGTTCGCAATAAAAGCCGTGCGACCTGGGAAGCTGTGCGTAGAGCACGGTTCCCTTTTCGGATTCCGGCCGGTAGTCCGTCAACAGCACCTGATCGATGGATACCTTGTGAACCAACGCCTTAGCGAGCGTCCCGTCGAATGGAAGCCTCGCGCTTGCTTCAACAGCCATGTTCTCGGTCCCCTTACTCACTGTTGGCGATAAATGTGTGGCTGAAATCCCGCAACATTCCTTGCCCCCCGAGTGATGCAAGGCTCAACGCACCGCGGCCCGGATATTCAGTCCCAAGGCAAGATGAATCGATGGAATGGAGCGGGCTTCACCGCAGGACAGGTTGATGCACCAGGTCGGGCAAGCGTCTTGGCCCCTGGCGCCGTGTCAGTATTCGGGGAACGAACTTCGCGCGGAAGGCCTGCGGAACGAATAACACTTATTCAGGACGTCCGCGTCGACTCCGGCTGGCACTCAAATCAGTGGACGGCGCCAATCCCGGCACCTGGATAGCGCTTGTTCGCAAAGCACTGGAAAGTGCGCTGCGGCGCGCTTGAACGCCCGATAGCAATACGTGCTCTCTACCCGTGTGCGTGATGACGTCCATGACCTATATTGGACGTCTCTTTTCCGCCGTGGCCTTCAGCCCCGCTACCGGATGGAATCCGGCCACCAGTACGCATCTGGTCTTATTGCAAGGAGCTTCCCGTGCACGTGCTTGTCCGTATCCTCGCTGTCGCCGCGCTTTGCGCGGCCGAATCCGCCGTTCAGGCCACACCGGTGACTTACCGACTGGACCCCACCCACACCTTCGTCCTGCTGAGCCGCAGCAACTATGGGTTCTCCAACCCGATCATTGTCGCCGTCATCGACCAGGGCACCCTGGTATTCGACAGCGACGATCCCTCGAAATCCTCCGTGCGCGTAACCTTTCCGGTGGCCAGGATCGATACCTTCGTCGCGCAGCTCGACAAGGAGTTCCAGAGTCCGATGTTCTTCGACACCGACAGGTTTCCGAGCATCACCTTCCAGAGCACCCGCGTGCGACTGGCAGGCGAGAACAGGTACACGATTACCGGAAACCTGACGGCCCATGGCGTAACCAGGCCGGTGGTGCTGCATGCGCGACTGAACAAGATCGGCGAGAATCCCATGACACGGCGGCAGGCGGTCGGCTTCGATGCCACCGCCATCCTGAAACGCTCGGACTTTGGCCTGAACTTCAACGTGCCGGACGTAAGTGACGAGATCGCGCTGAAGATAACGATGCAGGCCGATGCGGTGAAGTGATGGCCTGAGCGAGGCGTCGAAGCCAGCGCCAAGCACGAACTACACGTCGTCCACGCACTGATAAGCACGGGAGTTGGCCGGGCAGGCCCGTGTCGCGGTGCCGCATGTCCCTCCCCCGACGCGATCAGCCCGCAGAAATCGCCGCCAAGTCGCCGAAACTTATGCACAAAACGGAGATATCGGCATTTGCCGGGGGCATCGCCTATTCAAGGACACCTTTACGCCGTAACAATTTGATATATAAATATAATTTCTTGCGTCAACGCGAATTCAAGGTTCACTGAAGGTGGCCCGGTCCGAATTCGGCCCATTTCCCCACAGAGTTATCCACAGGCGGTCTCGTCGCGCTGCATCACGGCTCGGGCCCGGTCATGCCGCCGCGGCCAACCCGTCAAACTGCCGCAGGCGGGCACGGGCCACGCCTGACGGTCTGTTAGGATTGGCGGTTCCATCACGAAACCGACCCCACCTGTGAAAGAACAGCTGCGCGACCTGGTATTGCAGGCGATCCGGACCCTGCAAGACGACGCAACCTTGCCCGCCGACCTCGGTCTGCCCGGCTTCGTGATCGAGCGGGCGCGCAATCGCGAACACGGTGATTTTGCCTGCAACGTAGCCATGCTGCTGGCCAAGCCGGCCCGCGCCAAACCGCGCGATCTGGCCGAAAAACTGGTCGCCGCGCTGCCGACGAATTCGCTGGTGGAGAAGGTCGAGATCGCCGGACCCGGGTTCATCAACTTTTTCCTGGCGGCGGGCGCCTATCACGCCGAAGTGCGCCGGATCATGGCCGAGGGCGATGCCTACGGCCGCAACACCAGCGGCGCCGGCAAGACCGTCGGCGTGGAATTCGTCTCGGCCAACCCGACCGGTCCGCTGCATGTCGGCCACGGCCGCAACGCCGTCATCGGCGATTGCCTCAGCCGCTTGTTCGATGCCAGCGGCTGGAACGTGAAACGCGAGTTCTACTACAACGACGCCGGCGTGCAGATCGCCAACCTGGCCATCTCGGTGCAGGCGCGCGCGCGCGGTGTCACCCCGGAGGACAGCCACTGGCCGGAAAACGGCTACCGCGGCGACTACATCGCCGACGTGGCGCGCGCCTACCTCGACCGCGAATCGGTGGTGGCCGATGGCGAGACAATCACCGGTGCCGGCGATGTCGACGATCTCGACGCCATCCGCCGCTTCGCCGTGGCCAGCCTGCGCCGCGAGCAGGATCTCGACCTGCAGGCCTTTGGCGTCGGCTTCGACACCTATTTCCTGGAGTCTTCGCTGTACAGCGACGGCAAGGTCGAGGAGACCGTGCGCGAACTGGTCGCCCATGGCCATACGTATGAAGAGGGCGGCGCGCTATGGCTTCGCACCACCGATTTCAGTGACGACAAGGACCGCGTGATGCGCAAGTCCGACGGCAGCTACACCTATTTCGTGCCGGACGTGGCCTATCACCTGAGCAAGTGGCAGCGCGGCTACGGCCACGCCGTGACCGTGCTGGGTTCCGATCATCATGGCTCACTGGCGCGCGTGAAGGCCGGCCTGCAGGCACTGGACTGCGGCATCCCCAAGGGTTGGCCCGATTACATGCTGTACCAGATGGTGACGGTGATGAAGGGCGGCGAGGAGGTGAAGATCTCCAAGCGCGCCGGCAGCTACGTCACCCTGCGCGACCTGATCGACGAAGTCGGCCGCGATGCCACCCGCTATTTCCTGATCGCGCGCAAGAGCGACTCGCAACTGGTTTTCGACGTCGACCTGGCCCGCTCGCAATCGAACGACAATCCGGTCTACTACATCCAGTACGCGCATGCGCGCGTCTGCAGCGTGCTGCGCCAGGCACCGGAGAAGGGCTTCACGTTCGATCTCGCCGATGGCCTTGCCCAACTGGCAAGGCTGGACACCGAGCACGAGCAGATCCTGCTGACCGAGCTGTCGAAATACCCGGAGCTGGTCGAGGCCGCCGCGACGAACCTGGAGCCACACCTGGTCGCTGCGTGGCTGCGTGACCTGGCCAACGCGTTCCACACCTATTACAACTCGCACCAGTTCCTGGTCGATGACGCCGCGCTGCGCAACGCGCGCTTGGCGCTGGTGGTGGCGACGCGGCAAGTGTTGAAGAATGGTCTGGAATTGTTGGGCCTCGGCGCCCCGGAGAAGATGTAATGGCACCACGCAAGGGCAAGGGCCGGCAGGCCGTGCGCAATGGCAGCAATGGTTTTCCGGGCTGGGGCTACGCCGTGATCGGTCTGATCGCCGGCGCCATCCTGATGGCGGTGATGACGCGCGGCAGCCTGCTCACCAGCCTGCGCAAGGCTGACGGTCCGCAGGCGAACCCGCAGGCCACCGCCGAGCGCGGCAGCGCGCCCGGCGTGCTCGAATCGGCCGCGGGCGACAGCACGCCGAAGAAGCCGCAGTTCGATTTCTACTCGGTGTTGTCGGAGAAGGAAGTGCGCATCCCCGACGCCGAGATCAGTGCACAGGCGCGCGTCGAGCAACAACAGAAACAGCAGGCGGCGCAGCTGCAGGCGCAGCAGGCTGCAACCCAGCAACAGGCGGCGCAGGCGGCCGCGACGACGAATACGCCGCGTGCCATCAGTGAAAACATCACCGCCGCACCGGCCGCCGCCGTACCGCAGCCCACCGCCGGCAGCGGTTACCTGTTGCAGGTTGGCGCGTTCCCGAATGCTGGCGATGCGGAGTCCCTGAAAGCCAAACTTGCCCTGCAAGGCTTCGTGGCGAACGTGCAGTCGGTCAGCATCAGCGGCCAGACCTACCACCGTGTCCGCCTGGGTCCGTTCCGTTCGGCCACCGACCTGGAGTCGACCAAGCAGCGCCTGGCCAGTGCCGGCATCAACGCGATCGCCCTGAAAGAAGGCAAATAGCGCGCATCCGCGTGCAGCGCACCGCTGGCCACATGAGCGTGACCGGTCCGGTCGCAACGATACCGAACCGTTGAGCGAGATTCCGCACATGACCACCAAGACCGCATGGATCACCGGCGCCACCTCCGGGTTCGGCGCTGCCACCGTGGAGCGTTTCGTGACGGGCGGCTGGCGCGTGATTGCCAGCGGCCGTCGCGCCGACCGGCTGCAGCAGCTGGTGGCGCAACATGGTGCCGAGCGCGTGCATGCGACGGCATTCGACGTCCGTGACGAAGCGGCTATGCGCGCGGCGCACGCGAACCTGCCAGCCGAGTTCGCCGGCATCGACCTGCTGGTCAACAACGCAGGCCTCGCGCTGGGCACCGCCCCGGCGCAGCAGGCGGACCTGATGCAGTGGAAGCAGATGATCGACGTCAATGTCACCGCACTGGTGTCGCTGACCCACCTGCTCTTGCCGCTGCTGATCGAGCGTCGCGGCGCGGTCGTCAACATCAGCTCGATCGCCGGCAGCTACGCTTACCGCGGCGGCAATGTATACGGCGGCACCAAGGCCTTCGTCACCCAGTTCTCGCAGAACCTGCGCAGCGATCTGCATGGCACCGGCGTCCGCGTGAGCTCGGTCGAACCGGGCATGGCCGAGACCGAGTTCACCCTGGTGCGCACCGGCGGCGACCAGGCGGCTTCGGACAATCTCTACACCGGCGTCCATCCGATCACCGCCGGCGACATCGCCGACACGATCCTGTGGATCGCCAACCTGCCGCCACACCTCAACATCAATCGCGTCGAGGTGATGCCGGTCAACCAGTCGGCCGCCGGATTGCAGGTCGCCCGCGACAGCTGAGCGCAGACAGGCAGGCGTTCAGCCGGCCTCGCCGTGATGCACGTCATGCGTCACGAACGGATGCTCGGGATCGGGCGCAGCCAGCCACTGCGGATGCGCCAGGGTGTGGCGCATGTCGGCGACGCCGCTGTGCCAGTGGCCGTGCATGCTGGCGGCGCTGAATTCGTAATCCTTGTAGTGACCCTCGTAGGGCTTGTCCTGATAGATCAGGTGGATCACGTTGGTCAGCGTCGCCTCCGCGCGGGCAGCTGCGCGGCGAAAGGCCGGGGTATCGCGGCGGTCTTCCGGCACCAACTCCATCAAGTCGTGCAGCAGCCGACGCTGTTCCTGGGTGCGGCGCATGAACTCGGTGACCAGACGGGTGCGGCTGGAAAACTGGATCTCCTTGCTGCGCTCGGCGACTTCCACCAGATCGCGCGGCAACGTGCCGTGGGCACTCCACAGGTCGACCTGGAACACCAGCGTGTCGCGGCTGGGACGCTCGCTCAACACCTTGTACAGCGGCGTATTGGAAACCATGCCGCCATCCCAGTAGAACTCGCCGTCGATCTCCACCGCCGGAAAACCCGGCGGCAACGCGCCGGAGGCCATGAAGTGCTCGGGCCGCAGGGTGTCGCGGGTGTTGTCGAAATACACGAAGTCGCCGCTGCGCACGTTGACCGCGCCGACCGATACGCGCATCGCGCGGGCATCGTTGATGCGGTCGAAATCCGCCAGCCGTTCCAGCGTGGCGCGCAACGGTGCGGTGTCGTACCAGCTCGCGCTGGCCGGGCCGGTGTGCCAGGGCAGCAGGGACGTCGGGCGCGGATGAAAAAAACCAGCCTGCCCCTCAGTCAGCGCCCGCCATGCGGCCAGCCCGCTGATGCCGTTCTGCCACAACAGCGGCCACGCCGCCGCGTTGTAGACGAGCGTGGACGGCAACAGTGGCGGACGGCAGATCGTCTCCCAGAATTCGCGCAACCGTTCGACCCGCCGCCCCGGCGGATTCCCGGCGATGATCGCCGCGTTCAACGCACCAATCGAGATGCCGGCGACCCAATGGGGATGCAGCCCGGCTTCGTCCAGCGCCTCGATCACGCCAGCCTGGTAAGCGCCGAGTGCGCCACCGCCCTGCAGCACCAGGGCGACGGCGCGATAGTCGCGCGCCACGGTGTCGGCCAGCGACAGCGTGGTCTTGCCTGCGCGTTTGTCGGCGGCCATGGCGTTTACTGCATGAACCAACCGTGGCTGACCACGATCGATTGTCCGGTCAGCGCAGCGGATGGGAAGGTGGCCAGGTACAGCGCGGTCTGCGCGATGTCCTCGACGGTGGTGAACACGCCATCGACGGTATCCTTCAGCATCACGTTCCTGATCACTTCGTCCTCGCTGATGCCCAGCTCCCTGGCCTGCTCCGGAATCTGCTTCTCGACCAGCGGCGTGCGCACGAAGCCCGGGCAGATCACGTGCGAGCGCACGTTATGCGGCGCGCCTTCCTTGGCCAGCGTGCGGGCCAGGCCGAGCAGGCCGTGCTTGGCGGTGACATAGGCGGACTTCAGCTTCGAGGCCTCGTGCGAATGCACCGAGCCCATGTAGATCACGATGCCGCCGCGGCTGTGGCCGGTACCGTCATCCTTGTACATATGTTTCAGCGCCGCCTTGGTGGTGAGGAAACCGCCGTCGAGGTGGATCGCCAGCATTTTCTTCCAGTCGGCGAAGGCGAACTGCTCGATCGGGTTGATGATCTGCACCCCGGCGTTGGAAATCAGGACGTCCAGACGGCCAAACGCGGCAACCACCTTGTCGGTGCCGGCGTTGACCGCGTCCTCGCTGGTCACGTCCATTGCCACGCCGATCGCCTTGCCGCCGGCGGCGTTGATCTCCGTAGCTACCGCATCCGCGGCTTCCTGATTGATATCGGCGATCGCCACGCTGGCGCCGTTCTTCGCATACAACTCGGCGATCGCCTTGCCCAGGCCACTGGCCGCGCCGGTGATCAGGGCGACTTTGCCGTTGAGACTTGTCATGCGTTGCTCCTTCGGGGATCCAGGGGATTGGGAGTGTCCTTCTCCCTTTGGGAGAAGGTGGCGCGAAGCGACGGATGAGGGTTCGGGGCCGAGGCAAAGTTTGCGCTCCCGGCCGAACCCTCACCCCAACCCCTCTCCCGGAGGGAGAGGGGCTTTCAATCAATGCATGTCTTCGGCCAGGTAGGTGTAGGCCGTGAGGCCGCCATTGAGCACGTCGTACAGCTGCCCGGCTTCCGCGCCGCTCATGCCGGCGCTGGCGATGCGCTCGCGATAGCTTTGCCGCAGTGCTTCCAGGTCGTAGCCGACATAGTCGAGCATCAGGTCGGTGGTATCGCCACGGCGCACGTGGGCGAAGGTGTAGCCGTCGCCGTCCACGCGTACGTTGACCGCATCGGTGTCGCCGAACAGGTTGTGGATGTCGCCCAGGGTCTCCTGGTAGGCGCCGACCATGAAGATACCGAGCCGATAGCTTTCGCCGTGCTTGAGCTCGTGCAGCGGCAGGCTCACATCGACGCCCTCGGCGTCGACGTAGTGGTCGATGCGGCCGTCCGAATCGCAGGTGAGGTCGACGATGACCCCACGGCGCGTGGGCTGTTCGTCCAGGCGGGCGATCGGCGCGATCGGGAAGATCTGGCCGATCGCCCAGACGTCCGGCACCGACTCGAACACCGAAAAGTTGACGAAGTACTTGTCGACCAGCTTCTCGTCCAGCTCGTCCAGCGCCTGTCGATGCGAGCGCTCGGCCGGCAGCAGGCGCAGCCGCACGGCGCTGGTGATCGCGTAGTACATCTCGTCCAGCCGCGCGCGGTCGGCCAATGCCAGCTGGCCCAGCGCGTACAGCGTCTGGCCTTCGCTCAGGTGATGCTGGGCTTCGTGGAACAGTTCCAGCGCGGGGCGTCGGTCCAGTTCCTCCCAGGTCTCGCGCAAGCGGCGCAGCACGGCCGGTTCGTCCGCGCAGGGTGGCGGAATCGCCCCGGCCGGCACCTGCTCGACCTCGGTCACGTTGACCACCATCACCGCGTGGTGCGCGGTCATCGCGCGGCCGGCCTCGGTGAGGATGTGCGGCGCAGCCAGGCCTTCGGCCGCCACCGCCTCGGCCAGCGATTGCACGATGGTGGTGGCGTACTGCTCGATCGAGTAGTTGATCGAGTTGTGGCTGCGCGAGCGCGAGCCTTCGTAGTCCACGCCCAGCCCGCCGCCCACGTCGACGATCTCCAGCGGTACGTCCATCCGGCGCAGCTCGACGAAGTAGCGGGTCGCCTCGCGCATGCCGTTGGCGATGTCGCGCACGTTGGAGATCTGCGAGCCCATGTGGAAGTGCTGCAGTTTCAGCGTGTGCTTGAGGCCAGCCGCGTCGAGCCGTTCGATCAGGGTCAGCACCTGGTTCGGCGACAACCCGAACTTGCCCTTGTCGCCACCGGTGTTCTGCCACTTGCCGGCACCGATCGAGGCGAGCCGCACGCGCACGCCGAGCAGCGGCTCGACGTCCAGCGCCTTCGCCTCGCTGAACACGTGGTCCAGTTCGGACAGCTTCTCGATCACGATGTGCACGCGCAAGCCGAGCTTGCGTCCGATCAGCGCAAGGCGAATGTATTCGCGATCCTTGTAGCCGTTGCAGATCACGATGGAACCGGGTCGCGCCATCGCCAGCACCGCCATCAGCTCGGGTTTCGAGCCTGCTTCCAGGCCGAAGCCGTGGGTGCCGGCAGCGACCAGCTCGCCAGCCACGCCGCGCTGCTGGTTGACCTTGATCGGGTAGATCGCGGTGTAGCCGCCGGCGTAGCCATGCTCGGCGATCGCCTGGGCGAACGCGCCCTGCAACCGCGCCAGGCGATCAGCCAGGATATCGGGGAAGCGCACCAGCAACGGCAATCGCAGGCCCTCGGCGCGGGCGCGTTCGACGATTTGCGGCAACGACAGCGCAGGCCCGTAGGCTCCGCGCGGGCGCATGACGATCTCACCGGCATCGCTCACGTCGACATAGCCGTCGCTCCAGTGCGGCACGGCGTAGGTGTGGCGGGCGGTATCGGTGGTCCAGTGATTCGACATCAGCGTAGCTCCTTGTGCAGGCGCTTGTTACAAGCATGGATGATGTCGTCGCAGCGGCGAGCCTTGACGTCTTGCTCAACGATGGGAGCACGAGTCCGAGCGACCGGAAGCCTCGCACGCCGCGGGGCCGATCAGACTGGTCGGCCACCGATCTGCTGCGTCGGCAGGGCCAGCGGCCATTGTAATGGGCGCCTGTGACGATATGCGCAACGCGGCATTGTCCGCTGTCGGGACGTTCACCGCCGTTATCGCTACAATCGGCGGTCTTTGTCCTTCCACCCCGGTTCGTCAGGAACACCCGCCATGTCGCAGCAGCTCAGCTGGTTCACCGAAGCCCACCAGGCTTCCGGCTCCTCCATCGGTTTCCGCACCGAGCAACTGCTGCATGCAGAGAAGACGCCGTTCCAGACCATCGAGATCTACAAGACCACCGACTGGGGCAACCTGATGGTGATCGATGGGTGCGTGATGCTGACCACCCGCGACAACTTCTTCTATCACGAGATGATGACCCACCCGGCGCTGTTCACCCATGCGCGCGCCAAGCGCGTGGTGGTCATCGGCGGCGGCGATTGCGGCACGCTGCGCGAGGTGCTGAAGCACGAGGAAGTCGAGTCCGCCGTGCAGGTGGAGATCGATGAGCGCGTGACCCGCCTGGCCGAGGAGTATTTCCCCGAGCTGTGCGAATCGAACAACGATCCGCGCGCCGAGCTGCTGTTCATCGACGGCATCAAGTACATGGCCGAGTGCGAGCCCGACTCGCTGGACCTGGTGATCGTCGACTCGACCGATCCGGTCGGCCCGGCCGAAGGCCTGTTCAACGCCGCGTTCTACGCCAGCTGCTACAAGGCGCTGCGCCATGGCGGCCTGCTGGTGCAACAGAGCGAATCGCCGCTGGCCCACCTGGACCTGATCAAGTCGATGCGCTCGGCGATGCGCACCACCGGTTTCAGTGCGGTGAAGACGCTGCCGTTCCCGCAGCCGTGCTACCCCACCGGCTGGTGGAGCTGCACGATGGCGCGCAAGGGTGGCGACCTGTCCGGCTTCCGCGAGCGTGGCGCTTCAGCCAAGAACTTCCCGACCCGTTACTACAACGCCGACATCCACAAGGGCGCGCTGGCCCAGCCGGAATTCATGCGCGAGGAACTCGGCGAATAAAATCGCCACGATGATCGCGTCGCCGTGGTCGCGATCAGAACAGCGTATTGCGCACCTTCGGCAGCACGACCAGCAACAACGTGGCGAGCGGGCCAAACAACAGCGACAACAGGAACCACAGCAATCCGCTGCGGTTCTTGCCCTGCGCCAGGGCGGCATTGATCAAGGCCAGCGTGCCCCATCCGACGAACCAGGGTGCGCCGCCGGCAAATGTCGACAAATGATCCACTACGCGTCTCCGAACTGTGAGCGGCGCGGCCACGCGCCGAAACGTGCATCCTAGCAAGCCGTGCGGTGAGTGCCCGCCTCGGCCGGTCGCCGGATCAGCCGCGCTTAATCCGCAGGCAGTATGCTGAACGCTTTGATTGTGGACTCGAGCCCATGACGCGTGGACTACGCTACCTTGCCCTGGCCTGCGCACTGGCGCTGGCGGCGACACCGGCATTCGCCGCCGACCAGGCCGCCGCCAAAAACCCTCACGAACCGAGCAAGGCGGCCAAGGCGCGCGACAAGGCCCAGCTGGCGTTCCAGCGCGATCTGGTCAGCGTGCTGGCGCCGCGCGCCGATGCGCTGCCTCTGCTTGGGGCCGCCCTGTTGGCCCGGCCGCTGTTCAACCAGCCACCAAGCAACGGCTTCCATGCCCTGATTGCACGCGCCGCACATGCCGACGGTGCCGACGCCGCGGTCAGCTGGGTGTGGCTGGCCGATTGCGACGACAAGGCTGATGCCTGCCCGAATGCCGCCGCGCTGGACAAGCTGCTCACCCAGGCGCCGGACAACGCCGCCGTCTGGCTGCTCAAACTCGGCACCGACACGCACGCGATGAAGTCGGATGCCGCCCGCGAAGATCTCGCCAAGGCCGCGGCCGCCAAGCTTTACGACGATTACACCGGCACCAGCATGAAAGTGCTCGCCGGCTCGATCGGCGTACTGCCGCCACCGGCCGATACCTTCGATCCAGCCCACAAGGGCGGGGCGGTGGGCATGCAGACCGTGCTGGTGTTCGGGCTTGCCGGCACCCAGCCGCAGCCGAACCTGCGGCTGGTCGCCAAGCTGTGTGAAAGCGCCAGCGAGGATGCCTCGATCAAGGCGGACTGCCTGAAGCTGAGCAAGACGCTCGAATGGGGCTCCAGTCCGCTGGCGCGTTCGCTCGGCCTGCACCTGCGTGAAGTGCTGGCGGACGATCCGGCGCAACAGCAGGAGGCCAAGGATGCCCGCCGCAACCTGATCTGGCAGGTGCAGAACTTCGGCCAGTTGCAGGCCCGCGTGCAGGACGATCCGGCACTGGCGCAACATCTGCTGGCGCTGGCGCGCAGCGGCGGCACCGAGATGAGCCTGGTGCTGGCGGCGTTGCGCGACAACAACATTCCGGTCGACGCACCCACCGACTGGCAGCCGCAAGCGGCGAAATAGACGCGACGAAGGTGGCCGGATGCCGCGGCGGTCACTTTCTTCCCCGTTCCCCTTTCCCTGTTCCCCGGTTAGGCTTGAGCCACCTTCCGTGGCAAGGGTGAACCGATGCTTACGACGCTGGTGGCAAGCAGCAAGGGCGGTTGCGGCAAGAGCACGCTGGTGACGCAACTGGCGTCGCACTGGGCACAGGCGGGGCAGCACACCGCGATCATCGACGCCGATCGGCAGCATTCCAGCTTCCACTGGGCCGAGCTCAGACCGGACAACGTCCCCGGCGTACTGGCCCTCGAAGGCGGCCGACGCAACCTGCAACGTCTACCTCCGGATACCCAGCAGTTGCTGATCGACACGCCCGCCGGCTCCGGCGAGCGTGAACTCGAGCCCTATCTCGACGTGGCAGACGTGCTGCTGGTGCCCGTCCTTCCTTCCTCGTTCGATCTCAATGCCACACTGCATTTCCTCGCCGAACTGCGGTCGATCAAGCGCATCCAGCGCGGCAAACTGCCGGTGGCGCTGGTCGCCAACCGGCTCAAGCCGTGGACCCATGCCAGCCAGGATGCGATCGCCCAGCTCGCCGAACAATCGCCATTCCCGATCGCCGCGCAACTGCGCGACAGCCAGGCCTATGTGCTGCTTGCCGGCCTGGGCAAAGGCATTTTCGATTACCAGTCCGAACAGGTACGCAACCATCAGCAGGACTGGAAAGCCCTGCTGCGCTGGATCAAGCGCCAACACTGAAGCCAGCCCATCGACGACGCATCACGCACCCCTGCGCGACCCCACCCCGGAGCCTTACATGCACGAACTGATCTTGTTGCGGCACGCCGAAGCCGTGCCGATAGAAACCTCCGGTGACGACCAGGACCGCTCGCTGAGCACCCGCGGCGAACAGGAAGCCCAGGCTGCCGGACTGTGGCTGGCCGCCCATGGCATCCGCCCCGATCGTGTGCTGTGCTCACCGACCCGGCGCACCGACGAGACCACCCGACTGGCGCTGGCCGCGATCGATTCCGCACCGGTGCCGCAAATGGCCCGGGAAATCTACGACGCCTCGCCCGGCGAACTGCTGGCGCTGCTCGACCAGCACGGCGACGCCGGCACGGTGATGCTGGTCGGCCACAATCCCGGCATCGAGCGACTGGTCGCGCTGCTGGTCGAGGGACGCTCCGACGAGTTCCGCGGTATGCCGCCCGGGGCGCTGGCCGTGCTGCACCTGGACGGCGCACTGGAACCGGGCAATGCCCGGCTGGATGCATTCTGGTCGCCGTGAGGCGTTCGCCCGCGCTGCTCCTGCTGGCTGGCGTGGCGCTGCCCGCAGCCTCGGCGCTCTCCACCGATTACCGTATCGAAGCAGATCGCTCGCACGCCGATTTCGCCGTGCGCCTGCTCTGGCTGCACGCCATCGACGGGCGCTTCACCCGGATCGACGGCCAGGTGCGGGTCGATCCGCGCGGCCTGGCCACGGTCGATGCACACATCGGCATCGACAGTCTCGCGATGGCGTCCACACGCTTCCGGAACTGGGCGCTCGGCACCGAGTTCTTCGACGCCGCGCGCTACCCCCGCATCCACTTCGTGTCCGAGCCGGTCGCGCTGGCCACGCTCAACAACGGTGGCGCGCTCGATGGTCTGCTCAACCTGCACGGCGTCACCTTGCCGGTGCATTTCGAGCTGCGGCCGACCGACTGCCGCACGATTTCCACCGGCTGCGTGATCCAGGTCCATGGCACGCTTTCGCGTGGCGCATTCGGCATGGACAGCCACCGCGCCGCGCTTTCCGACCAGGTGCAGCTGGGCTTGTCGATCACGCTGGGGACGCCACCGGCCAGCACATCAAACGGTGAGCCTGTCCGGGACCTTCGAATGTCCCGCGCCGGAAGCCGTTAGCGGCGGCCAGGCCAGACCCAACGCCATCGGAAATTTTGAACAGGCGCCTGGCCATCCCCCGTATCATGGGCACATGCCCGTGCGCCTGCTCGCCCTGTTCACGCTGTTCGCCGCCGTCCTGCTGCAAGGCTGCACGCTGTCGCACGCGCAGATCCGTCGCGCCGATGCGCTGGTCGAAGCTACCATCGACCGCAGCAGCAGCTGCGATCGGCCCGACCACTGCGCCGTGCCATCGCCGCTGCTCGACGCGGCCACCCGGGCGCTGACGGACTCCACGGCACAGCACCCGGTGCACGTGGTCACCCTGCTCGACGACAGCGAGCCGGCGCTGGCCGCACGCATCAACCTGATCCGCGCCGCCCGTCAGTCGATCGACATGCAGACCTACATCTGGGACCAGGACGACGCCGGCCAGCTGGTGCTGGACGAACTGGTGCAGGCGGCGCGGCGTGGCGTGCTGGTGCGCATCCTGGCCGACCAGTTGTTTTCCTTCGACGACATGGACCTGCTCGACCGGCTGGCCCGGGTCAGCCCCAACCTGCAGGTCCGCCTGTACAACCCGACCTTCCACAACGCGCACACGCCACCGCTGGAATTCGCCGCCGGCGTGCTGTGCTGCTTCGGGCATTTCAACCAACGCATGCACAACAAGCTGATGCTGGTGGACGACCGCATCGGCATCACCGGCGGGCGCAACTACGAGGACCGCTATTTCAACTGGGACGACGAGTTCGACTATGTCGACCGCGACGTCATGGTCGGTGGCCCGGCCGCGCTGCAGATGGCGGCCAGCTTCGAGCTGTTCTGGCGGCACAAGCGCTCGGTGCCGCTGACCCACCTGCGTGACGTCAACCGGCGCATCCAGGCCGACCGTGTCGCACCGGTGTGGCCGGCACCCCACTACCGAAGGCCGTTGCGGGTCGCCCAGGTGCAACAGGCCGCCGAAGATCCGCAATGGCTGAGCGCATGGCTGGTCGAACCCTCGATGCAGGTCGGCCAGGTCGAGTACTTCAGCGACCTGCCGGCCAAGACCGACAAGCCGCACAAGCAACGCGCGCTGGATTTCACCCACCACATCATGCGAATGATCGGCGCGGCGAAACACGAAGTGCTGCTGCAGACGCCGTACCTGGTGATGAGCAAGCGCGCCCAGCGCATCTTCAAGCGATTGCACGGGAGCGATGCGCCGCCGCGGGTGATCGTCTCGACCAACTCGCTGGCCTCGACCGATGCGTTTGCCGTTTACGCGATGTCGTACAAGCATCGCAAGCGGTACCTGAAGACCTTCGGTTTCGAGATCCACGAATTGAAACCGCATGCGCCAGGCCCGGCGGTGGACAACGAACTGGCCAACCTCGGCATGGACACGACCTCGCTGCCGGTCGAAACCGCCAGCCCGGCCAGCGCCACCGAGGCGCGCGTTCACCTTCTGGGCAGCCGCAGCGGCAGCAACAGCCGGCCGGCGCCACTGCTCAGCGAAGGACGCCGTTTCGGCCTGCATGCTAAATCGATCGTGATCGACGACGAGTTCGCGATGGTGGGTTCGCACAACTTCGATCCGCGCTCGGACCACTACAACACCGAAGCGGGCGTGATCATCTACGACAACACGTTCGCCAATCAGCTGCGCCGGAACATCATGCGCAACACCCAACCGGAAAACGCCTGGGTGATCGCACCGCGACAACCGTTGGTGCCGGTGCTGTCCGACATCAACCAGGCCATCGGCACCGTCTCGGAGAGCCTGCCGCTGTTCGACCTGTGGCCCTTCCGCTACGCCACCAGCTACGACCTCAAGCCCGGCTGCCATCCGATGCGCGCCGTCGACCCCGGCTTTTATACCTGCTACCAGCCGGTCGGCGACTTCCCCGATGTGGCGCTGTCGCCCAAGCTCATCATCACCCGGTTGTTCACCGCGTTCGGCGCAGGTGCCAAGGGCGTGATGTAGGACGCGGCGTTACGGAACGCGGGCGAGACTGTCGCGGGACGAGAAGCGCATCGGCAACTCGCCGCCGAAGCCGTCGGGGTGACCGGGCGGCACCGCGAAACGCCAGCCCTGCACGCTGCGCAAGGCATGTTCGTCGAGTACCGGATCGCCGCTGGATTCGGTCAGGCGGGCGGCACGGACCCGACCACCGCCATCGATGTCCACGTGCAGCCGCACCTGGCCGTCCAGATGGCCACGCAAGCTGTCCCACGTTTGCGAGCCGTCGTCCGGCGTCGCCAGCGGCATCAGCGGCACGGCTGCCTGCGCGGTGCCGCTGTCGGCATCGATCGGCTGCAGCGGCGCGCGATGCGCCTGCACGACGTAAACCGGGCCATGCGAACGGCGCCTCGAGGGCAGGGCGTGCGGAACGGCGTGCGCGTGCCTGACGACGGCGGCAAACCGCGACGCCGGCCCGTGCCAGTGGGAGGTCAACGTGCTGAGCCAGCCGGTGCCGGCGATGCCGATCGCCAGCGCCAATGCACTCAGGCCCGTGGTGGTGCGCAGTCGCGGCATGGTCGTGCGGCGTCCGGATCTACGGCCGTTCGAGGATAGCTGTGACACCCATGCCGCCGGCGGTGCAGATCGAGATCAGCCCGCGGCCGGTGCCTTTCTGCTCCAGCAATTTCGCCAGCGTGGCGATGATGCGCGCGCCGGTGGCCGCGAAGGGGTGGCCCACCGCCAAGCTGGAACCGTGCACGTTGAGTTTGGCCGGATCGATCGAGCCCAGCGGCGCATCCAGGCCGAGCCGGTTCTTGCAGTAATCGGCCGACTCCCATGCATGCAGCGTGCACAACACTTGCGCCGCGAAGGCTTCGTGGATCTCGTAGTAATCGAAATCCTGCAGGGTCAGGCCGTTGCGCGCCAGCATGCGCGGCACCGCGATGGTTGGTGCCATCAGCAGGCCTTCGCCATGGACGAAATCCACCGCAGCCACTTCGGCATCGCGCAGGTAGGCCTGGATTTTCAGGCCGCGCTGCGCAGCCCACTCATCGCTGCCCAGCAACACGGCGGCAGCGCCATCGGACAGGCCGGTGGAGTTGCCCGCGGTGAGCGTGCCGTGGCCGGAGGTCTTGTCGAACGCCGGCTTCAGCGACGCCAGCTTGTCCATCGTCGAATCGGGCCGCAGGAAGCCGTCGCGCTTCAGGCCGCGGAACGGCACCAGCAGGTTCTCGAAGAAACCGGCGTCATAGGCGGCGGCCAGCTTGTGATGGCTGTCCAGCGCCAGCTGGTCCTGCGACTCGCGCGTGATGTGCCACTCCTTCGCCATCTGTTCGCAGTGATCGCCCATCGATTTGCCGGTGCGCGGCTCGGCCACGCCGGGAAACGAGGGTTTCAGCTCGCTGAAGGAGAACCCGCGCACGGCGGCGCGCAGTTTGTCCATCGGCGTCTTGGCGCGGTTCATCGCCAGCAAACGCTTGCGCAGGCGGCTGCCGTAGACGATCGGCACATCGGAGGTGGTGTCCGAACCGGCCGCGATGCCGGCCTCGATCTGCCCGGCGGCGATTTTGTTGGCGATGATGATCGCGTTGTCCAGCGAGGTACCGCAGGCGCGCGCGGTGGTGATGCCGGGCGTGGTCGGCGCCAGCCCGGAACTGAGCAGCGCCTCGCGCGCCAGGTTCCAGTCGGACGAATGCTTGATCACCGCACCGAGCGCCACTTCGCCGAGCTCCACGCCGTGCAGGCCGAAGCGTTCGACCAGCGCGCCGAGCACTTTCACCGACATGCCGAAGTTGCCGACGTCGGCATACGCGGTGTTGTTGCGACAGAACGGGATGCGTACGCCGCCGATCACCCCGACGCGCCTCTGCGTATTTTCCATGCTCAGAACAGTCCACAACTCAAGTCAGTCAAGGCTAACCCGCCATGCCGCGCGGCGGAAGCCCAAAACGCTGAATGGTAGAATCGGTCCCCTTTGCCGTTCGGAATCATCACCGCGTGGAAACACAGACGCTGCTCGCCCTGCCCATCGTGCTGGCCCTGGAGCCGGTCGCCGGCGAGCCACCGGCACGGATGACGCTCAACCGTGACGAAGCCGCCGAGCTGGCGCAGCTGGTTGCCGCCGACCTGCACAGCCTGGTGCCGCAGGTCGACACGGCGCGCCTGGCACTCGCCGGCGCGCTGTTCGACCAGGTCGAACTGTTGCGGCCCGGCTTTCCGGTGTGGGCCACGCTGGACGAACTGGCCCGGCGCGTGCCGCGCGGCCATCTGGAAAACGTGGTGGCGTTCGGCACCCACGATGGCCACATGCCAACGCAGCCGCTGGAGCCCTCGCCCATCCATGCCGACGGTCCGATGCGACTGCTGCCGCTGAACCTGCTGGCCCCGGCGGAGCTGGCCGAAGCACTGTCCGACCAACTGGAAATCCAGCTGGTCGGCCGCGGCGAAGCCGGCCCACTGACCGCCGACTGGCTGATGCGCACGCTCGGCATCCGGCTGGAACACGTGCGCTACCTCAGCCGCAACGATCTGCTGGCGCTGACCTGCGTGCAGTACGAACACGTCAACCTGGCCGCGCTGTGGGTTCTGCTGGAAGCCGCGCTGCTGACCCCGAATCGCGACGAATCGGTGTTGAGCGCCCGCGGCCTGGCGCTGCACTACACCCAGGGCTCGGTGCTGGCGCAGTCGCCGGCGCAATGGCTGGCCGCGCAGACCGGCGACAACGCCGGACGTGCGCATGCGTTTGCCGGCATCGTGTTCGAGCTGCGCCAGTACGCCGCGCTGCTCGATGCGCATCAGCTGCCCCTGCAGCTGCAAACCTCGACGCCGCAGGCTGCTGAAGCCGAGGCCGGCTACCTGCTGGAAACCCTGGCCGCGGTCGAACCCGACTACGACCCGCCGGCGCTGTTCGCCCACGAGGCGGCCGGTCTCGGTGTGGTGGCGATCACCGTGGCGCAGCGCGGCGACGGTGGTCGGGCGCGCGCGCTGGCGCACGGCTATCCGCTGCAACCGCAGGCGCTGGGACCCTTGCTGGCACGGCTGGCCGATCGTTATGGCATTGCCGGTGAACTGCATGCGCTGGGCCGGATCGTGCTGGACGACCACGGCCAGCTGGGCGCGCCGGCCACGCCGCTGCATTGAACAGCCCTGTTCGTTGACCACTGGGCAAGGAGGGCAACTCGGCGCATGATGCAGCGGCGTTGACAGGGGGCGCCACAGCAGACGGAATAACCATGCGGCCGCAGAAGCCAGCCCAGGTATTGCCATCGCTTCTCGACGGGCCGGACTGGTCCGCACGGATGTTGCGCGGCGCTCCGGCGCTGCTCGCCTATCTCGATCGTGAACAGCGTTTCCGCTACGCCAACGAAACCCACCGCAGCTGGCTCGGCATCGACCCACAGTGGTTGATCGGCCGGCGCCTGATCGACGTGATCGGCCGGCGCAACCACCGGCTGGCCGGCGCGGCGCTGGAACAGGCGTATGCCGGCCACCTGGCCAGCTACGAGGGCGAGCTCTACAACGGTGGCGAGCGGCGCTACGCCCGTGGCAACTTCCAGCCGGATATCGACGCCGACGGCGAGGTTTGCGGGGTGTTCACCGCGCTGGTCGACATCACCGAGCGCTACACCCTGGAGCTGCAACTGCGCGAAAGCGAGCAGCGCTTCTTCGGTGCGTTCCAGCATGCCGCGATCGGCATGGCGCTGACCCGCCCGGACGGCCGTTTCCTGCGCGTCAACGCGGCGGTCTGCCAGATGCTCGGCTATCGCGAAGAGGAACTGCTGGCGCTGGACATCAACGAGCTCACGCCCGCCGAAGACATCGCGGTCGACGCCCTGCTGATGGCGCAATTGCTGGCCGGCCAGCGCGAGTCGTACCAGCTGGAGAAGCGCAACCTGCACAAGGACGGCCACGTCGTGCACCTACAGCTCAGCGTTTCGCTGGTGCGCGACGAGTATGGCGCGCCGCTGTACTGCGTTTCGCAAGCGCAGGACATCAGCCAGCGCAAGGCGTTCGAGGACGCGCTGCATCGCGAGCGCGAACTGGCCGAAGTCACCCTGCGCTCGATCGGCGATGCGGTGATCACCACCGACCCGCAGCTGCGCATTACTTCGCTCAACCCGATTGCCGAGGCAATGACCGGCTGGGTCGGTGGGGAGGCACGCGGCCATCCGATCGAAGAGATTTTCCAGCTGTTCGATGTCGAGCACGGCCATGCCGTGGCCAATCCGCTGCGTACGGCGATCGCGCACAACACCATCGTCGACCTCGCCGGCAGGGCTCTGCTGCGCCACCGCCACGGCTTCGATACGCCGGTGGAGGACTCCTCCGCGCCGATCCACGACAACGCCGGCAATGTCATCGGCGGCGTGCTGGTGTTCCACGACGTCAGCGAGACCCGCGCGCTGGCGTTGAAGATGATCCACCTGACCCAGCACGATGCGTTGACCGGCCTGCCCAATCGCAGCCAGCTGCACGGGCACATCGGACAGGCGCTGGCCACTGCCGGTCGGCGCCAGCGGCGCGCCGCCTTGCTGTATATCGATATCGATCGCTTCAAGCAGATCAACGAACTGTGCGGCCACGCCGTCGGCGATCGCGCGCTGTGCGCCTTCGCCGCGCAACTGCAACGCTGCCTGCCCGGCGACGCACTGCTCAGCCGTCATGGCGACGATGAATTCGTGGTGGTGTTGCCGCACCTGGACAGCGTCGGCGAGGCGGCCAGCCTGTGCCAGAACCTGATCGCCCAGGGCGAACAGACCCGCGTCGATGGCGTCGCCGAACTGGCGCTGCGGCTCAGCATCGGCGTGAGCATCTATCCGGACGATGCCACCGAGCCGGAAGATCTGCTGCAGCATGCGGAAACCGCGCTGGTCGCGGCGAAGGCGCAGGGCCTGCACGGTTACCGTTTCTTCACCGCATCGATGAACGAGCGCGCGCTTGCGCGCCGGCGGATCGAAACCGCACTGCGCCAGGCGCTGCCGCGACACGAATTGAGCCTGTGCTACCAGCCCAAGGTGGACGCACAGACCGGCCGCATCGTCGGCGCCGAAGCGCTGCTGCGCTGGTATGCGAACGGGCAGGAGCTGTACACGCCGGACCAGTTCATCCCGGTGGCCGAGGACTCGGGGCTGATCCTGCCGATCGGCGCCTGGGTGCTGCGCCAGGCCTGCCGGCAGGCGCAGCTGTGGCAAGGCATCGGCCGGCCCATTCCGGTATCGGTGAATGTTTCGCCGCTGCAGTTTCAGCATACCGAGTTCTATCGCTGGCTCGACGACGTGTTGAACGAAACCGGGCTCGATGCCGGCCTGCTCGAACTGGAGCTCACCGAACGCATGGTGATGTCCGGCGGCGACAGCACCACCAGCCTGCTGCAGCGGATCCGGCAGCGCGGCGTGCGGCTGTCGCTGGATGATTTCGGCACCGGCTATTGCAGCCTGTCCTACCTGAAACATTTTCCGATCGATGCGTTGAAGATCGACCGCGTGTTCGTGCGCGACATCATCAGCGACCCCGACACCGCCACCATCACCAGTGCGATCATCGCGATGGCACGCAGCCTCCACAAGGAGGTCGTCGCCGAAGGCGTGGAAACTCCCGCGCAAGGCGCCTTCCTGCGCGATGCAGGTTGCTCGCAGCTGCAGGGTTATCTGTACGGTGCGCCGATCCCGGCAGACGAGTTCCAGCAGCGGCTCACCGAATCGGACTGAACAGAGCCTCTACGGCGCCGCCGGCAGCAGCGCTTCGTACATGAAATAGTGGCAGCGCTGCATGCCCAGTCCGGCATAGGTTGCCTGCGCATGCCGGTTTTCGGTTTCCACGTAAAGGCGCAGGCCGATCGCGCCGGCGGCCTGCGCGCGCTGTTCGACATCGGCGTACAGCTCACGGAAAACGCCGCCGCGGCGTGCCGCGGGAACCACGTAGACGCTCTGGATCCACCAGAAATCGCCGTCGCGCCAGTCGCTCCACTCGTACGTCACCAGCAGGCTGCCCACGGCCACGCCGTCGCGTTCGGCAACCAGGTAGAAACCTCGCTGCGGTTGTTCGAACACGCCGCGCACACCGCGCTGCAGGATCGCGGGGTCGAGTTGTTTGTGTTCGGTTTCCCATGCCATCGCTGCGTTCCAGGCAACCAGGTCGGGGAGGTCGGCGATCGAGGCGGGGCGAATCGGCAAGGCACGGCTCCAGCGGGCAGGTGAGGGCGCCATCGTAACGCGCGGTCTTCACACGCTGGCGTGTAACGTCGGCGCATAAGCCGGTCGCCACCGCCCGTCAGAGGCGACCATCGCCCGCACGGCAACGGATCCACACGTCTGCGGCCGGTCACGAAACCCCAGGAAGAGTGGATTTGAACATCGGCAGCTTTCTCGACCTGCTCAAGCTGCGTCGCCTGCACGCCTTCCGTCGCCGTCGCGCGGCGGCCCGCACGCGCCCCGAGCAGGAACCGGCGCTACGCTCGGAACTGTTCAGCGCCGAACAGATGGAACAGCACGGCCGCGCGCTGGCCGGCCAGCACCGTCTCAGTGACCGCTCCAGCGCGGATCTGCTGCTGACGCGGCTGGCCGACAACGAGGCGGTGCTGACCCACACCGGCGAGCGGCTGACCAACGCGACGCGGCACAAGCGGCGGATCACCCCGGCCGGCGAATGGCTGCTGGACAACTTCTACCTGATCGAGGAACAGATCCGGATTGCGCGCCGGCATCTGCCGAAAGGCTACAGCCGCGAACTGCCGCGGCTGGAGGGTGGTCCGTCGGCGGGCTTGCCGCGCGTCTACGACATCGCGCTCGAAATCATTTCCCACGGCGATGGCCGCGTCGACACCACCAGCCTGCGTCGATTCATCCATGCCTACCAGAGCGTGACCCCGCTGAAGCTGGGCGAGCTGTGGGCGATCCCGATCATGCTGCGACTGGCCCTGATCGAGAACCTGCGTCGCGTCGCCGCACGGGTGATGGCGGACTGGCGTTATCGCGGCAAGGCCGTGCGCTGGGCCGACACCATGACCTCGACCGCCGAGCGCGATCCGAAGAGCGTGGTGCTGGTGGTGGCCGACATGGCCCGCTCGAACCCGCCGATGACCGGTCCGTTCGTCGCCGAAATGGCGCGGCGGCTGCAGGGCCAGAGTCCCGCGCTGGCGCTGCCGCTGAGCTGGATCGAGCAGCGCCTGGCCGAATCCGGTCAGAGCATCGAGCATCTGATCCAGCTCGAGGCGCAGCAGCAGGCGGCCAACCAGGTATCGATCAGCAACAGCATCGGCAGCCTGCGGGCGCTGTCGGCGATCGACTGGCGCGATTTCGTCGAGCACTGCAGCATGGTGGAACAGCAGCTGCGCGAGGATCCGGCCGGCGTCTACGCGGCGATGGATTTCGCCACGCGCGACCGCTATCGCCACGTGGTCGAGGCGCTTGCGCGACACCGCCGGCTGACCGAACTGGATGTGGCCGAAGCCGCCATCGCGCTGAGCCAGAGCGGCGCACCGACCGACGACGGTCCGCCGTTGCCGCAGCATGTCGGCTTCTACCTGATCGATCGCGGCCGGCGCGCGCTGGAACGCCAGCTCGGCATCCGGCCACGGCTGGCCGAGACGCTGCGCCGCGGATTCGACCGGGCCCCGCTGCCGATCTATCTCGGCCTGCTGGCGCTGCTCACCTTCGCGTTCGCGCAACCGCTGGTCGCGGCCGCCGCCCACGACGGACTGCCGCTGTGGGTGTTGATCGCGATCGCGCTGCCGGCCGCGATCCTGACCAGCCAGCTGGGAATGAGCCTGCTCAACTGGACGGCCACGCTGGCGATCGCACCACGACAACTGCCACGGATGGATTACTCGCACGGCATCCCGGCCACGGCACGCACGCTGGTGGCGATTCCCACCCTGTTCGCCAGCGCGCAGGACATCGAGGATCTGGTCGAAGCACTGGAAGTGCGCTTCCTGGGCAATCGCGACGAGCACCTGCACTTCGCCCTGCTCACCGATTTCGCCGACGCCGACAGCGAAACGCTGCCCGGCGACGAGGCGCTGCTGCGACTGGCGCGCCGGCGCATCGAGGCACTCAACGAGCACTACGCCAGTGTCGAGGCGGACCGCTTCTTCCTGTTCCACCGCCCGCGTCGCTGGAACCCGGCCGAACGTTGCTGGATGGGCCACGAGCGCAAGCGCGGCAAGCTGGCCGACCTCAACGCGCTGCTGCGCGGCAACGCGCACGACCGCTTCATGCTGATCGTCGGCGACATCGCCACGTTGCCGCCGGTGCAGTTCGTGATCACGCTGGATACCGACACCGAACTCCCGCGCGATTCGGCGCAGGCGTTCGTGGGCACCATCGACCATCCGCTCAACCGCGCCGTATACGACCCCGAACAACGCCGCGTGGTGTCCGGCTACGCGATCCTGCAACCGCGCGTCGGCATCAGCCTGCCCAGCACGGCACGCTCGCGCTACGCGCAGCTGTACGGTAGCGACGCCGGTATCGATCCGTATACGCAGATGGTGTCGGACGTCTACCAGGACGTGTTCGGCGAGGGATCGTTCATCGGCAAGGGTATCTACGCCATCGAAGCCTTCGAGCGCGCGCTGGAAGGCCGCTTTCCGGAAAACCGCATCCTCAGCCACGACCTCGTCGAAGGCTGCCACGCGCGTTCGGGCCTGCTCAGCGACGTGCAATTGTTCGAGGCGTATCCGTCGCGCTACGGCGCCGACGTCAAGCGTCGCCATCGCTGGATTCGCGGTGACTGGCAGTTGCTGCCGTGGTTGTTGCCGTGGGCGCCGACCGCGCACGATGGCTGGCGTCGCAACGCGCTGACCGCGTTGTCGCGCTGGAAGATCCTCGACAACCTGCGTCGCAGCCTGGTGCCGGTGTCGCTGCTGGTGCTGCTGGTATTCGGCTGGCTGGTGATCTCGCCGGTGTTCTCGTGGACCCTGGCGGTGCTCTCGATGGTGCTGGTGCCGCCGCTGCTGTCGGCCTTGCTGGAGCTGGTGCAGAAACCCAAGGACGTACAGATCGACCAGCACCTGCGCGCCGGTTTCAAGGCCGGCATGCAGCACTTCGCGCGGATGGCGCTGGGGCTGGCATGGCTGCCGCACGAAGTGCTGTATCACCTCGATGCCATCGTGCGCACGCTGTGGCGCATCGTCGTCAGCCATCGTCACCTGCTGCAGTGGCAGACCTCCAGCGATGTCGAGCGGCACAGCAGCAACGCGCCGGCAGCACTGTGGCGGCTGATGTGGATCGGTCCGCTGCTGGCGCTGGTACTGACCGTGGCGCTGGCACTGGAGCGGCCGATGGTGCTGGTGCTGGCGGCGCCGCTGCTGGTGCTGTGGCTGTTCTCACCATCGATCGCCTGGTGGATCAGCCAGCCGCGCACGGCCGACGTCTTCGCGCCGACATCGGCGCAGCGCCAGTTCCTGCGCGGCCTGGCACGGCAGACCTGGGCGTTCTTCGACATCCACGTGGGGCCGGCCGACCATTGGCTGCCGCCGGACAACCTGCAAGAGCAGCCGGGTCCGGTGATCGCCCACCGCACGTCGCCGACCAATATCGGCATGGCGTTGCTGGCCAACCTGGCCGGCCACGACTTCGGTTTCCTCGGCACCGGCCGGCTGCTCGAACGCACACGCCAGACCCTGGCCACGATGCAGCAGCTGCCGCGCCATCGCGGCCACTTCTACAACTGGTACGACACACTGAGCCTGCAACCGCTGGCGCCGCTGTACATCTCGGCGGTGGACAGCGGCAACCTGGCCGGCCACCTGCTGACCTTGCAACCGGGCCTGCTGGAGCTGATCGACGAACCGGTGTTCCAGCCGCGTGTACTGCTGGGCCTGCTCGATACGCTGAACCTGCTGCACGACGCACTCGATGCGGATGCCGCCGACGCACTGGATCCATTGCGCCGGGAACTGCAGGACGCGCTGGACGCGCCGCCTACGCGCACCAGTGCCGTGACGAGCCTGCTGCAGCGACAGCTCGACCATGCCCACGCCCTGGCGCAGACCCTCGTCGTCGAGCCCGCCAGCGATGCCGAATTCTGGCTCGACGCCTTGCTCGACCAGTGCAGCGAACTCACCGACGAAGCGCTGGCGTTCCAGCTCGATCCGCCCGACGACGACGATGTCGGCTTCAGCGGCATTCCCACCCTGCGCCAGCTGGCCCGTATCGAACCGCTGTGCTGGCCGGCGGGGATCGACGCGGACACGATGCGCTCACGCGCACTGGAGCGTATCGGTGCGATCGAACAGCTGGCGCAGCAGGCCGACGAGCTGGCGCAGATGGACTACCGGTTTCTGTACGACAGCGCGCGCGATCTGCTGGCGATCGGCTACAACGTCGACGACCGTCGGCTCGACGCGGGCTACTACGACCTGCTGGCGTCGGAAGCGCGGCTGGCCAGTTTCGTCGGCATCGCGCAGGGCCAGCTGCCACAGGAGAACTGGTTTTCGCTGGGCCGCCTGCTGACCACCAGCGGCGGCGAACCGGTATTGCTGTCGTGGACCGGCTCGATGTTCGAATACCTGATGCCGACCCTGGTGATGCCCAGCTACGAAGGCACCCTGCTCGAGCAGACCTGCCGCGCCGCGGTGGCGCGGCAGATCGAATACGGCAACCAGCTCGGCGTGCCGTGGGGCGTTTCCGAGTCCGGCTACAACACGATGGACACGCATTTCACCTACCAGTACCGCGCCTTCGGCGTGCCTGGCCTGGGTCTGAAACGCGGTCTGGGCGACGACGTGGTGATTGCGCCTTACGCCACCGCGCTGGCGCTGATGGTAGCGCCGGCTGCCGCCACCCGAAACCTGCAGCGGCTGGTCGAGGTTGGCGGACGCGGGCGCTTCGGACTGTACGAAGCGATCGACTACACCCCGGCGCGGTTGCCGCTGGGTGCGACATCGGCGCTGGTGCAGTCGTTCATGGCGCACCACCAGGGCATGAGCCTGCTGGCGCTGGATTACGCGCTGCTCGGCCGCCCGATGCAGCGCCGCTTCGAGTCCGACCCGCAATTCCAGGCCACCAGCCTGCTGTTGCAGGAACGCGTGCCGAAAACCGCCGCCGAATACCTGCACGCCTCCGGCTTCCCCGAAGTGGACGGCAGCCCGCGTGCGGCCGAGGCGCGGCTGCGCGTTTTCGTCGATCCCGACCGGCCGCGACCGGCCGTGCAGCTGCTTTCCAACGGCCGTTACCACGTCATGATCAGCAGCGCCGGCAGCGGTTACAGCCGCCGCGGCGAACTGGCGTTGACGCGCTGGCGCGAGGACATCACGCGCGACCACTGGGGCATGTTCTGCTACCTGCGCGACGTGGCCAGCGGCGAGTACTGGTCGACCTCGTACCAGCCCACGCTGAAGAAGACCGAACTGTTCGAGGCGATCTTCTCCGACGCCCGCGCCGAGTTCCGCGTGCGCGAACGCGACTTCGATGCGCACACCGAAATCGTGGTGTCGCCGGAAGACGACATCGAGCTGCGCCGCACGCGCATCACCAACCGCAGCCGCACGCGGCGCACCATCGAACTGACCAGCTACGCCGAAGTGGTCCTGGCCCCGCCGATCGCCGACGCGCTGCATCCGGCCTTCAGCAAGCTGTTCGTGCAGACCGAACTGATGCCGGCGCTGCAGGCGATCGTATGCACGCGTCGACCGCGTTCGGCGGACGAACAGGTGCCGTGGATGTGCCACCTGCTGGCCGTGCACAACGCCGATATCGACACGATTTCCTACGAGACCGATCGCGCCCGCTTCATCGGTCGCGGACGCAGCACGGCACAGCCGCGGGCGCTCGATGGCGCCCAGGCCGAACTGTCCAACAGTGCCGGCTCGGTGCTCGACCCGATCGTGGCGATCCGCTGCCGCATCACGCTGGAGCCGGAGCAGTCGGCCACCGTCGACCTGGTCACCGGCATGGCCGACAGCCGCGACAGCTGCCTGCAGCTGATCGGCAAATACCGCGACCGCCACCTCGCCGATCGCGTGTTCGACCTGGCCTGGACGCACAGCCAGGTGCTGTTGCGCCAGCTCAACGCCAGCCTCGCCGATGCGCAGTTGTACGAGCACATGGCCACCGCAATCATCTTCCCCAATGCCAGCCTGCGCGCCGAGCCCGCCATCCTGCGCGGCAACCGCCGTGGCCAGTCCGGCCTGTGGGGGCAGTCGATCTCCGGCGACCTGCCGATCGTCTTGCTGCAGATCGCCGATCCGGCGCGGATCGAACTGGTGCGCCAGCTGGTGCAGGCGCATGCGTACTGGCGGCTGAAAGGCCTGGCGGTGGACCTGGTGATCTGGAACGAGGACCGCGCCGGTTACCGGCAGGAACTGCAGGACCAGATCATGGGCCTGATCGCCTCGGGCAGCGAAGCGAGCCTGCTCGATCGCCCCGGCGGCATCTTCGTGCGTCCCGCGCAACAACTGTCCGGCGAAGACCGCACGGTGGTGCTGGCCAGCGCGCGGATCATCCTGGCCGACAACCGCGGCAGCCTGGCCGAGCAGATCGGCCGGCGCGTGGTGGAGACGCACGCGCCCGCGTTTGAACCGAGCGCGCCGAAACGCCTCGCCGCGCCCGCCATCGCGCCGGCCGAACCGGTCGCCGGCACGCTGCAACTGACCAACCCGCACGGTGGCTTCAGCGCCGACGGCCGCGAATACGTCATCACGCTGGGACCGAGTCAGGTTACCCCGGCGCCCTGGGCCAACGTACTGGCCAATCCGCACTTCGGCACGGTGGTTTCCGAAAGCGGCGGCGCCTATACCTGGGCCGAAAACGCGCACGAGCTGCGCCTCACGCCGTGGCACAACGACCCGGTCGACGACACCAGCGGCGAAGCCACCTACCTGCGCGACGAGGAAACCGGCCAGGTGTGGTCGCCGACACCGTTGCCTTGCCGCGGCAGTGGCAACTACATCACCCGCCACGGCTTCGGCTACAGCGTGTTCGAGCACGACGAGGACGGCATCCGCTCCGAGCTGTGGATCTACGTGGCGCTGGATGCCTCGGTGAAATTCTCGGTGCTGAAATTGCGCAACGATTCCGGCCGCCCGCGCAAGCTCGCCATCACCAGCTACGTCGAGTGGTTGCTTGGCGACCTGCGCGAGAAGACCTCGATGCACGTGGTCACCGAGTCCGATCCCGCCAGCGGCGCGCTGTTCGCCCGCAACGCCTACAACACCGAGTTCCCGAACCGCGTCGCGTTCTTCGACGTCGATGATCCCGCCCGCAGCATCGCCGGCGACCGCGGCGAATTCCTGGGCCGCAACGGCAGTACCCGCGCACCGGCCGGACTCGGCCGTGCGCATCTTTCCGGTCGTCTCGGCGCGGGGCTGGATCCGTGCGCCGCGCTGCAGGTGGCGGTAGCGCTGGAGGAGGGCGAACAACGCCAGGTGATTTTCCGGCTCGGCCTTGGCCGTGACGTGGCCGATGCCAGCGCGCTGGTGCAGCGCTTCCGCGGCAGTGGCACCGCCGCCGACACACTGGAAAAGATCCGCGCGCACTGGGCCCGCATCTTGGGCGCGGTGCAGATCCGCACGCCGGAACCGGCGCTCGACGTACTCGCCAACGGCTGGTTGCTGTACCAGACCATCGCCTGTCGCATGTGGGCGCGCAGCGGCTACTACCAGTCCGGCGGCGCCTTCGGCTTCCGCGATCAGCTGCAGGATTCGATGGCGACGCTGCATGCCGCCCCCGACCTCGCCCGCACGCAACTGCTGCTGTGCGCCGCGCACCAGTTTCCCGAAGGCGACGTGCAGCACTGGTGGCATCCGCCGCTGGACCGTGGCGTGCGCACCAGCTGTTCGGACGATTACCTGTGGCTGCCGCTCGCCACCGCGCGCTACGTGCTGGCCAGCGCCGACATTGGCGTACTCGACGAAAAAATCGGCTACATCGAGGGCCGCCCGCTGCATCCCGGCGAGGAGTCCTACTACGATCTGCCGCAACCGTCCGGCCTGCGCGAAACGCTGTACCAGCATTGCGTGCGCGCGATCGAACACAGCCTCGTGCGCGGCGCGCACGGCCTGCCGCTGATCGGCGGCGGCGACTGGAACGACGGCATGAACCGCGTCGGCGAAAAGGGACGCGGCGAAAGCGTGTGGCTGGGCTTCTTCTGCTGCGAGGTGCTGAACCGCTTCGCCGAGGTCGCGCGGTTGCACGACGACGAAACCTTTGCACTGCGCTGCGAGAGCGAAGTCGCGCAACTGCGCGTCGCACTGGAACAGCACGGCTGGGATGGCGCCTGGTACCGCCGCGCCTATTTCGACGATGGCACCCCGCTCGGTTCCAGCGGCAACGACGAATGCCGCATCGACTCGATCGCGCAAAGCTGGTCGGTACTGTCCGGCATCGCTTCGCCCGAACGTCGGTTGCAGGCCATGGAATCGCTCGACACCCATCTGGTACGCCGCGACGCCGGCCTGGTCCAACTGCTTGACCCACCGTTCGACAAATCGGCACTCGATCCCGGCTACATCAAGGGCTACGTCCCCGGCGTACGCGAGAACGGCGGCCAGTACACCCACGCCGCGATCTGGGCCACGATGGCCTTCGCCGAACTCGGCGACAGCCGGCGCGCATGGGATCTGGCGCGCATGATCAACCCGGTCAACCACGGCAGCGACGCCGAGGAAATAGACGTCTACAAGGTCGAGCCCTACGTCGTCAGCGCCGACGTCTATGCCGTCGAACCCCACGTCGGCCGCGGCGGCTGGAGCTGGTACACCGGCTCTGCCGGCTGGATGTATCGCCTCATAGTCGAATCGCTGCTCGGCCTGCAACTCGACGCCGGCAAGTTGCGCTTCGCACCGGTTTTGCCGGCCGAGTGGGACGGGTTCTCGCTGGACTATCGCCACCGCGACACGCTTTACCGGATCAACCTGCGACAGAGCGATGCCGGCACGGCGAGCGCCGTGTGGCTGGATGGCGTGGCGCAAGCCGACGGCTTCATCCCATTGGTCGATGACGGCATGGAACACACTGTGGAACTCAACTGGCCGCGCAAGGCATGACATCAATTGCGACGCCGCAGCTCCGGCGTCAGCGGTCCAGCGGACTGAGTACTCCGTGACCGCCGCGATTGAGCACGTGGGTGTAAATCTGGGTTGTCGCGATGTTCTTGTGGCCGAGCAATTCCTGTATGGTGCGAATGTCCTGGCCGGCCTCCAGCAAGTGGGTGGCAAAGGAGTGCCGCAGGGTGTGGCAAGTAGCGGGCTTGGCAATGCCGGCTTTGAGCCGCGCCGCGCGCACCGCGCGCTGCAGGCCGGACTCGTCGACATGGTGACGTCGCAGCTCTCCGCCACGCGGATCACGCGAAAGCTGACCCGAAGGAAACACATACTGCCAACCGGGTTCCCGCGGGGCCGACGGATACTTGCGCGCCAGTGCATGCGGCAACCAGACCGCGCCATGGCCTTCAGCCAGATCCTGATGATGGATCACGGCCACCCGATCCAGTTGCGTCCGCAGTGAATCGCACAACCGCCGTGGCAACGGCACATGCCGATCCTTGCCGCCCTTGCCGTCCCGAACGCAGATCTGGTTGAGCCCGAAATCGACATCCTTGACACGCAAGCGCACGCACTCCATCAGACGCATGCCCGATCCATACAACAGCGACGCCATCAATCCGAAACATCCCTCCAGCATGACCAGCAGCCGAGTCACCTCATCACGCGACAGCACCACCGGCACTCGCTGCGGCCGCTTGGCCCGCACGACCGTCTCCATCCACGGCAGTTCGATCGACAAGACCTCCCGATATAAAAAAAGCAACGCCGAAAGCGCCTGATTCTGAGTGCCCGCCGCCACTTGGTTCCGGGTCGCCAGCGCACTGAGAAAGCCCTCTACCTCGGCAATCCCCATATCACGCGGGTGCCGCTTCTCATTCGCCAGAATGAAACGTCGAATCCAGCCGACGTACGCCTGTTCTGTGCGCAGGCTGTAATGCTTCAAACGCAAACGAGCACGGACCTGATCCAACAACCGCGGCGTTTTCGCCCCCGTTACACCCTCACTTTCTTCTGCGTAACTCATACACCCTCAAAAGTGTCGGATAACACCAGCATCCTGCGCCCACGCCGGCGCCGACGATGCAGCGCAAGCGCATGATCTGCTGTAGGAATTCGCCGCTTGAACGGATCAGTGCCGGATCGCATACTCGGCGCAACACCCCACTTGTGGGGTCTACTTAGCGTTAGGCCGCAGAATCTAATCCACGTCATGAATCCGACATCCGCAGAGCGCAAATTGCTGTTGAAACTCCCGTCGGGGGCTGAAGAAGATGTTGTTGTGAGGTTCTTCGAACCCCACCCCATCGAGCAGGGTGACTGGCAATGCGACTACGAAATTCAAGGCGACTCTATCCATCGCCTCTTGTATACCGTCGGCATTGATTCGGTCCAGGCACTATCTTTGGCTCTAGGGAGCGTCAGGGTAGACCTCGAGCACATCGAGCGGAAGCACAATGCAAAGTTCTATTTTTTGGGTGAACCTGGGCATGAGTTCAAGTGAGTTCGCGCTCAAACAATGCGCCTAACATCTCATTCGAGGCGGACGGCTACGCCGCCGCTCAATTCCAGCGTTAGGCCTCATGAAGAGCTTTCTTGCAGCCGTTGTGATTTTCGCTAGCTTCGGTGCCTCGGCAGCCGATGCATTTCACTACGATCATCGCTTGGCGTTAGACCTAGCCCAGGCTTACCTGAATTCGTCACATCGGCAACATCCTTCGTTCGACGCGTACACAGACTCGGCAAACTCGGCTATTTCGTCGGCCATAGCTGCTCATAAGCGGCATCTCGTTTTTGTGACGTTTGCGAAGGCGGGTAGCCAAGCTGGCTCCTATGTTGAGCTGGAGTTCTGCGCAGAGACGAATTTGCTCACCGTCGTAGACACTGGCACCGTTGATAACATCCGAGCGTATCGAGCCGACACTATGCGGGTTAACTCAAAAATATTCGTGGCAAGCCCAGCTGCATGCCCCGCCGAAGTGCCATGATGCCTAACAACTCGTTCGAGGCGGACGGCTACGCCGCCGCTCAACTCAAGCGTTAGATGCTTTCGGCGTAAGGCAAGTATGCAGAACAAAATTAAACGCATGCTCTTTCTCATCGCGCAGTTCGCGCTGTTGGCAGTCGCGGCAATTTTCATCTATTACGGACACAACAATTTTGGCATCCGAAGTATCGGGTTGCTCGCTATATTCGCGTTCCTTGCGATCTTTCGACGATCGCGGGCTTGGCCAGCGTCTCCCGAAGTGCGCGCTATGCAAGACGCTTGGGCGCTCAAGCCCTGGCATTGGCTTGTTGGACTCGCCCTGCTCATCACTGTGGCGGCGACGTTTGCATGGCTTTACTGGGACGCAGCTACCGGTTACAAAGACGTGGCACCTGTGTATGCATTTGCGGCCGCTGCCTTTGTTAGCAGCTTATGGTGGGCCGTGCTTATTGCGCGGCGGTCAAGCCGCTGACGCATTCATTAGCAGTCTTGCACGCACATCTAACTACTTGTTCAAGGCGGACGGCTACGCCGCCGCTTAGCTCCAGCGTTAGGCGCCACATCAATTTCCCTCACCACATTGAGACAGAGCTATGAACTGGCACGTGTACGAGCTTCTGGCCATCGACTTCGGCTGGGAGCATGTCAAAACAGTCAAAGAAACACTCGTAGCGATTGCTACAGGCCCCGACGATTTCAATCAACCTGATGGGCTCAATGCGGCCAATGCCAAGGCGTTCTTAGACGCATGGGATTCCGCAAAAATCGCTGCTTCGGACAAAGGCTGGGACGGAGACTTCCGCCATGAGCCATCAGTCTTCTGGCTCCCTTCAGAGGGTGACTTTGACTATGGCTTTGTGTTCAAGCAAGACAACAACGGCGACACATATGTCGTGTCCCCGCATGCACTTCCTTGGCTTGCTCAGCTTGCATAAGGTGGCGCCTAACAATTCATTCAAGCCGAACCCGCTTCGCGGGTCGGCTTAATTCAGGCGTTAGGCATTCAAAATTGGCTCGGATCAATCAAATCAAGGTCATCGGCTGGTTCTGGCTATTGCTTGCAGGCTTTTGGTTGCTTCTGTCCGGCCTCTCCGTCAGCGCAATGTTTTCTTCCAGCGGATCCCTCGCATCTCAGCATTCCGAGTGGTCACCGGTAGTTGCCGCGTTGTCTGTAGTATTTCCATTGTTGTTTTTGCTTAGCGGCTTGGCATTGGTCCGTCGGTGGCGGTTTGTTTGGTGGTGGCAAATTCCCGCAGTGCTAGCCATCGTTGGCATCTGCTACATTATTTTTTGTAGCGGCCTCCATTGGCGGGTCGTGCCTAACCAATCGTTCGAGGCGGACGGCTCCGCCGCCGCTCAACTCAAGCGTTAGCCGTATTGGAGATTCACCTGCATGAAGCTATTTGGCTTTCTCTCGTCAACTCCCGAGCAGCATGCTCCCTCGGAGCTCGCTGAGGTGACGCTAGTGGCCAGTTCCGAAGAGCTCAGGGAAATTGCTGGCTTTTTACTCAATGCCGCGCAGACCATGGAGCAGCTGGGCAAGAATTTCGACCATATGCATCTATCAGACACTCTGCGTCAGTTTGAAAATTCGCCAACCTTGGTTGTCGCAGTTGGTGAGTTTGCGCAAGACGGCTAACATCTCGTTCAAGGCGGACGGCTGCGCCGCCGCTTAACTCCAGCGTTAGGCCCCAATGAAAACTCATGTTGCCCGCCTGCAAACTCTTGTCCTCACTATCCTCTTTGCAAGCTCCGGTCATGCCGCATGTCCGACCGCACGTCTCGCTGAAATCGAAGTGCTAGCTATCGCCAATCACAAGGCCGAGGCTTCTGGAATTGACCTATCCAATTATCGTGCCCCTAAGGCACACTACGAATACATTCCCAAGGACTGTGCGTGGTCTGTTTCCTACGAAGGCATCAAACAAGACTTTGGCAATGTTTTTTTCGTAGTTGTTAACGACAACACGAGAGCAGCGGAGCTAGAGCTAGGTCTGTAGGTTGGTACCTAACATTTCGTTCAAGGCGGACGGCTTCGCCGCCGCTTAACTCAAGCGTTAGGCCCCTATGGAAAAGATGTCGCACGCCGAGTACATCGAACAATTACGGCAAGAGGCAGGCAGTGTCGCAGTGGCTGCCGTAGCCGGCGAACTCGACGTTCTTGACGCATGTTGGTTTCTTGGGCCGCTTCTCGCCCAGGCCGAGTTACCCGCTGGCGACCTCGACGCCGGTGCAATCAGCGAGGTCTGCTCAGAGCTGGATGGTCTCCCTGTCGGCAATACCCGCGAGCTGTGGTCTCTAGAGGCGCGCGCTAGCCTGGCACCTCAGCTAGAGTCGCTCAAGAATTGGGCTTCGCCTTTGGCAATGCCAGCCATTCGGTCGGTCGCCGTGCGGTTCGGGGCCTAACCCATCGTCCAAGCGGACGCGCGAAAAGCCGCGCGCCGCTTAACTCCAGCGTTAGGCCGCAAAAAGGGGCCACATGAAAACACTTATTGCGCTACTTCTGCTTGTCGCATCTGGCTCTGCGTCCGCAAATTATTTCACGGGCAACGATCTCAATCAGCACCTTCTGAGCAGTGGCAGTACCGTCGACATTTCAATGTTTCGCGGGTACGTAGGCGGCGTCCAAGACAGCTTCAATGGCATAGCGTTTTGCGTTCCCGCAGATGTTCCCTTGAGCCAAGCGTCAGCTGTAGTAAGAAAATATTTGGCAGACAATCCGCAGCTCTGGAACGAGCAGGCAAACGTGTTGGTAGTCAGAGCCCTTAAACAAGCGTATCCGTGCCAAAAATAGGCATGCCTAACCAATCATTCGAGGCGGACGGCTACGCCGCCGCTCAATTCCAGCGTTAGAGGGCACTCCGTGAGCTATCGCGCAAATTTGTTGTCATTAGCTTTCATGCTTGTTCCGCTTGTTGGCAACGCTGCAAACGTTACTTGGCCCGCAAGTAAGTTGCTGCCGGACCTCGACGCCAGTTACCACGAGTGCGGCCAGGAATTTCAAAACGGAAGCTGTCACAAGTTTGTTCAAATCTTCGCCCAATTGCTTCCGAAATTTGATTGCCAGAGGCCCTTCGACACAGCTCCAGTTCCGGCACTGTGGATAGGAAATAGCGCAGCGTTCGAAGACTATGTTCACTTGCTATCGCACCTCAAAAGTCCCGAGGCTATCGAGCTCTTTTCAAGTGCACAGTTCAGAGCAGTTCTCGACGGTGCTATGGCTGAGGAGTATGTGCCACTATCGCTAAAAGCAGAGCGCGCGTTGCGGGGAGCAGCGCCCTCTAACCAGTCGTCCAAGCGGACGCGCGAAAAACCGCGCGCCGCTTAACTCCAGCGTTAGAACTCAATGGCCACACCACGCAAGATTGTTCTTCACTCATTGCAAGGCTATCGCCCCGAGCTGGATGCGATCGTCGCGCAGTGGATCCAAGAGCAAATCAAATATGTGGGTGTCGTCGGTTTCGACGCCTCACGGATCGAGGACGTCATTGATGGCCTGTGCGTTGGTGATGGTTCAAGCCCTTATTTCATGCTTACGGCGTTTCACGGTCCGGACGAAACCCTTCAAGATGCTATCTTCCTTGCAGAGCAACTTTCGGGTGAGTTCAGCGGCAACGTGAGCGTCGTTGAGTTCTAACATTTCGTTCAAGGCGGACGGCTTCGCCGCCGCTTAACTCTAGCGTTAGGCCTCATGCGACCAACACACGAACAATTCAATGCGTTTCTTGCTCACCAGCCCTTGGTTGGAGTGTCTTTTGAGCACAATGCGTATGTCCGGGTAGTTGGCGGTGAACATACCGGCGATTCCGGATCTCTCGTAAGTGTCGAGGATCTAGGAGATGATCCTGTCTACTTGGTCGAGTTGGAGTCCAATCAAGATGCTCTTGTCCCGCAATCATGCTTGCGCATAGTTGCGGCGTAGCATCTCGTCCAAGCGGACGCGCGAAACGCCGCGCGCCGCTTAACTCCAGCGTTAGACCGCACTCCAAACCATGCTCACACTTGCGAAAATAAGTACGTATCAGTCATTCGGCGGTGACGCCGATGGATGGTCTCGCAAAAAGTCTAGTGACGTATCTGGCGTTACCGATGAGGATTGGCGGCTAATCGAAGAGCTACGTCAGGGAGTCAATCTTGTTTCATCGGGCCAAGCATCGCCCGAGTTCGCGGCCACATTCGAGCAGCGCCTCGCGGCTTTGGTGCCAGACGAGCAAGTGCGCCAGGCAATCCGTAGGCTCGCAGCATGATTCCCATTGGGGTGGTTCGGTCTAACATCTCGTTCAAGGCGGACGGCTGCGCCGCCGCTTAACTCCAGCGTTAGGCTCTATGGAAACTCCCGACCAAATTACTTGCTATCAAGCCATCGGCAACGCGTTATCTGGGGTAGCTCCTGCTGGCTGGTCATTCATCGAGGCCAACGTCACTTTGGCGGGTTCGCGCGTCGATGCTGTTGTTTCCTATCAGGCCGCGCAAGGTTCTGGCCACCTTACGGGTGTGCCAATGCTTGCTCGTAGTTTTTACGAACTTGCCCGGCTCATCAGCACAGAGGAAAAAGGGTTGTTCAAAAGCTGCACCTTCAAGTTGTATTCCTCAGGCAAGTACGACGCGAGCTACACGTACTGAGCCTAACCAGTCATCCAAGCGGACGGCTTCGCCGCCGCTTAATTCCAGCGTTAGACCCCATGAGCAGAACTTGCGGCACGTCAATGCATAGAAAGCAGCTGCTCGCCAGCGAGGTAGCAATCTGCTACTACTGCTTCGCCGAATTTCTTCCCTCGACTATTACGCAGTGGTGCGACGGCGACGAGCCAGGCCACACAGCAATCTGCCCACACTGCAGCGTCGATGCAGTTGTTGGTTTCAATGGTCCGATCGACGTTGCCTGGGTCAAGGACGCGCATCAAAAGGGGTTCGGCTAGGATGTGGTCTAACATCTCGTTCGAGGCGGACGGCTACGCCGCCGCTCAACTCCAGCGTTAGGCTGTCAAGCCGAGGAACAATGATGACAATATCGATATCGCAACGATGTGCGCTCGCAATCTACATCTGTGTGGTAGTTGTCGCCACGCTATTTCCTCCCTACGAAACAACAATATCGTCTGGTAACGCGCCACAGCACTTCAACTTTGGCTACCACTTTTTGTTTGCACCGCCAGGCCCCCAAGGACAGCTATATTTTGGGTCTGTAGACGCACGTGTGCTTTTCGCTGAGCTGTTGGCTGCCACTTTAGTTATGGTTGCAATGTTTTTACTGCTACGGCGCAATTGAGCGCCTAACCAATCATTCGAGGCGGACGGCTACGCCGCCGCTCAATTTCAGCGTTAGGCCGCATGAAAAAACTTGTCGCAAACTTGGTCATCGCTCTCGGCGCTGCTGTCGCATTGACCGGAGTACTGGGCACGCCGTTGCTTCAAGACTACCTGCCGATATCCTTTGTGTTGTCGTCTCACAGCCAGGCCATGCAGCACTACCAAGTTGCCCTTGGCCAGCCGCACAGCCAAGCTCTCCTTTCATACATTGCAATGCTGGCTGGGGCTGCAATTTCCGCTACAGGCGTACTATTGCGGCGTAGGTTCCGTGGCAACGCGGCCTAACCAGTCATTCGAGGCGGACGGCTTCGCCGCCGCTCAATTCCAGCGTTAGCCGCCAAGGGGTGGATATGGAATTCTTTATACCAGTTGCAAAATCGGACGAGCAGGCAGCGGGTGTCTACAAGGCCATCAAGGATCATCTTCGCGATGAGATGGGCGCAGTGTTTTCCGACCGCAGGGTATTCGCGCTTAGCTATGTGCATAACGGTAAGGCGTATTCCGCTGAAGTGGGCAAACCTGAACATGGGGCCGGCGAAGTTGTCATCGCCATACTTTTTGAGCCGGTGCGGTCGCTGTATCACGTATGCACCCCAAGCCGCGGGGTCGTAGGAGGCACGTCGATTCTGGTAGGCGCCAATGAGGTCAGAACATCCACCGACTTTGGCACGAATGGTGGCTAACAACTCGTTCAAGGCGGACGCCTCCGGCGCCGCTTAACTCCAGCGTTAGACCTTTGGAGAAGCAATGAAGATCGCTGTCATTTTCGTTGGAAGCCACTTTGTCGGAAAGAGCCGGACCATCAACAGATTCCTCAAGCCGTTGCTCGGCATCTCCTCCAAGGCACGCCTATTCACCTTAGACGGCAAGGACGGCTGTGTGCTTTCGCAGAGCTTCGAGGAGTCGGGGCGAGACGCGAAGGAACGGATTCAGGCGTATGCGCACCTCGACCTCCTCGCTTTTGCTGCTCGCCCAGCTTCGGAAAATGCCTCGAAGCTTGCTCTTGTCGAGAGCATTCTTCACAAAAATGGCTTTAGCGTTCACCACGTCCAAGTGACTAAAGGCGATGACAACCATTACGAGTCACTCGCCAAAAATGCATTCAAACTATTGCGCGCAAAGGTCTAACAATTCGTTCAAGGCGGACGGCTTCGCCGCCGCTTAACTCTAGCGTTAGACGGCAGATCAACCCATGCTAGACGTGACAGACACCCACCTACTTGAATGCAACGAATACAAAGTGGATGCTTCAGGAAATGTCGCCTATTATTTACTCCGTGCCGTACCCAAAGGCGCCGGCAAACTTGAAACAATTATGCTCAAGCCAAGTGACGTCATCTCACTGCACAAGTTCAAAGTGGCCTTGGTTAATCGCTGCATCTTCTATACTGCGTCAAAAGCGGAGCATGCGAGAAACATCATGCGTTTATGCCAGTTTCCACTGCGTGCCGTCTAACAATTCATTCGAGGCGGACGGCTTCGCCGCCGCTCAATTCCAGCGTTAGGGGGCTTAGTCAGCACATGGATTACGTTGCGTTCTACAACAAGCAAGGTCGGCCTATCGCATGGATTGGCGACAACAAAAACTACCCTTCAATCTTTCTTTTCAGCGGTCAACCCGTTGCTTGGATGACCGACGACTGTATCTACAATTATTCTGGTAAATACTTAGGTTGGTTCCAAGACGGTTGGGTACGAGATAGAGACGGCCATGCCGTGTTCTACACGCAGGGCGCAACCGGTGGTCCTGCTAAACCAGCAAGACAAGCACGCCCGGCGCGCGGAGCACGGAGCGCCCGTCCCGCACGTGGAGCGCGCGAAGCTCGCCCAGCGAGAGCTGCTCGTACAACATCTTGGTCGCCGCTTAGCGATGAATTTTTTTTTGACCAATAAGGGGGGCGCCCTCTAACAATTCATTCGAGGCGGACGGCTACGCCGCCACTCAATTCCAACGTTAGGCGGTAGCGTGCTCGACGAAGCCAAGCAAGTAAAAGCATCTATTCAAGACCTGGAGCGCAGCCACACACTCTCGGATTACGAAGCGGTCGACGTCGTATGGGTCGCGATAATTCGAATTGCAAATCTGCAAAATGGGCAAGGCGAGCACCAACGCCTGCTGGCCTTACTGGATTTATTGTCCGCCGAGGCAGCCGCAAACATTGTTACATCACAGGGCACCGACACGCTGCTCAACTTGGATCCGCCATTGGAAGCCATACGTAGCTTTGTCCACGAGCGACTGGACGTGCAAAAGACTGCCAATGAGCTTGCCGCAGTAAAAGCCATCCGTATCGCTGATCCGAAAGCGGCCCTCGCCCAACTGGCTGAAACGCTTAAGCGTGTCCGCAATCGACGAGCGCATGGGTTCAAAACCCCTGAAGGCCCTCGCGATCAGGTTATTCTTGGTGCGACAGCAGACATTCTTCGCAGGGTGTGTGACCTCGCAATCCAGCAGCGCACCTAACCATTCGTTCAAGGCGGACGGCTGCGCCGCCGCTTAACTCCAGCGTTAGACCACAAGGAACGTCTGCCGTGAACTCTCATCAAAAATTGGCAACACTTATCCTTCGCCTTGTGGCTGCCATTTGGACGGCCTTCATCGTGCTCGGTTGGAGCATGTATGCAATCGAGGCTGCTGTCGGCGTCACCGTTCAGCACTATCCTGCACACACGGTCGTAGGCAACATGGCTTACATCGTCATTGGGGTGCTTACGCTCATTTTTTCCAAATCACTTGGCGGGTTGCTCGGTCGAGACCTTGGCGAGTAGGCGTAGCATCAAGTTCAAGGCGGACGGCTTCGCCGCCGCTTAACTCAAGCGTTAGGTGCAATCGTGAAAATCAGGCTCTGCGCGGCGTTATTTGCTACGTTGCTATGCTCTACGCACGCTGTTTCTCAAGAGCGAATCACTCAACGCGTCACACATCTCGAGGCGCTAGTCGTGGCTCGACGGGCAGCAATCGCAAAGGGCTACGATATGAAAAAGTATTCGCTCCTCAACGACGGGGTCGATCTCAGTCCCGGAGATAAGGACTGGTTCTTTTTATATGTTTGCAAGCAACCCGCTATAGATTGCGGCTTCTCTGTCAATGTAAATCGAGCAAATTCTGCGGTCGAAATCCAATCACTACCGTAGCGGTTGCACCTAACATCTCGTTCAAGGCGGACGGCTTCGCCGCCGCTTAACTCAAGCGTTAGGCACCAATAGAAAGTTGTCCGCAAGCTGAGAGTCGCACATGTCCGAAATCACGAAAGTCAGATTCGTACTTGCGGTCCTTGATCTAAAACGATCAACGCATTACTACACATCGGCACTCGGTTTCGTGATGGACTTTGAAGCTCCAGGCTGGTCATTCTTATCTCGCGGAAATTTTCACGTCATGCTGGGTGAATGCACTGGTGCCATTCCTCCGATAGATCTCGGAGATCATTCTTACTACGGATACATCACAGTCAATGACATTGACGCCCTGCATGGTGAGTACGAAAAGTCGGGAGTAGAGTTCACGCAACATCTCGATAACAAGCCGTGGGGCATGCGAGAGTTCGGTATTCGTACAATTGACGGCCATAGGCTCATGTTCGGCCAAGAATTGTGAGCGGGCACGAGTTGGTGCCTAACAATTCATTCAAGCGGAACCCGCTTCGCGGGTCCGCTTAATTCAGGCGTTAGGCCGCAGGGAAAGGGCTCTCGACATGACCATTGGCGTTTATATCGACAGCTGCGCGTGGAATTACCTTCAAGAGAAGGCAACGGATCTCGTCGCTGAGCTTCCACCCGATAGGTATGCGCTATACCTCACCCGAGAAGTCGAGGTCGAAATTGAGGCTATCCCTGACGACGAAAAAAGGCAGCAGCTCAAGGCGTACATTCGCGATAATATCGAGAGTTCCTGCATAAAGACGACGTCTGTATTTGGCTTTAAAACCTTCGAACATGATGGCTCACCATCAAAAGTCCAAGTGTACGGTGGCTTTTGTCAGGGGACGTTTCAATCCGCCACAGATCGAGAATTCTATGCATCTCCACAGATTCAATCGCAATTGATCGGCAAAACACCACGCAAGAGCGGATTGAGTGCCAACCAAGCTGACGTACCTCTGGCTGCTCGCTCATTTGGATAAAAAGCAGGGCCTTTGAGGATGGCTGCTGAAATGGGTGGAAAGGTTGTATATCTAACTGCCCAAGTGGAGCAAAGTGGGCTCACGCTGGGCCAATACATCGAATCCTTGCAGCAGGCGACATGAATAGCTCTGGCAAGCGGCCTAACCAATCATTCGAGGCGGACGGCTACGCCGCCGCTCAATTCCAGCGTTAGGCCGCAGAATCCAATCCACGTCATGAATCCGACATCCGCAGAGCGCAAATTGCTGTTGAAACTCCCGTCGGGGGCAGAAGAAGATGTTGTTGTGAGGTTCTTCGAACCCCGCCCGATCGAGCAGGGTGACTGGCAATGCGACTACGAAATTCAAGGCGACTCTATCCATCGCCTCTTGTATGCCGTCGGCATTGATTCGGTCCAGGCACTATCTTTGGCTCTAGGGAGCGTCAGGGTAGACCTCGAGCACATCGAGCGGAAGCACAATGCAAAGTTCTATTTTTTGGGTGAACCTGGGCATGAGTTCAAGTGAGTTCGCGCTCAAACAATGCGCCTAACATCTCATTCGAGGCGGACGGCTACGCCGCCGCTCAATTCCAGCGTTAGCGCTTATGTCCGAAGTAACCATCGACTTCATCACTAGAGATCCATGGCGAATGGTGCTCGTGGAAGAGGGGCCGTGGGAGGACGTTCAAGCGAATTTGCATCGTGTTCAAAGCCGGCTCTACACATGCCTCGATGCGGCAATCGATGGTCAGATCGCTGAGCAGTTCCCGGACTCAATCGGCGCCCATCTGACCTTGCAACTCGAGTGCTATTCGTTACCTCAGGAGCAAATTTCAACCTTCTTCGAGGCGTTTAGCTCGGGAGTGTTCGAAGCCCTTCACTACAAGGAAGCTCTTCTAGCGTCTGCTTTTGTATCTAGCATCGACTTTCAAATCAGCTATGCGTAGGGTGGGCGCTAACCACTCGTTCGAGGCGGACGGCTTCGCCGCCGCTCAACTCAAGCGTTAGGGCTCAGGTCATGCCATCCCATTCTGCCGAACCTACGCAGATGCATGTTGCATTCGTCTTCTACGAGGGCGACGAGCTGTTGCATCGCGGCGAGTTTCTTGTCGGCCCTGGGCACACCTTCGGGATATACGGTGAACATCTACATCTTCCGCTCCCTGACAACATGCTATTTTCTCAGAGACCAGAGATACAACTTTTCGTCGGTCTCACAATTGAGCACTCATTCGAACTGCCTGCGTGCCCAATCGCAGTGCGTTACTACGTCGCCAAAGACGGCGGAGCCGGTAGGCCTCAACAGCAAGAGCGTACGTTGTGCAGCGAGCTACGTATGGGCGTGCACACTTCGGACGACTGGGAGTCTGTGCAGTTGCAGCCGTACACACTCGCGTTCAAGTGTACAGTTGCGCCCTAACCACTCGTTCGAGGCGGACGGCTTCGCCGCCGCTTAACTCAAGCGTTAGGCCCTTTTTGGGAGATTACTGTGGGTTGGTTAGTCATGAAATACATGCTCACTGCAGCCGTTGTCATCATTGTATCGGAGACGGCAAAGCGCAGTGACAGGCTCGGTGGGTTCATTGCGGCGCTTCCTTTGGTCACCTTCCTTGCGCTTATCTGGCTTTACCTCGACAAGCAGCCAATGGCTAAAATCTCCAACCATGCCTGGTACACGTTTTGGTACGTTGTCCCGACATTGCCCATGTTTCTAGCCTTTCCTTTGTTGCTTCCGCGCCTCGGGTTCTGGCTCACGATGCTTGCGAGTGCTGGCATCACCGTAGTCTGCTTTGGCTTGTTTGCTCTCGTGGTCCGTCAGTTCGGCATCCAACTGCTGCCGTGACAGGACCTAACCAATCATTCGAGGCGGACGGCTCCGCCGCCGCTCAATTCCAGCGTTAGGGGTAACAGGACTATGCTTCGACTCATATGTGCAGGCGCACTCTGTATTGTTGGACTCGCGTTGGCGATTGTGTCACTCGTTCACGAGCAACCAATAACTGCTTTGGCCTTGGCAATGGCTGCCGTGTACGTGGGCCTTGGCGTAGTAATCGGAATCACCACCGCGTTGGAAAGCCCTGGCTTCAAATTCGCGGCAGCAATCATCGGCTTGGTAGGCATCATCAGTGTCTTTATGTATAGCCGAGGCCTCAACCCTCAAGTAGCGGGCGCGCATGCAAGCGCACTAAATGATTTTGTTTATATCGACTTACGGTGTCCTCACGCATCCCAAGAATTACGTGAAATCCAGAATTTCGGTACAAAAGCGTGTGCCTTGCAAAACAATTCTGATCAGATGACCTCTGTCTTTGATCTCGCGAAAGCCCTTCATCTTGGACCAACGTCGTCGCTGGTTGACTCGGCTGTGTCCTTGGGCCGCACTTCACCCCAAGACTACTGTGCTGTCGCCTTCAAGGCAGCAACGAAACTTTGTCCATCTGCCTTCGCCTCACTTTCCAGCGCTGATCGCGAGACGTTAACCAATTTGGCGAGTAGCCCTTAGCATCTCGTCCAAGCGGACGGCTGCGCCGCCACTTAACTCAAGCGTTAGGCGTTCATGAACCATCATTCCATACCAACGTCGTTCGAACACAGCACCACCATCAACGCGCCGGTCGAGTGCGTTTGGGATTCTTTGACAGACATTGAGCAAATGAAGGCATGGATGGGTGATCCGGATATGGCGCTCAAGATCGATGCAGACTGGGTTATTGGATCACCCATGGTTGTGAAGGGCGTTCATTACGCTCCCTTCAAGAACACTGGAACGGTCTTGGCGTTCGAGCCCACGACGTGCCTCGCATACACACATTTGAGTTCGTTATCGCGGCTTCCTGACCAGCCATCGAGCTACACGACTCTGGAATTTCGCATGGCCCTGGTAGACGATGCTACGTCTCTCAAGCTGAGGGCGAGCGGCTTCCCGACAGCGTCCATCTTCAAGCATCTGGAGTTCTATTGGGGTGGGACACTGGAAATTTTGAAGCGACATGTAGAGAGGCGGCAGATATCGTGACAATGTCGCCCGACAATCCGTTCGAGGTGGACGCCCACGCCGCTGCTTGACTCCAGCATCATGCGATTTTAGAAGGAACAACAACCGTTCGGGATGGGAGGCGAAACATGGCACGAAAGGCGGGTGGCAAATCCGACGTGATCGTACCCGGCGGTGTCGACGAATACATAGAAAATTGCCCGAAAGAAGTACAAGGCCGATTGAATGACATGCGTCTAGCTATACAGAGCGCCGCTCCTGGCGCCACTGAAACAGTCAGTTATTTTCAAATGCCTGGATATTTCTACGTGGGTTATGACTACAACGGAATGTTTGCCTGGTTCAGTTTCAAGCCACCTTATGTTCGCTTGCATGTTCGTCCTCCTGTGCTGGAAGACCATAAGAAGGATCTTGGAGGTTTCGCCACTACGAAAGCCATCATCAGCTTTCCTGCGGACAAAGCGATACCGAAGACCTTGGTCAAGAATCTGGTGAAGGCGAGCGTACGGGTAATGAAGCAGAAGTAGGATCGCGCACAACCATTCATTCCAGGCGGAACCCGCTTCGCGGGTTCTTAATTCAAGTGTTGGGCCGCGTTACAAGGTTTCCTCGAAGTGGACAGAGAGACAGAGGGCAGAAATTCCATGGGTTCTCCTTTGATCCATCGAGGAGAAATCTTCTGGGTATCCGCAGATCCAACAAGAGGATCCGTGCCGGGCTCGCCTCATCCGCATGTTGTGGTCCAAGACGATGTGTTCAATCATTCCAGAATCGGCACGGTCGTTGTCTGTGCCTTGACCACCCATATCAACCGCGCTTCAGAGCCTGGAAATATCCTGCTTGACCCTGGTGAGGGTGGTTTGGGCCGGCAGAGTGTTGTAGTCGTCTCTCAAGTGTCATCGCTGTACAAGTCTCGGCTGGGCGACCTCATTGGCAAGCTTTCAAGCTCGCGCGTTGACCAAATCGTTGCTGGACTCGACTTTGTGCAATCCGCTTTCATCCGTCGTCGCAAGTGACGCGGCGGCCTGACAGCTTGTTCGACACAGACAGCTACGCCGCCGCTCAACTCCAGCATTGGACCGCAAGGCAGGCATGATCGAGCACCGCGCAAAATTTGATTTCGTCGTCCACTTCACTAACGGAGGCAGCCTGTCCGCGCAGGACTTCCGGCTGGACATACCGGGAAGTGACATATCCGAGGATGAACTTGCTGCCTACCTGATTCAGGACATGCGCTTGCTCATGGCCGGTCAGGTAGACATCACCAACAAGAAAATTCTCGAAGAGCCGCACAAGAGATCGGCCATTGCAACTTCGGGACTTCCTCAGGTGACGATTGATCTTGCCAGGGGCAACCTGTCAGCCGCAGAGCTTGTGGCGAGCGCAATGCATCATCCCGTTCGTGTGCTGGCTTCAGATGGTGAGAGTTACAAGGTCTCGAGGCTTGTGGTCTGACAGTTCGTTCAAGGCGGGCGGCTTCACCGCCGCTCAACTCCAGCGCCATGCCGCAGCCACCACAGCAACCGCCAGGACGCCCGATTCAGCGCATGCAGCGTCTCGATCCTTTTGTTGAACGCAAGTCCAGGCCAGGGCCACACCATGTCTGAAAGTCGAAAACCCAGTCCGCCTAGCTTCGTCGTCCTGCGCGAAACGACAGGGGGCGCATGGAAGTTCCTCGGTGAAGTTCGGCGCAAGCCTGGACTGGCCGCTCAGGCCGCGCGCACCCAGGCCATCTTTGAAGCTACCGGAGGGAAGGCGAAAGCCGGCGAGATGTATGCCGCCGTGCTTGCCAGCGAGTGGCGGGTCGCGCAGAAATGGAACGCACCGAACGCGTGAACCTGCTCATTCGTGGAGCCCGACCCCTCCGTCGATCGCAAGACGCTCAAAGGAGATCACATGGAAATTGATTTCTCGATTGGCAACATTCCCGCAAAACTGCGCCGCGGCTGGTTTTGGGGCGGCATGAAGCTGGTCACGCCATCGGAAAGCCTTTGGCTCCAACATCCCCTGCAACCTAGCACGCACTGGTCCTTCCGCCTGACTCGCTCTTGGCAACGTACTGTTGCCGGGCATCGGGTACGGGTGGAGAAGACACGTCCACTACTGGGTGCCGGCATCAGATCGCAAGGCTATCGTGTTTTCGTGGACGGGGAGCTGGTTGCCGACGTGGACGGCATGTAACCAGCACCTGACAGTCCGGTCGGATGCGCCTCTGTTCAATTCCACCGTCGGAACGCACAGCAAGCCCGTGGAGTGCACGTAGTGAAAGTCCAAAGAATCGTTGCCAACATCGCGACTGCTGACGTCGGGGCGGCAGATGCCTTTTATCGCGGCGTTCTCGGCCTTGATCTGGTCATGGATCATGGCTGGATTCGCACTTACGGCTCCGCGTCGACGATGACCGTGCAAGTCAGTTTCGCCAGCCAGGGCGGCTCTGACACGCCCGTTCCCGATCTCTCGATTGAGGTGGATGATCTTGCGGAGGCACTCCGCAAGGTGGAACACTTTGGCGCCCCTATCGAGTACGGCCCCGTCAGTGAGCCTTGGGGCGTTCGCCGGTTCTACGTCCGGGATCCGCTGGGCAAGCTCGTCAACATCTTGCAGCATGAATCGTCGGGTACGCCCTGACGGTTCATTCAAGCCGAGGTCGCTACGCGGCTCGTCTCCATTCAGGCATTGGCACCCATGCACCATCACTCTGTTCTCTGGACGGGTCTGGCATGCTTTCTGGCATGTGCGCCAGCCTTTGCGTGCAAGCCATTCGTACCCGATACGGAGCTGGACGCCTCAACCAGATTTTTGTCACTGCAACTTCGCCACGGCTGCACGGGTGTGAACCACCACCATGGACAACGGCAGGCGGTAAGCTCGCCTGGCATATCCTTCAGGGCGGACGGCTTCGTCGCCACTCAACTCCAGCGTGCGACGACCCTATGACCATGCGCAATGCTCGTTTCATCCTGGTGCTGGTTGGAGTCCTGCTGCCTTATGCGGCACGCTTGCCCCGTGGCATTGGATGGCTTCAGCAGTACACCGACACGGGCATGGGTGGCTGGCTATTTCTTTCGGCATTCAATGCCATTGCATGGGGCGCCATGCTTGCGATCAGCTTCATGTACCGGCGGCCGGCCTCACTGGTTGCGCCATGCCTGCTTGGCTTCGGCTTTCTTGCTTGGGCACATGGCACGATGGACCTGGGAGCGGACGCACAAGCCGCTCTCGCGCTGGTTATTATTCCGATCTACGCGCTACTGCCCATTGCGGTGGGCGGAGCCATTGGTTACATCGTGGATCGAAGATGGCGGCGCCATGATGCCGCCTAGCCGTTCGTTCAAACCGAAGCTGCTTCGCCGCTCAGCTCAAACCCAAGCGTCAGCTACGACATTCGCCATCGAGGTCAGCCCATGACGCAACCACCCAACGACCTGCCTGCCTATCGTGTGTTGACCGGTCCGGATGACGCGGCGTTTTGCCACCGTGTCAGTGAAGCCCTCGCGCTGGGTTACGCGCTCCATGGATCGCCAGCGGCCACCTTTGACGGCAAGACCGTCGTCTTGGCACAAGCCATCGTCTGGCCCGGTACAGGACATCAGTAACGCGATACCGATCGCGGATTCCCGGTGTACGCACGGGCGGGTGCCCAGCATTCTGGTCAGCTCAGGCGGCCATGCCGCCGCTCCATGCGGACGTCAGGTCCCGGCATCGTTCTGCTACCATTGCCGCGTCGAAAAAGGCAGGGGCGGATACGGTAAGCCCGCCCCCTTCCTGTTCCAAGGAAGCTCTGCTCCATGCCTCGCATGAGAACCCACGACGATCCCGACACAGTGTGTCTTCGGGTTCGTCCGTGCGTTCTCTTTTGCACAGACGAGCCCCAACCGGAGAGCTCGTCATGCAACTCAACCACATGCACCTTTCAGTCACCGATGTCGCTGCCGCGGCTGCGGTCTTCGTCAGGCACTTCGATTTCGCGTTAGTCGAGACCCGTGGCAATAACGGTCTTGCCGTCCTCAAGGGCAACGGCGGTGTTGTCCTGGTTCTTATGCGCCTCTCGGCCGGAATTGACGCGGACCATGCTTACCCGCCCATGTTCCATCTTGGCTTTCTAACGTCGGACGAGGCTCAGGTAGCGGTGTCTCACGCCGCCATGAAAGCAGACGCCCTGGAGGTTTCCGACATTGAACTCACGCGCGGCGCCAGGCGCTTCTACTGCAAAGCGCCTGGAGGCATACTCATCGAAGTCGGCCATGAGCCTGCGGCTTGAACCACCGTCCATAAAAGCCGCGCACCGCTTGACTTCAACGTCAGGCCGCAGAGGAAATTTTTGTGAGAACCAACATCTCTTCAGGATCTCCGCTAGAGCCAGAGATCGGCTTTTCTCGAGCGGTTCGAGTGGGCAATCTGCTAGCCGTCGCCGGCACGGCCCCCATTGCCCCTGATGGTTCGGTGGCAGCACCCGGGGATGTATACGGTCAGACCAAGCGATGCCTCGAAATCATTTCCGCTGCTATTGGCGATGCGGGTATGGCTGTAGGCGACGTCATCAGGACCCGCATCATGCTCACGGACATTGGATCCTGGCGTGACGCGGCGAGAGCGCATGGAGAATGGTTCGCCGGGATCAAGCCCGCGTGCACCTTCGTGGAAGTCTCTCGCTTTATCGATCCGGGCTGGCTTGTTGAAGTCGAGGCTGATTGCGTTGGTCAGGAAAAGCCTGGTGCGTGAATCCTGGGCCTGATGACACTCCCACACCGATGCCGCTTCGCTGCCCGGCTTGATCCGGGCGTTGGCACGTACAAGAGTTGCTCGTGAGCTCGAAATACAGAGCGCGGCGGTGACGCCACTCGTGATCGCCAAGACCGGGCGCGCCCCAACCGTACCGATCGATCATCGACGGCTGCCTGGATGTGGCGCGCCACGCAGGCCTGAGAATATCCCACTGAAAACCTCTGCCGACCGGGCGCGGAGGGCGCGGTCGCAGGTTCCTGCGGCTATCGCGTCAAGCGCGGCGCGGGCAGACTTATGCATCGACTTAACCTGCCGACGTGCAGGCTGAAGATCGAATTTGGTGTCCGACGGAATGGAGCTGTGCCCACGCCGCCCGCACCCGACCCCATGGAGAGAGCAATCGTTATGCCGACAACCCGCTCGGATGCCCTGGTTTTTTTTGGCGCCACTGGCGACCTCGCTTTCAAGAAGATTTTCCCCGCGTTGCAGGCGATGATGCTGCGCGACGGGCTGGACCTGCCGATCATCGGCGTGGCGCATTCCGGCTGGAACGCCGAGCAACTACGCCAACGCGCGCATGACAGCCTGGCGGAAGCGGCGAAGGGCGACGGCGGCAGCGTCGACGAGGCCGCGTTCGCTCAGCTGGCGGCGCGCCTGCAATATGTCGATGGCGATTACAACGACCCGGCCACCTTCGAGAAATTGAAGCAGGCGCTTGGCCCGGCGAAGCGGCCGCTGCATTACCTGGCGATTCCGCCAAGCCTGTTCGGCGTGGTGGCGAAGGGGTTGAAACAGGCAGGCTGCGCCGACGACGCACGCATCGTGGTGGAGAAGCCGTTCGGCCGCGACCTGGCTTCGGCACGGCAGCTCAACCGCACCCTGCACGAGGTGTTTCCGGAATCGGCGATCTTCCGCATCGATCATTACCTGGGCAAGGAGCCGGTGCAGAACCTGCTGTATTTCCGTTTTGCGAACACCGTGCTGGAACCGGTGTGGAACAACCGCTATGTCGACAGCGTGCAGATCACCATGGCCGAACAGTTCGGCGTGGACGGTCGCGGCAGCTTCTACGAGGGCGTCGGTGCGATCCGCGACGTGTTGCAGAACCACCTGCTGCAGGTGACCTCGTTGCTGGCGATGGACGCACCGATCGGCAACGACCCGGCTGCGCTGAACGCGGAGAAGTTGCGATTGTTCCGCGCGATGCGTCCGCTGGATCCGAAGGAGGTGGTGCGCGGCCAGTTCAAGGGCTATCGCAAGGTCGATGGCGTGGCGTCCGACTCCAATGTCGAGACCTTCGTGGCGCTGTGCCTGCACATCGACACCTGGCGCTGGGCCGGCGTGCCGTTCTATATCCGCGCCGGCAAGAGCCTGCCGCTGACCACCACCGAAGTGACCGTGGACATGAAGACGCCGCCGTTGTCCGTGTTCGACGAAATCGGTGCGCCGCAGTCGAATTATTTCCGTTTCCGACTCAGCCCGGAGGTGATCATCGCCGAAGGCATGCGGGTGAAGAAGCCGGGCGAGGCGATGAACGGCGAGCCGGTGGAACTGGTCGCGCGGCATCATCCCGAACCGGAAAAATCACCGTACGAGCGCCTGCTGGGCGATGCGATCCGCGGCGACAACTCGCTGTTCACCAGCGACGAATGCGTCGAGGCGGCGTGGGCGGTGGTCGACCGCGTACTGACCAGCGAAAGTTCGGTGAGCTTTTACGAGCCCGGCAGCTGGGGCCCGCCGGAAGCGGCGAAGGTCGTCAGCAGCGCCGAAGGCTGGCACGACCCGCAGGCAGAGGCGAGCGAGCCATGTTGAGCCGTCCCGCGCCCGACGCAGCCGCGCTGGTTTTTCTGCTCGACGTCGACAACACGCTGCTGGACAACGACCGCTTTGCGGCCGACCTCGGCGAGCGGCTGGAGCAGTCGTTCGGGCAGGTCGAACGCGAGCGCTACTGGGCCATCTACGCGCAGCTGCGCGACACGCTGGGTTATGCCGATTACCTCGGCGCGCTGCAGCGTTTCCGCAGCGGCCTGGACAACGATCCCGCGCTGCTGCAGATGTCGAACTACCTGCTGGAGTATCCGTTCGCCGAGCGGCTCTACCCGCATGCGCTGGATACCGTGGCGCACCTGCGCACGCTCGGCACGACCGCGATCCTGTCCGACGGCGACGTGGTGTTCCAGCCACGCAAGATCCACCGCGCCGGCCTGTGGGACGCGCTCGATGGCGAGGTGCTGATCTACATCCACAAGCAGCAGATGCTGGTGGCGATGCAACAGCGCTACCCGGCTGCGCATTACGTGATGGTCGACGACAAGCCGCAGATCCTGGCTGACATGAAGCAGCACCTCGGTCACAAGCTGACCACGGTATTCGTGCGCCAGGGCCATTACGCGGCGGCCGGCGGGGCGATCGGGCCGGCACCGGACATCACCATCGCGTGCATCGCCGATCTGCGCGAGCGTAAGCTTGAAGACTTCCAGCCGGCGGCGCGGACCATTCCGCTGCCTGCCGCCTGAATTCACCTGATTGAATCAGCCGAACTGAACCCCCGAATCGAATCGAACCGACGTCACGGAGCAAGCATGAAAGCGACTCGCCAACTACACGAACTCGGCCAAAGCCTGTGGCTGGACAACATCACCCGCACCCTGCTCGATGACGGCACCCTGTCGCGTTACATCGCCGAGGACTCGATCACCGGGCTGACCTCGAACCCCAGCATCTTCGACGCCGCCATCGGCGACGGCGATGCCTACGACGCCGGCGTGCATGCCAAGACGCTGGCCGGGTTGTCCGGCGAGGCGCTGTTCACCGAGCTGGCGCTGGAAGACCTGCGCCGCGCCGCCGACCTGTTCAAGCCGATATTCGAAACCACCCGCCAGGTCGACGGCTGGGTCTCGATGGAAGTGTCGCCGCTCCTGGCCGCCGACACCGCCGGCTCGATCGCGGCGGCCCGACACATCCATCATCAGGCACAGCGCGACAACCTGTTCGTGAAGATTCCCGGCACGCCCGAGGGTGTGCCGGCGATCGAGGAGGCGATCTTCCTCGGCATCCCGATCAACGTGACCTTGTTGTTCTCCTGCGCGCAGTACCAGGCCGTCGCCGAGGCGTACATGCGCGGCATCGAGCGGCGCCTGCAGGCCGGCCTCGATCCGAAGGTCGGCTCGGTCGCCTCGCTGTTCATCAGCCGGTGGGACGTGGCCAGCAACAAGCAGCTGCCGGACGAGCTGCACAACAAGCTCGGCATTGCCGTGGGTCAGCAGACCTATCGCGCCTATCGCGAACTGCTCGCCTCGCCGCGCTGGCAAAAGCTTGCCGCTGCCGGTGCGCAACCGCAGCGACTGCTGTGGGCCAGTACCGGCACCAAGGATCCGTCGGCGGCCGACACCCTGTACATAAGCGCCTTCGCCGCGCCGGACACCGTCAATACGATGCCGGAAAAGACCCTGCATGCGTTTGCCGACCACGGCAAGCTGCACGGCGTCATGGCATTCGACGGCGGCGACGCCGACGCCACGCTGGCGCGCATCGCCAAGGCCGGCGTGGATATCGACGCGCTGGCTTTGCAGCTGCAGAAAGACGGCGCCGACGCCTTCGTCAAATCCTGGAACCAGCTGCTGCAGCGGATCGTCGACAAGGCCAGCACGCTGGCCGACAAATCGAAGGGGCCCGCGCTGCGATGAGCCATCCGAAACTCACCACGCTGGCTCCATGGAAGGCGTTGCAACAGCACTTCGCCACGATCGGACACAAGCACCTGCGCGAACTGTTCGCCGCCAATCCGCAACGCGGCGAAACGCTTGTCCTCGAGGATGTCGGTCTGTACCTGGATTATTCCAAGCAGCGTGTCGACGCCGACACGTTGCGCCTGCTGCGCGAACTGGCCGAAGCCTGCGGCCTGGCGCAACGGATCGAGGCCATGTTCCGCGGCGACAAGATCAACCGCACCGAAGACCGCGCGGTGCTGCACGTGGCACTGCGTGCGCCCAGAGATGAGCAGATCCTGGTCGACGGCCACGACGTGGTGCCGGACGTGCACGAGGTGCTCGACCGCATGGCCACGTTCTCCGAAAGAGTTCGCGATGGTTCGTGGAAGGGGCACACCGGCAAGCGCATCCGCAACGTGATCAGCATCGGCATCGGCGGCTCCGACCTGGGTCCGGTGATGGCATACGAGGCGCTGCGCGATTACAGCCGGCGCGACATGACGTTCCGCTTCGTCTCCAACGTGGACGGCACCGATTTCGCCGAGGCCGTGCGCGACCTCGATGCTGCCGAAACGCTGTTCATCATCTGCTCGAAGACCTTCACCACGCTGGAAACGCTGACCAACGCGCACGCGGCGCGCGCCTGGAGCGTGGCGGCGCTGGGTGATGACAGCGCGGTGGCGAAGCACTTCGTCGCCGTCTCCACCAACGCCGAAGGCGTGGCGAAGTTCGGCATCGACACTGCCAACATGTTCGGCTTCTGGGACTGGGTCGGCGGGCGCTATTCGATGGATTCGTCCATTGGCCTGTCGACCATGCTGGCGATCGGCGCGAACGGCTTCCGCGAACTGCTGGCCGGCTTCCACGCGATGGACGAACATTTCCGACATGCTCCGCTGGAAAAGAACCTGCCGGCGCTGATGGGGCTGCTGGGGATCTGGAACAACAACTTCCTCGATGCCGCCACCGTCGCGGTGCTGCCGTACGAGCAGTACCTGAAGCGCTTCCCGGCCTATCTGCAACAGCTGACGATGGAGAGCAACGGCAAGCATGTCACGCTGGACGGCAGCGAAGTCGACTACGCGACCGGGCCGATCTACTGGGGCGAGCCGGGGACCAACGGCCAGCACTCGTTCTACCAGCTGATCCACCAGGGCACGCGCATCGTGCCATGCGATTTCATCGGCTTCGGCCAGACGCTGAACCCGCTGCCTGCACAAGGAGGCGGTGACCAGCACGACCTGCTGATGGCGAACCTGATCGCGCAGGGCGAGGCATTGGCGTTCGGCAAGACCGCGGATGAAGTGCGCGCCGAAGGCACGCCGGAAGCGCTGGTGCCGCACCGCACGTTCGAGGGCAACCGGCCTAGCACCACCATCCTCGCCGCTCGGCTCACTCCGCATGCGCTGGGCACGCTGATCGCGTTGTACGAGCACAGCGTGTTCGTGCAGGGCGTGATCTGGGACATCGACTCGTTCGACCAGTGGGGCGTGGAGCTGGGCAAGCAGCTGGCGAAAACCACCATCGCCGAACTCACCGCGCCAACCGAACCGAAGCTCGCCCACGACAGTTCCACCAATCGCTTGATCCGCCGCTATCGCCAGCTGCGCGACGACAAGCCACCAACGGGCTCGTGATGCCTGTGGGAGCGGCTTCAGCCGCGACGCTTCACCCAGCCGTCGCGGCTGAAGCTGCTCCCACAAGGTCGGCGGCACTCCATGAAAGGTCTCCAGAAAAATGAGCCAGAAAATCAGCCCGCTCGCCGGCAAGCCGGCACCATCGTCCATCCTGGTCGACATCCCGAAACTGCTGGCGTCCTACGCCGACCTGAAGCCCGATCCATCGGTTGCCGCGCAGCGCGTGGCGTTCGGTACCTCCGGTCATCGCGGCAGTTCGTTCGACGGCAGCTTCAACGAGTGGCACATCCTGGCCATCAGCCAGGCGATCTGCGAATACCGCACCTCGAAAGGCATCGACGGCCCGCTGTTCATCGGCGCCGACACCCATGCACTGTCGCAGCCCGCGTTCGAAAGTGCGCTGGAGGTGCTGGCGGCGAATGGCGTCGAGGTGATGATTTCCAGTGGCGGCGAGTACACCCCGACGCCGGCGATCTCGCACGCGATCCTGGTCTACAACAAAGGTCGCAGCAGCGGCCTCGCCGACGGCATCGTGATCACGCCGTCGCACAACCCGCCCGACAATGGCGGCTTCAAGTACAACCCGACCAACGGTGGCCCGGCCGATACCGACATCACCAACGGGGTGCAGCAGCGCGCCAATGCGTTGATCGAAGCGGGCCTGAAGGATGTGAAGCGGATGCCTTTCGCGCAGGCGCGCAAGGCGGCGACCACGCACGAGCACGATTACCTCAACGCCTACGTCGCCGACCTCGCCAACATCATCGACTTCGACATCATCCGCGGCGCCGGCGTGCACATGGGCGTCGATCCGCTGGGCGGCGCCGGCGTGCACTACTGGGCGCCGATCGCCGATCGCTACAAGCTGGACCTCACCGTGGTCAGCGACGTGGTCGATCCGCAGTTCGCGTTCATGAGCGTGGACTGGGACGGCAAGATCCGCATGGATCCGTCGTCCTCGTACGCGATGCAGCGGCTGATCGGCCTGAAGGAAAAATACGACGTCGCGTTCGCCTGCGACACCGATCACGATCGCCACGGCATCGTCACCCGCTCCAGCGGACTGATGGAGCCGAACCATTACCTGTCCGTGCTGATCGACTACCTGTTCCGGCAACGCCCGCAGTGGAGCGGCAAGGCGGCGGTCGGCAAGACCGTGGTCACCACCGCCCTGATCGATCGTGTGGTGAAACGCCTGGGCCGCCAGTTGTACGAAGTGCCGGTCGGCTTCAAGTGGTTTTCCGAGGGCCTGTTCGACGGCGCGCTCGGTTTCGGCTGCGAAGAAAGCGCCGGTGCCTCGTTGCTGCGCCACGATGGTTCGGTGTGGACGACGGACAAGGACGGCCTCGTGCCGGCGCTGCTGTCTGCCGAGATCACCGCGCGCGAGGGCAAGGATCCGGGGCAGCTGTTCGCGAAGCTGACCGAGGAACTGGGCCAGCCGTTCGCCGACCGCGTCGAGGCCGCCGCCACGCCGGCACAGAAGGCGAAGCTGGCCAAGCTGTCGCCCGACCAGGTGAAAAGTGACCAGCTCGCCGGCGAAAAGATCGAGCAGGTGCTGGACAAGGCGCCCGGCAACGGCGCTGCCATCGGCGGGATCAAGGCCGTCGCCGCCAGCGGCTGGTTTGCCGCGCGGCCATCCGGCACCGAGGCGATCTACAAAATTTACGCCGAAAGCTTCAAGAGCGAGGAGCACCTGCAGAGCCTGCTCGCCGAAGCACAGAAAATTGTCGACGCGGCCCTCGCCTGACACCGCACCCACAGCAAACACCATCCACATCAACGGAGACCATCATGTCCAACGACCTCGACCAGCAATGCATCAACCTGCTTCGCTTCCTGTCGGTGGACATGGTGCAGAAGGCCAACAGCGGCCATCCCGGCCTGCCGCTGGGTGCCGCGCCGATGGCTTACGCGTTGTGGACGAAGCACATGAAATATCACCCGGCCGATCCGCATTGGGCCGACCGGGACCGTTTCGTGTTGTCGGCCGGACACGGCTCGGCGCTGCTTTACAGCCTGCTGTTCGCCACTGGCTACGATCTTTCGCTGGACGACATCAAGCAGTTTCGGCAATGGGGCAGCAAGGCGCCCGGCCATCCCGAGTACGGCCACACGCCGGGCGTCGAGGTCACCACCGGTCCGCTCGGCCAGGGCCTGGCCAATGCGGTCGGCATGGCGATCGGCGAGGCGCAGCTGGCCGCCAGCTACAACCGCGACGGCCACGCGATCATCGACCACCACACCTGGGCCATCGTCAGTGACGGCGACCTGATGGAAGGCGTCGCCAGCGAAGCCGCGTCGCTGGCCGGTCACCTGAAACTCGGCAAGCTGATCTGCCTGTACGACGACAACTACGTGACGCTGTCCGCCGGCACCGACATGACGTTCTCGGAGGATCGCGCCGCGCGTTTCGATGCCTACGGCTGGCAGACCATCCATATCGACGATGGCAACGACGTGGATGCGATCCACGCTGCACTCCGGGCCGCGCGCGAGGACACCAGCCGTCCCTCGTTGATCCTGGTGCGCACGCACATCGGTTTTGGTTCGCCCGAGCAGGACAGCTACAAGGCGCACGGCTCGCCGCTGGGCGTCGAGGACGTGAAAAAGACCAAGCAGAACCTCGGCTGGCCGGTCGAGCCGGACTTCCTTGTGCCGGAGCCCGCACTGGCGCACATGCGCGAAGCGCAGGATCGCGGCGCGAAGGCGCAGGACGACTGGAACGGACGGCTGGACGCTTATGCCAAGGCGTTCCCGGAACTGGCGAAGGAGTTGCGGGGTCGCCTGCGCGGGGAGATTCCCGCTGGTTGGGACGCGGACATCCCGACCTTCCCCGCCGATGCCAAGGGCACTTCGACCCGTGCCGCCGGCGGCAAGGTGATGAACGCATTCGCGAAGAAGTTGCCGGCGCTGTGCGGCGGCTCGGCCGATCTCGATCCCTCCACGTACACCGCGCTGAAAGGTCTGGGCGACTTCAACCCGCCGACTACGCCGAACGAGGACACCGAAGGCTCCGACGGCGGCGGCTGGACCCGCGCCGGGCGCAATTTCCACTACGGCGTGCGCGAACATGCCATGGCCGGGATCAGCAACGGGCTGGCCGCGCATGGCGGTTTCATCCCGTTCGACGCCACCTTTCTGATCTTCTCCGACTACATGCGCCCGGCGATCCGGCTTGCCGCACTGATGGGCATCCACGTGGTGCACGTGTTCACCCACGACAGCATCGCACTGGGCGAGGACGGCCCCACCCACCAGCCGGTGGAGCAGCTGGCCAGCCTGCGCGCGATTCCCAATCTCACCGTGATCCGCCCGGGCGACGCCAACGAAACGGCCGCGGCGTGGAAGGTGGCGGTGGAGTCGAAAGACCATCCGGTACTGCTGGCGCTGACCCGGCAGAACGTGCCCACGCTCGACCGCACCCGCTACGCCAGCGCCGACGGCCTGCGCAAGGGCGCCTATGTATTGAGCGATGGCAAGAATGGCAAAGACGGCAAACCGTCACTGATCCTGATCGCCAGCGGCTCCGAAGTCGGCCTGATCCTGGATGCCGCCGACAAGCTGCAGACCGAGGGCGTGGCCGTGCGCTGCGTATCGATGCCAAGCTGGGAGCTGTTCGATGCCCAGCCGCAGAGCTACCGCGATGAGGTGCTGCCGCCCGGCGTGACCGCGCGCCTGGCGGTGGAGCTGGGCACCTCGCAGGGCTGGGACCGCTATATCGGCGCCAGCGGCGCGATGCTCGGCATCGAGCACTTTGGCGCCTCCGCACCGGCCGAGGTGCTGCTGCGCGAATTCGGCTTCACCACCGACAACGTGGTGAAGCGGGCGAAGGCATTGCTGGCGCGCTGAGGCCTATATGATCGATCAGTTGCGCGACTGCAGCTTCGACAGCAGTCGCAGCAGCTCCAGGTACAGCCAGACCAGGGTGACCACCAGCGCAAATGCGCCGTACCACTCCATGTATTTGGGCGCGCCCTGGTTGACGCCGGTTTCGATCATGTCGAAATCGAGGATCAGGTTGAGCGCGGCGATCACCACCACCACGGCGCTGAACGCGATGCCGATACCGCTGTGGCCGTTGATGAAGCCGATCGAATGGCCGAAGAAGCCCATCGCGAAATTGGCCAGGTACAGCAACAGCACGCCGCCGGTGGCCGCCACCACGCCGAGCTTGAATTTCTCGGTGGCGCGGATCAGCCCGCTGCGATAGGCCAGCAGCAACGCCGCCATGGTGCCGAAGGTCAGGCCCACTGCCTGCACCACGATGCCGGGATAACGCATTTCGAAGATCGCCGACAACGCACCGATGAAAACGCCTTCCACCACGGCGTACAGCGGCGCGGTGAACGGCGCCCAGGTCTTCTTGAACGTGGTGATCAAGGCCAGCACCAGGCCGCCGATCGCGCCGCCGAGCACCAGCGGATACAGCGCTGGCGCACTGGCCGGCCCACTGAACTGGCTCCAGCTGTACATCGCCCCGACCAGCACCAGGATCAGTAACAGGCCCGTCTTGTTGACCGTGCCGTTGATCGTCATGACCTGCTCGCCATGACCGACGACCGCGCCGCTGGCGGCGTCGAGGAAGGTGTTCTTGTTGAGTGCCGGATTGCCGCTTTGCATGGTGAACTCCCGTCAGTTGCCGACCATCGTAGCCGCCCCGGCGCGCGCGTGCAGCCCGCTGCGCCGATACGCCGCTGCGCCGATACGCACAAACTACGCGACAATGCGGCCTTGCCGAATGCCGCGGAGTTCCGATGAACCATCCCACCCTGCGTATCGCCACCCGCAAGAGCGCGCTCGCGTTGTGGCAGGCCGAACATGTGGCCGCGCTGCTGCGCGCGGCGCATCCGGGGCTCATGGTGGAGCTGGTGCCGATGAGTACCCGCGGCGACGAGATCCTCGATCAGCCGCTGGCCACCATCGGCGGCAAGGGGCTGTTCCTGAAAGAACTCGAGGTGGCGATGCTGGAAGGTCGTGCCGATCTCGCCGTGCACTCATTGAAGGATGTGCCGGCACAACTGGAACCGGGCTTCGTGCTGAGCGCGATCCTGCCACGCGCGGATGCCGCCGACGCCTTTGTCAGCAACGATCACGCCGACCTTGCCGCATTGCCCGAAGGCGCCCGCGTCGGCACCTCGTCGCTGCGGCGGCAGGCGCAACTGCGTGCGCTTCGCCCGGATCTGCAGTTGCTCGACCTGCGTGGCAATGTCGGTACCCGGCTGGGCAAACTCGATGCCGGCAACTACGAGGCCATTGTGCTGGCCTGTGCCGGACTGGAGCGGCTCGGCCTGGCGGCGCGCATCCGCTCGCGGCTGGTCGCGCCCGACTGGCTGCCGGCACCGGGTCAGGCAGCGATCGCGATCGAATCGCGCGCCGACGCGCCGGCCGTGGCCAGCGTGCTGGCGGCGCTGGACGATCCCGACACCCGACTCACGGTCAGCGCCGAACGCGCCATGAACCAGGCGCTCGGCGGCAGCTGCACGGTGCCGGTCGGCGCCTGGTGCATGCTGGGCGAACACGGCCTGCATCTGCGCGGCATGGTCGGCGACGCCACCAGCGGCCGGTTGCTGCACGCACAGGCGAGCGGACCCAGCGATCAGGCGCTGGCACTGGGCCGCCAGGTGGCGGCGACCTTGCTGGAACAAGGCGCTGGTGATTTGCTGGGGTTGTAACGACCTGGACTCGCGGCATTTCTCCTGTTCCAAACAAAACGGCCCCGTCGCAGAGCGACGAGGCCGTTTCGATCAACCGGGGCGATCAGCTCAGAAGCTGTAGACCAGGTTGGTCGTGGTCAGCGTGTCCATCTTCTTGATGCCCGGCAGCACGTCGCTGTTGTGGCGCACCTGGAAACCGACCTTCAGCGCCAGCTTCTTGGTCATGCTGACCGCCAGCCCGGCATCGTTCTGCAGGTAGGTGTTCTTGGAGCCCGCTTCCATCAGGAACGTGTCCTCGAACGAGGTGTTGGCGGTGAGCTTGAACTTGTAGTTGATCAGGCCACGGGCAACCATCTCGCTTTCGGTCGGCTGCCGCACCCGAACCTGTTCGTCACCCACCAGAACGGTGGTGTCGGCGGGACGGTAGCGCTTGTAACCAGGACCGATTTCGAACGACAGCTCGTTGCGGTCGTCCTTCAGCGCGATGTAGCCGTAGCCCAGCGAGACGACGCCCTGCCACAGGTTGGCACCGAAGTCGTCGTGCTCGTAACGGGCGGCACCGACGATGTAGCTGCGCGGGTCCAGCTTGTAGCCGACCGACGCGCCGCCGTCATAGCGGTTGGCGGTGGTGTTGAACTGCTCGACGGTGGCGCCGCTCTCGTCGACCACGGACTGCTGGCTCTTCGAGCGCAGGCCGTCGAGGAAGAAGCTGTTCTTCCACTGCTCATTTTCCTGGTTCAGGCCGAGCTTGCCATTGATGTTCTGCGAGCGCGAGTTGCCGGTGGCCGAGGCAAAACCGAACTCGCCCGAGCCGCTCCAGCCACCGTTGTTGGTGCTGGTGGCATCCTGAGCCTGCGCAGCGAAGCTCGCGAAAGCGGCCAGCAACAGGCCAGCGATCAAGGTCTTTTTCATCGGAAGCAGTCCATTTGTTAAATAACGGTAAGCGCGTACCTTAACGGGATGGCTTGAACTTGCAATGAACGCCGCCGCGCCGAAGCGCCTGGCGTTCACCATGCCGCCGTGGTTTCGGCTTCATCAGGTATGCCACCGCCATAGCCGGCAGGCCGCATCGAAGCGCACGGCAGCACATAAACGAAAGTCGCCCTGGTGGGAGCCGACGACGTGGCCCGCGGCGACCTTGCAGCCACCTCAGGCCGCCTCCATGCTACACGGCGACTTCTTCGACGATATGCCGACGCCCATGGATCGCTACGAACGCATACTTACCCTGCACCGTCTGCTGAAGTCGGCGCACTACCCGATCCCGCTGCCGCGTTTGATGGGTGAACTCGAATGCTCACGCGCCACGCTGTACCGCGACGTGGCGTTCCTGCGCGATGCGCTGGGCGCACCGATCGAGAGCGCCGGGGCCGACCAGGCCGCATTTCGCTACGAAGTGGGCGAGGGCGAGAAATTCGAACTGCCCGGACTGTGGCTGACCTCCGACGAACTGGCCGCGTTGCTGGCGCTGAACGAGCTGATCGGACGCTCCGGTCCCGGCGTGCTGGCCGGTGCGCTGGCGCCGTTCAAGTCGCGCATCGAAGGCCTGCTGTCGCACCAGGACAACGGCAAGGCGTTGCCGATCGAACGTATCCGGGTGATCCCGTGGGGTGAGCGCAAGCTCGACCAGCAGGCGTTCCGCATCGTCGCCGGCGCGGTGCTGGAGCGCAAACAACTGCGCTTCCGTTATCGCGCACGCACCACCAACGCGGACAGCCGCCGCACCGTATCGCCACAGCGGCTGACCCACTATCGCGACAACTGGTATCTGGATGTGTGGGATCACGACCGCGAGGCGCTGCGCAGTTTTGCCGTCGACCGCATCGCCGACGCCCAGACGCTGGACACGCCGGTCACCGACGTGGCCGACAGCGACCTCAACGAGCTACTCGCCTCCAGCTACGGCATCTTCGCCGGCAAGCCGAAAGCCTGGGCGACGATCCGTTTCTCGTCGCACGCCGCACGCTGGGTCGCCGACGAACACTGGCATTCGCAGCAGAAGGGCGAGTGGCTGCCCGATGGCCGTTACGAGCTGAAAGTGCCCTACTCCAATTCCAAGGAACTGCTGATGGACGTGCTCAAGTACGGTCCGGATGCGGAAGTGGTGGCACCGCTGTCGCTGCGCGAGGAAATGAAAATCCTGCTGCAGCTGGCCCTGGGCGGCTACCAATAAGCCAAGTTGGGATTCGGCGGAGCGTCGGCATGCCGGCTCTTGGGCTTTTACGAATCGCGAATCCCCAATTCCGAATCCCCGCCTCTCAGGGATGAAACGGCCAGAACAGCGGAATCAGCCACATCGACAACGTGCAGAAAATCAGGATCAGCGGTATGCCCACCTTCATGAAATCGGTGAAGCGGTAGCCGCCGGCGTAATAGACCATGGTGTTGGTGGGATAGCCCACCGGCGTGGCGAACGACGTGGCGGCAGCGAAGGCCACGGCCACCACGAACGGACGCGGGTCGACGTTCATTGCGTGGGCAACCGACGCGGCAATGCCCACCATCAACACCACCGACGGATTGTGCCCCATCAGTTCGGTGAGCAGCGCGGTCAACAGGTACACCATCAGCAACGCGGCCAGCGGGCCGTGGTTGCCGACCACGCCCAGACCCATGTGAACCAGGGTCTGCGACAGGCCGGATTTCTCGATCGCTATGCCCAACGGAAGAATCGCGCCGAGCAGGATGATGATCTTCCAGTCGATGCCTTCATAGACGTCTTTACGGCCGAAGCAACCGGTCAGGGCCATCGCGATGGCGCCGGAGATCGCCGCAATCGGAATCGCCAGCCAGTGCATGCCGGAGGTGATCACCACGCCCGCCATGATCGCAGCGGCATAAAGCGCCTTGCGCGGCGTACGATGGGATTCCTCGCGCTCGCTCAGCACGATGAACGCCTCGTCGTTGCGCAGGTTGGACATCGCCTTCTCGTCCACCAGCACCAGCAGCACATCGCCTACCGCAAGATTGACGTCGCTGAGCTTGTCGCGCAGCAGCTGGCCACGCCGATGGATCGCCAGCGCCACCGCGTCGTAGCGCCAGTGCAATCCGGTCTCCTCCAGCCGGTGGCCTTCTATCGGACTGGCCGGCGCCACCATCAGCTCGACCATCACGCGCGGGTGATCGGTGTCCTGCACGTAGCGGCTGTCCGGTGCGTTGCGCAGGCCGGCGCGACGCTGGAAATCCTCGATCTTCTCCCAGTCGCCGCGCACCAGCAGCACGTCGCCTACGGCAATTTCCTGGCTGCGTGGCGACCACATGCGCTTTTCTCCGCGCAGCAGTTCCAGGGGATAGATGCCGAAGCGCTCGCCGAGCTTGGCATCGGCGATGCTGTCGCCGAGCAGGGAGGATTGCTCGGTCACCTCGAGTTCGGTGACGTATTTGCCGATCTCTTCCTGTTCGGGTGCCTCGGCATCGACGTGACGCGGCAGCAGCCAGCGGCCGATCAACATCAGGTAGACGATGCCGACCACCGCCAGCACCACGCCCATGCGGGTAAATTCGAACACGCCGAAAGCCGGCATGCCGTGTTTTTGCGCCAGGCTGTCGGCCAGCAGGTTCGAGGACGTGCCGATCAGCGTGCATACGCCGCCCATCTGCGCCGCGTACGCCATCGGCATCAGCACCCGCGCCGGCGAGGTATGCGTGCGCTGGCATACGCGCAGCGCCAGCGGCAGGAAGGTGGCGACCAGCGCGATATTCTTGACGAAGGCGCCCAGCGGCGCGATCGCCAGCATCAGCGCCAGGGTCAGCAGCCACGGCCGCTTGATCCGCATCAGCTGCCGGGTCAGCGGGTCCAGCGCACCGGATCGTTCGATGCCCAGGCTCAGCGCGAACATCGCCGCCACCGTCACCGTGGCCTCGTTGCTGAATCCGCTCAAGGCTTCGACCGGACTGACGATGCCCAGGGTCACCAGCGCGGCCAGCACCAGCAGGGCCACCAGGTCGATGCGCAGCTTTTCGCTGGCAAACAGGCCCATCGCCGCGATGATCACCACCACCGTCGCCCATGCCTGCCAACTCACGCGGCTACTCCGGTCGGGGCCATGGGAAGCGATCGGGACAGGGTTGGGTAAACGAGGGACATGCGTGATTCCGGGACTTGTTGCCGCTGCGGCTTGGCTTCATCCTAACCAGCTGGCGCCGCCTTGGCTCGATGTTCGTCACGAAGCAGGGTACTGCGCCGCGACACGATGCGGACAGCAGACACAGTGGCTACGCCAGCGCATGCAATCCGTGATTGAAGGCCAGCCATGAAAACACACGACACGCCTGCCCTGTCGCAGGCCTCCACCGAAGCACGCAAACCGACCGTGGCGCTGGCGCTTGGCGCCGGCGGCGCAAAGGGGCTGGCGCATATCGGTGCGATCGAGGAGATCGAAGCCCAGGGCTTCGAGATCACGGCCATCGCCGGCACTTCGATGGGCGCGCTGATTGGTGGCGTGTACGCGATGGGCAAGCTCGACGTCTATCGCGACTGGGTCTGCACGCTGGCCCGGCTGGACGTGTTCAAGCTGCTCGACTGGACGTTTTCCGGCGGCGGCCTGATCAAGGGCGAGCGGATCATCGGCACGCTGCGCGAACTGATCGGCGACGTCTGCATCGAGGAGCTGCCGCTTGCGTTCACCGCGGTGGCCACCGACCTGGATCGCGAACGCGAGGTATGGCTGACGCGCGGCTCGTTGTTCGACGCGATCCGCGCGTCGATCTCGATCCCGACGGTGTTTCGTCCCTATTCGGTCGGTGGGCGCCGGCTGCTCGATGGCGCCTTGCTCAATCCGGTGCCGGTCACGCCGTTGATCCGCGATCCGGCCGACTACCTGTTCGCCGTCAGCATGGATGGGCCGGCACACGTCGCGCCGCCGGCTCATATCGACGAGGATGGCGAAACGGACAGCAGCTACCGCCGCCGTCTGGGCGAATTCTTCGGTCGTCTGCTGCCGCACAGCGAGGGCAAGCCGCGCGAACCGGGTGCCTGGGATCTGCTCAACCAGTCGATGGATCTGATGCAGGCCAACCTGTCGCGCCTGCGGCTGGCCGCGTACGAGCCGGATCTGCTGATCCAGCTGCCGCGCAATGTATCGACCGCCTATGAGTTCTACCGTGCGCGTGAGCTGATCGAGCGGGGTCGCGAACAGACCCGCGAGGCGCTGGCGAGCTGGCCGAGAGTCGGCACGCCGGTGCGCCAGTCCTGAGCTGGCGCCTGCCGCTTCAGCGCGGACCGTGCGTGTGCAGCCAGTTCTCCAGATAGGCCTTCAATACCACCGCGTTGTTGTGCTCCTCGTCGCGCGCGCCGTAAAGCAGGGTGACGGCGTGACGAGCCGCACGCTCGGCCAACGGCTGCCAGTGTTCGGCCTGCGCATCGAGCTCGCCGGCATAACGATGGCGAAAGCCGTCCCACAACGCGGGATCGTGGTTGAACCATCGGCGCAGGGTGGTGGATGGGGCAAGCTCCTTCGCCCACATGTCCAGCGGTACCGCTTCCTTCTTCAGGCCGCGTGGCCACAACCGATCGATCAGCACGCGATAGCCATCGGCTTTCGCCGCCGGTTCATAGACACGTTTGATGGCAATGCTCATAGGCGGTCTCCCCAGGAGTATGGAGGGCACTCCTTGGGAAGACCCCAGCATACGACGGTCGGATCAGCGCGACATGACGTGGATCAAAGTTCCTCGACCCGGGTCACCTTGCCGCGCCGCATCAGCCAGGACACGCCACGCAAGTCGGCCAGACCGACCCACAGCCGGTCCAGCATGCCGTACTTGGACACGCCGGCCGTGCGCGGTCGATGGCCGACCGGCACGCTCTGGTTCTGGAAGCCGGCGCGCTTGACCAGCGCCGGCAGGTAGCGGTGCATGTGATCGAAGTAGGGCAGGCGCAGGAACACCTCGCGCTCGAACAATTTGAGGCCGCAGCCGGTATCGGGCGTGGCGTCCTTCAGCATGCGCGAGCGCACCGCGTTGGCGATCTTCGAGGAGATCCGCTTGTTGAAACTGTCGCGGCGCGTGGTACGCCAGCCGGCGAACAACTTCACTTCAGCCGGCGCGGCATCGCGCGCGGCGAGCAACTTGGGGATATCGGCCGGATCGTTCTGGCCGTCACCGTCGAGCGTGGCGATCCATGGCGATTGCGCGGCCCGCACGCCGTTCCACACCGCGGTGCTCTGGCCGCTGCGGATGAGGTGGTGCAGCACGCGCAACTCCGGATGCCTGGCTTTTTCCGCAGACAGCACGTTGCGGCTGTCATCGCTGGAATCGTCATCGATATAGATGACTTCGTAATCGATCCTGCCGCGCAGGGCAGCGGCGATTTCGGCGAGCAGCGGCGGGATGTTGTCGCGCTCGTTGAAGACGGGGACGACGACGGAGAGTTGCGGCATGGGGGAGGCCTTTCAGCGAAAGCAGATGCTGCGCCTGGCGCAGTAACCAGGACAGTTTAATGCCAAGTGGCAGAGTGCGTCGGTTGACGGCGTTGACTGCTCCTCCCCTGCAGGCAGGGGGAGGTTGGGAGGGGGTTGCTCCGGCTGGCCGGAAGATCGGGAGCCCCCCCAACCCTCCCCTGCGTTGCAGGTGAGGGAGCAGGCCGGCTTAGCGGATCTTGCCGAGGATGCCTTCCAGTTCGTCGTTGCTGTGATAGTGGATCACCAGCTTGCCGCGACCGCCGCGGCCCTGGGCCAGCTCGACCCGGGTGGCGAAGCGTTCGGCCAGTTCGCTTTCCAGCGCGCTGATGTTGGCGTCGCGCGGCGCGCTTTTCGCCTTGCCCTTCGGTACGGTCTGCGCGCGGCGCGCCGCTTCTTCCAGTTCGCGCACCGACCAGCCGAGAGTCGACGCCTGACGCGCCAGGGGCACGGCGATGGATTCTTCCAGGGTCAGCAGGCAGCGCGCGTGGCCCATTTCCAGCTTGCCGTCATCGAGCAGCCGCTTGATCGACTCCGGCATCTCGGTGAGCCGCAGCATGTTCGACACTGACGCGCGCGAACGGCCGACCGCGTCGGCAGCCTGCTGGTGGGTGAGGTCGAAATCGTCGATCAGGCGCTTCAGCGCATCGGCTTCTTCCAGCGGGGTGAGGTCCTGGCGCTGGATGTTCTCGATCAGCGCCATCGCCGGCACGGCTTCTTCGGACACCTTCTTGATCAGCGCGGGAATTTCGCCGAGCTGGGCGCGTTGCGCCGCGCGCCAGCGGCGTTCGCCGGCGATCAGCTCGTAGCTGTTCGGGCCGAGCTCGCGCACCACCACCGGCTGGATCAGGCCTTGTGCCTTGATCGAGGCCGCCAGTTCGTCCAGCGCCTCGTCGTTCCAGTGTCGGCGCGGCTGGTATTTGCCGGGCTGGATCTGCTGGATCGGCAACATGCGCAGCTCGCCCTCTTGCGCCAGCACCGACGGTGCGGCATCGCCGTCGCCACCGAGCAGGGCGTCGAGCCCGCGTCCCAATCCACGTTTTTTCGCAGCAGCCATGTCTCATTCCTGATGGTTGGCGGCCGGCGCCTTGAGCGTCGGACCGCCGTCGCCGTGCGCGGGTGTTGCCGCTGGCGGTTCAATGTCTTCGACCGGATCGACGCGGTCGCCGCGGGTCAGCGCGCGTTCGCGACGGATGATCTCGCCGGCCAGGCCGATGTAGGCGATCGCGCCGCGCGAGCTGCGGTCGTACAGATGGATCGGCTGGCCGTGGCTGGGCGCTTCGGCCAGGCGCACGTTGCGCGGGATGATCGAGCGCAGCACCTTGTCGCCGAAATGCTGGGTGAGCTGGGCGGAAACCTCGTTGCCGAGGTTGTTGCGCACGTCGTACATGGTGCGCAGCAGGCCCTCGATCTCCAGCGTGGGATTCAGTCGATGGCGCACCGCCTTGACCGTGTCGAGCAGGCTGGACAGCCCTTCCAGCGCGAAATATTCGCATTGCACCGGAATCAGCACGCCATCGGCGGCGGTCAGCGCATTCAGGGTGAGCAGGTTCAGCGACGGCGGGCAGTCGATCAGGATGGTGTGGTAGTTCGGCGCGATCTTGGCCAGCAATTCCTTCAGCCGGTGCTCGCGCGCCAGCGCGTCCATCAGCTTCAGCTCGGCGGCGGTGAGATCGCCGTTGCCGGGCAACAGGTCGTAGTGGGCGTCGGTGGGCACGATCGCCGCGGCGATCTCCACTTCTTCCAGCAGTACCTCGCAGCCACTCGCCTTGATCTCGCGCTTGTTGATGCCCGAGGCCATCGTGGCGTTGCCTTGCGGGTCGAAATCGACCAGCAATACCTTGCGCTTTGCGGCGGCCAGCGCAGCGGCGAGATTGACGGCAGTGGTGGTCTTGCCGACGCCGCCTTTCTGGTTGGCGACAGCGATGATGCGGGCCATGGATGGAGGGCTACCGTACGCGTGGAGAGGGTTAGTGTAATGCCTCACTCCGTCGAGCGCTGCCCGCGCTCAGGCGCCGATCCGGCCGCCACTGGCGGGATCGAACAGGTGCAGCCGGGCAGCCACCAGCCCCAGCGGGACGCTGCTGCCGGGCTCGGGCAAAGCCCGCGGCGATACCCGCGAGACCAGCGCCTGCGCGCCGTAGCGTAGGTTGAGGAAGATCTCGTTGCCGACCGGTTCGAGCACTTCGAGCCGGGCTTCGAATGCGCCGGCGCCGGCATCCTGCGGCTGCAGATCTTCCGGACGGATGCCCAGCACCACCTCGCGATCGCGCCACGGCTGCCACGAAGACGCCTGCGGCGGTTCACCCAGCGCGATCTCGCCATGCGCGGTGACCAGCGTCCAGCCGTTGGCGTGTTTGAGCGTGCCGCGCAGCTGGTTCATCGCCGGGCTGCCGACGAAGCCGGCCACGAACAGGTTGGCGGGTTTCTCGTACAGGTTCATCGGCGTGTCGATCTGCTGGATCACCCCGCCATCCAGCACCACGATGCGCTGGCCCAGCGTCATCGCCTCGATCTGGTCGTGGGTGACGTAGATCATGGTGGCCTTCAACTGGCGATGCAGACGCGCGATCTCCACCCGCATCGACAGGCGCAGCTTGGCATCGAGGTTGGACAGCGGCTCGTCCAGCAGGAACACCTTCGGGTCGCGCACCAGCGCCCGGCCCAATGCCACGCGCTGGCGCTGGCCGCCGGACAGCGCGGCCGGACGCGAGGCAAGCCGTGCCTCCAGCTCCAGCGTCTTCGCCGCCGCCGCCACGCGCTGGTCGATGTCGGCCTGTCGGTGACCGCGCAGCTTCAGGCCGAAACCGAGGTTCTCGGCCACCGTCATGTGCGGATACAGCGCGTAGTTCTGGAACACCATCGCGATGTCGCGGTCCTTCGGCGCCACCTCGTTGACCACCCGGCCGTCGATGCTCAGCGTTCCGCCACTGATCGACTCCAGTCCCGCAATCATCCTGAGCAGGGTCGTCTTGCCGCAGCCGGACGGCCCCACCAGCACCAGCAGTTCGCCGTCGGCGATCTCGAAGCTCGCATCGGCCACGCCGACGTTGCCGTTGGGGTAGACCTTGCGCAGCTGATCCAGTTGTACGGCAGCCATCGGCTTCTCCGGTGCGGTTGGCCACGACGGCCGTCCCGTCGCAGCATGCGCTGGTGTGCACATCGACGGGGCATTCGGCTATTCTGCCGATGTAACCGTTTACATCAAGCACTTTGGTTGCAGGAACCCCAATGACACGCCCCCGTTTCCGCTTTCCCGACGGCTTCCACTGGGGCGCCGCCACCTCGGCCTACCAGATCGAAGGCTCGCCGTTGGCCGACGGCGCTGGTCCCAGTATCTGGCAGCGCTTCGCGCATACGCCGGGAATGATGGCGAACGGCGATACCGGCGATGTTGCCTGCGACCACTACCGCCGCTACAAGGACGACGTGCAGCTGATGAAGGCGCTGGGCCTGCACGGTTACCGCTTCAGCATCAACTGGGCACGGGTGTTGCCCGAGGGTACCGGCCGGGTCAACGCGAAGGGGCTGGATTTCTACTCGCGGCTGGTCGACGAACTGCTGGAGAACGGCATCGCGCCGAACGCCACGCTGTTCCACTGGGACCTGCCCGCTGCGCTGGACGACCGCGGCGGCTGGCTCAATCGCGACAGCGCGCACTGGTTCGCCGAATACGCCGAGGTGATGTTCAAGGCGCTGGACGACCGCGTGCCGCGCTGGGCCACGCTGAACGAACCGTGGGTGGTCACCGACGGCGGCTATCTGCACGGCGCGCTCGCACCGGGGCATCGCAGCAAGTACGAAGCGCCGATCGCCGCGCACAACCTGATGCGCGCCAGCGGCGCCGGCATCCAGGCGTATCGCGCGCACGGCAAACACGAGATCGGCGTGGTGTTCAACATCGAGCCGAAGTACCCGCACTCGGACAGCGCCGAGGATCTGGCCGCCACCCGTCGCGCGCATGCCTACATGAACCAGCAGTTCGCCGATCCGGCGTTGCTGGGCAGCTATCCGCCGGAATTGAAGGAGATCTTCGGCGAGGCCTGGCCGGATTTCCCGGAAGACGATTTCAAGCTGACGAATCAGCCGGTGGATTTCGTCGGCATCAACTACTACACCCGCGCGGTGGTGAAGCACGATCCGAACCAGTACCCGCTCATGGCCTCACCCGTGCGCCAGCCGAACAAGACCTACACCGAAACCGGCTGGGAAGTGTTCGAGCAGGGCCTGACCGACACGCTGACCTGGTTCAAGGACCGCTACGGCAACATCCCGTTGTACGTCACCGAAAATGGCTCGGCGTTCTACGACCCGCCGGTGGCCGAAAACGGCGAACTGCACGACCCGCTGCGCACGAATTACCTGCGCAGGCACCTCAAGGCACTGCACGGCGCGATCGAGGCCGGGGTGAACCTGAAGGGCTATTACGCGTGGTCGCTGATGGACAACCTGGAGTGGTCGCTGGGTTTTTCCAAGCGTTTCGGGCTATACCACGTCGACTTCGCGACCCAACAGCGCACGCCGAAGGCCACCGCGAAGCTGTACGCGCAGGTGATCGAGAGCAATGGCGGCATCCTGGCCGAGTAGGAGCCCGCTCGCGGGCGATGCTCTTTTTCCGGGTATTCAGAGCAGGAGCATCGCCCGCGAGCGGGCTCCTACGTGCGAACGCCATGAATCACGCGCGGCCGAGCACCAGCAGATGACGTTCGGCCGGTAGTCCCGGCACCGTCAGCTCATGCGTCTCGCGCAGCACGAAGCCCGATGGAATACCCGCCAGTTCGTCATCCGGCCGCTTGCCCTTCATCGCCAGCCAGATCCCATCCGGCGCCAGCAGATGACCGCCCCAGCCGAGCATGTCGGCGAGGCTGGCGAACGCGCGGGCGGTGATGCATTCGTACCGGCCTTCGACGTCTTCCACCCGCGATTGCACCGCTCGCACGCCGTCGAGCTTCAGCGCGCGGATCGCCTCACGCAGGAAGCGCACCTTCTTGCCATTGGAGTCGACCAGCAGGATCTCGCGCCCCGGCGCGGCGATCGCCAGCACGATGCCGGGCAGGCCGGGGCCGGTGCCCAGGTCGGCCAGCGTCGAGCCCTGCACATACGGCAGGATCGCCAGCGAATCGAGCAAGTGGCGGGTGACCATCTCCGCCGGGTCGCGCACGGCGGTGAGGTTGTAGGCCGCGTTCCAGCGTTCCAGCAGCGCCTGGTAGTCGAGCAGCCGTGTAACTGCCCCGACCGGCAGGTTCAAACCCAGCGCGGCCACGCCTTGTTCGAGTCGTGCCTGCAAGGCGTCGCGCGCAGCCATGGTGTTTCCTGTGGGTGATCCGGGCCGGCAGTATCCGGGCCGAGCGGCCGCGATGCCAGTGGGTCATGCGCGAATCCGGCAAAAGAAAACCCGCCGAAGCGGGTCGCAATACCTTCAAATCCCCTGCGGCGCGGGCGCTCTCGGGCGCCTCGACGCAATCCCCGGGTACTGCTCAAGCGGCGTCGAGTTCGACCCGCGTCACCATCATGCCGCGCTCGCGCAATGCATTGTTCAACGACTGTTTCACGCGTGCGCCCAGATCACGGCGATCGGCGTGATCGACTTCCGGCTGACCACGCAGGGCCTCCTGCGCACCGTGGCGGATCAGTTGATCCACCTGCTCGAACACCGGGTCGGCGCGTTCCGGTTCCAGCACCTGCCAGTAAACCGTGCCGCGCACGTCGTGCGCGTCAGCCGCCGGACCTTCGAAACGCAACATCTGACCTGCCAGGTTGATCTTGTGTGCCACCCGATCGAGCAGCGGCAGCACCAGATGGGTGCCTGCCTGCAGCAGGCGCACCGGCTTGCCGTGGCGATACAAGCTATAGACCTGACCGGTCGGCACGACCTTGATCGCCGCGGCGATCAGCGCGGCGGGAACCAGGAGCAACAGGGTCAATAGAATTGTCATGATATGAAAAACAGTGGCTTGCGGTGATTTGTTCAATGTCGCGATAACTTGAGGATACAGTCGACTGAGTCCACGAAGATTAACCTTGATTTAACGACGAAACGGAATTTTTAACAATAGCTGAAAGCGGTGAATTAGCGCTGCTGATCGCAGATTCCCGACACAGCCGTAAACCTGTCACACCGCCCCACCAGATGTTGCGTTGCCACAAAGAAATTTCCCCCAGGCCAGGCCCGTTATCCACGCCGGTAAGCGGTTTGCCTGCAGACGCTCGGCAATCGTTAAGGTAACGTTCTGCAGGGCAGCAAAATTCATTCTTTACGGGCGCTTTACAAGCTCCCATGAAAACGTTTACGTTGCGGCCACCCAAGGGTTTCGGAACAGCGGGCTATCCCTGTGTCGGCAGCAACCATCAAAGATGTAGCGCGACTGGCCGAAGTCTCCGTGGCGTCGGTGTCGCGTGCGATGAACGGCGGCCACGGGGTGACCGCCGAAACCAGCCAGCGCATCCATGCCGCCGCTGCCCGGCTGCACTACATTCCGCACGCGGCCGCACGCATGCTGATCACCCGGCGCACCCACACTGTGGGCGCCTTGCTGCCGGACTTGTATGGCGAGTTTTTTTCCGAGTTGATTCGCGGCATCGATCTGGCCGCGCGAGCGCGCGGCCTGCATTTGCTGGTATCCAGCTCGCACGATGACGCCGATGCCGCGGCGGTCGCCCTGCGCGCCATGCAGGGACGAGTCGACGGGCTGCTGCTGATGTCCCCGCACGCCGACGAGGCTTTCCTGCGGCAGAACCTGCCGAACAACCTGCCGACGGTGCTGGTCAATACCCGGCTCGCCGGCGATGACTATTGCGCGCTGTCGGTGGACAACGACGGCGGCGCCCGACTGATGGTCGCGCACCTGCTGGCGCTCGGTCATCAGCGGATCGTGTTCATCCAGGGCCCGCCCGGCAATCGCGACGCCGCCGAGCGCGAGCTGGGTTACCGCGAGGCGCTCGCCAGCCACTCGCCGGACAGCCCGGTGAGCATGCTGCGCGGAGATTTCACCGAGGAATCCGGCTATCGCGCGGGCCAGCAGGTGCTGGCGATGCGACCGCGGCCCGACGCGGTGTTTGCCGCCAACGACATGATGGCGATCGGTTGCATGGCGGCGTTGCGCGAAGCCGGCATCGAGGTGCCCGGGGAGATCGCCATCGGCGGTTTCGACGACGTTCCCATGGCGCGCTATGTGACGCCGGCGCTGACCACCATCCAGGTGCACATCGCCGAGCTCGGTGGACAGGCCATGGAATTGCTGGGAGAACAAATCGACAACCCCGATCGCGCCATGGCCGGCACCCATCGTCGCGTCACCGCCAAACTGGTGGCGCGCGCATCCAGCGCAACGCCCGGCTAGCGGAGCATTCAGGGATCGGCACAGGAGAGGCCGACAGGGATCGCGCTCGAAGGCGATTCCAACGTAAGCGGATCGCCGGGGGGCGAGCAGCTCACGGGCAACACCACAGCAACATGACAGCGGACAGTCCGAACTTCTTGCAACGATTTACGGGAGAGGGTCAGCTCATGGTCAATCAACGCACGCTATCCAGACAGATCTCACTGGCATTCGCCGGCCTGCTTGCCACCACCGTGTTTTTGCCGGGCCCGGCCGGCGCCCAGAGCAGCAGTTCGGCGATCATCCGTGGCCACATCACCGCACCACCGAATGCGGCGCCGACCCAGGTGGTGGCCACCAATCCCGCCACCGGTTTCACCAACCGCTCGGTCGTGAACGCCAATGGAAACTACACGCTGGTGGGTCTCACGCCTGGTACCTGGCGGATTCAGGCAAGTGGCAACGGCAGCAGCGTCAGCCAGACCGTCAGCGTGCAGGTCGGACAGGCGCTGACCCTGAACCTGAACGCGGCCGCTGCTGCCGCCAGCGCACCGAACTCCGCCAATGCCACCAACCTGCAGAGCGTCACGGTCAGCGCCACTCCATTGGTCGAAACACGAACCTCCGAAGTGGCAAGCAACGTCAGCCAGGCGCAGATCGCGTCGTTGCCGCAAAACGAACGCAACTTTCTCGATTTCGCCAAATTGGTGCCGGGCGTCACCGTGTCGCACGACCCCAACAACAAATCGTTCTCGTCCGGCGGACAATCGGCCGAGAATGTAAACGTTTACATCGACGGCGCCAGCCAGCGCAACGACATCCTCAAGGGCGGTCTTTCGGGTCAGGACTCCAGCCGCGGCAATCCGTTCTCGCAGGAGGCCGTGCAGGAATATCGCGTGCTGACGCAGAACTACAAGGCCGAGTACGCGCAGGCCGGCGCCGCCATCATCACGGCGGTGACCAAGTCCGGCACCAACGAGTTCCACGGCTCGGCGTATGACTACTACCAGAACCAGTCGATGATCACGCAGGACTCGTTCGACAAGAGGGACAAGATCAAGAAGCCCGACTACAAGCGCGAGCAGCGCGGTGCTTCGCTGGGTGGTCCGATCATCAAGGACGTGGCGCAGTTCTACATCAACTACGACGAACGCAAGGACATCGCCAACAAAACCGTACATATCAACGATCCACGGTTCACGCAGTACAACGGCACCTTCTCCGCGCCGTTCCACGAAAAGACTCTGTTCGCCAAGCTGAGCTTTCAGCCGAACCAGGACAACAACGTCGACTTCAGCCTGACCACCCGGCGCGACAACGAAGTCCTTGGTTTCGGCGACAGCATCGCCTACAGCACGCGCACCAACCGCAAGAACAACGTCGACGACATGCTGGTGAAATGGGAGTCGCGCGGCGATATCTGGACCAACGACCTGCTGCTGGATGCCGGCCGCTATCGCTGGAAGCCTGGCGCCGCCGAACCGGATACGGTCCAGCAGGTCTACGAAAACGGCATCGCCACCATCGGCGGTTCCAGCAACCTGCAGGACAAGTCGCAGGACCAGGTCACCATCAGCGACTCGCTGACCTTCAGCGGCCTGTCCTGGCATGGCGACCATACGGTGAAAATGGGCTTCAGCTATGCCAAGTACGCCATCGACCTGCAGCAGTTCAGCAACGCCGTGCCGGTGTACACGTACCAGGAAGGGGCGAATTATCCCGGTGGGTTCGATATCCCGTACCGAGCGGTTTACACCCCGAACGGCAGCGGCGTCGGCATCCACGACAACCAGCTGGGCGTGTACGCGCAGGACGACTGGGATGTCACCGCGCGACTGCAACTGAACCTTGGCCTGCGCTGGGATTACGAGACCAACGCCTTCGACAAGGACTATGTGACGCCGCAAGACCAGATTCCGACCCTGGAATACCTGGGCCTGGAGAACAACATCAGTACCGGAAACAGTCGCAAGGCGGACAAGGGCCAGATCCAGCCACGCGTCGGTTTCTCGCTGGACGTGAGCCCGCAGGCCGACCAGAGCACCACCGTCTTCGGCGGCGCCGGACGCTACTACTCGCGCGTTCCGTACGACTGGATCAGTCAGGAACCGATCCATTCGGCAGTACCCAACTACACCTTCCTGTTCAGCCCGAACGGCGTCACGCCGGGCACGATCGCGTGGAATCCGGCCTACCTCACCGCCGCCGGCCTGAATCAACTGCTGGCCAGCGGCCAGCCCGGTTTCAGCAGCGAGCTCGACACCATCAACAACAACACCCGCGTGCCGTACACGGACCAGTTCAGCCTCGGCGTGCGCCAGGTGTTCGGCGACTGGACCGGCTCGCTGACCCTGAGCCGGGTGCTCGGCTATCGGCAATTCACCTGGATCTCCGCCAGCCGTCTTGTCGTTCCGGGTTTTCAACTGAATACGCTACCGGGCAGCCCCTACGGTCAGGTGTTGACCAACGCTTACAAGAAAACCCAATCCAGCAGCGTGCTGATCGCGCTGGACAAGCCTTACACCAGGGAGTCCGGCTGGGGCGTGGGACTGGCCTACACCTATCAGAAGGCGCGCCAGCAGGGTAACGACAATTATTCGCTGGATTACGTCGATCCCTCCGGTTACCCGTACGACTATGTCGGCGAAAAGCATCACCTGGTGCTGCACGGGATCGTTCGTGGGCCGTGGGACACGCGCTTCAGCGGCATCTTCACCTATGGCTCGGGCACACCATACGACGTGTACGCCGCCACCCCGACTTGCGACTACAACTGCAGCTACTGGCACAACGCGCGATACGGACAGAAGTACGTGAACCTCGATCTTTCCATCGCCAAGGACTTCCGCTGGGGCGAGAGCCAGGCGCTGGAATTGCGCTTCGACGTGATGAACGTCTTCAATCGCGACGTGATCACCGGCTACGACGGCGGTCTTTACAGCAACAACAACCCGGCCACGCCGAATCCGAAATTCGGCACGGGCACCACGGCCGATCCGAACCAGACCCGCCGATTCCAGATCGGCGCACGCTACTCGTTCTGATCCACCTGGCAGCCGGAAACGGCTGCCTCACCTGTCCGCCCGCATGATGCGGGCGGACGTCTGGATGGCCATAGGGAATTCGCGCGAAAGTGCATCGAGTCGCCATCGCCATACCCGAACAACGGCAGATTATCGATGATGGTTTTCAACAGGTGCACGTGGCTTTCCGCTTTGCTGGGACTGGCGCTGGTCACCGCCGCACCGTCGACCCCGGCCCGACAGGCACGCGCCGCCACCACGCACACGCAAGCCCGGGCGCCGGCTGTCCCGGCGCTGGTCAACGATCTCGAGCAGCGCACCTTCCGCTTCTTCTGGGACAGTGCCAATCCCGTCAACGGCCTGATCCCCGACCATTATCCCAGCGAATCCTTCTCCAGCATCGCGGCGGTCGGCTTTGGTCTGACGGCCTATGGCGTGGGCGTGGAGCGCGGTTACATCAGCCGCGACCAGGCGATCGATCGCACGCTGGCCACGCTGCGTTTCTTCGACACCGCGCCGCAGGGTGACAGCGAAGACGGCGACACCGGCTACCACGGGTTCTTTTATCATTTCCTCGACATGAGCAGCGGCAAGCGTTTCGCGCGCTGGACCGAGGTCTCCACGGTGGATACCACCCTGTTGCTGGGTGGCGTGCTGTTCGCACAGTCGTACTACGACCGCGATACGCCACGGGAAAAAGAGATCCGCACGCTGGCCGACCGCATCTACCGCCGTGTCGACTGGCGCTGGGCGCAGGTACGCGCGCCGCTGATCAGCATGGGCTGGACGCCCGGCGGCAAGTTCATCCCGCACGACTGGGAGGGTTACAACGAGGCCATGCTGGTGTACGTGCTGGCACTGGGTTCGCCCACCCATCCCGTCGGCGCCGATGCGTGGAGCGCGTGGACCAGCACCTACTCGCGCAGTTGGGGCCGGTTCGAAAAACAGCAGCTGCTGAACTTCGGCCCACTTTTCGGCCACCAGTACAGCCATGTGTGGATCGACTTCCGCGGCATCCGCGATGCGTGGAATCGCGAACACGGCCTGGATTATTTCGAGAACAGCCGCCGCGCCGTGATCGTCCAGCGCAACTACGCGATCGCCAATCCTGGCGACTGGACCGGCTACGGGCCGAACGTGTGGGGGCTTACCGCCAGCAACGGTCCGGGCGGCCTCATCGTGCAGGGTCCAGACCGGCGTAAGCAATTCCAGGGCTACAGCGCACGCGGGGCCGGGCTGGGTTATATCGTCGACGACGGCACCATCGCGCCGACCGCGGCGGCGGGTTCGATCGCGTTCGCGCCGGAACTGGTGATTCCCGCGCTGGAGGAAATGCAACGTCGTTACGGCAAGGATATCTACAACGAACATGGTTTCGTCGATGCATTCAACCTCAGCTTTCACGCGCATACGCTGCTGCGTACCGGCAAACTGACGCCGATCGGCTGGGTCGACACCGAGCAGCTTGGCATCGATCAGGGACCCATCGTGCTGATGATCGAGAACTGGCGCAGCGCTTTCGTGTGGAAGGTAATGAAGAAGAATCCGTACATTCGCAAGGGACTCGAGCGCGCCGGCTTCACCGGCGGCTGGCTTGAGCAAGCTGCCGCGAAACCATGAATCCGGACGCTGCCATCCGCGTGCATCGGCGCTCACGGCGCGGCATGCTGATGGTCTGCCTGCTGGCCGGCGTAAGCTTGCTTGGCGGCTGTACTTCATCGACCAACGACGACAACCAGCTCACCTTCTGGACCATCGGTCGCGAAGGCGAGGCCATCCAGAAACTGTTGCCGGACTTCGAACGCGCCCATCCGGACATCCATGTGAAAGTGCAGCAGCTGCCGCTGACCGCTGCGCACCAGAAGCTGCTCACCGCGTTCGCCGGCCATTCCACGCCCGACCTAAGTCAGCTCGGCAATACCTGGCTGCCGGAAATGGTCGCGCTGGATGCGCTGGAACCGTTGCAGGCGCGCGTCGGCCACTCGGCCGTGATCGAACGGGCCGATTACTTCGCCAGCATCTGGGCTACCAACGTGATCGACGGCACGCTGTATGGCGTGCCGTGGTATGTCGACACGCGACTGCTGTTCTATCGCACGGATCTGCTGAAGCAGGCCGGCTTCGATGCACCGCCGCGCGACTGGGACCAGTGGCGGCGCATGCTCGCCGCACTCAGCAACCCGCAGCGCCACCGTTGGGGCATCCTGCTACCCACCAATGAATACGAGCAGCTGATGTCGCTGGCGCTGCAACAGCCCGACCCGCTGCTGCGCGACGGCGGTCGCTACGGCAACTTCGAGAGTGCCGGATTCAAGCGTGCGCTGGCGTTCTATGTGGATACCTTCCGGCTGCACCAGGCGCCGGCGATCACCAATGTCGAAGCGGGCAATCCGTGGTCGGAGTTCGGTCGCGGCGTCTACGCGTTCTACCTGTCAGGTCCGTGGAACATCGGCGAATTCCGCTCGCGACTGCCGGCCGCGCAGCAGGACGCCTGGTCGACAGCCCCCCTGCCCGGTCCGACCGACGCCGACACCGGCATCGGTTCGGCCGGTGGGTCCAGTCTGGTGATCTTCCGCAGCTCACGGCATAAAGATGCCGCCTGGACCCTGATCGAATACCTGTCGCAACCACAGGTGCAGCAGCGCTTCTACGATCTGCTTGGCGACATGCCGCCGCGACGCAGCTCCTGGGAAGGCGGCGCATTGCGCGACGATCCAAAGGCACGCGCATTTCGCGAACAGCTGGAGAAGGCCAGGCCGACGCCGGCCGTACCGGAGTGGGAGCGCATCGCCACCGAGATGCAACTGGTCGCCGCCCAGGCGATCGCCGGCCAACTGACGATCGACCAGGCCGCCGCGGAAATCGATCATCGGGTCGACCGTATCCTGGAGAAGCGGCGCTGGGTGCTCGACCATCCGCAGGCTGCAACGGCGGAAACGCCATGAATCCGCCGCGCACTGCCTGGCTGTTCCTGGCGCCGGCATTGCTGGTGCTGGGCGTGTTTTTCCTGTTGCCGGTCGCCGCGGCGCTGGTGCTCAGCCTCACCGACTACGATCTCTACGCACTGGCGAACATCCACAACCTGCGTTTCGTGGCGCTGCAGAATTATTGGGTGCTGCTGCAACGTCCGCTGTTCTGGTCGGCGCTGGGCCACACGGTCTATTTCGTCGGCGTCGGCGTGCCGCTGTCGATGGGCGCCTCGCTGGGTGCGGCGCTGTTGCTCAACTCGCCACTGGCAAAGCTCAAGCCGTTCTTCCGCACCGCGCTGTTCGCGCCCGTGGTGACCACGGTGGTGGCCACCGCGGTGATCTGGCGCTACCTGTTCAACACCAGGTACGGCTGGATGAACTATGCACTCCATGCGCTCGGCATCCAGCCAGTGGACTGGCTCGGCGATCCGCACTGGGCGATGCCCACGATCATCGCGTTCGCGGTGTGGAAGAACTTCGGCTACAACATGATCATTTTCCTGGCCGGCCTGCAGGCGATCCCGCTCGACCTGTACGAGGCCGCGCGCATCGACGGCGCCTCGGCCTGGCGCCAGTTCCGCCATATCACCTGGCCGATGCTCGGACCGACCTTGCTGATGGTCGGCATCCTCACCGTATCGGGCTATTTCCAGTTGTTCGCCGAACCCTACGTGATGACCGAGGGCGGCCCGCTGCAAAGCACCACCAGCGTGCTGTACCTGATGTACGACGAGGGCTTCAAGTGGTGGAACCTCGGCTCCGCTTCGGCGGTGGCGTTCCTGTTGTTCATCATCATGTTCGCGGTGACGGCGCTGATGCTGAGGCTGTCGCGACGTGGCGCAGGGCATTCCGATGGAGGGCCGCCATGAACCCGCGACTGGCGAGGATCCTGGTCAACGGCTTGCTGATCGGCGCGGCGATGATCGCGCTGTTTCCGCTGCTGTGGATGCTGTCGGTATCGTTCATGGCGCCGGGCGAAGCCAGCGCACTGCCGCCGCCGTTGTTGCCGCGACATGCCAGCTGGGCGAATTACCGCGAGTTGTTCGTCCACGCCGGCATGGGCCGCTACCTGCTCAACAGCCTGCTGGTATCGAGCGCCATCACGATATTGTCGCTGGCGTTCAACCTGATGGCCGGCTACGCCTTCGCCAAGCTGCGTTTCGCCGGCCGCGAGCGGTTGTTCCAGGCACTGATCGGCGCGCTGGTGATCCCCGCCCAGGTGGCGATGCTGCCGCTGTTCCTGCTGTTGAAATACATCGGCCTGGTCAACAGCTACGCCGGCGTGATCGTGCCGGGCATGGCCACCGTGTTCGGCATTTTTCTGGTGCGCCAGTACGCGCGCGGCATGCCCGACGAACTGCTGGAGGCTGCACGCATCGACGGCGCCGGCGAGTGGCGGATCTTCGCGCAGATCGTGCTGCCGCTGCTGAAGCCGATCATCGTGACCCTGGCGATCTTCACCTTCCTCGCCGCCTGGAACGATTTCATGTGGCCGCTGATCGTGCTGACCGGGCAGGAGCATTACACCTTGCCGATCGGGCTGGCTTCGCTGGCACGCGAGCACTCGCAGGACAGCGAACTGATGATGGCCGGTTCGGTGGTCACGATACTGCCGGTCTTGCTGTTGTTCCTGTCGATGCAACGCTATTACCTGGAAGGGTTGCTGCTGGGCAGCGTGAAAGGCTGAGGACATGACACTGTGATTCTCCGCTGGTACCGCGAAGTGCTCCTCCCCCTGCAAGCAGGGGACAAATCGGCAGGACCGCCGATTTGCACGGCAGCAGCCGCCCGACGGGCGAGGGCCATGGATGGCCCGAGTGCAGGTTGGGACGGGGTCCACGGTCGCCGGACACTTTTCCTGTTGCCACTGTTTTCGCTTTTGCTTTTGCCAAGCACTTCAGCGCTCGCCAGCACTCTGCAGACCTTCGACAACTTCAGCCAGCCGAACGCCTGGAAGGCCATGGCCACCGACGACATCAGCGCCACGCTGCGTCCCACCAACGGCCCTCACGGCAAGGCACTCTGCCTCGACTTCAACTTCAACGGCGTCTCCGGCGGCGCCACGCTGCGCCGCAGCCTGCCCATCACGTTTCCCGAAAACTATGCGCTGTCGTTCGACGTGCGTGGCAAGACGCCACCGAACGATCTGCAACTGAAACTGATCGATGCCAGCGGCGACAACGTGTGGTGGTACCGGCACGAGCATTTCCAGCCCGCGGATGACTGGCAGACGATCACCGCCAGCAAGCGCGACATCGAATCTGCCTGGGGACCGGCGAAGGACCGCACGCTGCGCCAATCGCAGACCCTGGAATTCACCCTTTATGCCGGACAGGGCGGACGCGGCGAGTTCTGTGTCAGCAACCTCCGGCTGACGCGATTGCCGCCCGTACCTGCCGACGCACCCGCGCCGGCCAGCGTCACCCCGAACGCCTTGCTGATGCAGCAGGCGAAACGCGCGCCACGCGGCGTCTATCCGCGTGGCTTTTCCGGCGAGCAGAGCTACTGGACCCTGGTCGGCGTGGACGGTGGCGCGAAGCAGTCTGCGCTGCTTTCCGAGGACGGCGCGGTGGAAGTGCGCAAGAGCGGCTGGTCGATCGAACCGATGCTGCTGGACAGACATGCGTTGATCGACTGGGCCACGGTGCACAGCACGCATAGCCTTCTGGACGGCTATCTTCCGATCCCCACGGTGCACTGGCGCGCCGGCGAACTCCGGCTCGACACCACGGCATTCGCCCGTGGCACGCCGCCACATGCCGACCTGCTGTTGCAATACCGCCTGCATAACGACGGCGACCGGCCGCGCACGCTCACCCTGGCCCTGTTGCTGCGTCCGTTCCAGGTCAATCCGCCGACCCAGTTCCTCAACACCCCCGGCGGCATCAGTCCCATCCACGACCTCGACTGGGACGGCCACGCGGTGCGGGTCAATCGCGCCCTGCACGTGGCGCCGCTGCAGACATCCGTGACTTTCGTTGCCAGCCGCCACGGCACCATCACGTTGCCGCAGCAATTGGCCGCGGGCGAACGTCCACAGGTGCGCACGCTGCATGACGACAGCGGACATGCGCAAGGCGCTTTGCTGTACTCGCTGAGCGTGCCGCCGCATGCCGATATCGCCGTAGGCGTGGTGGTCCCCGCGGACGGGCAGCCGTTCACGCGGCCCGTCGACGCGCCGGATTGGCTGCAACGGCAACACGACGACGTGGCGGCGGCATGGCGCGCGAAGCTCAATCGGGTGAGCCTGCAGCTACCGCCCGCGCAGCAATCGCTTGCCGACACCGCGCGCAGCGCACAGGCGCAGATGTTGATGTCGCGCGACGGTCCGGCGCTGCAACCAGGCACCCGTTCGTATGCGCGCACGTGGATTCGCGACGGCGTGATGATGAGCGAGGCCCTGCTGCGCAGCGGCCACGCCGATGTCGTCGGCACCTTCGTGCAGTGGTATGCGCCGCATCAGTTTCGCACCGGCAAGGTACCGTGCTGCGTCGACGCGCGCGGTGCCGATCCGGTACCGGAGAACGACAGCCCCGGCGAGTTGCTGTTCGCCATCGATGAATGGTGGCGCTACCGCCACGACCGCGCAGCGGTGTTGAATCTGTGGCCGCACGTCGAACGCACGGTGGCTTACTTGGATCGGCTGCGCAGCAGCGAACGCACACCGGCGAACCGTGGCACCGCCCTGTACGGCCTGATGCCGGCTTCGATCAGTCATGAAGGCTATTCGGCCAAGCCGATGCATTCGTACTGGGATGATTTCTGGACACTGCGCGGATACGACGACGCGGTGGAACTGGCCAATGCGCTGGGCAAGCGGGAAGAGGCGACCCGCTACGCCGCTTCGCGCGACGAATTCCGCGCCGACCTGCAGGCATCGATCCTCGCATCGACGCACGAACACGGTATCGACTTCATCCCCGGCGCGGCCGAGCTGGGCGACTTCGATCCCACCTCGACCACCATCGCGCTATCGCCCGGCAACGCGCGGGCGTGGCTGCCACCGGTGCTTCTGCGCCAGACCTTCGAGCGTTACTGGCAGGATTTCGTGGCGCGCCGCGAGGGGGCCAGGGCATGGTATGCCTACACTCCATACGAATGGCGCAACGTGGCCGCCTTCGTACGGCTGGGCTGGCGCGAGCGGATTCCACCGCTGCTCGCGTTCTTCATGGCGGATCGCCGGCCGACCGCGTGGAACCAGTGGGCCGAAGTGGTCGGCCGCGACCCACGCCAGCCACGCTTCGTCGGCGACATGCCACACGCGTGGATCGCCTCGGACTTCCTGCGTTCGCTGTACGACTTGTTCGTCTACGAGCGCGCCAGCGACCATGCACTGGTGCTGGCAGCCGGAATTCCTGCAGCGTGGCTGCGCGGGGACGGCATTGGCATCGAACGCTTGCGCACTCCGTATGGCGAGCTTGGCTATGCCTTGCATGAGCGGGGCGGCGAACTGATATTGCGAGTTCATGGCGACCTGACCCCGCCGCCGGGTGGGTTGGTGCTGCCGTGGCCGTACGCCGGCCATCCCACCGGCCTGGCGTGGCTGGATGGCCAACCGGTCAGCTGGCACGGCGACGAGATCGTGATACGCAAACTCCCGGCGACGCTGCGCATCGAACGGCCCGCAACCTCACGTCCCGAACCGTAGGAGCCCGCTCGCGGGCAATGCCTTTGCGGTGAGGTCGAGCGCAAAGAATATCGCCCGCGAGCGGGCTCCTACGGTGTTGTCGACCTTGCCGGTTTTCGTCAGAACTTGCCGGCGCGGAAGTCGGCGATCGCTTCGTGGATCTGCTCGGGCGTGTTCATCACGAACGGTCCGTAGCGCGCCACGCGCTCGTTCAACGGCTTGCCGGCAACCACCAGCAGGCGTGAGGGTTTGTCGCCACCGGCCAGCTGCAACTGCTCGCCGTCGGACAGCACGCCGAGTTCGCTGCGTTGCAGTTGCTCGCCACCGACCAGCGCCGATTCGCCTTCGAACACATAGGCGAAGCCGTGGTGGCCGGCGGGCAGGTCCAGGGCCAGTTGCGCACCGGGCTGCAGGCTGATGTCCAGATACACCGGCGCGGTGACGATGCCCTCGACCGGGCCGCTGGCGCCGGCCACTTCACCGGCGATCACTTTCACCTCGACGCCCTCGGCCGGATGCACCACCGGGATGCGTTCCGGCCCGATGTCCTGGTAGCGCGGTGCCGTCATCTTGTCTTTCGCCGGCAGGTTCACCCACAGCTGGAAGCCCCACATCAGGCCGTCCTCCTGCTGCGGCATTTCCGAATGCAGGATGCCGCGGCCGGCGGTCATCCATTGCACGCTGCCCGGCGTGAGATCGCCGCGGTTGCCGTGGTTGTCGCCGTGCTGCATGTGTCCGGCCAGCATGTAGGTGACCGTTTCGAAGCCGCGATGCGGATGTTCCGGAAAGCCCGCGATGTAATCGCCCGCGTCGTCCGAGCGGAACTCATCCAGCAGCAGGAACGGGTCGAGCATGTCCAGGCCGGGCTGGCCGATGAGGCGCTTGAGTTTCACGCCGGCGCCGTCGGACGTGTCGGTGCCGCGGATGCGGCGGGTGATATGGCGATCGCTCATGGCTTGCTCCGGTAATGAGAACTGCCGCCAAGATGGCCTCGTTCGACCGCTTATCCAAGGGCCGGCGCGAGAACGGATTGTTCCAGCGACGCAACGCTGATGTCAGTCGAGCCAGCGAAACGCGCGGGCCAACTCGGCCTCCGCGTTATCCAGGTAGCAGCGGCCGTGGGCGAGGATTACCCGTTGCGGCTGCCACGCCAGCATGCGCGCGAAACATGCACGTGCCTGGGCCTTGCGCCCGGCATAGGTCAGGCGCATGTCCAACGGTGCTTTGCCGTCGGGGTCGATCACGCCGCCGAGTCGCGCCATCCAGCGCATCGCCGTCGGCAGTTTTTCCGCTTCGAAGTTTTCGATCAGGTCGGCCAGGATCAGCGTGGCGCTGGCGCGATGCAGGAACACGATCTCCTGCATCACCCGGCTGCCGCGAAAGCGCAGCTGGTCGATCGTATCGACCCAGTCCGGTGGCGCCGCATCGTCGAGATCCGCATCGAAGGCGACCTCGATGCGCTGGCTGGCGGCGCGCTGGCGAACGCCCGGCGAAGCCCACGTCGTTGCCTGCGGGTAACGCCGCTTCCACGCGGCGATATGCGCGTAGTGCAACAGATTGGGCGAAACCAGGTGACGCACCGGGCCGAGCGCATCGATTGCCGCGAACAACGCCGCGTCCGGCGCGATCGGCGAATGGCACCACAAGCTGGCATCGGCCAGTTGCACCAGGGTCATGCGGGTGGGGAAGGGCGCGCGCAGGCCAAGCGCGGCCATATGCACCAGCGGGCCATCGACGATCCAGATGCCGGCGGCGACCGGCTTGAGCGTATTGAGCGGGGTGTACAGACCAACCTCGGACATGACCGCTCCCTGCACTCGGGGATTCAATGCACCCAGTGGCCGCTGCGCTGACGCGGCGGCGAATTGTCGTCGTCGTCATGGCCCGGACGTTGCTGCAGCACCATCGTTTCCACTTCCGCCTCGGTGGCGGGCTTGGCTTGCCAGTACTGGTTCACGGCACCGAGCACGGCCGGCACCTGCGCCAGGCACTCGTCGTACTCGTCGTCGCTGAGCTTCTCGAACTCGGTGTCGGCGCTGAGGATGCCTTCGTCCACCGCCAGCGCCATCACGGGGCCGAGCAGTTCCATCAGTTGCGGATCTTCGGCCAGCCGGTTTTCCCACAGCGCGGCGCGCAGGTCGATGCCGCGACTGAAACCTTCGCACCAGCCGGCGGCCGACAGCATCGGGCCGGTTTCCGCCTCGATCTCGCCCAGGATCGGCTCGTAGGCGTCGACGTCGAGCTCGGCGCTGATCGAATCGTTGAGCTTGGCCAACAATGCCAGCACGCGGTTGCCTTCGTCCTCGTCGGCGAACGGCTCGTGCAGCACTTCGGGCAACCATTCGTCCGGCAGCACCAGCAGCGGGCCGACCGCCAGTGCGCTGAGCAGGCCGTGCACGCCATCCAGCAGCAGGTCGCCCTCGCCGGTGTGCGCACGCAGGTAGCGATCCAGTTCATCCAGTTCGTTGTCGTCCAGCGAGCTGGGCCATTCGGCTTTTTCAGTCATTCAGATATCCAGTTCCAGCATCACCGGCGTGTGGTCGGAGGGGCGTTCCAGGCGGCGCGGTCCACGGTCGATGGCCGCGGTGGTGGCGGCGGATTTCAGGGCGTCGCTGATCAGGATCAGATCGATGCGCAGGCCCATGTTGCGACGGAACGCGGCCTGCCGGTAGTCCCACCAACTGAAGTGTCCGGCTTCGGGCTCGAACAGCCGGAAGCTGTCGTGCAGGCCGAGATCGGTGATCGCCTTGAGCGCGGCGCGCTCCGGCGGCGAGCACAGGATGTCCTCGCCCCACGCCACCGGATCGTAGACGTCGCGGTCGTCCGGGCAGATGTTGAAATCGCCCAGCACCACCAGGTTTGGATGGCGCTCCTGCTCACGGGCCAGGAACTCGCGCACCTTGGCCAGCCAGTCCAGCTTGTAGGCGTATTTCTCATCACCAACGGCCTTGCCGTTGACCACGTACAGGTCGACCACGCGCAGCTCACCGAGGGTGACGGCAAGGATCCGCCGCTGCGGGTCGTCCAGCCCGGGGATGTCGGTGACGACATCGCTGGCTTCGTCGCGGGCCAGGATCGCCACGCCGTTGTAGGTTTTCTGGCCCGAATACACCGCCCGGTAACCGGCCGCGGCCAGCTCGTCGACCGGAAATTTCGCGTCTTCCAGCTTGGTTTCCTGCAGCGCCACGATGTCCGGTTGCGCGTCGGCCAGCCACTGGGTCAGGTGCGGAAGGCGCACTTTCAGCGAATTGACGTTCCAGGAAGCGATTTTCATCGCGCCATTGTAAGGGAAGCTTTCTCGCGGGTTACCGAAACCGGAGTCGCCCTGGCTGATTTGCGCTGGCGACGCTCCCTCCAGACTGGCCCAAACGGCGCTGTCGTGCGGCCCGGGCGGGGTTTGAAGGCGGCGACGGCAGGGTCTACAGGAATTTCTGCAAAAAACCCACCGAAACTTTGCATTCCGGTGTATGCTGATCGAGCAAGAATCCGAGGTAACTCCGATTTCCTGCTTCTATTGCGGTCAGTTGCATCTCGCTCCAAGCCGCAAATCATCCATGCTTCAAAGGTATTGTTACATGTCGGATCGTCAGAGCGGTACAGTCAAGTGGTTCAACGACGCCAAAGGTTTTGGCTTCATCACCCCGGAAAGCGGTGACGACCTGTTCGTGCATTTCCGCGCGATCCAGGGCACGGGCTTCAAGTCCCTGCAGGAAGGCCAGCGCGTCACGTTCGTCGTCACCAAGGGCCAGAAAGGCCTGCAGGCTGAGGAAGTCCAGGTTGCCTAATTCCTTCGGGAATTGAGCGATCTTGAAAAGCCCGCTTCGGCGGGCTTTTTTTTGTCTGAATTTGATGCGGCCACCGAACCAGGCTTCGCCGTCACGGGACGGCGGCAGCAGGTTCTTCCACGTTAGCCGTGGCACGGCCCACGCTAGCGACCAGCGAAAGGCCTCGCAGGACATCGGGCGCAGGCGTAATGGCACGGGCCCGTGCCATTACGCCAATCCGTGACTGCGCAGCAGCGCGTCCGGTTCCGGTTTCCTGCCGCGGAACGCGATGAAGCTTTCCAGCGCCGGACGGCTGGCGCCGACGGACAGGAATTCGCGACGGAAACGGTCACCGGTGGCGCGGTCGATGACGCTGCCCGTTCCGACGGCGCGTTCCTCGAATTCACCGAATGCATCGGCGCTGAGCAGCTCGGCCCACAGGTAGCTGTAATAACCGGCGGCGTAGCCACCGGCGAAGATGTGGCTGAAACCGTGTGGGAAACGCTGCCATGCCGGCGGATGCAATACCGCGACCTGCTTGCGCACCTGCTCCAGCACGGCCAGCGTGCACGCACCCTGGGCCGGGTCGTATTCCAGGTGCAGCAGGAAATCGAACAGCGCGAATTCCAGCTGGCGCACCAGGAACAGGCCGGCATGGAAATGCCTGGCAGCCAGCATGCGTTCAAACAACTCGTCCGGCAGTCGTTCGCCGGTTTCATGGTGTTTCGCGAACAGGTCCAGCGCCTCGCGGTTCCAGCCGAAGTTCTCCATGAACTGGCTGGGCAGTTCCACGGCATCCCATTCGACGCCGTCGATGCCGCCGATCGAAGGCAGTGCGATCCCGGTCAACAGGTGGTGCAGGCCGTGGCCGAATTCGTGGAAAAGGGTCAGCACGTCGTCATGGGTCAGCAAGGCCGGCTTGCCGGCCGTCGGCGGGGCAAAGTTGCAGGTGAGGAAAGCCACCGGCAATTGCCTCTGATCGCCGTCGTCGAAACGCGCGCGACAGACGTCCATCCATGCGCCGCCACGCTTGCCGTTGCGCGCGTAGAGATCCACGTAAGCACCGGCGAACACGTTGCCATCGGCGTCACGCACGTCGTAATAGCGCACCTGCGGGTCCCACACGTCGATGCCTTCGCGTGGGGAGAGGGTGATGCCGTAGAGTTTTTCGGTGATGCCGAACAAGCCGTCGATCACCGCGGGCAACGGGAAGTATGGCTTCAGTTGTTCCTCGTCGAGTGCGTATTCACGCTGGCGCAGTTTTTCGGAGGCATAGCCGACATCCCAGGGCTCGAGGTTTTCCAGCTGCAGTTCGGCCCGGGCAAATGCGCGCAGCGTGGCCAGCTCCTGCTGCGCCACCGGTTTTGCTCGCGCCGCCAGATCGTGCAGGAACTCCATCACCTCAGTCGGCGAGGCCGCCATCTTGGTGGCCAGCGACTCCTCCGCTGCATTGGTAAAGCCGAGCAGTTGGGCCGCCTCGTGGCGCAACGCCAGGATCTGCTCGATGCGTGCGCTGTTATCGAACTTGCCCGCGTCCGGGCCCTGGTCGGAGGCGCGGGTCTGATAGGCCCAGTACACCCGCTCGCGCAGGCCGCGGTTGTCGGCGTAGCTGAGCACCGCTTGCACGCTGGGCTGTTTCAGGGTGACCAGATAGCCGTCCAGCTGCTGGTCCTCGGCGTACTGATGCAACACCGCGCGGCCGGATTCGGGGATACCGGCGAGATCGCGTTCGTCGGTGATGTGTTCATGCCAGGCTTCGCTGGCGTCGAGCACCGCGTTGGAAAATTCGGTGGAAAGCCTTGAAAGTTCCACCCCGATATCACGGAAGCGTGAGCGCGCCGGCTCTTCCAGTGCCACGCCGGACAACCTGAAATCGCGCAGTGCATGTTCGACCAGCGCGCGTTCGGGTCGAGGCAGGCCGGCGAAGTCCGGTGCATCGGCCAGCGCTTGCACGGCGGCGTACAGCTCGCGGTTCTGGCCGAGCTCGATGGCATGTTCGGTGAGTTTTTCCTCGGCCGGACCATAAACCTTGCGTAGCGCCTCGCTGTCGGCCACCGAATGCAGATGCGAGACCGGCGCCCATGCGCGCGCCAGACGCTGCTCCAGCCGTTCCTGGGTCAGCATCACCGTGGCGAAATCGCGTGGGGCGCCGGGCGCCACCAGCGCGTCGACGCCGACACGATAGTCGGCCAGGATCGTGTCGATCGCTGGTGTGACGTGTTCGGGGCGGATCTGCGAGAACGCCGGCAGGGTATCTTCGGCCAGCAACGGATTGTCTTGGTTCATGGGATCTCCTTGAGGCTGCCAGCGTGGCGACCGCATCGACCGAAATCAAGCGGCACGCACGCGACCGGGTGATGCCGTTTTGTCATGGACGACGCCGTAACCTTGCTGCCATGTCGTTATCGGATGTCACCGAACTGCTGGCCCGCAGCCCGATGTTTGCGCAGCTCGATGCAGCCGCACGTGAAGCGCTGGCCCAGGAACTGGTCTGGCTGGGCTTGCCCGGCGGGCGACCGCTGTTCAAACCCGGCGAACCGGCGGATGCGCTGTACCTGCTGAAAAGCGGCAGCCTCGGCGTGTTCGACGACCGTCAACCCGAGGACGCGGGCGGCTTGATCCGGCTGATCGCCGCCGGTGAATGCGTGGGTGCGACCAGCCTGCTCGGCGGCGAGCGGCGCACCCGCACGGTACGCGCATTGCGTGATTGCGAACTGCTGCGCCTCGATGGCCATGCCTTCGAAGCGGTATTGGCACGCCATCCACACGCAATGCTGGGCGTGGCGCGGATGGCGATCGAACGCCTGCAGCAACGTGATCTCAGTGCGAACGCGACCAGCCTGCCACGCACGTTCGCGATCCTGCCAGTGGACCAAAGCGTGCCGGCGCACGCGCTGGCGATGCAGCTGGGGCAGGTGCTGGAAACCTACGGCAGCTGCGCGGTGATCGACGGTGAACAGGGCGCAAGCCGCAGCAGCGACTGGTTCGCCGAGCGCGAGCGGCAATGGCGCTTCGTGATCTACCTGGACGCCAGCGGCGATCCGCTGTGGCGGCAACGCTGCCTGCGCCAGGCTGACGTGTTGCTGCTGCCGGCGCGGGCTGCACAAGCGGCGCGACCGTGGCCGGACCCGACCCTGCTGGATCCACGGTATACCGGCCACCGCGCGCGTCATCTGATCCTGCTGCACGCCGGCCGCCAGGTCGGGCCGGGCGCGGCGCAACGCTGGCGCGCGCCGTTCAGCGGCGAACTGCATCACCATCACATCTGCAGCAGCGCCGATGTCGCGCGCATGGCGCGGCTGGTCAGCGGCCATGGCCGCGGTTTGGTGCTGGCAGGCGGTGGCGCGCGCGGGTTGGCGCATCTGGGCATGTTGCGGGCGCTGCGCGAGGCCGGCCATGTATTCGACGCGGTCGGCGGTACCAGCATCGGCGCGATCATCGGTGCCGGCGTGGCCAGCGACTGGGAGCTGGACGCGATGACGGAAACGTTCCGCCGCGCATTCGTGCAGGGCCGTCCGCTGTCGGACTGGACCTTGCCGCTGGTGGCGATGACGCGCGGCCGGCGCGCCTCGCTGATGCTGCGGCGGGCGTTCGGCGGACTGCAGATCGAGGACCTCCCGTTGCCGTATTTCTGCGTCTCCACCAGCCTTTCCGGCGGCGGCATGGCGGTGCATCGGCACGGCCCGCTGTGGCTGTGGCTGCGCGCATCCAGCGCGATCCCCGGCGTGCTGCCACCGGTATTGCGTCACGGCCGCGTCCATGTCGACGGCGCCCTGGTCAACAACCTGCCAACCGACGTGATGGCCGGCGACGGCATCGCCCACGTCACGGCGCTGGATATCCGTGCCGACATCGCGCTGCTCACCACCGCCGAGGAGTCGGCCACCCCGCCACTGTGGCGCCTGCTGCTGCAGCGGCGGCAAGACATCCGCCGCCCGGGTCTGGTGTCGACCCTGGTGCGCGCGGGTATGGTCAATGGCGAGACCGCCAGCGAACACCGGCGCAACCGGGCGAACCTGCTGCTCACGCCGCCGCTGGAGCATATCGGCATGCTCGACTGGAAGGACTGGCGGCGCGCCATCGACGCCGGCTACCGGTACACGCTCGATGTGCTCGATGCCCGCGCGCGGGATGCCGCTGCGGCCGTTACCATGGACGAATGAATCCCCTGCGCAGTTTCAAGGGCATCGCGCCCACTCTCGGCCAACGCGTCTATGTCGACCCCGCCGCCAGCGTGATCGGCGACGTGGTGCTCGGCGACGATGTGTCGATCTGGCCCGGCACGGTGCTGCGCGGCGACGTCAACTACATCCGCGTCGGCGCGAAGACCAGCATCCAGGACGGCGCGATCGTGCATGTCGCCCACGCCGGCCCATACGGCCCGGGCTTTGCCTGTCTGATCGGCGAGGGCGTCACCATCGGCCACGCCGCCGTGGTGCATGCGTGCACCCTTGGCGACTACTGCCTGATCGGCATGCATGCCAGCGTGCTCGACGGCGCGGTGGTGATGAAGCACGGCTTCGTCGGTGCAGGCGCCTTGATTCCACCGGGGAAAGTGGTCGGCGAGCGCGAGCTGTGGCTGGGCAACCCGGCGAAATGCGTGCGGCTGCTCAGTGATCGCCAGGTCGAGCAGTTGCATTATTCCGCCGACCACTACGTGCGCCTGAAGGATGCGTACCTGGCCTCGGCCTGATCGAACTGCCACGGTTTCGACCACCGCGGCAGCCGTTTCCCGGATCACGGCGCCGTCGCGTGCGCCTCGTTCGCCTGCTGGATGCGTTCGGCTTCCGCCTCGTGCTGTTTCATCACGATGTTGCGCGCGGCGGAGAGCTTGCCGCCCAGCAGGGCCAGGGTGAAGTTGTTGCTGTCGAACTCGCGCAGCAGGTCGATTTCCCGCCGCGCCTCTTCCAGATTTTTCTGGTTGATGGTGTGCTCGATCTCCGCCGCCGCGCGCGGGAAGGATTCGCGCAACGCATCCTGCGCCGCCCGGTTTTCCGGATCCAGCTGCAGCACGCTGAGGTAAAACTCATACGCATTGCTGCCGGCCGGCGCCACCAGGCGTCCATCATGCATCGCGTCGCGGGCAAGTGCGAACAGGATGCCGGTGCCACTTTGCGAGTCGTCGGCCGCCACCTCCACCGTCGAAGCGGAGGACGCGCCGACATCGTCCAGCGAGGCGTTCGCCGCGGCCTGGCTATACCGGAAGATCCCGGCGGCGCCGACCAGCACGAAAAATGAAACCAGCGCAAGCGCGTATCGCTGCGATACGGCGGGGAGAAGACGGGGCATGACACCTGCTGCGCAAACGGTGGCCGCGCGCAGAAGTGTCCGTCATCGACGTGCTCCCGGCGGATGGCGCCACGTTAGCCCGCTTGTGTTGCAGCTGTGTGGCTGGACCGCATCAACGCGTTGCCGTGGCGATTTCCAGCCGGCTCAGCCAATTCATTGCTTGCGCCCGGTCAGTACCGCACATCGCCGGCTCCGCACGCAGGCTGGCGCAAACGGCGGGGCGTTCGGGGCGCCCGAAGATCGCACAGCGGTTGTCCGCGGTGAGCTGCACGCAGCGCACGCCAGCGGGTTTGCCGTGTGGCATGCCGGGGATGGGCGAACTGATCGACGGCGCGATGCAGCAGGCACCGCAACCGACCCGGCAGGCCGGCGCGGTCATGCGGCGCGCTGGCGCAAGGCGCGATACACCGGTGCGGTGTCAGGGCGCTGGCCATGCCACAACTCGAACGCATCGGCAGCGGTTTCCACCAGCATGCCCAAGCCATCGAACGCGTACCGCGCACCGGCGGTTTTCGCCCAGGCCAGAAAGCTGCCGGCGGCGGCGCCGTAGGACAGGTCGTAACAGAGAGCGCGCGCGCCGACCAGCGAGAACGGCAGCTGCAACGACACACCCAGCACGCCAGCCGAAGTGGCGTTGACGATCAGGTCGTAACTGCCGATGTCGGCGAGATCTTCCCAGTAACGGGTGTGCGCGCGCGCCGGATCGCCGATGGCGTCGGCCAGCACGTCGGCGGACTCGGGCGAGCGGTTGACGATGGTCAGCGTCTCCACACCCGCGTCCAGCAGGCTCCATGCCACGCCGTGCGCGGCGCCGCCAGCGCCGAGCAACAGCGCCGTATGCCCGCGCAGGTCCACGCTGTGCCGTTCGGTGATGTCGCGCAACATGCCGTCGCCGTCGGTATTGTGCGCGGCCAGGCCGCCGCCGGTCAGTGGAGTCAGCACGTTGGCGCTGCCCGCGCGGGTGGCCGCGGCGCTGCGCTGCTCGGCCAGCGCGAACGCGGCGGCCTTGTGCGGAAGCGTGACGTTTGCGCCGCGTCCACCGTCGGCAAAGAAGCGCTCGACGGCCCCGGCGAATTCAGCCGGCGTCGCGTCGATGGTGCGGTACTCGAGTGCGATGCCGAACTGCTGCGCAAACGCGCGATGAATCTGCGGCGACAGGCTGTGGCCGATGGGATGGCCAAACACGGCGAACTGAGCGGTTTGCATGGGGATTCCCGGAAGGTTGCTGGCGCTCATTCTACGGAGGAGCCCGCAGCTGGGCGATGCTTTTGCCCCGTTGCCAGGAAAAGCCATCACGCCGTCGCGTCGCAATCGCTGAGATGGACACCGCCCAGGCTGCCGTTGTCATCTACCGAACGGATACCGTCATGCGCGCACCAGTCCTGCCTTCCCCGCACCATCAACGCCTGCTCGGCGCCACCGTATTGTGGCTGGTAGGCGGCGGCATCCTGCTGTTGACCACGCTGGTGCCGGCGCACACCGACGCCTTGGGCTGGACGCCGGCGTTCTGGCTGCTTGGCGCACCGTGGGTCGTGCTGCTGGCGCTGGAACCGACGCTGCCGCGGCAGCTGTTGGCGCTGTTCCGTCCGCGGCGACGCCTGGCCCGCAGCGCGATCTGGCACTAGGGAACAGGGCGACTGTTTTTCAGCGAGCAGGCAGGCACGGCACCTCGGTCAATGCGCCGTGCCGCCCTGCCGTTTGCGTTCCATGCGCCGCAGGAATTCGCGCATGACGCGCAGGTACAGCTCGTCGCCGAGGTGGGCGTCCTCCACGCCGGCGTCGATCGACGGGTTGTCGTTGACTTCGATCACTACCGGTTTGCTGTCGACCTGCTTCAGGTCGACTCCGTAGAGACCGTCGCCGATCGGCTGGGTGGCCTTGAGCGCCAGCTTGACCACCTCGGCCGGTGCATCTTTCACCGCGATGGTTTCGAAGCCGCCGGACTTCGCCGTGCCCTTGGCGCCGTGGTTGTAGATCTGCCAGTGCCCGCGCGACATGTAGTACTTGCATGCGTACAGCGGTTCGCGGTTGAGCACGCCGATGCGCCAGTCGAATTCGGTGTAGACGTATTCCTGCGCCAGCAGCAGTGCGCTGTGCTGGAACAGGCTGCTGGCCGCCTGCGCCAGCGCCGCTTCGTCCTCCACCTTGACCACGCCGCGCGAGAACGAGCCATCGGGAATTTTCAACACCAGCGGAAAGCCGAGCTTGGCGACGACCTCCTTCATGCCCTTGCTGTCGTCGCGGTAGAGGATTTCTGTACGAGGGACCGCCAGCTTGCGCGAAACCATCAGGTCGTTGAGGAAGATCTTGTTGGTGCAGCGCAGGATCGAGCTGGGGTCATCGATCACCACCATGCCTTCCTTCTCCGCGCGATGGGCGAAACGGTAGGTGTGGTTGTCGGACGCGGTGGTCTCGCGGATGAACAGGCCATCGTATTCGGCCAGGCGCTGGTAGTCGTTCTTGCCGATCGGATCGACCTCGATGCCGAGTTCCTTGCCGGCGGCGACAAACGCCTTCAGCGCCTTCTTGTTCGACGGCGGCATCTGCTCGGCCGGATCGACCAGCATCGCGATGTCGTAGCGAAACTGCTTGCGCGCGCGCGGCTTGCGCCACAGCTTGCGCGAGAAGCGGTCGAGCTCTTCGGCGAACGCGTCTTCCTGCGCGTCGTCCAGCGTATGCAGGCCGACTGGCTTGATCGAACTGACCTGCCACACGCGATCGCGCTCGAACTCGATCCGCAGCAGCGGGCAGGGGAACATTTCAAATACCTGGCGGGCCAGATCCTGCAACGCGGGATAAGCCGTTTCGCCGAAGTACACCAGAATGCCGAAATCGGTGGTGTCGCGTCCGCCGGCCGGCAGGAAATGGGTCAGCTTGGCGTTCAGGTCCTCGATGTCGAGGCCGTACAGTGAACGTCGACGCAGGTCGTTCACGGTGCGCACCGACGGCATCACCCGATGCGCGCGCGCCTCCGCCAGCAGCGAGACGTAGTAACCGGTGCCCAGGTATTTGTAGCTGCGGCAGAGGTTCAGTACGTGGGTGCGTTCGTCGTCGGTGTCGACCGGTTTGCGCAGGTAATCCATTGCGCTCATGACGTCGACGGACGGGTAGTACGAACCCCAGTCGGAGGCTTTTTCGACAACGATGACCAGACGGGTCATGACACCACTCGGGCGATGCGGTTACGGCGGAGATGCCCGGGGGCGGGCGGCTGGACAGCGCAAGGCGCGCAGTTTGGCACAGGCCCGGCGTCGCACAAGGGAAAGCGCTGAAGGCCGAATAAACGGGATGGACGCGTGCCGAAATCACGCTCGTCGCGCGGTCCCGGCTGTTAGAGTCCGCGCCAGCCATTCTCGCTGCCACATGATCGAGGCGCGCCTGCCGCGCCGGAAGGAACCTGCCATCCATGCATCCACGTCCAGCCAGCGCCAGCGTGCGCGTGCGCCGCGCCGAATCATCCGACCTCGATGATCTGGTCGCGCTGGAGGAACGCACGTTCGACAGCGACCGACTGAGTCGTGCGCAATACCGCCGACACCTGGACAGCGATTCCGCCCAGGTACTGGTTGCCAGCGCGAATCACCGGCGTTTCCTCGGCACCGCCGTGCTGTTTTTCCGCAAGGGCAGTGGTGTGGCGCGGCTGTATTCGCTGGCGACCCAGCCCGAAGCGCGTGGCAAGGGCGTCGGTTCGGCCCTGCTGGAAACCGCCGCCCAGGTTGCCGGCCGTCGCGGCTGTCGCGCCCTGAGGTTGGAGGTGCGGCTCGACAACGCGGTGGCGATCAGTCTGTACGAACGGCTGGGATTCCTGCGCATCGGCCGGTATCGACGGTATTACCAGGACGGCGCGGATGCGTGGCGCTACGAGAAAGCGCTGGCCTGAGTCCGACGACGGTCCGTCAGCCGCCCAGCGGCTGCCCGATGCGGCGCTCGGTGGCCTCGTCCGGCCGCGCCACCAGTGCGCCGGTGCGCATCAGGCTGACGCTGTAGTGACCCTGGTCGACCAGCGGCAGGAACGCGCCACTGCCGTAAACGGTGTCCACCTCCGGCAACCATTGCGGATAGCGTTTGCTGAGGCTGAGCAGGTCGAATGCACCGGCTTCGCCAAAGCTGATCACCGTGCGCGGCGCTTCGGCTTCCTGCGCGGCATCGTCGTAGCGGCCGGACAGGCGGTCGAGCCGGTACAGCGGCGGCACGCCGGCCAACAGCGCGGGCAGCTTCCATTTCAGCACGATCGCCTCGACACGCCAGTCGTCACCGGTCAGCTGGACCTGTCGCGTGCTGCCATCGGGCCACGTCAAGGTGATCGCCCAGCGCTGCGGCGACAGGATCCGCGCATCGATGTCCACCACCGGCGCCTCCTCGCCGAGCAACCGGTAGCCACTCAAGGCGTAACCGGTGCCGGCCAGCAACAACGTCAACGCGAAGCAGACCAGGCACAGCAGCGCACGCCAGCTGGCAGCCAACCCGCGCCCGCTGTGCAGGCGCTGGCGCAGCGCCACCAACTGGACCAGCGTGATCAACAGGAAGATCACCGCCAGCACCAGCAGCACCGTCATCGGCATGCGCAACAGGGCACTCCAGTCCATCATGTGGCTCCTCGCGGCATCGGCGTGCCATTGATGCCCGCATCATAGCGGGCGCTGGCCCGATGCTGCGGGCGCTGCGTCGCGCATCGCTATACTGCGGAAGTCCACAGGAAACCCGCCATGCATCGATCCATCATGCTGTTGCCGTTCTGTCTTGTCGTCGCCACGCTTGCCGGCTGCGGCAACAAGGGCCCGCTGGTGCTGCCGCCGACCCGGCCGGCGCCGGCAACCACCGCGCCGGTTCCAGTGCTTCCCGCCGTTGCCGCCAGCAGCGCCATGCCGGCGGCGGTCCAGCCCTGACATGCCGCTGCACTTCTGGAAGATGCACGGCATCGGCAACGATTTTGTCGTGCTGGATTGCCGCCAGCGTGCGTTTTCGCTGGATGCGTTCGAGATCCGCGCGCTGGCCGATCGCCATACCGGCGTGGGTTTCGACCAGCTGCTGAGCATCGAGCCGGCGCGTGATCCGGCCTGCGCGTTCTACTACGGCATCTGGAACGGCGACGGTTCACCGTCAGGCCAGTGCGGCAATGGCGTGCGTTGCGTGGCGGCGTGGCTGCACCGCGCCGGCGCGTTGGCATTGAACGATGACATCCTGATCGAAAGCCCATCCGGTCCGGTGACGGTGCGCCTGATCGCGCCCGGCGACGTCATCGTGGACATGGGCGAACCGGTCTTCGAACCGGCACGGATACCCTTCGTCGCGGATGAACCGGCGAACCGCTACGACATCGATGTGAATGGCGACGCGCTGGTCATCGGTGCCGTCTCGATGGGCAACCCCCATGCGGTGATGGTGGTGCAGGACCTGGCCGACCCTGATCTGCAGCGGCTCGGTCCACTGTTGTCCAGCCATGAGCGTTTTGCGCAAAGCGCCAACGCCGGTTTCGTGCAGCCGGTCGATCGCGGTCATCTGCGCTTGCGTGTGCACGAGCGCGGTGCCGGCTGGACGCTGGCCTGTGGCACCGGCGCCTGCGCCGCAATGGCCGTGCTGCATCAACGCGGCGAGGTCGACGACCATGTGCGGGTGGACCTGCCCGGCGGCAGCTTGCAGATCGACTGGGCCGGCCCCGGCCACTCGCTGTGGATGACGGGCCCGGCGGCGTTCTCGTTCGAGGGCGACTGGCCGGTTTCCAGCCGCGGCGGTTGAAGCGCGACCGCGTCCATCGCACACTCCAGATGGACGGCACGCACCTCCGCACGCCCCGCAACGGTCCGAGGACATCCGCGCATGAACGCAACCCTGCTCGACGACGCCACCCAAGCCCGCGTGGTCGCCGCCTATCTGAAGCGCCATCCGGAATTCCTCAGCGAATATCCCGACCTGGCCGCGAAACTCACCATGCCGCGCGAGCAGGGTGCGGTGTCGTCACTGGCGGTGTACCAGCTGCAAAGCCTGCGCGACAAGAATGCCGAACTGGAGCGGCGGCTGGCCGAGCTGATCGGCATCGCCGCCGAAAACGAGAAGCTGATGGAGCGCGTGCATGCGCTCACCGTGGCGCTGCTGCGGGCGAACACGATGGAGGTCACCGCACGCACGGTGATCGCCAGGCTCAGCGCGGATTTCCACACCGAACAGGTGCGCCTGCTGCTGTTCGGTGACGAGCCGCGGCTGCCGCGCGCCGACTGGCTGCAGCAGATCGCCGGCGGCGCCGACGCGCTGCCGGAATTTTCCGAATTCCTGCACAAGAACGAGCCGGTTTCCGGTCGCCTGTCCGCCGAGAAGCTGCAACGCCTGTTCGGCGCCGAGTCGGAAGAGATCCGTTCGGTCGCGATGATGCGGCTGGGCGACTGCGGCATCCTGGCCATCGGCAGCGCTGATCCGGACCGCTTCCAGCCCGGCATGGGCACGCTGTTCCTGAAGATGATCTCGGCCACCATCACCGCCGCGCTGGCCCGCTCGCGGGATGTTTCGTGAGCCGGTAATGGCACCCGAACAACAGGTCGAGCGCTGGCTCGGCCGTCTCGCCGACGAGCGCCACGCTTCGCCACACACCGTTGCCGGCTATCGCCGCGACCTGGCCAAGCTGTTGCGATTCATGCAGGAACAACAGGTGGATTCGTTCGGTTCACTGGACGCCAACCGGATGCGCACGTTCATCGCCAATGAACATCGCGCCGGGCTCGCGCCGAAGAGCCTGCAACGCCTGCTGTCGTCCTGCCGCAGCCTGTTCCGCCAGCTCAACCGCGAAGGCCAGCTCGACAACGATCCCCTGCTTGGCGTGCGCGGCCCCAAGGTACGCCGCAAGCTGCCGCAAGTGCTCGACGTGGACGAGGCCAGCGCGCTGGTGGAAACCGACAGCGGCGGCAAACTCGCCGCGCGCGATCGCGCGATGCTGGAATTGTTCTATTCCAGCGGCTTGCGCCTGTCCGAGCTGGTCGGCCTGCGCTGGCTCGACCTGAGTCTGGACGACGGCGAGGTGCGCGTGCTCGGCAAGGGCAGCAAGACCCGCATCGTGCCGGTGGGCCGGCACGCCATCGCGGCACTGCGTGTGCTTGGCGCCGAAGAAGGCATGCAGGCCGACAGCCCGATCTTCCGCGGTCGCGGCGGCGCGCCGATCCATCCGCGCACGGTGCAATTGCGCATGAACAAGCTGGCGCTGCAGCAAGGCATCCCGAAACACATCCATCCGCATCTGCTGCGCCACACCTTCGCCAGCCACATGCTGGAATCCTCCGGCGACCTGCGCGCGGTGCAGGAACTGCTCGGCCACGCCGACATCGCCACCACCCAGATCTATACCCACCTGGATTTTCAGCACCTGGCCAGGGTCTACGACGCGGCGCACCCAAGGGCGAAACGCAAGCCGTGACGCTTTGCTCCCTCCCCAGCTCGCAGGGAGAGTCGGGGAGGGGTTCGCCCTTGATCTTCAAGTCAAAAGCCCTACTCCCTCCCAGCCTCCCCTGCTTGGAGGGGGAGCAAGCGCTCCAACGTTGAAGCGCCACCCCCACGACCCCACTTCATCCATTCAAACATTTTCTTTGCGGAGCCCCCATGGAATCGTTTCACGCCACCACCATCGTCTGCGTGCGGCGCGAAGGCCGCGTCGTCATCGGCAGCGATGGCCAGGTCACGCTGGGCAACACCGTGATGAAGGGCAATGCGCGCAAGGTGCGCCGCCTCGGCAAGACAGCTGAAGTCGTGGCCGGTTTCGCTGGCGCCACCGCCGATGCGTTCACCCTGTTCGAGCTGTTTGAGCAGAAGCTCGAAAAGCACAACAACAACCTCACCCGCGCCGCCGTGGAAATGGCCAAGGAATGGCGCACCGATCGCCGCTTCGGCAAGCTCGAGGCGATGCTGGCGGTGGCCGACAAGGAGGTGTCACTGCTGATCTCCGGCAATGGCGACGTGGTGGAACCCGAACACGGCCTGATCGCGATCGGTTCAGGCGGCCCGTTCGCGCAATCCGCGGCAATGGCGCTGCTGGAAAACACCGAACTGGATGCACGCACCATCGTCGAGAAGGCGCTGAAGATCGCCGGCGACATCTGCATCTACACCAATCACAACATTTCCATCGAAGAGTTGCTCATCGATGGACGGGATTCGAGAAACGGGATTCGAGATTCGTAAGAGCCTCGCCTTCCGACGTCGCCGCAGTCCATAGCTTTTCCAAATCCCCAATCCCGTCTCCCAAATCCCGGCCTTACCATGTCCGAACTCACTCCTCGCGAAATCGTCAACGAACTCGATCGCTACATCATCGGCCAGCACGACGCCAAGCGCGCCGTGGCGGTGGCGTTGCGCAGTCGCTGGCGGCGCATGCAGCTGGCGCCGGAGATGCGCAACGAGATCACCCCGAAGAACATCCTGATGATCGGGCCTACCGGGGTCGGCAAGACCGAGATCGCGCGGCGCCTCGCCACGCTGGCCAATGCGCCGTTCGTGAAGGTCGAGGCGACCAAGTTCACCGAGGTCGGCTATGTCGGCAAGGATGTCGAGTCGATCATCCGCGACCTGGCCGACGTGGCCTACAAACTGACCCGCGAGCAGGCGGCCAAACGCGTGCGCACGCAGGCCGAGGATCGCGCCGAGGATCGCATCCTCGACGCCCTGCTGCCGCGCCGGCAGCAGCCGACCGACTGGAGCCACGACGCGCCCGCACCGGCCATCGAGAACGATACCCGCCAGAAGCTGCGCAAGCAGCTGCGCGAAGGCGCGTTGGACGAGCGCGAGATCGAGCTGGATTTCGCCATGAACGTGGGCGTGGAAATCATGTCGCCGCCCGGCATGGAGGAAATGGGCGCCCAGCTGCGCCAGATGTTCCAGAACATCGGCGGCGCCAAGACGCAGAGCCGCAAGCTGGCGATCAAGCTGGCCCGTCCGCTGCTGATCGACGAGGAAGCCGGCAAGCTGCTCAATGACGAGGAGGTCCGCGCCCAGGCGATGGAGTCGGCCGAGCAGAACGGCATCGTGTTCATCGACGAGATCGACAAAGTCGCCCAGCGCGGCGATCACGGCCACGCCGGGGTCAGCCGCGAAGGCGTGCAGCGCGATCTGCTGCCGCTGGTGGAGGGCTCCACCGTGTCGACCAAGTACGGTCCGATCAAGACCGACCACATGCTGTTCATCGCTTCCGGCGCGTTCTCGCTGGCCAAGCCGTCCGACCTGATCCCGGAACTGCAGGGCCGCTTGCCGATCCGGGTCGAGCTGTCCGCGCTCAGCGTGGACGACTTCAAGCGGATCCTGCGCGAGCCGCACAACGCCCTGACCAAGCAATACGTGGCCCTGCTCGGCACCGAGGGCGTCACCATCGAATTCACCGACTCCGGCGTCGATCGGCTGGCCGAAGTGGCGTTCCAGGTAAACGAGCGCACCGAGAACATCGGCGCGCGCCGGCTGCATACCGTGATGGAGCGCCTGCTGGAGAAAATTTCCTTCGAGGCGGCGGACAAATCCGGCGAAAAATACTGCATCGACGCCGAACAGGTAGATAAAAACCTGGGCAGCCTGGTCCAGAACGAAGATCTCAGCCGCTACATCCTGTAAACAAGCCGGTCAGGCCGGTCTGCTAAAATGGACCCCGTGAGCAACATTATTGAACTGAAAAACACCGGCCAGCGTGCCCAGCTGCGCGAAGCGCAGCAGAAGCAAACCCTGGTACGGTTGTGGCGCGAAGAGCTCGAGCACGGCAGCTTCTGCGGTTACGTGGGCGGCGTCGGGCGCGAATTCTTTCTATTGTGGGTAGTCGGCGACGGCATCACCTACGATGGCATGTACGTGATGCGCCACCGCGACATCTCCGAGCTGGAGGTGCCCGACAAGCACCATGCCTTCTTCGAGAAGGCACTGGCGTTGAAGCACATCCTGCCGCGCCCGCCGCGCGGTTTCCCGCTGGACAACATCCGCGAAGTCATCCAGGCCGCCGGCGCCCAGGCACCGGTCATCGGCGTGCACGTGGACAGCGAGGACGAAGCCGAGGTCTGTTACATCGGCCGGCTGGTCGACGTCGAGGAAGACGGCTTCAACATGCAGGAGCTCAGCCCCGACGCGGAATGGATGCGCGAAGCCTCGTTCTTCTCGTGGGACGAAGTCTCCACCGTCAGCATCGAGGACAGCTACGCGCAATCCCTGCTCGCCGTGGCCGGTCCCGCGCCGGATCTGCTGCCCGGTGACAGCGGCGTCGGCCGCGCGCCATCCCCCTGACCGTTGAATGCTGCAACGCCTCAGGCGTTGCTCGGGGCAGGGCTCGTCTTGTGGGAGCGGCTTCACCCGCGACGCTTCTCGTGAAAAACCGTCGCGGCTGAAGCCGCTCCCGCAAAGCCACAACGGTTAAGCTCTCGCCTACATCGGGAACCCGGCGCAGGGGCGCAATAGATGACACGCATCGTCGTGGTCGGCAGTATCAACATGGATCTGGTGACCCAGGCGCCGCGTTTCGTCGGCCCCGGCGAAACCATCCTCGGCGAGCGCTTCCTCACCGTGCCCGGCGGCAAGGGTGCCAACCAGGCCGTGGCCGCGGCACGACTGGGCGCCGAGGTAGCACTGGTCGGCGCCATCGGCGATGACGGCTTCGGCCAACAGTTGCACGGCGGCCTGGCGGTCGAGAACATCAACCTCGATCATCTCGTCAGACTCAACGACAGCGCCAGCGGCACCGCCTCGATCACGGTCGCCGACGGCGAGAACCAGATCATCGTGGTGCCCGCCGCGAACGACTGCGTCACGCCCGCCCACGTCGAGCACGCACAATCGCTGATCGCCCGCGCCGACGCGGTGCTGGTGCAGATGGAAATTCCGCTGGAAACGGTCGAAGCCACCGTCCGCCTCGGCCACCGCCTTGGCGTGCCAGTGATCCTCAATCCCGCGCCCGCAAGAGCGTTGCCCGCCGAATGGTTGAAGCTGGCCCGCTACGTCACCCCGAACCAGCACGAACTTGCCATCCTGCTCGGCGCCGATCCCGCCGAAGATTTCCGCAACCTGATGCGACTCGCGCCGGCTCCCGTCGTGCTGACCCGCGGTGCCGAAGGCGCGTGGTATCGCGAACAGGGCGAGCCAGCGCACCAGGCCGGCTTCAACGTCGATGTCGTGGACAGCACCGGCGCCGGTGACACCTTCAACGCCGCGCTGGCGGTGTTTCTCCACGAAGGCCTGGCCACGGCGGTGCGCAAGGCTTGTGCTGCCGCCGCGTTGTCGGTCGGCAAGCTCGGCGCGCAAGCCGGCATGCCGACCCTGTCTGAAGTCGAAGACTTGCTCGCACGGTAGTGTGTTGGCTCATTTGCCGATGCAGAACGAGCCAAAGATGGCGCCGAGCAGGTCGTCGCTGGTGTAGCTGCCGGTAATTTCGCCCAGAGCATGCTGGCCCAGGCGCAGTTCTTCGGCGGCAAGCTCACCGGCGTGGCGAGTGGCGAGGACGTCGGCGGCGTGGTCGAGATGGATGGCGACCTGTTGCAGCGCGAGCACATGGCGGCGGCGCGCGCTGAAGGCGCCTTCGCCGCTGCCGGCGCCGGCCAGTTGTTTGAGGTGTTCGCGCAACGCCTCGAGACCGACGCCTGTTTTCACCGACGCCCATAGCCAGGTCAGGCCGTCACGCGACTCGCCATGCGCCGTCGCGCGATCGAGATCGATCTTGTTGATCAACACCAGCCGTTCGACGTTCACCGGCAGTCCGGCGAGCAGAAGCAGATCGTCCTGCACGTGCGAAGCGTCGGTCACCAGCAGCGCCACATCGGCACGGGCCAGTTCGCCATGGGCGCGGCGTACGCCTTCGCGCTCGACCTCGTCGTCGGTGTCGCGCAGGCCGGCGGTGTCGGCCAGTTCCAGCGCGATGCCGTCGAGGCTCAGGCTTTCGCGCAGCACATCGCGGGTGGTGCCGGCGACTGCGTTGACGATGGCGCGGTCGCTGCCGGCCAGCGCATTGAGCAGGCTGGACTTGCCGGCATTGGGGCGGCCGATGATGGCGACGCGCAAGCCGTCGTTGAGCCGCAGGCCGCGTTGCGTTTCGCGCAGCAGTTCGGCCAGTTCGCTGCGTACGGCTTGCAAGCGCAGGCCAATGGCCGGGTCGGCGAGAAAGTCGATTTCCTCTTCGGGAAAGTCGATCGCCGCCTCGATGTGCACGCGCAAGGTGATCAACGATTGCAGCACTACCTCGACCTTGCGCGAGAACACCCCTTCCATCGATTTGAGCGCGGCGCGTGCGCCGGCCTGCGAGCGCGCGGCGATCAGGTCGGCGACGGCTTCGGCCTGGACCAGGTCGAGCTTGCCGTTGAGGAAGGCGCGTTCGGTGAATTCACCCGCCCGCGCCAGCCGCGCGCCGAGTTCGCAGCAACGACGCAGCAACCCGTCGAGCAGCACCGCGCTGCCGTGGCCTTGCAGTTCCAGCACGGGTTCGCCGGTGTAGGAGGCGGGAGCCGGGAAGTACAGCAGCAGACCGCGATCGATCAACTCGCCGGCACCGTCGCGGAAGGCGGCGAAATGGGCGTGACGCGATCGTGGCTCTCGACCGAACAACGCCTGCGCGATCGATGGCACCGCCGGCCCGGATACACGGACCACGCCCACGCCGGCAGCTCCGGACGCGCTGGCGATCGCGGCGATCGTATCGGTGGTGTGCTCGGTCATGACCCTGGACTCTAAACGAAGTCAGCCGCGACGGTTGCCCGGTCGCGGCTGACGGATGCGCATGTGGATCAGGCTCAGGCGGCCTTGACCATGTCCTGCTCGCGATCGATGTGATGGGTGACCCACCACTGCTGACCCAGACCGACCAGGCCATTGACCGCGTAGTACAGGCACAGGCCGGCGGGGAAGAAGGCGAACATCACCGTGAACAGCAACGGCATCACCTTCATCATCTTTGCCTGGGCCGGATCCATGCCGGCGGCGACCGGGTTCAGCCATTGCGTGCCCAGCATCACCAGCGCGTAGATGATCGGCAGGATGTAGAACGGGTCGGGCGCGCTGAGGTCGGGGATCCACAGGAACGCCGCGTGGCGCAATTCCAGGCTGTACTCGAGCACGTAGAACAGGCCATAGAACACCGGCATGGTGATCAGTACCGGCAGGCAACCTCCCATCGGATTGACCTTCTCCTTCTTGTACAGCTCCATGGTGGCTTGCTGCATCTTCTGCTTGTCGTCGCCATAGCGCTCTTTCAATGCCTGGATGCGCGGCTGCAGCTTGCGCATCTTGGCGCTGGAGCGGTACTGCATCGCCGTCAGCTTCCAGGTCAGGCCCTTGATCGCCAACACCAGCAGGATGATCGCCAGGCCCCAGTTCTTGGTGATCCCATGGAAGAACGACAGCACCGCGTGCATCGGCACGGCGATGATCTTGAACATACCGTAATCGATGGTCAGGTTCAGCCCCGGCGCGATCGCGTCCAGCGTGCCCTGCACATTCGGGCCCAGGTACAGGCGCGACGGCGTATCGACGCTCTTGCCGGGCGCCACGCTGAAGGAGGGCCCGACCGCGCGGATCAGATAGCGCGGATGCGCGCTATCCGGGTTGATCGTCTGGGTGACGTAATGATCGGTCTGGTCGGTGGGTGGAATCCACGCGGCGAAGAAGTACAGCCGCAGCATCGCGGCCCAGCCGCCCTTGATCTGACCGTCCAGCGCGTCTTTCTTTTCGCTGAAATCCTTGAACGGCAGCTTCTCGAACTTCTCGCCGGTATACCAGGCGGCGCCCTGGAAGCTGCGCGATTCCGGATTTATGTAGCCTTTCAGCCAGCTCGATGGTTTCGGCGGCTCGACGCGCAGCAATTGCTGATAGGCGTTGCCCTGCCACGTCTGCGCGCTACCGTTGTCGATGCGCTGGTTCACCCCGATCACGTAACTGCCGCGCTTGAAGCTGTAGATCTTGGTGACCTTGAGGCCGGCGGCATCCTGCCAGGTCAGTTCGATATCCAGGGTGTCCTGGCCCTTGGCCAACGTGTAGGAGCTCTTCGCACTCTGGAACATCGCCTGGTGATTCGGCTGATCCTGCGGCGCGATATCGCTGCTGCTGACCAGGCCATTCTGCGCCACGAAGTAATGGGACTCGTCGCTGGCGAGCAGCACGGTCGGCGGCGGATTCGGGGCCTTGTGCGTGCGCGGCGCCTGCGGATAACCCAACAGGTCGGCCCGTACCACGCTGCCACCGCGGGTGTCGACCTCCAGATGCAGGAGGTCGGTGTCGATGGTGACCAGCTGCGAAACAGCCGGCGTCGCTGGCGCATGCGTGCCGTCGGCAGCGATCGCCGGCGTCGCCTCGGAAGTCGATGCCGACGGGATGGCGCCCGGCACGCTGCCGTCGGCCGCAGTACTGGAAGCGCTGGCGACCGTAGCTTGCGGCTGCGGGGCGTAGTCCTTTTCCCAGGCCACGAAAAGCAGGTAGGCCACAGCCAGCATGGCGAACATGAGGAAGGTGCGCGTTTGATTCATCGCGTAACAAATCCGGGTAACGCCACGACACGTACCAACGCCGCGGAGACAAAAAGGGAAAAGGTCAACGCACGATTGTGGTGGTGTCGTCAGCCCGCTTCAATGGTTCGGACGTTGCTGACCGGCCGGCCAGCAACTTTTTCCACAAGCCATCGATCTCGGCCAGCAACTGCGGACCGGGCACGCCGGACGCCTGTTCGCGCGCCATGACCATCAGGTCGACCGGCGGCAGCTGGTGCCGCACGCGCCGGAACGATTCGCGCAGCAACCGCTTGATCCGGTTGCGTTCCACGGCACGCTTGGAGACGCGCTTGGAAATCGCCAGGCCGAGCCGGGCATGGCCCAGTTCGTTGTCCCGATAGCGCATATGAAAACAGCGGCCGCCTGCGCGTCCGCTGCTTGTCCGCAAGGCGGCAAAGTCACCGGGCCGACGTAGCCGCGCATCGCGCGGCAGCCCGGCGGTAGACATCGCTCTCGCCCCCGCTACCGGATCGGTGTTTACGGGATCAGGCGCTTGCGGCCCTTGGCGCGACGGGCGTTGATGATCTTGCGACCGTCGGCGGTGGCCATACGGGCACGGAAACCGTGCGTGCGAGCGCGCTTGAGCTTGCTGGGCTGGAAGGTCCGCTTCATGGCTTACTCCGAAGGGAATGTGGATAAAAAGGTTGGAAAGTATGTCGGGTATTTGCCACCACTGTCAAATGATGCTTGACAGCGACCTGTGGATACCCTTGTGGATATCTGGGCGGCGACGCCGCGGAGGCTGCTGCTAGACTAGCCCATTCCCGGCGCGCAAGCGCTTCAAGCTGTGGCTGATTTTATTC